>JAEUJQ010000082.1 GCA_016793095.1 Myxococcaceae bacterium | reverse complement strand
CGGAGCCACCGGCCGTCGAGCCGCCCGCGGAGCCACCGGCAGTCGAGCCGCCTGCGGAGCCACCGGCGGTCGAGCCGCCTGCGGAGCCACCGGCCGTCGAACCGCCTGCGGAGCCACCGGCCGTCGAGCCGCCTGCGGAGCCACCGGCCGTCGAGCCGCCTGCGGAGCCACCGGCTGTCGAGCCGCCTGCGGAGCCACCCGCCGTCAAGCCGCCCGCGGAGCCGCCGGCCGTCGAGCCACCGGCCGTCGAGCCACCGGCCGTCGAACCACCGGCCGTCGAGCCACCCGCGGAACCACCGGCCGCTCCACCCGCCGTCGAGCCACCAGCCGCCCCGCCATCGGGGGTCACGCACCGGTTCGCGGAACACACCTGCCCTGTCGAGCAGTCGTTGTTGGTGTTGCAGGCATCTGGTCCTCCACAGTTGCACCCAGAGAGGACCGTGATGCCGACGGCAAAGAGGACAGGAAGTGCGCGCATGGAGCGGCGCTTCTAGCAGGGCCCCGCTCGCCACTGCGACGGAGGCTGATGTGCGCTTCTGCTCACCAGGGGCCGTCGGCACCTGACAGGTGTCGGTTGACGAGCGCCCGGCCTCGACCTCGTCACCCGAATTCCTGGCGGTACCAGTCTCGCTCGTGGTGGTCGAGCACGTCGTCGATGAGGCGTGGGCCGTGAGGGTCGAGCACCTCGAGCAGGGCGTCGAGCGTGAAGCGGTCGCGCTGCGCCACCACCGGAATGCCCGCGCGGTCGAGCGCTGCCGCCGCGACACCGAGGCCGCGCTGGTACTTCCGCTCCTTCACCAGCCGTGGGCCGTCAGAGACGACCTGCGTTCCGCAGAGCGCGCTCATGTCCATCAGCACGGCGAAGCACACCTGCTCGCGTCGGGCGAGCTCGACCATCTGGTGCGCAGCGGTGAGGAGCGGCGCGGTCACGTCGCGCCCGTCGTCCATCACCACCCGCGCGCGGCCGTCCAGCACCGCGCGCCCGTCGCCGCCGCTGAGGTCTGGCGTGCCCCGCGGCGTGCCCAGGGCGGCGTCTTCGGGACAGAACCGCACCACCCGGACGGACGGCAGCGCACACAGCCGCTCCATCAGCGGGTGGGGGCCGTAGTCGGTGGCGTCGACTCCACACTTCAGCCCCGCGAGGCACCCCGAGAACAGCACCGGCCAGGGCTGCGCCCCCGTCGGCGCTGGCCAGCGAAGGGCAACCAGCCGCAACCGCTCGAGTCGCCCACGTGGGTCGGTGACGTCGTCAGCCATTCGGGCGGGCCAGTCTGGCGTGATTGGCGTGAACAGGCCACGCCGTGAGACTCTGTCCCCGGAGCCTCGACGGGAACAGCGATTCCGTTCAGGAGCTCGTACTCCGCCCTCTCGCCGCGGAGCGTGTTCCATGTCCATGTCGACGAAGCTCTCAACCCCGACTCGTTTTCTCCCGTCGTCTGCCCAGCACCGCCTCGCGCTGCTCTGCGAGGCCGCGCGCGCCGACGAGGCGCTGGGCCTGCTGCAGTCCGCCGAGACGAACCTGCGGCTCGCGCTCTGCTTCGTGCCCGACCACGCCGAGACCCTGGCCGCGCTCGAGCGCCTCGTCGCCGCGCGCGATCGGCTGCGCCGATCGACCAGCATCTGACGCTTCGGTGAGGGGAACGTTTGCCGTCGCCCCTCGCCGGCACTACGTCGTCGCTCTCTATGAGCGACCCGACCTCACCCGACGGCCAGCACACCCTGCCGCCGGAGCCTCCGCCGGCCCCGATTCCACAGCCCCAGCCTCGCCCGGTCGGCCTGCCGCCGGCGCCGAAGAAGAAGTCGTCGTCGCTGATCCTCCTCATCGGCTGCGGCGCCTTCCTCGGCCTCGGCCTGTTGGGGACGGTGGCCATCGCCACCGCCGGCGCGTCGGCCTCGGTCGATGACGGCGCGGTGCTGCGCATGAAGTTGTCCGGAGACATCCCCGAGTACCTTCAGACCGAGGGGCTCGACGAGCTCTTCGGCCCGAAGCCCGTCACCGTGCAGCAGCACGTCTTCAACCTGAAGAAGGCTGCCGTCGACAAACGCATCAAGGGCGTGGTGCTCGAGCTCGAGCCGCTGATAGCGGGGCCGGCGAAGCTCGAGGAGCTGCGCGACGCTGTCCTCGACTTCAAGAAGAGCGGCAAGTTCGTCATCGCCTGGAGCGAGTTCATGACCGAGCGCGAGTACGCCCTCGCCGTCGCGGCCGACTCCATCGTCATGCCGAAGGACTCGCGCTTCGAGTTCAACGGCTTCGCCACCGACCTCGCCCACTACCCGGGCCTGCTCGAGAAGCTCGGCGTCGAGGTGCAGTACTTCCGCTACGGCCAATACAAGTCCGGCTCGGGCGAACAGCTCGGGCGCAAGGCCTTCACCGAGCCCGTGAAGCAGATGATCAGCAGCAACCTCGAGCGCAGCTTCGCGCACTTCATCGACGCGGTGGCCACGAACCGCAAGCTCGACGCGGCGGCGGTCCGCGCCCTCGTGGACGAGGCCGGCGAGAAGTCCGACTGGGCGCTCGAGAAGAAGCTCATCGACCGGCTCGCCTACTGGGACGAGGTGGAAGATGACCTGCGCACGCGCACCGGCCTCGAAGCGGACGAGAAGGTGAAGTTCATCACCTCGTCGAAGTACCGTACCGTCTCGGGCAGCAGGGCCGGCCTCCCCGAGGGCAAGCACACCTTCGCGCTCATCTACTCGGTGGGCCTCATCGTCGCCGGCAAGGGCGGCATCGACCCGTTCTCGGGCGGCGCCTCCCAGGGCTCCGACGCCATCATCAAGTCGCTGCGCAAGGCGGTCGAGGACGACGACGTGAAGGCCATCATCTTCCGCGTGGACTCGCCGGGAGGCGCGGGGCTGGGCTGCGACTACGTTCGGCGCGAGGTCGAGAAGGCGCGCGCGAAGAAGCCCGTCATCGTGTCGATGTCCGACGTCGCAGCCTCCGGCGGCTACTGGGTGTCGATGGACGCCACCGCCATCGTCGCGCAGCCCTCGACGTACACCGGCAGCATCGGCATCTTCGCCGTGGTGCCCAACCTGGGTCCGCTCTACGAGAAGCTCGACCTCAACAACGAGACCTTCAAGGCGGGCCAGCACGCCGACGCCGTCATCGGCGCGCGGAAGATGACGGACGACGAGGCGAAGGCCTTCGACGACAACCTGCTCGCCTCGTACAAGCGCTTCGTCGAGCTCGCCGCGAAGGGCCGCAACAAGACCTACGAGGCGCTCGAGCCCGTGGCGCAGGGCCGCACCTGGCTCGGCGACGAGGCGCTCGAGAAGGGCCTGGTGGACAAGCTCGGCGGCGTGGACGCGGCCGTCGCGCTCGGCAAGGAGAAGGCGGGGCTCCCAGCGGACGAGCCGGTGAAGCTCGAGCTCTTCACCCCGAAGAAGACGTTCGTGCAGGCCCTGCTCGAGCAGGAGGAGGACGACGAGGTGATGACGGGTGTCTCGACGCTCGTCCTGCAGCGGGCCATCGAGGCCGCTGGCGCCCGGCCGCTCCTCCGACGGGCGCCACACCACGGCGCCTTCAGCAGCCAGGTGCTCGCCGGGGAGCGGGTCTTCCCGTTGATGGACGTGTCGGTCGATCCGCGCTGAGCTGGGGTCGGGACTCCTCGTTCAGCGGGGTCGGCACGCGCAGGGCCGGCGTGGTGGTTAGAGGTGACGCATGGGCTCCTCGTGGCGGGTCGCGACCATCGCCGGCATTCACCTCAACCTGCACGTGAGCTTCGCGCTCGTGCTGGTGCTGGGCGCGTGGCCGTGGCTCGTCTTCGGAGCGAAGGGCGCGCTCTTCGGCGCGGCGATGACGCTCGCCATCTTCGCCTGCATCGCGCTGCACGAGCTCGGCCACTCACTGGTGGCCCGTGCCTTCGGCATTCCCGTCACCGACATCACCCTGACGCCCATCGGCGGCGTTGCGGTGCTGAAGGACCGACCGAAGACGCCGACCCAGGAGCTGCTCATCGCCGTCGCCGGTCCCCTCGTGAACGTCGTGCTCGCAGCCGTGTTCGCCGGTGTGGGCCTGGTGATTGAGGGCCCGGAGCCGCTCTTCGCGGCAGCCGACACGCTCATGCGCGAGCCGCCGCGGGCCGAGCACATCTGGGTCCTGCTGGTCTCCGCCAACGTGGGCCTCGCGGTCTTCAACATGCTGCCGGCGTTGCCCATGGACGGTGGCCGCGTGCTTCGCGCGGTGCTGTCGTACGTGTTCGCCCCCGAGCGCGCGACCCGCGTGGCGGCGGGCGTGGCGCGCGTGATGGCGGCCCTCTTCATCGTCCTCTGGCTGATGGCCGAGCACGCGAGCCCGATGCTGCCCTTCATCGCCATGGTGGTGTGGTTCGGCGCCGGCGCCGAAGTCCGTGAAGCGAAGGTGAACCGGGTGCTCGCGATGATCCGCGCCGGCGATGTGGTGTCTCCCTACGGACCCCGCTTCGAGCCCGGCACCACGCTCGGTCAGGCGCTCAAGACGCTGATGGTCTCGCCGCTGCCGGTGTTCGCCATCGAGCAGGACGGTCGGCTGGTCGGCGCGGTGCGACGGGAAGACCTGCTCGAGGCGGCGCGGGCGAACGGCGCGTGGGGCTACGTCGCGTCCGTCGTCATCCGTGACGTGCCGGTCATCGACCCCTTCGACACGCTCGACGAGGTGCGCTCGAAGATGCAGCGGGCGTCCGTGCGGGCTGCGGCGGTGATGCGGGGCAGCATCTTCCTCGGCCTCATCACCGAGCTCGAGCTCGCGCAGGCGATGGAGGTCGCCGACCGGCTCAAGCAGGTGCCGCGTCGTGACAGCCTGGGCCGCGAGCTTCCCTGACGGCACTTCGGCCGACCGGACTCAGTCTGCGCCGAGCCGGGCCTCGCCATGCTTGAACGGATCGATGTGCGGCGCCGGCTCGTGCCGCACGAGGTCCACCAGGCCACGCGTCAACGCGTTCACCACTGGCACCCGGTGTCGCGCCCACATGAACGTGTCCACCGGCCTCGCGCCCATGCGCGCCTTCGGCTCGAGCGCGGTACGGCCCAGCACCACCTTCGTCGCGCGCCGCTCGAGGCCGACCTCGACGGCGGTGTGCAGCAGCCGCAGGTAGAGCGGGAGCGCCTTCGCCGCCTCGCGGTCGAAGCCGATCTGCGCCGCGTGCGTGACCCCAGCGTCGGTCTGCAGGACGAGAAAGCCCAGCACCTCGTCGCCGCGCAGCACCGCGCGCACGTCGCAGACGTCGTCGAGCCACGCCATCGCGGGCCAGTAGTCCGGCCCGACCGTCACTGGCCGCACGGCGGCGTTGTCCTGGACGGCGAGGTGCAACGCCTGCAGTCGCTCCTTGTGACGGCGCACGGCCTCGATGGAGAGGCGCTCGACCCGCGCGCCGCCGTCCGCGATGGGCGCGTACACCTTGCGCTTCACGGCGCTGCGGTACTTCGACGCCATGCTCGCCAGGTAGTCGTCGTGGGTGCGCCAGGCCGGGTCGAGGGCGAGCACCATGGTGGGCCCCGCGGACACGGTGCGGTAGCTCATCCCCTCGAGCGCGCGGCTCGCCTCCACCTGCGAGGCCTCGAGGTCCTTCACCACCACCACGTTGGTGTGGCCGTTCAGCTTCTCTGCGCGGCGCACGCGGTAGAGCACCTCGGCCACGCCTCTCCACCCCAGCTCCCGGTCGAAGCCTTCAGCGAAGGCCACACCGTCGAGCCCGCTCGAGAGCAGGTTGCCGCAGACCAGCACGCGCTGCCGCACCTTCGCCTCGAGCGCCGCGGTGTCGAGCCCCTCGATGAGGCCCGAGGCGTGCGCGGGACGCAGGCGGTCGACGCCCACGTCGACGATCTGCATCGCCATCGCCATGACAGGGTGTTGGCCGTCGAAGCCGAGCGCGTAGCGGTGGATGACGTTGGGGGTGCGTGCGCGCTCGAGCGCGTCGAGGTACCGGCGCGACAGCAGGAAGCTGCGACCCTGCGTCACCTCGTCCCACGCGGGCTGGGACAGGTGCGCGAGCGCGTCGGCGAAGACGAAGGACAGGCCGGTGGGCGCGCGCAGGGCCTGGCGACGCTCGAGCGCCACGAGAGCCTCGCGCATCGGCGGCGGGAGCAACAGGTCGAGACCGGAGAAGACGTCGGAGCTGGGCATGCCGGCGAGAACGACGCCCGACCGCGCTCATTCCTGTGAAGGGCGACTGCGCACCGGCCTGCGCAGCACCGGCAGCGGGCGCGCCCACTTCGCGGAAGCGCCGCCCGGGTTCGAACCGCGCTCCGCGACCGGCTCGGCGCGACCCCGGCGTGACTGGCGCGCGCAAACGCCAGAGAGACTCCGCTGGAGTGCGCTACTCGAGCACGCAGCCGCGCTTGTCGTCGATGAGGCGCGCTCGGGCTGGCCAGGCGATGAAGGCCGACGCCTCGACCACCTTCTTCTCGGTGTCGACGCTGAAGCGCGCCACGTTGGGGCTCGCCCGCACCCAGTCGCGGCAGTACGCCTCGTCCATCTGCATCACGAAGCGGCAGGTGCACGTCATCTTCGCGGCGTTGCCCACCGCCAGCTCGAGGTCGTTGTTGTCGTACAGGCGCAGCTTCGGGTCGTCGGCAGCACAGCCAGCGAGCACGAGCGCGGCGAGGGCCGTGAGGCAGGTCGTCTTCATGGCTTCACCACCGGGAGCACGGCCTTCACGATGTCGTTGACGGGGAAGCTCCCATCGCGGTCATCGCCGGTGCGGACGATGACGAGGTCTTCCGAGGGAATGACGATGATGCGCTGCCCCCAGTGGCCCAGCGCGGCGTAGGTGTCGTCGGGGGCGTCCTTCCACGGCTTGTCCACGCCTGCGGCGGGCGGCCGGTTGAGCCACCACATGAAGCCGTTCGGCGTCGACTCGCACGGCAGCTGGTACTCGTTCGCTGGCAGCGTCTGGCCCGAGCAGTCGCCCCGGTTCGCGCGGAACACCTCGCTCGGCGTGGTGGCGGCCTGGACCCAGCCAGCAGGCAGATAGCGGGTGTTGTCCCAGCAGCCGTCGTTGAGCATGAGGTAGCCGAACTTCGCGAAGTCGCGCGGCGTCGCGTAGACGAAGCTGCCCCCGAGCACGTTGCCGGCCGCGTCCTCCTCCACGACCACGTCCTTCATGCCGATGGGCTGGAACAACTGCGTCCAGAAGGCGTCTGCGCCGTGCTTCGCGGTGAGCGCCCGCTTCGCCAGCGTGCCCACCACGTGCGCATCACCCGTGGAGTAGACGAACTGGGTCCCGGGCTCCCGCAACTTCCGGTGGGTCAGCACGTGCTTGAGCTGGTCCTTGTGGCCGACGCCGAACAGCATCGCGATGACGCTCGACACCTGGTAGCCCTTGTCCTCGTACTCCTCCTGCCACTGCAGGCCCGAGCCGAAGCTCACGATGTGCTTCACGGTGATGGCGCACACCACCGGGTCGTTCGCGTACTCGGGCAGGTGCTTGCACAAGGAGTCATCGAGGCTCATCAGCCCCTGGTTCACCGCGACGCCCACGAGGGTGCTCGAGACGCTCTTCGCGACGGACCAGGAGAGGTGCCGCTTCGTGGCGTCCCAGCCACGCGCGTACTTCTCGAACACGACCGCGCCGTTCTTCACCACGACGAGGCCGTTGGTGCGGTAGCCCTTGCGCTCCTCGGGCTTGCCCACGAGCGTGAAGAGCGAGGCCTCGAGGGCCTGCAGCTCCGCCGCCTTCGCGGTCGGGTTGACGAGCGCCTCGGGCCACTTCTCGGTGGGCCAGCTCGCGCGGGAGCGGCACTGCTGGGCAGCGGCCAGGGTGGCGCTCAGGAGGATGCTGCTGATCAGGACGCGGTGCATGGCGGGCCTCACGCTAGAAGGAGACGGAGGACAGCGGGACGAACGTCGTCACGCTGACGGAAGGAGCGAACGAGGGCAGGACGGTCACTGGCGCGGGCTCCTTGCGGAAGAAGCGCATCGCGCCGACGCCTGCGGCGCCCATCGCCGCGCCGTCGATGACGCTGAAGAGGATGAGGCCGGGAATGCCCGCGACGGACACCCCCGCGAAGCCGGCGATGACGGTGGCGATGATGTGGACGAGGGCGGCCGCGCCGAAGCCCGCCCAGAAGCTGAACCGGCCGTCGGCCTCCGTCAGGTTCCAGTTGCCGAAGAGCCACCCCGCCAGCGCCGCGAAGGCTGGCGCCACCAGCCCCATCGGGAGCAGCCCGAGGATGGCCGTGGGGATGAGCGAGATGGGCAGGTTGCCGAGCAGGTTCGCCAGCAGCAGGCCGATGGGGGCGCCAACCATGCCCGCCGCGGCGGTGACGCCGAAGTGCACCCCGAAGGACGGAGGCGAGCGGCGCTCGGCGGTGGACGACGCCGATGGGGCGTCAGCAGGTGACGCCGGGGACGCTGCGGGGACGTCTTCCGGCAACAAGAGCCGCGCGGCGAGAGCCTGGGAGGCTCCGAGCGCGAGGGCGAGGGCGAGGACGACGGGGACTGAGCGGGACATGACACCTCGAAGAGACGAGCCGGCGAGCTGCTCGATTAGGCCGGCGCGGCAGAGCGTGCCACTGAAAGCACCCACGCGAAACCGCACCGCGGCGTGGCGCTCACCGGCCGAGGCGTGAACGACCGGCCGAGCCACCGACGAGGCGGCGGTCGATCGTTCGGCACCTCGGCGGACAGGTCGATGCGCGACTCGTCGGTGGGCGTCGGCGGCACCGGCGGGTCGTGTGACTCGCGAAGATGGGCTGTCGAGGTGATGGGCTGTCCCCGCTGCGGAGGAGCGCTGGCTGGCCTCAGGGCGTCGAAGTCGTGTGACTCGCTGGGACGAACCTGCGACGAACCCGGCATGCGGATGCCGAGGTGGGCCGTCGAGGTGCTGAGCTGTCCCCGCTGCGGAGGCGCGCTGGCTGGCCTCGGGACGACGGCTGCCGTCGTGCGCTGCCGCACCTGCGGACCCTTCCCGGTGCTCGGCGGGGTGCCGGTCCTGGTGCCCGAGCCGGCGCGCTGGTGCGCCACCTTCTACGACGCCGCGCTCTCGGCGCTGGCCGAAGCCGGGAGCGTCACCTCCGAGGCGGTCGAGACGCTGCGCGCCTTCGCCGACGCCGCGCCGGGCGCCGACGCCGCCCGGTTCTCGGACGACTGGACGTCTGCCGAAGCGACTGGCGCGCGCACACCGGCGCTCACCCGCGGCCCCGCCAGCGACGCGCTCGACGAGTTGCTCGAGGTCGCCGCTCACCAGTCGCCGGCGCTGTGGCTGCAGCACCGCGCCCCCGAGGGCGTCGTCCTCGAGGTCGGCTGCGGCGCGGGCCTCACGGCCTCCAGGCTCGCCAGCCGGCGGCGCTCGCTGCTCGTCGGAGACACCTCGTTGCGCGCGGTGCTCAACACCTCGAAGCACAGCCGCGCGGTGGGTGTGGTGCTCGACGCCCAGGCGCTCCCGGTGCGCGCGCGCTCGCTCGACGGCCTCGTCGCCGAGAACGTCATCGACCTGCTGGACGACCCCGAGGCCTTCTTCACCGCCGCAGCGCGAGCGCTCGACGCCGCCGGTACGCTGCTGGTCTCGTCGCCCGCGCCGGGCCTCCAGGACCCCGATGAGGACGACGCCGCCCTCGCGCGGCTCGCGCAGCGCTGCGGCTTCACGGTGAAGGACCGCGCCGACGGGCTGCCCTGGCTCCGGCAGAACTCGAGCCGCTTCCTCGAGGTGTGGTTGGTGCAAGCGCTGGCGCTCTCGCCGGGCAACCCGCCCGTCACGCGGGCTTCCGGGCGCGCGCGGCGTCAGCGATGAAGGCCTCGGCCACCTTCGCGGGCAGGCGGCTCGTCAGCCGGCCTTCCGGGCGCGCCGCGTCGCGGTCGCTCAGCACCACGTCAGCGCTCCACGTACGGCTCTGGCCGGGCCCGAGCGTCGGGGATGAAGGCCTCGGCCACCTTCGCGGGCAGGCGGCTCGTCAGCCGGCCTTCCGGGCGCGCGGCGTCGGCGATGAAGACCTCGGCCACCTTCGCGGGCAGGCGGCTCGTCAGCCAGCCTTCCGGGCGCGCGGCGTCGCGGTCGCTCAGCACCACGTCAGCGCTCCACGTACGGCTCTGGCCCGGCCCGAGCGTCGGGGATGAAGGCCTCGGCCACCTTCGCGGGCAGGCGGCTCGTCAGCCGGCCTTCCGGGCGCGCGCGGCGTCAGCGATGAAGGCCTCGGCCACCTTCGCGGGCAGCGGCTTCGAGAGCAGAAAGCCCTGCACCTGGGAGCAACCCCACGCCTCGAGCTGCCGGTGCTGCGCCTCCGTCTCCACGCCCTCGGCGGTGCACGACAGGCCCAGCGCGTTCGCCATCGCGAGGATCGCCCGCACCACCTCGGCCGCTTGTGGCGAGTGCTCGAGGTTCACCACGAAGCTGCGGTCCACCTTCAGGCCCTTGAAGGGGAAGCGGTGCAGCACCGCGAGCGAGGAGTAGCCGACGCCGAAGTCGTCGATGATGAGCTGCACCCCGGCGGCAGCCACCTTCGAGAGCTGCGCGCCGACGAGCGGCGCCGGGTCCATCGTGACGGTCTCGGTGACCTCGAGGTGCAGCGCCGCTGGCGGCAGCCCCGCTTCGTCGAGCAGCAGCTGCACGTCTTCGGCGAAGCCCGGGCGCGCGAACTGCTTCCGCGACGCGTTCACCGCGACGAAGAGGTCCAGCCCGGTCGCTTCGCGCCAGTGGCGGAGCTGGTTCGTCGCCTCACGCAGCACGAACCGGTCGAGCATCGCGATGAGGTCGGAGTCCTCGGCGATGGGGACGAAGTCGAGCGGCGCCACCATGCCGCGCTCCGGGTGGCGCCACCGCACCAGCGCCTCGAGGCCGACGAGCTGCTGGGGCTTCGCGGTGAAGACGGGCTGGTAGTGCACCTCGAGCTCGCGCTCCTCGATGGCGCGGCGAAGGCCTGACTCGACCGACAGCACCTTGAGCGCCCGCTCGTGCATGGCCTGGTCGAAGACGACGAAGCGGCCCTTGCCCTGGGCCTTGGCGCTGTACATGGCGGTGTCGGCGTCGCGCATCAACTCCTCGGCGCGGGCGTAGTGCGGAGCCGACAGCGCGATGCCGACGCTGGCGCCGGTGAAGACCTGGTGGTTGTTGAGGTGAAAGGGCCGGGCGAGGTCCTCCACCACGCGGGCGGCGACCCGCAGGGCCCCGTCAGGCTCGCGGGCGTCGTCGAGCAGAATCGTGAACTCGTCGCCGCCGAGCCGCGCGACCGTGTCCACCGCGCGGATGCAGTGCTCGAGCCTGCGGGCGATGCCGATGAGCAGCTCGTCGCCCGCGGTGTGGCCCAGGCTGTCGTTGATGTTCTTGAAGCGGTCGAGGTCCACGAAGAGCACGGCGAAGCGGTACTCGGGGTCGCGGCGCGCGCGCAGGAACGCCTGCTCGAGCCGGTCGTAGAAGAGCACCCGGTTCGGCAGTCCGGTGAGGGCGTCGTGGCTGCGCGCGTCGGTGACGTCGGTGAGGGAGCCCGCGAGCCGCGTCGCCTCGCCGGCTGCGTTCCGCACGGCCTTGCCGCGCACCAGCACGTGGCGCCAGCCGCCGTCGCGGTGGCGGAGCCGGTGCTCCTGCTCGAGGAATGGGGTCTCGCCGCGCATGTGTCGTGCGAGCGCGTGGTCGAGCGCGGCGACGTCGTCGGGGTGCACCTTCTCCCACCACGCGGCCTTCGCGTTGGGGAGCTCGTCCTCGGCGTAGCCGAGCATGGCCTTCCACCGCGCCGAGAGGTGCATCTCGGGCTGGCCGACCCGCCAGTCCCACAGCCCGTCGTTCGCGCCCTGGAGCGCGAGGCTGTAGCGCTCCTCCGACTCCCGCAGCTTCTCGAGGGTGCGGGCGCGCTCCACGGCGTAGCGCAGCACCCGCTCGAGCGTGGCCGCGGTGAAGTCGCCCTTCACGAGGTAGTCGGAGGCGCCGAGTCGCTGGGCCTCGAGGTCCAGCTCCCGGGTGCCCTGGCCCGTGAGGAGGACGATGGGCGTGCGGCACGCCCGCACCGTCGCCTCCCGCATCAGGTCGAACCCGCTGCGGTCGCCGAGCTGGAAGTCGAGGAGGCACACATCGAACGCCCCGCTGGTGAGGGCGTCGAGCCCCGCGTCCCAGGTCCCGCGCCACTCGAGCTGCGGCGGCTCCGCCAGCTCGCTCAGCAGGTCGAGCAGGAACTGGAACGCGAACTCCGCGTCGTCGATGAGCAGAATGCGCGAACGGCCCGCCACGGCGCCGAGTGTAGCCGCTCGACGTGGGTGGGCGAAGAAGCCCCCGGGTGAGACACGCCTGTAGCTCGCTGTGCCTTCGGCTTGGGCCCAGCCGCTGGCTCGTCACGCGCCGGGTGGCGTGGCCGGCTTGAACATCGGCCCCGACGCGGGGAACACCGCGCGCCCGGCGGCCGGGTTCACCAGCAGCGCGAACGAGATGTACAGGGCGATGAGCATGAGGGCGATGGTGCTGACGCCCACGACGAGGCCGAGGGCGTCGAAGGCGCCCGTACCCGGCGCGGTGAAGTGCCGCGCGATGCGCGCGACGTAGAGCACGTCGATGTCGAGGAGGAAGAAGAAGAGCAGCTTCGAGAAGAAGCCGAAGGCGTAGGTCAGCACCAGGAAGATGACGAGGAAGGTGAGGTCGACCGACAGCATGACCGAGCCGTCCACGCCCCGGCCGTGCGCGGCCTCGTCGAGCACGTACCAGTTGAAGACCCAGTTGAACGAGAACGTGGTGAGCAGCGTGCCGCCCAGGGTGTTCTTGTTGGCGAGCGACATGAGCCCGGCGAGGAACTGGCCTCCGGCGCCGAAGAGCAGACAGAACCACGAGGCCGTCTTCATCATCGTGACCACCTTCGCCGGGTCCGACGGCAGCCAACCGAAGGCGATGGGCACCAGCGCCGCGCAGCCGATGGCGAGGCCGAGCAATCCCAGCGGGGTGGGCTCTCCGAAGACGGGCGGCGGGGCGTTGGGGGCAGCGGGCGCTGACATGGTGGTCTCTCCTGCAGGGTGACGACGGGGGCGCGCCTTAGGTGAAAGCAGGAGCGGCGGGTAGTCTCTGGTGGAAGACAGCGCTCGTTCGCGCGCGGCGGCGGCGGCGGCGGCGGCTGCGGCTGCTCACCCGGCTCGGTGGTGCTTCAGGCGCGGCTCGTGCTCACCGATGGAGCCGACTCGACACTCACGCGGCACCGCGGCGTCGCCGGGCGAGGAGCCACCACGCGATGAACAGCGGCCCCAGCACCGGCGCCGCGTCGCAGCCCACCTTCAGCGCGCGCGGCTGACACGTCACCTCGAGTACGACGTCGCGCTCGTCGGCGCTCCCAGCGCCCGACACCCGCACCCGCGCCACCTGCGCGCCCACGTCCGCGTTGCGCGGCGTCCACGTCAGGGCGCCAGTGACCGGGTCCACCACGACGCCCTCGGGGCCGCTCACGAGCGCCCAGGACACGGGGGGCTCTCCCGAAGTGGCGAGCGCCACCCGCGCGTCGCGGTAGCACTCGAGCGGCGGAAGCTCCGGCGCCTCGACGCGAATCACCGACGCCGGCACCTGCACGGGCGACGTGAAGGGAGTCGTGGTGCCGTTGCCCGCGCGGTCCACCGCCACCAACCGGTAACGCCAGGTCCCGTCCGGCGGGGTGTCGCTCACGGGAGATGCCGTCACCGCGCCCACCGACGTCACCGTGCCTCCGAGTTCCCGTTCCAAAGTCAGGGTGTCGAGGCCGGCGAGGTCGTCGGACGCCGTCCAGCGAACCTCGACGACGTTCGTTGACCGCCGGGTCGCGTCCACCGTCGCGGTCGGCCCGGTCTGGTCCACCACCACCTCGGCGCTGGGCGCAGAGGCCGGCCCGTCGAGCCCGTTCACGCGCGCACGCACGCGGTAGCGCCACGCCCCCTCGGGCGCAGGGTCCACGAAGGACTCCGTCGGCGTAGCGGACGTCACCACCGTCGCCAGGCCCAGCCGGTCCTCGCGGCTCACCTCGAAGGTGGCGGCCACCCCGCCCGCGTCCCAGGAGACGGTCACTGGCCCTCGCGAGAAAGGGGGCCCCACGAGCGGCGCCTCCAGCACGGGCGGCGCACCGATGAAGACGCCTGCGCTGGCAGTCGCGACGTTGCCTGCGACGTCGATGACCCGCACGGTGTAGGTCGAGGCACCGGCGCCCGGCTGGTCGTTCACGAGGTACTGGGCCACGCCGGCGTCGAAGCTCGCGACGAGCACCGAGGCGTCGGGGCGGGTGCGGCTGAGCGCATGCAACGCCACGCCCGAGGCTGGCGTTCCCCGGTCATTGACGCCATTCCACCGCAGGGAGACCTGCCCGCCATCGACGGTCGCGGTCAGCGTCGGGCTGAAGGGGCGGCTCTGGTCGATCTGGTAGCGCACGGCGGAGGACCAACCGGAGAGCCGCCCGTCGAGGGCGTGCGCCACCTGCACCTCGAACAGCCCGTCGTCAGAGTGGTCGAGGAGCACGGAGGCTGCGGACCGGTTCGCGATGACGGCGAGCAGGTTCCCAGCCAGCGCGCGCCGCCCCACGACGAAGACGCCGCCATCGAAGGGCGACGTCCACCGGGCGCGGAACGTCGTGGAGTTGAGGATGGCAGGCGACGGAATGGCCCCTCCGTCCATGAAGAACAGTTGGGGCAGCGCCGGCGTCATCCCCGCGAGCTCGGCCGAAGGCTGGATGACGAAGAGGGGTGTCTCGACGGCGGCGCCCACGTTCCCGGCGACGTCGTGCGCGTGCACCCCCAGCCGCCACGTGCCGGGGCCGAGCCAGGCCGAGCCGGTGAGTTGCCGGCTCTCGAGCATCGAGTTGGAGAAGTCGATGCCGCCGTCACCGCCCTCGAAGGAGATGGCCGGGTGGTACTCGAGGAGCCCGCTCTCGGCGTCGAGGACAGGCCCGTAGCTGAAGCGCACGCCGCCAGCGTCGAGGTCGTCGATGGTGACGAAGCCGGGTGCGGGTGGCAGCACGCCGTCCCAGCGGAACGGCTCCGGCGGCGCCCAGACCGAGGCGTCGCCGCTCGAATCGACGGTGCGCGCGGTCCACCCGTAGGGGCCCGCGTCGAGGACTGCGCTCAGGGTCCTCGAGGTGTCGTCGTCCGAAGGGCTGACGGAGGTGCCGGTCGAGGCGACCGTGACGCCGGCGCCGTCCAGCACGCGGAACTCGACGCGGTTGAACCGGGTGCCGTAGGGGGCGCCGCCATCGAGCCGGACCACGAAGCTCGAGCGTGTGCCGGCCCAGCCGCCGTCCAGCGGGGAGACGAGCACGAGCGGAGGCGGCGCTCCGAGCGCGAGCCCTGCCAGCAGCACCAACCCGCACATCATTCCCCGGGCCATCGACCGCCGAGGTTACTTGAACAGCAGGAACAGCGCGCCTCCCACCACCCCCATGCCGATCAGCAGAAGGAGCAGCGCACGGCCCGGACCCGGGCGCACGGCCGCCTCCGCGCGGTCTGGCAGCGTCTCCTCGATGGACGAGGGCACCTCGGCTCGCGCCACGATGTCGTGCACGTCGGTCGGGCGCGCAGCATCGGGCTGGGTGGCGCGCTCCCGCTTCGGCGCAGGGAGCGGCAGGTCGATGCCCTCGACGCCAACCACCGTGGCCGCGTCCTGCCGGTCCACCTTCACCGGCTCGTTGCGGCCGGTCGCGGCTTCTTCGCGCGCTCGCAGCAGGCGGGCCACCTCACGACGCGCCTGCTTCGCGGTCGGCCGCCTGGCCGGGTCCTTGTCGAGCAGCTCGTGCACGAGGGCTGCCACCTCGTCGTCCACGTCGAGCACCCGCGTCGCCAGCGGCTGAGGTGCGCGCGACAGGTGCAGCTCGATGAGGCCCCACGCCGACGGCGCCTCGAAGGGTGGCCGGCCCGAGAGCAGCTCGTAGGTGATGCAGCCGAGCGCGTAGAGGTCGATGGCCGGCGTCTGGTCGCCGTCCCTGGCCTGCTCGGGCGCCATGTAGGTCGGCGTGCCGACGATGCCCGAACCACGACCGGTCGAGTCGATGTGGCGCGCGAGGCCGAAGTCGAGCACGCGGGGGAAGTCCTTCCCGTCGGGCAGCCGCTGGAGGAACACGTTGCCCGGCTTCAGGTCCCGGTGAATGACGCCGGCTGCGTGGGCGGCCTCGAGCGGCGCGAGGAGGTCGGCGAGCAGGCGAAGCGCCTCGACGGCCGGCAGCTTTCCGCGCGAGGCGAGGCGCGTCTGCAGCGACTCGCCCTCGAGATAGTCCATCACCAGGTACGGCCGCCCGTCCGGGGCCTGTCCGAAGGCGATAGTGGTGACGACGCCCGGGTGGTGGATGGCGTTCGCTGCGCGGGCCTCGTCGAGCAGCCGCGACGCCCATGACTGCTCGGACGCGAGCTGCCGCTTCAGCACCTTGATGGCGACGGCCTTCTTGATGAGCGGCTGCTGGCCCTTGAAGACGATGCCCATGCCCCCGACGCCCAGCACCGAGTCCACCCGGTAGTCGCCCAGCTTCCTGCCGATGAGCGCGGCGTCGTCCGGGTCGAGCACAGCGCCGCGCGGCGCCGTCTTCGCCAGGCCGTCCACGTCGTCATCATCGAGGAGCCCCGCCATGCCCGGGCCGCAGTCTCGCACAGGCGAGCCCCGATTCGCTGGGCGATGGTCCGGCGCCAGGGCTGATCACCCCGGCCGCCCCTCCCGGAGGGGCCAACGCGGTCGCGGTGGGTTAGGCTCTTCCACCGGTTTTCGCTTCATGGTCTAGGGGGCGACATGTTCCGCAGGTACAGGCTTGCCGTCGTCGCGTCGCTGGCCCTCGCCGCCGTCGCGCTCGCCGAAGACACCGCGAAGGCACGCGAGGCCTTCCTCAAAGGGCAGACGCTCTACACGGCCTCGAAGTACAAGGAGGCGCTCGCGAAGTTCGAGGAGTCGTACGCGGCGAAGCCCCACCCGGCGACGGTCTTCAACATCGCCCGCTGCCAGGACCAGCTCGGCGACTTCGTGAAGGCGATGACGTCGTACAAGGAGTACCTGCGCCAGTCGCCGCAAGCCAGCGACGCCGACGACGTGGTGAAGGCCATCGCCGCCATCGAGCAGAAGCTCCAGGCGAAGGGCAGCCAGCACCTGCTGGTCTACGTCGACCCCGCGACGGCCCGCGTCTCCGTGGACGGCAAGGACATCGGGGCGTCACCGGCAGCCGCCGCCATTCCCCCGGGCTCGCACAAGGTCGTCATCACGGCCGAGGGCTTCGACGCGTACGAGCGCGCCTTCGCGATGAGCGCGAGCCGCTCGATGGAGATGACCGTGTCGCTGCGGCCCGCCACGCCCCCGGTCGCGAAGGTCGAGCCGGTCAAAGCGAAGGACCCGGTGAAGACGGAGCCGACGAAGACCGGGGTCGCGAAGCCCCCCGCGACGGTGGAGCCGACGAAGCCCGTGAAGGTCGCAGACGCGAAGGACGCGGACATGACGCCGCCGCCTCCTCCGCCCCTGTCCACCCTCATCACCGACGAGCCGACCCCGGCGCCGAAGCGGCGCGTCTTCACCTGGGTCGCGGCGGGCACGGCGGGCGTGGCCGCCGGCCTCGGGGTGGCGTTCTCCATCGCGATGAAGAACAACGAGGCCGCGCTCAAGATGCTCGACCCGAACCGTACGCGCGAGCAGGCCACCACGCTCTACAACGGCGCCTATGGCATGGGCACCGCCGCCACCATCTCGTTCATCACCGCGGGTGTCGCAGCCGCCGCGGCGGTGCTGCTCTTCTTCCTCGAGGGCGCGTGAGCTCACCGCCTTTCGAGTTCCTCGTGCGCGACGGGCCTGAGAAGGGCCAGCGCCTGTCATTGCCCGAAGGCCGCTTCGCCATCGGCTCGAAGGACGGCTGCGCGCTGAGGTTCCCGGCGAACTACGTGCGCGACGTGCACGCGGAGGTGTACCGAGACGACGAGGGCACCTTCACCGTCGAGGACAAGACGGGCGCCAGCCTCGTGTGGGTGGACGGCAAGGTGGTGACGCGGGCCCCGCTGTATTCGGGCACGGTGCTGCGCCTCGGGCGCCTCGAGCTGCTCTTCGTGTCCCTCGAAGACACCGCGGCCGCCGAGCCGTCGATGACCGAACAACCGACGGGGAACCAGGAGCCGGGCGGCTCGACGCTTCGTCAGCCGACGCCCTTCTCCTTCGCCTCCAACCCACCCATCGAGCACGCCCTGGCCGCGCTGCGCGCCACGCCGCTGGGCCGTTCTCCGCAGCAGTCCGCCGTTGCGCCGGGCGCGCCGGGGCCGGTGGAGTCGAGCGGCCCGACACCGTCGGGGCGGTTCAACGCTGGCGACGTCATCGAGGGCCGCTACCGCATCGTCTCGCGCATCGCCGCGGGTGGCATGGGCGAGGTCTTCAAGGTCGAGCACGTCGAGCTCGGCAAGGCGCTGGCGATGAAGGTGATGCTGCCGGGCCTCAACGCCGACCAGGAGTTCGTCAACCGCTTCAAGATCGAGGCGGTGGCCGCGAGCCGCATCGGGCACCCGAACATCATCGACATCTCGGACTTCGGGAAGACGCAGGACGGGCGCTTCTTCTTCGTCATGGAGTTCCTCGACGGCATGACGCTGTCGAGCCTGGTGCACCGCCAGGGGCAGCAGAGCCCCGCGCGCGCGGTGTCCCTCATCCTCCAGGTCTCGCGGGCGCTCGCCGCCGCGCACGAGCTGCACATCGTGCACCGCGACCTGAAGCCCGAGAACGTGATGGTGCTGCAGCGCCCGGGCAACCCCGACCTCGTGAAGGTGCTCGACTTCGGCGTCGCGCGCGTCGAGGTGGACCACGAGAGCATCGGCAAGACGGCCGCGGGTATCGTGGTGGGCACGCCGCAGTACATGTCTCCTGAGCAGGCGAAGGCCGTGCCGGTGGACACCCGCAGCGACATCTACTCGCTGGGCCTCATCCTGCACGAGCTGCTGACGGGCAAGCCGTGCTTCACGGGTGAGACGCCGCCCATCGTGATGGTGAAGCAGGTGACCGAGGCGCCGCCCCCGCTGCCCGAGTGGGTGCCCGAGGAGCTGCAGGAGCTCGTCTTCCGCATGCTCGAGAAGAACCCCGGCGATCGCCCTCAGGAGATGAAGGAGGTCGTCGAGGTCCTCGACCGGCTGCATCGCACGCTCAAGACGAGCGACTTCCAGGTGCCGCGCCAGGCCAGCGCAGGGCCCGAGCGCTCCACGCACACGCCGGCGCCGCAGTCGGGAAGGCGAGCGACGCGCACCCCGACCCGCGCCCCGACGCCGACCAGGTCGCCGACGCCCACGCGCAACACGCCGAACCGCAGCAGCCCGTCGGGCACCCGCGCCGCGCCGCTCACCATCGAGCCGGCTCCAGCCCCCCAGCCCGAGGCGCCGTCGGTCGCCGAAGACGACGCCGCGCTCGACGTACCGCCGCCGTCGTCGAAGCTGCCGCTCGCCCTCGGCGCGGTGCTGGTGCTCGCCCTCGTGGGCGGCCTGGTGGTGCTGCTGGGAGACTTCAGCGGCGCCGCGGTGACCCAGACGGTGAAGGTCATCGAGCCGATCCCCGAGGAGCCCGTGCGGCCGAAGGAGCCGCCGCCGCCCGTCGTCACCGAGGTCCCCGTGCGCATCGAGTCCGTCCCTGAAGGGGCCGAGGTGCAGGAGGCGGGCGTGGTGCTGGGGAACACGCCCTACACGCTCAAGCGGAAGCCAGGCGACATCGTCGACCTCACGCTCTCGCTGGCGGGTTTCCAGACGGCTGAGCGCAAGGTGAAGGTGTCGGCGGACGTCGCTTCGGTCTCGGTGAAGCTCGAGGCGGTGAAGGTGGTGAAGCGGCCCGACCCGAAGCCCGACAAGCCAGACCCGAAGCTCGAGCCGAGGCCGGACGTGAAGCCGGACGTGAAGAAGCCAGACCTCAAGCAGGACCCGTTCGGCGAGACGAAGCCTCCAGAGAAGAAGTCAGACCTCAAGCCGCTCACGTTCTGAACGTTGGAAGGTTGTCGCCATGCAGGCTCGTTCCCTCGTCTTCATCGGGTTCCTCGTCGTCAGCTGCGTGCCGCAACTCGGCGAGCTGCCGTGCGCGCGCGACGAGAACTGCCCCGGCCTGGCGCAGTGCCTCTGCGGAGTCTGTGTCGAACCCGACGCGGGGCGACCTGCTGGCTGTCCGGCAGGCGGTGGAGGCGGGCGGGCTGGAGGCGCCGCAGGCGGTCAGAGTGGCGGCGCAGGCGGGGGAATGACGAGCGGCGGAACGGCCGGCGGTCTGGCCGGTGGAGCGACCGGAGGCGGCGCTGCAGGGGGCCTGGGTGGAGGGACGGCCGGCGGTGACGCAGGTGGAGTTGCGGGTGGGGACGCTGGCGGTGCGACGGGCGGCGGTGCGACTGGCGGCGGTGCAACGGGCGGCGGCGCGACGGGCGGCGGTCTGGCCGACGGCGGCGTGGGCGGCGGGGCGACGGGTGGCGGTCTGGCCGACGGCGGCGTGGGTGGCGGCTCAGGCGGCGGTCTGGCCGACGGCGGCGTGGGCGGCGGGGCGACGGGAGGCGGCGGCGCAACGGGCGGCGGTCTGGCCGACGGCGGCGTGGGTGGCGGCTCAGGCGGTGGGAGCGCGTCGTGTCCGGCGCCGGGGAACGGGCAATCGACGTGCGGCTTCCTGTTCGTCTGTTCGTTCGCTGGCCCTGACGCTGGTGTCTGCCGGCCGTCGTGCGCGCTGGGCGGCTGCTCCGTCGGCACATGCCAGAACGGCTACTGCACCGAGCAGCAAGTGCGCGCGGTGCAGGCAGCGGCAGAGCCACTGACCGACGCGGGTCTGGTCGTGGCGCTCCCCGTCGAGCAGGTGGTGGTGACGGCGGTGAAACCCCTCGTGTCCGGCGCGGACCCGACGGACGGCCCGGGCTTCTTCGTCCAGGCCGGCAGCGCAGCCCTCTTCGTGCAGGCCGTGCCCTCGCCCGCGGCTGTGGTTGGAGACCGGGTGTCCTTCGGCGTCACCAGCGTCTCGAAGGAGCTGGGCCAGCGCCGGGCGAAGACCATCGCGAACTACCAACGCCTCGCCACCGGTGCGGGGCTGCCGACTGGCATCGACGTGAGCACGCTCGACCTCACGCGCCCGTCAGTGCGCAGCGACAACGAGAGCGCCCTCACCCGCATCGTCATGCGAACGGCCGCTGGCAATGACTTCGACGGCGGAGCCTATGGCGAGGTTGGCTTCACCACGTTGCCGGTCGGCACCACCCTGCGGCTCCCGGCGTCGCTCAACCTCACGGAGGACCTCCGGGGTGGCTGTACGGTGACGGCGAACGGACCGCTGTGGCTGGGCCCCGTGAGCGGCGGGAAGGTGTCGGTGTGGACCAGCGGCGCGCTGATGGGCTCGACGTGCCCTGCGCCGATTCTCGGCCCGGCGACGGCGCCCACGGTCTCCCGAATCGAGGTTGACTCCACCCGGTACATGAACCCCGCGTCACCGGCGAACTTCGTGCTCCGCGTGCGCAACAGCTCCCAGACGCTGCTGCTGAGCAGTGTCAACTTGTCCGGGCCCCAGCGCTACGTCCTTCAGGCCTCGACGAATCCTGGCTGGGAGTACGAGCTGAACGTCTCGACCACACCCCCGACCGACACGCGGGGCCGCCCCGCCACGTCTCCGCCGCTCCAGTTCGTCGCCGGCGGCTGCCAATCGACGGCGCCGGTCGTCATCAGCGCCGTCTATCGAGGGTCGTCCTTCACAAACGAGGGGGCCATCGAGCTCCACAACCGGACGTCCACCAGCATCAACCTCGGCGCGGCGAACTACGTCCTGGTCAGGCAAACGAGCTTGTTGGGCTACGACTCGCACCAGTTGTTCGGCGTCATCCCGCCCGGCGGGTACTTTCTGGTCGACGACGGCTACGGACCTGGCGACGACAACTGGTCGGGCATGAACCTGTCGTCGGGGACCTTCATCGCGCTGGGGCCCGGAATTCCCGCCATCTGCAACCCGCCCACCGCGATGGACGTCGTGCAGTTCGGCAATGCGGGTTGCTCGGGCCCATCGCTGCCAGCGCTGAACAGCGGAGATGCCTTCCTCCGGGCAGACCCGGCGGGTTGCGTGAAGACGGGCTCGCTGCTGATGGACTTCACCGGGTCAGGGAGCCCGCGGCCGCCGAGGAACCTCTCGGTCCCACCTGTCATCTGCCTGTGCCCGTAGGCTCACGGCACGACGTACAGCAGGTTGGTGTCGGCGTCGCGGCAGTTCCGGCCGCGCACCTTCACCGGGTACGAGCCTGACGGCAGGGCTGGCGCATCGCCCACGAAGGTGTCCTGAGCCTGGTTGTACGCGCCGCGGCCGACCGCGACGTCACCGACGACGATGTCGAGGGTGGCGCTCAGGTTCGAGCCGGTCACCACCACCTGGCCATCGGGCGTCGTGGGCGGAGTCACCGCCGTCACCTGCGGGTTCGGCAGCGCCTCGTCACAGACGAAGAAGGGGTAGCGGTCGAACGACTGGCCGCCGCGGTCGTCGCGCACCACGAGCCAGATGATGCCGGTTCTGCGCTCGGGCACCGGGTCGTCGGGGAACTCGGCCGAGCCGGGAGCGATGAACGTCGTCGCGTCGCGCACCGTCGCGTCGAAGCGCTCGCGGCTGAACCGGCCCCCGCTCGAGTACCAGGCGCCGACGACGTTCTCGATGCGCTCGACGTCGCCCGAGGGGAGCGGCTCGATGTACGTCTGGCGCACGTCGGCGGGCACCTCGACCGTCAGCGCCGCCTGGCCGCCGGCCTTCACGGGAATGCGCCCGCCCTTCGGGTGCCGCGCGCCGTCGACGAAGAGGTCGACGATGCCCGGGTTCTTGTTGCGCTGCGCGGGCGGCTTCTCGCTCACCAGCACGCGCGTCAGCGCCACCACCACCGGCGTCTCCTTCGCCTCGATGCGCGCGAAGTACCCGCGCAGCTTGTCGCCGGTCGCGAGTGGGTCCACCTCTTCGCCGATGACGAGCCCCATCACCTGCCCCACCGAGCCCGTGCGGCGAATGAGGCTGTCGGCCGGCAGCACGTCGAACACCGTCGTCGTGGACTTGTACTGGGCGACGAGGCCGAACCCGAGCAGCTGCAGCCCCGGCGGGTAGTCCACGATCTCCGTCGGCCGCAGCAGAATCGAGGCGTCGTTGCAGGCCGAGCGCCCGAGGTCCTGCGGGTCGGGCTCGCAGCCCACCCAGATGAGGCTCGTCACCTGCCCGGGGATGTCGCTCTTCAGAATCGACAGCCGCGACAGCTCGCCGGGCCCCACCTCGGGCGGCTCGGCCTGAATCGACAAGACGCGCAGGTCCTTCACCAGGGTCTCCGGCGAGAACTTCGCGTTGGTGCAGGCCGTCAGCGTCAGCGCCAGCAGCGTCGTCGCGGTACGCATCACCACTCCCCCCTCACGCCGACCGTCGGCAGAATGGGAATCGAGTACACGAAGGCGCTCTCGCTGTAGTTGAAGTTGTAGAAGAGCGCCTCGGGGTTCTGCCGGTTCGTCGCGTTCTGCACGTCCAGGTAGGCGACGAGGCTCCAGTTCTCGAAGACGAAGCGCTTGTCCACGCGCACGTCGAGCTGCAGGAAGTCGGGCAGGCGGCGGCTCCACGGCAGCGCGGGGATGGGCACGTAGAGGTTGGCCTGCGCGTCGAACAGCGACGAGGCGATGGGCGTCACCAGCGGGCCGGAGGCGTAGCGGAAGCGGGCTCCGACGTTGACGTTCCACGGAAGCTGCACGCTGCCCACGACGATGAGGTTGTGCGGCTGGTCGAGCGGGCCGGGCGCGTACTGGGCCCCGCCGTAGGCGTCACGCTCGAAGCGGCTCAGCGAATACGACACCCAGCCGAGGAAGTACTTCGTCGGCCTCACGCGCACGAGCACCTCACCGCCGTAGGCGCGCCCATAGCCATCGCTCGTGTAGCGGGTCTTCGCGCCGGGGATGGAGATGTCGCTGCCTTCACCGGACGCCAGCGAGAGCCGCGCCTGGTTGAAGAGCGCCTTGTAGTAGCCCTGCAGGTCCACCTCGAGCAGCTTGAAGAGCCGCAGCTCGGCGCCCCCCATGAAGTGCCACGCGCCCTCGGGCCTCAAGGACGGGTCGCCGAAGACGGGCGAGAGCTGGCCGGTGCGGTAGTCGGGGGGCTGCTGGTACATCGCCGCGCCCGCCTTCACCGTCAGCACGTCGAGGGGCGTGTAGCGCACGGCCAGGCGCGGGTTGAGCCACACCTTCTTCATCACCGCGAGCTCACCGTCCATGCGCAGGCCGCCGCGCACCTGGAGCGACTCGAGGGGCGTCCACGTAGCGTCGAGGAAGAGGCCCGGCTCGACGTAGACGCTGCGCTCGGTGGCGGCGATGAGGCGCCGCGTGACGTAGGGGTCCGGCAGCTGGTTGGGCGAAAAGACGGGCGGCCGCTGCGCGTCGAAGGACGTCGGGGTGACGAGCGCGTCGAGCCCCGCGTTGAAGACGAGCTTCGCCTCGGGCACGTCGAGCTTGAAGCGCTCGCGCAGCTGAACCGGCACCTGGGTGTTGCGGAAGAAGATCTCCTGCACGGTGCTCGACTGGGTGTTGACGTCGAGGCCCACGGAGTTGCGCGAGATGAAGGTGAGCCGCTCGCCGAGGCGCTGGTCGAGCCCGAAGACGAGGCGGTTGTAGAGCGTCGAGGAGCCCGCCGAGACGGTGTTGCCCTCGATGTCCGGGTCGAGCAGCCGGTTGGGCGTCAGGAAGGCCCAGCGGTCTGACGAGCCGAAGGCGGCGAGGAAGAGGCGGTTCTTCGAGTTGGCCACCTTGCGCTCGGCGCGCACCTGGTAGTCCCAGTACTCGGGCGCGAGGCCGAAGCCGACGCTGCCCGGCGGGGCGAAGGCGCGAATGGCGGCCGGCAGCACCCACTGCGCGAGGCCATAGCGGGCTGAGCCCGAGACGCTCCAGGTGTCGGTGACGGGCGCCTCCACCATGGCCGAGACGTCGAACACGTTCACGTCCACGAAGCCGTGCACGCCGGACTTCGAGGGCGTCTTCGCGTCGGCGGTGATGAGGCCACCGATGCTGCGGCCGTAGTCCACGCCGAAGTTGCCGGGCTGGAAGGCGATGGCCTCGAGGTTGGCGGAGTTGAAGGTCGAGACGACGCCGGCGAAGTGGAAGAGCTGGGGAATCTGAATCTCGTCCACGTAGACGCGCGAGTCCCAGGCCTTCGAGCCGCGCACGACGAGCAGGCCGCCGCCGAAGGGCGAGCGCGCGACGCCGGGCAGGTTCTGCACGACCTTGAAGGCGTCGTTGTTGCTGCCCGCCACCATGCGGAACTCGGACTGCGTGAGGCGCACCTGCGTCACCTCGCGGCGGTCCTTCTGGCCGCGCACGACCGTCTCGAAGACGCCGGTGCGCTTGAGCGAGTACGTCACCTCGGTGCGCTCGCCGGGCTTCACCTCTTCGGTCTCGGTGAAGGGCTCGAAGCCGGCCGCCGAGACGGTGACCGAGACAGAGCCGAAGGGCACGTCGGTGAGCTCGAAGCGGCCCTGGTCGTCGGAGACCGCCTCGACGCCTGCGACCGTGACACTCGCGGCGGCGATGGGCTCGCGCGTGCCGCTGGCCTTGAGGCGGCCCTTGAAGTTCACCACGGGCACGCCGGCGTCCTGCACGAGCGGCGCCTCGACGACCTGCGTCTTCACGGTGAAGTTCGAGGTGAACTGAATGCGCACGGGCGCTGGCTGGCCGTCGACCTCGGCGGGCGTGAAGACGAACTGCCTGGCGGCGGCGAGCGCGGCGGCGTCGAAGGCGGGGCCGGCCGACTGCACCACCTTCGCGGCTGTCACGGTGCCGTCGACGCCGATCTCGATGTCCATCACCACGCTGGCGCCGGCGCCCGCGTCCATCGCCTCGGCGGGGAACTCGGGCTCGACGGACTTCACGAGCGTGGGCGCCTTCGTCAGCGTCTGCGCGAGCGGCGCGGTGGCCCAGAGGGCGAGCAGCAGGAAGAGTCTCTGCACGCACAGGCGTCTACTCCACGCGCGCGGCGGGTGCAGTCGTCGTCACACCGGGCCGATGCGCCACGTCATGAATGGGTCATGGCGTCAGGGCGGACACCGACGCGGCGACGAAGGACGCCCTGAAGGACGCGCCGACGCAGTGACGCTCGCCCACCGCCCGGGCGACGGCGAGCGGCCGCGTCAGTCGTCCGGGCTCACGACCCTCGCCTCGGGCGAGGTGCTCGGCAGGCGGTCGCTCACGACCGCAGACGCCTTCGCCGAACCGTCGACTCAGAACGCCCGGCGCATCGACTCCACGGCCCCGGCGAGCAGCTGCGCGACGCCCCGCTTCGGGACGTGCACCACCTTGTGCTTCGCGCCGGGCGCGTCGGCGTACTGCTTCGACACCTTGTGGTGCAGCTCGGTGGCGCCCCACAGGAGCACCCGGTCGGCCCACTCGAGGTCGGCCTTCGCGCGCTCGCTGGGCCGGTGCCGGGTGCCGTCCACCAGGCGCAGCTCGATGGCCGTGCCGAGCAGCCGCTCGAGCTCTTCTCGCGTCGCCGGCGTGCCGCCCACCACTACGAGGCGGCGGAGGCCCACCTCGGTCAGCTCCTGCGCGGCGCGGGCGTTCTCGCTGCCACCGCACCGCACGCAGTGCTGCTTCGCCGCTGCGAACACCGGCGTGCGCCCGCTCGCCTTCGCGAAGGCGATGCACTCGGGCGCGTGACAGTGCAGGGCGAAGCGCTCGCGGAGCAGCGCCTCGGCGCGCCCCGTCTTCTCCACCGAGAGCCGCGTCTTTCCAGGCCGGGTGAGCTGCGAGGCCTCGAGCGCCGCCCGCGACAGCGCCCGGGTGTCGTCGCCGAACCCGAGCTGCCGCAGGAAGCCGTCGAGCTCGACGTCGGCGCTCATGGCCGTGTCTTACCGGGCGGACCCGTCTCCGTCAAAACGGACGCGGTGACGCTTCAGGGCGTCCACTCCGAGAAGACGAAGTCGCGGTCCTTCTTCGCCTCATGGCAGGTGTGGCAGCCCGCTCTGGCGTCCAGCTCGAGGGCCTTCCCGGTCGAGTCGAAGGCGCCGTACAGCCAGCCCCCGGTCGCCGTGGCGGTCTTGTCCCGCTTCATGACCGCGACCTTGAGGAGCGGCCCCTGGGAGGTCGCGCCGTTCTCGACGACGACGTCGTAGAACGGCACCGCCAGCAAGGCGCCCTCGGGGTAGCCCTTGCCCTTCTGGTACGCCGCGAGCGCCTTCGGGTGCACGTAGACGTGGTGGAACCCGTAGAGCCCGTGGGCCTTGTCGGGAATGACCATTGACTTGACGTGCTGCCAGGACCGCCAGTCGGCCGGCAACGTGAGCGCGCTGCCAGCGAACGCCAGACAAGACACCACCACTGCGGCCACCGCCGCGAACCAACGCATCGACTTCATGGACGACTCCTTCGGGTTGTGGGGCTCAGGGCCCCGGGTCATCGGCTCACGGGGTGTGAGCCGCTACGGCGAGCTGGTGAAGCGCTTCCACGTCGCATTGCGAGCGGCCACGACGGCTTCCTCGTGTTCGGGGCATTCGAGGCGCAGGTGGCGCGCGCCCATCGGGGCATCGACGAAGGCGCAGTGGTGCGGCATCGAGGCGTCGCGGTGCGCGTTCGGTCGGAAGTGCGTGCAGGTGATGCACATCCGGCTGACGGGAATCTGCTCGTCGCGCTGCAGGGTGGCGATCATCTTCACCAGCCCCCGCCAGAACGCCTCCTGCTCGGCCTCATCGAGCGCCTCGACGGCGCCCGCGAGAAAGTCGGGCCAGCCCGCGGCCGCTCGCGCCTCGGCGCGGCCCTTCGTCGTCAGCACCACCAGGCTCACCCGCGCGTCGCGCTCGTCGGCCCGGCGTTCGACGAGGCCCTTCGTCGTCAGCGCCTTCACCGAGTCCGAGATGGTGGGTGCGCTCACCGCGAGCCGCTCGGCGAGCACGGTCGGCTTGAGCCCGCCACGCGCGGTGCTCAGCATCGACAGAATCTGCCCCTGCAGCGGCGACAGCCCACGCTGGCCGGCCGCCTGCCACCCCTGGAACTTGAGCGCGAGCCCGACCTTGTTGAGCCCCACCGCGATGCGGGCGGGCAGCGGCTCGTTCTCGAGGTCGAAGCGGCTCGTCTTCGTCATGGTTCGGACTCCTTAATGATAGGAGTCCGAAGTGTCAAGCCGATGCAGTGGGGTGTTGTCGAGGCCCATCGATGAGCGCGCTGGTCCTTCATGGTGCCGCTGCGGCTGTCGGTGACGGGCCGACCGACCGGGCAATCCATCATCGAGCGAGAATGCCCCTCGGTCCGCGAGGACGAGAGCCGTGATATCGCCGCGTCGATGGCAAAGACCAAGGTGATGCGGCTCGGGCTGAAGCGGTCTCCAGGAACCCTGTACATCGTCGACGGCGACGAGGTCGTTCAGGTGCAGAAGGGAAGGCGCAAGGTGGTCGCGCGGCTTTTCGAGGTCGATCCTGCCTTCGTGTATTCGGTCGACGCCGACGGAGACGTGTCGAGGCAGCCGTCGATGACGTCGAAGGCGGCCCGCTCGAAGAAGCGCTGATCAGCCACCTTCCAGGTCGGCCGCACGCTCCTGTGCCTTCTTCGGCTCTTCCGCGCAGGCCAACTGCGCGACGAGGTCGAACGGCTCGACGATGCTGAACTGGCCGACCGCCGGCTGCGTGACACCTCGAGCACTCGAGCGGCTGAGGGCGTCGGGGTTGCTCCTTGCCGATTGAAGTGGTGAGAGACGCCGATGCTCTCGCGCGCGCTCCTCATCGCCCTGCTGCTCGGGATGGCTGCCTGCTCGGCGCCGCCGGGGCGCCGCGACGACGCAGGCGTGGCCGGTGGCGCGAGCGGCTTCGGCGGCGGAGGCTCGAGCGTCGGAGGAGGCGCCGCAGGAGGCACGCCGCTCGAGGTCTGCGGGGACGGCAAGCGCGAGCCCACCGAGAGCTGTGACGACGGCAACCTGGTGACGGGTGACGGCTGCAGCGCGCGGTGCGGCGTCGAGGTGGGCTGGTTCTGCCCCTTCCCCGCGGCGGGCATGCCCAGCCGGTGCATGCCCTCCTGCGGCGACAGCCGCCTCGTCGGCATGGAGCCCTGCGACGACGGCAACCGCGCCCCGGGAGACGGCTGCAGCGCGAGCTGCTCCATCGAGCCGGGCTTCATGTGCGCGGGCCAGCCCAGCGTATGCACCACGACATGCGGCGACGGCGTGCGTGGCGGCCGAGAGGCCTGCGACGACTTCAACACGCGGCCGATGGACGGCTGCTCCTCCACCTGCACGGTCGAGCCGGGCTTCACCTGCACCGGCACGCCGAGCCAGTGCCTGCCAGACCCCATCGCCGACGCGGGCTCGCCCTTCGACTCAGGGACGCCCTTCGACGCCGGCACGCTGGACGCGGGGACGCCGGTGGACTCGGGGACGCCCTTCGACGCGGGAACTCCGTTCGACGCTGGCAGCCCCGCCGACGCAGGCCCGCCCGGCAGTGGGCCGTTCGTCTTCCAGCAGGTGGCGAACGTCACGTTCACCGACGACCTGAAGCGCGTGGTGTGGCACCCGAGCGGCCGCTTCGCTCTCCTCGTGGGGGCCACCAACCGGGTCATCCGCTACGACCCCGCAGGCCGCCTCCTCACGCTCGTCCAGCAACTGGGCACCAGCCTCACGGACCTCGACGTCGCGCACGATGGCAGCTTCTTCCTCGTCGTCGGGCAGTCGTCATCGACCGCGTCGCGGCTCTGGCGCATCGACGTGGGCCCCGCCGACGTGCTGGCGATGGCGAGCGACCTCGGCGCCATCTCGCCCGGCACGGTGGCGGACATCGAAGTCGAGCCAGGCAGTGACCGCTTCGCCCTCGTCGCGCGGCAGACGACCTTCGGCGTGAACTCCTTCTTCACCTGGACGCCGGCGGGTGGCCTGTCGGCGCCGCGCGGCTACACGGCCTCGGGGAGCGCCTTCTCCCTCATGTGGGGTGCGCGCTCGCTCTACGCGAACAGCCCGAACGTGCTCACCGCCGACGGCGTCAACGGGGCCGACAGCAAGACGTGGGTCGAGGCGTCCAACATGTTCGTCGCGAACGGCTGGCCGGGCGGCTTCGGCAACCCGGGTCAGGGCGCGTGGCAACCCGGCGGCGCATGGGGCGCCTTCGTCGGCTGGAGCTCGAACAAGCTCTACGTCTTCGACGGCAGCTGGCGCCTCGTGACGCTGCCCGGGCCGACCGGCATCGCGCCGCAGGCCCTCGCCTTCCGCGCCGACGGGCAGCGGGCGCTGGTGGTGGGTCGGGCGGTGGGCACGCCGCTGCGCGCCACCGTCATCGAGTACCGGCCGACCGCGCCGGGAGCGTACGACGACCTCTCCTGGGTGGACTCCTCCATCGCGGGCTTCTCGTCGCCGCCGTTCTCTGGCAACTCGAACCAGCACCTGCTCGACGTGGCGTGGCGCCCGGGCGTGTGTGACGAGGGCCTCATCGTCGGCTCGGACAACGGCAGCTCGGTGTCGCCCACGTTCGGGCTGGCGGTTCGCTTCTACGACTCGACCCAGCCGGCCTGCGGGCCCTGACGGACGCCGGGCTGTAGTAGGAGCGGCTCGTGCTCTGGTCGCTCGCCCCGCTCGCGCTCTGGCTGTTCATCCTCGCGCTCCACCGCGTGCTGCCGGCGCGCGACGTCGCCGGCTACGTGAAAGACGCGAGCGGCGAGAAGCTGCGCTACCGGCTCAACGGCCTCTTCGTCTTCTTCCTCACCGTCGCGGCCTGGGCGGCGGCGTGCCACTTCGGCCTGCTCCGGTGGGACGCGCTCTACGTGTACCGCTGGGAGCTGGCCGTCGGCGCCTGCGTGCTCGGCCTCATCTTCTCGGCGGCCATCGTGCTGCCAGCACCGCCGGTGAAGGGCCTGCTGGCGGACTTCTACCTGGGCCGGATGCCGAACCCGCAGTGGCAGCGCATCGACGCGAAGATGGCCCTCTACCTGGTGGGCGCGACGGTGCTCGAGCTGAACCTGCTCTCGTTCGCCGCGTTCCACCGCGCGAAGTACGCCGACGACCCGTCGCCTGGCGTGCTGCTCTACGTCGGCCTCTTCTCGTTCTTCCTCTGCGAGTACCTCTTCTTCGAGGAGGTGCACCTCTACACGTACGACTTCATGGCCGAGCGCGTGGGCTTCAAGCTGGGCTGGGGTTGCCTCGTCTTCTACCCGTCGTTCTACGGCGTGGGCCTGTGGACGACGGCCGACCTGCCGAACCCGCACACGCCGGCGCCGCTGCTCGTGCTCTCGACGGTCGTCTTCTTCACCGGCTGGGCGCTGTCGCGCGGCGCGAACCTGCAGAAGTTCACCTTCAAGCGGAACCCCGAGGCGAAGGCGTTCGGCGTGCTGAACCCGCGGCCGCTCTCGGCGAACGGGCGGCACGTGCTGACCGGCGGCTTCTGGGGCCTGTCGCGGCACGTCAACTACCTGGGCGAGGTGCTGATGGCGTGCGGGCTGGCGCTCTCGCTGGGCTACCCGACCCACCTGGGGCCGTGGCTCTACCCGCTCTACTACGTGGCGCTGCTGGTGCCCCGGCAGCTCGACGACGACCGGCGCTGCGCCGAGAAGTACGGGCCGCTGTGGGACGAGTACAAGCGCCTGGTGCCGTACCGCATCATCCCGTTCATCTACTGACGCGGGCTCTCAGGGTGCGGCCTGTCGAGTGGACGTCGGAGCGTCGTCGCTGAGGCATCGCGACGACGGCCTGGGCCCCCGGCGTGACGGGACGACGACGGGCGCGGCCACTGCCAGGCGGGAGCGACGTGCCGGCTTTCCGACCGAGCATCGTCGCTGCGCACCCCGGCATGATGGGAGCCCGTCGGACGTCGCTGAGCGCCATGCCAGGCGGGAGCGACGTGCCGGCTCTCCTGACGAGCATCGTCGCTGACGCCGCGCGGCCACGGACTCCCCGACGCCCGCGGCTCGCCTCGGGTACAGTCCCGCGGCGCTGCATGGCTTCGCCCGAACACGACCGGCAGGTGACTGAGGCCATCCGGGCAGAGACGGCGCACTCGTTCGTGCACGGAGGCCGCATCGCGGCGGCGCTGGGTGTGACGGCGGGCCTTGGCCTCGGCGTCGTCACGGTGGTGTCCGGAGACCCGTTCTTCCGGCTGCCCGCGGTCTTCGCGGGTGTCGGGGCCGTCGCGTCGCTGCTGCTGTCCTGGACGGCGCGGCGGGGCGCCCTTCGCGGAGTGACGCGGTACGCGGTGATGCTGCCGCTGGTGTCGCTGCCCACCGGCATGTTCCTCGTGTCGCACGCGACGCTGCCCGCCGGCGCCGCGACGTACCTCACCGGGCCCTTCCTGAGCCTCTATGCCTTCCTCATCGTGCTCAGCGGCTTCCTCCTGAGCTTCCGCCTCAGCGTCTGGGCCGGCGTGGTGGTCGCGGTGGAGTACCTCGGCGTCTTCGCCCTCGCGCAGCCGGTGCTGGCGCGCGTTCAGACCGGCGACGCGGCCCTCTCGACAGACCTCTCGTCCTGGCCGGTGGCGCTGAACCGGGCGGGCATGTTCGTGGCCATCGGCTTCGCCACGGGCGGTATCGCGCGGCTGGTGCGCCGCCTGGTGCTCCGGGTGACGAGCGAGGCGCGCGAGAAGGCAATGGTGAACCGCCTCTTCGGCCAATACGTGTCCGAGGAGGCCCGGGAGCGCATCGTCAGCGCCACGGCCGGGCTCGTCGGCGAGCGCGTGCACGCGGCGGTGCTCTTCTCGGACCTGCGCGGCTTCACCACCTTCAGCGAGCAGCACCCGCCGGAGGAGGTCGTGGCACGCCTCAACGAGTACTTCGAGACGATGGTGGCGGCGATTCACGGTGAGGGCGGCGTCGTCGACAAGTTCATCGGCGACGCGGTGATGGCGACGTTCGGAGCGGTACACCCGCTCGACGCGCCCGAGCAGGCGGCGGTGCGCGCGGCCCTCGGCATGCGGGCGGGGCTCGCGGCGCTCAACACGAGCTGGGCGGCGAAGGGCCAGGCCACGCTCGACAACGGCGTCGGTCTGCACGCCGGCGACGTGGTGGTGGGCCCCATCGGCAGCGAAGCCCGGAAGGACTTCACCGTCATCGGCGACACGGTGAACACGGCGAGCCGCCTCGAGAGCCAGTGCAAGGAACTGGGCGTGCACGTGGTGGTGTCCGACGAGGTGTACCAGCGGCTGCTGGGCGAGCAGCGAGCGCGCTTCCGTGCGCTGGGCGAGGTCGCGGTGAAGGGTCGCTCCCGGCCGGTGGTGGTATGGGGCGCCGACTGAACCGGCGCACGCTGAATCGAGCTCCGGAGCGGCGGGCGACCGAAGGCATCGTGCGGCGGTCTCCGACGACGTGGTCGCCGGCGGTCCTGTCAGCGCTCGCTGAATCGAGCTCGGGAGCGGCGGGCGACCGAACGCATCGTGCGGCGGTCTCCGACGACGTGGTCGCCGGCGGTCCTGTCAGCGCTCGCTTTCGACAGAGATCGACTCGGCGACGGGCCGGGCTAATGAGCGCCCATGCGCACCTACGGGGAGTGGGCGGTGGTGGCAGGCGCGTCGGAGGGGCTCGGCGCCGCCTTCGCCGCGGCGCTGGCCGACCGCGGATACAAGCTGGTGCTGCTCGCCCGGCGGGCAGACGCGCTCGAGGCGGTCGCAGCGGGCCTGCGCGGGAAGGTCGAGGTCGTCACCCGGGCGATGGACCTCTCGGCGCCCACCCTCGAGGCTGAGGTGCGCGAGGTGCTCGGCGCGCGCGAGGTGGGCGTCCTCGTCTGCAACGCCGCGCACGCCCCGCTGGGCGCCTTCGCGCAGCGGCCCCTGGCGGACGGGCTGAGGGCCCTCGACGTGAACTGCCGCGCGCCGGTGACGCTGAGCCACCTCGTGCTGCCCGGCATGGTGGCGCGCCAGCGGGGCGCCATCGTGCTCATGTCGTCGCTCACCGCGTTCCAGGGGTCTCCGTTCCTCGCGGTGTACGGGGCCACGAAGTCGTTCAACCTGAGCCTGGCCGAGGCGCTCTGGGCCGAGGCGAAGCCACATGGTGTCGATGTGCTCGCCGTGTGCGCGGGCGCGACGCGGACTCCAGGCTACCTGAAGGCGGCGAAGACGAAGGCGCCGGGCGAGCTCGAGCCGAAGCAGGTCGTGGACGAGACGCTGGCGGCGCTCGGGGGCGGGCCGCTCCTCATTCCGGGCGCGTTCAACCGCTTTGCCTCATTCCTGCTCCGAAGGCTGCTGCCACGCAGGTCTACCATCACGGTGATGGGCGCGCAGACCGCGAAGCTGCTCCCGTGAGCGTCTCCGAGCGGCCGACTGGTGCGTGCCATTCTGGCCTCGCTGTGCTCAGCCGTTCTTGAACGCGACCCCGCGTCCGGCGCTACGGCACGCGAAGCTCCTCTGGCAACGGCGCCACGTGCAGCGTCGCGTCGTCTTCGTAGAGCACGTAGCTCGACTGCCCGTCGACGGCGAAGCCCCACAGCTGCCGGCGCCCGTCCAGCGTGACGACGCGGTGCACGCCACCGTCAACCAGAGACACGGCCTCGATCTCGACCGGAGGGCCGCCGTCCCCCTGTGGCTCCCGTTGAGAGAAGTGGAAGGCGACGCTGGCGCGCACGAAGAGCGTTGCGACCACCGGCAGACGCGCGGTCGTGCCGTCGGGCTCCACGCGCCGGAGCATGTCGTGGCCGGGCAGGCTGCCTTCCGGCGGGGTGTAGTCGAACACGTACGTCGTCGAGTCGTCGAACGAGAGGCCGACGGGGCACGACGCCTTGCCGTACGGCTCGAAGCTGCCGCCGTCCGCAGAGAGCCGCAGGAGCGCGTACTCCAGACCGGCGTCGTCCGCGCGGTAGGGGCACGCTCCGGCGAGCACGTCACCTGCGGCGGAGAAGCCCAGCGCCCGGAGGCCCATGGGCAGGCTGAAGGTCAGGAGGTGGCTGCCGGTCACGAAGTCCAGGAGCGAGAAGCGGTCGCGCCCCCCGGTCATGACCAACACCTGCCGTCCCCGCACCGCGAAGGCTTCAGCGGGGGGGCCGACCGGCCGCGCAGCGCCACCGTCCAGCGGCCGCACCTTGAGTCCATCGTCCATCCAGAGCAGGTGGCCTGCTGCAACCTGAGGAAACGGTCGGTGCCCGGCGTCCGCGACCCATGTGCGCACCTCGCCGTCGGGGGTGCGCTGGAGCACAGCGGTGGTCGAAGAGGATGCGGGCGCCCAGTACACGGAGTGCCCATCATGGGCGATCGCTCCCCAGCTTCGGACCCCGTTGACGGGCACTCCCGCGTCCCTCCTGGCCTCATCGACCGCCGCCAGACAGGCCGCCTGGGACAACCCCAGAGCAGCCACCACGGCTGCGGCGACTCGAACGGAATGGGACATGACGGCGGGGGCTGGTCTGCTGGGGACTATTGCGTCACCCAGGTCGGGTCACAGACGGCGCGCGGGCAGGCGTTGGGGCCCCCGTTCCACGTCATCGCCGAGTAGTCCGCGTCGCAGTACGGGCGGATCTGCGGGCACGTCACCGTGCGCACGCAGCCCGTCGGGATGAGGCAGCGGTTCTCGTTGCGCGCCCACGACAGCGTGTAGCCGGCGGCGCACTGGTGAATGGCGATGCGCGGGCACGACTGCGACGGCTCGGGCAGCCGCATGAAGACCGGGCCCACGTCGAGGGTCGAGGAGCGCGTGCGGGTCGTGAACGTGCCGGCCACCAGCGCGCCCTTGTCGGTGATGCGAGAGCTCATCCACCGGGTGTCCACGTTCGTCTTCGAGGCGCGCGTGAGCGACAGCTCGTGGAACAAGAGCTGCGCGGACGTGTGCAGCTTGAACGCGCGGAGGTTGGGGCACGGCGCGACGACGCAGCGGATCTCGTCGGCGCGCTCGACGCGATAGAAGACGTCACTGAAGCCCACGACGACACCGGGCATGCCACGGAACGCCTCGAGCACGATGAAGGGGCGGGTGTTGAACCGGGGCTCGGTGGGCCCGAGCTTGCCGCGCAGCACGACCTCACCGTCCGGCGCCTCGAACACCTTCGCCTGGGTCTCCTCGGTCAGGCCGGACCGGGAGAAGTCGAAGCCGCTGACGTACTCCTCACGCAGCGTCTTGCGGTTGACGTCATGCACCCAGTACCCACCACACAGCGGCGAGACGCAGCGGCGGGTGTCCCGCCGGTAGACCACGTAGGAGTTCGAGCGGGTGGAGAGCTCTCTGGTCTCCTCCGCCGACAGCTCCGCGTCGCTCGGGCCCTCCGTCACCTCGACCTCGGAGACTCCACAGCCCACTGCCACCACTGCGAACGCCGCGACGAAGAAGGAGGTGCGCATGCAGGCGCCCATACCACATCCGCCTACTTTCGACCACGACCCTGGAGGTCCTGATTCCGGCTGGTTATCCACTCCATCAGTTCAGAGACCATGCTCTCCACCGCGCTCGAGCCGTGGCCACCGTCAGGCGCGACCAGCCTCACCTTGTCCCTGGTCTTCGCGCGCGCGAGCAGCTCGACGTTTCCGGTGGGGTCCACGAGCGCGTCGTGGGCGCCTTCGATGAGGAGGAGGGGCGCGGTGACGCGGGCGGCGTTGTCGGCGCAGCGGTCCATCACCTGCTTCTGGGCCAGGAGCTGCCGCATGCTGAAGTACCGGACGACGAGCGGGTCTGCCTGCAGCGCGCGGCCTTCGTCACGGTCGGGCGCGAACGCGATGGCGTCGGGCCGGCTGTTCATGTCGACGGTGAGCGCGGCCGGTCGGAACACCATGTTGCCGGCGAACACGAGGTAGTCCCCGAAGGACGGCGTCATGCCCTCGCCCGCCTTGAGCTTGAAGGCGGGGTTCACCAGCACGACGCCGGCGAGGGGCACCGACGTCGTCGCGGCGGCCTCGAGCGCGAAGGCGGCGCCCGCGCTGTGGCCGAACAGAAAGAGCGCTCCCGGAGCGCGTCGGGCCAGCTCGTCGAGAAACCGGCGGTAGTCGGCGAGCACGGCCTCAAAGTCGTCCGTGTCACCGCGCAGCCCGTCCGAGTAACCGGCGCCTCGCGGGTGGAACACCGCCGTCGCGATGCCGGCCTCGTGCAGCGCTGCGGTGAGCGACGGGTAGAGCGGTGCGGAGCTGATCTCAGGGCCCAGCACGAACCAGACCGTCGTCCCTGCGTCGGCGGGGCCGCTGAGCGTGCTGAAGAGGCGCTGGCCGCTCCCTGCGTCGAGCCACTCGGCCCCGGGCGGAGGCAGCAACGAGGGCGTGGACACGCGGGGGAACGAGGCGCAGGCGGCGAACACCAGGAGGCTGACGAGCGCGGCCCTCACGTCACTCCTGCGGGAGCGGGTCGTCGAAGAAGACCTCGGCGGTCACCCCGCTCACCACGTCAGCTGTCTTCGAGGTCTTCTGCCCATTGCCGAAGACGACGTCGATGCGGTGCCGGCCCTCCCAGAGGAGAATGGCGCGGTCCTTCACGGGCACGCCAGCGACCGAGACCTTCGCCGTCTTCGGCCGGTCGATGGACAGCCAGCCCTTCGCGAACTCGAAGCGCAGGAAGGTGCGCTCCTCGTTCGACGCATTGACGGTGAGGGAGCGCTTGAGGCCCACGTCCTTGTTCTCGATGGACACGGTGTGCTGGCCGACGGGCATGGTGATGAGCGCTGGCGTCCACCCGTAGTCCACCCCGTTCCAGGTGATGGAGACGGGAGGCTCGGTGTCGATGCGCACGATGCTCGCGGGCACCGTCTTCGACTCGGGCTGGAGGCCGGCGCCGGCATCGAGGAGCAGCTCGGTGGTGAGCGCCGGGCGTGGAGGCTCCTTCGGCTTCGCGATGACGTCGGTGACGTCGGCGCGCTTCTCTGGCAGCGGCGCGGGGCCGGCCTTCTTCGCCATGGCCGGCAGGCCGGGGATCTTCTCGAGGCGCGACGGGTCCTTCACCTCGGGGCCGCTGCGCGCGAACAACCAGGCCAGCAGCACGACCGAGAGCGTGGTGAGGCCCGCGAGGCCGAGGAGGACGGGGCGCGGAATCGAGTTGCGCCGCGTCGGCCGCGTCATCGCCTGGCCGACCTCGTCGTTCGACACCTGCGCGAGCTTCACCTTCGTCGCCTGGTTGACGGCGTCGTCGGGCTTGAGGGCTGGCACGCCGCGCGTCTTCACCTCGGCGACGTCCTCCCAGGCGGGCGTCGGTTCGGTGACGAGCGGCTTCGCGGCCTCCTCGTCCCACGCCGGAGTCTGCTGGGTGACGGGCACGCCCGGGTCAGGCGTGAGCGAGCGGTTCAACGCGGGCCGCTCCTTGTCCGTGGTGACGGCGAGGGCGGGCTGGCGGTCGGTGGAGCCGGCGGTGAGGGCGGGCTTGCCCGTGTCGGTGATGGGCCAGGCGGGCGTGGGCTGGGTGTTGAGCTGAAGGGGCGCGCCGTCTTCCTGCCATGCGGGCATCGCGGCCGTCTTCACCGCGCCCGGCTCTGCCTCTTCCGCCACGATGACGGTGCTCGTGTTGCCGTCGGTCCGCACCGGCGTGAGGGGCTTGCCGCTCTCGATGGCGGTCGGCTTATTGAGGTCGTCCTTCTTCTTGCTCACGCAGCGACGACGCTACCACCCCGCCCAGTTGAATCGACCTCCGTCGCCGCCGCGACCGGCATGAAGCGACGGCGCCCATCGCGGCTCGACGGCATCGATTCACCTGGGCTCAGCGCGACCACCCCGCCCAGTTGAATCGACCTCCGTCGCCGCCGCGACCGGCATGAAGCGACGGCGCCCATCGCGGCTGGTGGCGACGTGAGCCAGCGCGCGTCGGGCTCAGTCGTAGGCCTCGAGGTGCACGCGCTTCCGCTCCACGCCCAGCTCGACCCGCAGCACCTGCCTCGTGGCCTCGAGCATTTTCTTCACGCCGCAGATGTACGCGTGCGCGTCGCTGTGCTGCGCGCTGAAGGCCGTCCACAGCTCCTTCACGTGCGTCTGCACATAGCCGCTGCGGCCGCCCCAGCCGCCGGGCGGACGGGAGAGCGAAGGGATGAAGCGGAAGCCCGGGTGCGTGCGCTCGAGGAACGACAGCTCGTCTCCGTAGAGCAGCTCATCCGGGCTGCGCACGCCCAGCAGCAGCCACATCGGCTCGGTGCGGCCGCTCCCCAGCGCGTGGCGAATCATCGCTCGAAAGGGAGCGACGCCCGTGCCGGTCGCGATGAAGAGCGAGGGCGCGGCCGTCTCGAGCGGACGGATGAACGTGCCCTGCGGACCCTTCACGTCGAGCGTGAGCCCCACGTCGGCGCCGTGGAGGAACCCCGAGCCGGGGCCGTCTTCGACGCGCGTGACGGCGAGCTCGAAGCGACAGGTCCCCTCGGGCGGCGAGGCGATGCTGTACGAGCGGCGCAGCGGCCGGCCCTGCGCGTCCTGAAGCGGCAGAATCGTCTGCACCCACTGGCCGGCCTCGAAGAGGAAGGGCGACTGGTCGACCCGCTCGAAGACGAGGTGCCGCACGCGCGGACCCAGCGGGCGGGCCTCGACGAGGCGGGCTGAGAACGTCTCCGGAACCAACGGGCGCGTGGGCATGCCGGCTACCTGCCGCTGGTCGGGCCCAGGTTCAACGCCATCGCGAGGAGCCGGGCCTCATTCACCCAGAACGGACTGCCTGCGCTCGAGGCCGCGTCAGAACGGCGCGAGCACCGGGAACGTCGGTCGCAGCGAACTGCCGACGCCGACCTGCCCAAACCCGACGAAGCCGAGCACCTGCACGCCGCCCATCGGCGTGATGAGGAACGTGGTGGAGTTCACGCCGACGACCCTGTGCATGCCCGTGACGGAGCTCATGAACGCAGGGGCGTTCACCTGGGCCGTGCCGGCGCCATTGCCGAGGTGGCCGTCGAGCGCGTAGCCCCAGCACTGCACGGCGCCGCTCCCGACGACAGCGCAGTTGAAGTTGTTTCCGCAGCTGAGCCAGGTCGCACCGCTGACTCCGGTGATGGTAGTGGGCAGCAGGACGTCGGCGCCGGTCATGGTGTTGGCCTGCTGGCCATAGGAGTTGTCGCCCCAGCACCGGATGTCACCGGTCATCGTCCGGGCGCAGGCGTGATTCTGCCCGGCCGAGAGCTGCACCGCGTCCGTCAGGCCCGAGACCAGGGAAGGCATCGGCTGCTGCGTCGCCGTCATGCCGTTCCCGAGCTGTCCCTGGGTGTTGATGCCCCAGCACGACACCGAGCCGTTCAGGTGCCGCGCGCACGCGAAGTCCTCTCCAGCCGCCAGCTCGACCACCGCGCTCACCCCGGCCACCACGGTCGGCACCAGGAAGCGGGGCGTCGTGTTCGATGCGCCAATCTGTCCGTTCGAGTTGTTCCCCCAGCACCGCACCGCGTCGTCCGTGAACGTGGCGCAGTAGAAGTCCCGGCCGGCGGCGATGGTGACCGCCTGCACGGCGATGCTGACTGCCGCGGGCGAGGGCCGTTCGACCTGGCTGCCGTCGCCGAGCTCGCCTTCAGCGTTCCGTCCCCAACAATGCACCTGACCGTTGAGGAGCACCGCGCAGGTCGAGGCACGTCCGACGGCAACATCGGCGACCTGGCCAGCCAGGGATGAGACCGCGACCGGGGCCGGCCTCGCGATGACGGTTCCGTCGCCGAGCTGGCCGACGTCGTTCTCTCCCCAGCACGAGAGGTCGTTGTTCGCGAACCGGGCGCACGCATGGCCGCGGCGGAACTCCGGGGTGGAGCCGTCGACCGACACGACTGGCGGCAACGACACCTGCGTGGGGACCAGCAGGCCGCGCGCCGTGCCGAGCCCGAGCTGCCCTTCTTCGTCCAGGCCCCAGCAGCGTCGTGCGCCACTCGACGAGAGCACGCACGTCGAGACGTTGCCTGTCTCGATGACGGTGACCGCGGAAGGGAGCTGCTGCACCAGCCCCGGGGTGAGCCTGTTTGCGGTCGTGCCGTCTCCGAGCTGGCCGTTGATGTTGAGGCCCCAACACTGGGCGGTTCCTGCCTGCTGGGTGACGCAGGTGTGCCGCGTGCCCCCAGCGACGCCGGTCACCGACGCGAGGCCCGTCACCACCTGCGGAGTGCGGCGATCGATGGTGCTGTTGTCACCGAGCTGACCGTTGGCGTTGTCGCCCCAGCACCAGAGGTTCCCTGGAGGACCGGTGATGCCACAGACGTGGTCGCCGCCTGCGGACACCTCGGTGAGGGCGGGCAGGCCGACAGGCGCCGTGCCGACGCTGACGTCGGTGGTGGAGGTGCCGCCGACGCCGATCTGCCCGTTGTCGTTGTCGCCCCAGCAGAGCAAGCCGCCTCCGCTGATGAGGGCGCACGCGAAATCGCCCCCCAGCGTCAGGTCGATCGCCTGGGCCACGCCCACGACGACGGACGGAACCTCGCTGTCGGTGGTGCCGGTGCCACCAGCGCCGAGCTGCCGGTTGTCGTTGTCGCCCCAGCAGGTGACCTGTCCGGACCCAAGGAGGGCACACGCGAAGTCATCACCGGCGGCGATGCGCACGGCGCTCGAGATGCCGGCGACATCGACGGCGGTCGGGCTGTCGGCGCCCACGAAGCCGAGCTGCCGGTTGTCGTTGTCACCCCAGCAGGCGACGGTGCCGTCCGTGCGGCGCGCGCAGTTGAAGTCGGCGCCGACGGCAATCTCCTCCACGGTGCTGAGCCCCGGGACCCGCGCGGGGCTGCGCACGACTCCCGCGACGCTCGACACCTCGAGGTTGTCGTTATCGCCCCAGCAGAAGACGAGGCCGGTCGTGGTGCGCTGGCACCCGTGGTCGTTGCCGAGGCCGACCTGAACGACGGTGCCGATGAGCGCGCACTGGCTGGGCGCTCCGATGCACGAGTAGCCGACGGTGATGCGGCAGGTGTCCGTGCAGCCGTCGGTGCTGACCAGGTTGTTGTCGTCGCACTCTTCGCCGGTTTCGGTCATGCCGTTACCGCAGACTGCGGCCATGCCGCCCGCGGTGCCGCCCGCCGCGCCGCCCGCGACGCCACCGCCAGTCGCGCCACCCGCAGCGCCGCCGCCAGTCGCGCCGCCCGCGACGCCACCGCCAGTCGCGCC
>JAEUJQ010000066.1 GCA_016793095.1 Myxococcaceae bacterium | reverse complement strand
GCGAGCGACCCTCCGATGACGAGCCAGGTGGCGAGACCAGTCAGTCGTTCAGGCTGAGCACCCGGCCTGCTCGCCGCGCGAGCGCCACAGGGCGAGGCGAGCGCGACCACGCGAGCGACCCTCCGATGACGAGCCAAGTGGCGAGACCAGTCAGTCGTTCAGGCTGAGCACAGGGCCGCCGCGCGAGCGCCACAGGGCGAGGCGAGCGCGACCACCCGAGCGACCCTACCGATGACGAGCCAGGTGGCGAGACCAGTCAGGCACACGGCCTACGCGCCGCGCGAGCGCCACAGGGCGAGGCGAGCGCGACCACGCGAGCGACCCTCCGATGACGAGCCAGGTGGCGAGACCAGTCAGTCGTTCAGGCTGAGCACCCGGCCTGCGCGCCGCGTGAGCGCCACAGGGCGAGGCGAGCGCGACCACCCGAGCGACACCACCCGATGACGCGGGTGGCGCCTCGGCGTTGAGGCCAGTCAGTCCTTCAGCCTGGGCACACGGCCTGCGCGACGCGCGAGCGCCACGATCAACGCGAGCGCGACCACGCCACCCACACCCCCGATGACGAGCCAGGGCGGCCCCTCGGCCGGCGACGAGACAGGCTCGGAGCTCGCAACCGGGGGAGCCCCGGCATCCACGACCTGAGGGGCAGCGACCATCGGAGCGCCCGCATCCATCACCTGAGGGGCAGCGACCATCGGAGCGCCCGCATCGGAGACCGGCTCGGGCGGCGCGGGCTCTTCGGCCGCAGCGTGCTTCGCGGACTTCGCCTCCTCGGCCTGGCGCTTCTGCTCCTCCGCGGAGACCTTCGCCGCCTTCGCCTCCTCGGCCTGGCGCTTCTGCTCCTCGGCAGCCGCGAGCTTCGCCGCCTTCGCCTCCTCGGCCTTGCGCTGCTTCTCCTCGGCAGCGGCGAGCTTTGCCGCCTTTGCCTCCCCGGCCTTGCGCTGCTTCTCCTCCGCAGCGGCGAGCTTTGCCGCCTTTGCCTCCTCGGCCTTGCGCTGCTTCTCCTCCGCGGCGGCGAGCTTCGCGGCCTTCGCGTCCTCGGCCTTGCGCTTCTGCTCCTCCGCGGCCGCGAGCTTCGCCGCCTTCGCCTCCTCGTCCTTGCGCTTCTGCTCTTCGGCGGCTGCGAGCTTCGCCGCCTTCGCCTCCTCGGCCTTGCGGACCTGCTCGTCCGCCGCCGCCTTCTTCGAGTCGAGCTCGGCAACGAGGGCGCCAGCGTCGACGACGACAGCCACCGGCTTCGGCTTCGGAGCCTCGGGCATGCTCGCGTCCTCGAGCTTCGCGATCATGACCGGCTGGCTGGGGAACGACAGCTTGACGCGCTTGCCGATGTCGGCCTGCTTCGCGTCGCGCACGGCGGTGACGGCGACCTTCACCTCGAGACCAGCCGAGACGTCGAAGGTCACGTCCCCGGCGACCCTCCAGCGGTGATCGCCCTCTTCAGTGACGAGCGGACTCGCGGTGTTGTGGATCGTCGCCTTCGCCGTCACCTTGTGCTTGCCGGGCGAGACGTCGACGCTGCCGACGGGCATGGGCCCGTCCTGCAGCCAGCGGGAGATGGCGTCTGGCGTGGGGGCCTTCAGGGGCCGGCCGTCGACCGCGAACTCGAGCTCCTCGACGCGGAAGTTGGGATCATCGATGGTCTGAAACTCCACGCGCACCCGCGAGGGAGCCTTCTCGACCATCTGGCTCAACTGGCGCTCGAGCTCCTCGCGCGCGCGCTTCTGGGCCGGGTCCTCCGCGAAGGCGGCGGGCGCCAGCATCAAGCCCACTGCGATCAGACAGCAGCGCATGGCCCCGCCAGCCAGAGACCGTTCATGCGCGTTGGTGCCGTCGGGGTGCCCCACCATTCACGACACTGTAGCGGAACTGGGCGCAAAGCAGCGGCTCTGTTCACCTGGGCTCGATCGCGAAGTTGCCGATACGGAGCACCTGGGCGTCGACGCTCACGTCACCCCAGAAGCGCACTCTCGAGGGGCCCGCGAGCCCGTCGAAGGGCGAACTGACGATGGGCGGCGTCGTGCTGCCCCGTTCGGACCTCCAGGCGAGTGTGACGCCAGGCTGGAGCGGCCCTTCCCACCTGAGCCGGTGCGGCTCCGTGGCGCTCATGATCCGGGCGGCATATGCGCAGGTGCCGGGGGCCAGTGCCTCGCCTGCGGCGCCGGCGGGCGTGGTGGACGGCGTTACGTCGAGCTCGACCACCAACTCACCCATCAGCTCGTGGCCAGCAACTCCGCGGTAGGCCGACCAGACCTGACCGAAGTGCAGATCGTACCGCGACGACACGTTGATGCCGTCGCCCCCGTTGCAGAAGAGCCGCGACGGAGGGGGGGCCGCCGGTGGCCTCTCCTCCTTGCAGGCGGCGAGCGCGATGACGATGAAGGCTGCTCGAATTCCCATCACCCGAACTCGGCGACCCGCGCGCCGAACAGCCGGTTGACCGCCTCGAGCAGCTCGTCCGAGACCTGCACCTTCAATGACGTGTTGCCGATCAAGGTCTCGGCCTCGCCGGGCATCAGCACCGACACGGCGATCGGCGTCGCGCCGGCGTACTTCTTCGCCAGCTCCGCCAGCCGGCTGAGGCGCTCGTCGGTGGCCATGTCCACGTGGAGGCGCAGCTCGACGCGCTTCACCCGCTTCTCGCGCACCTCGCGCAGCGACTGGATCTCCTCGACGATCAGCTCGGCGATCGGGTTCTCTTCGTCGCGGTTGTTGATCTGCACGCTGCCCGTCACGAGGATCGGGTCGTCGCTCTTGAGCAGCGTCTCCCACTGCTCGAAGCCCGGCTTCGGCCCCGCCTTCGACCACTTCCCGTCCTTCCCCATCACTGATCGGCCGCCCTCGCGCCCCGGGAAACAGACGAGCTCGACCGAGCCGCTCAGATCCTCCAGCGTCACCCAGGCCATGCGCTTGCCGGTCTTGGTAGGCCGCTCGCGCAGCTGCGAGACGATGCCGGCGACGGCCACCTTCTCGTCCTTCCGCGCGCGCTGAATGCTGGCGATCGGCCGCGCGTAGCGCTTGAGCTCTTTCTGGTACTGATCGAGCGGGTGCCCCGACACGTAGAAGCCGATGGCCTCCTTCTCGAACGCCAGCCGCTCCTTCTCGCTCCACTCCTCGGTCTTCACGTAGTCGCTCGCGATGGGCGTCGCCGTGGGGCCGCCGCCGAGCAGCCCGAAGAGAGACTCCTGCCCTGACGCCTTGTCGCGCTGGGTCGCCGCGCCACCGTCCACCGCGCGATCGAGGGTCTCGAAGAGCTGCCGCCGGGGCCGCTTCTCGAAGTCGAACGCGCCCGCCTTCACCAGGGCCTCGAGCACCTTCTTGTTGACGCGCTTGGAGTCGACGCGCTCGCAGAAGTCGAACAACGACTTGAAGGCCCCGTCCTTGCGCGCCTCGAGGATCGCCTCGACCGCGCCCTCGCCGACGCCCTTGATGGCGCCCAGCCCGAAGCGGATCTTCCCTTCGACGACGCTGAACGCCATCTCGGACACGTTGACGTCGGGCGGCAGCACCTCGATGCCCGACTCGCGCGCCTCGGCGATGTAGGCCACCACCTTGTCGGTGTTGTCCTTGTCGAGGGTGAGCAGCGCGGCCATGAACTCGACGCGGTAGTGCGCCTTGAGCCACGCGGTGTGAATCGTGATGAGCCCGTACGCCGCCGAGTGCGACTTGTTGAAGCCGTACTGGGCGAACTTCTCCATCAGGTCGAAGACGCCGCTGGCGATCTTCTCGTCGACGCTCTTCTTCTTCGCGCCGTCGAGGAAGAGGGCGCGCTGCTTGGCCATCTCTTCGGCCTTCTTCTTGCCCATCGCCCGGCGCAGCAGATCGGCGCCGCCGAGCGTGTAGCCGCCCAGGACCTGGGCGATCTGCATCACCTGCTCCTGGTAGACGATGACGCCGTAGGTGTCCTTCAGCACCGGCTCGAGCGTCGGGTGCGGGTAGGTGATGCTGTCGCGGCCGTGCTTTCGATCGATGTACACGTCGACCATCGTGCGGCCGTCTTCGAGCTTCTGATCGAGCGGACCCGGCCGGTAGAGCGCGCCGGCGGCGATCACGTCTTCGAAGCACGACGGCTTCATCTTCATCACCATCTCGGTGAAGCCGCTCGACTCCATCTGGAAGACGCCCGCCGTGTCGCCGGCGCTGATGAGCTGGAAGGTGTCGACGTCGTCGAGGGGAATGCGGTCGCGGGAGAGCTGCTGCTCGGCGGGCAGCCTGCGGTTGATCAGCTTGATCGCGTTCTCGATGACGGTGAGCGTCTTGAGCCCGAGGAAGTCGAACTTCACCAGCCCGGCGGCCTCGACCTCGTCCTTGGCGAACTGGGTGACGAGGAACTTCTCGCCGGGGGGCTGGTAGACCGGCACGAACTCCCACAGCGGCTTGTCGGCGATGACGACGCCGGCGGCGTGCATGCCAGCCTGCCGGTTGAGCCCCTCGAGCGCCATCGCGACGTCGAGCACGTCCTTCGAGGTGATCTGCCGGCCCTCGACCTCGGCCATCGGCTGCGGCGTCTCGTACAGCTCCTTCAGCCGCGGCTCACCGGCGATCTCCTTCTCGGGGTCGCCGAAGATCGCCTGCTTGAGGGTGATGCCGAGGATCTCGGGCACGAGCTTCGCGAGGCGATCGCCCTCGGCGAACGGCAGGCCGTAGACGCGCACCACGTCGCGCAAGACGCTCTTCGCCTTGAGCGCACCGAAGGTGATGATCTGCCCAACGTTCGCCTCGCCGTACTTCCGCTCGACATAGCGGATCACCTCGTCGCGGCGGTCCTGGCAGAAGTCGATGTCGAAGTCGGGCATCGACACGCGCTCGGGGTTCAAGAAGCGCTCGAAGAGCAGGTTGTACGGAATCGGGTCGAGGTCGGTGATGCGCAGCGACCACGCGACGATCGAGCCGGCGCCCGAGCCACGGCCCGGCCCCACGGGGATGCCGTGCTGCTTCGCCCAGTTGATGAAGTCCTGAACGATGAGGAAGTAGCCCGAGAACCCCATCTTCTGGATGACGCCGGTCTCGAGGGCGAGCCGCGCGCGGTAGACGTCGGGGTCCCACTTGTACGAGACGTTCTGCGCCTTCATCTCCTTGAAGCGCGCCTCGAGGCCGGCCATCGCGAGCTCGGCCATGTACGACTCGGCGGTGTGGCTCTCGGGCACCTTGAAGCTCGGCAGCATCGGCTTCTTGATGAGGTCGAGGTCTTCACACATGTCCGAGATGCGCATCGTGTTGTCGACGGCCTCGGGCACGTCGGAGAAGTACGCGCGCATCTCTTCGGGCGTCGAGACGTAGAGCTTGTCAGTGGAGTGCTTGAGCCGCTTGTTGTCAGCCAGCGTCTTGCCCGACGCGATGCACATGAGCAGCTCGTGCGCGCGCGCGTCTTCCTGCTTGATGTAGTGCGCGTCGGCGGTTGCCACGAGGGGAATGTCGAGGTCGCGCGAGAGCTGCTTGAGGTTGGTGTTGGCCTTGTCCTGCTCCTCCATGCCGTTCCACTGCACCTCGAGGAAGAAGTGGCCCGGGTCGAAGATGTCTTTGTATTCCT
>JAEUJQ010000049.1 GCA_016793095.1 Myxococcaceae bacterium | reverse complement strand
ACGCCACGGCGGTCGAGAACGTCGGCTCGATGCCCGACTTGTCGGCCTTCACGTCGAAGGTCGCCAGGCCGCCGTTCTTCAGCGCGCCGAACAACAGCGCCTCGGCGAGCTGCTTCTTGATCGCCTGATCGACGAGCCGCCCCATGGGCCGCGCGCCGAACTCGGGCTCGTAGCCGTGCTCCGCCATCCACTCGCGGGCCGCGTCGGACAAGGCCACCTTCACCTTCTTCTCGGCGAGCAGCTCGCCCAAGGCCTTCACTTCCTTGTCCACCACCTTGAGGATGATCTCCTTCGTCAGGCCGCCGAACGGCACCACCGCGTCGAGCCGGTTGCGGAATTCGGGCGAGAAGGCGCGCTCGAGGGCGTCCTTCGCGCGGGCCGGGTCCACCGCTGGCCGCTCGCCGAAGCCCACCGACTTCGTCTTCATCTCCCGCGCGCCGGCGTTCGTCGTCATGATCACGATGACGTTGCGGAAGTCGGCCTTGCGCCCGTTGTTGTCGGTCAGCGTGGCGTGGTCCATCACCTGCAGCAGGATGTTGAAGAGCTCGGGGTGCGCCTTCTCGATCTCGTCGAGCAGCACCAGCGAGTGCGGGTGCTTGCGCACCGCGTCGGTCAGCAGGCCGCCCTGGTCGAACCCGACGTAGCCGGGCGGCGCGCCGATAAGGCGCGACACCGTGTGGCGCTCGCCGTACTCCGACATGTCGAAGCGCAGGAACTCGATGCCCAGCACCTTCGCCAACTGCTTGGCGAGCTCGGTCTTCCCGACGCCTGTCGGCCCCGCGAAGAGGAACGAGCCGATCGGCTTCTCGGGTGAGCGCAGGCCAGAGCGCGACAGCTTGATGGCCGAGGCGAGCTCCGAGATCGCGCGGTCCTGGCCGAAGATGACGGCCTTGAGCTGGCTGTCGAGCGAGGCCAGCGCCGCCTTCTCGTCCACCGCCACCGTCTTGGGTGGAATGCGCGCCATCTTCGCCACCACCGCCTCGACGTCGGCCAGCGTCACCTTGCCCGTGCGTGGCTTGCGCAGCTTGTCGATGGCGCCCGACTCGTCGATGACGTCGATGGCCTTGTCGGGCAGGAACTTCTCGTTGATGTACTTGGCCGACAGCTCGGCGGCGGCGCGGAGGGCGTCGGCGTCGTACTTCACGCCGTGGTGCTCCTCGTAGCGGCTCTTGAGGCCCTCGAGGATCTTCACCGTGTCGTCCACCGAGGGCTCGCCGATGTCGATCTTCTGGAAGCGCCGCGAGAGCGCGCGGTCGCGCTCGAAGCTCGCCTTGTACTCCTGGTACGTCGTCGAGCCGATGCAGCGCAGGCGCCCCGACGCGAGCGCCGGCTTGAGCAGGTTCGACGCGTCCATGGAGCCGCCGCTGGTCGCGCCCGCGCCCACGATGGTGTGGATCTCGTCGATGAAGAGCACCGCGTCGTCCTGCTGCGAGAGCGCCTTGAGCACCGCCTTGAGCCGCTCCTCGAACTGCCCGCGGAACTTGGTGCCCGCCAGCAGCGCGCCCATGTCGAGCGAGAACACCTTCGCGTGCGCCAGCGCCTCGGGCACCTTCTGCTCGTGAATGGCCAGCGCGAGGCCCTCGGCGATGGCCGTCTTCCCGACGCCCGCGTCGCCGACGTACAGCGGGTTGTTCTTGCGGCGGCGGCACAGCACCTGAATCGTGCGCTCGAGCTCGGGCTCGCGGCCGATCAGCGGGTCGATGCGGCCCGCCTTCGCCTCGCTGTTCAGATCGGTGCAGTACGCCTCGAGCGGGTTCTTCGCGGGGCCGGGGGCGTCGTCGTCGTCGCCGGCGCCCGTGCCGGCTGACTCGCGCTCCTCGCCCGGGCCGCTGGCGCCCTCGCCGTCCTTCTTGATGCCGTGCGAGATGTAGTTGAGCAGGTCGTACCGGGTGACGCCCTCCTCCTTGATGAAGAAGAGCGCCTGGCTGTCCACCTCGCGGAAGAGCGCGACCAGCACGTCAGCCGAGTCCATCACCTTCTGCTCGGCGGACAGCGCGTGGTAGGCGGCGCGCTGCAGCACGCGCTCGACCGACATCGTCTGCTGGGGCTCGGCCTCGACGCCCTCGGGCAGCTGCTCGACGGTCTCGGTGACGAACTTCTCGAGGCGCTCCTTCACCCGCTCGGGGCGCGCGCCGCAGGCCTTGAGCACCTCGGCGGTGCGCGGATCCCGCAAGAGGCCGAGCAGCAGGTGCTCGAGGGTGAGGTACTCGTGGCGCAGGCGCTTCGCCTCGGCGAGCGCGAAGCGGATGGAGGCCTGCAGTTCCTTCGCGATGATCGGAGAAGCCATCAGGGGTCCTCTGGTTCCAGGCTGAGCTTCAGGGGGTACTCGTGCTCTTTGGCCAGCGCGTGCGTCTTCTGCACCTTCGTCTCGGCGACCTCGCGCGTGTACACGCCGGCGACACCCATGCCGTTCTTGTGCACGTCGAGCATGATGACGACCGCGTCGGTCTCGGACTTGTGGAAGACGGAGCGCAAGACGAACACGACGAACTCCATCGTCGTGTAGTTGTCGTTGTGGAAGACCACGCGAAAGAGCGGGGGCTTCTTCAGCGACTCCTTCTTCTTCGTCTCTGTCGCGACTCCCGTGTCGCCATCGTCAGCGCCGGGTCGCTGCTTCGTCGCCATGGCAGCCGCGAAGGTAACAGACCCGTGGCGAGTGGCTCGAAGTCAAACGGAGAGGTTCCTGTCCGAATGGGAGGGCGGGGGTACGACCGTGGAGCAGACGCTACACGCCTGACGCGGAGTCATCAGCCCGGCGTCGAGAGGGCGAAGCGGTGCACCGTCAGCGCCTGCGGCACGGCGGCCTTCACGTCGCCCAGGGGCACGATGGCGCCGACGGTCGTGTACAGCACCGCGCCGGTGCGCGTCTTCGTGGCCTTGAGCGGGTAGTCCTTCGTGCGCGGCACGAACCAGTCACGCACGGCCTTGAGCTCGAGGCAGTGCACCTCGCGCACGTCGAGGAAGACGTAGAGCAGCAGATCGGCTGTGGAGTAGAGGAAGCAGCCCGGCGCGTCCTTCTCGGCGTTGCTGATCAGCTCGAAGAAGTAGTTGCCGCGGCGTCGCCCCTGGCGGTCGCCCTTCACCTCGACGCCCAGCACCTTGCCGTCCCCCTGATCCCAGAGGAGATCGACGCCGCGGTGCTGAAAGCGGGGATCCTCCTGCACGTCGTGCACGAGGCTGCCGGGGGCCTTCAAGGTGAGGAAGTCGGTCGCGAGGCGCACGGCGCGATCGGCCGCGCCCATCACCCCGCTCATGGAGTACGCGCGGGGCATCAGCGCTCGTGGCGGTCCGCGGGGGAGCGCTCCCTCACGGCCAACAGACCGCGGCGCCCATCACAGGCCGATCTCAACTCAGCGGCGCAGCTCGACGCCGAGCGCGACCAGCTGCACCTCGCGGTACTTGCCGTCCTTGCCCTTCGCCACCTTCGCGCCCTCGGCCTCGAGGTGCTTCGCCTTCTCGGGGGCGAGCTCGGCGACCTTCACGGTGCCCTCGACCTTCGCGGTGCTGCCGGCCGAGTCGAGCGGCACGAAGAAGCCGTAGTCCTTGAACGTCACCCGCACGCCGGCGCCCTGGTCGCCGAGCTCCATCCAGCAGCCCTTCTTCTCGCAGGCCTTGCGCACCTTCGCCTCGACCTGCACGTCCTTGCCCTCGTAGTCGGTGGGCGAGGCGAGGAGCTTGTCGAGCGACACCGCGGTGAGGCCCTTCAGCTTCTCACCGCGCGCGAGCACCGAGCCGTCGGCCTTCGCGGGCGCGGCGGCCTGCGCGGAGTGGCCATGGCACTCGGTGGCGGCGGCCTTGTCGTGCTTGCCGTCACAGCTCATCTTGCCGTCGGGTCCGGGGGTGCAGCTGAGGGCGATGGAGAGGAGGAGAGTGTTCATGGGCCGCGAGGTAGCGCAGGGTGGCGGTGCTCCGCAAGCGGGGACCCTGCCGGTTCGTGCGACACGGTGTCGCAGGGTCAGCTCAACACGTCGAGCTTCCTGCCTTCCCGCTTGCGCAGCCCGGTGGATTCGGGGCCGTCGGTCTCGAGGCCCAGGGCCATCTCGAGCAGGTCGATGAGGGCGGCGCGCGAGTCCGGATCGTCGGGACCGAGGACCGTGACCTCGATGGGCAGCCGGTCCTCTGGGGTGACGGGCTCGGGGTCGAGGGGCTTGCCGGTCTCGTCGAGGTCCTCGACCAGCAGATCTCCGTCCCGGTGAATCGAGTAGCGGCGGTGCATGGGCGTGAGTCTACACCCGCGCCTCCGTCTCTCGGGCCCGTCGAATCGGGGGGCGGTCTGTGTGGCCCCCGGTGTACGCTGGGCTCGTGGCCCTCACGCTGTCCCAGTTGATGCGCCGGCTCGTGCTCCAGCCCGGGCAGGCGTTGGTGAACGTGCCCGTGCTGGTGTGGGAAGCGCCCCCGTCGCAGTCCAGCGAAGACGAAGACTGGGCCCCCACCGACGCCGGCTTCAAGACGCGGCCGACCGCCGCCGATCCGCTCGTGTTCCCGGTCGAGAAGGTGGCCGGCCGGGCCAACCCCTTCGCGATGGGGGTCACCGTCGGGCGGGTCGAGAACAACGACATCATCGTCGATGACGGCTCGGTGAGCCGCTTCCACGCGTGGCTGCAGTTCGAGGCGAAGCAGAAGACGTGGGTGCTGTGCGACGCCGAGAGCAAGAACGGCACCTTCCTGGGCGCGCAGCGGCTGACGCCGAACCAGAAGGTGCCCCTCACCGACGGCGCGAGGGTGAAGTTCGGCGAGGCCGAGATGACGTTCCTGTCGCCCGGAGCGCTGGTGAAGATGATCCAGTCGCGCTCGGGTGGCTACGGATCGAAGCGGTAGCCGAGCCCACGCACGGTGGAGAAGTGCCGCGGCTCGTCCGGGGTCTTCTCGAACTTGGCGCGCAGCTGGCTGACGAAGTTGTCGACGGTGCGAGCGGTGCCCTCGTAGCCGTAGCCCCACGCGGCCGAGAGCAGCTCGTCGCGGCTGAAGGTGCGCCCCGGGTGGCCGACGAAGTGGGCGAGCAGCTTGAACTCCTGCGCCGTGAGCTCGACGGCCTGGCCAGCGCGCGTCACCGTCTTCGCGCGAAGATCGATGCGGGTGTCGTCGAAGGCCAGCACCTGAGGCTCGTCACGCTCTTTCCGGCGCAGCACGCTCCGGATGCGGGCGAGCAGCTCCTGCAGTGAGAACGGCTTCACCAGGTAGTCATCGGCGCCCAGATCGAGGCCCATGATCTTGTCGCGCTCCTGGCCGCGCGCCGACAGGACGATCACCGGCACCCGGCTGCCCCGCGCTCTGAGCTCCTCGAGCACCTCGTACCCGTTGAGCTGCGGCATCATGATGTCGAGGACGATGAGGTCGGGCGACTCGTCGACGGCCTTCTGCAGCGCGCCCTTGCCGTCCTGCGCCTGCGAGACGTCGAAGCCCTCGTAGCGAAGGCTCATCGACAGACCGGTGAGGATCGAGAGGTCGTCCTCGACCACGAGGATCCGCTGCTTCTTGTCCGTCGTCGTCGTCACGTGGCGGGCTCCCGGGCCAACACTTCTCAGGTCTCTCTGGGAAGGTGAACGCGAAACGTACTCCCCCTGCCGACCACGCTGTCCACGCTGATGCGCCCGCCGTGCGCTTCGACGATGCGCTGCGCGATCGACAGGCCCAGGCCCGAGCCCTCGGTGCTCCGCGTGAGCAGCGAGTCCACCCGGTAGAAGCGGTCGAACACCCGCTTGAGCTCGCGCCGCGGAATCCCGACACCGTTGTCCTCGACCTCGATGACCACGTCGGCGCCGTCGATCAGCGCCCGCAGCTCGAGGCGCTTGTCGTCGCCGGTGTACTTGAACGCGTTCTGCAGCAGGTTGAGCACCGCGCCGGCGAGCGCGTGCCGGTCGAGCAGCAGCGTCGGCAGCCCCTCCTGCACCTTCACCAGCAGCTGCAGCGCCGCGCCGACCCGCTGGGCCTTGAAGGCCGCGACCGCGTCGGCGACGACCTCGGCCACCGGCACCGGGTGTTTGTCGTAGACCTTCTTGCCCGACTCGATGCGCGAGAAGTCCAGCACCGTCTCGATCATCGTGGACAGCCGCGTCGTCTCCTTCATCAACAGGCCGAGCACGGTCTCCATCTCCTTCGGATCCTGGACGCGGTTGGTGGCCAGCATCTCGATGAACATGCGGATCGAGGTGAGCGGCGTCCGCAGCTCGTGGCTGACGAGAGAGACGAAGTCCGTCTTGAGGCGGGACAGGCGGGCCTCCCGGTAGAGCGTCCGGCCGGTGAAGATCACTCCGAGGGCGAGGGTGACGTAGAAGAGGCCGAGCAGCACGCCGTAGACGGTGCGGTTGCGCGCCGAGGCCTCGGCGACGGGGTCTTCTCCGAGCGCCTGCGCCACCAGCCGATAGTCCTGCACGGGGCTGGGGAGGGGGAGCGACGCCAGCACCGGAGGCCCCAGCGCCGCGTCACGCACCTCGGAGACACCCGACGCGAGGCGCGCCAGCACCCCTTCCGCAGGCACGGGCTTCAACGGGAGCACCGCGAGCTGCGCCGGCTCTCCCGACGGGAGCACCGGCGTGCCCACCTCACGCACCAGCCGCTCCACCGCGGCCAGCGAGACGAAGCCGCCGTGCACCTCGGCGCCGGTGCGGCGCGCCACCAGCAGGAAGACGCCCTGAGGCGTCGAGGCCGAGAAGACCACCGGCCGGGGCGGCAACGAGGCGAGCTCGGCGCCCAGGCTCTTCACCACCGCCTCGAGCTTCGCGTCCTGCGCTACCACCTCGCCGTTCACCAGATCGAAGGTGGACTCGACGAGCTGCACGTCGCCGCTCCTGAGCGCGAGCGGAGCCTCAGCCGTCACCTCGAGCTGCTCGAGCCGGCCCTTCACGCCGTTCCAGACCGTCGTCAGGCGCCCGCTCCAGGTGCTCTCGAGTCGCTTCTCGACCGCCGCCCGCTCGTTGATGATCGCCACCACGCCGAAGCCCGACAGCCCGGCCGACGGCAACACCACCAGCAGAATGAGGAGCGTGAAGGTCCTCCGGAAGCTCAGGAACTCCACCGTCTGCTGCGCGTTGGCCAAGGCGACCGTGCCCCCCGGTTCGCTGCGCAGCGGGCTGCACAGCCGTGGATGAAACCTGCACAGTGAATCGATCAGATCGAGGGCCGTTGGCAACGACAGTCCTGTCGTCTTGCGGAGTCTCAAGCAGTCGTGTGAAGGCACACCACCTGCAAATGCGCGGGTCGGATTCGGGGCTGAGGCCCAGATTCCAGCAACATCAGTCGGTTGTGACGGGCAGGGCGTCAGCAGCAGGGCGTAGCAGTCAGGGCCACGGCCGTAGCAGAGTCGCGGCACGTCATTAGAGGAACATCAGCCGCACCACCGAAGGGACCGCACATGAACGGGCGCATGATTCTCCCTGGAGCACTGTCCGCACTTCTTCTCCTGGCGGGGTGCGCGCCGGCAGCGCAGGGCAACGGGTCGCGGTCGAGCGGTTCGCTCGCGCTCTCGACGGACGACTCGATCCTCTACGCGGTGGACACGGACAACGGGGTGCTGGCGGTGATTCCACTCGCCAATCCCAACAGCATGACGAAGGTGCCGGTGGGCAAGAGCCCGATGCGCGTCATCGTCGGCCCGGACGACACGGTCTACGTCGCCAACCGCGGCTCGAACTCGGTGTCGGTGCTGCGCAAGGGCGCGAAGGAGGTGTCGGCGACGCTGCCGACGGCGCTCGAGCCCACCGGGCTGGCGCTCTCGGCTGATGGCAGGCAGCTGCTCGTCACCGCGAACACCGCGCGCGACACCGCTGCCCACGGCGTGCTCACCTCGTTCGACACGGGCACGCTCGAGCAGCGCTGGGAGATCCCCGTCGGCGAAGAGCCACGCGCCGTCGCGGTGGTGGAGGGGGACAAGGCGCTGGTGTCGCTCTACAAGCAGGGCGAGCTGGCCTCCGTCGATCTCAACCGCCAGGCGGTGACGTCGGACCCCGCGAAGGCGCCCACCTACACGCAGGCGAACGCAACGCGGCTCAGCCCCACCAGCACCCCCACGCGCGGAACCCCGTCGAGCTTCCGACCGCGCGCCGCGGCCGACATCATCACCACGCCGGACGGCAAGCGGGCCTTCACGCCCGTCGTCTGGGCTCGTGAGGACGCGATCGCGCGCCGGCCGACGTCCCTCGGCGGCTATTACTCCGCCGGTGGGCCGTGCAGCATCGGCGCGGTCGCGACGGCTGGCATCGTCACCTACGACGCCACGAAGCCCCAGCCGACGCCGCTGGTGGACGATCTGACGGCGTGCGCCGCGCGGGGGACCAACGACAACGACAGCGGCGACTTCCCGGTCTCGACCTTCGCCTCGAGCCGGGGTGGAGCGGAGGCCGCGGTCCAGGGCCCCTCGGTGGGGGTCACCGACCCGACCGGCGCGTGGGTCTTCGTGGTGAACCGCGAGTCGAAGAACGTGGCGATTCTGCCCACCGATCGTCGCTCGGGCACCGACATCGACTTCCAGTCGACCGGCACCTCCATCCGCTCGCTGGTCCGCGTGGGTGCGGGCGCCGACGGCATCGCCATCACGAAGGACGGCTCGAAGGCGTTCGTCTACAGCCAGTTCGATCACCAGGTCGAGACGCTGGTCGCGAGCGGGCGGGGCGACTCGGCGGTGGTGGTGAACACGGCCGCGCCCATCAAGGTGGCGGACGACGTGCTGCCGCCCAACCTCGTGCAGGGCCGGAAGATGTTCTTCGACGCGCTCAACCCGAACCTGAGCTCGCCGCAGACGAACGTCGCCTGCTCGACCTGCCACCTCGAAGGCCGCGAAGACGGCCACGTGTGGATGTTCCCGGACGGCCCCCGCCAGACGCCTGCCCTGGCCGGTCGTGACCTGCTGAAGACCGCTCCCTTCCACTGGAGCGGCGAGTTCCCGACCATCAACGACTTCAACGTGCACACCATTCGCGAGCGCATGGGCGGGGTCGGGTTGTCGGCCGTCGATTCGCAGAACCTCGACGCCTTCATCGACGCCCTGCCGACCGCACCCTCGCCCATCGCGAAGAACCTCGAGGCCGTCGTCCGTGGGCGCGCGGCCTTCGAGAAGGCCCAGTGCGCGACGTGCCACGCCGGTGAGCTCTTCACCGACAACTCCAACCGCGACGTCGGGACCGTCAACCTCTCGAGCCCCATCTCGACCCAGCGCGACAACGGGCCGGTGTTGACGAAGGGCTTCAACGTGCCGTCGCTGAAGGGCCTCGCCCGCTCGGCGCCGTACCTGCACGACGGCACCGAGGCGACCCTCGAGGTGCGCGTCTTCGCCAACCGCAACGATCAGCACGGCCGGACCTCGGCCCTGAGTGAGGCCGAGAAGCTCGACCTCGTGGTGTACCTGAAGTCCCTCTGACGGCTGGCGGCCGGCGCCCCGTCCCGGTGGCGGCGGTGGCGGCTTTCGACGAAGGTCGCGGTGATGAGCTTCGGACTCGCGAGGACGATGGGCCTGGCCGCCGCGGTGTGGGGCCTCGGCGCGCTCGCGCAGAACCCTGATGAGGACTGGCAGCCGCTCCCCAACGCGCCAGCTCCCCCGACGCCCGGCCCGACTCCGCCGCCGCCGCCCCCGTTGCCGCCTCTCCCGCCTCGCGGTCCGCTGGTGGCGCCTGGCGGCATGGTGACCCAGCCGCCCATCGTCACGCCCCAGCCGGTGCAGGCCGTGCGGGAGCGTCTGGGGCCGCGCGAACAACCCAACACCGTCTCGATGTTCGGAGCGCCCGCCCTCGGCCAGTGGAGACGCGGTCAGGCCTTCGTGCTGGGCTTCCCGCTCTTCCAGCTGCGCGCCTCGATCGGCCTGCTCGAGAACCTCGACGTGGGCGTCGGCTACGACAGCTTCTACCTCTTGATGAACGAGGTCCGGCTGCTGGTGAAGTACGGCTTCGGGAAGGGGCCCGGGGTCTCGGTGGCGCTCTCGTTCGAAGGCGGCGGGGCCTTCTTCTCCCAGCGCGCCGCCAGGGAGCAGCGCAGCAGCCGGTGGCTCACCGGCCGGCGCAACTTCAACTTCGCGCCCGGCGTGCTCCTCTCGTACCAGGCGGCCAGCCTGCGCGCGGCGCGCCTCTTCATCGACGTGCGCTACATGCTCGCCGTGGACACCGAGCCCTTCGCCGAGGTGCCCCTGCAGGGCGTGCCGGCGACCTTCACCCTGGGCCACAACGTGTTGACGAAGGTGGGCGCCGAGCTGCCCCTGTCCGAGCGCACCGCGTTCCTGTTCTCGCTCGGGCTCGACGTGCACCTGCGGCCCAACGACAGCCCCGTCATGCCGACGGTCGCCGTGGGGCTCATCACCGGGTTCTGACGCGGCGCTGACGCCACCTGACGCGCCCACTCCTCGACCAGAGGGCCCCATCGGGCATATGCAGCCGACTCCATGAAGAAAGCGACCGTCTTCGGCGCCGGCAGCTTCGGCACCGCCATCGCCTCGGTGCTGGCCCACAACTTCGACGAGGTCCTCCTCTGGGGGCGTGACGCGGCCGTCATCGCGGCGCTCAACGAGCAGCACGAGAACCCCAACTACCTGCCCGGGCTCAAGCTCTCGCCGAAGATCAGGGGCAGCACCGACCTCGAGCACGCCGCGACCGGCGCGACGCTGGTCGCCGTCGCCACCCCGTCGCAGGCCACCCGGGACCTCATGTCGAAGGTCGCCGCCTTCGTCCCCTCGCACGTGCCCGTCGTGTCGGTCGCCAAGGGCATCGAGAACGAGACGCTGCTCACGATGACCGAGGTGCTCGAGCAGTGCCTGCCCGAGTCCTACCACCCGTCGATCGCCGTGCTGTCGGGCCCGTCGTTCGCGAAGGAGATGGTGCTGGGCATGCCCACCGTCGTCACCATCGCCTCGCGCTGGGAGAAGACGGCGCAGAAGGCCCAGGCGCTGTTCTCGAGCGAGAAGTTCCGCGCGTACACCTCGACCGACGTGGTGGGCGTGCAGGTGGGCGGCAGCTTGAAGAACGTCATCGCCATCGCCGCGGGCATCGCCGATGGGCTCGGCCTGGGCCACAACACCCGCGCGGCCATCATCACCCGCGGCCTCGCCGAGATCTCCCGCATCGCCATGCGCATGGGCGCGAACCCGCTCACGCTGTCGGGCCTGTCCGGCATGGGCGACCTCGTGCTGACGTGCACCGGCGAGCTCTCGCGCAACCGGCGCGTGGGCCTCGAGCTGGGCAAGGGCCGCTCGCTGGACGAGATCTTGAAGGACATGAAGCAGGTCGCCGAGGGCGTGAAGACGGCGAAGAGCGCGAAGGATCTCTCGGCGAAGCTCGCCGTCGAGCTGCCGATCTGCGATCAGGTGTACCGCATTGCATACGAAGGCAAGAGCCCGAAGGCCGCGGTGCTCGACCTCATGGTGAGGAGCCCCAAGTCGGAGCTGGTGTGAACATGACGAACTCCCGTTTCTTCGTTGGCCTGCTGGTGCTGGCCGTGACCCCGGCGTGTGACTGCGGCACCGCGGTCAGGCGCACCTTCCCGAAGCTCGAGATCCTCGACGACCAGGGCGCCGATCGCTCGACGCTCGACTTCGGCCAGGTGCAGCTCAACTCGACGGCGACGGCCCGCATCCGCATGCGCAACGCCGGCACCGCGGTGCTGAACCTCAGCGCGGCGACCTTCGCGAACCAGAAGTTCGGGCTCGGCGAGACGCTCCCCGTCACCATCGAGCAGAACGGCGAGCACATGTTCGCCTTCACCTTCAAGCCCACCGAGCCGGATCTGCGCGAGATGGGCACCGTCACGCTCACCACCGACGACCCGAGCCGGCCCATGGTGCAGCTCACCCTCTTCGGCACCGGCATCGCGGCGGTCGCCACGGTGATGCCGCGCACCCTCGACTTCGGAGAGGTGTACGTGAACGAGGACAAGTCGCTCGACCTCACCGTCACCAACGCCGGCTCGAACGCGCTCGAGATCACCAACGCGGCCTTGACGCCGGCCTCGCCGCCCGGGCTCACCGCCAACCTCACCCCGCTCAAGACGACGCTGAACGCCGGCGCCAGCGCGACCACCAGCTTCCGGTTCGCGCCCACGGCCACGGGCGATCTCTCGGCCACCCTCGACGTCACCCTGGGCGGGGGGCTCGACCCGCTGCGCGTGAACGTGCGCGGCAAGGCCATCGAGGCGGTGCCGAAGATCTGCTTCAAGTTCGACGACTCGCCGCTGGAAGGCTGCGCCGATCGCGCCAACACGATGCTGCAGTTCCCGTTCGGCTCGCTGTGCGACAACCGGCTGTTCCCGGCGGACGGTGGGGTGCGCTGCACGGGCGGAGACGGCGGCGTGCTGGCGTCGTCGCGGTCCGGCCGGCTCTCCGTGCGGAACGAGGGCAACACGCCGGTCTCGTACGCCTTCACGATGAACCTGCTCGCGGGCGGGCGCTGTGACGCGGGCGTGGGCATCGACTTCGAGTTCTCGAACGCTCCGTCGGCCGACGCCGGTCGCTTCAACGTGCCGACCTTCAAGCTGCCGAACGCGGTCACCGATCCCCGCGGGCAGCTGGGCTGGGAGGCGCCTCCCGTGACCGTCACCTATCGGCCGACCTCGCGCTGCCGTGACGACGGCGCCGACCAGGTGCAGATCTTCTGGACGCGGCAGAACGAGCCCATCGGGGCGGCCACGCGGCAGCCCCAGGCGGCCGTGTTGATCCTCACCGGCCAGTCGCTGCTCCCGCGCGGCGTGACGTCGGACCTCAACATCACCCTCTCCGGCCAGGTGACCAGCGTGAACCAGAGCTACAACGGCCTGTCGAACATCGGCGACGCCCCGCTGACGATCCGCGCCGCCCAGCTCTGGCAGGCCATGTTCCTCGCCGACGGTGGCACCGGCGCCGAGCCCTTCGAGGAGTGCCTGCCCGGCGCCGGCGGGGCGTGCCGCTTCTTCTGGTGGGCGACGCCGCCGACCCTGCCGACCACGCTGGCCGGCACCCCGCAGCCCAACATGCCCGTCTCACGCCCGCTCGGGCAGATCGCCTTCGGCCAGCAGGACGGCGGCGTCGCGGCGCAGGTCGGTACGCCCTACCGCATCTTCGCCGTCTTCGAGACCGACGATCCGTACGGCTCGCCCTGCCCGTACCCGACCAGCGGCAGCTGCGTCATCTCGACCCTGCGCGCCATCGCCCAGTAGGCAGCGCGCAGGCGTCAGAGGCCCTTCATCCGCCAGGTGGTGATGCGTCGCGTGTCGGTGCGCGACTCGAGGATGCTGTCGGTCTGCATCTCCTCGAGGATCCGGAGCAGCTTGAGCGACGGAATGCCCACGGCCTTCGAGAGCGTGTCGGCGGTCAGCCCGTGCACCTCGCGCCGCAGCTCCTTGATGATCTCGCGCTTGAGCTCGGCCTTCTGCAGGCCGTCCATGTCTTCGCTGCGCCAGGCCTGGAGGATGCCGAGGACGATCAGCACCAGCACGAGCAGCGCGAGGCCCGGGTAGACGAGGTGCGTGTTGTTCTCGAGCAGCTCGATGTAGCGCGGGCTGGTGGCGCTCGGCGGCCGCACGTAGTCGGGCGGCTGGCCGGGCAGGTCGATGAGGAAGGTCAGGGCGCGCAGCGTCAGCACGGGAAAAGTGTACCTCTGCCGCGGCGTGAGCCAACATGCCTGCGCCGTGGAGCTGCTCATTCGCAACGCCACCGTCGTCACCATGAACGCCTCGCGGGAGGTCCTGCGCGACGCCGACGTGCTGGTGGACGGAAACCGCATCGCCTCGGTGGGCCCTCACTCGCGCGCCCGCCGCCGCCACGCCACCCGCGTCATCGACGGCCGCGGGCTCGTCGTGCTGCCGGGCCTCATCCACTCCCACCTGCACGCGTGCCAGACGTTGTGCCGCAACCACGCCGACGGGCTCGAGCTGCTCGACTGGCTGCGCGAGCGCATCTGGCCCTTCGAGGCCTCGCACGACGCCGCCTCGATGCGCGCCTCGGCCGACCTCACCTTCCTCGAGCTCATCTCGTCGGGCGCGACCGCCTGCCTCGACATGGGCTCGGTGCGTCACTACGACGCGGTGTTCGAGTCGGCGCGCGACGCCGGCATCCGGCTGGTGGGCGGCAAGTGCATGATGGACGCTGGGCAGGGAGTGCCCTCGGGCCTGCGCGAGTCCACGGAGCACAGCCTCGCCGAGAGCGTTCGGCTGCTCGAGAAGTGGCACCGCACCGAGAACGGCCGGCTCACCTACGCCTTCGCGCCCCGCTTCGTGCTGTCGTGCACCGAGGGGTTGATGCGCAGGGTGGCCGAGCTCGCGAGGGCGAAGGACGTGCGCATTCACACGCACGCGAGCGAGAACCCGACCGAGTGCGATCTCGTGCGCGAGAAGACCGGCTACGACAACGTCGCCTGGTTCAACGAGCTGGGGCTGCTCGGCCCGCAGACGACGCTCGCGCACTGCGTGTGGCTCACCACCGAAGAGCAGCGCCTCTTGCGGGAGACGCGCACCTGCGTCTGCCACTGCCCCAGCGCGAACTTCAAGCTGGCCTCGGGCCTCGCGAAGATCCCCGAGCTCGTGCAGCAGGGCGTCACCGTGGGCCTCGGCGCCGACGGAGCCCCCTGCAACAACACCCTCGACATCTTCCACGAGCTGAGGCTCGCCGCGCTCATTCACCTGCCGCGCGTGGGCCCCACCGGCTTCCCGGCCATGCAGGCGCTCGAGCTGGCGACGGTGAACGGCGCCCGCGCCCTGGGGCTCGAGCATGAGGTCGGCTCCATCGAGGTAGGCAAGAAGGCCGATCTCACGCTGGTGGACGTCGGCGGCACCCACCTGACGCCCGTGTCCGACGACCCCGTCGCGACGATCGTCTACTCGGCCCAGTCGCGAGACGTTCGACACGTCGTCATCGACGGTCAGGTCGTGCTGCGCGATCGCCAGCCCACCACGATGGATCCCACCGCCGTCCGGAGAGCCGCCAGGGCCCACGCCGCCCGGCTCCTCGAGCGTCTGGGCTGACCAGGCGTTCGCCAAACCGTGAGAATCGCGGCGGTATTTTCCTGTCGATGGCCGGGAACGCTCGATCTGGCCGCGCGGATTCTCAAAGAAGCGCGGGGACTTGCTTCATGGCGTTGCGTTTGCTTGATCGCGCGAGCACAAGAGGCAGGTCTTTCACCCACCTCTTCGGGAGCCAGCCGTGGTGAGCCGAACGTCAATCGCGATGGTGGCAGCGGTGTTCGCCGCGGCGCTGGTGGCGTGCCCCGGTCCGGCGACCACAGCCGTACCGGATCCCGCCTACGAGGTGCAGGTGAATCGGCCCGCGCGAGACGGGGGTCGCCCGGTCATGACCGTGGAGGACGCTGGACCGCCCGCGCCGATGTGGGTCGCCGGCGAGCCCTGTCCTCCCGAGTCCTTCGGGCGGCTCGTGTTCGACGACGGCGGCGTTGAAGAGACCCCGGACGGCGCGATCGTCTTCGGGCTCTGCGCCGCGCTGCGAACGGTCTCGGGTCAGGCGCTGCTCGACGGTCGGCCCGCGCCCGGGTTCCGGCTCGACCTCAAGGGCGCGAACGTGCGGGGTGAGTACGAGCAGCTGCTCCCGCCGACCGGCCAGTACGCGGTAAAGGCGCTCCGAAGCAACTACGACATCTTCTACTACCAGCCGTCGGGCGTCTTCGTCACCCACGAGGGGCAGATCGACACCGGCCGCCTCGATCTGCGGGAGGATCAGACCCGCCGCCTCGAGGGCCGCACGCACACGCTCGCCGGCGCCGCGCTCTTCGGCGGCCTCCCGTTCACGCCCACCCGCACGCCGTTCGACACCGGCCTCGAGACCTACGGGGCCTCGCGGCTCAACTTCGCGGCCGCGCAGCGGGTGAGCGCGCAGAGCCAGGCCGGTGCGTACGAGCTCAAGCTGCTCGAGGGCCAGTTCGCCGTCTTCCTGAACGCGCCCCCGGCCGCGCTCTACGGCACCGAGCTGCGCCGCTTCATGGTGACCCCCGCGCAGATCCTCTTCGATCGTGATCAGGCGCTCGACATCGACATCCCCACCGCCACCTTCGAGGGCGAGGTGTTGCTCGACGGCCAGCCGCTGCCCGACCGCCGGCAGGGCTCCGACTTCATGCTGAACTACACGATCCCCGGTGAGCGGGAGGCGACCGTCATCACGCACCACGAGGGCGGCTTCCGAACGATCACCGGCATGGTGCCGAAGGCCGAGTACGGCGTGACGCTCAGCTTCCAGGGCGTGCCAGACAAGACCTACCCCTCGGAGATCTACAACGTGCCGCTGGTGGGGGCGATCGACCTGCGCGCCGATCGACGCCTGACCGCCAACCTCGGCACGGTGTTCATCGAGGGCAGCATCAGCATCGACGGCGTGCCGGTGCGGCCGAAGCCCAACTACAGCTGGAACATGTTCATGTACGGCTTCTCGGGGCAGGCCACGGCGCAGAACTTCCTCGAGTACAAGGTGCCCCTCGAGTCAGCGTCATTCCAGCTGCGGGCGTTCTCGGGGAACTACTTCACGGTCCTCCAGCTGTCCGACGAGTTCGCCGAGGACCTGGTCGACGGCTGGTTCGTGGTGGACCGCTTCAAGCAGGTGCAGGGGCCCACGCGCATGCCCATCGACATCAAGACGGGCTACTACAGCGGGCGGGTGCTGATCGACGGGCAGCCCCCGCCGGCGGGCGTGGTGGCGGGCACGTTCTTCTTCGCCAACCGCTCGCCCGAGTACCGGAACAGCTTCTTCCGGCGCCGCCTGGTCACCGCCGAGGACGGCCAGTTCCGCATTCGCCTGCCGGTGGGCAACTACGACGCCTACTTCGTCATCGAGCGCGACCTCTACCCGGAGTACGCCGCCGGCTGGCGCCTCATCGCGACCCAGCTCCTCATCGAGCAGGACGCGATGATCAACGACGACCTGCACTACAACACGGTGCTCGTGACCGGCCCCATCCGGGTCGCCGGCCAGGTGGTGCAGAAGCGCATCGGCGGCGAGGAGGTCGGCCTCAAGCTCCGGCGCTCTGATGGGCGCACCTACGAGTGGGGCTTCAGCGGAGGCCTGCCGAACTACCGCCTGCGCGTGCCTCGCGGGGAGTACGAGCTCGACTTCGTGATCAACCGCGGCGGCGTCGAGGGCACGGCCTGGGGCGAGGCCCCGTTCGGTCCCAGGCTCAACGCCGGCCCCGACATCGACGTCGACGGCGCCGGCGAGTAGCCCGTCGGTGTGTTTCCGCCCCGTTGCCCGTCCGGGAACGGAGCGGGTCGTCGGGGTGTTGGCTCCTCGTGGTTCAGGCGACGCAATCGCACCTGAACGCAAGACGTGTTGAGCGAAGGGCGGTAGAGTGCAGGGGTGGTCGGGCCACTCACAGGCCCGGCAGATCAGGGAGATCGAGCCATCATGTGGCAACGCTTCAAGCGGGCGATGCGGAGCTTCGTCGGGTTCTTCGTCAGCACCATCGAAGACCCCGAGCTGATCCTCGAGCAGAACATCAGGGATCTGAACGACCAGGTCCCCAAGATGAACGAGTCGATCGCCATGGTTCGGGCGAACGTCACGCTCCTCGAGAAGGAGAACTCCAAGTACAAGACCGAGGTCAACGATCTCACGGCCAAGGTGAAGGCGGCCATTCAGGGCGGGCGTGACGATCTCGCGGCGCAGTACGCGACCCGCCTCCAGATGGAGAAGGGCGCGCTGGCCCGCAACGAGGCGCAGCTGCAGACGGCGCGCGCCGCCTACGACAAGGCGCTGAACGTCAAGAAGGCGTTCATGCGCGAGAAGGACAAGAAGACCGCCGAGGCGATGTCGGCGATCCGGGACGCGCGGCGGGCCAAGTGGCAGGCGAAGGTGGCCGACGCCATGGAGTCGTTCGAGGTGGCCGGCATCGACGCGACCCACGACGAGATGCTGCGGAAGGTCGAGGAGCAGACCGCCGTCAACGAGGCGCGCATGCAGATGGCGCTGGAGTCGGTCGATCACGAGCGCATCAAGATCGAAGAGGAGGCCGAGCAGCTCCAGGCCGCCGAGCTGGTGAAGCAGTTCAAGATGGAGATGGGGCTCGACAGCCCCGCGCCCGTCTCGGAGGTCTCGCCCACCGGCGAGAAGACCATCGGCAAGAAGGTCGAGGTGAAGTGACGGCCCCATGCGCGGGCGTCGCTTCGTCGCCACCGTGTTGTTCCTCAGCCTGGGCGCTGGCGCGTTGCTGGCGCTGCGGCTCGGGTACGTCGAGCGGCTACGCGACCGGGTGCAGGGCCGCGCTCCGAGGTTGACCGCCGGTGACTTCCCCGCCGGGGTCACCGCGCCGGTCGATGACGTCGCCTCCATTCCCACGCGACCGCTCCTCGTCGGAGTGACCCCGAGGGGCACCATCGCGCCGCTGGTGTGGGCTGCCGGTGACGCGGAGCGCCCCGGGCTGTTCCGGTCGGCCTACGCGCTCGACGTGAAGGTGGTGCGCTTCGACACCGAGGACGGCCTGCGCCGCGCGCTGGTGAAGGGCGGTGACAACGGCGGGGTCGATGTCGCCGCCTTGTCCGTCTCGACGCTGGGCATGTCCGCGGCGCCCCTGCGCGACGCGGCGCCTCGCACCGTGCTGCTGCTCGGCCGCAGCCGCGGGCAGGACGTGCTGGCCACGCGGAGCGGCACGCTCACCCCCGCCCAGCTCAAGGGCCGCCGCCTCGCCACCGAGCCGCGCAGCCCCGGGCACTACTTCGCCCTCTGGGTGCTCTCGCGGGCTGGCCTGTCGATGCGCGAGGTGACGTGGGTGCCCCTCGAGTCGTCGCTTCAGGCAGGGGCGACGCTGCAGAGCGGGAAGGCGGACGTGGTGGCGGGGTTGGTGGGTGACGTGCACCCCATGGTGCGCGAGCTGGGAGGCTCGATCATGGCGACGACGGCCGACGCACCGCACCTGCTCGCCACGGTGCTGGTCGCCAGGGGTGACTTCGCCGCGCGCTACCCGGACGCGGTGCGGCGGCTGCTGCGGGGAGCGCTCGACGCCGGCGCGCTGGTGGTGAAGGCGCCCGAGGAGGCTGCGCGGGTGTTGGGCTCCTTCGCGCCCCAGCTCGGAGATCCGAGCGAGGCGATCCTCGCGGCGCCTCCCGCCACGATGCGCGAGAACCTGGCCTTCTTCGGGCTGTCGGGTGAGGCGCCCGTCACCTACGCCGAGCTGTACCAGTCGGCCGTGGCGCTCGCGCAGAAGCTCACCGGCCCCTCCACCGTCCCGACCGCCGAGGAGACTGCGGACCTCGGCGCCTTGAAGTACGTTTCCGCCACGCAGCGCCCGTGAGCACACGATCGCCCAACTACCTGAAGGCCGCGCTGTTGATGCCGGCCAACCTCTTCGCCCTCGCAGCGGGCGGGGTGGCCTCGCTCATCATCGGCGACTGGGTGCCGCTCGCGGCGGCCGGTGGGGCCTCGGCGGCGTACCTGGCCTTCCTCTCCACCATGCCCTCGTTCCGGCGGGCCGTGCGCGCGAACTCCGAGGCGCAGACGTCGGGCGACGTCGCGAGCCCGGAAGAGGTCGAGAGCCTGCTGGCAGAGCTCGCGCCCAGCCAACGCGAGCACTACGAGCAGCTGCGCGCCCTCAAGGGGCGGATCCTCGACGAGTACGGGAAGCTGCCCGGCGGCGGTGTGCTGCAGGCGTCGAGCGAGCAGCGCCTCGACACGCTCCTCACCTCGTTCCTGCGGCTCGTCACGACCCTCAACAGCTACCGGAAGTTCTTGAATGCCGCCGACCGGCAGGCCGTCGGGAAGGAGCTCGAGGAGCTCGAGGCCGAGCTCGAGGCCGAGAAGAACGAGCGGCTCAGAGAGGTGAAGGCCCGTCGCGTGGACATCCTGAAGAAACGGCTGACGCGCTTCGTCCAGGCCGAAGAGAGCCGGGAAGTGGTGAGCCATCAACTCGCGAGCATCGAGGACCTCTTGCGCCTGACCCACGAGCAGTCCATCGCCATCAGAGACCCGCAGACGGTGACGCGGCAGCTCGACGCGCTGTCCGCCGAGGTCGCCGCCACCGAAGAGACCGTGCGCGAGATGGAGTCGTTCATGGTCGTCACCGAGGAGCTCTCGTCGACGCCTGGCGCGCCGGCCGTGAAGGTGCGCTCATGACGCGGCGCCTGCTGCTGGTGGTGGCGCTCGCGCTCGCGGGCTGCTCGAAGTGCGGCAAGAAGGTCGAGGCTGGTCAGTCAGGCCTCATCGACGTGCTGCCGCGCGGCGCGGTGGCGGTGGTGGTGGTGCCGAAGCTCGCGGACTCGGGCGCGAAGCTGGTGCTGCTCGAGCAGCTGAAGGTGGCCGGCTTCGTGGCGCCGCTGCAGGGCTTCGCCAGCGCGAAGGCGTTCGCGGACGAGGTGGTGCGGCAGCTCGGCGTCGATCTGCGCAGCCCCGCCGAGCTGGAGAAGGCCGGGCTCGATCCCAACCGCGGGCTCGGCGCGGCCGTGCTGCTCACGGGCGACGTCTACCTCGTGCTCCCGGTGAAGGACGCCTCGGCCCTGCACGCCCGCCTCGAGGGCATCTCGTTCAGCCGGTTCGGCGCGGGCGCTGGCGCCTCGCAGCAGCAGGGCGCGGTGACGGTGAAGACGTTCGCGCGCGAGCAGGGCCAGCCACCCCGGCTCGGCTACACGTTGGCCAACGGCTGGGCCTTCGTCGGGCGCGACGAGACCATCGCGAAGCTCGGCCAGGCGGCGTCGCTCGGGGAGACCGATCGGCTGTCGAAGGACACCGAGCTCGCGAGCGCGCTCGAGGGCGCGGGGCCCCACGACGTCTTCGCGTGGCTCGGCTCGGGCAGCCCGGTGCTGCAGGCCACTCCGCTGCTCAACGCCTTCGTCACGCTCTCGTTGTCCAACACGGCGGCGGAGGTGCGCGTCCGCGGGCAGTGGAAGGGCAAGCCCGAGCTGCTCGCGGCGCTCACGGCGCAGAAGGCGCCTGACCTCTCGCCGGTGCTGCCGGCCGACGCGTTCCTCGTGGGGCGCTACAGCGGCGACGCGAAGGGGCTGGCGTCGATCTCGCGTGAGCTGCTCGGCCCCCACCTCGCGCGGGCCTTCGAGCTCGGCGGCTTCGAGCTGAAGACGGAGGTGCTCGACCGGGTGCAGCCGGGCACGGTGTTCTCGCTGTCCCTGGCCGATCGACCGCCGATGGACCGGGGCGTGCCGTCCTTCGACATCCGCCAGACGAACCCGTTCGCCTACGCCCACCTCTCGGGCCTCGCGCCGGTGACGAGCGCCGACGTCATCATGCCCACGCTCGAGAAGGTGGCGCAGGTCGCGCCGCGCTTCGGGGCGAAGCTCGAGAAGCAGCAGCGCGACGGCCGAGACCTCTACTTCACGACCTGGTCGCAGGGGCAGGGCGTGCACTTCGGCCCGAAGGGGGCCGCGGTGGCCTTCGGCTCTCCAGTGCAGCGGCTCGACGCGGTGCTGGCCTCGGAGGCGGCCCCGAAGGCTGAGGCGCTGGCCACCCACGCGCTCGACGTGTCGATCGATCTCGGCAAGCTCGGCGCCTCGGTGCGCGCGCTGCCCGAGAGCGCCTGGGGGCTCGGCGGCTTTGCGCTCAAGCCCACGACGGTGCGGTGGATCGACGCGACCGACGATCTCGAGTCGATCTCGTTCACCGCGGGCGCGAAGGACGGCAAGGTGGTGGCGGCGCTGAAGCTCTCGCTCGCCCTCGCGGCGCCGGCGGCGAAGGTCCAGTGAGCGGGCCCGAGCGGGTGATCGAGGCGAGGCACCTCGTGCGCGCGTACGACGACGGCGCCCGCGGCCAGCTCACCGTGCTCGACGACGCGTCCCTCGAGGTGAACGCCGGTGAGTTCGTCGCCATCGTGGGGCGCTCAGGCAGCGGCAAGTCGACGCTGCTGCACGTGCTGGGCGGGCTGGACACCGGGTATCGCGGCCAGGTGACGGTGGCGGGCCTGCGCCTCGACGGCCTCGACGACGCGGCGCTCTCGCGCTTTCGCAACGAGACGGTGGGCTTCGTGTTCCAGTCGTTCCATCTGCTGTCAGGCGTGTCAGCGCTCGAGAACGTGCTGCTGCCTGCGCGGTTCTCGGCGAGGCGCGTGGGCGGGCTCGAGGGGCAGGCGCGGCAGGCGCTCGAGCGGGTGGGGCTGGCGGCGCACGCGGCGCGCTCCCCTGGCCGGCTGTCGGGCGGAGAGCGGCAGCGGGTGGCCATCGCCCGCGCGCTGTTCTCGTCGCCCAGGGTGCTGCTGTGTGACGAGCCCACCGGCAACCTCGACACGGCGACCGCGGACGAGGTGGTGGCCCTCTTCAAGGCGCTCAACCAGCAGGGCCTCACCATCGTCGCGGTGACCCATGAGGACCGGCTGCGCGCCGCCGCCTCGCGGGTGCTGACGCTCACCGGGGGCAAGCTGTCGTGAGCGGCGCGCTCTGGCCCCTGGTGAAGCTCTCGCTGGCTCGGGATCGCCGGACGGCGGTCTCCTCGGCCTTCGGGCTGGCGGTGGGCGTGGCGGCGCTCGTCTTCTTCGTGTCCCTGGGGCTCGGCGTCGGCCGCATCGTGCGCGAGAAGATCTTCCCGGTGGACACGAGCCTCGTCGAGGTGGTGCCGGCGCAGCTGTCGTTCGGCCTGCTGGGCGGCGGAGCGCTCGACGAGGCGACGGTGGCCCGGCTCGAGGCGCTGCCCGGCGTCGAGCGCGCCTTCAAGAAGATGAACGTGCGCGCGCCGGCCGTCACCATCTACCGGGGCGACTTCTTCGGGCGCCCGCTGCACATGGGCCTCGAGATCCTCGCGGTGGGCGTCGAGCCCGACTTCGTGAAGGGCGACGTCATGTTGGGAGAGTTCGTGGATCCGGGGCCGGACAAGCCGATCCCCGCCATCGCGTCCACGCGGCTGCTCGAGATCTACAACAAGAGCTTCGCTCCTCAGCGCTCGCTGCCGCAGCTGTCCGCGCAGCTGCTGGCCGGCTTCATCTTCCCCATCGACTTCAACCGCAGCTTCGTCACCAGCACGCCGCCGAACGCCTCGGCCATTCCGGCGCAGGGGCAGCTCGTGGGGGTGTCGGACCGGGGGTTGCTCGCGGGCATCACCATTCCGCTCGAGACGGCGAAGCGGCTCAACGCAGCGGCCAACCTCGACGCGAAGACGTTCACCGCCCTCAGCCTGAAGGCCGTCGACCCCTCGCAGGTGCCCGCCATCGTCGCGGCGGTGAAGGGCATGGGCCTGCGGGTGGACGATCAGGATCGACGCATGGCCGAGAACGCCGGCGCGGCGGTGGCCATCAGCACCTCGAGCCTGGCCCTTCTGTCGGTGCTGATCTGCCTGTTGGCGGCCTTCAACATCGCGCACGCCTTCTCGGCGTCGGTGCGCGCGCGGGAGAAGGAGCTGGGCGTGATGCGCGCGGTCGGCGCCTCGCGCGCGCAGTTGTTCCGCCTGGTGCTGGCCGAGGCGCTGCTGCTGGGGCTGGTCGGTGGGGTGGTGGGCACGACGCTCGCGGTGCTGGGCGGCGCGGGTCTCGACGCGGCGGCTGCGAGGCTCCTGCCCGAGTTCCCCTTCAAGCCCGAGACCTGGTTCGAGCGGCCGGCCTGGTTGCTGGCGTTCGGCGTGCTGCTCGGGGTCGCGGCGGCGGCTGCGGGAGCGTTTCTTCCCGCCCGGCGCGCGAGTCGGACCGACCCGGTGCGGGTGCTGGCCGGCTGAGACGAGACGTTCCTGGGCCAGCTGACGCGTCGCTCCACCCTCCGTGAGTGACGTCGGCAGCCGACTCAAACCAGAGAAGTGCTTCGGCCCGGCTCGTCCCAGGTCGTTCACCTCGGGGCTGCCCGAGATGAGAGCGCGCTCGAGCCGCGTGCGCAGCACCACGTGCAGGTCGGACGTCAGCTCGTCTGCGCCCGCACAGGTCACCACGAGTCGATGGCAGCGCGACCGGAGCGCCTCCGCCGTCGCCCACGCGCTCGGACGGCACCGCGTCCAGGCCCGCACAGGTCACCACGAGTCGCCGGCAGCGTTCAGCGCAGCGCGACCGGATCGACGCCGCCTTCGCCGACGCGCTCATACGTCACCTTCCACTCCACCGGGCCGCGGGTGAAGGTGAAGGTGATGGAGCGGACGTCTGCCGAGACGGCGCCGCTGCCCCAGTACGAGACGGGTCCGTCGAGCACGAGCTGCCCGTCAGCCCACTGCCAGTGGCCTCTCGCGCCGCCCATGAAGTACCTGCCGTCCGGCATCAGGCGCAGATCGCCGAAGGTGGGGCGGGCCTCGTTGCCGCCGATGGTGATGGAGGTGGCACGGAAGCGGCCCACCAGCGGGTCCTTCGACTCCGCGAGCTGGCGCGGCTGGATCTCGACGACGATGAGGCGGTTCGCCACGGTGCGCACCCACATGCGGTACTCGGCGCCGGCCGCGTCGCGCACCATGTAGGGCTCGTCGAGCGCCAGCGGCGCGCTGCCGAAGTAGGACTGGCTGGTGCGCTCGAGCCTGATGCCGTGCACCGCGATCACCATGCGGTCCGAGACGCGCAGGTCGGCGTTCGCCTCGGCCGTCATCACCTGCCGCGCCAGCGACACGTTCACCACATCGAGCCCGCGGAAGGTCTCGGCGGAGGCGGTCACGGCGAACAGCAGGGCAGCGGCGAAGAGCGGGGAGCGCATGACGGCTTCCGATTGCATTCGCGTGGCCAGCCGCTACCCGCGCCATTTCGTTCTGGCTTCTCGAGCCGCTGACGGGTGGCGGGTGACCGGCGGGTACGGCGAGCCTCAGGTCGGCTGGCGCGCGTACTCACTCCCACATCAGGCCCGGCGCGCTGCCGTTCCTTCCCCCCTTTTCGGAACCCTTGGGTACGCTCGGCGCCTCGGCATCGTGCATCGACGTCGGAACCGCCCGTGACCACCGCGCCCAAGCGTCAGCCCATTCCCTTCGGCAAGTACCTGTTGCTCGACCGCATCAACATCGGCGGCATGGCCGAGGTGTGGCGCGCCAAGACGTTCGGCGCAGGCGGCTTCGAGCGCCTCGTCGCCATCAAGCGCATTCTGCCGAACATCGCCGAGGACGAAGAGTTCATCACGATGTTCATCGACGAGGCGAAGATCACCGTCCAGCTGAACCACGCGAACATCGCGCAGATCTACGAGCTCTCGTCCATCGCCAGCTCGTACTTCATCGCGATGGAGTACGTGTCCGGCAAGGACATGCGCGCGGTCTTCGATCGCTGCCGCAAGCGCGGTGAGCCAGCGCCGATTCCGCTGTCCTGCTACCTCATCGCGCAGTGCTGCGAGGGCCTCGACTACGCGCACCGCGCCAACGACAAGACCGGCCGCCCGATGGGCATCGTGCACCGCGACGTGTCGCCGCAGAACGCGCTCATCTCGTACGAAGGAGAGGTCAAGGTCATCGACTTCGGCATCGCGAAGGCCGCGGGCAAGGCGACCAAGACCCAGGCGGGCATCCTCAAGGGCAAGTTCGGCTACATGAGCCCGGAGCAGATCCGCGGGCTGCCGCTGGACCGGCGCAGCGACGTCTTCGCCATCGGCGTCTGCCTCTACGAGATGCTCACGGGCGAGCGCCTCTTCGTGGGCGACTCCGACTTCTCGGTGCTCGAGAAGGTGCGGAAGGTCGAGGTGCTCCCGCCCTCACACTTCAACCGGAAGATCCCCGACGCGCTCGAGAAGATCGTCATGAAGTCGCTCGCGAAGGACGTGGACGAGCGCTACGGCTACGCGAGCGAGCTGGCCGAGGATCTGCGCAAGTTCCTCTACACCTCGGGCTACTCCTTCGGGCGGAAGGACCTCGCCGCCTTCATGAAGGCCACGTTCGCGGAGGACGTGGACAAGGAGAAGACCCGCCTGCAGGAGTACGCCGAGATCAAGCCGCCCGAGGGCATGCTCGCGGCGGCCGAGATGGGCTTCGGCATGGGGCAGGTGCCCGCACCGTCCGCAGTCCCCGTGAACGCGAGCGCGGTGACTGCCTTGCCGACGATGGCGCCGCCGTCCGTCGCGCCGTCGCAGATGGCCCTGCCGCCCATCGTCCGTCCGCCGCCTCCGACCCTCGCGCCGACGCCGAGCGCCCCCCGCCCCGCGAACCTGCCCCGGCTCACGGCGCAGCAGGCCGTGCACACGGTGGGCAAGGAAGAGCACGAGGCGACCGTGCTGGCCGACGGGGCGTCTGACGACACCAACCCCGGGCAGCTCAACGTGCGGAACCGCGAGCCCGACCCAGCGACCGACCCCGGCCGGCCGGCGATGCAGCGCGGCATGGTGCCGCACATGGGTGGGGCAGACGCGATGACGCAAGGCGTGGGCGCGCCGCCGGTGTTGCGGCCAGGCGCCGATGGGTTGCCGCCGAACGCACGTCGTCCCCCTCCTGGTGGCCTGCCGCCCCGCATGGCGCCGCCGATGATGGTGGAGAACTCCTCGTCTTCCTCCACCTCGCTCGGAGCCTACGAGCCGACCGGAGACACCTCGCCGCAGCTCGCCGCCTACACCGCGTCGAGCACCGGCACGAGCGCGCAGCTCCAGCCGGTGGAGGGCGGTGGCAACAAGACGGTGATCGCGATCCTGGCGGTGGGCGCGGTGCTGGTGGCGACGTTGATCGGCCTGGCGGTGGTGTTCCGGCCCGCGCCCAGGGGCCTGCTGCTCATCGAGGTGCCCGGCGGCGCCTCGGGGCAGGTTCGCGTCAGCGTCGATGGGAAGGACCTGACCGAGGCTGACGGTCGTCCCATCACCGATTGGCCGCAGGTACGCGAGGTGCCCGCCGGCAAACACACCGTGATGGTGAAGGTGCCCGGCTACGACACCCTCACCGAGATCGTCGACGTGAAGGAGGGCAACGAGCCCACCTCTCTCAAGAACTCGCCGAAGAAGAAGAGCGGCGAGTAGACCTGCACCATGGCCAAGACCAGGAAGAACGAAGATCCCCTCGCCGGGCTGCCCACGTGGGCGCAGAAGCTGGCGCAGCGCTACTACACCCGCACCGTCTCGACGTTCATCGTCTATGGCGCCGTGCGCGATCTCCAGCCAGTCACGAAGGACGACGGCGGTCGCGACTTCGCGAACCTGAAGACGTTCCTCGGGGTCGAGCTGTTCGGAGGGCGTGACCACGTCCTCTACTACGATCGATCGTCGGGCATCCGCTCGCAGGCGCCCGAGACGCAGCAGGACTTCTCGCGCGCGATGGCCTCGTACGACGCGATGTACGGCACCGACTTCGCGCGGGTGATGCCGAGGGATCCGGGTCGCGCGCTGCAGATCATCGAGAACTACCTGCGCCTGCGCGTCAGCGACGGCCGGTCGATGGCGCTGGTGATCGACTTCGCCGAGACGATCGCCCCCGCCGGCGACATGGGCTCGCTGTCGGCCGAAGACCGCTTCACCCTCGCGACGCTCATCAAGTGGGCCCAGGACCCGCAGTTCCTTCAGGGCGATCTCTCGATCGTGCTGGTCGTCGAGAACCTCGCCGACGTGTCAGCGCGCCTGTCTCGCAACCCCTACGTCGCGAACATCGAGATCAGCCTGCCGAACGAGGAAGAGCGGCTCGACTTCGTGAAGTGGAAGCTCGAGGGCAAGAAGCTGTCCACCGTGTCCGAGGTGGGGATCGCGCCGCTGGCGAAGATGACGGCGGGCCTCTCTCGCATCAACCTCGACCGGCTCTTCACCGAGGCGCTCGAGTCGGGCACGCGCATCACGCCCGAGATCCTGAAGGAGAAGAAGAAGGAGATCATCCAGGCCGAGTGCCACGGGCTGCTCGAGTTCATCGAGCCCGCGTGGACGCTCGACGTGGTGGCGGGGCACGGCAAGGCGAAGAAGATGCTGCGCGACGCGGCCACCATGCTGAAGAAGGGCCGCATCGAGGTGATGCCCATGGGCTACCTCGTGTCGGGGCCCGTCGGCACCGGCAAGACCTTCCTCGTCACCTGCTTCGCCGGAGAGATCGGCATTCCCTGCGTGAAGTTCCTCAACTTCCGCAGCCAGTGGCAGGGCGTCACCGAGTCGAACCTCGAGAAGATCTTCAACCTGCTCAAGGCGCTGTGGCCGGTGGCGGTGATGATCGACGAGGCCGACGCGTTCCTGGGCGATCGCGACGCGGGCGGAGACTCAGGCACCTCGAGCCGCGTGTTCGCCGCCATCGCCTCGTTCATGGGCAACACCGAGTTCCGCGGGAAGATCGTCTGGTTCCTGCTGACGTGCCGGCCCGACCTCCTGCCCATCGACTTGAAGCGTCAGGGCCGCGCCGAGGAGCACCTCGCCCTCTTCTACCCGCAGACCGATGCCGAGCGGGACGAGCTGTTCAAGGCGATGCAGAAGAAGACGAAGGTGCAGGTCGAGGTGCCCGACTTCTCGAAGCTCACCAACGGCCACCCGTTCTCGGGCGCCGACATCGAGGCGATGCTGATCCGCTCGAAGTTCAAGGCGGCCACCGATGGGCGCGAGCACGTGACGGTGGAGGACGTGCAGGCGGTGGTGAAGGACTTCGTGCCGCCCAGCTACCCGCTGGAGATCGAGCTGCAGAACCTGGTGGCGGTGCAGGAGTGCACGAGCCGCGATCTGCTGCCCGAGGTGTTCCAGAAGCTCGAGCGCGACGAGGTGACGAGGCGAATCCGCGAGCTGAAGGTCCTGCTCGAGGAGCGATGACGACGCCGGCCACGGCCCAGCGGCGGCAGGTTGGAGAGGGCGGGAGCATCAACAGGTGAGGGCGCGAGGGTGCTGCGCGGACCCGTCATGCGCTATGACGCAGCGTCATGCGACTCGTCCTCCTGCTGGCGTCCGCCCTGTCGTTGTTCGGTTGCCCCACTGGAAACCCGTCTGGCACGGGCGGGGGCGCGGCCGGAGGCTTCCTCGCTGGTGGCGGCTTCTCGAGCGGCGGCGGGGTGAGCGCGGGAGGCACTGCCGGCGGAGCCGCTGGTGGCCAGGTCGGCGGAGGCTCGAGCGCGGGCGGCTCAGCCGCGGGCGGCAGCGCGGCAGGTGGCAGCGGTGGTGGTTCTGGGGCGATGGCAGGCTCGTTCACCATCAACGACATCGTGCTGCACGCGAGGGTCGTCGCCGACGCCACTGGCGCCTTTCACATCGTTCACTTCCGGCAGGGGCCCTCGGCCATCCTCTACGGCCGGTGCGACCAGAGCTGTGGCCAGGCCAGCAGCTGGACCTTCGTGACGATCGAAGTGAACGCCTACGCGGTGGCGCCTGGCATCGCCGTCGGCCCCGACGGGCGCGTGCACCTCGTGTGGATCGACTCCTCTGGACGCAAGAAGTACCACTACGCGACCTGCGCGGCCGGGTGCACGACCGCCGCCGCGTGGACACAGATCGAGTTCGACGCGCCGGACTGTGCCTGGGAGGAGAACAACTCGAACCTCGTGCTCGACTCGGCCGGGCGGCTCTCGTTCGTCTCCACCGACCCCAGCTTCCGGCGCGTCTGCCTGAGCACCTGCGGCGCGACGTGCACCTCCCCGCAGAGCTGGCAATCGGGCGTCATCATCGATCTGCCGAACCGCACCAACGTGAAGATCCGCGTCGCGCTCGCCGGCAGCGGCACCACCCTGCATCTCGTCTACAACGACTGGGTGGCAGGGCTGCGGTACCAGCGCTGTTCCGGCACCTGCACCCAGAGCGCGAGCTGGACGCGCTCGGATCCGCTGTTCTACCACGGCGACGATGGGCTCGTGTCGCTCGCTGCCTCGCCGGCGGGGCGCCTGCTGTTGGCCTTCAACCAGGGCACGACCGAGGCGTCGGCGCCGATGGACGTGAAGGCCCTCGACCTCCATCCGCTGGTCTGGGAGTGCTCGACGGGGTGCGATCAGCGCGCGAACTGGAACGGCATGGTGCTCGGGTCGGCCGGTGACGGCGTCAACGGCATCACGGGCCTCGTCGACGGGACCGGCATCGGGGCCGTCTTCACCAACGCGAACACCACCACCCTGGGCCTGTGCTCGGCAGGGTGTGACATGCCCACCTCGTGGCGGCTGCTCGACGTCGAGACGCAGCAGTCGCTGAACGCGGGCCTGCCGGATCCGTACGTGTTCCTGCCGGGCTGCGAGGTGAGCGGCATGCAGGTGCGCCCGCAGCTGGCCACCTGGTCGCCTGACTTCCCCTCGGCTGCCGTGTCGAGCCGCGGCCTCCTCGTGCACACCGGGACGAGGCGGCTGAGGACGTGCCCCGGGGTCACCACGCCGACCGTCTTCGGCGGCTGGGGCCGGGTGCTCTTCGTCCCGTAGCGTCAGCGAATCGTCCAGGCCTTCGGCACGAACGTCTTCTTCCGATCGGCGCGGTACTCGAGCGCCAGCGTGGTCGGTTGCGCCTGGAGCTTGCCCGCGAGGGTGGGGATGACGCGCAGCTTCGCCTGCCACGTGTCCCCAGCGTTCAGCCGCGGCAGGTGCAGGGTGATGGCGCCGTCTTCGGTCTCGTAGCGGGTGACGCTGCCGGCCGAGACCAGCGTGTCGAGCGACGGCGTGTCGTGCTGCACGCCGGCGGGCAGGCCGAGCCGCAGCTTCACGTCGGTGTTCCCCGGGTACGCGGCGGTGAGCGACAGCTCGGCGGCCTTGCCCACCTCGAGCTTCCCGGGCAGCGCCGTCTCGAGCTCGAGGCCCGCCTCCGTCGACGGCCTCCACGGCACGTACGCCACGAGGCCCAGCGTGAAGCCGAGGCCCGGCACCGGCGGCTCGGCGGTGACGCTCCACGAGTGCGCTCCCGAGGAGCCCGTCGCCTCGGCCTCGAGCACCAGCACGCTCTTGAGCGTCTCGGCCGTGAGCTCGCCGGTGGTGAGCACCTTGCCGTCGCGGGCCAGCGAGATCTTCACGCCCGCGGGCACCTTGTCCTTGAAGAGCGTGGTGACGGCGCGCAGCGCGAGCAGGTTGGTGCGCCCGTCGCCCCAGCCGGTGAAGGGATCGTACGCGCCGAGCAGGGTGGTGCCGAGGTCGGCCATGGGCGCCTTCGCCTCGCCCTGGAGCGCGAGCACGGCCAGCGCCGTCGCCTCGATGGAGGAGGGAACGAGGCCGTCGGCTCGCACGACGCCGCTCGGCACCGTCAGCGCCGCGCCGTCGGCGGTCGAGGTGATGCCGCTGAGCACGAGCTCCTTCAGCTTGTCGGCGACGGCGCCCTTCACCGCGCCCGACGCGAGCGCCGCCGCGGCGGTGTAGGGATCGTTGATGCGGCCGAGGTTGCGCTCGTACGCGCCGGCCGCCTTCACCGAGGTGGCGGTGTAGCGCTGCTGGCCCTTCGGCGTGCCCTGGCCGGCCTTCACCGCGCGCAGGCAGTCGCCCGTCGTGACGAGCAGCCGCTGCAGCGTCCACCCGTCGGCGCCCTGGCAGGTGCCGTCCGGCCGCTGCGCCTGGGCGACCTGCATCACGAGGCGCTCTCCGAGGCGCGCGAGCACCGGGTTCTCGGGGTGGGCGAGGGCGGCCTCGGCGAGCAGCGTGGCCGAGTCCACCGAGGGCGAGCGCGAGTGCCGCATGACGCGCTGGGTGGCGAGGATCGACAGGTCGCGAATGACGGCCTGGTTCGGCTCCTCACCGAGCGCGCGGAGCAGGGCGGGCGCGCTGCCGAGCAGCTGCAGCAGGTACGCGTCTTCGGCCACCCCGCCACGGCCGGGCGCCGCCGACAGCTCGGAGCGCACGAGGCCCAGGGCGCCGGGGAACACGCGCAGCATCACCGCCTCGCTCCCGGGCAGCGCGTCGGCCGGCCCCTCGAGTGAGAAGGTACGGGGCAGCGCCAGCGTGCCTCCATGCGTCACCGTCTCGCGCTGGCCGGCGGGCTTCACGTCGATGATGCGCTCGACCGCGTCGGTGGTGCCGAGCGTCGCCTTCACCACGAGCGGGCCCGGCTTCGTGGCCGTGAGGCCGACGTTCTGCACGACGCTGTCGCCAGCGGCGACCTTCACCACGCCTCCCGTCGCCGCGAGGATGCCCGTGGACTCGAGCTTGAGCGGGCTCGAGACGTCCCGGTCGGTCGTGTTCACCACCTGGATCGGCAGCGTCACCTGGTCGCCGGCGTACAGCATCGGCGGCACGACGGGCTCGACGTAGGTGGGCAGCGTGCCGAGGAAGCTCGTCACCGCGCCGGCCTGGCCGCCCTGTCGCGAGTGCGCCAGCGCCAGCACGCGCCAGGTGGTGAGCCGGTCCGGCACCTTCACCGGCACCGTGGCGTGGCCTCGCTCGTCGGTCGTCACCAGCGGCTCGAAGAGGAACGTCTCGGGGAACCACGCGCGCGTCGGGGCCGCCTCGCCCCCGCTCTCGTCGTCGCCTGACTTCTTGTCCTTCTCCAGCTCCGCGAGCGCCTGCTTCATCTTCGGCTTCGCGGCCTTCGCGAGCCCCACGCCGCTGCCGTAGCCGCCGCCGCCGCCGCCGCGGCCCTTCGTGCCGATGCCGCCGATGCCGATGGCGTTTCCGGCGAGCGCCTCGACGGGCTCCGGGGCAGGCGCGGCCGCTGGCATGTCCGCGGCGTACTCCTTCGCCTCCTCGCGGGCGTACTTGCGGTCGGCCTTGCCCATCCTCCCTTCGCTGAGGTCCCGGACGCCCAGCACCATCGACGGCGCGGAGGATGACCGCGTCGAGCCCATCGTCGCCGTCAGGAAGAACAGCACCAGCACCGCGAACCCGGTCGCGAGCAGCACGAGCACCTTCTTCATGGCCTCTCCTTCGCGACCCACAGGTTCCAGTTCTCGGAGTCCTCCGGCAGGCGCGTGCCGTCGATGACGACCTGCCGCGGCTCGGTGAGGGCGAGCAGATCCATCGGCAGGCGGTGGAGCCGCAGCCGCCGGCCCCAGAAGTCCCGCGACGACTCGTTGCGCTTCTCCATCGCGTCGAGCGACTTCTTCCAGAGGGTCGCCATCGTGCGCGGCGTCATCTTCTCGGCGGCGGGGGCGCTCGCTTCCCACTCGCGGGTCTGCACGTGCAGCTCGGCGAGGGCGACGTAGAAGCGGTCGACGAGCGCCTCGTTCGGGTCGATGAAGGTGCGCCCGCTCGCGGCGACCGGCGTGTCGTGCTCGGGCGGCGGCGGCAGCTGCGACACCTTGAGCAGCGTGGCGGCCTGGGCGTTCTTCCCGCGCACCCGGCCCTGGGCGAGGGCGTGCGCGTCGATGCCGGGGAAGGCCATGTCGCTCGACACCCGCGGGCGCAGGCCGTCGAGCTCACCGGCGCCGGGCAGGGGCGCGAGCTGCGAGAGGCTGTCATCGACGCCGAAGAGGCCGACCGCCGCCGCGCCGCCGACGCCGCCGATGGTCGTCTCGAGCTCGAGGTGCGCGAGCTGGCCGGGAGCGTAGCGCTCCTTCTCGGGCTTCACCTTCACGCCGAGCAGCGCCCTCGGCCGCGAGTAGAGGAACACCTCGGCGCTCTCGAACTGCACCGAGAACCAGCCCTCGACGTCGGTGGGCAGAGTGAAGGTGGCCGTCTTCTCCTTCTCGTCGAACTTCGACTCCCACGTGCGCGCGCCCTGTCGCAGCCAGAGCTTCTCGGGCAGCGTGCCCTCCCAGTTCGGCCCGCGCAGCAGCTGCACCGTCACCTGCTGGCCGGGATCGACGAGCTGGGTCGAGGCGCGCAGGCGCAGGTCGGGGATGACGCCGGGGCGCAGCCGCAGCTTCGTCGAGCCCAGCGTCTCGCCGCCCTTCTTCGCGGTGACGAGGAACTCGTACCCCTCCATGATCGTCTCCTGCGGGCGCTCGGCCTCGTACTTCTCGGGCGCGCTGACGTCGAACGAGACGACGCCTACCGCGGGGAACTCCTGCTCGCCGCCCTCGGCGTCCGACGCCTTCGGGCGCGTGAGCGTCACCTTGCCGAGCCGCGAGGTGATGCAGCCGATGGCGGCCTCGGCGATGCGCCCGCCGTTCTTCTCGGGCACCCAGGTGAGCGCGAGCTCCTTCGCGCCGGGTTCGAACTTCCAGAACGCCTGCCGCTGCATGGGGCCTGACTGCACGGTGGACGGCAGGCAGTCGCGCACCTCGAGCATGGCGTCGGCCAGCGCGTCGTCCACCAGCACCGGCACGTTGGGGACGCCCTCGGCCGAGTGCGACAGGCGGGGAAGATCTTCGTCGTTGTACGAGAACGCCACGCTGAAGAGGCGCTCTCCGGCGGCCGCGAACGAGAGCCCCGAGAGCACCTTCTCGACGCAGGCGCTCAGCCGCGACTTCTCGCCCACCCTCGCGAGCCCGGCGATGGCGCCCGACGCGCGCACGTGCAGGCCGAAGCTGACGGCGCCGCCCTCTTCGCCGACGTAGCGGGTGCAGGTGGTGAGCGCGGCCTCGGCGCGATCGAAGGTGAGCCGGTCAGCGAGCGACACCTCGTCCTCCGCGAGCCGGTCGGTCAGCTCGGTGCGCGTCACCGGGTCGGCCTTCGGCGGCGGGCGGAACGGCAGCGCGGGGATGACGACGTTCACGGCCGGGCCCGGGTCGAGCTGCAGGCTGGCGACGCCGTCTTCGTCGGCGGTGGCGATGACGCCCTTGTCGGTCGGCTCCCACAGCCGCTTCACGAGCAGGTCGGCGTTCGTGAGCACGATGCCGTCGGCGGTGGTCGCGCGAAGGTAGAGGCGGTTGTTGAAGCCCTCGACGAGGCCGTCGCGCAGCTCGGGCACCGCGCTCACCGCGATGGCGTCTTCCGACAGCATGACGTCGGCCGAGCCCTCGACCCGATCGCCCGAGGGATCGACGGCGGAGATGGCGGCGCTCAGGTGTGCCTCGCCCTGCAGATCCTCCGGTACGGCGGGCAGCGCGACCTCGAAGGTGCCAGCCCTGTCGGTCTCGGTGTTCTTCGGCAGCGCCGAGCCGTCGACCCACGAGGTGGGCGGAGGCCAGGCGCCCGAGGAGCTCCAACGCAGCTCCACCTTCGCCTTCGCGACCGGCGCGCCCGAGGCGTACTTCACCTCGCCGCGCAGCACGGGCTTCTCGTTGCGCCGGTAGAACGGCTTCGACGTGCTCGCCTCGACGCGAAAGCGGGGCAGGGTGAACGGCTTGACGGTGAAGGCGCGGGACTCCGAGGCCGGGCCGCTCGACCAGCTCACCGTCCACGTGCCGCTCTCGGCCTGCGAGTCGAGAGGGAAGCTGCCGCGCACCACGCCCCAGTCGCCGGCGGCGGCCTTCTCTTCCAGCAGCACCTCGCCGTTCGGGTCCGTGACGCGGAAGACGCCGGGCCGGCCGTCGAGCGGCGAGAGCGTGCCCGCGTGCAGGACCAGCGCGCGGAACTGCACCGTGTTGCCGGGCTCGTAGAGGGGCCGGTCGGTGATCAGGTGGATCCGCGCGGGCGCGTAGAGCGGCAGCGGCGCGTCGATGACGGTCTCGCCGAGCGACGAGTTCACCTTCGCGCGCAGCACGTAGTCGCCGTCCTTCACGGTGGGGATGGTGACGGTGGCGACGCGGCCGGCGCCCTGCTGCTTCCAGCCCTCCTTCGGTTGGAGCGCCTGGTCCACGCCCGGGCCGACGAGGGACACCGTGGGCGTGAAGCGCGAGAGCGCTGCCGTCTCCTGGGTGTCGGCGGGCCCGACGGTGTACGCGGCGAAGGCCTGCACCGTGAGGCTGCCCTCGGCGCCGCGGGTGAGCGACCCGGAGTCGATGGCGGCGATCTGCCGCAGCTCGCCATCGGGGCACTCGTCGATCCACAGCCCGTGCGCAAAGCCCGTCGACAGGCAGGTGCGCGAGGCGATGAACGCGACAACGAGCAGGCCCAGGCCGACGCCGATGAGCGGACCTTTGCGCACGGCGCCACGGAGGTGTCTAGTCATGGAAGTCCCCTCGAAAGACGCTGGGACTCTATGCCCGACGCCCGGGAGTGTGGCGAAGTTCCGGGCCGCAATCGGACACCTGTCAGGACGTAGGAGGAGTCATGCGGCCGATCCTCAACCTGTTGTGGGCGGTGCTGGGTGGCGGACTGCTGACGGCGCTCGAGTACGTGCTCGCGGGGCTGGTGCTCTGCGTCACCATCATCGGCATTCCGTTCGGCGTGCAGTGCTTCAAGCTGGCGGGCCTCGCGCTGTTCCCGTTCGGGAAGGACTTCAACGACTCGCGGCCGCGTGGCGTGGTGAACCTGCCGTTCAACATCGTCTGGCTGCTGCTCGCCGGCATCTGGATCTGCATCACGCACCTGACGCTCGCGCTGGGGCTCGCGGTCAGCATCATCGGCATCCCCTTCGCGCTGCAGCACGTGAAGCTGGCCATGCTCGCGCTCATGCCCTTCGGCGTGCAGGTTCGGGAAGCGCGCTGAGGGGCTGTCGAGGGACTTCAGGGCGCCGCGACGACCAGCACCTGGCCCTTCTTGAGCTTGCTGGTGTCCAGGCTGTTCCAGCTCTTCAGGTCGGCCACCGACGCGCCGTACTTCTGCGCGATCGACCAGAGCGTGTCGCCGGACGCCACCGTGTGCTTCGTGCCCTTCGGAGCCGCCCCCGCCGCAGGCTTCGGCGCGTCGTTCTTCGCCGCCGTCGCGCTCGAGGAGCCGGTGAGGTCCGCGTTCGCTCCCGGCCACACCACTAGCGCGAGGCCCACCTTCAGCCGGTTGCTCGTCAACACCTCGTTCCACGTCTTCAGCTCGGCCACCCGCACGTCGAAGCGGCGCGCGATCGTCCACAACGAGTCGCCCTTCGCCACCCCGTAGGTCACCTTCGTCTTGCCCCCCACGGTCTCGACCGTCACCGTGCCGCCCGTCACGATCTTCCCCGAGCCCGACTGCGTGCCCGCGGGGATCTCGTCTTCCGGGCGCGCCGCCGCCAGCCCGCTCCGCCGCGCCCGCGCGATCTGCCGCTCGAGCGCCGTGTCGTTCTTCCCCGCCTTCATCGCCGCCGCGCTCGGCACCGGCACCACCAGGTCCGTCCCCAGCTTGAGCGACCGCGCGCTCGTCAGCCCGTTCATGCGCATGATCGCCTCCTGCGCCGAGCGGTACTTGAGCGCGATCTTCGACAACGTGTCGCCCTTCTCCACGCGGTGGATCTTGAAGTGCAGGCGCTCCTGCGGCGCGTACTTGCCGAAGGTCTCGTCGAAGCTCGCCTTGCGCCCCTTCGGAATGCGCAGCACGTAGGGCTGCTCGGGCGTCGCCGGCGGGGTGCACCAGCGCTTGAGCTCGGGGTTCAGCTCGCGCAGGTCGTCGATGCTCACCCCTGCGCTCGTCGCCAGCACCTCGAGATCCACCGAGTCGGTGAGCGCCACCTCGTCGAACTCGAACGGTCCTTCCGGGTCGAACTCGTCCTGAGAGAAGCCGAACGCCTCGGGGTGCCGCGCCACCAGCGCGCAGGCGATCAGCTTGGGCACGTAGTGCTTCGTCTCCTTCGCGAAGCCCTTCTTGAGCTCGGACAGCTCCCAGAAGTCGCGCGAGCCCGAGCGCTCGATCATGTTCCGCACCCGCCCGCCGCCGGTGTTGTACCCGGCCCACGCGAGGTACCAGTGCCCGAGCGTCTGGTAGAGCAGCGAGAGGTAGGCGGCCGCCGCGTGCGTCGCCTTGACGGGATCGCGCCGCTCATCGACCCAGAAGTCCTCCTTCAGGTGGAACATCTTCGCGGTGCCGGCGATGAACTGCCACGGCCCGACGGCGCGCGCCCACGACTTCGCCTGGGTGTTGAAGCCGCTCTCGATCATCGCGAGGTACACCGTGTCGCGCGGCAGCCCCTTCGACTCGAGGATCGGCTGCATCAGCGGGATGTAGCGGTGGCTGCGGCTCATCCACCGGCGGAACCAGCGGCGCCCGGGGCCCTGGAAGAAGCGGATGTACTGGGCCACCAGCGGGTGCATCTCGACGGGGATGTCGTAGCGGTCGCGCACCAGCGAGACGTCGAACGTCGAGACGTCTCCGACCCTGGCGAGCTCGAAGGGCAGCTCCTCACCGCTCCAGTCGGCTTGATCGAGCGCCTGGTCGAGCCGGTCGCGCACGAGGGTGCCGGCCCCGAGCTGCTGCACCGCCGCGCGCACCGCCGAGTCACCGCCGCTGAGCGGAGCCACCTCGAAGGTCTCTTCCTCGATCGCCTTCATGGCGTCGAGCTCACTCTCGGGGTCGTCTTCGTCGTCGGCGCGGGGCGTGGTGGAAGGAGGGGGCGGAGGAGGCTCCGCCGGGGTGACGGCGGTGACGGCGACGCCCGCGTCCAGCTCGACCTCGGCGACGTGGGCGACCAGCCGCATGCCGGGTGGCGGCGGAGGCATCGGCACGTCAGGGACGGCCAGCGTGAAGAGGACGACGGAGGCGAGCATCGGGTGATCGGGAGGAGCTTAGAGAGGCTGTGTGCGAGCGCAAACACACGACCAGGCGGGTTCATGCCGCTCTCAGCCGAGGCTCCAGAAGACATCGGCCAGGCGTCGAAGTCAGCGGCGAACCGTGGACCACACCGGCTCCCGCCGGCGAGCGAGGGCGAGGACGAGCGCCACGGTCGAGCCCACGACGAAGACGACGGCGAGGAGCAGGTGGAGGTCGGTGAAGGTCATCAGCCGCAGTCCAGAAACACCTTGTGGTTGGTCTCGATCACGCCGTTCCAGCTGCTGGTCCTCCGTCGGAACACACGGACCTGGCGTTCATGCCCGCTCAGCGACCGCTGGGCTCACGAGGCTGCTTCCGCGGGGACTTGCGGCTCTTCACTCCGGCGTCGGGCGCCCCTGCGTCCGTGACCCCCGCGTCCAGCTCCGCTACCCCAGCGTCAGGCATCGGCAGCCCGTGCCCCGGCCCCAGGATGCGCGGCAGGTACTTCTCGAACTCGAAGTGCGGCGAGTTCTCGCGATCGTGACAGCCGGTGCACGCCTGCGCCGTCGTCGGCCGCACGATCGTCGCCTTCACCGGCACGCTGACGTGGCCGCTCCCCGGCCCGTGGCAGGCCTCGCAGCCGACCTCGGTCTTCCCTTCGACCTGGTCGATGCGGCACACCCCGCCGCGCTCCTTCCAGCCCGTCACGTGACAGCCGACGCAGTCGAGGTGGTGCTGCTTGCCCTCCGCCGCCAGCGACTCGTACCCGTGCGGGTGCTTCGTGCCCTTCCACGCGAGCCACGCGGCCATGTGGCAGCCGATGCACACCCCCGACCCGGTGTAGCTGGGCTTGCCCGGCTCGGGCGCCTCGCACTCGACGCCGTGCTCCTTCGCCCACGCCAGGTTCAGCTCGCCGACATCGCGGTCGTACGCCGTCACCAGCGCCGTCACCTCGGGCAGCTTCTCGAAGGACGCCTCCAGCGGCACGAAGCGCACCGACGCCGCGTTTCCTCTCTCCGGCACCGGCACCTGCTCCGCCGCGAGCGCTTCCCGTCGCGCCACCACCTCCTCCAGCTTGGCCTTCTTCAGCGCCCGCAGCTCGGCGTCCATCGACGGGTCGTTCACCTGCGCGCGGAGCAGCTCGATGCGCTGGCCGAGCGCCTCGAGCTCCCGCTGGGTCTCGCTCGGGCTCTTCAGCCACTGCACCCTCGTCGCGTCGCGCAGGTGCAGATCGACCCGCAGCAGCGAGCGCCCCTTGCTCTGCACCTGCACCACCGGAGTCTTGAACATCGCGAGCCGGTTCTCCTCGGTCGACCACTCGTCTCGTCCTCGCGTCGCGACGAGCAGGTCGAGCGCCTCGACGTCCGCCTTCAGCGCCTCGTCATACGGCCCCTCGAACAACCCGACGACGACGCTCGCCTTCGCCGCGCGCGCCTGCCCCGCGAGCGTGGCCAACGTGGCCAGCCTCGAGGACCGCGCCACCACGACCGCGAAGCCGCCGACGTCGAGGGCCTTTGCTTCGTCGGGGCCCACCTCCGGCAGGCCCAGGCCGGTGCGGAAGGCCGCCCCGCGCGCGTCATCGAGCGGTCCCGGCGCCGTGGCCACCAGCCCCATCGCCAGCAGCCCCTGGGCGACCGCCTTCGCCTTGCGCTCCTGCTGGGCCACCGCCTCGTCCCCGACCGACTTCGTGCCGAAGAGCGCGTCGCCGGTGTCGAGCAGCAGCACCGGCCGCGTCTTCCGCAGCTGCGCGACCTGGAACGCCGCGCGATCGATGCCGCCGCGCATGCTCTCCGAGCAGCCGCACGGCGCGAGGGAGCCCTTGAGCTCGGACGTGAAGACGAGGGTCGCCTCCTTCGCCGGCCCCGCCGCCGGCTCGGGGCGAAGCTCGCGACTGCACCCCAACGTCACCGCGGCGAGCGCCGCGACCGCGACCGCCCGACTCACCAGATGATGCTCTCGACCAGCTCGTCCACCTTCTCGCCCAGCGCGTCCAGCCCGTGCGCCTTCGAGAGGTACCCGTCGGCGCCCACCTGCTGCGCCAGCACCGCCAGCTCTTCGTCGTTGAGGGAGCTGAACAGCACGATGGGGATGTCTTGCGTCTGGTACTCGTTCTTCAGCGTGCGGCAGATGTCGGTGCCACGCGCCTCGGGCATGTGAATGTCGGTGAGGATGACCTCGGGCTTGAACTCCTTGAGCAGCCGCTCGAACTCGACCAGCGTGGTGGTCGCCTCGACCTGGTAGCCGCGCTGCTCGAGCACGGCCTTCTCCATCTGGAGCGTGATCTCACTGTCATCGATCAGCAGGATTCGCTTGGCGGCCACGGGCGCTGCCTTAGCACCGATCGACAGGGGCCTGAAACCGTGACAATGCGTTTCGGGTGACACCCGTCTCTTTTCAGGATCTCGGCCTCGACGAGGCGCTCTGCGCCACGGTGACGGGGCTCGGCTACACCACGCCCACGCCGGTCCAGGCGGCCGCCATCCCCGCGCTGCTCGAGGGCCGCGACGTGCTCGGCCTCGCCGCGACCGGTACGGGCAAGACCGCTGCCTTCGCGCTGCCGATGGTGCAGCGCCTCGAGCCCGGCAAGAACCGCCCCGGGCAGGTGCAGGGCCTCGTTCTCGCGCCCACCCGGGAGCTCGCGCTGCAGGTCACCGACGCAATCAAGAAGTACGGCGCCCAGCGGCGCCTGTCGGTGCTCACCGTCTACGGCGGCAGCGACATCGTCGCGCAGATGAAGCAGCTCAAGCGCGGCGTCGACGTGGTGGTGGCCACGCCCGGCCGCGCGCTCGATCACATCCGCCGCGGGACCCTCGATCTCTCGGTCGTGAAGATCGTGGTGCTCGACGAGGCCGACGAGATGCTCGATCTCGGCTTCGCGGAGGACCTCGAGGCGATCCTCTCCGAGCTGCCCGAGGCCCGGCAGACGGCGCTCTTCTCGGCGACGCTCGCGCCCCGCATCGCCACCCTGGGCGAGCACCACCTGAAGGATCCGGTGCGCGTGCGGCTCGAGCGCGGGAAGGACGCCGAGGGCTCGAAGCCCCGCATCGAGCAGCGCGGCTACGTCGTCTCGTTCCCCCACAAGGCAGTGGCGCTCAAGCGCGTGCTCGAGCTCGAGCAGCCCGAGAGCGCGATCATCTTCTGCCGCACGCGCCAGGACGTCGAGGGCCTCGGGCAGACGCTCGAGCGCAACGGGCACCAGGTGGCGGCGCTTCACGGCGGCCTGTCGCAGGAGCAGCGCGACCGGGTGATGAAGCGCTTCAAGCAGAAGCAGATCTCGCTGCTGGTCGCCACCGACGTCGCCGCCCGCGGCCTCGACGTCGATCACGTCTCACACGTGGTGAACGTCGATCTCCCGCACACGGCAGACACGTACGTTCACCGCATCGGCCGCACGGGGCGCGCGGGCCGCTCGGGCACCGCCATCTCGTTCGTGCTGCCGAAGGAGCGCTTCCTCGTGTCGCGCCTCGAGCACGCCACGCAAGGGCGCGTCACGCTGCTGCCGGTGCCCTCGATGGACGAGGTCCGGGCGCACCGCCTCACGCAGCTCGAAGCCGTCGTGAACGCCGCGCTGGGTCGCAAGAAGGCCCTCGACAGCGCACGTTCGGTCGTCGCGAAGCTGATCGGGCAGAGCTCCATCGACGACGTCGCGGCCGCCGCGCTGGTGGCCCTCGCCGACGCGCTCCACCCGCCGTCCGACGAGGACGACACCGAGATCCCCGCCCACGGCCCCGGGAAGAAGGAGCGCGATGCCAGAAAGCCGTTCGGCAAGGAGCGGCGCTTCGAGGACCGGGAGCCCCGTGAGGCCCGGCCCGCGCGCGCGTCGGCGCCGAGGGCTCCGCGGGTGTCGGCTCCGAGGACGGCGAAGGGCGAAACCGGCGAGGCTCCGAAGGCGAGCGCCCCGAGAGCGCCCAGGCCGAGCGCGACGCGCCCCGAGCGCGCCAGTCATGAGGAGCGCCCGCAGCGTCACGAGCAGCGTCCCGCCCGTCACGACGAGCGCCCGTCGCGTCACGTCGATCGTCCAGCTCGTCACGACGAGCGCCCGGCGCGCTTCGAAGACCGTCGCCCGGCGGCTCGCTTCGGCGATCAGCCCGCGCGCCGGCCGCAGCAGGAGCGCCCGTCGTTCCCCTCGCAGGGCGATCGTCCCGCCAGGCCCCCACGCGAAGAACCCCGCCGCTCAGGCGCCGCCATGACGCGCCTCTTCTTCAGCATCGGCAAGGCGGCCGGCATTCGTCCCCAGGATCTCGTGGGCGCCATCGCCAACGAGACGGGCATCGAGTCGAAGCAGATCGGCGCGATCGCCATCGGCGATCGGCACTCGTTCGTCGAGGTCGCCAGCGACGTGGCTGACCAGGTCATCGCCACCATGCGAGAGAAGAAGATCCGCGGGCGGTCCATGCACGTCGACCACGATCGCTCGTTCTCGCGCTGAGGCGCGTGAGCGTCACCAGGACGTCGGCTTGTAGTCCTTGAAGAACTTGCCCCAGACGACCTCGCCGGTGCGCTCCGCCTCGAAGACCGGGTCCACCACGCGCGCGGCGCCATCGACGATGTCGAGCGGCGGCTCGAAGCCCAGTTCATGCGTCTTGCGCTCGGCGTGCTGGGCGGGGTCCTCGTCGGTCACCCAGCCGGTGTCTGACGCGTTCATCGCGATGCGGCTCTGGGCGTAGTCCGGCGCGCTGGTGAGCGTCAGCATGTTGAGGGCGGCCTTCGCCATGTTCGTGTGCGGGTGCTTGTCCGTCTTGGTGCCGCGCGAGAAGCTGCCCTCCATCGCCGACACGTTGACGACGTGGCCCCAGCGCTCGCGGCGCCGCGTCATCAGCCCGCGCAGCTTGCCGCAGAGGATGAAGGGCGCCACGGCGTTGACGAGGTGCACCTCGAGCATCTCGCCGGTGGCCACCTCACCCAGCTTGAGCCGCCAGCTGTTCACCGTGCGCAGATCGACCTGCTGCAGATCGGCGTCGAGCCGACCCTCGGGGAACACGTGGCTCGCGTCCTGCTCGAGGTCGTACGGCACGAGCGAGAGCGCGGCCGAGCTGTGCACGCCCACCGCCGGGTCGTGAGAGCGGAAGGTGGCGAGCTCGCCGGTCCTGGGCTTCACCTGCTCCACGAGCGTCGAGTGGCCGCGCAGCAGGTGCTGAGACGCCTCGGGGAGCGCCTGGACCGGCGAGTGCTCGAGCTCGGCGAGGTGCCGATAGAAGCCCGGCGGTCGTCGCACCGTCTGCGCCGCGTTGTTGATGAGGATGTCGAGGCGGTCGTGGGTGCGCGTGAGGTGCTCGGCGAACAGCTCGACCGAGGGCGCGTGACGAAGGTCGAGCCCGTAGAGCTCGAGACGGTGGCCCCACTTCGTGAAGTCCGGCTCCTTCAGGTAGCGCTGGCTCGCGTCGTGAGGGAAGCGGGTGGTGGCGATGACGTGCGCGCCCGAGCGCAGCAGCATGAGCGAGGCCTGGTAGCCGATCTTCACGCGCGCGCCGGTGATGAGCGCCACCTGGCCCTCGAGCGGGGCGACCTGGAAGCGCTTGAGGTAGTTGAAGTCTCCGCACTCGAGGCACATCGAGTCGTAGAAGTGGTGCACCTCGCGGAACTCGGCCTTGCACACGTAGCAGTGGAACGGCTTGTCGAGCAGCCGGCCGGTGCGCGGCTGGTGCGGCTTGCCGTCGGTGAGCACGTTCTGGGGCGGCACGAAGACGGTGCTCTTGCGCGCCTGACGAATGGCCGCCTCGGCGCGCGCGGCGCGATCCTGCAGGCGCTTCTCGAGCCACTCCTTGCGGTGCTTGTGGCGCAGGAAGCGCTGGGAGTCGTCCTTCGGCGGGCTCGCGAGGCGACCGGCCACCTCGAGCAGCGCCTTGGCGTCGGCCAACGGCAGCTCGTCGAGCTTCGAGCGGTCCTCCAGCAGGCGGCGGAGGAGGGCGGTGGCCTGGTGCACTTCGTCCAGCAACGGCATGGCGCGCCCTTACGACGACAGGCGGCGCGCTGTCACACCGAACGGTCGAGCGCGCAACACACTGGCCAGCCCATGGGCCTTGTGCGGCCGCACGGCGCGGTGAGTATCTGCTCCCCGGAGGACGAGATGAGCGACGAGAAGAGGCTGACCCGGCGCGAGACGACGATGGCAGTGGCCGGGCTGGCCGGGGCAGCCGCGGTCGGTGGCGCCCTGACGCTCGGGGCCAGGCCCGACTCCGCTGCAACCCGACAGGAGAGCTCGATGAACCCGAACCGCATGCCGATGGCCTTCGTCCCTCATGGCGGTGGGCCGTGGCCCTTCGTCGACGTCGGGTTCGGCCCGAAGGACCAGGAGCAGCGGCTCCGTGAGTACCTCGTCAGCCTCTCCAGGGTGCCGAAGACGAAGCCGAAGGCGCTGCTCGTCATCTCGGCGCACTGGGAAGAGCGCGTGCCGACGGTGATGACGAACCCGAAGCCGCCGATGCTCTACGACTACTCCGGCTTCCCACCCGAGTCCTACGAGGTGCAGTGGCCGGCGCCGGGCGACCCCGTGCTGGCGAAGCGGGTGCGCGCGCTGCTCGAGACCGCCGGCCTTCCGTCTGCGGAGGACGCCGCGCGCGGCTTCGATCACGGCGCCTTCGTGCCCCTCAAGCTGGCCTTCCCCAACGCCGAGGTGCCGACGGTGCAGCTCTCGCTCAAGGCCGGACTCGACCCGAAAGAGCACCTGGCCATCGGCCGCGCGCTGGCCCCGCTGCGCGACGAGGGCGTCTTCCTGCTGGGCAGCGGCATGACGTTCCACAACCTGCGCGCCTTCTTCAACGGCGGCGGTGGCCCGGTCGCCGAGGCGTTCGACGGCTGGCTCCGAGAGACGATGAAGCAACCCCGCGCCGAGCGTGACGCGAGGCTCAGCGACTGGGCGAGGGCTCCGGCCGCGCGCGCGGCGCACCCGCGTGAAGAACACCTGCTGCCCCTCATGGTGATCGCCGGCGCGGCGGGAGACGAGGTGGCGTCGATTCCCTACGCCGATCTCTACGTCGATCTCCGCCTGTCTGCGTACCACTTCGGGTGACGCAAGCGGCCGCAGCCGCTGTGGAAATCCCCCCACTGTTAACGGCAGGGCGGCTGGCGCATCCTCCTCACCAGCGTGCCGGTGGTCGCCCAGACGTCGTCTTCACCTGCCCCGTCGGTGGGCCGGCAGAAGCCCGTCTGGTTGCCGTGGGTCGCGGGCGCGCGGCGCAACGAGCGTGACGCCTTCGGCCGGCTGCACCAGCACTTCGCGCGCCTCGTTCACGCGGTCATCATCACGAAGGTCCCGGCGGCCGACGCGGCAGACCTCACCCAGGACGTGTTCCTGCTGATGCTCTCGAAGCTGCCGACGCTGGAGGACGATCAGGCCTTCCCGGCGTGGCTGCTCGAGATCGCCCGCAACCGCGCGGCGAAGTTCCTCAGAGATCGGCCGCGCGCGGCGTCCCTCGACGAGGCGCAGGAAGGGGTCGCGCCGGATCGCTCGGGCTGGCCAGACGCCAGGAAGGTGCTGGCGACGCTCCAGACCCTGCCCGACGCCTACGGCGAGACGCTCGCCATGCGCCTCATCGAAGGCCTCAGCGGCCCCGACATCGCGGAGCGCACCGGCCTCACGCCCGGCTCCGTGCGGGTGAACCTGCACCGTGGCATGGCGATGCTGCGCGAGAAGCTGGGCCTGCCACCGAAGGAGGGCTCCGATGAGTGATCCGCTCTTCGACGGGCCGGGCGGCGACCGCGAGCTCGACGAGCTCGAGGACAAGCTGTCGGGCTACCGCTTCGATCAACCCCCTCCAGCGCTGCCAGCACGCCGCTCGGAAGCAAAGCCCGCGCATCGCGACGCGCCCCTGTCCGACGTGCCTCCGGTGTCACGCCCCGGTGGCGGCCGGGTCTCTCTGCGGGGCAAGGCGCCGCTCTTCGTCTCGCTCGCGCTCGCGCTGGTCGCTGGCGTGGTCTCGTACTCCGCCGTGAAGAAGAAGGAGCTCGACGTTCGCAAGGGGTGGAACCTGGTGCAGGTGGTGGTGGCGGCGGTGGACGTGTCGGAGGGCACGGTGGTGACGATGGAGATGATCAGCCAGCGCTCGATCCCCGAGCAGTTCGTCACCTCGTCGGTGGTGAAGCCCGACTCGGCCTCGTACATC
>JAEUJQ010000042.1 GCA_016793095.1 Myxococcaceae bacterium | reverse complement strand
GCCGTCCCACCGCCTGCCGTCCCACCGCCTGCCGTCCCACCGCCTGCCGTCCCACCGCCTGCCGTCCCACCGCCTGCCGTCCCACCGCCTGCCGTCCCACCGCCTGCCGTCCCACCGCCTGCCGTCCCACCGGCTGCAGTCCCACCGGCTGCCGTCCCACCGGCTGCCGTCCCACCGCCTGCCGTCCCACCGGCTGCCGTCCCACCGGCGCCGCCATCAGCCAGCGAGCATCGACCGGCCGCGATGCACCGGGCGCGGAACTCGCTTTCGCTCCAGCACCCGGTCAGCATCAACATCGCGGCGAGTGGAGCGCGCATCAGAAGCGACCTCCGAGGACGACGGCTGCACCATCCGGTGCAGGTGAGACCGCGACGGTCACGGGCGACACCGCGTTCCACACAATGCCAGCAGCGATGAGCGCGGCCCCAAGCCCCGCGACGATCATGCCCGCCGTGCGTTGAGTGACGAGCGCCCGGAACTTCAGCGAGATCTGCTCGTCAGTCAGCACCAGCATTCCCGGTCGGGTGAGGCTGCCGTACTCGCCCTCAGCGAGGCCCCAGAGCAGCGCGCCTGCGACGAACGCCGCCGTCCCCACCGCCGCAGGCACCCAGAGACGCGAGGCGAAGGGCTTCGGCGGCGCCTGTGGAGTCACCTGAGCGGCGAGGGCCTCAGCACTGGCCTCCATGAGCGCCCCGATGTTCTTCTCGCCGTCCGCCGAGCGGAAGTCTCGCGCGACGACTTCTCCGTCAGCTTGCCGGACGATGCGAACATCGAACTCGTAGCGATCTGCGAGGCGCGTGAGCCGGCCAATCACGATGAGGGGTACACCAAGCGCCGCGCTGATCTCGGCGATGCACGAGGTGTCCTCGCTGCACCCGAGCAGCTGCCGCTGGCGTTCCATGCTCAGCATCGCGCTCAACTCAGAAGGAGTTCGCACCTTGACTCCGCGCGTCGCGAGGTGAGTCGCGAGCCGATCTTCGGCAAAGCCCCCGAGGTCCGGCGAGAGCTGCACCAGTTGAAACGGCATGAGGGCGAGCTCCGTCGGCGCAGGAGCCATCGCCACCTGAATCATCAACGCCAACGCGCCGCAGAGCATCAACGAGCGTTGTACCACCGTGATTCGAGTCCCCGATGCGTTTCAGCTCTGAACCAGCAGCGGCATCGTCCGCTTGATGATCGCCAGCACCTGCGCGTCGACGCGCGAAGCCAGGAACTGCATCGTCAACGCGCTCACCACCTGCCGCTTCCCCAGGTCCACACGGAAGCGCTCGAGCAGCCGCACGAGCTCGACCTCGTCATGGTCGGCCCGGTCCATCGGGACTTCACTGAGCGCGAGCGAGCCCGGCACGATGGTGGGAGAGGTCGCCTGCCACTGCACCAGCTCTGGCACTGCGTTGCGAATGCGCGACGCCACCCCGAAGCTCACCTTCTCGCGCATCGTGTCCTCGATGAGCCCCAGCACCTGGCCCGCGAGGCTCCGCGCGGCGTTGTCGCTGAGGGTGAGCTGCGTCGAGAGACTGCTGATGAGATCCATTCACTCAACGCTAATCGGGAACCCGCACCGAAGCACGGAGGGGTACGCTGCGCCCCGGCCGCCAGCCGCTGACCCATGGCTCCCTCACCGAAGCACGCGAACGACCAGGGCCCGGTGTTGCTGCTCGGCGCCGGCCGTGGAGAGGCGACCTGCGGCATCCTGTACGTGGCGAGCTACCTGCGGCGGCACGGCGTCGAGGCGGTGGTGCGGCTGTGCGACTGGGACCAGACCGAAGACGAGCTGCACCGCTCGCTCAAGCAGCTCCTCGGGCACGTGAAGCCCCGCGTGGTGGGCCTCAGCCTCAAGTGGTACCTGCACGTGCACCGCGCCCTCGTCATCGCGCGCGCCATCAAGCGCGTGGATCCCTCCATCCGGGTGGTCCTTGGAGGCAACTCCGCGGCGCTGTGGTGGCGCGAGCTGCTCGCGCACGCGTGCATCGACGACGTCGTGATGGGCGATGGCGAGGCGCCGTTCCTCGCGCTGTGCAGGGGCGCCCCTGACGCTCCGAACCGCGCGCACCGGAGCGCTGACGGCACGCCGGTGAAGGCGCCCTTCGGGTACGTGCAGACCGAGGCGAGCGCTGACGTGGGCTACTCGCACTTCGAGCAGCTCTTCCTCTCGCAGCTCGACCTGAGCGGCTTCTCGGGGTGGGTCGCGCCGGGCAAGGGCTGCGATCAGTCCTGCGTCTACTGCGGTGGGAGACGCGCGGCGCAGCGGCTCTCGTTCGGCCGGCCGATGCCGTTTCTCCGTCCGCCTGAGGCCGTGCAGTAGGACCACCGCGAGATCGCTCCCTTCGTCTGGCAGTACCGGTATGACTTCCCCGGCGGCTCGACGGACTACCTGTGCGACGTGTGGCCGGGCCTCGACCTCTCGAAGCAGTCCACCACCTACTTCCTCTGGGGCGTGCCGGCGCGACGGCTGGTGGAGACGCTCGCCAGCACGTTCCATCGCGTCGCCCTCATCCTCGACATCGGCTGCTTCGCCGGGTCGCAGCGCCAGGCCCTGATGAGCGCTGGCGTGCTCAAGCCCTGTCCGACCGACGAGGCGCTGTTCGCGGCCGTCGAGGACTGCCTGCGGTTCCCGAACCTCGAGCTCGAGGTGTGCGGCATCGCAGGGCTGCCGATGGCGACGACGGCGGCGCTCGCAGAAGAGGCGAGGCTCGTCGAGCGGCTGCTCTCGAGGGGCGTGAAGGTGGGCTACCAACGGCTGCAGTCCCAGCCTGGAGCGCTGGTGACGTCACATGCGGAGCGCTTCGGCATGATGTCCGAGGCGGTCACCTTCGACGACTTCTCCGGCTGGTTCTCCAGGCGCCGACCGGGTGGCGCGATTCCCATGGTGCGCTTCCTCGACGCGGGGCTGGAGAAGGCCGTGACGCGCGCCTGCGAGCGGCTCGATGAGGTGCTGGCCGCCGCCGAGGTGAAGCGCGAGGGCACGCTCGGCCCACGAACGACGCTGCACGCGACGACGGTCACGCGGCAGGTGTCGCTGGGCGACTGGCTCGGTCGCTACCGGGTGCCCGCGAAGTTCGCCTCGACGCCGGTGACGGTGTTGCGCTCACCCATCGGCGCGGGCCTGGCGTGCGCGCCAACGCTGGACCCACGTGCCTATCGCGACCCCATGGTGCAGCAGGCCGAGGAGGGCGCTGCGGTGCTCGCTGCGCTGCGGACGTTCGCGAAGCCCACCACGCTCGCAGCGGCCACCGGTGACCTGATGAAGCAGCTCGGCTGCGACGACGCCGCGGTGTTCGAGCTCGTGGAGCACCTCGCCTCGAAGCGCTTTCTCTCCCGCTGATCGTCGGGTTCGGCGCGCCCCACGCTTCGAGCTCGCCCGCCTGTCGCCTGTCCGGCGACGTCCTCCCACATCGCACGAGTGAGGTGTCGCCTCGCGGGCGACAGCCGCCTGCCTCGCGGTCTCGCGTTACGCGTGTTTGCGTGCTGCCGGGCTGGCACCCTCCGTGAAGTCTCCGTGACGGAAGCTGAACAACCCAACCACGGAGGCACCCATGAAGACCCTCACACGCACCATCCTCACCCTTGCGCTGTTGGCCCTGTTGCCTGCCTGCGGCGTGTCCACCACGGAGGTGGATGACCGCAACGCCACGACCGAGCTCGGGGACGAAGAGGCCGGGCTCTCGTCAGCGGCCGCGGCAGGGAGTCGGTGCGCGCGCGGTCAGGCGTACTGCGCCGCCACCCGGCGCTGCTACCCCGAGGCGTGTCTGTCGTGCTGCTTCGCGCCGAGCTGCGGCAGGGGCCAGGCGTACTGCTCGTTCACCAACAGCTGCTACCCCGAGGCGTGTTTGTCGTGCTGCCGGCCGGTGCAGCCGAGCTGCGGCAGGGGCCAGGCGTACTGCCCGTCCACCAACAGCTGCTACCCCGAGGCCTGCCTCTCATGCTGCCGCCTCGCGCAGCCGAGCACCGACCCCGACCCCAACACGGATCCGGCGGTGTGCGACGCGAAGCTGTGCGGACCCGCGCCCGCGATGCCGACGATCCGGTGCGCAGACGGCTCGCTCGGTGGCTTCACGGGCCGCTGCCTGCCGCGTCAGGAAGGCGGGTGTGGCTGGGAGATCCGCCGCTGCCCGTCCGCTGACGACGCGCGGTGAGCGGCGCCCGAGCTCGGGGAGGCGACCCCGCCTCCTTCGCGAGCCGTTGAAGCTCCCGGCCGACACCAGAGGTTCGGCGAGTCGCAAGGCGTCTTGCGCGAGCTGTGGCGGAGCCGTCGAGGCGGGCGTCGGCGCACGGTGCCGTCTTCGCCGGTCAGGCGAGCCGCCCGTCGAGGGCGTCGCGTGTCCTGGCATCGCAAATCGGGACCACGACGAGACCAGAGGTTCGGCGAGTCGCAAGGCGTCTTGCGCGAGCTGTGGCGGAGCCGTCGAGGCGGGCGTCGGCGCACGGTGCCGTCGTCGCCGGTCAGACGAGCCGCCCGTCGCGGGCGTCGCGTGTCCTGGCATCGCCCAGCGTGCGCAGGCCGGCGGGCTGTCGCCTGCGAGGAGACGGTGCCCACTGTCCCCACTCTCGCATCACCCGGTTGCGTCGATGCCGCCGTTGGGATCGCGCATGTACTGCCTGTCCGTCAACAACGCCTGCCTGAGGCAGGCCACTCGAGGAGAACAACATGAAGAACGTCATCTGGATGGTGGTGGTGGTCAGCGCGTGTGGCGTGAGCTCGACGGAGGTCTCGGACGGGGCCGATGACGACAGCGTCACAAGCGAGTCGCTCTCGTCTTCGCGCCGGGCACGACCGCCGCGGCTGCCGCCACAGCGGACCTGTTCCGAGGACAAGGAGTGTGGGCTCGGCCAGTGGTGCGACACCCCGTGCCACCCGCCGAAGGTCTGCGCGCTCGCGGGCGTCTGCCGTCCGCTGCCGGCGACCTGCGGGACCGACGCCGACTGCCCCGACCGCCACTACTGCGACGACCCATGTCGCGACCTCGCGTGCGACGCCATCGCGCAGTGCCGGCCAATCCCCCCGCCGACCTCGTGCGCTGACGACAGCGAGTGCGCCTCTGGCTACCACTGCGAGCTGCCGTGTGGACCGGGCGGCGACTGCTTCCCCGCGGGCACCTGCGTGCGGAACCAGACCTCGAAGTGACGAGCTGGTCCGCGCCGATGGTTCGGCCAGGAATCGCCCGTCGGGTCACACGGGCATGCGGGCGAGGCGCAGCCCGTGCTTCTCCATCAACCGGTAGAAGGTGACGCGGTTGACGCCGGCGAGCCTCGAGGCAGCGCTCACCTGACCCTTCGTGCGCGTGAGCAGGTCCTGCAGGTACTGGCGCTCGTGCGGCGCGACCCACCGCTCGCGCATCTCCTCGAGCGTCGGCACGGCAGGCTCGGTCACCGGGGCTGGCTCTGGTGGCGCCGAGGCCTGGGTGAGCCGCATCGACTTCGGCAGGTCCTCGGCGCGCACCTCGTGCGTCGTGGTGAGGATGACCGCGTGCTCGAGCGCGTTCTTGAGCTCGCGCATGTTACCGGGGAACTCGTAGGCGTGGAGCAGCGCCATCGCCTCGCGCGAGATGGCGTCGACGCGCCGCCCGTGCTTCTTCGCGGCCTGCTGCAGGAAGACCTGCGCGAGGATCTCGAGGTTGTCCTTGTACGTGCGCAGCGGCGGCAGCTCGACGGTGATGACCGAGACGCGGAAGTAGAGGTCATCGCGGAAGCGCCCCTCGCGCACCATCTGGGCGAGGTTCCGGTTGGTGGCGCACACGAGGCGCACGTCCACGCGCAGCGGAGCGTCGTTGCTCCCGACCGGGCTCACCTCTCCCTGCTCGATGGCGCGCAGCACCTTCGCCTGGAGCATGAGCGGCAGCTCGCCGAGCTCGTCGAGGAAGAGCGTGCCCCCGTCGGCCTTCTGGAACTCGCCCACCTTGTTGGCGGTCGCGCCGGTGAACGCGCCCTTCACGTGGCCGAAGAGCACGCTCTCGAGCAGCGTCTCGGGAATCGCCGCGCAGTTGACGGTGACGTAGGGCTTCGCCGCGCGCTTCGAGTTGAAGTGAATGGAGCGTGAGACCAGGTCCTTGCCCGTGCCGCTCTCGCCGGTGACGAGCACGGGGGCGTCGGTGCCCGACACCTGCTCCACCTTGCGCTCGACCTCGAGCCACGCGGGCGAGAGGCCCTTGATGACGAAGGGGCGCCCCGTGTCGTGGGTGGCGCGGGCCAGCTGGGCGCGACGCAGGAACCGACCCGAGGCCGCGGCGACGACCTGCAGCGCCTTCACGTGCGCGTCGGTGAACGCGTTCGGCGTCTGCGAGGCGACGGTGAGGACGCCGAGCGGGCGCCCCTGCCACGGAATCGGCACCGCCAGCACCGACGCGACGTCCAGGAAGTACTTCGCGTAGTTCGGGTCCTTCGAGGTGTCGTTGCAGACGTAGGGCCGGTCGTTCTCGAAGCAGGTGAGCGCGATGCCGTTGGGCCGCCCGTCGCGCCGGGGCCGCAGGACGGAGCCCGTTCCCGGCAGCGTCACCACCACCCCCGCCACCACGTGGAAGTCCACCGAGAGGCCCTTCGCCCGCGCGTCGTAGAGGAAGACCGCTCCGTTGATGGCGTGGGTCTGCGCGCACGCGACCTGCACCAGGCGCACGCCGACCTGCTCGATGTCGGCGGCATGAAGCTCTCGCTCCGTGTTGAGTTCGGGAAGCAACATGTCCTTCAACGTATCAGATGTTGCTTTAAAGCAACAGGCCGGAAGGTTCGGTCACTGTCATTTCAAGGTGTTCAGATGGTGCTCGGCTCGGCACGCCCACTGCAAATCACACCTGGCATGCAGCGCAGCAACACCTCACTCACTTCCAACCCCTCAGAGACCGCCATGAACTTCCGCCTGCTCGCCCTCCTCGTTTCCGTCTTCGCCATCACTGCCTGCGGGGTCGACTCGGCTGTCGTCGCCGATGACCTCGACGAGGTCGACTCGTCGGCTGAGGTGATGGATGAGCTGTCCATCTCGCGCGGCCGCTTCGAGACGTTCGTCGGGCAGGACGGCCGGTCGTACTTCCACCTGCTCGCGGGCAACGGCGAGAAGGTGCTGGCGTCGCAGGGCTACGCGTCGGCCTCATCGGCGGCGGCGGGCATCGACAGCGTGCAGGCGAACGGCGCGGCGGCCGCGAACTACGAGGTCCGCGAGGCCTCGGACGGCTCGAGCTACTTCGTGCTGAAGGCCGGCAACGGCGCCATCATCGGCGTCTCCGAGATGTACGTCTCGAAGGCGAACGCCGAGCGCGCCATCACGTCGGTCGTGAAGGTCGTCGTCGCCACCACCCTCGAGACCAACGCGCCGCAGACCGCTGGCCGCTTCGAGGTGTTCAAGGGTCTGGACGGCAAGAGCTACTTCCACCTCCGCGCGAAGAACGGCGAGATCGTGCTGCAGTCGCAGGGCTACTCGTCGCGCGCCAAGGCCACCGCAGGCGTCACCTCGGTGCAGACGAACGGCCTGAACGCGGCGCGCTACACGGTGCTCGCGGCGGTGGACGGCCGGTTCTACTTCACGCTGAAGGCGACGAACGGCCAGGTCATCGCGCGCAGCCAGCTGTACTCGACGAAGTGGAACGCTGAGCGTGGCGTCGAGACGGTCATCGGTCTGGTGCAGCCCACCAACCGCTGAAGCGCGACGAAGTCGAATTGAAGAAGGGGGCGGCGACCTGGCAACGGGTCGCCGTTTTGTTGTGTCCCGACCGTTTGATGGCCTGGGGCACCGCCCGGCACTACCGTGACGCGTGATGCTGAAGCGCCACGCACCGGTCTGGGTCTACGTCGGCGGGCTGGCGCTCACGGGTGTGGCCGGCTGGGTCAACGCGGTCGCCGTGGCCAGCGCGTACCACGCCGTCACCCACATGACGGGGACGGTGCACGCCGTGAGCCTCGAGTTCTCGCGAGGCAACTCGGAGGTGGCGCTGCGCGCGGCGGCGGTGGTGCTCTTCTTCTTCCTCGGCGCGACGTTGAGCGGCGTCATCATTCGCCAGCCCACGCTGCACGCCGGTCAACGGTACGGCGTCGCGCTGATGGTGGAGGGAGGGCTGCTCGCGGGCGCCTGGTTCGGCCTGCGCAACGGGTCGGTGACGGGCGAGGTGCTGTCGGCCATCGCGTGCGGGCTGCAGAACGCCCTGGCGACGTCGTACTCCGGCGCCGTGCTGCGAACGACGCACATGACGGGCGTCGTCACGGACCTCGGCATCAACATCGGCCACTGGCTGGCCCGTCAGCCGGTGGAGTGGTTCCGCGTGCGGCTCCACCTCGTGCTCCTGCTGGGCTTCGTCACCGGCGGCGCGCTGGGCTCGCAGGCGCACGGACACCTGGGGCCCGCCTCGCTGCTCGTTCCAGCGACGTTCGTCTTCTTCATCGGCGCGCTCTACACCGCGCAGCGCGCCCGGCAGAAGCAGGAGCATCGCCACCCGGAGGGCCCCATCGACTCTGCCGTCCCGACTTCGCGACCAACGGCCTCGACGCCTGGCCCTCCGGGAGTCGAGCGGCACGAGTGAGCCTGAAGCAGCGGCCGCCCGGCTCGAGCCATCAGGTCCCGTCCGTCGAGCTCACCTCCGTCGCGCGCTCCTTGACGAGCCGGGGAATCCACACGGCGTCAGTGATGACGCCCATGTGGTCGGTGTTGGCGGTGAGCTGCTCCACCCGCCGCGCCGACGAGGCGGGCAACGACCGTCGCCACGCCTCGGCCTTCTTGAAGGTGAGGGCGCCGACGAGCTGCACCCGACCTGCCGGCACGCTCGAGAGGAACGCCGTCCAGGGTGAAGGGTCGCCGTAGAACGCGTCGAGCAGCACCAGGTCGGTGACGAGGCGCTCCTTCGTCCACTCGCGCAGGGTGCGGTTGCCGCCGCTGTGGCCCATCGCCATCACGCGCTCGGGGACCTTCCGGCCCAGCGTGCGCTCGAGCTCGGCCGCGAGCGGCGCGTACCTCGTCCACGCCACCTGCTCCCGGGGACCCTTCGGGCCGTCGATGAGGACGAAGAGGGCCCGCACCCCGCTGGCCCGGAACTGCTCCACCAGACCGTGGTCGCGAAACGCGTCGTCCACCGAGTCGAAGTAGCCGTGCACGTAGACGACGAGCAGCTCGGGCTCGACCCGCTCGGGACACCAGGCGTGCACCGGCCCGTTCGGCGTCACGAAGCGCTGGTGGAGGCCGCCGCGCAGCGGGCGCGCCTCGGGCGAAGGGAGACAACCAAACGACAGGGACGCGGTGAGGGCGAGCGACAGGAGCATGCCCCGTCGCCACTGCAGCTCTCGACACAGGGCTGGCGGCGCCCGGAAGCGCTCGGATTCGCTGAGGACTTTCGGGGCGGCTCGCCGCGCGGGACGTCACGCGGCGTTGCACATCGTCACGACTCGTGACGGTCGCTTCGCGCCGTCGGTCCCACCATCGTGAGCACGTGCGAACCGGCCGGAAGGCTGAACGAGACGGTCGCCCCTTGCCCAGCTCCTGCTTCCCCTGAGCGTCCGGCTGGCCGTTGGCCGAGCATCCCCGCGGATGAGCTCAACGGAGCTCCGGCTCAGGTCTCCTGGCCTCCGGGTCGTCGTCGCGGACGCCGGCGTTCTCCAGCGCAGGGCGGAAGGGCGGAAGAACGGCCAGGCGAGAGGTCCAAGCGCCTGTCACGCTCCGGCCTTCGAGGACCGACGACCTCGAGCTTCACGTCCTCGGCCCACGTGTGACCGCCGTGAGCTGGCCAGGGCGTGGACGCCCGACGCGGTTCAGAAGCCCACGCCGCAGATGAGGAACGGGTAGCTCACGACGACGGGTCCGCCCCTGGGCGGCGGCGTCTTCACGCGCTTCACGACGTCGAGCAGACACTGGCCGTACGTCGCGTCCTCCGGCGGCCGACCCTCGACCTCCGCCGACGTGACCCGGCCCTGCGCGCCGATGACGAACCGCACCGTCACCTTCGGGAGCCCTCCAGGCCTGCGCAGCAGCGCCGCCTCTCCGCAGCGCTGCACCTCGCCGAGGCGCGAATGGAGGGCCTGTCTGATCGACTCGCGATCGAGCGTGCCCTGCGTCGGCCCTCCGGCCGGAGCGGGTTGCGCGACCAGCGCCATCAGGAGGACAGCACGCACGGCTCCAGCTTCTCACGGGTGGACCACCGATTGCTTGTCCCCACGGCTCGCGGCATTCGATGGCGGCCGGGGCTGCGCTGGAGGAGCATGACGCACCTGACGATGGCACTGCGGCTCTCGTTCGCGTTCGGACCCAGACGCGGCGTCACCCTCGACGCCACCCGCCGGCTCGTCGTCGGTCGCGGCGCCCACTGCGACGTGCACCTCATCGACGAGAAGGTCTCGCGCGAGCACTGCGTCTTCGAGGGCGGCGCCGCGCTCACCGTGCGCGACCTCTCGAGCCGCAACGGCACCTGGGTCAACGGGGCCCGCCTTCAGGCCCCACAGGTCCTCAAAGAGGGCGACACCGTCGGCATCGGCGAGACGCTGGTGCTGGTCTCGGAGGACGCCCAGGCCCTGCGCGCCGGAGACGGTGAATCGACGCTGGTGCTCGCGCGCGCGCCGGTGGGCCTCGAGACGTCCGCCGCCACGCCGACCGACGACACGCTCGAGCAGGCGGGCCGGCTGGTGCTCGAGGCTGCGCTCTCGACGTCGCCTGACGAAGCCGCGAGCGCGCTGACGAAGGCGTTCGCGAAGGGGCTGCGCTGCGACGAGGTGGTGCTCTGCAGCCGTACGCCCGAGGGGGCCATCCGTCCCCGCGCCGCGTTCCCGCCAGGCGCCTCGCTCTCGCTCAACGTCGCGCTCGTCGAGCTGAGCCTCTCGCAGCAGCGCACCGTCTCCGTCGAGGAACAGCAACTGCGCGCGAAGCACGACGCCCAGACGACGACGGTGGTGCGCCAGCGGGCCTTCGTGGTCTGCGCGCCGATTCCCGGAGCGGCCGCGCCCGTCGGCGTCGTGTGTGGGGTGCGGCCGGCGCAGTTCGACTCGGGCGAGCTGGCGCTGGCCCAGGTGCTCGTGCGCGCCACCGCGACGTCGTTGAGGTTCTCCGAGCCCGGCACTGCGCCGAAGGAGCCGGCCGTCTCCCTCGTCGCTCAGAGCGAGCCGATGAAGCAGGTCGTCGTCCAGGCGACCCGCGCTGCTGCGTCCACGGCGACCGTGCTGCTCACCGGCGAGTCAGGCAGCGGCAAGGAGGCCGTCGCGCGGCTGGTTCATGAGGCCTCTCGCCGCAGCCGCGGGCCCTTCGTCGCCGTGAACTGCGGCGCGATTCCAGCAGAGCTCGCCGAGAGTGAGCTGTTCGGCCACGAGAAGGGCGCGTTCACCGGCGCCACCACCAGCCACGCCGGCGTCTTCGAGCGCGCTGACGGCGGCACGCTGTTCCTCGACGAGGTCGGCGAGCTTCCGTTGCCGCTCCAGGTGAAGCTGCTGCGCGTGCTCGAGGAGAAGCTGGTGCACCGCCTCGGTGGCCGGGTGCCGGTCACGACCGACGTGCGGGTCGTGGCCGCGACCAACCGGGCCCTCGAAGACGCAGTCGCCAGAGGCGCGTTCCGCGAAGACCTCTTCTACCGGCTCAACGTCGTGCGGCTGACGCTCGCGCCGCTGCGGGAGCGGACCGACGACGTGCTGCCGCTCGCGACGCGCTTCCTGTCGCGGCACGCCGCCGGGCTGGGGCGTCGTCCTCCCGGCATGAGTGACGAGGCCCGCGACGCGCTGCTCGCCTACGACTGGCCAGGCAACGCACGCCAGCTCTCGAACGCCCTCGAGCGCGCGCTGGTGCTCAAACCCGATGACGGTCCGCTCACGCTCGCTGACCTGCCTCCAGAGGTCGTCGCGCCCCGACGCGGTGCACCGGGACCGGCTGGGCGCACGCTCGCAGAACTGGTGGCCGCCCTCGAGCGGGAGCAGATTGTGCTGGCGATGAAGCGCTGTCGGGGCGTGAAGGCACAGGCCGCCGAGACGTTGGGCATCTCCCGCCCGACGCTGGACAGGAAGCTGTCCGAGTACGGCATCGACTGGTTGGCCGAATGAACTTCCTCTGCCCGTCCTGCAGAACCCCGCTGCCCAGGGAACAGACCGTCGGGCTCGTCACCTGTACGCAGTGCGCGGTGCAGGTCGACCTCACCCGCGTCGACACGGCGCCGGGGCAGGCGAGGCTGTGGCCCGAGGTGGACCTGAAGGGCGAGACGTTGAGCGGCCACCTGCTCGTGCAGCGCCTCGGCAGCGGCGGCATGGGCACGGTGTACGAGGCGGAGTCTCCCGTCGGCGCGCAGGTCGCGATGAAGGTGCTGTCGCCCATGTTGGCGGCCGAGCCGGCGTTGCGGGAGCGCTTCCGTCGTGAGGCCCGCGCGCTCACGAAGGTGAAGCACCCGCGCGTGGTGCAGCTGTTCGAGGAGGGCGAGGACCGCGGCTTCTGCTGGTACTCGATGGAGCTGGTGAAGGGCCTCGACCTGCGCAACCGCCTCGAGAAAGGTGTGATGCCCGCCGCAGAGGTCGAGGCGCTCGCGCTCGCGACGCTCGAGGGGCTGCAGGCCGTGCACGACGCCGGCGTGGTGCACCGCGACGTCAAGCCAGCCAACATCCTGCTCGGGCCCGAGGGGCCGCGGCTGTGCGACTTCGGCATCGCGCAGGTGTCGGGCGCGACGACGCTGACGGAGTCGGCCGCGTTGCTGGGCAGCCTCCGGTACATGGCGCCGGAGCAGCGCTGGGGGAAAGCCGACGACCGAAGCGACCTCTACGCCCTCGGCGTGGTGCTGCACGAGGCGCTCTCGGGTGGCGTGCCTGGCGAACAACCCCTCCCGGGCGGCGTGCCAGCGCACCTCGCGCAGTTCGTCGATCGGCTCACCCGGCAGAGCCCGGCCCAGCGGCCCTCGTCGGCGGCGGAGGCGACGAAGCTGCTCGCCGAGCTGCGCACGGGCGTGAAGAAGCGACTCGTCATCGGCGGAGGGGTCGCCGCGGCGGTGCTCGTCGTCGGTGTCGTCGCGCTGCTCGTTGGGGGTGGAGGAGGGACTCAGGCCACTGAGACGCGGCCCGGGCCGACCCCCACCAGACCTGCCGGTGACGCCCCGCCGCCGCTCGTGATTGACGCAGGCGCCCCCGACGCGGGCGCCGAGCTCGATGGTGGCGCCACGCTCGATGCGGGCACGCTCGACCTGGACATCGAGGTCGCGGCGCTCACCGGGAGCCTCGCCCTCGCTTCGCCCGACGCCATCGGCGTGGAGCTCGACGGCAAGCAGCGCGCGCTCCCGAAGGAGCCGCTCTTGCTCCCGGTCGGTAAGCACCAGGTGCGCTTCGTCTGCCCCGGCGGGAAGGCGCAGCGCTTCTCGAAGGTGCTCGAGGCCAACCTCGCCGCGAACACGCCCGTCAGCCTTGCGTGGACGTGCCGCACCATGAAGCCGGAGCTCGCGCCCGCGAAGGTGACGGGCGTGGTCGGGGTGAAGGGCGGCAAGAAGGAGGTCGACCCCGCCGTCCCGCCGAAGGCGCCGGTGGGGAAGAAGCCGAAGCCGCTCTCGAAGAAGAAGGTGCCCTGAGGCTCACGCCTTCTCGGGCCACTTCCACGACAGGACACCCATCGTGAGGTTCTCGCGGGGCGCCCGCACCGACTTCGACACCAGCTCGATGAGCTCGGCGTGGCGCTCGTACTGGTTGGCGATGAACTTCACGTCTTTGCCGTTCTTCAGGCGGAAGACGAGGTTCACGCCCTCGCCCATGTTGTCGAGCTTCATGTTCGCCAGCACCGCGCCGATGCCGCGCGCCGCGAGGGGAATGCGCAGCACCCCGAAGCGCTCGACGTCGTCGAACTGCACGGAGTCCGTCAACAGCCCTTCGGCGGTCAGCCCGTCGGGGCGCACCGTCACCTTCGCTCTGGTGACGCGGTAGAAGAACCAGGCCGCGACCGGAATGGTGATGCACAGCAGGAGGAGCAGCGCGGCGCTGATGTTGAGGGCGGTACGAGCGCCCTTGTGCATCCTGAACTCGGTCATGCCTGGGTCCCCTCGACGCGTGGTTGACTGCGCGCCCATCGTGTCGTCCTCCACGCCCGGTCCGCAAGTGCTCAGAAGGGCGCGTTGCCCGGTGGCGTGAAGGTGTCGAGGCCCTTCACGCTGCGACGCGGGCGAACGTCCTCCGCCGCACCGACGTAGCACCCGGAGGACATGCCGTAGAGCTTGCGCAGGTTGTCTCCGAAGAGCGCCACGGTCAGGACGGCGACGAGCGCCAGCACGGTGACACCGACCAGCGTCACGCGCGCGACTGTCTCGGGGCGAGGCAGCCTCATCGGCGCCGGCTTCGGGCGAAGACAGTCTGCCGTGGCCACGGTGCCGTCCTGGCGCCAGAACAGCACACTCCCGGGCGAGCGACGGACGAGCGAGACCACTCCCGCGATCGAGAGCGTGGCAGCGTCGTGGCCGTCCTCGCCGCAGCGCTGGCATGGGCGTGTCCACGCGCCGCACGTGGAGGCGTCGCGGACGAAGGCGAACAGCTCGAGTTCCTCGCGGGTCATGTCGTCATCATCGGACCCTGCCCGCGCGCGGGACATCAGGCAGGCGACCGTCGGTCGTTCGACCGACCCCGACCTGCGCGAGCCCCAGCAGCGCCGAGCTGCCGAGGCGAGCGAGCCTCGAGCCGCCGCTCCTCCGACGAGGTGGGGGATGCGCCCCACCTGTCACCGGTTGAGCAGCACCACCACCGCAGCGATGGTGGCGAGCAGCGTCACCACGCCGACGACGACGCCCAGCACCTTCGCCCACGAGATGGGCGTCTTCCCCACGACGACCGACGCGCGCTGCCCGTGCACCACCGCGCGGAAGCGCTTGTCCTGGTACTGCCACGTCACCACCCAGGCCGGCAGCACCAACCGGCGCGTCGCGAGCTTCGAGAGCAGCGGCCACGCCTTCACCTTCCGGTACCGCCGCCCGGGAATGACGCCGCCCTGCAGCAGCTCGGCCGCGTTGCGCTCGAGCGCGGCGGTGATGGTGAGCCGGGCCTTCGAGCGCTGCACGTCGAACTGCTCGACCTCGGGGCCGTCGCCCGCCGGCGCAGCGCTGGCGAGGTCGTAGTGCGCCGCCAGGGTGCTCGTCTCCTCGGCCGACAGGCCCCGGGAGGCCGGGATGAGCAGGTTCGTCCACTGCATGGGCGTCTGGCCCGCGTGGGGCGCCCAGTCGCTGCGGCCGCTGCCTGCGTCGGAGTCTGCCGCCCAGCTCACCAGCGCCTCCGCGTCGCACAGCCACGCCGCCCACCACTGCTGGTGCAGCGAGTCCACCGTCGCGCTCGACGCGAGGTCCGACGGCGTGAAGAAGCCCCGCGTCGAGAGCCACTGACGGAGCGACGCGCTGGCCTGCTCTTTCGAGACGCCGAAGGGCAGCTGCAGCTCCGGCCGCTCCACCGGGTCCACCGGCATCTCGACCTGCATGACGGCGCCGCAGAAGCCGCACGCCGGGTTCTGTCGCTCGGCGGAGTAGGCGAGCGACGCGTTGCACTCGGAGCAGCGCAGCACCTGCTCGCGCGTCGCGCCCGGGCTCCCGGCGGCCGAGGTCGGCAGCGCGCAGACGGGACAGCGCAGGTCGCCCTCTTCGAGCACCGTGCCGCAGCGGGTGCACGTCATCGGCCACCTCGCAGGAAGAAGACCGCTGCCGCCACGACGGCAGCCACGAGCAGGGCCGCCGCGACGATCCTCGGCCACGACCACGGCACCTTCGCCGCGACCTTGCCCGTCTGCCCGTTGATGAGGACCTGCAACGCCGGCGTGTCGGGCGCGAAGGCGAGCGCCAGCACCCAGACCGGGACCAGCACCGGCGTCGCCGTCTCCTGCTCCGTGCGGGTGGAGAAGCGCAGGTCCGAGTGGGTGTCGCCGGGCATGAAGGCTGCCAGCTTCCCCTCGAGCTGCCGCACCAGCTCTCCTCGCGCCGAGTCGAGGCACTCGGCGGTGCTGCGCGACGGCGTCTCGACGCCCCAGCCGGCCACCAGCCCGGTGGAGAAGCGCCGCAGCTGGCCGTAGTCGTAGGGCTCGATGCGCTCGAGGGCGTCGTTGGCGACGCCGCGGCTCGCGCTCACGAGGATGTCGGCGGCCCAGCCATCGGCGCGGCCCGACAGCGGCACCCACTCGTGCTTCTTCACGCGCCGCGTCCGCGTCTGCGTCTTGCCGTTCACCGTCACCGTGTACGTCTCGGTGACGTAGTACTCCTCGCCGATGGAGGCGCTGTAGCTGGCCCGCGCGACGGCGCTGTACAGCACGGCGGGCAGGTAGACACCGCGGAAGGCCTCGAGCTTCGCCCGGCGCACACCCGGGTGGCGGAAGAAGCCCAGCTGCCGTTGCCACGTCGCGAGCGCGGCCTTCGCGCGCCGCTCGCCCTCGGCGTGGGGGATGCAGAACAGCGGCTCGTCGTGCGCCGAGCGCGCGGTCACGGCGACGTTGGGGCTGGCGCAGTACGGGCAGACCTGCGCGCGCTCGCCCGCTGGCAGCGTGAGCTCGGCGCGGCAGGTCCCGCAGTGCAGGGTCGTGGGTGTCACGGGGCTCCTCCCATCCTCGAGGCCGACGGCCATACTACGGGCGGGCTGTCGGGCGATTGAGCCGTATCAGCGCTCCCCTTCGGCCTCACCGGCGCCACCTGGTCTGGGTCACGCCCGACGGCGTCACGCAGGAGTCGACTGCCGGGTCCAACGTGACAAGCTGTTCCTCAGGTCGCTGTGACGAGACCGCGAAGCGACGATCGGCTGCGCGAGCGCGATCGACTCGGGCGGGCAGCGCACTCCAGGCTGCCGGCCTCTCGCCCGGAAGGGGAATCCGTGAAGCACCAGAAGGACCGCGCCGTCGACGAAGTCCTGAAGAAGGAGCGCCGCTGGAGGGCAGAGTTCGACGCCCTGCGCGCCATCGCGCTCAGCTGCGGCCTCGAGGAGTCGCTCAAGTGGGGCCAGGCCTGCTACTCGCGTGAGGGCAGCAACGTGGTGTTGATCCACGGCTTCCAGGCGTACTGCGCGCTGCTGTTCTTCAAGGGCGCGCTCCTGACGGACGCGCACGGCCTGCTGGTACAGCAGACGAAGAACGTGCAGGCAGCCCGGCAGCTGCGGTTCTCGAGCCTCGCGGTGGTCAAGGCCAGGAAGCCCATCGTGAAGGCCACCATCGAGGAGGCGATCGCCGTCGATCGATCCGGCCAGCAGGTGAAGCTCAAGAAGACGCATGAGTACGGAGTCCCCGAGGAGCTCCAGCGCAGGCTCGACGAGAGCGCCGAGCTGGACGAGGCGTTCCACGCGCTCACGCCGGGACGGCAGCGCGGCTACCTGCTGCACTTCTCTTCGGCCAGGCGGGCGGAGACGAGGGAGGCGCGGATCCAGAAGGAGCTGCCCCGGATCTTGCGCGGCCTCGGGCTGGACGACTGAAGGCCGTCGCCGGAGCCGAGCTGCTCGACCGCTTCGGCTGCAAGCCCGACGATCCCCACCTGTGCGGCGTGTACGCGGATTGGCTGGAGGTTCCCCGAGGGGCTCCCAACGGACGCGACGGGACCCGAGGGTGGGCCGTTCGGCTCGCGCACGCGATCCAGGAACTGTCTCACTACGGCCTGACCGCGATGGCCGATGGCCGGTTGGTGGCCTGCCCCTACAACGGTCGGTACCTGCTGGTGCGCACTCCAGCCGGTCGTCGCACGCTTCCGCTGGAGGTGATGACTTCGCCGTGGCTGAACAAGCTCTGACGCCACGTCGCCCACTCCGACGCGGGACCCTCGACGCCGGCGAGCATGATGTGTCGCACGAGTGACGGGCCGTCTCACCCGGAGGTGGGGAGCCCTCCTGCGGGCCGGCCGGGAGCGGTGGTCGTCTCCATCGTCTGGTAGAATGTGCCACCGTGACGCCCGCCGTTCTGGCCCTCCTGGTCGTCGCCGCGCCTGACGGGGAGCGCCCGCCCCCGGAGGACCCCGCGCGGTTCCGCGCTGACCTCGCGCTGCTGTGTGGCGTCGAGGCGAAGTCAGGCGCCGCGGGGCTCAAGGACCCGGCCAGGCGTGCCGAGAAGATTGCCGCCTTCCTCGCGAAACAGGAGTTCGGCCCCGACTACGACGACTTCTTCGCCGAGCTCAGCAACTCCGAACCCGACAACAAGCCGTCCTTCCTGCTCACCTTCGCGCGGCTCGCGGGCCTCAAGGCGTGCGCCTTCGCCGAGCGTTCCCAGCGCGAGCTGCTGGCCGACTTCCAGATGAAGTGTGCGCGCAAGGCTCCGCCCGAGTCCGACGCCAACGACGGCAGCGCTGCTTCACAGCCGTGGTGCGACCGCGTCGCCGCCGTAAAGACCCTCTGGAACGTCGCGAAGCAGACGCAGCCGCGCCCGCGCTGAGGCGCTCCTTCACGGCCGGCGGTTTCGGCGCCGGATGGACCTCGTTTCGACGAACGTGACGGACGTCTCGAGCTGATCATCGCGGAGCGCGGAGACACCGGCGGCTTCAGCCAAGGCTGCATCGGCCCCCCGGCTCTTCTCGGGCCAGGACCGCCACTCGACACGGATCAGCGGGCGAGCGACACCTGGACGTCGGCGATGCCCACCCCGCGAACGCGCTCAGCGAGCGCGCCGAGCCAGGCCCCGTCGAGCGCGCCGAGCTCGTCGCCACCCGGCTGCGCGGACGTGCGCGCGAGCGTGTAGAGGAGGACTCCGCGCACTGGAACGCCCTCGCGCGCCAGCGCCCCCAACGCCGCGACCCAGGCGTCCACCTCAGGCGGCGGTGGGGCTTCGCCGCGGCGGGCGAAGAAGCAGGACTGCACCCACGTCGGGCAGAGCGACGCTGCGACGCGGAGCCGCGCGAGGTGAGCCGCCGGAAGGACGCGCGCGCCGTTCACCTCGAGGATGCCCGCGGCGGTGACGCGATCGACCTTGAACCAGACGCGGCCGCCGAGCTCACCGAGCCGTCGCACGCCAGCTCGCACGGGCGCCTGGTCGAGCCTGGAGCCGTTCGTGATGAGGATGAGGGGGATCGCGGGGCTCATCCGCCCGACGACGCGGCCCACGCGCTCGACGGCCTGGGCGAAGTCGGGCGACGTCGTCGGCTCGCCGTTGCCGGAGAAGGCGATGTCCCGAATGGGCCCGCCCCCTTCGACGAGCTCGCCCCGCGACGCGCGCGCGAGCACCTCCTCGAGCTCAGCCTCGAGGCGGTCGAGGTCGATCGACGGGCTCCGTCCGCGCACGAGGCCGGCGACCTGGCAGTAGGCGCAGCGCCAGTTGCACGCGTTGTTGGGGCTCAGGTTCACGCCGATGGACACGCCGCCAGCGCGTCGCGAGCGCACGGCGTAGACGTACGTGAGCCCGGCCACGTCGCACTCGTGGGTCGTGGTGGTGAGCCGGAGCCTGCGAGGTGTCATGCGGAGCGCCGAGGGACCGACCCTCGTTCGGCTCGCCGTAGCAGAAGTCGCAGCGCTCCGTATCGCGCCCGCGCCTGCCCACGTCACTCGCAGCAGAGAATGGGACGCTGCTGGCTGCAGTCGACCCCCGCCGCGTTGTTGACGACCTCGCCCGTGCGGCTCACGGTGAGGGTACCGGGCCCGGTGGACGACGACGTCCACGAGGTGCAGGAGCCCCCGCTCGTGGCCGAGCGACTCGCGCGGATGAGCCCGGCGGTGATGGCGGCGCCGTCGACCGGAGACGCCGACCAGTCGATCCACGCGCCGCTCATCGGCAGCTGCAGCGACGACGCGGCCCGCAGGTACTCCGAAGCGTGACAGAAGTGGGCCGTGCCTCCGAACTCCTGCAGGCACCGCGCGTTCGCGCCGACACGCCCCCCGAGGTTCCCCGTGAAGAGCATCGAGGTGACGCCGCGCACGCGGGTGGGCCGCACGCCAGCGCAGCAGGCGACGGGGCGCGCCTGGGAACAATCGACGCCCGCAGCGTTGTTGACGATCTCTCCGAACACTCCGACCGTGAGGGTGCCTGGCCCGGTGCTGGTCGAGGTCCACGAGGTGCACGAGCCGCCGCTCGTGGGCGACCGACCTGCGCTCAGGCCACCCGAGACGACGGGCGAGCCGTTCTCGGCCGCGCTCCAGTCGATCCAGGCGCCGCCTGCAGGAGCGCCCTGCGCCGACGAGTTGAGGAACTCGGTCGCGTGGCAGAACCAGGCGTTCGGGCCGAACTGGGCCTGGCAGAGCGCGTGGGCGCCCACCCGGCCACCGAGGTTGCCGGGGAAGGTCGCGCTCGTGAAGCCGACGAAGCTGCCGAGCTCGGAGTTGAAGAGCCCCGGCGCGAGGCCACCGTCTGGCAGCAGCAGGATGCCCGGCGGGCCCGGAGGCCCCTGCGGCCCCGGCGCGCCCTGAGCCCCGGCAGGTCCCTGCGGGCCGGTCGCGCCCGTCATGCCGGCCGGACCCTGAGGACCGGCGGGACCCTGAGCGCCAGCTGGACCCGTCGCTCCAGTCATTCCGGCGGGCCCCTGCGGCCCTGCGGGACCCTGAAGGCCCTGGGCGCCCGACGGACCCTGAGGCCCCGTCGCGCCGTTACAGACGGCGACGCTGCCCCCGTCTGGAAACGCGACGAGCACCCCGCCCGTCACGCACGCGGCGCTCATCACCGGCAACGGAGACGCCGTCACCGACGCGCCCTGCTGGCCCTGCGGCCCCACCGGTCCAGCCGGGCCGGTCGCGCCGGTCGCGCCGGGAGCGCCGTTGCACACGTTGCTGATGCCGCCGTCCGACACCTGCGTCACGCGAATGCCGCCGTACTGACAGGGAGCGCCGCCCGCCGTGATGGGCGTGACGACGACCGACGCGCCGGGCGGGCCCACGACGACGCCGCCGTCGACGACGAGCACCGCGCCTTGCGGCCCCTGGATGCCCTGAGGGCCCTGCGGCCCCTGTGCGCCCTGTGCACCGGCCGGCCCCTGTGGACCCGCGGGCCCCTGCGCACCTGCAGCCCCCGCCGCGCCGGCCGGGCCCTGAGCACCTGCGGGGCCAGCCACGCCTGCCGGCCCCTGTGCACCGGTCGGCCCTTCCGGCCCGGCGGGACCCGTTGCGCCAGGGTCGCCCTTCGGCCCCTGCGGCCCCACTGGCCCCGGCTCCGACACTCCAACCGGTGTGGTGGGACAAGCTGAGAACGAGACCACGACGAGGGCAGCGACGAGCAGGGAGCGCACGTCGGCAAGACACCACAACGGCCCCGCCAGTGCAGGAATCTACGTCAGACCTTCTCGGCGACCGCCCGCCCGAACAGCCCCTCGGGCCGGAAGAGCAGCACGATGATGAGGAAGCCGAACGCGACGGCGTCACGCCACGACGAGCTGCCGAACCACACGACGGCCTCTTCGCACACGCCAAGCAGCAGCGCCCCGGTGACGGCGCCCTTCAGGTTGCCGATGCCCCCGATGACCGCCGCCACGAAGGCCTTGAGGCCGACGTACATGCCCATCAGCGGCTGCACCTGCTTGTCCTTGATGGCGTAGAGAATCCCCGCGCCCGCCGCGAGGGCCGAGCCGAGCATGAAGGTGCCCGCGATGACGGTGTCGACCGGAATGCCGAGCAGCGCCGCGGTGCGGTGGTCGTGCGAGACCGCCCGCATCGCCTTGCCGAACTTCGTGCGGTACACGAGCACCTGCAGCGCGACCATCAGGCCCACCGCGATGAGGAAGCTCATCACCTGCCAGTTGAGCAGGCGCACCTCGCTCACCTCGTCGTCGCTGGACAGCTGGAGCCACTCCTTCGACTCGATGATGGTGGGGAAGCGCCGCGCCGCCGCGCCCGGCAGCAGCGTCACGCAGTCACCGCCCGAGGGGCAGGGCGTCGAGGAGAGCTTCCACGCGTCGGTCTGCGTCGCCTCGTCGCGCACCTTCGCGACGGTGGTGTCGAGCTGGAACCCGTACGAGAGCGCGAACGAGATGCCGATGGCGGTGATCAGCGAGGTGAGGCGTGGCTTCTCGCGCAGCGGGCGGTAGGCGAAGCGCTCGATGAGGAAGCCGAGGGCGGCGCAGACGAGCATCGCGACGAGGAAGACGGCGATGAAGCCGAGCAGCGACGACGCCGCCTCGCGCCCGAGCAGGAACGCCACCGCGTAGCCGACGTACACGCCGACCATCATCACGTCGCCATGGGCGAAGTTGATGAGCTTCAGCACGCCGTAGACCATGGTGTAGCCCAGCGCGACGAGGGCGTAGATGGTCCCCGCGGCCACCGCGTTGATCAGGTGCTGGGCGAGGTCGTAGAGCATTCCCTGTCGGTCAGGGCGCGACGGTGGACACGTACTTGAACTGGCCCGCCTCGACCTTGAGCACCACCGCTGGCTTCACCGGGTTACGGTGCTCGTCGAGGGTGATGGTGCCCGCCACGCCGGGGAAGTCCTTCGTCGAGGCGATCTGCTCGCGAATGGCCGGGCCGGTCAGCTCGGTCGCGCGCTTCATGGCGTCGATGGCGACCCGCGCCGCGTCGTAGCCGAGGGCCGCGAGCGAGTCGGGCGTCGTCTTGTACCGGGCCTGGTACTTCTTGATGAACTCCTGCACGCGCGGGCTCGGGTCGTCGGCCGAGTAGTGGTTCGACACGTAGCTGCCGTCCACCGCGCTGCCGCCGAGCTCGAAGAGCTTCGCCGAGTCCCACCCGTCGCCGCCCATCATCGTCGTCTTGAGGCCCAGCTCCTTCGCCTGCTCCGCGATGACGGCCACGTCCTGGTAGTAGCCGGGCACGTAGAGGCCCTGCGCCTTGAGCTTCTTGATGTTGGTGAGCTGCGCGCGGAAGTCGGTGTCGCCCTTCGCGTAGGACTCGATGCCGACGATCTTCCCGCCCAGCTCGGCGAACTTCTTCTGGAAGACCTCGGTGAGGCCCTCGGAGTACGCGCTCTTCTTGTCGGTGAAGATGGCGACGCTGTTGAACTTGAGCTCTTCGCGCGCGTACTTCGCCATCACGAAACCCTGGAACGGGTCGATGAAGCAGACGCGGAAGATGTAGTCGCCGATGGCCGTCACCTTCGGGTTCGTCGAGGACGGGCTGATCATCGGCACCTTCGCCTCCTGGGCCTTCGGCGCCATCGCCAACGAGTTCGACGAGGCGACCTCGCCGAGGATGACGAGCACCTTGTCCTGGGTGATGAGGCGAGTCGCCGCGCTCGCCGCCTCTTCGGGCTTCGACTGGTCGTCGTACACGCGCACGGCCAGCTTCCTGCCCTTGACGCCGCCGGCCTCGTTCGCCTCGTCGATGGCCATGGCGATGCCGTCGCGCGTCGAGATGCCGAACGCCGCTTCGGGGCCGGTGAGCGAGCCGACCTCGCCGAGCAGAATGGCGTCGTCGCCTGGCTTCGGCGCGTCGGGCTTCGCCGGGTCAACGACCTGCTTTCCGTCGGTCACGGCCTTCACGTCAGCCACGGGCTTCGGGTCGGCCGGCTTCGGCTCCGTCGGCTTCTTCTCGCAGCCGAAGGTGAGCAGCGCAGCACAGACCAGCAGGGACAGACGCATGCGAACGGGCTCCTTGAGAGAGGCGCGGGGCTTGTACGGGGCGGCCCCAGGGGGGTCAACCGCCGCGGTTGATCCAGCTCGCCGTCAAGGCGCGAGGAGCCCGGCGACCAGGGCCACCAGGGCCCCGACCCCCGAGTAGGCGAAGCAGGTGAGCCCGACCGAAGGCAGCTCACCGCGGCGCACCAACCACCAGCCGAGGACGACTCCGACCGGGCTCGTCGCGACCGCCGCGGCCGCCATGGGGAACGGCTCGGGCAACGCGAAGCCGCACGAGCGATGTCTCCAGAAGAGCCACAGAGACAGCGCGAGCCAGCTGCCCGTCATCACCAGCGAGGCGAAGCGAGGGCCGAACAGCAGGAAGAGCACGACCAGGGTTCAACCGCGAAGCTGACGAAGAGACAAGCTGGGCAGGTGAGGGGACCTCGAGCCCGGGCATGGTCGCGATGGGCAACCAGTTCTCGGCGCTCAGGGCCGCGTTGAACGCCTCGACCTCACGGTCTTCCGCTTCGGCAGCATCGACCTCTCGACCTTCATCGTGGGGGTACGCGGACGGGTGAGCTGGCCGGCCTCCTCACCGGGCAGGTCGAGACCTGACGCTTTGGGGCGACGGAGCCGCGTCGGGCGCGAGCCGCTCGCTTCTCCCCGTCCTGTCAGGAGCGCCGGCCCGCCCCGTCGGCCTCAGCACGCTCCCGTGGCTCAAATCGGCAGAGCACCGGAAAACGGACCAGACCGGCCCACAGGGCGTCGGGCGACCTGCTACCGCGTCAGGACGAGCGGGTGTGGGGTGCGGGCACAGAGGTTGCGGATGCACCTGACGGGGTGTGACGAACGTTCCGTTGGGGAAGCGCGTTTTCCGAAAGGCCTGCTTCACGTCCGACGGTGCGGGTTCGAATCCCGCCGGGAGCTCATCGCCTCACCTCAGGCCGGCCAGACCTCCGCGAAACCGGGTGGGTTCGGCCCGCCGTGCGTGAAGGCCCAGAGGTCGCCGTCGTTCCAGCGCTGAATGCCGGGCCGCCACGGGTCGCAGACGATGTAGTCGCCGTTCTCGTCGAGGCCCGACAGGTAGAGGAAGTGGCCCGACACGCCGCCCAGGTGGCCGTTCACCACCACGCCGTGGCCACGCTCGAGCGCCGCGCGCACGTCGGCGGGGTCGGTGCTGCCGTTCGCCTCGGCGTTCACTCCGAAGCGCCGCGCCACGTCGGCGATGAGCGACACCCCGCCCGGAGTCCCCACGCCGGCGCGCGCGCCGAGCGCGTCGACGAGCTCCCAGATGGTGTCGCCGTTCGCCGGGCGCACGCCCGAGGCCGCGAGCGCCATCGCCAGCGACGTCGGCCCGCACGTCCACCCGTTGGGCTGCTGCAGGTAGATGGCGTCGCGGTCGGCGTTCAGCCGCGGGTTCTTCGCCTGCCACTCGGGTGACAGGGCGATGAGGAAGTCCATGCCCGCGCGCATCTCGGGCACCGGCCGGCCCTCGGCGAGCTGCTGGCCACCCCACGCTGCGAGGTTCCAGACTTCCTCGGGCGAGCCCTCGCGGCCGAGCATGTTCCGGTAAGCGTCCTTCGCCTGCCACTCGGGCGACATGGCGATGAGGAAGTTCATGCCCGCGCGCAGCTCTTCGACGGGCTTGCCCTGCGCGGCCTGCTCGGCACCCCAGGCGGACAGCTTCGCGAGCTCGTCGGGCGTGCCCTCGCGCCCGAGCGACGCGCGGTACGCGTCCTTCGCCTGCCACTCGGGCGTGAGCGCGATGAGGAAGTTCATGCCCGCACGCAGCTCTTCGACGGGCTTGCCCTGGGCGGCCTGCTCGGCGCCCCAGGCGGACAGCTTCGCGAGCTCGTCGGGCGTGCCCTCGCGCCCAAGCGACGCGCGGTACGCGTCCTTCGCCTGCCACTCAGGGGTGCACGCGATGACGAAGTCCATCGCGCCTCGCAGCTCGGCGCCCGTCTTGCCCTGCGCCCGCAGGCTCTCGAGGAAAGCGACACCCTTCTTCACCTCGGCCGTCGTCGGTTTGCGCTGCAGCGCGGCGGCGTAGGTCGCCTTCACCGTCGCGCGATCCTCGGCGCGCGTCAGCGGCACCACGGGCGCGGGCGGCGCGGGAGGACGAGCGGGTGTCGCCGGTGTGAAGCTGTCGACGTCACGGCGGGGCGTCGGCGCGGGCTGCATGGGGCGCGGCGGAGGCGGCCGCGCCTCCCTCACGGAGCGGGCGACGAAGCGGGCGAGGGCTGAGAGCGTTCCCATGATGAGGTGGTTCTCGCGAACACCCCCGCGCCCATTTCCCGAGAACGCTGTCTCGAGCTTTCACAAAGCGGGGGCCTTTCGCGCCGGATTTTCGCGCTGATCAGCTGTGAACAGCCGTGCTCAGTCCTCGACGGACGACGCACGCGGTGGCGTTGCCTGAAGCCGCCGCGCAGCTCGGCACCAGGTGGCTGCCCGCACCGCGCCATCACCCGACGAACGCGCAACCATCGCCTCGCACATGGGCCCGCCATTGCTCGCGACGGCCACCGGTGTTCGTGGCAGCGTCCGTTCCGTGGCCGCACGCAAGCGCACCGGAACCCGTCGCCGAGAGCCGCTCAACCCCGACCGCATCGCGCGCGCGGCGCTGGACTACATCGACGAGCACGGCCTCGAGGACATGAGCGTGCGCAACCTCGGCGCTGCGCTCGGCGTCGAGGGCATGGCGCTCTACAAACACTTCCGCTCGAAGGAGGCCATCCTCGACGCGGTCGCCGAGCTGATGCTGCTCGAGCTCGTGGTGCCGGCCCCTTCGCGTGAGAGCTGGAAGTCCCGGGCGCTGCGCGTCGGCCAGGACTATCGCGCCATCAGCCGCCGTCACCCGCGCGCCTTCTCGTTGCTCGCTGCGCGCCGATACACCACGCCGCGCGCGCTCGCGCTGCTGGACCGCATCTTCTTCGCGCTCATGGCCGCCGGCCTCACCGCGCGACAGGCCGTCGAGGTGTACCGCGGCGTCGCCAACTGGACGAATGGCTGCGTCTTCGACGAGCTCGCCGGGCAGGCGGCGCTCGAGGCCGGGGTGAAGGTGGTGCCGCCGCGCGAGCTCACCGCGCTGGCCGAGGCGTTGCCCTTCCTCGGAGTCGAGCACTTCGACGCGATCTACCAGGCCGGACTCACCGCCCTGCTCGATGGGCTCGAGGCGAAGTTCGAGGCCGAGGCGCGCGCCCGCAGGTGACGCAGCTCGAGCTGGGCGTCTTCCTGGACCTCCAGGTCGCGACACCCGCCCAGGCCGCCGTCCCTGAGGTGAGCGCAACCAGTGCGTCGATCTCGAGCGAGCGTCGCGCCGCGCTGTCCAGGGTCGTCGTTGGCGAGCGCCGCGGACGTCACCCTCACCGCCGCCCTCCCAGGCCGCTCCGCCGTCCAGGGTCGTTGTCGCCGAACACCGAGAACGTCACGCCGTGCCGTCTCCGGCCCGGAGCCCCCCCACCATCACCGCGCCGAGGTCGAGCGCCGTCGGGTCGCGCAGACGGACGAGACGGGGTGTGCGGGTCAGACGTCGCGCCGTCAACCGTCTGCCAGGTGATGCGCTCCTCTTCTTCCGCTTCGTCATCGTCCGCTTCGGCGTCAGGCCGGGGTGCGGCCATGCGCTGAAGCCGGAAGCCGAACGCTCCCCTTCACCACGCCCCCTCGAGGCCACGCGCCCTCGAGGGGGTTTTCGTCTTTGCGCGTGACACCAACCACAGGAGGTCAGCAGTCATGAAGAAGCAGCACTTCAACGTCGGCACCATCGGTCACGTCGACCACGGCAAGACCACGCTCACCGCGGCGCTCACGCACGTCGCCGCCCTGCACACGGGCGGTCGCGCGCTCGACTACGCCGACATCGACAAGGCGCCCGAGGAGCGCGCCCGCGGCATCACCATCACCATCAAGCACGTGCAGTACGAGACGGCGGCCCGCACGTACGCGCACGTCGACTGCCCGGGCCACGCCGACTACGTGAAGAACATGATCGCCGGCGCGGCGCAGATGGACGCGGCGGTGCTGCTTGTCGATGGCTCGTCGGGCCCCATGCCGCAGACGCGTGAGCACGTGCTGCTCGCGCGCCAGGTCGGCGTGGGCCAGCTCGTCGTCTTCATCAACAAGGTCGACCTCGCCGATGCCGAGCTGCTCGAGCTGGTCGAGCTCGAGACGCGCGAGCTGCTGGCCCAGAACGGCTACGCTGACGTGAAGGTGGTGCGAGGCTCGGCGCTCAGGGCGCTCGAGGCCGCGAAGGCCGGCTCGATGAACGCGGACACGGCGTGCATCGGGTCGCTGCTCGACGCGCTCGACGGCTTCGCCCTGCCGGCGCGTGACGTCGACGCGCCGTTCCTCATGCCGGTGGAGGACGTCTTCACCATCGGCGGCCGCGGCACGGTCGTGACGGGCCGGGTCAGCCGGGGCCGCCTGCGCCTCGGTGAGGCGGTCGAGCTCATCGGCGCGCGCGTGAAGGACACGGTGGTGACGGGCATCGAGACGTTCCACCAGCTGCGCGACGTGGCCGAGGCCGGTGACAACGTGGGCCTGCTGCTCCGCGGCGTCGACCGTGACGCCGTGGCCCGCGGCGCGCTCGTGGTGCTGCCCGGCAGCGTGCAGGCGCACTGCGAGGGTGAGGCCGAGCTCTTCGTACTGACCGCGAAGGAGGGTGGCCGTCACACGCCCTTCGCGACCGGCTACATGCCGCAGTTCTACTTCGGCGCCACCGACGTCACCGGCACCCTCGCCGTGGGGGACGAGGGCGTGGTGAAGCCGGGTGACCGCGCGAAGGTGTCGTTCAGCCTGAAGCGCGCGGTGGGCATCGAGCCGGGCATGCGGTTCGCCCTGCGTGAGGGTGGCCGCACGGTGGGCGCGGGCCTCGTCACGAAGGTCAGGTAGGGCGTTGGGTGGGCCGCCAGGTGTCGTGACTGGCGGCCTGCTCATCCGTTCGGGTCGTCAGACGGCGATCGCCACCGCGGGCCGGCACTGCGTCGAGGTGGTCGTGCCCGACGGCGAGGTCATCGAGAGCGGGCGGCCAGCTCCGGAAGGCGGCACGCAGACCTCTCTCGACATCGTGCGCTCCGGAGTCGAAGCGATCCTCAGTCGGTCGGTCAGGACGGCTCGTCGCGCAGGTCGCGTTCACCGCCTCGAGCCGGCGGCGCAGGTCGGCAGCTCGAGCGCCAGCTTCAGCATGCGCGAGTCGATGCTCGGGTTGAGCGCCTGAAGCTCGCCCTCAGGTCGGCAGCTCGAGCGTCATCCCCACCTTCAGCATGCGCGAGTCGATGCTCGGGCTGAGCGCCTGAAGCTCACCCTCAGGTCGGCAGCACGAGCGTCAGCGTCAGCATCGGCGGGTCGAGGCGCGGGGTGAGCGCCTGACACCCTCAGGTCGGCAGCTTGAGCGTCATCCCCACCTTCAGCATGCGAGGGTCGATGCTCGGGCTGAGCGCCTGAAGCTCGCCCTCAGGTCGGCAGCTCGAGCGCCAGCTTCAGCATGCGCGGGTCGATGCTCGGGCTGAGCGCCTGAAGCTCACCCTCAGGTCGGCAGCTCGAGCGTCATCCCCACCTTCAGCATGCGCGGGTCGATGCTCGGGCTCACCCTCAGGTCGGCGGCTCGAGCGCCATGCCCAGCATGCGCGGGTCGATGCTCGGGTTGAGCGCCTGACACCCTCAGGTCGGCAGCTTGAGCGTCATCCCCACCTTCAGCATGCGAGGGTCGATGCTCGGGTTGAGCGCCTGAACCTCACGCCAGCGGCTCGCGTCGCCGAGCTGCGTCTTCGCGATCTTCGAGAACGTGTCGCCGGGCTTCACCGTGTAGGCCCCGGTCGTGGTGGTCGCCGGCGGCGTGGTGGGCGTGGTGACTGGCGGAGGCGGCTCCGTCGGCTGGCCAGCGCGCGGCCGGTTGGGCCGGAGGATCCACACCGTCTCCTCGCCGGTGAACGACGACAGGCTCTCGCTGCGAATGGCCGCTTCGCTCTGGGTCGCCTGCGCCGAGTGAATGGAGCCCGTGCCGTCAGCCTGCAGGTCGTTCGCCATCACCACGCGCGTGTGACCGCCGTCGGACACGTCGGCGCCCTGGTGGTCCACCATCAGCAGGTCACCCGGCTGCGCGGTGCGGAGCAGCTCAGTGAGCTTCTGGCGCTTCGTCTCCTCGTCGAGGCCGTTGAGCGCGAGCTCGCCCACCATCTGGAAGTGCACCTTGTTGCCGAACTGCGCGGCGTACTTGTCGCTGAACTTGTAGAACTGGTTCGCGTTCGGGTACTCGCCGCGGCCGCGGTTGCCATAGTACGGCGGCTCGAAGCCTCCGACGTAGATCGCGTTGCCGCCGAAGAGGTTGCACTTCCACACGCCGTTGGGGTTGCGGTCGGACTGCGCGAGCCCACCCAGCTTCACGTTCGCCGGCAGCGCGTGGTTGGGGTCGAGGTTGTACCAGGGCTGGTGCGTGCCGTAGTTGTCCTTGCGGTCGCGGATCAGCGTGGCGGCCGCGCCCAGCATCGTCTGCGAGCCTGGCGGCGTTCCCGGCGGCGCGACGTAGGCCGAGAAGTCCACCCGCTCGAAGTTCACGCCTGCCGTCCAGCCCATCACGTCGGCGTTCCGGGTCAGCTGTCCCAGCGCGCGCATGCTCCGGGCCTGCTGGGTGCCGTTGCCAGAGGGGTCGAGGAGCGAGGTGTCCTGGGCGCCCGGGTTGCGGCCGAAGGAGTCGATCTGCGTGAAGAGCCGGTCGATCTCCTGCCCGCCCGAGATCTTCCCGTCGCGGTTGAGGTCGGCGTTGGCGGGCAACGCACCGCGGAGCGCTGGATCCTGCTCGGCCTGCTTGACGTCGATCTCGGTGTTCTGCAGGGCCTGGGTGAACTGCTGACGGCCGACCTTGTTGGGCATGAGGTCACCTTCGCACAGGGACCGCGCGCCGGGAAACCGACGCTGGGACTTCCCGCTGGCTCAGTCGGGACTCAGCGCTGGCGAAGCGGCTCGCGGGCGGCCTCATGCCCGTCGGGCCAGGGCGCGCCAGGACTCAGTCCCCCAGGGTGTTCAACGCGTCGGCGGCTTCCTTGAGCGCGCGCTCCGCGTCTTCGCGCTTCTGCTGCTCGCGAGCCGGCGGCCTTCGGTTCAGCGGAGGCGCAGGCGCTTCGTCGTCGCCGTACTTGATGAGGTCGCGCTGGGCCGGCTCCCGCGTCACGCCGCTGAACGTGACGGGCAGGGTCGCGCGCGTGTGCCCGTCGAGGGTGTGAAAGACCGAGAAGTGCAGGTGCGGCCGCGACGTGTAGCCGGTGTTGCCCGACTCGCCGAGGAGCTGTCCGCTCGTGACGCGCTCGCCGAGCTTCACGCGCACGCCGCCCTCCCGCAGATGGTGGTACTCCGAGAAGGTGCCGTCCTGGTGGCGCAGCACGACGTAGTTGGCGTCGTTCTTCAAGGCCTCGTCGACCGCGCCGACGGTGCAGTCGCTGCGGGTGCCCACGACGACGCCGTCGCGCGCCGCCAGCACCGGGGTGCCCTCAGGCATCGCCCAGTCGAACGCCTCCTCGTCCTGCGAGCCCGCGAAGTGGCTGAAGGTGCCGTACGGCCCCTGGATGAGCTTGTGGGTCCCCTCGAAGGGCTTGCGGAAGAGGCCGGTGACGTCGGGCACCCTCGAGAGCCGGCGGCCCAGCTTCCACTTGTACTTCCAGTCGGCCACGCGCCAGGCCTCGTTCCGGTCGAGGCGCTGCCACCGCGCGAGCAGGAAGCGCGCGCGCCCCGCTGACTCCACGGTGGCCGGCAGCGCGTTGGTGACGTTCGTCTCGTCGGCGGTGACGCTGATGACGACCTCGCTGCAGCTCGACAGCTCGGCCCACAGCTCGAGCCCTTCCTTCGAGGTCTGCTGCGTCACCTTCACGCAGGGGTCGGCGGCGAGGGCGACGGTCGACAGGAGCAGGCCGGCGAGCACGAGCCTCACGAGGCGCAGCTTCGCAGACCCGTGGGGCCCGCGTCTCCAGGTCACTTCCCCTTCTTCTTGCCCTTCGCCGGCTCTGCCTTCGGCTCCTCGGCCACCTTCGCCTTCACTTCCTTCGTCTTGAGCAGCGCGAGCACCGGGTCGAAGTCACCCTCGACGGCCACGCCGAAGCCCTGCGCGCGGAAGCCGTCGGTGAGCACCTTCTTGCCGTCAGGCGTGTTGCCCATGCGGCCGAAGGCCATCATCACGTCATTCACCCGCGTGGGCGGGAAGTCGGGGCTGTGCGCGATGACCTCGTTCGGCAGGTTGGCCGTGGACGCGAGCACCTTGAAGTCGCTGAGCGGCCCGGCGTCTTCGCAGCCGGTCGGCGCGAGCGCGGCTCCGTCTTTCGGCTCGGCGGCGTAGGTGGCGCCGACCTCGGCCCTGCCTTCCTTCACCGCCTTGCACACGGCCAGGTGGTCCCCCGCGAACGTCTCGGCGCCGAAGTGTCTGTCGGGGTCGAGCCCCTGCTCGCCCAGCAGCGCCCTCGGGAAGAGATAGCCCGACGCTGACAGCTTCCCCACCCACGCCACCTTCTTGCCCGCGAGGGACTTGAGGTCGGACGCCGTCGAGCTCGCCTTCACGATGAAGACGCTGCGGTAGAACAGGCCACCGTCAGACGAGCGCATCGCCTTCGACAGCGCCGTCACGTCACGGTTCTTCTGGGTGGCCTGCACGAACGCGAGCGGCGTAATCCACGCGAGGTCCACCTTGTTGGTGGCCAGCGCCTCGGACAGCTCCTCGTAGGTGTCGAACGGCTGCACCGTCACCTGCGAGCCGAGCGACTTCGTCAGGTACGGCTCGATGAGGGCCTTCGCTTTCTGCGCGTGCTCTTCGCCGTACTGGTGCGCCATGCCGAAGGTCAGCGGCTTCTTCGGTGGTGGCGGAGACTTCGGCTCACCGGCGACGGCGAGCGCAGACAGCGCGACGAGGAGGCAGGCGACGAGTCGGTGCATGGCGGTGCACGCTAGCTCACCGCCCACTCGAATGGTTCTCCGTCGCCGCCCCGACGCACCGCCGCCTCGTTCCAGTCGCGGCTTCAGAACGCCGCTTCGGCGCCCGCCGTCAACGCGTAGTCGTACACGCGCAGCGACGCCTTCGGCGGCTGGGTGTCGATGTTGATGAGGAAGCCGAGCGAGAGCGAGATGGCCTCGGTGATGCGCGCGTTCAGCTTGGTGTTGCTGTTGATGAGGAAGCGGCCCGCGGTCGGCGGCAGCATGAAGGGCAGCACTTCGAAGTCCTCCGAGACGCGGAAGTTCTTGTTGAGGGCCCAGCGGAACGTGGCGGCGACGCGCGGCGCGAGGATGGGGACCTCATAGGGGGCGACCGGCGCTGGCATCGGGAAATAGGTGAACCGCGTCTCGCGACCACCGCGGAGCGCGACGTCGAGGCGGAGGAAGACCTTCTCGAGGTCCTCCACCTTCTCGTTGAAGACCGTGAAGCTGGCGCCGGCTTCACCGTAGACACGCGACTCGATGTTCTTGACGTGGTCGAACTCACCACCGGCCAGGGCGAAGGCGGCGACGAAGCCGCCGAAGCTGCGATCGCCACGCACCGTCAGCGCCCCGCGGCGCGCGACCGTCTGGGCCTGCGACGTCGAGCCCTCGGACGTGTCGGGGTTGGTGATGCCGTAGGCGCCGGTCGCGCGGATGCCCAGGGTCCACAGCTCCCACTTCCTGTCGAGGCCGACGGAGCCGGTGAAGGTGATGGTCTGCGTGTTGCCGCCCAGCAGCGCGAGGCCCAGGCCCGCGGTGCCTGCCCAGGCGCCAGCGCTCGGCGGCGCGGCTGCGGGCGCGGGAGCGGCGGGCGGGGCGACCTTGTCCGCGATGCGCTGGGCTGCGTCCGCGGCTTTCGCGGCGGCTTCAGCGGCCTTCTCGGCGGCGATGGCGGCGCGCTCGGCCGGAGACTTCTCGGTGCTGGCGTCCGCCTGAGCGAGCGCGAGGGTGACGACGAGTGAGGTCAACATGATGAACTCCTCCCAGAGTGACTGCGACTGCCGGATACCAACGGCCGCTCGGTCCCTGCTACCCCTTTCCGCCTGAGCCGCGTCGATGAAGCGCGAAGTGGCCAACCCGCCTGAGGGGAGGTAAGTGAGCGGTGATGGCCGTGGCGAAGTCGGTTCTCATCGGGCTCTGCGGGCTGCTGGGTCTCGGCGCCCTCGCGTTCGGCGTGATGGGTGGGCTGAGCCTGTCGGCAGCGGGTCCCCAGCCGCCCGTCACCGTCGCCGAGGTCTCGTTGCGCCCCTTCCCCACGCCTGGCAGCGCTCCGGTCGCCCCGGTCGTCGTGGATGGTGGAGCAGAAGCCGCTCCCGCCGCGGTGGACGCGGGCACGCCGCCGAGCGCGCCCATCGACGCGGGCTCGCCCGTGCCGCCACCGCCCAATCCGGTGAATCCGCCGACCCCGAAGGACGCGGGCGTCGCCGTCGCCCCAAGGCCTCCTCCCCCACCGCCGCAGCCGGTCGGCGAGGGCCTCCTCAACCTCCGGGCCTCCGACACGGCTGACGTCTTCGTCGACGGTAAGAAGGTGGGCGGCTCGCCCATCGAAGGCCTCAAGGTTCGCGCGGGGACGCACAAGGTGCGGTTCGACTGCTACGACGCGGCCGGGAACACGGTGCCCGGCGCCTCGAAGACCGTGACGGTCCCGGCCGATGGCGAGCAGAGCGTCGAGTACCCCTGCCCCGCGACCGAATAGGTCTCACGGCCGGCGCTTCTGGGCGCTCACCTCGCCAGCGGGACGATCTCGACGGTGTGCGGGCCCACCATCAGCTCGCCCAGCCCCTCGAAGACGCGCGGCGTGTCGGGGATGGTGACGGCGCCGATGACGACGCCCTTGTCGTCGAGCGCGTACAGACAGACGTGCGCCCGCGTCCCCTGGGGCATGAAGTACTCGAAGAAGTAGCCGTCACCCTCGAGCACCACCTCGTCGCCGAAGCGCCTGGCGTTCACCGGCACCGGGACACAGGGCTCGACCTGCGCGACGGCCACGTGCTTCTTCGCGCCCGGCACCTTCGACGACCACTTGCCGACGACCTCGACCTCGGCGTCGGGGCGGGGCGGCATCGCGACTGCCGTGCGGGGCGACTCCGGCAGCGGCAAGGCTGGCTCCGCGGTGGGAGGCGGTGCCGGCGGGGCCTGGTCGTTCTTCTTCGGACAGGCGAGGGCGAGGCAGGCGACGAGCGGAGCGACGAGAGCGCGCATGCCTGGGCCGCGTAGCACGTCACCTCCCGGCGGCAGAGAGGGCCTTCGCGACGACCTCGTCCACGGGCGGGTGGTCGCCGGCGGTCGCCGACGCGAAGCCGTAGACGACCTCACCGCCGCGCTTCACCACCAGCACGCCGCCCTGCTGCACCGGGTCACCCTGCGTCTTCCCTTGTCGGAACCCGGCCGCCAGGGCGCGCTTCGCGTACGACAACAGCGAGAGGTCCAGCACCGAGAAGAGGCCGCGCTTGAAGCCCAGGTGCCGGTAGGTCTGGCGCTTCGGGTCCGTCCAGACGGGCAGCTCAGGCACCTCCATGAAGGCCTGGAAGTCCTTCGCCATCAGCGGGGTGCCGTTGCCGATGAAAACCAGCTTCACCCCGGCGTGCTTCAGCTCGGCTGCGCGTGACCGGAACCCGGCCACCTGCTCGCGGCAGAACATTCAACCAAAGTGACGGAGCCAGACGAGCACCGCCGGCCCCTCGCTCCACGCGGACCCGACCGGCACGGTGTCGCCGTCGGTGGTGAGCACGGTGAGGGGCGCGAGCGTCGCGGCGTCGGGACGGAAGAACACGCCCTCTGGTTAACGCGCTGGCCTGACGCCGGCAACCATGAGCACGCTGCGCGGGTGGACGAGCTGCGCCCTGCTCCCGATGACCGGCCCTTCCCACAGAGCCTCTGCCACCGGTGCGCCCACAAGCGCGACGTGAAGACGGATCGCTCGTGGTTCCTGCGCTGCGCGGCGCTCGAGGTGAAGTACGCCCCTCAGCCCGTCCGTGCCTGCCCCCGCTTCGAGCCCGTCAGCCCTTGAGGGCCTCGGCGCCCGAGACGATCTCCATCAGCTCCTTGGTGATGAGGGCCTGGCGCGTGCGGTTGTAGAAGAGCGTGAGCGTGCCGATCATCTCACCGGCGTTCTTGGTGGCGTTCTCCATCGCCGCCATGCGGGCCGCGTGCTCGGCCGCGTAGGACTCGAGCAGGCCCCGGTACACCTTCACATTCACTGCCTGCGGCACGAGGCGCTCGAGCACCGCCTGGGGGGTCGGCTCGTAGGCGTACTCGCTGCCGCCCTGCTTCCCGTCCGCGGCCTTCGGCTCGAAGGGCAGCAACTGGATCAGGTGCGGCACCTGGGAGATGGCGCTGACGAACTCGTTGAAGAGGAAGTGCACCGCGTCCACTTCGCCAGAGAGGAAGCGGCCGGTCAGCTCGGTGGCCACCTGCTCGGCGCTCGCGTACGACAGCTTGCCCAGCAGGCCCGGCCAGTCCTTGCGGATGGTGTAGCCCTTGCCGCGGAGGAACTCGCCGCCCTTGCGCCCGACGGTGGTGATGCTGATGTCGAGCTGCTTGTTCTCGGAGAGGAACTTGAGCGCCTTGCGGGTGATGTTCGAGTTGAAGCCGCCGGCGAGGCCGCGGTCCGACGTCACCACCACCAGCTCGACCTTCTTCACCTCGTCGCGGCGGGTGAGCAGCGGGTGGGTCACCGAGCCGGGCTCGGAGCGCGAGATGAGCGCGCTCATCACCGCGTCGAGGGTCTGCGCGTAGGGGCGCGCGGCGATGACGTTGTCCTGCGCCTTCCGCAGCTTGGCCGCCGAGACCATCTTCATGGCCTTGGTGATCTGCCGGGTGTTCTTGACCGAGCGAATGCGCTTCCGGATGTCGCGAAGGGACGCCATGGCGAGCGCGCGCTTAGGCAGCGTGGCGAACCGTGTCAATCATCTCGGCAGGAGACTGCAGCAGGGTGGCTGATGGCTCCGGGCGGATCAACGCCGGAGCTCAGCGGAGCCACACGAAGCGCACCACGCCGCCGTCGAGCCCGAAGGAGACGGTTTCGGTGTTCTCCTCGCGCACGTCCCAGTCCGGGAAGTGCGTGAGGGCCACCTCGCCCGCGTCGGGGAGCCACTCGAAGAAGAACGCGCTGGTCCCCTGGGTCACCCGCGTCCGGCGCGCGCCCTGCACCGACGAGCGCAGCGTGACGGGCCTCCCGGTTGAGAGCGGCAGCGAAGCGATGGAGCCCGCGTCGGCGACCGGCCGCCGGAAGAGCACGAGCTGGCTGCTCACCACCTGCCACCAGACGGCCGGTTCGACGCCCGCCACCTTCGCGCCCGAGGTGCGCGGCAGGCAGCCACCGTCAGCGGCGCACCAGCGGTCGGTGACCCACGCCCAGGCGATGTCCGGCTCGGCCAGCACCACGTCGGTGGTGGCGCCCTGGTGCGCGTTGACGAGCTCGAGCCCTCCGTCGTCGAGGGTGGTGGCGACGAAGCCCAGGCGCATCAGGCGCCGCTCGTCGGCGTACCGCGGCTTCGTGGGCCGGAAGCCGGCGACCCACGCCTGGTGCGTCACCGCGAGCCCGCCGTCGCTCCGCAGCTGCGTGCGCTCGACGGTGAAGCCCGCGTCGGCGAGCCGGTGAGTCCACAGGACGTCGCCGACCACCTGCGGCTCGAGCGCGTCTGGCAGCGTGGCCACCTGCCGGCCGTCCACGAAGAGCGTCACCCCGGAGTCGCGCTCGGGACAGACGACGACGCCCGAGCTGGAGCGCTGCGGCTCCTCACACGGGGCTCTGACGTCGACGAAGGGCAGGGCCGTGCCGTCCCGGGCGACGAAGACGGGCACCTGCGCGATGCCCAGCTGGGGGTCGACGAAGACCTCGAGGTCGCCGATGCCAGCGGTGGGCGGCGTGAAGGTCAGCTGGACCGTCACCTCACCGTCGCGCTCGTCGTGGTCGAGCGCCGTCACGGTGAGCGGCTCCGGGGGCCGGCCAGCCAGACGAACGGAGCCGGACGCCTTCAGGGTGCCGTCCGGCAACGCACACCTCGTGGGCGCCGGGAACGTCATCGACACCGTCGCCTCGCGTGCCTCGACGGCCAGCACCGAGGCGGGCACCGAGCGGGTCCTGCCGAGGGGACACCGGGGGTCTGGCGTGCAGCCAGGGAGCAGGAGGACCGCGAGCAGGGCGGGTGGCGCGCGCAGCACGGGCGGACGATGGCCCGAAGGGCGGCGCGCGTCGAGTCACGGCACGCGGTCGTACCGGGCGACCTTCGTGCGGTACAGGTCCGGCGCCGTCGCGCTCGCGCTCTCTGGCCAGCCGTGGAGCAGGAAGGTGTTGGTGACGATGAGGAGGGGCCGGCCAGGCAGCTCGCGGCGCAGCTTCTCGTCCAGGGCGCGCATGCCGCCCGTCCAGAGGTAGCAGACCAGCGCCGTGGCCCTCGAGAAGTCGGCCTCGAGGAAGTCGGCGCGCCGCACCTCGAGGTTGGCGAGCCCTGACGCCCGCGCCCGAAGCCACGCCACCGCGAAGGGCACCGCAGAGCGCTCCCAGGCCACCACCCGCGCCGCCGGGCAGCGCCGCGCCAGCGCCAACGCGACCCCGCCCCACGCGGCGCCGAGCTCATGCACCTCGCCTCCGAGGGACGGTGGGACGAAGTCGAGCATCACCGCGCGCACCGCCCGGCTCGTGGGCATCGGCGAGATGCCGAGGCGCAGGGTCGAGATGACGATGCTCAGCGCGCCGAGCGCGAGCAGCGAGAGGACGACGAGGGCGAGGGCGTCACGCAGCGGCACGATGGAGCGTTCGTCGAAGTCCGACGACGGCCTTGTACGCCCCAAACGCGAGGAGGGTGAAGAAGAGCGCGGCGAGCAGCGGCGCGAACAGCGCGAGCAGGCTGCCCACGACGGCCGCGACGTCCTCGACGAGCGAGACGACGGGGCCCCCGGTGCCCAGGGTCGCGGTGTGCACCACCGGCCGCGCCACCGCCTTGGTGGCATGCACGCTGAACGCCGTGACGAGGCCCGCCGCGAGCAGCGCCACGGGCGGCACATCGCTGACGGCGCCGCTCCCCGCCGCGAAGACGAGCGCACCGGCCGCCGGCCGCACCAGGGTCTGGATGACGTCGTTCACGTGGTCCACCGCGGGGATCTTGTCCACCAGCAGCTCGACCAGGAGCAGCACCGCGGTGACGCCAATCACCGCCGGGTGCGTGAGAATGTCGAATGGCTCCCGCAAGTGAATCAACTCGAGCCGGCCGAGCACCGAGATGGCCAGCAAGGGCACGTAGGCATTGAGGCCGGCGGAGCCCGCGAGGCCGAAGCCGGTGAGGAGCTGGCTGACAATCACGTGACTGCTACGCCCGGGCCGAGCGGCGATTGCGCGGCGGGTGTTGCACCGGTGTCAGTCGTGCTACCGAAGCGGAGTCACCGTGCCCCAGGATCGCCACGTTCGCGGAGTCCTCTACGTCGATTACGTCCGCATGCTGCGGCGGCAGGTCTCGAATTGGCGCGCGCAGTTGAGCCCCGCTGACGTCGCGCTCGTCGCAGACCGCGTCGACGTGGACGCCTGGTACCCCATGGCCTCCTTCGAGCGCCTCGGCCTCGCCATTCTCGAGCACGTGGTGCGTGGGGAGGTCGACTCGATTCGCCTGTGGGGCCGCCAGCAGGTGCAGGCCATCCTCGGGTACCTGCCGACCCTGCGCGTCGATGACGATCCGCTCGACGCCATCATGCGCTTCCAGAACTTCCTCTCGAGCCTCTTCGACTTCCAGGCCGTCGCGCTGGACAGCGTGGAAGACGGCGAGGCGCTGGTCCGCGTGGACTACGGCATGGGGGCTCGCGCGGAAGAGGCCGCGACCTGGCAGACGGTCGGCTTCTTCGAGGAGCTGGTGACGGCGAGCGGCGGACGGGAAGCGACAGGCCGGCTGCGGAGCCGCGCGTGGTTGCCTGGCGAGCCGCCGACCGTGTTCGCGGTCACGTGGACGATGGGGGCGCCCAGCCCTCGGCCCTTCCTCGCGCGGCCCCGGGTCCTCGTCGTCGATGACGAGCCGCTCGTCGCCCGCGGCGTGACGCGGTTGCTGGCGCAGGTCGCCGAGGTGACCCACGCCCTCGACGTCCCCGAGGCGATTCGCCTGCTCGAGGCGCGCGAGTTCGACAGCGTGCTGGCGGACTACAACCTGCCTGGTCGCAACGGGCTATCGCTGCTCGCCGAGGTGGCGAAGCGGTGGCCGCGGCTGAAGCGCGTGCTGCACTCGGGCGCCATGCCCGCCGAGGCGGCTGCTGCGCTGCGTGAGCGGGTTGCCCACGAGCTCATCGACAAGCCAGCGGCGCGCGACGTGCTCGTGCGAGCGGTGGCGACGCTTCCGTCCGGCTGACGCTCACCGCAGGTGACGCGCTGAGCAACGACGACCTGCTCCTTCGCGAGGCGCACCGGGAGTCGCCGCACAGCCGTCGCGGCGCAGCCGGACGAGCGCCCATGATGGCGCCCCAGGGAGTCGCCTGCCGCGCTCACCGCCGGACGACGACCTGCTCCTTCGCGAGGCGCACCGGGGTCGCCGCACAGCCGTCGCGGCGCAGCCGGACGAGCCCATGATGGCGCCCCAGGGAGTCGCCTGCCGCGCTCACCGCCGGACGGTGACGGGCTGGGCGACGGTGACCTGCTCCTTCGCGAGGCGGGCGTCGAACAGCCGGTCTGCGGCGTCCACCAGGGAGTCGCCGTACAGCACGTTGCGGCGCAGCCGCGCGGGCAGCCCTTCGGTGCCGACGTGCGCGCCGATGATGGCGCCCACCAGGCCGGCCGCGACGTCCACCTCGCCGCCCGTCGAGAGCACCAGCGTCAGCGCCTGTCGGACGTCCGCAGGCGCCTTCAGCACGCAGTAGAGGGCCGTCAGCAGCACCGGCGTCACGTGCGCGGGCAGTCCGCCCTCGGCCTCGAGCTCGCTCATCGCCACGCCCACGCGTCGCAGCGCCGGCAGTGCGCGGTCGGGCGCCCAGCTCAGCGCGCGGGGCAGGTAGTACAGCTCGTCGGCGAGCTCCTGGTTCGCCGGGGCCGCGGCCTTCGACACCTCGGCGCAGAAGGCGGCCGCGTCGTGCGGCTCTCCAGACAGGCCGAGCTGCACCGCGCGCGCGAAGGCCGAAGCCGCCGCCGCGCACAGCGGGTCCTTGTGCGTCACCACCGTCAGCACCTGGGCGTCGTGCGCCAGCCGGGGCGGAGAGGGCTCGCTCCAGAAGCCCAGCACCAGCGCACGCGAGAGGCACGACGGGTCTCTCACGCCGATGGCCGCGCCCGCGCCCATCCACGGCGTGCCGGCCAGCAGGGCCTGAGCCGCGTCGGACGCGCTGGTGGGCGGCTGCAGGATGACGCCTTCCTGCCACAGCCAGGACAGGTGCGCGGCCACGCTGCGGCCGTCGATGCGCTTCTCGGCCGTCACCGCCTCGGCGGTCGCCAGCATCATCTGGGTGTCGTCGCTGAACTGCCCCTTCGCGAAGCGCCCGCGCGGCCGGGCGGCGAAGTCGTCGGCCACGTGCGTGAGGCGGGTGAGCCCCGGAGGCGGCAGCCCGCGCAGCGGGAACCCGAGGGCGTCGCCGATGGCAAAGCCCAGCATCGACGCGCGCAACCGGTCCTGGAGCTCGGCGAGTCGCAGCGGCATGGTGGGCGGAGGCCGGGAAGGATAGGCGTGAGAGGCCACCCGTGGCCATCGCGTTGTCACGAGCAGCTCGGCGTTGCCGCGCACCTCGTCGCTCGTGAGCGGCCTCGCCCAGGTCATCGCAGAAGACGACACCCCGCGGCGCTCGCGCGTGAAACGAACCTGCCGCGCGCCCGCCGCGCGCTCGTCGTCGCCGGAAGTCATGGGTGGTGGGTCAGCACGCGCCGGCCTGACGTGGCGAGTCGTACACCGCGCGTTCGACGCGCCACAAGCGCGAACGCAGAGCTCGGGACACGCGAGCTCGAGTCAGCCTGACTCGAACGTCACCGCTCGCTGCGGCGCTCGACGGCGCTCACCGTGAAGGCCTGCTCGACGTGCTGCCACTCGCCCTCGTAGCGGGGGTACCGCCAGGTCTCGAACTGCGCCCGCAGGCACTTCGCCAGCTCGGAGTCGTCGTGCCTGCCGTCCTTGAAGTGCACCTCGCCGACCCGGCCGTCGTTGAACACCATCCACCGCAGCTCGTAGCGAACGGCGTCGGGCGGACGCAGCCGCCGGGCCTGGGCCGAGAGGCACTCCTGGAGCAGCGGCGCGTAGTGCTCGTTCACCGCGCGCACCTGGTCTCCCGACAGCCCCTCGCGCGGCTTGTCCTTCGAGAAGTCGCGGAAGGTCCAGCGGCCGGTCAGCTGCTTCTCCAGCTTGCGGCAGGCGCCGGCCCCGCTCGCGTCGTCGTAGGCCGCGCACACGACGTCCACCTCGGGCGGCCGGCCCCAGACGCGCTCCGCCTCGGCGAGCGTGCTGCCGAAGGCCTCGGCGTCACGCAGGGCAAAGCGGGCGGCGTCTTCGAGCCTCTTGTCGGCCCTGGCCTTCGCGAGGAGGCGGCCGAGCGCCCGTCGCCGCACCTGCAGGCACGCGGGCGCGTCACAGTGCTGCTCGACCGCGGAGAAGAGGGCCGGCTGGCGGGGCTCCGGAGCGGCCAGCGCGCGCACGTACGAGGCCCGCGCGAGGAGCAGCTCGTCGCGGTGGTGCTTCGCCGTCTTCTCGGCCTCGGCGAAGCAGCGCTCGGGCTTCTTCGCGCGCTCGGAGGTCTTGAGGCAGGCCTCGGCCTTCTGCCGCTCGGCCACCTCGTCACGCAGCGCGCTCGCGGACGAGGGGTCGAGCTGCGAGGTCGAGAGCAGCGCGTTGAGGGCCTGGGCGCGGCAGGCGTCGGCCCCATCTCCGCTGCAGCTCGACAGCCACTCCCGAGCGACGCGCTGGGCGTCGGGCCCCGCCGTCGAGGCCATCGCGACCTTGAAGGACAGCTCGAGCGCCTTCACCCGCTCGGCCACGCCGAGCACGTCGCTCTCCTTGCGGGCCCGCCGCGCATGGGTGAGTGCGCCGTCGAGGTCTCTGCTGGCGAGGGCGCGCTGGCCCGCCTCGAGCGCCTCGCGGAACGGCGCGCGAAGGTCGGGCAGCGGCGGCGGCGGCTTCGCGGTCACCGTCGGCGCGACCGGCACCGGCTCTTCGAAGGCGCTCGCGACGTCGCCGCCGGAGTCGTCGGCCTTCACCGTCACCGGGGCAGGCGCCGGGCTCGAGGTCGCGCAGGCGAACGTCAGGGTCGTCAGGAGGGCCGGCCACCGCACAGGGCCCGGACTGTGGACGGGAGGGCCGCCAGCCGTCAACGCGGCGATGGGCTTTCCGGGCGGTCAGCGAAAGACGTACTGGCGCATGAAGCTCGAGGTGACGGGGCGCTCGCGCTCCGCCACCGTCTCGTCGATGGCCTCGAGGCTCGACTGGTTGATGCGGACGAAGCGCAGACCGACCTCGGCCGTGCCCCCTTCGAGCGGCCGCACCCAGCGCACCTCACCCACCGCGTCCACCGTCCCGGCGGGCAGCTCCACCTTCAGGTGAATCGACTGGCCCTTCGCCATCGGGGCCACTCCGCTGAGACACAGCCCCGTGCGCGAGATGTCGGTCACCGCGCCGCGGAAGAGGAACGTGCCTCCCGAGCCGAAGAAGCGGGCCTGGCAGGTGTAGCGGCGGACGTTGCGGTTCTCGGGGTACATGCGCTGCCCTTTTCCACGCCCTGTGCCAGCAGCCGAGGTCCGTGATTCGTGGACGATCAGGCTCGCCTGATCGCCCGTCATGGTGAGGGTGTTCGTCTACACCATTGGCGTGAGCCTGCACCATTCCACCCAAGATGAAAAGGGAGGGCGCGTGGCAGCGCTGTCGTGGATCAGGCCGGTCGTTGGCTCCTCGTCGCGTCAACGGCTTGGAATAACTGGTGTACAGTCTGGCACGCCGCTCGCTTACGGCTTCGGTCATGGCTGTACGTTCTGTCTGGAAAGCGCTGGTTGCGGGCGGGCTGATGGCGGTGTCGCTGATGAGCGACCCGGCCGAGGCCTGCAGCCGACTCGCGCAGACCGGCATCAAGGGCTTCGAGGTGCTGCCGGCTGACGGGTCCCGGGTGCCGCGCTCGACCTCGGTGTGGCTGCGGTCGGACGTGACGGTCGAGAAGAGCGGCACGATGTTGAACGACGTGAGCGCGGTGCGCCTGCTCGACGAGCGGGGCAAGCCGGTGGGCCTCAGCAGCTCGGCGGTGCGGGTGACCGGTGAGCGGGTCTCGACGCTCTTCGTGCTGCGACCCATGGTGATGCTCGACGCGAACGCCACCTACAAGGTGGAGCTCGATGGGGCGGTGCTCACGCGCTTCACCACGTCCCAGGAAGTCGATACCCAGCCGCCCGAGCTGCCGAAGGCGCGGGTGACCGAGGTGAAGGGCGAGACGTTCGGTGCGACCTCCTGCGGTGGTCCCTCGTCGGTCACCGTGGTGCTCGACGCGCCGGGCGACATCAACTTCCTGGTGCCCGCCACCACGAACGCCGCCACGATGCCCGCCGCCGCGCTGGCGGTGACGGTCGGCCGTGACATCACCGCGGTGGCGGTCCCCGAGGGCTCGGTGGACCTGCGCGTCATCGCCTTCGACCTCTCGGGCAACATGGCGATGTCGTCGGAGCAGCTGACCACGTTCGTCCCCACGGACGCGGTGGGCTGTTCCTCGACGGCGGGCGGCTCCGGCCTGCTCGCGCTGCTCGCGTTGGTGGTGCGTCGTCGGTCGTCGGGCCGCTGAGCCTCACGTCGCCTCGCCGCCGTCTCGGACTCCCTGGCGCTGCCGCTGAGCCTCACGTCGCCCCCGTCTCGGACTCCCTGGCGCTGCGTCGTCGGTCGTCGGGCCGCTGAGCCTCACGTCGCCTCGCCCCCGTCTCGGACTCCCTGGCGCTGCGTCGTCGGTCGTCGGGCCGCTGAGCCTCACGTCGCCTCGCCGCCCGACGTCTCGGACGCTGCGTCGTCGGTCGTCGGGCCGCTGAGCCTCGCGTCGCCGCCCGACGTCTCGGACTCCCTGGCGCTGCGTCGTCGGTCGTCGGGCGCGTCGCCTCGCCGCCCGACGTCTCGGACTCCCTCGCGCTGCGTCGTCGGTCGTTGGGCGCGTCGCCTCGCCGCGCTTCCGCTGGCCCACCAGGACGCGGGCAGTCGGCGCGCGCCGTCACGACCACCGAGTGCTTCGCCGTGTCGAGCAGCTTCGCGTCGAGGATCAGCTTCTCGCCGCTGAACGCCGTGCCTTCGAGCGGATCTGCCGCCTGCAGAAGGAGGGCTCGACCTGCCTCAGCGCGCGACCAGCCAGCCGCGAATCGCCTCGGCCATCGCCGCGTCGATGGTGTCGCCTGCGTCGAAGGAGCGGAAGTCCACTGCCGATGAGCAGGGAGTTCGCCTGCAGGAACTTCACCGCCGTCGATTGATCGAAGCACTTCGTCTCGCCCCACTCCCGCTGGTCGCCGCTCTGTCTCGGACTCGCTCCTCGCGCCGGCGGGCCACTCAGTCTCACACCCATTCTCGGATGTTGGTGATGCGTCGGCGCCACTCGCGGCTCCAGTCCTGGCGCCTTCGGTGGGTCGCAGGTCTGCTCGTCGTCAGGGAAGCTGTGACACCCACTCGCGCACGAGCGTGGTGAAGGCGAGGCGCTGCGAGGCGAGCTTCGATGGGTCGAGCGTGACGAGCGCGCGATCGTCGGCCACCCACTCCACGAGCACCTCGGCGCGAGGGCTCAGCGTCGGCTTCGGCGCGGCGTCCTTCTTTGCGCCGCGATGGAAGACGAGCCGAAGGCGGTCCGTGGACCGCAGGTCGACGGTGGCGAAGAAGCGCTCGCCGTGGCGAAAGCTGGGGGCGTTCCACTTGATGGCCTCGCCCAGGTCCGGGAGCGCCGCGAGCAGGAGGCGCCGCACGCGCACGACGTCGTCTCTGAGCGGGTGGTCGAGCGCCTCGAGGAAGGCATCGACTTCGTTTCCTGCGATCGGCGGGAGCTTGGCGGTGGAGCGGCTGGACCGCGACTTCGACATGGCGACGAGAGCGTGCCTGAGGTGCTGGTGAGAGGCCAGCGTGACGAGCCGAAGTCACTCGCGGCTCCTCGCCACCAGCAACGCAACGGCCGCTCCGCTCACCAGCCCGCGAGGGACCGGAGGCCCCGACGAGCGCAGGCCCAGGACGAAATCCAGCTCAGGGCTTCGGGTGCTCGAGCGTCACCCGCCCGCGCTTCGTCTCGATGGCGTTGGCCAGGTGGTACCAGCGCTGAACGCCGTTCTCGAGGCGGAAGTAGTGCACGAGGTAGGCGCTCACGAGGCCCAGCAGCAGCGCCGCGATGGCGAAGGCTGCGAGCGACGGCGACAGGCTCGAGAAGCCGACGCTGCCGAGACAGAGCACCGCGACGGCCAGCGTCACCAGCAGGTGAATCAGCCGCTCGTGCTGCATGAAGGCGAGCTGCCTCGCGTGGAAGTCTGCCAGCTGGTCCCAGAACGCCGCGTCGTGCGCTTCGCCGAGCGCGGTGCGGACGAACGCCTCGTGGGCCTGCAGGTATCGCCACATGGCCGGCCGAGTCTGACGTTCGCCGCCCACCGGGTCGAGCGCGAAGCGCCGGCGACGGCCGAAGGCTGGCCCGGCCATCACTTCAGAGCGACACTCGGCCCATGGGGATGAAAGACCGCGCGGCCGCGCTCGCCCACCTGACCCAGGCGTTCCAGGCAGGCCTCCACGCGCAGCAGGAGAAGCCCTTCGTTCCGAGGCACCTCGAGCAGGCCATCGGGCGGCTCGCGCGCGCGATGGCGGAAGCTGCCGACGACGGCATCACCTTCACCGTCTCGGCGCACGGGCTTCAGACCGAAGACGGACCGCTCGCCACGCCGCCCCTGTCAGAGCAGCTCGCCGCGCCCCTGCTGCGCGAGGGCGTCAAGACCATCGCCTTCCGGCACGGGCTGAAGACCGAAGAGGCGCTGCCGTTCGCCGCAGCGTGGATCCGCACGGCCCGCGGCCCGCTCGGGACCGAGGGCTTCGCGACGCGCGTCTGGGACCAGGACGAACCCCACGTGGTGTTGACGCTGCACCCGCCCATGAGCGTGCTGGACGACAAGCACCAGCGGGAGGGCGAGGCGCGGTTCCGTACGTGGACGAGCGCGCCCACCATCGCTGGCTTCGAGGTGGTGGACCTCTCGGACGCGCGCCTCGTGCCGCTGCTGCAGGCGCTCGACGCGACGGACCTGGTGCCCGAGACAGGCCGGGTCGATGACACCTGGAAGGCGGGGCTCGAGGTGCTGCAGCGCGGGCTCCAGGCGCCACGCGACAAGGCCGTCGAGCACCTCGCCGACGCGCTCGTGCACACGGGCGACCTCGCGAAGACCCAGCAGGAAGTGAACGCGCTGGCGGGCGTGGTCGATCGACTGGTGCGCTCGCTCGGCCAGGAGCATCGCTTCGCCGAGGCCGTCGACGCCTTCAAGCACGCCGCGCACGAGTCGCACGCGGCGGCGGGCCAGGCGGTGGCCGAGCGCTTCAAGACGTCGCTCACCTCTCCGCTGGTGATGGCGTGGCTCATCGAGTCGCTCAACGACGCCGAGGCAGCGCCCGACGCGCTCAACGGGCTGCGACACATGGGCCTGGGCGCCGCGCGCTCGCTCCTCACGGCGCCCTCGTTGGGCGTCGAAGGCAAGCGCCGCCTCAACGGCCTCATCGCCGAGCTCGACGGTGGCGGCCTCGCCGCGCCGGCCACGCAGCCGGACCCGGGCCTCGACGCGGTGCCGAAGCTGCCCGTCAAGGACGCGGTCGGCGTGTTGAAGAAGGGGCTCATGAACCCCGACGCGGCGGTCCGGCGGCACGCGCTCGAGCTCGTGAAGCAGGAGCACGCCGTGTTGCTCGCCGACGCGCTCCACCACCGCATCAAGGACCCGAACGCGCAGGTGCGGCTGCTCGCCATCCACCACGTCGCCGAGCTCGAAGATCCGTCGGCGCTGCCCGCCCTGGTGGCGCAGCTCCACCGCTCGCTCGGTGACGAGGAGCGCAAGGCGCTGCATGACGCGCTCTCGCGCATCGGAGGGCCGAAGGCCGCGGAGGTGCTGCTCGAGGAGCTGCACCGTGTTCCGGCCGCGCTCAAGGTTGGCGTCGTACACGCGCTCGCCCGGGTGGACACTCCGAAGGTCAGGGCCGCGCTCGAGGCCGAGGCCGACCGGCTGCTCGCGCCGCCTGCGCTGAAGGCCGCCTGCCGCGACGCGCTCACGAAGCTGAAGGGTGGAGCGCGATGAGCCTGAGCGACGAACAGCGCGCGCAGCGAGAGGCGAACCTGCGGCTGGTCCGCGCCTACGTGGGCCTGGTGACGGTGATGGGCGACGCGCTCGGCCGCCTGGCGCAGAAGCAGCCATGGCGCACGAGCCTCCTGCGTCGGGCGATGCAGAACGTCTTCGAGGAGGCCTTCGACAAGGAGTGGCTGCTGGTCGCCCTCGGCCGGCTTCCCCGGGGCCCCGACGGCCTGGCGCAGCGGCTCTCGGCGGTGGCCGCCTTCACGCTGGTGCTGACGCGGCAGATGCTGCTGTCGCCCGCCGACACCGTCGAGCTGTGCATGGCGGCCCTGGTGCACGACCTGTCGCGGGTGCCGCCCGAGCTGGAGCCGCCCGGGCACCTGGGCCTGCGCAGCGCGCTGAGGTGCAGCGCCGACGTGCTGACGGACGAGGTGTGCCACCAGACCTCGGTCGCCCTCGAGTGGGCGTTGCCGCTGTCCACCAACCCGCGCGCCACCGCACGCCTCATCGCGCCGCCGTCGATCTTCGAGCTGTTGACGCAGCCGGGCCCGAACCGCCCACCCGTGGGCAGCGACCACGTCATGCGCCTGCTCGGACAGCTCGCCGGGCAGCGCCTCGACAGCACGGCGGTCGAGCTGTTCGTCCGCACGCTGGGCTTCTTCCCGCCCGGCACCTCGGTGCAGCTGTCCGATGGGTCGATGGCCGTCGTGGTCGCCCCACCGTCGGACGCGAACGTCGCGCAGCCCAGGGTCCGCCCGCTCGACGCGAAGGGCGGGCTGGGGCGCGAGCTCTCCCTCAGCGGCAACCCGGACCTCATGGTCCGGCAGGAGATTCGCCCGACGGTGAACCCGCTGCGCGCGTGGCTCGAGCCCTGAGCCCACGCACACCCGATCGACCTCGCACGGGCGCGCTCGACGCGAAGGGCGGGCTGGGGCGCGAGCGCTCCCTCACCGGCAACCCGGACCTCATGGTCCGGCAGCAGATTCGTCCGACGGTGAACCCGCTGCGCGCGTGGCTCGAGCCCTGAGCCACGCACCCAATCGACCTCGCACGGGCGCGTTCTCCGACTTCAGCACCGCGAGGAACGCCTCTTGCGGCAGCTCGACCGAGCCGGCACGTCAGTCCCTCTGCCGGGTGGTGCCGCTCCAGCTGCGCCCTCGGTTCCGCTTCCCTGGCGGCTCGAGCTCCTTCGTCCTCGCCGAGCGGCGCGGTGCCCCTCCCCGGCGGCCCCCGCGGCCGCGACGGGGTGGGACCCACCTGCTTCATGCGCGATGCGCGCCTCGTCGCGATCCGAGCCGTCGTGGTACGCGCGGAACGTGTCGCCGTCGCGCAGGTCGCGCCGCGACACCACCACACCGCCGATGGAGCCGTCGACCGTGCCGACCGCGCCCGCGGTGAACTCTCCTCGCTCGTCCGGCGCTGGGAGCGTCAGGTCCTCTGGCCGGCGCTTCAGTCGCCGGTGAAGCCGTGCGCGTGACGGAGCCGTCTCGGGCGCCCTGCGCTACGGGAGCCGCCAGGCGTAGTTCGGGTCGGGCCGACAGGGGCTGCCAGGCAGCTTCACGAGCACGAAGTTCTTGTCCTCGGCGATGGGAGGCAGCTGGTTGCCCTTCGGGAGGATGGCGTAGTTGCAGGTGCCCGCCTGCGCGCAGTCGTACGGCCAGCCCGGAGAGAAGAGCGGCGCCTTCGTGTGCAGGTACGTCGCGCCGCCCATCCACGCGGGGTGCACCGGCGTGAAGAGGCCGCACAGGTCCGGCTGCTGCGACGCCACCAGCATGAGGCGGTTCACCGGCCCGTTGTCGTCCCACGCGCTGTCGTTCTCGCGTCCGGGGTATTGGCCGAGCTGCCCGAAGGTGAGCGACTCCTTCGTCGCGAACGAGAGCGCGGCGGCGACCACCGTGAGCGCCATCGCCGCCTGCCGCAGCCGCTCGATGGGCAGGGCCGAGAAGCCGACGCCTGCGACCGCCGCCAGCATCGGGAGCAACGGGAGGATGAAGCGGTACTCCTTGTGCGGCGACGCCGAGTGCAGCGCGAAGAAGAGCAGCGCCACCACCACCAGCGCCCAGGCCCGCCGCGCTCCGACGAGCAGGCCCGCGACCAGGGTCACCGTCACCAACGGCATCGACGTCCACAGCCGCTGCGCGAAGAAGTACCAGGGCGCCACCCCCCAGCCCGCCGCCTTGCCCTCGATGAGGTTGAAGCGCAGGTAGACGACGGCCGAGTGGAACCAGCCGCCCCACTTCACGTTGGGAGCGTTCTTCCACGTGAAGGCGTCGAGCGCGCCGAAGAGCAGGGCCCAGACGGCCAGCACCACCGTCACGTCGCGCAGCGCCTTCCATCGTCGCTGCGCCACCAGCACGCCCACGACGGCGACGCAGACCACCGCCGACTGGAGCCGGAACAGCACCGACAGCCCCAACAGCGAGGCGCCCAACCACAGCAGCTTCCTCGCGCGCGTGAGGTCCCCTGCCCCGGAGGCCTCGTCGAGCAGCGCGGCGTCGAAGACCAGCGCGAGCCCCCACACCATCGGCAGCACGGTGGCGTTCTCGCTCATCGCGCGCGGCGCGAAGTAGACGACCGGCGCAGCGAGGCTGAAGACCGAAGCGCAGGCGGCGGCGGGCAGCTCGTCAGCTCCCAGCGCGCGAGAGAGCCGGTACACGCCCACCGCCGTGCCGACCGAGACGAGCGCGAAGAGGCCCTTCACCGCGGGAACGTACGAGGTCGGCTGGTCGAGGCCGAGCAGGGCGAGCACCTTCATCACCAGCGCCACGAGGCCGGGCAGCGCCCAGTTGCGCGCGCCGTCGATGAACTCCCAGGGGATGAGCCCGTGCCCGAAGACGAGCGCGTGGGCGGGCTCGAAGGACTGGTAGATCTCGTCCGGCCAGAAGATGCCGTGATCCGCCCCCGCCAGCTGCAGCCGGGAGAGGAGCCCGAGGGCCGCCGGCAACCACAACAGCACCTGCGCGGGACGCGTCTTCGGCATGTTTCCGGGCGTGTACCTTGGGCGGCGCCATTTGCCCACCTCGGCCTACCCTGCGTGGAGAAACCCGGCGCTCGCCGGGACGACAACTCCGTGTTGCAGTTCCCGACCATTCCCCACCGAGGACCGCCATGACCGTTCGCCGCTCAGATCGACCGAAGCCGCCTCCGCCGCCGAAGCCCGTCATCAAAGCGACCGCGCGTGCGGGAGTCGGAGTCGCAGCCTCGGCTCAGCTCGCTCGTCCCCAGTCACCCCTCGCTCGCACCGTGAGCGGGTTCGTCCAGGTGGCGAAGGCGCCCGTCGCGCTCGCTGCGCCGGCCGCGCACGCCCTGCTCACCGGCACCGTCGCCGTCGCGAACCACAAGGCCACCGAGGCCATCGGGCTGGCGCGCAACCTGCTCGGCGGCGCGAGGGATCTGATCAACGGCATCGGGAACGTGGCCGATCGCGCGGCCTCCGGAGTGCGCGACACCATGCGCACGCTCCTGTCCGACCCGGGCGCAGCGGCGCAGCGGCCCATCGACCGCACGAACATGACGGGCCTCGACAAGGCCGTCGTCAACGCCATGGGCCTGGACCGGATGACGCCGGGCCAGAAGACCTCGGTGCAGGTCAGCGCGAACGCCGAGCTCGCGGCGGTGCTGGGCGTCGACGTGGGCGCCAAGGTGCAGGTGTCCGTCGAGCGCAGCACCGACGACCCGAACAAGTTCAAGATCTCCGTCGGCGGTGGCGGGTCGCTCTCAGGCAAGGTGACCGGTGACACCGCGGGCGCCGAGGCGAACGCGGCCATCGGGGTCGAGGGCACGGCAGGCTTCGAGCTGACCGTCGACCTCTCGAAGAAGGGCGGGGCGACCGAGCTCGCGGCCTTCGGCCTCCAGATCGGCGCGATGGCAGGCATCGCCGCGCTGCCCGGCGTCGGTCCGGCGGCGGCCAGCTTCCTCACCGGCATTCAGGAGCTGCCGGGCGTGAACCTGCCTGGCGAGCCCATCGACTACATCCGCCGCCACCTCAGCGCGGTCGAGGTCGGCGTGGGCGGCAAGCTGACCGGCGTGCTGGGCGGCACGCTCGGGCCCGGCGTCGAGGGGCAGATCGCGCCGTACATCAAGGGCGGCGGGCGCATCGAGTTCAACGACAACGGCACGCTCACCATCAAGGGCACCGTCGCCGGCGGCGTCGAGGGCGAGGTGAAGGGAGCGGTGGGTGGCGGCGGCGTGCAGGCCTCCATCCGCCTCGCGGGCGGCAGCGCCGAGGTGGCGTTCGAGCGCAGCCTCGTGCTCCAGCCCGGCCGACCGCCGCGGGCGCTGTCGGAGGGCTACAAGGCGACCATCACGCTCAACGGTGACGTGGCGACGCAGGGTGGGCAGGTGAAGCTCGAGGTCGGCGTGGACCAGCTGCCGCCGGCGATGCGCGAGCGGGTGATGGGCGCGCTGCTGCGCGGAGACACGCAGACCGCGTCGAACCTCATCGGCCAGGCCGTGCAGAATGGACAGGTCACGGCCTCCATCGGCGTCTCGTCCATCACCAACGTGGCGGGTGAGCTCCAGGTGAAGCCGATGGCCGGTGGCACCGGCGGCGGCGTCACCCTCGGCGGCTCGGTCACCAACGAGGTGCCCGTCGTCAGCGGCTCCGTCACCCTCACCGCGAAGGGCATCAAGCTGCAGGGCGCGGCGTTCGGCTACCCGGCCGGCACCGAGCTCACCTGGCAGCAGGTGCGCGAGCTCACGGAGAAGCTGCCGCCAGTCGTTCGGCACTGAGCGGCCGAAGCCCTCACTCCTGTTCGAGGTCCCACTGGCACCCGGTGTCTGGCGCCCAGGGACACGGGCCGGTGAGGCGCAGCCCCTCGCGGACTACCGGCGCGGCGCCCGCCGGGCCGTCTGACTCGGTGATGCGGGTCTCGAGCCGGAAGCGGCGGGTGGCCCCGCTGGGGAGCTGCTGGGCGCTGTGCTTGCCGCTGCCCCAGCGGCGGACCTCGAGCGCCTTCTCCACGGTGAGGTCGAGCACCTCGCCCTGCTGCGCCCAGGCCCCGGCCTCGCGCACCAGCGTCTTCGTCGAGGTCACCCCGCTGCCCGTCGCCTCCACGAAGGTGAAGCGGTAGCGCTGGCCGGGCGAGAAGCTCAGCTCCACCACACTTCCCGGCGGCCACTTCGACGTGAGCGCGCTGTCGTCTGGCTCGCTCGCCTCGACGCCGGTGAAGCCCCCGCGCAGCTGGCGCCAGGTGCCCTCGAGCGGGCCGTCGAACCCCGGCTGCACCGTCGTGCTCGAGGGAATCGGAGCGACGGAGGTGTCAGCGAGCTTGAGGGCGCCGAAGACGAGCGCGCTCAGCACCAGGCAGCTCACCAGGAAGAGGCCGGCGACGAGGAGGAGCATGGCGGGCACTTTGTTCACGGACCGATTGGACGTGCTTCTGCGCGTCGCGTCCAGCAGCGAGCGCCAGATGAGAGGTCGTGGAAGGTCCGCCGTGGCGTGGCAGAGTGAAGGCGATGCCAGAGCCGGCCTTCGAGCTGTTCCACGCCATCGCCGATCCCTCGAGCGCGCGCGTGCGCCGGTACGTCGTCGACCACGAGCTGGGCGAGCACGTGCGCTTCCGCAACGTCAGCTACCCCGAGGTGCAGGCGGATCTCTCGGCGCGCGGCGGTGGGCAGACGACGCCCGCGTTGTGGGACGGGGCGACCCTGCTCACTGGCGCCGACGCCATCATCGCGCGGCTCTCAGCCCACGCCGACGTCGGGAGGCGCTGAGATGGCGACCTGCCCCGACTGTCGCCAGCGCATGCAGCCGTTCTACGTGCCCGCGCGCGGCGGAGCGGGAGAGGTGGAGCTCGATCGCTGCGGCCAGTGCGGCGCGCTCTGGTTCAACGCCGGAGAGGTCGAGGCCGCGCTCGGGCGGACCGTGCGCCGGCGCCAGGGGGCCTCGAGCCGGAGCTGCCCGAGCTGCAGGGTGAAGCTCGAGGCGGCGATGCTCGAAGGGAAGATCGAGGTCGAGCGATGCGCCTCGTGCGCTGGCGTCTTCCTGGATGGCCATGACGTCGAGGAGCTCGGTCAAAACCGCGCCACCCGGCGGCGGACCTCGGGCGGCAGTGGCTTCGAGTGCGAGGCCTGCCAGGAGCGACGGCCCTTCAGCGAGGCCCGGTGCACGGTGACGGGCCTCTTGTGCACCGGCTGCGCCGCGCGCCTGTCCACGCCGGAGTCGGCTGCTCAGGCCGAGAAGCGCTCCCTGCTCGACCGCTTCTTCATCTGGCTCGGTTCGAGCGACAGCGACTCCGGGCCCGGTTGACCCCATCGAGGCGATGAGCCGCTCGAATTCGCGAAGGGAGAGGAAAGGTGAGCGATGGACCTGAGTCAGCTCGATCTCAACGCGGTCACGGCCTTCGTCGCGGTGGTGGAGCACCGCTCCTTCCGCGCCGCCGCGCGCGCCCTCAACGTGCCGAAGTCCACCGTGAGCCGCCGCGTGGCCCTGCTCGAGGAGCAGTTGTCGGTGCAGTTGCTGCAGCGCACGACGCGCACGGTGACGCTCACCGACGTCGGTGAGGCCTTCTTTCAACGGGCGAGCCAGGCGCTCTCGACCCTCTCCGACGCCGCGCGTGAGGTGCAGGAGAGCGAGGCCTCGCCCCGCGGCGTGCTGCGGCTCACCGCGCCCGTCACCTTCGCCGAGCACTTCCTCGGCGACATCGTCACCGAGTTCCTGCGCACGAACCCCGACGTGCGCGTGACGCTCGATCTCACCGACCGCTACGTCGATCTCGTCGGTGAGGGCTACGACCTCGCGCTGCGAGCCGGCGTGCTCCAGGACTCGTCGCTGCGCGCGCGGCTGCTGGGCACCAACTCCGTCGTCATCGTGGCCAGCCCACGGTACCTCGAGCAGCACGGCAGCCCGAAGACGCCGGCTGACCTGCTCGACCACGACTGCATCGTGAACGCGAACACCGAGCGCGGCGCGAAGTGGCCGCTGCTCGTGAAGCGCCGCGTGACGATGGTGCCCGTGCGGGCCCGGGTCGCGGTGAGCAGCTTCATGCTCGTGCGCGACTTCGCGGCCGCGAGCCTCGGCATCGCGCGCCTACCGGCCGGCTTCTCGGCAGACGACGAGGCCGACGGCACGCTCGTGCGCGTGCTCGAGGCCTTCCAACCACCGCCCTTGCCCCTGCACGCGGTCTTTCCGCCGGGCCCGCGGCTGTCTCCGAGGGTGCGCGCCTTCGTCGATCTGCTCGCCGCGCGGCTCGACGCGAACCAGCGCATTCCCCGCCGCCGTTCGCCCGTGCGGGGGGCGTGACGTCGCGAGCGGCCGTGCTACAGCGCGGGCCGCTGTTCTCCCTCACGTCCGAGACCTCCATGCGCATCGCCGCCCTGCTCACGCTGCTCACCGCCGCCGCCTCTTCCGCTGGTGACTTCAAGGCCGCCTACGTCGACTTCCAGCGCGCGCTCGTCGAGGTGGACGAAGGCCGGGCCGCCAGACAGCGCCTGCAGGTGAAGGCCGACGCCAGGAAGAAGGAGCTCGAGGTCGAGAAGGGCGCGCTCGAGAAGGAAGCCGAGCTCTTCAAGAAGCAGGAGACGACGATGGAGGAGAAGGCGCGCCGCGAGAAGCTCGACTCCATTCTGAAGCGCCAGGGCGAGCTCGCCGAGAAGGTGCAGAAGGCTCAGCTCGAGATGGCCGAGGCCGAGCGCAAGGAGATGTCCGTCATCCTCCCGAAGTTCGAGCAGATCATCGGGGAGATTGCCCAGCGCGAGAACCTGGCGATGGTGTTCGACCGGGCAAGCTCGGGCCTCGCCTGGGCGCCTCCGTCGCTGGACCTGACCAACGAGCTCATCCGCACGTACAACTCGCGCAAGGGTGGCGCGCCGAAGCCCGCCGCGCCCGCGCCCACGAAGTGATGGCGTCGCTGCCCACCGTCGGCCTCTTGTGGGCGGGCGTGGTGCTCGCGCTCGTGATGGGCCTGCGGTTTCGCGCGAAGCAGAACGCCGGCCACGGGGCACGCGGGGGGAAGATCTCGAACCCGAAGGTGCTCTGGCTCTTCTTCGCCATCTGGTGCTGGTTCGTGGAGTGCGCAGTGCTCGCCTTCGAGCCCCGGCTGCCCTGGCCGTACCGGCTCATCGTCGGCGTTCACGCCGCGTCCATGTGGCTGCGCGGCGTGGTGGAGCTCTTCATGCTGCACGTGACGAAGAGCTGGCGGCCGCCCATCGGCATCGCGCACGACGCGCTCTGCATCGCGACCATCGCGGGGTTGGCGGCCTGGAGCGGCGCCGCGCTGAGAGACACGGGCGCGTGGGGGCCCTGGGCGCCAGCGCTCGTGGTGATGCTCGTGTTCAGCCTCGTCGTCGAGCTGCTCTACGCAGCGCTGTTCTTCCAGGCCGTCGAGGGGAAGACGACCGGCGACGACGGCATCTGGTTCGCCGACCCCGAGAGCGAGCGGTTCAAGCGCATCAACCGCATCACCTTCGCCTGCAACACGCCCCAGGTGCTCTTCCAGCTCGCGCTCCTCGGTGCGCTGACGATGTCGGGGTCGTAGTCGATCACGGCGGGCCTCCGGCGTCAGTGGTGCGACTCGACCTCGAGGGTCCGCACCCACGACACGACGTCACGGTCCTCGGTGAGGCCGGTGGACAGGAGGCGCTCGAAGGCGACCCGCGTGGCCGCCATCGCCCTCTGCTCGTCACCGACCGCCCGGTAGAAGTGCGAGAAGAGGATGGGGCCGAACCGCTGGTACAGCTCGAGCGAGCGCGCGATGGGCGTCGCCTCGGGCGTCAGCGTCCGCCGGACTTTCTTGAGCAGCACCGTCAGTTCGTTCGTTCGCACACCGGGCTCCTTGCGAAGATGGTCTGTTCTCGTCAGAAGGTGGGATAAGGGACGACACCGCAGTGGACACCTCGCGCCAGTAGAACTCTCGAAGAAGTCCGGTAGGTTGTCGTCTGCAAGGAGGTCGTCATGGGTCGTTTCATTGTGTTGTTCGGGCTCACGTTGGCAGCCGTCGCTTTCGCGCAGGAAGGCGATCAGGCGGACACCGGCAACGGCAACGGGATGCAGAACAAGGTCGAGAAGGAGGAGAAGAAGGAGGCGCCGGCGGGCCCGTTCTCGAAGGGACGGGTGGCGGTGCGCGGCAGCCTCAACTTCGACCTGAACCAGAGCATCAACCTGGGTGGGGCGAACCCGAACGGGGCGCGGGTGACGGTGGGCGCGAACGCGGGCGTCGGGTACTTCTTGATGGACCGCTTCTCCATCGACCTCGACGGGCGGTTCCTCGCCTACCTCACCCCGACGCCGGGCATCGCGTTGCTCGAGCTGACGCCGGGAGCGCGTTATCAGGTCATCGACAACCTGCAGCTTCGCGTGGGCGTGCCGATTCCGATTCTGCCGACGTTCGGGCTCGGCGTGCTCGGCGGCGCCTCGTACTTCCAGCCGCTCGGTGACCGCATTCACCTCGTGGTGGGGGTCGATTACACCTACTACCTCACCGACGCGTGGCGACGGGTCGCGCCGTACGGACGGATCGACATTCACGGCGGCGTGCAGACGAGCTTCTGACCTCGAGCTCGGGGACGGCTGCACTCGAGCCGTCCCTCAGGCGCTCAGGCGCTCCTGGCCCCGCACGATGACGTTGGGGAACTCCTCGGCCACCTGCGCCTTGCCCCACAGGTGCTCGACGCTCGGCCCGCTGGTGGTGCGCGTCTCGCGGAACAGCCAGTTCCTCCACTCGAAGAACCAGACGCGCCGGCCGATGCGGTAGTACCAGCGCTGCGCCGCGCGGATCTTCGGGTCGTGATGGAACAGCCGGCCCCAGGCGCGCGGGCGAAGCTGCATGCCCACCTCCATCGCCTTCACGAACGTCATCACCAGCCACGGCGGCAGGTGCCGGGTCTCGAGCACCTGGTGCTTGTAGTCCCAGCGGCGCTGGTCGGTCTGGATGACGCGCCGGCCCTTCGCCTCCTCGAAGAACGGCGTCCACCGGTGCGGCGTCACGTAGAGCAGCTGCACCTGGTCGGGGTCCGCGAAGAGCAGCTGCTTGAAGCCGCGCCAGTAGTCACGTGGGCGCTCCTCCTCGAAGCCCACCACCCACGTCGCGAGCGAGAGGATGTCGTGCGCGCGCAGCAGGCGAATCGCCTCGACGTCCACCGCCGTCGTCGAGCCCTTCTTGATCTTCTCGAGCGTCGCCTCGTCGGTGCTCTCGGTGCCGAGCAGGAACCGCGAGACGCCGGCGCGCTTGTAGAGGTGCAGCAGGTCCGCGTCGCGAACGATGTCGCCCGCGCGCGTCGAGCCGACCAGCTCGACGTTGACGTTCTCGGCGATGAGCGCCTCGCAGAACGCCTTCCACGCCTTGCGCTGCGACGTGGGGTTCTCATCGGCGAGGTTGACGATCTCGACGCCGTGCTCGCGGTGGAGCCTGGCGATCTCCTTCGCGAACTTCACCGGGTCGCGGTGGCGCCAGCGCGTCCAGAAGCCGCGCTGCCCGCAGTAGCTGCACAGGTGCGGGCAGCCGCGAGAGAACTGCATCACCACGGCGCGCTTCTTCCCCCAGTAGTGGTAGCGCGAGAAGTCGATGAGCTCCCAGCCGACCCGGTAGGCGTCGAGGTCGGTGATGGCGGGCGCGTCGGGCGTCGCGAGCGGCTTGCCCAGCCGACGGAACGCGAGGCCCTTCACCTCATCGAGCGGGCCGCGTCGCTCGAGCGCGTCCATCAAGCGCACGGCCGTGTCTTCACCTTCGCCGCGCACGATGACGTCGACCTGCGGCTCCTGCGTGAGCACCTCGCGCCAGTGGTAGGTGGGGAAGACGCCGCCGTAGACGATGCGGATGAGGGGCGCGCGCTCGCGGATGGCCCGCGTCAGCGTCGCGATGGTCGGGTGTGCCGAGGTCGAGCCGGCGTGGCCTACGAGCAGCGCGTCAGGCGCCCGGCGGCACACCTCGTCGACGATGGCCTCGTGCGGCTGGTCGATGAGGTCGGCGTCGAGCAGCTCGACCTGGTGGCCCGCGTCGAGGAGCGGCCCGCCGATGGAGAGGAGCCCGAGCGGGGGCAGGTGGTCGTCCGGGACACAGCGGCTGCCGATGGCGGTGTGGGGCGGGTTGAGCAGGAGGACTCGCATGCCCCGACGGTACGCGGGGCCAGGGCACCTCCTTCCGTTGTCCGGGCTGAACGGTCGGAACCGCGGGCTGAGCCGTCACCGCTTCGGGTCGGTCGGGTTCAGCACCTGGCACTTCGAACACCGGCCATGATGGGCGAGCTTCGGTCCGTGCACGTTCACGTCCGGCACCAACACGTCAGCGCCCCACCTCGAGTCGTCGCACGTGCTCCTGTCCTCGAGTCCGGCGGCGAGGCGCAGCGCCTTGTCGAGGTTCAACTCCGGTCGCACGCGCATGTCGAAGGGAGGGAGCGGCGTCTCGGAACGAGCCGTCTTCGACGTGCGCCGGAGCCCGTGGCGGATCGCGTCGTTCAATGTCTCTTTGAACGAGACGCCCTTCTGCTTCATCGCCCTGGTGAGCATGGCCTCGACGTCAGGGTCGAGGGTGACGGTCGTGCGCACGCGACATCATCACGACGGCAGTCGGCTTGCCGTCAAGGCATCACGCCTGCTCGTCAGGGTCTTCGCCGCCCTTCTGCATCGCCATGCGCCAGCCGGCGGCGCGCTGCGCGGCCTCGAGCTGCTCCGGGTCGCGAGGCAGCGGGGCGCGGGGCGTTCGCGCGATGACCAGCTCGCCCGGCTCCCGCACCGTCACGACGTCGCCGGGCTCAGGCGCGTGCGAGGGCAGCAGCCACGAGCGCCCCGGCCCGCCATTGCGCGAGAGCGTGGTGAGGCGCCCGTCGAGCGTCGTCTCCCAGACCTCGGTCCACTGGCGGGTCACCTCGTCGCTGCCGTCGGCCGCGTTGAACTCGACGTGCCGCACCGTGAGCGTGAAGACGAGCCGGTGCTGCTCGGCCGCCAGGCTCACCTCGACGCGCCTGCACCTCGCCGGCGCCCGGCACTCAGCCCACCTGTGCCTTGCGCCCCTTCCCAACGGGGAACGCGCCTGTGGGCGCCCAGAGGAGCGAGGGCTCGCACCGCACCGTCTTCACCGACGACGGCAGCCCCGCGAGCTGGGCGTCGAGCCGCGAGCGCCGCGCCGCCGGTCCCAGCCGCTCGAGGCGCAGCGAGGCCACGTCGTCCTGGCCGCGCGACAGCGACAGCTCCCAGCCCGAGGGCAGGCCCGTCGAGTCACCCGACACCACCGAGACCCGCGGGACGTAGGGCAGCGCCGCGCGCAGCTCTCCGAGCGACGGCATCTCGTCGTCGGCGCCTCCGGCGTCCTCCTCGTCCCACTCGTACGTGAGCTCCCACGGCCGCACCACGCGCACGTGCTCGAGCTGGAGCCACGTGCTCGTCGGCAGCTTCAGCTTCGACAGCTTCGCCCCCGCGCTCACCGTGAGCGACAGCGAGCGCAGCGACTTCAGCGGGAGCGCCGTCAGCACCTCGAGCGCGTCGAGGTCGAGCGACACGTGCAGGGACTCGAGCAGCGGGGTGCTGACGAAGTCCTTCAGCGCGAGCAGCCCGGCCGACGTCAGCCCGCTCACGTGGCGCAGGCCCTTCATGCGCGGGGTGAAGACCTCGTGTTCGCCCGAGAAGCGCAGCGTGTGCACCGACAGCCACCAGGGCGACTCTGCGAGGCCCACCCGCTCGTCGTCGAGCGCGACGTCGGCCTCCGCGAGGGAGCCGTACTCGAAGACGGCCGAGCCCAGCGGCACGCACTGGTTGAGCTCGCCCAGCCAGAACTCACCCCGCTGCAGCAGCGCTTCCCGGGGGGCGTGGCGCTCTTGCATGAACGCGCCGCGCGGGTCGTTGCGCGCCAGCCACATGTCGGCCCACACCCGCCGCGGCCCCTCGCCGAACGGGTCCGACGCGATGGCCTCGAGGCACTTCACGTCGGCGGCGTCGAGCGTCTGCGCGGGCACCACCACGTCGAGCGGCTCGCGGTCTTCCGGGTCGCCGTCGGAGTCACCCATGAAGCCGGGCAGCGCGGTGTGCGGCAGGTCGAGCCACGGCCGCTGGCACCGCCCCAGCCACGAGAACGCCGCGCCCGTCGCGGTGCGCGTCACCAGCCCGAAGACCTCGGCCTGGTCGGCCGGCGGCAGCTCCTGACTGCCCCCCTCGCCGCAGTACGCCTGGAACGCGCGAATCGACTCGCCGTTGTCGTCCCACGAGGGGCGGTGCTTCCAGCCGAGCGCGAAGGTGCCGGGCTCGCCGCCCTCGTCTTCCCAGCTCGTCGAGAAGAAGTCGGGCACGCGCGAGGTCGACGCGAGCGCCTCGAGGTGCACCGCGTCGTCGGCCTCGTCGGCCCAGTACTGCGCGACGGCGAGCAGCACCGAGTGGTGCTCCGAGTGCTCCTGGAGGTACTTCGTCATCCACGGCTCGAGCTCGTCACGAAGCCAGTGGAGCCGGGTGAGGGAAGGGCTCTTCACGTCGTCGTCGGCCATCGCGCCTCCGCAGGGTTGGGCGGACCAGAGCATGGAACTCCGCGGAAGGTGACGCTGATCGGCGCGCCGCCCGCCGAAAATTCGCGAGCGCCGGGGCCGCTGCTACCGTCCTGCAACAGGTCGCATCAAGGCCGTCGCAGTCCCTGACGGCGTCTCGGAACAGCACCAGACGAACGAGCGGGAGCGCCGCACGGCTCCCGGACGGGAGAGCCATGTTCGCGCGCCTCGCCATCGTGATGACGTCCCTCCTCGCCGGCAGCGTGCACGGCGCGATGAACGCGCGCGTCTACGCGGTGTCGTGGAGCCAGGTGGACGCGTCGCCCGAGCGGACCGCCCTCATCGGTGAGGTGGACCGGCAGCTGCGCGACGAGCTGCGGCGCCGGGGCGCGACGGTCATCGACGGCGACGCGCGGCGCGCCTCCATCGTGCTCAAGCCCAGCCTCGAGGTGCTACCGGGTGGCTTGAAGCTCAGCCTGGTCAGCGTTCGCGCGGCGGACCAGAAGCTGCTCGGCGCCATCTCGACGAAGGCGAGCGGCGCCAGCCAGAAGGCGCTCGTGCGCGCGCTCGTCGCCCGCACCTGCAACGAGGCCACGCAGCTCGAGTGATTCCGTGCTCTCTTCCGGGCGCTCACCCGGAGGAACACCATGGCCCTCACCGACGACTTCGCCAAAGCCCAGGAGCGCGTGAAGACGCTCAAAGCCGCGCCCTCGAACGACACGCTGCTCGAGCTGTACTCGCTCTACAAGCAGGGCACCGTGGGCGACGTCGAGGGCAAGCGCCCGGGCATGCTCGACCTCAAGGGCCGCGCGAAATACGACGCGTGGGCCGGCCGTAAGGGCACCTCGAAGGACGCCGCGATGCAGCAGTACGTCGCGCTGGTGAACCGGCTCGTCGGCCCCTGACGGCGCCGACCGCTCAGGCCTTCCACGTGCTGCGCAAGGTGGTGAGCGGGTCATCCCGAGCGAGCGAGGAGGCGGTCTCGCGAATGGGTTGACGAGGGGCAACCGAAGCAGTGCTGCTCGGAGCGGACAGCGCAACTCGAACCGGCGCGACCTTCAGGTCACCACCCGCGCGCGGCCGTGCTTTCGTGCCCCCATCGGGGTGCGTCATGAACGGTCGCTGGCTGGCGCTGGGGTTCGGGGTCGTCGCGGCAGGGTGCGGGAGCTCGCACGAGCCGTTCGGAGTCGCGCGGCAGGCGCTGGGCGTCACGCACACCGTGTGTTCACCGAGCGCGCCGGCGCCGTGTGAGTACCCCTCGCCTGGAGCGTGCGCGGTGGGCGCGACCGTCACCGACGGCGACATCTGCCTCGTGCTGGGCGGCGAGTACCACGAGCTCGTGACGTCGCAGCCCGGGAACCTGAAGCAGGGCCTCACCTTCCGCTGCGCGCCGGGCTTCCACTGCCTCATCGACGGCGACCACGTTCGCGCCAGCGCGTTCGACGGCTACGACGACTGGGTCATCGAGGGCTTCGAGCTGACGGGCACGCTGAGCGACGCGGTGACGGCGGTGCGGAGGGTGGCGGCGGTGCGCGACTGCTTCATCCACGACGTGCGCGGGCGGGGCGTCTTCCAGCTCGCGGGGGTGAACGCCGGCACGCAGGCCGTGTTCGAGCGCAACGTGGTGATGAACACCGGCAGCGACGGCGTCGCGTGCGTGACGAACCCCGTCGGCCAGGTGCTCGTGCGCAACAACCTGGTCGTCGACCCGAGCCTCGGCGCCAGCGGGCGAGGCATCACCTGCCCGGGCAACGCGCTGGTGACGCACAACACGGTGGACGCGCGGAACCGCACGGCGCCGTACGCGGACCCGTCGGCGGCGGGCATCACCGCGGCCGTCGCGCGCTTCAACGTCGTCGCGGGCGGGGCGACGTCGCTCACCGCGAACCAGTCGCGCGACCACAACCTGGCCTTCGGGTGGAGCGCGGCGGCGTTCGGCGGGGCCGGCGACGCAGGCGTGCCGGTGACCGATGCGACGGGCGACCCGCGCTTCCTCGGCCCGGAGGACTGGCGGCTCGCGGCGGGCTCTCCGGCCATCGACGCTGGCGTGGGCTCGACCGAGACCGGGGACCTCCTGCGCCAGCCGCGTGACGTCGTGCCCGACCTCGGCGCGTACGAGTTCGATCCGCTGGCCACGGCGGCGCGACGGCGCTGGCCCGTCCGCGAGCAGGTGGCGGCGCCGACGCAGCCGTCGTCGGTCGCGCTGGCGCTGCGCGGCGGCCCCGACGGCGGGCCGGTGGTGGCGTTCCTCGACACCACCGCGAACACCGCCGTCTTCCGCGCGCGCAACGCCGACGGCACCTGGCGTGGCGAGGTGGTGCAGGGAGCGCTCGGGCTGCCAGCGGGGGTCGCAGGCAACGTGGCGACCCGCCTCATCGACGTCGGCGTCGAGCCGCGCACGGGCCAGGTGGCCATCGTCTACCCGCAGGCGCGGGTGGGGAACATCGAGGTGCGGCTCGCGCGGAGAACGGGCGACGCGTGCGCCACCGGGTGCGCGTCGAACCTGTGGACCGGCTGCTCGCTGGCGCCCATCACCCAGGCGCCCTCGACGGCGCCGCTCTCGTTCCGCCTGGCGTTCGACCCGGTGTCGGGGCGGCCGGCGGTGGTGGTGTGGCAGCGGGCGGCGACGGGGTGCGGCGGCTCGGCGGCCGACTCCCTCACGCTCTACCAGGAGCAGGCGAACGGCTCGTGGACGCCCTCGCTCGTGGCGGCGAACACCTGCGGGGCGAACTACCTGCCACCGTCCTTCGACTTCGCCTTCACCCCAGCCGGTGCGGCCGAGGTGGTGTTCACGCGCACGTCTGGCGCGAGCGCACTCTCGGCCACGAACGCGACGGGAGACCTGCTGCTCGCGACGAATGCGTCCGGCACGTTCATCGCGCAGCCCGTGCCGCTGCCGGGCGGCCTGGTGACCGCCTTCGGCGGAGCGGTGCAGGTGGCGATGGCCCGTCGACCGAACGGCGATCTCGGGGTGCTCTTCCGTGGGACGGTGGGCACGACCGGCTCGGTGTCGTTCGTCGAGCGCGTGAGCGGTGTCTGGCAGCCGCCGGTGACGCTGGGGAACCCGTTCGGCCAGACTGCGATGGCGAGCGCGGACGTGGCGTGGAGCCCAGGGGGCGAGCCCGAGGTGGCCTTCGCGTTCCTTGGCTCGCTCGAGCACGCGAGGCGGCTGCCGCAGCGGTTCGACGCGGACGCGGGCGTGCTGGCGCCCCGGTGGGACGTGCGCTCGGTGGACACGCAGAAGGACACCGGGCTGTTCGCGACGCTCGCGGTGATGGGGGACGGCGGCGTGGTGGTGGTGGCGCAGCAGGACGCGCCGACGAAGGTGCTCAAGCTGCTCGCGACGACGGAGCCCGGAGGCGTCGCGCCCTCGGTGGTGGACCCGGTGACGTGCGATCTCTGTCCGGCGGACCCGGCGAAGACGGCGCCCGGCGTCTGCGGCTGTGGCTACCAGGAGAACCCGGGCATCTCGATCTCCGACGCGACGGTGTCGGAGGGCGACACCGGCACGACGCAGCTCGTCTTCACGGTGACGCTGAATCACGCCTGTGGCGCGAACGTGTCGGCGAGCTGGGTCACGGCGAACGGCACCGCGACGAGCGGCAGTGACTACAACTCGGCTGGAGGCACGGTCTTGTTCCTGCCGGACCAGGTCTCGCGCACGGTGACGGTGAACGTCCTCGGGGACACCACCTTCGAGGGCAACGAGACGGTGCTGGTGAACCTGTCTGGCGCCTCGGCAGGTTCGAGCTTCATCGACTCGCAAGGCGTGGGCACGATCACGAACGACGATCCGGCGCCGGATGCAGGCGCGGGAGGCGGCGCGGCGGGGGGCGGCTCCGCAGGTGGTGGTGCCGCGGGTGGCAGTGCGGCGGGCGGTTCAGCAGCTGGTGGTTCAGCTGGTGGTGCTGCAGGTGGCGGGTCCGCCGGTGGCACGGCCGCAGGTGGCACGGCTGCAGGTGGCACTGCGGCGGGCGGTTCTGCGGCGGGCGGCTCGGCAGCGGGTGGCTCAGCAGCGGGCGGGTCGGCGGGTGGCTCGGCAGCGGGTGGCTCGGCAGCGGGTGGCTCGGCAGCGGGTGGCTCGGCAGCGGGCGGTTCAGCGGCGGGTGGCTTGGCGGCAGGTGGCTCGGCGGGTGGCACAGCGGCGGGCGGGTCTGCGGCGGGCGGTTCAGCGGCAGGTGGCTCAGCGGCGGGCGGGTCAGCGGCAGGCGGTTCTGCGGCGGGCGGGTCTGTGGCGGGTGGCTCGGCGGCGGGTGGCTCAGCGGCGGGCGGTTCTGCGGCAGGTGGCTCAGCGGCGGGCGGTTCTGCGGCGGGCGGTTCAGCGGCAGGTGGCTCCGCGGCGGGTGGCTCGGCAGCGGGGGGTTCAGCGGCAGGTGGCACGGCGGCGGGCGGTTCAGCGGCAGGCGGCTCTGCGGGCGGTTCTGCGGCAGGTGGCTCCGCGGCGGGTGGCTCGGCAGCGGGGGGTTCAGCGGCAGGTGGCTCTGCGGCTGCAGGCGGCTCTGCGGGCGGTTCAGCGGCAGGTGGCTCAGCGGCGGGCGGTTCAGCGGCAGGCGGCTCGGCCGCAGGTGGCTCAGCGTCGGGTGGCTCTGCGGCGGGCGGTTCTGCGGGCGGTTCAGCGGGTGGCTCAGCAGCGGGCGGCTCTGCAGCGGGCGGTTCTGCAGCGGGCGGTTCTGCGGCGGGCGGTTCAGCGGCGGGCGGTTCTGCAGCGGGCGGCTCAGCGGCAGGCGGCTCAGCGGCAGGCGGCTCCGCGGGGGGCGAGCCGGGTCCCGTCACCACGGTGGGCTGTCAGTGCAACGCCCCGAGCGGCGACCCGCTCTGGCTGGTCCTCGCGCTCCTCGTGATGGCTCGCCGTTCACGCACGTCGAGCGGCGCGGGGCCACCCTCGAGCTGAACGCCGAGCGCGCGCGCCGTCCGAGCCCGCTTCACATCGACCGCCGAGCGTCGTCCACAAGGTCTTCACCCACGGCCGCGAGCCGGGGGCCAGGAGTTCGTCGCGCTCAACGGTGGGCCCGGTTCAAGTTCACCGAGGCCATCTCGGAAGACCGTGGGCGCCGACTCCACTCCCTGAGCAGGCAACCGAAGACGGTTCGTCGACGATCCGGTCGCTCGCGGAGCGCGCGTGGATCGTCATGGGCCACGGAGCCGCGACAGGAACAGCACCGAACGTCGTGACGGTGCTCATCGACCGGCCTCACTGGCGCTCCCGGGGCTCGGTCGCCTCACCGGCTCGCCCGGCAGAGCGCCACCCTCCGCGTGGGACGGCCACCAGCGACGGCGACGACGAGGTGCCGTGACGTCGACTCACCGCGCGCCGAGGGGAATCGCCCGCCCGGCGCTCGTCGCGGTCACGTTCACCATCGGCGAGCCGTAGTAGCGCACGTTGCCTGCGCTCGAGAGGGTGGCGTCGAGGGTGTCGGTGACCCACACCAGCGCGTCACCCGAGCTCGACAGGGTCACGGTCGCGGACGTGCTCCGCAGCCCGTCGGCGATCACGCTGCCGCTGCTCGAGATCGTCACCCGGTGGCTCGCCACGGCGCCCGAGCTGATGCGAACGTCGCCCGAGCTCGAGATGCTGGTCTTCAAAGTGTTCGCCTCGACGCCCGCCGCGACGATGGAGCCCGAGCTGCTCACCGTGAAGGCGATGGTCGGCGCGGCGAGGCTCGGCGTCGTGACGCTGCCGCTGCTGGAGACCGTGACGCTCCGGAGCTCGGGCACCGTGAGCAGGTACGAGATTGGCCGGTGCAGGCGCAGGGTGACGAACGGCTCGCTGCCGAGCCCAAGCTCGCCGCCCCGCACCGTGGAGGTCAGCCTCGGCAACACGTTCTCCTCGGCCGTGATCGACACCGAGGCTGGCGAGCCGAAGCGCACCGTCAGGTTCCCTGAGGTCGCCAGGGCGACCGCCGTGACACCGGGCACCGTGCGCTCCTCGGTGGCGAGCACGCCGTTCCCATCGACGAGGGTCATCTCGGTTCCGCACGAAAGCAGCAACGTCGCGAACAGGAGCCTCCTCATGGGGCACCTCCTGCGTCCGTCTCCGCCCCGCAGGCCGGCGCGGGAACGGGTGGGGCTTCGACCCGCCGGAAGAGCATCAGCGATGCCAGCGACGACTTTCGCCTCGTTCGGGCGCCACGGCGGAAACCGCTGCGCGCGTCAGCGTGCGCGCACGCAAGCTCAGCGCATTGACTGCGCGCAATGGGCCTCGCGACACGGCTCCCGGGGTCCTTCAGTGCCCGTGGCCGTCCCCGTGCTCGTTCACGTTCTTCGGGCCGGCGCCGAGCCGCTCACAGCCCTCATCGAGGCCGCCGAAGCAGGCGAGCTTGTAGAGGCGCTTCGCGGCGTCCTTGTCTTTCGGTACTGCGCCGCCGCTCTCGTAGAGTTGACCGAGCACGAGGCACGCGCGCAGCGACGGGTACTGCACGCCCTTCTTCACCGACTCGCCGCACGTCTTCTCGAGCATCGCCGTGGCGCGCTTCTCGTCCTTCTTCGCGCCGACGCCCTTGAGCAGGTTCACCGCGTGGTTGGTGCAGCCATGGAAGACCTTGAGGCCGCAGGCGCGCTCGTAGGCCGCCGTCGCGGCGGTGAAGTCGTTGGCGGCGTCCTTCACGAGGCCGAGGTGCAGGCAGCCGGGAGCGTTGTTCCCGTCACACGCCTTCTTCGCCACCCTGGCCGCCTCCTCGAGGTCCTTCGGAGCCCCACGCGCGTCACGCAGCAACAGCGCCAGGTTGCTGCAGGCGGGCAGCGCGTTCTTCGCGCAGGCTGCCCGGTACACCGACACCGCCTTCTCCGGGTCCGCCCCTTCGAGGTTGAAGCCGTAGTCGGTGCACGCCGACTGGTCGCCCTTCGCGCACGCCTTCTCGAGGTCGGCGAGGGTGATGGTCGGCGCCGCCTGTTGAGCAGACGCGGGCAGCGCGAACAGAACGACGAGGAGCGACGGACGCATACGGCCCTCGTAGCGGCGCGCGCGCCCGCCGTCGAGTGGGCCCCCTCGAAGGGGCGGCCTCGAGCAGCAGCCTCGCGCGGTCGCGGCAGGCTCAGCGCCGGGTCGCCGTCACCAGGAACACGGGCCAGGCGCGACCTTCCTTCAGCACCTCGCACGCGGTGACGAAGCGCACGTCGCGAAACCCGGCGCTTTCGAGCAGCGCCCCCAGCGCCTCGCGAGCGAACCCCGTGTGGAAGACGCCTTCGGTGCCAGGCGGGTGGAAGCTGCCGTCCTCGGAGTCGAGGTCTGCCAGGGCGACGCGGCCGCCAGGCTTCAGGTGGGTGTGGAGCGACGCCAGCAGGCCCGCGGTGTCCCGCACGTGGTGCATCGCCATGGCGCTGACGACCAGGTCGACCTTCGCGGGCAGCGGCGCCGCAACGAGGTCCTGGCAGTAGACCTCGACCTTCCCCTCGAGCTCCGGCTTCTTCTTGAGCTGCTCCAGCATCGCCGCCGAGATGTCGACGGCCAGAATCCGCCCGACGTGCGGCGCCAGCTTCGCGCAGACCAGGCCCGTGCCTGCGCCGAAGTCGAGCACCGTCATCGTGGGGGACAGCGCGATGGCCTGCATGAGGGCGCGCGAGACGCCCTCCGAGATCTGCGCGGGCACCGGCCGCGTGTCCCAGTCGTGGGCCTTGTCGGAGAACAGGTCGCTCATGCACGGGGAGCTAACGGCCCGGGGCGCCGGCGTCACGCTTCGATCCGAGGCAGCTTCTCCGCGAGGCGACTGCGCTGCCGGACTGCTCGTCGGGTGAGCGGCTCGTCAGTGAAGGCACCGGTGGCGCTGCACGCCGAGCTGCCGCTCGTCAGGCGAAGAGCTCGAGAGCCACCCCGCGGCGCGGGACCTCCGCTCCCACGTGGTGCAGAGCGCTTCAGCTCCGACGGCGCCGGCGCCAGCGGGGCAACGGAGACAGTGGCGATCGCCTCAACTCTGGCTCTCGCGGAAGAACCGCTCGGCCGCCTGGCCGCGCGCCGGGTTGATGTACGCGGGCCGCTCGAAGTAGCGGCAGAACGCCATGCCCGCGTCGTACGGCGTCGTGGTCGCGCGCAGCTTGCCCAGCGCGTAGCGCTCGTTGTTGTTCAGCTCGTGCCAGAGGAACTCGAGCTGTCCGCGGAACGAGGTGCTCGAGTAGCCGTTCGCCACCGTCCACCGCTTCATCGCGTCGCCCCGTCCGAGGTGCCACTGCGCGACGCCGAACGAGGTCCCGCTGTCTCCGACCGCGGTGGGGCTGAAGCCGGACTCGTGGAGGAGGTTGCCCGCGATGCCCGCAGCCTGCGCCCGCGTCAGCCCCTTCGACATGAAGAAGTCGATGGTCTGCTGCGCGGTGCCCCGCACGCCTGGACGGTTCTCGATGCCAGAGACGGGACCGGGTGTCGGCGTCGGCGTCGGCGAAGGCGTGGGTGCGGGGCCTGGCGACGGCGTGCCGTTGCGCCCGGGGATGGTGAGCTGCTGGCCAACGTGAATCAGGTTCGGGTTCGCGATGCCGTTGGCCTGCGCGATGGCCTGGTAGCTGACGCCGAAGCGCGCGCCGATGGCCGAGAGCGTGTCGCCCGGCTTGACGGTGTAGCGGCTGCCACCGCTCGGGGGCGCCGGCTGAAAGCTGTCCGATGAGCCGGGCAGGTTCAGCGTGTGGCCCGAGTAGATGAGGTTGGCGTTCTTGATCTGCGGGTTCGCCCGCATCAGCGCCGCGACCGTCGTGCCGTGCCGCGCTGCGATGCCTGACAACGTGTCGCCTGGACGAATCTGGTACGCCATACCGCCTCCAGTTGCCCCTTTGCTGCGCCCGCCACCTTCATTGTCCCCACGGCGCTCCGGTTGTCTCTCGAGAGGCCGGTAAGGGCGGTTGACAGAAGCGCGACGAAACCCGCATCGAACACGAGCGACGTGGGCTCCTTTCGCATGGTGACGGGCAGGTGAGGGCGAGCGCGCCAGGACTCCGCGCTGGCGAAGCGGCTCGCGGGCGGCCTCATGCCCGTCGGGCCAGGGCGAGCGCGCCAGGGCTCAGTACTGGCAGGCCGGCGTCATCGAGGAGGCCTGCGGCGAGACGGTCTGCGGTGTCCCGGTGCAGGCCTGCACGGAGTTGATGCGGATTCGCCCAACGCTGCCCCCACCCCCACCGCCACCGGCGTTCGAGTTCCCGGGTGTCTCGCCGTTCGTCGCGGCTCCGCTCCGGCCGCCGCCGACGCCACCGTTTCCACCGTTGGAGGTGCCTCCCCCGTTCGGTGTCACCGCCGCGCTGAAGAGGTTTCCCGTGAGCCCGCTCGCCCCTACGCCGTTCGCGCCCGCCTGACCCTCGCCCCCGCTCCCGCCATTGGCAGTCAGATGGCCGGTGACGGTGACGAGCCCGGCCTCGAGCAGAATCGCGCCGCCGCTGCCCCCGCCACCGCCGCCGGGTCCGTCAGCAGCCTCCACGTCAGCGTTCGCCCCTGCGCCTCCACGCCCGGCCGTGCTGACACGGCCCGAAACGAGCAGGGTGCCACCGACGGAGAGCTGCACGGCGCCGCCGCCGAGGCCGCGCGCGCCCCCGCCGGTCAGGCCGCCGCCATTGCCTCCCGAGCACCCGCCGGTGAGTGGGCTCAACGCGGCGAAGCCTGAGGTCATGCCTGCGATGCCGCCGACGAGAGGGCCGGCGCCTGCGTTGCCTCCATTGCCGCCGCGGCTGCCGAAGGAGCCGCCCGCGCCGCCACCGCGCGGGTTCGCTGCCACCGCGTTCGTGCCGCCGTCGCCGCTCCGGTCGCAGGCCGGGCTGTCGGCGCCCGGCGCCGGCGCCGTGGGTGAAGAGGCCGTCACGTCGAGGGAGCCCGCGATGAGCGCGTTGCCCGTCACCGCGAACGCCACCGCGTGGTTCGGGCTGCCGGCGATGACGAGGGCGCCCGCGTCGGCGATGGTCAGCGACGGCGCGTGAATGAGGACGAGGTCGGGCGCGTTGCCGGGCTGGGTGATGACCCGCGACGGGGGCGTCGGCACCCCGCACGTCGAGGCGACCGACAGGGCCCCCAGCGAGGAGACGGTGAACGTCGTCGCACAGGTGATGACGAGGGCCGGTCCGGCGTCTCGTGGCACGTCCGCTTCGGTGAAGTTCGACGGCGGGTAGGGGAAGCGGCCGCTGCAGCCGCCCTGGCCGTTGCAGAGCCCTCCGTCACACACCACGCCCGCGTCGTGGTTGCGCACGTCGCAGCCTCCGTCCGACAGGCACGCGCTCCCGAGGTACTGGCAGGCCGTGACCTGGCAATTGATGGGCGCGCCCGAGGTGCACGCGCCAGCCTGGCAGGTGTCCAGCACGGTGCAGGGGTTCCCGTCGTCGCAGGCCGTGTCATCGGCGACGGCGGGGAACGAGCAGCCTCCGTCGGCCTCGACGCAGGTCCCGCTCAGCGCGCGGCAGCGGTTGGTGCTCTGCGAGCAGTTGACCGAGGCGCCCCGGCATCCGCCATCGGCACCGCACGTGTCGCCCGTGGTGCAGCGCACTCCGTCGTCACACATCTGGTTGAGCATCACCGTGTACGCGCAGCCGGCGTCAGGCTCGGTGCAGGCGCCCATGGGCTGGAAACACACCGGGTGCGGAGGCGCGATGCACTGAACCGACTGGTTGGGGGTGCAGGTGGCGCCGACGCAGGTGTCTCCGAGCGAGCACGAGAGCCCGTCGCTGCACGCCTGGTTCGAGCAGTCGGGGTCGAGGCAGTCTGCGTCGCCGTCGCCGTCGTTGTCCTGCGCATCGGCGCACGCCGTCTCCACGGGCTGCTGGCAGACGGTGCCAGTGCACCGGCCCATGCCAGCGCAGGGCTGGTTCGCGCAGTCCGGGTCCTGGCAATCGACGAGCGAGTCGAGGTCGTCATCGAGGCCATTCCCGCAGGCCTGCTCGACGCAGCTCGTCGCGACGCAGGTGGCAAGGCCGGCGTCGCCCACCCCGCACCGCTGGTTCGCGCACGTCGGCTGCTGCTGGCAGTCCACCTGCATGTTGCAGTCTTCATCGACGCCGCCCGCGCAGCGCTCCGGGTTTCCGGGAAAGCGGCGGGGGTCGTTGTCGTCACAGTCGAGGCCGGCTGGCGACCCATCGTTGTCCGCGTCCACGCCGCCGTCACCGCCTGCGTCCGGAAGACCGCCGTCCGAAGAACCTCCCGCGTCGGCCAGGCCTCCATCGAGCCCACCGTCTGACGTCTGGCCCGCGTCCAGGAGCACGCCTCCGTCGCCTGTGGCGGCCTCGAGCGTCAGCACCTCGGGCGTCGTCCCCGAGCCGGGAAAGCGGAACCGCTTCGAGGCACGCTCGGGAGGGCTCGTCGGTGTGCAGGCCGCGCCCTGGCCGCCGATGGCGGTCACCTCGACCTCGGGGTCTGGCGAGTCCTTGAGGATGCCGACGGCGATCGAGCCCGCCGCGTTGAAGGGCCTCGCCCCGACGTCGGTGGAGCTGCCGTTGGTGGTGATGATGACCTGCACGCAGCTCGAGGTTGCCGCGCCCCGCTCGACCCGCACGAAGAGCGCCGCACCCTCGGGAGGCCTCGAGCCGCACCCGCAGACCAACGCAGCGACCAGTACGCACAACCGACGCATGCTCGTCAGTATCCACCATCGCGTGGCGGGCCGTCGTTCAACCAGGCTCAGTCGTCAGGCGTTGTGTGAGCCGAGCCCACACCAGACAGGTGAAGACGCCGAACATCGCGCCCACGTTGGCGAGCAACACCAGGCGCATCTGCGGGTCCATCGTCGAGGCGTTGGACTGCAGTTGGTGCAGCGAGCTCCACCAGCGCACCGAGAACCAGACGACGGGCAGCACGATGGAGACGCTCGTCGCCATCACCGCCGCGGGGAAGCGTGCGCGTTCACCGAGCGCGGCACGGACGAGCAGGTACGCCGCGTAGAGCCCCACCATCGCGGTCGCCGAGATCATCCGCGGGTCCCACGACCACCAGACCCCCCACGTCGCTTTGCCCCAGATGGCGCCGGTCAGGAGGCCCAGCGCGCCGAACGCGACGCCTGGCTCGGCCACCGCTCCAGCGAGCTCGTCGGCGGTCCGGTGCCCGAGGAACAGCCACCAGAGCGATGCGCCGAAGTTGAGCCCGAGCGCCAGCATGCAGGTCCACAGGAGCGGAACGTGCACGTACATGATGCGCTGCACCTCGCCCATGTACTCGTCGGGCGGCGCCCAGCGCAGGCCGAGCACCAGGCCAACCGCCCAGCCGACGCACGAGGTGACGGCCAGCACACGGAACACCGGCCGAGCGAGCGACGGACGCGCCAGCGCCAGCGTCACCGAGCCCGCGATGCACGCGACGATGAGCCCCAGCACCATGCGCCGCTGGTAGCGCTCGGGCCGGGAGGACTCAAGGCCCGTGTCACTTCGTCTTCAGCGGGCTCAGCCGCGTGACCGAGACCGGCTCAGGGGCCAACGCCAGTCCCTGGCCCGCTGGCGGAAGGGAGACGCGGAAGGTCGTGCCTCGCCCCACGCTGCTCTCGAAGGTGATGTGGCCGCCGAGCGCGTGCACGAAGGCCTGGCAGAGCGGAAGGCCCAGCCCCGTGCCGACGCCCGGCGCCTTGGTGGTGAAGAAGGGGTCGAAGAGGCGGCGCTGCACCTCCGCCGTCATACCCGAGCCGTTGTCTTCGACCTCGATGACCGCCCAGCCGCGATCATCCGTCCGCACCCGGATGATGACGCGGGAGCTCGCGTCGGGCTTCGCGAAGGCCTGCACGGCGTTGATGACGAGGTTGAGCACCACCTGGCCCAGGCGGGCCTCGCTCGCTGCGACGAGGGGCGCGCGCTGGAAGTCCGTCTCGATGCGCACCAGGCGCGTCTGGGTTCGCAGCAGCGTCAGCGCGCTCTGCACCACGGTCTGCGGCTCGGACTCGACGGCGTCCGTGTCTCCGTCGCGGGCGAGCCGCTTCATGTCGGCGACGATGGCCTGCATGCGCTGGGCGCCGAGCTCGCACTCCGAGAGCGCCTTGAGCACCTCGTCACGCTCGCGCTCGAGACGCCCGTCGCTGATGGCGTCGCGGGCGAAGCGCAGGTTGGCGAGGATGAAGGCGAGGGGGTTGTTCACCTCATGCGCGATGCCGGCCGCCAGGGTCCCCAGCGAGACGAGGCGCTCGGCGGTGGACAGCCGTGCGCGCGCGTCGGCCAGCGCACGCTCGTGCTCGGCGTCGCGAATGCGGTTCTGCAGCTCACGCGAGCGGGCCACCAGCACGCCGACCCCGACCACCAGCGTGACGCCCGTCACCAGGGCCTGGAGGGAGTAGACCTCGCCGAAGGCCAGGAAGAGGGTCGCGTTCAGCAGCGCGCAGGCCACGAGCCCCACCAGCACGGTGAGTCGCGTGGAGATCAGCAGGCCGGCCACCACGCTGGGAAAGAGGAGCGCGCCTCCAGCGGTGCTGGGGCTCAGCGGGTGGAGGAACCGGAACCCGACCAGCCCCACCACCAGACTGGCGCCCACCGTGGCCCAACGTGCTGCAGGCGCCAGCCGCTTCGTCACGCCGTCAGGTTAGCGCCCCGCGCAGTCACCGAAAGGGCGTGCTTTCCCCGCCTGATGGCCGTCAGCGCAGGGTGCAACAACTGTTGCGGTGACGCCGGGCCGGAACTGTCCCTCGAGAGCGCCTCGCCAGTTGCATCCACTGGACGATTCACGCCAAGAAGGCCCGGTGTTCCGTTGGTTGCTGCTCCTGACCCTCGCCCCCGACCTCTGCCTCGCCTGGGGCTTCGACGGGCACCGACGGCTGTCGTCGATGATGCACGAGCCGCTCCCGGCCAACCACTGTCTGACGACCTGGTTCGCGTCGCGTCAGACCGCCGCGCTGCAGGACCGGTCGTGCGACCCTGACCGCGACCGCCTGACCGACCAGACCGAAGCGCCACGGCACTACCTGGAGATCGACTGGGTCAACCCGCCGGCCAGCTACCCGCGAGACTGGCAGGCCGCCCTCGACCAGTTGCGGCAGAACGCGACCCGCAACGGCACCGTGCCCTGGCGAGTGGAGGAGCAGTACGCCGGCCTCGTCGCCGCCTTCCGCGCGCGCGACGTGAACCAGATCCTCGACCGCGCCTTCTACATGTCGCACTACGTCACCGACTCGTTCTCGGTGCTGCACAACACGAAGAACTTCGACCCCAACGACGGGCTCCACGCGCGCTGGGAGTCCGACATGTTGAACGTCACCGCCAACATCAACGCCATTCGCGACCAGGCGCGCATGCTCTACGGCACACCCGGGCGCATCGACCCGCGCTACGCCACCTTCGACATCGTGCTCGTCGGGAACCCGCTGGTGGCGTCGCTCATCACGGCAGACGTGGCGGCGGGCGGCCTCGACGCGGGCGGCGGAGGGTACCAGCGGCAGGTGCTCTTCACCCAGTCACGCGACCTCACCGCGCGCCGCTGGGCCGATTCCCTCACCGTGATGGCGTCGCTCTTGTGGATGGCGTGGGCCGACGCCGGCGCGCCCGACCTCCCCGGCTTCAGCACCGGCTGCGCGAGGACGACGCCCATCGCTCCGGCCGTCCTGCGCGGCTACCCGGTGCCGGGAGGGTGGACGCCGCTGCCCCTCGTTCCCGATGCGGGCGGTGCTGACGCTGGCGCAGACGCCGGTCGCGCCGACGCCGGTGGCGCTGATGGAGGGCTCGACGGCGGGAGCACCGGGGGCGGGAATGCGGGCGGCGGCACCGCGGGCGGGAGCGCCGGTGGAGACCCCTTCGCCAGCTTCGATGGCAGCGTCTTTCAGCCCTTCGACGCAGGCGTCGGAGGCACCGGGCCGGTCGGGTGCCAGTGCCAGTCTGCCGGCGCCGGGTACTGGCTGCTGCTCGGCTTCGTCGCCCTGCGCCTCCGCCGGCGATGAGGTGGCGCCTCACCACCGTCGTCGTCGTGCTGCTGCTCGCCGCCTGCCGTGACGAGGGCAGGCGCCTCTACGAAGACGCGAGGGCCCGCCACGTCGCCCTCGTCGAGCGTGGAGAGCGCCCCGACTCGAAGGCCTTCGATGACGTGCTCGCGCTGCTGGCGAAGGTGCCGAAGGACAGCGCCCGCTCGACCGAGGCGCGCGCCCTCGAGGTCGCCATCACCAACGCCCGCGTGCGGGTCCGCCAGCCGCTCGCCCGGTTGCACGCAGACGACCGCGACCTGCCCGCCGACCTCAAGGCCCAGACGCGCGCCTGCGCGTCGCTGGCCGAGCTGCTCGCCCGGGACGGAGGCGCGACGCCGGCCGTGGTGAAGGCCCTCGACGACTGCCGCCGCCGCATCGAGGCCCTCGACAAGGCCTACCACGACGCCCATGAGCCGCTGGTGGACGACGTGTCGCAGCGCCTCGACGCGCTGCTCGACGCTGGAGTGCGGTGAACGGTTGTGCTTTCCCCCGTGCCCATGCGTCCCATGCGAGCGCCACCTCTGTCGCAGCTGCTTCAGGTGCGCGGCCTCGTGGTGGTTTGCGCCCTCGTCGTGCTCGCTTCGACCGCTCACGCACAGGTCCCCGCGTCGGACATCGAGCAGGTCTGGCTCGAGTCGGGCGGTCGCGGCTCGCTCTGGACGGGCAACGGACAGACGCTGCGCGCGGGGCAGTTCCGCGCCGGAGCAGCCTTCACCTTCGGCTACGGCGCCATGCGCTCGGCGAGCCTGTCGTCTCCACGCTCGCTCGTCTCCGACCGCTTCGGCCTGCAGGTCTTCGGCGCCCTCGGCGTCTTCGAGTGGCTCGAGCTGTCAGCCGTCATCCCCGCCACGCTGTACCAGCGCGGCTCCGACGAGGTGCCGGTCGCGTCGGCGGGGCTCGGCAACCCGTGGGTGCACGTGCGCATCCCCATCTGGACGGACCCCTCGCGCCCGGTGCTGCTCTCGGCGGGGCTCGGCGTCGGCGTTCCCGTCGGCACGGGCAGCGCGCTCGGCAACGGCGGCCTCGGCTTCGCGCCGCGCATCACCGCTGGCCACGTGTACCGTGAGGTGCAGGTCGGCCTCGAGCTGGCCGGCGTGCTGCGGCCGCTCGTGGACTACTCCGGGCGCACCGGTGAGCCGCTCGACCTCGTCGGCTCTCAGGTGTCGCTCGCCGCCATGGTGACGTCGGTGGCGCTGGCGGGCCCGCGCGGCGAGGGCACGGTGCGCGTCTTCATGCCCCTCACCGGCAACCGCGTGGGCGTCGAGGCGCTGCTCGGCGTGCGCTGGGTGGTGGCCGACGTCGAGCTCTTCGCCGCCGCGGGGCCGGGCCTGTGGGGCGAGCCCGCGACGCCGCAGGCCCGCGCGTACCTGGGCGCCGCCTTCTCGAACGCGAAGCCCACCCGCCCGGCGTGCGTCGAGGGCCTGCCCTACGAGCTGGCCGACTGCCCCGACCTCGACAAAGACGCCGACCGCGTGCCCAACGTGCGCGACGAGGCGCCGCTCGAGCCCGAAGACGTCGACGGCTTCCAGGACGGAGACGGCAAGCCCGACCCCGACAACGACGGTGACGGCGTGCTCGACGAGGCCGACCGGTGCGTCAACGAGCGCGGGCCCGTCGAGAACGGCGGCTGCCCCGACCTCGACGGCGACGGTGACGGCCTCATCGACCGGAAGGACGCGTGCCCCACCCTCGCGGGTCTGCTCGACAACCAGGGGTGCCCCGACGTGGACTCCGACGGTGACGGGGTGGTGGACCGGCTCGACGCCTGTCCGAAGGGGTCCGGCGCCGTCGAGAACAAGGGCTGTCCCTGGCCTGACTCCGACGCCGACGGGTTGAGCGACCGCGAGGACAACTGCCCGCAGGAGTCCGGCACGCACCTCAACCTCGGCTGCCCGGTGGAGAAGAAGCAGCTCGTCGTCATCAGCGCCGAGCGCCTCACCACGAAAGAGAAGCTCGCCTTCGACGCCGCCAACGGGGTGCAGCCACGCTCCCACGCGCTGCTCGACAACCTCGCCGCCGTGCTGGTGGCGCACCCCGAGCTCGCCCGGCTTCGCATCGAGGCGCACACCGACGGTCTCGGCAAGCCTGAGGCCAACCTCAAGCGCTCGCAGGCGCAGGCGGACTCGGTGAAGGCGGCGCTCGTGCTGCGCGGCGTCAGCGCTGCACGGCTCGAGGCGCGTGGCGCGGGCGGAGAGCAACCCACCGACACCAACGACACGCCCGCGGGTCGAGAAGCGAACCGCCGGGTTGAGTTCATCGTCCTGCCGTAAGACAGTCGGCTCCTGATGGAAGAGGTCGACCTCCTCGACAGGAGCACCTTCGTCACGCGCTTCGGCGCGAGCGACGTGCGGGAGCCGGTGCTGGGGCGCCTGCACACGCTCCTGTCCACGCAGCCGCAGGACGACCAGGACGCGCACATCGAGTGGCTCGAGGACGTGGTGGGGTGGGTCTTCGAGCGCGGCGCGGTGCCCAGCCGGCGGCCGAACGAGAGCGAGCGCGACGCCAGGCTGCGGGTCCTGCTCGAGGTGTTCGACGAGGTGCCGCGCACGCGCGAGGGCGTCCAGCGGGTCGTGGGGCAGTTGACCGCGCGGCTGTCGGCCACCCGCCTCCTCTGCGTCGTCGGCCTGCCGCGCCAGCCCGGCATCCTCCGTGAGGCAGCCAGCCGCGTGGCCGACAACGTGCTGCCCGCTCCGCCGGTGGGGAACGACCTCGCGCGGCTGCTCGAGCGGCTCTTCACGCGCCGCGCCGTGGTGCGGTGGTTCCTCGACCTCGCCCAGCCGGTGCGCAGGCGCCTCGAGCTCTCGCTGGGCCTCGACGCGGCGGCGGTCGACGCGATGATGCAGCGGGGGGCGCGTGAGGCGGCGCTCAGCCTCGCGACCCAGGTGGCGGCCATCGGCCTGCACCCCTCGTTCCTCCAGGCCTCTGGGGTCTCACCGTCCGAGTCGCCCTTCTCGCGCCTGGCTGCGCTCGTCCTCGGCTTCTTGAAGGACCAGAGCGCGTGGGCCGCCGTCGATGGGTGCCTCGCCGACTGTCGCGAGGTGCTCCGCCTCGTGCGTGACGGCCTCGACACCACCGGCATCAGCCTCGACCTCGTCTTCGACCTCGAGCGGGCGCGCGCCCTCCTGCGGCGGCTCGGGCGGCTGGCCGCGGCGCTGAGCGATGACGAGGCGCGCCGGGACGTCGCGTGGACGCACCTCGAGCGCGAGCTGGTGGTGGGCCTCGTCGAGCAGAAGAGCCTGGGCGCGTTGTGGCGCTCGACCACGACGTTGCTGGCTCGCCGAATCGCCGAGCGCACCAGCAGCTCGGGCGAGCACTACCTGACGGCGAGCCGCGCCGAGCAGCACGCGATGTTCGACTCCGCGGCCGGTGGCGGGGCGCTGACCGCGCTGATGGTGCTGCTCAAGTTCTTCATCTCGTGGGCGAAGCTGCCGCTGCTGCTCGACTCCATCGCGGTGGGCCTCAACTACGCGTGGGGCTTCGTGGCGATGCAGTTCGCCCACTTCTCGCTCGCGACGAAGCAGCCCTCGATGACGGCGGCGACGCTGGCCCGCGGCATCGAGGAGCGCACCGACTCGACCGACACCACCCTCGAGCCGTTGGTGGACCTGGTGGCCAGCGCCAGCCGCACGCAGCTCGCCGCCCTCGTGGGAAACGTCGGCACCGTCATCCCCGTCGCGGTCTTCATCGACGTCATCGCGCAGGTGACGGTGGGGCGACACGTGCTCGACGCCGAGACGGCCGAGAAGGTGGTGAGCGTGCACCACCCCTTCGCCAGCGGCACGCTGGTGTTCGCCGTCGCGACGGGCGTCTGCCTGTGGCTCGCCAGCATTCTCTCCGGCGCCGTCGAGAACTGGTTCGTGGTGAACGAGCTGTCGGGCGCGCTCGCGTCGAACCGGTGGCTGCGGCGGCTGGTGGGGCGGGAGAAGGCGCGCGCCCTCGCCGCGAAGGTGATGACGCAGGTGGCCGCCTTCGGCGGGAACGCGGGCTTCGGCCTGCTGCTGGGCTTCATGCCGCTCGGCTTCCGCCTCGTGGGCCTGCCGATGGACGTGCGGCACGTCACCTTCGTGATGGGGCAGGTGACGTACGCGGGCATGTTCCACGGCGCGGCGCTGCCGACGGTGGCGGGCTTCGGCTGGGCGTTGCTGGCGGTGCCTCTGGTGGCGAGCATCAACTTCGGCGTCAGCTTCGCGCTCGCGCTGGTGGTGGCGCTGCGCTCGCGGGGCCTCGGGCTCAAGGCGCAGCTCGCCCTGGGGCGCGCGGTGCTGCGTCGGTTGGTGAAGGAACCGCGGCCGTTCTTCCTGGCGTCGAAGGGGACAGCATGACTCGCTGCGCGCTGCTGACGCTCCTCGGAGCGACGCTGGCCTTCGCCGACCTGCCCTCACCACGCCCGCCCGGCTGCCGCGTCGATGGTGACTGCGTGATGTCGGACTTCCAGGGGTGCTGTGGCGATTGCTGCCCGGCGCCGCCCAGCGCGTGGCTGAGGAGCGAGCTCGAGCGCCAGCAGCGCCGCTGTGCCATCGTCGATTGCGCGGCGCCGGTCTGCTCCACGCCCTGCGCGCCGGCCCCCCAGCAAGAGCTGGTCGCCGTGTGTGAAGCGGGGCGTTGCGTCGCGAGGCCCCCAGCGCGCAACGCGGACCCGGACTTCTGCGCGGCGGACGGTGACTGCATCTCGACGACGTTCGCCGGGTGCTGTGGCGCCTGTTGTCCCGTGCCGCCGACCGCGGTGACGCGCCGGCGGGCCGAGCTCCAGCAGCAGCAGTGCGCGGCGGTGCGCTGCCGCCGGCCAGCCTGCGAAGGCATCGCCTGCGCGCAGGTGGTGCCCGCGCCGATCCGCCCGGTGTGTCGCGCGAACCGCTGCGTCGCCGAGCCCACCAACCTCGTGCCGGTGCCGCCGCCTGCCCAGTGCCGCGCCGACGCCGACTGCGGGGTCGACCTGAACCCTCCGCCGGGCAGCGCGTGCTGGTCGTCGCCGTGCGGGTGTTGTCCGTCGCCGCGCGCGGTGCCGGTGGAGCAGGTGCGACCGCCTCCCGTGCGCCGCACGTCCGAGGGCAAGGGGGCTCCCTTCGGGCTGTCGCAGGGAACCACGGGCGCCGCGCCCTCATGCGGTCCCTGTCCCGCGCCCACGACGCCGCTCGGGGCGAGGTGCTGGTCGGGGCGGTGCGCGCTGGTGCCGCGCTGAACTTCGACGCGAAGACGAGGCGAATCACGCTCCAGGTACGGCACAGGGCCGACCCGGGCTGACTGGAGCCCGTCGAGCCGGAATCGCTGGCCCGGCTGGCTTCAGGGGACGACGCCGGGACTGAAGACGACATGAGGCCGCCGGCTCGAGTCCGGCAGCCCCCTCGAGGTGACGAAGAGGACCGTCATGAGGCCGTTCCACTCCCACCTCGCCGCGCAGGCCGCGAGGTAGTCGCAGCGGTTCCCCTCGCACGTGACGCCGAGCTCCAGCTCGTCGATGAGCCGTGGCAGCTCGCGGGCCTCGACGGCGATCGCATCCGTCGCCGTCGGAAGCCTGCGCTCCTCCTGCGACAGGAAGCAGGTGAAGAAGCGGGCCTCGGCGGGCTCGAGCTCCGAGAAGCGCGTCGCCCAGCGTCCCGTGCGCTCCCGGTGGGCCACCTGCTGCGCGGCGATGGCCTCGAGCAGCGGCTTGCCCTCGTTGAGGCGCGCGTAGCGGTCGAGGCGCAGGAAGCCTGAGGCCACCAGCCCCGCGATGACGAGCACGGGCACGATGCCGAAGGCGATGAGCCACGTGCGGCGTTGGCGGCGGCGCTCGAAGGCCTCGCGAGCCAGCTCCTGTCTCTCCCACTCAGGGCGCGTCATCGGGAGTCGTTCGCGAGGTCGCCGGGTTGGCGGCTCGAGAGGCCCGGGTCCGGAGCGGTGGGCGCGGCGAAGGTGACGCCAGGATGAACTCCCGGGTCGCCGGGCGCGAAGTTCGACGGTCGATGGGAGCGGGTCATCATCATGAAGAAGGCCTGGAGCGCCGTCGGGGTGGGACTTCAGCAGGACGCCGTTCGACTTCAACGACGGCGAGCGCCGCCCCTCTCGGCTGGTGACAGGTCTCCCGCCGCGTGCTTGAGCGCACGGCGTGACGGACGAGCGAATGGCCAGACGGCTCGAGGTGGCCCTGCTCGCGCTGCTCAGCCTCGCCGCGTGGGTCGCGCGGGTGTCGCCCTGGCTCCGCCGCACCGGGGTGCTGGGCTGGGCGGTGGACTACGACGAGGGCGTCTACCTCTCGGCGTCCGCGCTCCTGTGGCAGGGCGCGCTGCCGTGGCGTGACTTCGTCTTCGTACACCCGCCCGCGGTGCCCGCGCTCCTCTCGTTCGCGACCGTGTGGGACGTCACACCGTCCCGGGCGCTCGAGCTGGCGCGGTGGGGCACTTCGCTCGTCGCCGCGCTCGACGTGTTCCTCGCGGCGCTCCTCGTGCGTCGGCACGCCGGTTTCCTCGGCGCCTGCGTCGCGGCGGGGCTGCTGGCGGTGTGGCCCGAGGTGGTGGCCGCCGACCGCGGCGTGCACCTCGAGCCCTTCCTGACGGGGGCCTGTCTGCTCGCCGCCTGGAAGCTCGCGGCCGACCCTCCGCGCCCCCTCACGGCCGGCCTGTGGCTCGGGGTCGGGCTGCTGGTGAAGTCGTGGGCCGTGCTGTGGCTCGCGGCCTGGCTCATCGCGCGCGGCCGCCGGGCCTTGCCGGGAGTCGTCGTGGCCGTCGTCGTCGCCGGCGTCGTGATGGGCCCCCTCGCGGTGCTGGTGCCTGACTTCCTGTCGCAGGTGGTGTGGTTCCACCTCGCGCGGCCCGCGGACGGTGACGTGGGGTTCGCTGCGCGGCTGTCGGAGATGTTCGTCGAGCGCTCCGTCCTCCCCGTGGCGCTGCTCGTCGCGACCAGCTGGGCGCTGTGGCGGCGACGGAGCGATCCCTTCACGCGGCTGTGCGCGGCGGTGACGGCGCTGCTCGTGGTCGCCTTCCTCGGCACGGCGGCCTTCTGGAACCAGTACGACGCCCACCTGGCGTTCCCGCTCGCGATGCTGTGCGGGGTCGGCGTCGGTGAGGCGTCGAAGGGGCTCCCGCGGTGGCGCGCGCAGGGGGCGCTCGGAGTGGTGGTGGCAGCGCTCGCGGGCGTCCCCGGTCTCCTCTGGGTGTTGGACCGGCGCCGTGACGCCGACGAGGCGCAGGCGAAGCGGGTGGAGCTCGTGCGCCGCCTCGGGCCCGGGCCGGTCTGTGCCTTCGAGCCACACGAGCTGGTGATGGCCGACCGGTGGCCTCCGGTGCTGCCGGGGAGCCAGGCGCTCGTCGACAGCTACGGGCAGATGCTGCTCGACGCGACCCGGGGCGGCGCGCGCCATGGTTCGGCCAGCGAGGCGTTCGCCAGCGAGGCGGCCCAACGCACCGTGCGCGAGCAGCTGCGCGCGTGCCCCCGGTGGCTCGTCGGCTGGCGCGGTCGCTGGCAGCTCAACGCCCCGAGCCGCGCGCTGCTCGACCCGGCGCAGCTCGTTGACCCGGAGTGAAGAGCCGGCCAGCCGGCGACCCTCTCGAGGGTGGACGCTCGCCGACGCTCACTCCCACAACAGCCGGTGAGGGGTTGCGCTCGTCAGTCTCCCCAGACGAAGCGCTGCCCACGCCCGCCCACGTAGCCCACCTTGCGCGCGATGCCCGCGAACGCCGAGTTCGAGTCATCGACGCGAAGGGTGAGGCGCGGCAGCGACGAGAGGAGGAAGCGGGAGATCTGCCCGAGGCAGAGCGTGGCCAGGCCCTTCCCCCTGAACCCCGGGTCGGTGAAGACGCCCTCGAGCTCGGCGCCGAACTGCGAGCGACTGCCGATGTCGAGCTTGAAGACGAGCTGCCCGTTCTCCTCGAGCACGTAGGTGCGCTTCGTCATCACCCGCTGCTTCACCCGCACCGCGAAGCCCTCGGCGTCGTCGGCCAGCGGGTCGCGCTCGTGCAGCTCCTTCACGCACGCGGCGGCCAGCGGTACCAGGCGCGGCACGTCGGCCTCGGTGGCGACCCGCAGCAGCGGGTTGGTGAACGGGCCCAGGTCGTCGGCCGACACGGAGTAGAGCCGCTGCAGCTTCGAGAACTTCACCTGACCGTTCAGGTGCTGCACCAGCACGTCCACCAGCATCTTCTCGCCGATGCAGGACTTGAGCTGCACGGTGGCCGAGAGCGCCCGGGCGAGGTCGGTGATGGCGTTGAGCGGCCCCGCCGAGGGAATGACGAGCCCGCCTGACCCGCCGACGAAGATGGCTGCCGTCAGCTCGCTCTCGCCCGTGAAGCGCCCGTGGAAGGCGAAGGGCGCGCGCGTCGGGTCGCAGACGATGCCGAACTCTTCGAGCACGCCGAGCAGATAGAGGTTGTGGGTCGGGTCCTTCGCGAGGAGCTGCTTGAGCGCCTCGAGGTGCTTTGGCCCGAGCTGCTCGATGTGGTGCCGCATCGCAGGGAACTCCGACTGTAGCGAACCGCCTGCGACGGTCCACCTCTGCGCACGTCGTCGGCGGGCTGCGGCGTCGAGGACGCTCGTGGGGCCCACCGGCGCGCGGGGTCAGTCGAACGTGCCGGCCACGGTCACGCCGTTCGGCGTCGGACTGACACGCAGGGACAGCGGGTCGCCCTCGCGCCCATGGAAGAGGACGGGCAGGGCGACCGCGAACGCGCTCCCGACCAGCGACCCCACGAGGATGTCCGTCATCCAGTGCTTGTCGGCGGCCAGGCGCAGCGTCGCCGTGGTGAGCGCCGCGGGCACCGCCACCGCCCAGGTGAGCCACGCCAGCTTGTAGCCCCGCAGCAGCCCCACCGTACCCGCAGACACCGCCAGCCCGATGGTGAACGTGGTGTGCCCCGAGAAGAACGAGAGGTTGTGGTCGTGCGGGTCGCGCGCGGTCTCCAGCAGCTCGGCAGGCGCATCGACGGTGTACGGGCGCCCGCGACCGACCAGGAACTTCACCGTCTGGTTCACCACCTGCGCTGACAGCGTCGCCTCGAGGATGATGAGCACATCCACCGCCCAGGTCTTGAGGAAGTCGGGCGCGTCTTTCGCGCCGAGCGCGTCGAGCCCGAGGGTGAGCAGCGGAACGCCCACGAAGCCCAGGATGTCCGAGGCGGTCGCGGCCGGCCGGATTCCCGAGGCGCTGGGCGCGAGCGTCGGGTTGAAGGCGCGGCGCACGGCGGTGTCGAAGCCGTTGGTCCCGCACCAGGTGCACGCCTTCGGCGCGAGCTGCGGCTTCAGCGCGAACTCGCTCACGAGCCAGCCCACGCCGAGCACGCCTGTCACCGGCAGATCGACACGGGGATCCCACTTGAGGCGGTGCGGAGCCGGGCTGGCGGCGAGGACGGCGGCGAGCGCGAACGGGAGCATGGCGTCATCGTGCGCCAGCTGCGCGGCCGCGCGCGACTTTTCTTGCGCCGCGAGCGCTCACGCCTGGCGCTGCTCGGCGGTCCTCCTTCGCCGGCGCGCGCTTGAAGGCGTCGAGGTCGCGCAGTTCTCTTCTCCACACCCATGGTGGTATCTGTCGCGAACATGCCCATCAGGTCGAAGACGAAGCTGAAGGCGAACGCGAGGCGGCGTACCCCGAAGCCGCTCCCCTCGAAGAGGCAGGCCCCTGCACCCCGGAAGCCCGCAGGGAACGTCACGTTCTCCCGCGACGGCGGGCTCGTCATCATCAACGCTCCGGCGCAGTACAGGTCGATGGCACGCTTCTTTGCGCGGCCCAAAGACGCACCTGACGAGCACGACGCCATCCACCTCTTCGTCGATGACGCGGTCGAGCTCGAGAAGCTGCTCCCCCTCGCGCAGTCGTACCAGGGAGCGAAGACGCGGTTCTACGTGGTGTTCCGGCACAAGGACCGGGTGAGCGATTCCCGCGAGGCGATCACGAACGCCGTCATCAGTCACGGCTATCGCCGGACCAGCACCTTCTCGATGGGTGACTCGGACTGGGCTGCCTGCGGCTTCTGGCCGAGTCCGAAGGTGTGATCGCCGTGCGCGGGGTAGCGCGTGTTCGTCTTCTTTCATGTCTGCAACCCTCGCCATCGACGCGCTGAACAGGCGCTCCCTTCGTGACGCGATGACGGCCGCGCTCGCGTGGTGGAGAAGCGCTCCCCTGCCACGCCTCGCCGAGCTGATCGTCGCGCTCGAAGCAGTCACTCCCGAGCCCGAGCGTGATGGGTTCTCGGTCCGGCTGCTCAACGTCGTCGCTGGCGGCAACAGCGTGAAGAGCCGCGCCAACGTCGAAGCGCTCGATGGTGCTCCGGCCGATCCACGCCTCACGGACTATCTCATCACCCTCATCGGCGCGCCGCCGTTCGACGTCGCCACCGGAAACCCCGAGCTGTTCATCCGCGCGGTCGTCGAGCTGCTGCTGCGTCAGCCCGACCCACGGGTGCTGACGTGGAGGAGAGAGGTCGACGCGTTCCTGCAGGCCCACCGTGGCTCGCGCCGCGGCCAGCTCAGCCCCGACGAGCTCGCCACCATCACGCACATCGTCTCCACGGCACCCGCCTCACGGCCACCGAAGCCGAAGGACGACGCACGGGTCGACGCGTTCGCGAAGGCGCTCGAACCGCTGCAGCGCGCGAAGTCGTCGGGCACCGAAGCGCGCGAACGCCTGCTCGCCGACGTGGTGAAGCACTTCGACGACGCGCGCCTGCAGGTCTACGCCGACTTCCTCTCGGAGCTGGGGGAGCCACAGGGCGAGCTCATCGCGCGAATGATGGCGGGAGAGACGGCCGGGCTCGAAGCGCTGCAGCGCTCTGCACGGCACCGCTGCTTTGGCTCAGGGAAGCTCGAGTGGGAGAAGGGCTTTCCCGTCAAGGCGCTCTTCGCCGACCGCGACGGCGTTCGCAGCGGTACGTGGGGAAACGAGCTCGAGTGGGGCACGCTGCGCGAGAGCGACGTGATTCCGCTCGATGGCTGTCACGCCGAGCGCCTCGAGACGCTGCACGTCGGCGCCACCTGGGTGAAGGACCTCGCGCGCCGCACCGAGCCGCTGGCCGTGAAGACGCTCATGCTCGGCAACCTCGCCGAGGGTACGAAGAGCGCCTGGAAGAAGGTCACGGCGCTCACCTCGCTCGAGCGCGTGGTGGTGACGAGGCTCGACGACCTCGTGGGCCTGCTTGGCTTTCTCGCGACGCCCACCGGCCAGCGCGTGAGGTCCGTCGAGGTGAAGAGCCAGCACGGCCGCGGTGCGCTGCTGGCCGACGCGATGCCGGTGTTCGACACGTCGAAGCAGCTCGAGACGCTGGCGTTTCCGGCGCTGTCACTCCAGCGAGGCGGCATGCTCGAGGTCTCGCTCTCGAACGTCGCCGAGACCCAGCAACTCGTGAAGGACCTGCGCGCGGTGAAGCGCCCGCTGTGCGAGCTCGTCGTGCTGAAGGGGCCCGAGGCGCTGACGGGGGAGCCGTCGCTCCGTGCGCTCGGCAGACGCTTCGAGGTGAAGACGGAGGCATCGAAGCTGCTCTCGAAGGTGAAGGCGACGAGCGCTGGCGGTCACGTCGTGCTGAGCCCAGCGCGCGGCGTCGTCTTCGATGCGTCGGCACTGACGGCGGCCCTCGACCAGCACCGTCCTTCCTCGCTCGAGCTCACCGGCGGCGTCGACTTTCGCGAGACCGCGGCGCTGTGGAAGCTGGCCGAGAACGCGGGCGTCGAGCGGCTCACGCTGAAGCGCAGCCACGGGGAGCAGCACATCGAGCGCGGGCCATTTCAGCATTGGTACCTCGCGCCGTTCGCGCTGACGCTCTCGAAGGATTGCTCCGACTGGCAGCTGGGCGCTGGCGGAAAGGACCTGCTGGCCTTTGCCCTCGTCGGACTGCCTCGTGTGAAGACCGCCACGCTGCACATCGCCGGAGCGTTGGTTGCTCAACTCCCCGCGCTCACCGAGTCACTGCGGGCGCACGCCGAGACCGTCACGGTCGTCACGGCTGATCCAGGCTCCGAGTGGACGACGAAGTTCGTGAAGGCCCACCAGCGGCTCGAACTGCGGGCCCGAATGGATGCGGCTCCCCTTCGACCGTCGACGCTCGAGGCGCTGCTCACGCAACACCCGAAGACCCGGTCCGTGCTCGTCTTTCAGCAGACCATCGACCTGGTGCCCTGGCTCGAGTGGATGCGCGCCCGGAAGCTGCCGCTCGACTTCCGCCTCGCCAACGCGAGGCCCGACGGCCCGATTCGCCTCTGGTGGGAGGACGGCCTGCGCGTCTCGCTCACGCTGCGGCATGAGCTGATCAAGTCGCTCCCGCCGCTGCTCTTCGCCGTGCCTGCGAGGTCGGTCGACCACCTCGAGCTCGTGCACTTCGACGCCATTCCATCGGCGTGGCTCGAGGTCGCAAGGCACCTCGCGAAGCAGCACTCGGCTCGCCGGCCGTGACTACGCCTGGCGCTTCCTTCGCACCATCGCGTCGAGTGAGTAGAGCGGCTGTGACGGGTCTTTGGGGTCGGCGAGGGACTTCCACCCCCGGCGCTTCAGGTGCGCGCGCTCGGCGTTGACGACGTCGGCCCCCAGCCAGCGGGTGAGCTCGTCGAACAGCATCGCATCGACCTCGGCCCAGCGCTTCGGGGTGCGCCCGTACATCCACTCGGCGCGGAGCTCGTCGACCCAGGCGCGCTGGTACTCCTTCGCCGGCGCACGCTTGAAGGCGTCGAGGTCGCGCAGCACCACGTCGCCTGTCCGGGTCAGCAGCACGTTCTGTCGGTGCAGGTCCCCAATGAGCCCCTGCCCGAAGGCGAGCTGGCAGAACGTGCTCACGAGCGAGCGCCAGGGCGGCTCTCGCTTCCACGCGAACCCGGGCGTCAGCTCGTTCATGTCGTCGAGCAGCTCACGGTAGATGAAGCCGTACCCCTTCTCCTCGGTCCGAACGGCGACCGGTTCACGCAGGAAGCGCACGTCGCGCAGCGCCGCTGACACCGCGACCGCGCGCTGCAGCTTCGAGTCCTCGACGAGCCGGTTGATGCCCAGCAGCTCGACGTCGAGCGAGAGCTTCAGGGCGAACAGGTGCTCGTCGTTCCAGACGACGACCGAGCGGGGCGACGACGTCGGTGTGGCCCAGAAGACCTCGGTGCCAGCCCCGTACTCGAGCACGTCGAGGGCGTAGTGCTCGGCCATGAACGGGTGGAAGAAGACGCGCACGCCGCGCGCCGTGAAGAGGGCCGCAGGTCTGCCGGAGCCGTACACGCGCACCCGGTCGAGCGGCGCCACGAAGTACGGCAGGCGCCAGACGGGCCGTTCCTCGGGGCGGAACCGGCGCGGGAGCGCCTCCATGCTGACCTTCGCGAACCGCCGGGGGTCCCTCGCTCGGCCTTCGCCGCTCTGCTCTCTGCTGAGCCACTGACGCACCCGCGCAGGAGGTCGCGGGGCCTTGCGCCGGAGGTGCCGCTGGTCCTCGAGCCACTGCGCGAAGCGCTCGGGTGAACGCGCGGCGCGGCCGGCGATGCGCTCGAGCTCGCGGAAGAACAGCGCCCGGTGTCGGCGCGCCGGGCCACCGAGGAAGTATGTGTGCAGGCTCGTTCGTGCGCCTTCGAGCTCGGGGTCGTCGAGCCAGACGCTGTCCATGTCGCGGACCCAGTACCGCCCGCCTCCCACGAGGAGGTTCTGCGCGTGCACGTCGGCGACCCAGCCGTGCTCGACGGCTGACGTCAACCACGCGCGCAAGAAGGGGCGCAGGTGGCGCTCCGGACGGGCCAGCGCGAACCAGGGAGTCAGCGGCACGCGCGGCAGCGTCCGCACCAGGTAGCCGCCCAGGTCCACCTCGCGCGGCACCACGCCCAGCGGCTCGGGCACGATGCGAAGCCCGGAGCGCAGCCCACGCAGGCGTCGCGTGGCCTCGACCGCCTCACGCGCGAGCTCGGCGGTGACGACGCGGCGCTCCCCGGCGAACACCACCGGCAGCGACAGCTTGAGACACAGGCCCTTCGGCCGGGTGCCCTCGGGCCAGGCGACGACGGTGCGCGTGGAAGACGTCGCGGTCGCGAAGTACCTCGGCCCCTTCTCGCACCCCTTCAGCCAGCCTCGGTAGCCGGGCAGCGCTTGAGGGTGAATGAAGAAGAGCCGGCGGCGGGCCCGTGATGGCTCGAGCGCGAAGACGTGCAGGCGCTCATCGGCGACCCAGAAGCACGGGAGCTCGAACGTCTGGGCCGCTTCGGGCAGCCAGGACGGGTCGATGCCATCGAGGGTGCCCGGGTCGAGGAGGCGGCGGTCAACGCGGCGGTGAACGCGCCGCTCCTCCCTCAGGAACTTCTCGATCAGACGCTACTCGCCGCGGGCGAACGGGTTGTAGTTGATGGGGTCTTTCAGCAGCTTCGCGAGCTCGACGGCGCGCTTGCCGGTGAGCGACATCTTCTTGATCTCGTCAGTCGACAGCCCGTTGTTGTCGAGATCGTACTTCGCGACCATGTTCGTCTTGGCGTACTCGACGGCGCGCTTGATGTCGCTCGCGGTCACCTGAGCGCCCTTCCGGAAGTCGCGGTGATCGACGAACTTGAAGAAGATGTCGACCAGCGGCGCCTCGCGGCGGGCGACGCGGTCGGTCGCGAGCGCGTTCTTCACCTCGGCGCGCGAGATCTTCCCGTCTTCCCCGCCGAGTCGGATGAGCGTCTTCGCGACGGTGTCGAGTGCGCGGTTCACGTCTGACTTTGCGATGCGTGGCATGGGCCTCTCCCTGTGGGTGGTGGACGCCGAACCTAGGCGGCAGCGCGGGTGGCGACAACCCCGGGCCGGGCTTTCATCCGGCTGCGGCCACCGATCTCCAGCGCGATCACTTCGGGAGCGTGTCGATGGAGACCGGCCCGGAGGGAAGGCAAGGGACAGGCGTGCCCCCGACGCAGCGCGCCGGATGCGCCAGGTCAGCGCGCAGCGGGATCGAAGACGAACGTGTGACGCGCGGGCTGGAAGGTCTCGGCGCCAGTCGGCACGAAGCTCACCTCGTCGAAGACGTCTTCTACGCAGGCCGACACCCACGGGTTCGCGTGGGTCGGCACCTGGACCGAGCCGAAGCCACCGTCGGGCAGCGGGGTGAAGCGCACCTCGAGGTGTTGGGGAGCGTGGAGGTGCGCGCGGTGGTCCTCGAAGCAGCGCAGCACCTCGGGGGTGACGGCGGTGACGGGCGCGGCGAGCTCGCGTGGAAGCGCTGGGGCCCCTGAGGGTTCGCGCGCAGCCGGCGCCTGAGCCGTCGGCGGTGTGGCCGGAGCCCCGGGAGCCGGAGCTGCGCCCGGGTCAGTCGTGGGAGGAGCCGCTGCGGGCGCCAGAGCGTCTGGCCGGTCGCGGTCGACGAGCAGCCCCACGGCGAGGAGCACGAAGAAGGGCACCAGCACGCCCGCGATGATGAGGAGCTCGCGTCGCATCCTCACGCCTGCGCGAGCAGCGCGGCCACGCCTGCGCTGGTGAACGTCATTCACCGAACGTACCAGCACCCTCGCGTGCGTGGGGAGCAGCGTCTCGGCGCACGGGCTCATGGAGTGATGGAACGCCGGGAGCGGCCGCGGCGTCGGAGCGTCTCGTGAGGCTCCTTCTGCCCCTGCTGGTCACGCTCGGCTGCTCCCACGCGACGCGCGCCACGCGGGCGCCGGCCGCCGGTGAGCCGGTGCTCGAGGTGCTGACGTACAACGTGAACTTCGGCATCCCTGGCGACGCCGCGACGGTCGGGGTGCTCGAGAGCTCGACCGCCGGGTTGGTGCTGCTGCAGGAGACGACGCCCCAGTGGCAGTCAGCCTCGAGCCAGCGGCTGTCCCTGAAGTGGCCGCACCAGACGTGGCTGCACGCGCCCGGCGCTGGCGGGCTCGCGGTGCTGTCGCGCAGCCCCTTCGAGGTGAAGGACGTGCTGAAGAACCCGGCGGGCTGGTTCCCGTCGATGCGCGTCGTGGCGCAGACCCCGCTCGGCCCCGTGCAGGCCCTCATCGTCCATCTCCGTCCGCCAGTGTCGGACTCGGGGAGCTGGGTGAGCGGCTACCTCACGACCGGGCCCGCGCGCCGCGCCGAGGTCGAGCACTTCCTCGGCTCCCTGGACCCATCGCTGCCGACGCTCATCGCTGGAGACTTCAACGAGGGCACCGGCGGAGAGGCAGTGCGCGAGCTGGAGCGCCGCAAGCTGCGGTCTGTGCTGCCCGAGTTCGCGCCCGACGCGAAGACGTGGGGCTGGGACGTCGGGGCCCTCCACCTGTCGGCGCAGCTCGACCACATCGTCTACTCCACGCACCTCGAGCCGCTCACCGCGCGCGTCGTGGCTGGCGGCCGTTCGGATCACCAGGCCGTGATGGCGGTGTTCGCGCGGTCGGGCCAGCAGGACCTCGTGACGCCCACGCCCCGCGGCGGCTCGCTCTCCTTCTCACTCCGATAGCCGTCACCGCGGCCCGCAGGTGGCCTTGAGCGCCGCGTTCTCGCCTTCGAGGCGACGCAGGCGCGCGTCCTGCTCCTGCACCAACTGGAAGAGCGCCTTGATGGAGGCGAGCGACACGCCGTGCGCGTCGATGGAGTGGTAGCCCTTGTCGGTGTCGCCCAGGCCGAAGGCCGCCTTGAAGTCCTGCGCCATCGGGCCGAGGTGCCGAACTGAGGACGGGTCAGCCGTGTAGCGCCACGTCGACAGCGGCAGCGCCGCGACCTGCTGCAGAATCGCCCGCTCATCGACCGGCGCGAGGTCAGCCTTGATGGTGCGGTCGCTCGCGCAGAGCGGTGCGCAACCCTGAGGGCAGGTCGGCTCCTGTGCGGTCGGCGTGTGGCAGACGGGCTGCCCCGAGACCGGACCCTGACGCTCGCAGCACAGCTGGCCCGTGCCACAGCACGTCGGGCCACAACACGACTGCCCCACTCCGCACCCGCCCGCGTCGACGGAGCAGGGCGGCGAGGTGCAGGCGCCGTCGCAGTACGGAGTCGCCCCCGTGCAGCGCACGTCGCAGGCTCCGCAGTTGGTCGGGTCGTTCGCCGTGTTCACGCACGCGTTGTTGCAGCAGGTGCGGCCCACACCGCACACCCCACCGTCGCTTCCACACCCCGCCGCCCCGCCCCCGGAAGCGCCACCCGCGGCCGAGCCGCCCGCGCTGGAGCCTCCGCCTCCGGACCCACCTGCCGTCGAGCCGCCCGCGCTGGAGCCTCCGCCTCCGGACCCACCTGCCGTCGAACCGCCTGCCGTCGAGCCGCCTGCCGAAGAGCCGCCTGCCGTGGAGCCGCCTGCCGTCGAGCCGCCTGCGGAGCCGCCCGCTGAGCCCCCGTCGCCGCTCCCCACGATCGGCCGTCCGCACGAGAAACCACCCACGACAGCGAGCACCACGAGCGAGCGAGTGAGCATGAGCTGGAACTGTACTCACGCGCGCACGCTTGATCCCGAAGATGCGCGTATTCCTGCACCGCCACGCTGCCTGTCTCGAGGCATGGACGGGCTGCGCGGTCCCGGCCTGCGTTCCGGCGCCAGAGAGAGCGAAAGAGACCCGCTCCATCAGCCTGTGGTTCACGAACTCAGGTGGGCTCGTCAGTCGCGCGCCACCGACTGGCATCCTCACCTGAACAGCGACGAGCGACGCAGGTTGCGAAAGACGCCTGCGGCGCCTGAGAGCACCCCCGCCGCGCGCAGCCCCTGGGAGAGCCCGTCACCGTGTGGCAGCTCGACGACCTGCCACCAGTCCCACTCGACCGACAGGCCGGGCAGCACGATGAAGAAGGCCACGAAGGCGAGCGGCACCAGGATGCCCCAGTCGCCGCCTCGCAACAGACTGGCGCCTCTGATGGTGAGGAGCGCTCCAGCCGAGAGCGCGATGTTCGTCGAGAAGTAGCTGGTGACGTCGGCGAAGACGTGAAGCCGGGTGCCGCCCTCGAGCAGCCAGCTCACCGCCGGGTACGCGAGCTCGAGCAGGAAGAAGAGGACCCACGCCCGCAACCGCGCCCTCGCCGGGAGCTCGCGCGACGGCAGGCACGCCCACGAGAAGTAGATGAGGAACGCCCAGGACAGGTAGACGCCCCCGTCGTACCAGCGCGAGGGCGCCTCGGCGCCGTCGAGGGAGTGAACGGCGAAGTACGCCAGCGCCGGCGAGGCCGCGACGCCCACGCAGAGCAGCAGGAAGCCCCCGAGCTCGAGGGTGCCGAGCTTCTGGAACAGGCGGTCGACGAGCGGGGTCACGTAGCGTTCATTCTGCGCCACTCCGGCCACGGCGCGCAGCCTCGGTGGGCCTCATCGACCAGGCGCGAGCAGCTCGGCCTCGTGGACCACCGTCGGCTCGCGGCGCACCTTGTCGAGCAGGAAGCCCGCCGCCAGCTCGCGCGCCGAGATGGGGCCGCCATCGCCGAGGCCGCTCCACTTCGCCAGGAGCCCGATGATGTGCTGCGCGGTGAAGCCACGCGCGCGCAACCCCGGCGCCGTCATCGCGCCGTCACGCTTCGCCAACCGCTTGCCGTCCTCCTGCAGCAGCAGCGGCACGTGCGCGTAGCGGGGCGCCGGCAGGCCGAGCGCGTCGAGCAGCTGCAGTTGCCGCGGCGTGGAGGAGAGCAGGTCGTCTCCCCGGACCACCCGGGTGACGCCGCTCGCCGCGTCGTCCACCACCACCGCGAGCTGGTAGCTGGCCACGCCGTCAGCCCGCTGCACGAGGAAGTCGCCCACGGAGCGCTCCACGTCCTGTTCATACGGGCCGCAGACCTCGTCCACGAGCCGCACCACGCCCGGCGCCACCCGGAAACGAAGGCTGGGTCGGCGCCCTGCCTTCGGCTCCGCCCCGTCGCGGCAGGTCCCCGGGTAGAGCGGCCCCTCCTCGCCAGCGTGCGGCGCCGAGGCAGCGCGCAAGACCTCGGCGCGCGAGCAGGTGCAGGGGTACACCCGGCCGGCGCGGGAGAGCTGCTCGAGCGCCGCGCGATAGACCTCGGCGCGCTTCGACTGGAAGAGCACCTCCCCGTCCCAGTCGAGGCCGAGGAACTCGAGGTCCTCGAAGATGCCGTCGACGTGCGCCTGCTTCGAGCGGTCGGGGTCGAGGTCTTCGATGCGCAGCAGGAAGCGCCCGCCGACCGCACGGGCCGAGAGCCACCCGAGCAGGGCGCTGCGCAGGTTGCCCAGGTGGAGCCGGCCCGTCGGGCTCGGAGCGAACCGGCCAACCTCGCCAGACGTCACTTCTTCTTGAGCGGCCCGCGGGGCCCCAGCGGCTTGCGTGGCCCGTCGTCCTTGCCCGGTGGCGTGTCGAGCCCGTCGAGCGCCTCGGCGGCCGCCGCCTTGCCCGGGACCACGCCGTACTTCACCTCGACGATGCGGGCGGACTGACCGACCAGGTCGAAGGACACGCTGGCCGGCACCTTCACCGCCTCGCCCGTCTGCGCGCCCGACTTCGCGACCTCACCGGCCAGGTTGTAGAACTCCATGCCGGCGTTCAGCAGCTCGGCGTCGAAGGACGCGCGGGGCAGCCGGCGCACCTCGTTGGCCGCGACGGCGTAGACGAAGCTGTCGAGCACCAGGCCCTTGCCGGCCTTCGTCGACAGCCCGCCGAAGATGAGCAGGTCGGCCTGGGTGCTGGCGGCGAACTCCTTCGCGGCCCCCAGCGCGTCGGGATCGATCTTGTTCTGCGCGACGACCGCGAGCAGTCGCGACTCGGGGTCCTTCGAGGCGCTGGTCGCCTTCACGTTCGCCTGCTTGCCCGACCCGACCTCGACGACGCCTCCCTGCGTCTCGCCGTTGGGCAACGCAGCCCGCCAGAAGTGCAGGCCGGGCGGCACGTCCTTCACGGTCAGCGGCGTCGAGCCCAGCGGGAGCCCGTCGATGAGCACCGTCGCGTTGCTGGGCGTGGACTCCACGACGAGCTGGCCCTTCGTGGCCTCCTTGACCGCCTTGCGGGTGTCCGTCACCACGCGCGCGAAGAGGGTCGAGGTGGCAGCGAGCGGCAGGTCGCGCTCGGGCGCCAGGCCCAGCGCCGTGGACAGGCTCTGGAGGCCCTCTTCGTCGCGGCCGGTGTTGTACTGCACCGCCGAGAGCAGCGCGTACGCGTCGATGACGTCGGCGATGTCGGTGAGGCTGGCAGCGTTCTTCCGGAAGAGCTCGAGGGCCTTCGTGAGGGCCTCGTCGGCCTTGCGGAACTTCTTCCTGGCGCGCAGGTCCTTCGCCTCGTCGACCAGCTTCTTCGCCTCGGCGAGGCCGTCTGCGGCAGCGTCGGCGTCTTTCTTGCGGCTCTCGACCAGCTCGAACTTCTCGGCGCTCTTGAACTCCTGCGAGAGCATGCCGACGGCTTTGGCGCTCGCCCGTGGGTTGATCTCGGCCGACAGCAGCGCGAAGGGCACCACCGACAGCTTCGGCTTGTCCTGGGCGAGGACGGGGAGGGCGGCCAGCAGCGACACGGCGAGGGTCAGGCGACGCATGCCTGCGCTCCTACACGAGTCGGGTGGGGCGATGCACGCGGTTCGACAGCGGCTGATCATGCCGGCTGGAACGGCCGACCCGGTGCGTCTGTTCAGCGGCGCCTCAGTCGAACGGGGAGCAGCTCAGAGGAGCCCGTCACACTCCGGTGGCTTCGGAGCCCCGCAGGCCTGTGACAGGAGAGCGCGCGCGCAGGCGGCCTTCTTCTGGGCGCGGCCGGCGTCCACCTCGGTCTTGCGGCTCGTCTCCTGGCACTGCTTGGAGACGGCCTGGCAGCGCTCCTTGCCGTCCTTCTGACAGCTCGTCGCGTGGCATTGAGCCCCCGCCCAGAGGTCGCACAGCCAGCGCTCGCTGTAGGTGTTGGGGCGCGTCCCCGAGGAGGTCGAGAGGAGGAGGGAGGCGGCGAGGGAGATCAGCATAGGTGATCAGTCTACCTCCCTTCGGCCGCAAGCGAAGTTCTCGGCCAGCCTCCAGCCCGGTGCTACCCTCCCGTGTGTGCCGATGGACGACCTGACGCTGGAAGAGCTGAAGTTCCTTCGGGAGCTGACCCGCACCGTCGACGACCTGCTCGAAGAATCGCTCAAGCACCGCGAGAACCTCGAGAAGACGTTCGAGCGGGTGTTCCCTCCGCTGATGCACTTCCTCGGGGCGCGCGGGGTGTGCGTCACCACGCTCGACGAGGAGCTGGTCTCGACCACCTTCTCGCACGGAGAGTTCGACGGCGTCTTCCCCGGGACGTTGTTGACCGGTAACCGCTGGGGCGTGCGACGGCTCGAGTCGGGGCACACGTTCGTCGCCCAGCAGCTCGACGTGGTGGGCGTACCGGTGGGCTCCATGGGCGTGCTGTACGAGGGCGACCGGGTCGCCGACGCCGCCAGGCTGGCCCGCTCGCTCGAGACGGTGGCCGAAGAGCTCGACACGGTGCTGGCGTCCATCCAGACCGCTGCCGAGAAGCACCAGCTGCTCGTCACCATCAACACGTACCTCGCCAACCGCGTCTTCGAGGTCGGCATGGACGGCGCCGTGCGGGCGCTGTGCGAGAAGGTGAAGCTGCCGGGCTTCCTGCTCCTCTACCGCGACGCAGTGGAGTCAGGCGCGCTGCACTACCGCATGTACAAGTACGGCCAGCTCGAGTTCGCCTCGAATGGGCGCCGCTTCCAGACGCTGGACGACGCGATCCGCTCGTACGGCTCGAACCTGGTGACGCCGAACGACAAGCACCTGGGCCAGGTGCTGGGCGAGCGAAAGGCCGTCGAGACGGTCCTCATCAGCGGGGTGGGCGAGTCGCACACGCTGGGGAAGATCATGGTCTGGAGCGGCGGCGAGGGCTTCTCGGCCTACACCGTGGACCTGCTGCGCCTGCTCGCCTCGACGCTCTCGCAGCGCCTCATCGACTACAACCGCGAGCGCATTCACCTCTCGCAGTTCTTCTCGTCGGGCGCCATCGACGAGCTGCTCAAGGACCCGAACTACGAGCGGCGGTACCTGTCTCCGCGCGCGGAAGAGGTGGGCATTCTCTTCGCCGACATCAACGGCTTCACGCGCATCTGCGAGCAGGTGCTCGAGCGGCCTGAGCGCATCGGCAAGTTCGTCGATGACTGGTCGTCCGAGGCGGTGCGCATTCTCCATCGCCACGGCGGCGTGTTCGACAAGATGGTCGGCGACTGCGTCATCGGCCTCTTCGGCCCGCCGTTCTTCAAGGACGCGGCGAGCGCGCGCGCGGTGAACGCCATCAAGGCCGCCGTCGAGATTCAGGCCTTCACGCGCGACACCATGAGCGCGCACCCTGAGATCAGCCGGCTGTCGGAGGTCCTCAAGGTGCCGGGGCTGGGCGTCGCCATCGGCGTGAACCTGGCGGTGAGCTTCTGCGGGTTGTTCGGTCCGAACCGCAACTACACGAGCTTCTCGACCGGCATGAACCAGACGGCGCGGCTGCAGTCGCTGGGCAGCTTCCGCGAGACGCTGGTGATGAAGGAAGCGTGGGAGGCGGCGCAGGCCGCGAAGGACGCGGCGCTCGCGAAGCTCTCGGTGGGCGACCTCGACGAGACGCCGGTGAAGAACGTCGCGCAGCCGTTGCGGTACTACCGTCTCTCGGGCGCGTGAGGTCTCACGGCACGCCGAACGTGTCGCGGAGCAGGAGGCCTCCCACCGCGCTGGCGGCGTTGACGACGAAGGCCCACTTGAGCGCTCCGGTCACCCCGTTCACGCGCAGCCAGGCGGTCTCGCCGAGCACCGCGAAGGCCTCGGCGGCGGCCACCATGCCCCAGTAGCCCCAGGACAGCGGGCACACCGCGGGGAAGACGAACCACACGACGGGGTGGGTGAGGGTGGACGCGAGCAGCGAGGTCGCCCACCGTCCACCGGTGATGCGCAGGTAGAGCGGCACCTCGATGACCTGCGTGAAGACGTAGGCGACCAGCCACGCGCCGGTGGTGGACTCCAGCAGACCGCTCACGTCCGTCGCCCATGGACGAACCAGCGCGCGAGCACGGCGAGCTCGAGGTAGCCGTGGAAGGCGGCGAGGTGCAGGTAGCCCAGGCGCGCGCCGGGCAGGTTGACGAGGCCCCAGCCCGCGATGCCGAGCGCGAGGGCCACGAAGGCGAGGAGCGGTCCGCGGCCGAAGTCGTGCTCGAGGGCGGCCCAGGTCGAGCGGAAGGTCCGCGGCGCGGGTCTCGGCCGCTCGTCGTCGGGCACCAGCCGCAGCCACACCGCGTAGTGCACCGACTGCAGGAAGCAGAACGACAGCACCAGCCGCGCGGCCAGGGTCGGCTCCAGCGCGGGCGTGATGGTCTCGACGAACTCCGTGAAGCTGGCGCCCGTCCAGGGAGCGCTCCAGCCCCCCGCGACGGTGAGCAGCGGGTCGAGCGCGCCGGCGAAGATGGCGGCGACCCCCACGAGGGTGAGCGCGGGGATCCACGCCATCGACGCGGCGCGCGGCGACAGCAGCCACCAGACCAGCACCGCGACGAGGTTGTGGGCGTGCAGGAAGCCGAGCTGAAAGGCCCAGGGGTCGAGCCAGGCCGCCGCGGTGAGGGCAGCCCAGCCGCCGAGGGCGAGCACGAGCTTCCACGAGCGCGGCGTCGCCACCAGCACGGCCGGCACGACGCTCGCGAGGCCCACCACCGGCCCCGCGCCGAACGAGGTGGCGAGCAGCGGGCCGCCCGCGAGCACCAGGAGCGCGTGGCGCAGGTGCAGCCCGGGGCGCACCACGAGGTACCGCACGTCGGACACCAGGTGGGGCACGCCCAGCAGCACCGGCCCCAGCGCGAGGCTCCACAGCGGCACCAGCCCCGTGACGACGAAGGCGCTCACGACCGAGAAGACGCCCAGCCACCACACGCGGCGCCGCCGGTCGGCGTAGAGCGGCGACAGCCACGGCGCCAGGACGCGCAGCACCCCCGCGCGCAGCACGTCCACCGGAGTCAGGAGCGCGTCGCTCACGCTCACGTCGGGAGACCTCCTTCGACGCCCAGGCCGCGCAGCACGTCCACCGGAGTCAGGAGGGCGGCGCTCATGCGCACCTCCTTCGACGCCCAGGCCGCGCAGCACGCCCGCGCAGCTCGTCCACCGGAGTGAGGAGGGCGGTGCTCAGGCGCACCTCGGCAGACCTCCTCCGACGCTCAGGCCGCGCAGCACGTCCACCGGAGTCAGGAGGGCGGGGCTCATGCACTCGTCGGGGGACCTCGCAGCACCCCCGCGCCGCACGTGCACCAGAGTCAGGAGGGCACCGCTCATGCGCATCTCCTTCGACGCTCAGGCCGCGCAGCACGTCCACCGGAGTGAGGAGGGCGGTGCTCAGGTGCACGTCGGCAGACCTCCTTCGACGCTCAAGCCGCGCCCACGCGCCGTCGGCCCGCCACCTTCATCACCAGCAGGCCGAGCATCACCGCCAACACCAGGCCAGACGCGAGGAACGGCGTGGTCGCGGGCACGACGGACTTCGCGCTCACCGACGGCACGCAGATGAGCATGTCCACCTGAACCGACTTCGGTGGAACGCCCTCGCTGTAGTCGAGCCGGCCCACCTTCTGGCTGACGCACGTGCCCGGCTTGCCGTCGTCGGTGGTGCACGGGGCGCCGGCGCTCGCGCTGCGGCACTGCGTGCTGTTGTCCGGCGGAATGTCGGCGAGGGCGGTCGCCGCCACGGTGAGCGACAGGATGAGCAGGGGCATGGGCGTGGGCTTCACTTCTTCGCCTTCGCCTTCTTCGCGGCGACGCCCGCGTCCGCGGCGGCGGGAGGAAGGCACTTGAGGCAGTCCACCACCTTCTGCTTCGGCGGTGGCCCCTCGCTGTAGTCGTTGCGGCTGCACTTCGCCGCCGTACACACGCCCTCGCCCAGGTCGGCGCGGCAGGCGTCACCGGCCTTCTTCTGGCGGCACTCGGCTTCCGAGGGGGGAATGAGGTCGGCCAGCGCGACCGGCGCGAAGACGACGGCGAGCGTCAGGAGAAGTCGGCTCATGAGCGACCGAGTCTGCCTCAAGCCTCGAGCCGGTGCTCCGTGTACTTGCGGGAGAAGTGAATCCACTTGCGGGCGTCGATCTCGACGAACCACTCGGCGTTCGGCACGTAGGTGAAGCGCTTCGAGACGAACTGCTCGAGCAGCTCCGCGGCCTCCATCGGCGACAGGCCAGGCCCGCGGAACGAGACGCGGATGAACGTGTCGAGCGTGGGCGTGATGTCGAGCGACGCGCAGACCTGAACCCGCCCGACCTGACACAGGTTCTCCTTGTTGACCCGGCGGGTCGGCAGCGCCCAGCGGGAAGGGTCGAGCGCCCGCTCGAGCAGCGAGCCTCCAGCTTCGTCCATCGTCTGAGCCACGTTCAGCAGAGGTTGGCGCATCGGGTCGGCCTCCACAGCGCGTCGAACGAACAGCAGGAGACCGCGCGCTCGTCGATGAAACAAGCCGGTGGCCGCCTTGACGCGGTCGATTCCGTCGTCCTCGCGTCGTCTCCGGTGGCCAGGCGAGCCGGGCACGCGGAACGGCAGCGCGCGCGGCGGTCAAGCCCATGCAGCGTCACTGGCCGTGGCCTGCTATCTCGCGGCGCGTGACTTCGAGACGGAAGACGGGGCGCGAGGCGCTCGCGCAAGCCAGGCGGGTCGTCGTGAAGATCGGCACCAACGCGCTCACCCACGCGACGGGGAAGTTCCATCGCCCGCACTTCGAGAAGCTGGCGAAGGAGCTGGTCGCCCTCGCCGAGGGGCGTGAGCTCATCGTCGTCTCCTCGGGGGCCATCGCGCTGGGCGTCGAGCGGCTCGGCCTCGGCGCGCGCCCGAAGGACATCCCCGGCAAACAGGCGTGCGCCGCGGTGGGGCAGAGCCGCCTCATGCGCGCGTGGGAAGAGGCGCTCGCGCCGAGGGTGGTGGCGCAGGTGCTGCTGACGCACTCCGACGTGCAGGATCGACGGCGTTACCTCAACGCCCGCCACGCGCTCGAGCGCCTCATCGCGCACGACGTGGTGCCGGTCATCAACGAGAACGACACCGTGTCGGTGGACGAGATCAAGTTCGGCGACAACGACACCCTGGCCGGCCTGGTGGCGGGCCTCGTCGAAGCCGACGTGCTCGTCATCCTCTCCGACGTGGACGGGCTGTACGACGCCGACCCGCGCACGAACCCCGGCGCGCGGCGCATTCCCCTCGTCGAGCGGGTGACGCCCGCGATGCTCGACGCGGCGGGCGGCAGCGGCAGCGCCGTCGGCACGGGCGGCATGGCCACCAAGCTGAAGGCCGCCGCGCGCGTCACCGAGCTCGGCCTCCGCTGCGTCATCGCCGAAGGCCACCGCAGCGGCGCGCTGACCGCGCTCTTCCAGGGCGCGGACCTGGGCACGGTCTTCGAGCCGCTCGCCTCGCGCCGTGACGCCCGCGCCGCGTGGATCGCGCACGCCCTCAAGCCGAAGGGGACGCTGGTGGTGGACGAGGGCGCCCGGGTCGCGTTGGTCGAGAAGAAGAAGAGCCTGCTGCCGTCGGGCCTGCGCGAGGTGAAGGGCGAGTTCGCGCACGGAGACCCGGTGGACCTCCGCGGGCCTGACGGAGCGCCCTTCGCGCGCGGGCTGGTGGCGTACGGCTCCGACGACCTGCGGCGGATCGCGGGCAAGAAGTCGTCGCAGATCGAAGCGGTGCTGGGCTGGCGCGGCATGGACGAGGCCGTGCACCGGGACGATCTGGTGGTGCTCGACTGACCTACTGAGGCTGGCCGAACAGCAGCGAGAGCGTCGTGCTGAACGGCGTGCCGGCGAACGTCGCGTGGAGCCATGGCGTGAGCAGGAGCACCTCGATGCCGGCCAGGCCGATCCACGGGCCGAAGGGCAGCGACGTCACGCCCGGGGTCCACTCCTCGACGTCCTCCTCTTGACCGTCGGCGCCCTCGGGCGTCGGCGGGTCGTCGGGAATGGGCTGGAAGAGCAGCGTCCACGGGAGCAGGAGCACGCGCCGCAGCAGCGGGACGCCGGGCTTGAGGACGTCAGGCGTGAAGGTGAAGACCTCTTCGAGTTCTTCTGCTTGCGGTTCGGGTGGTGCCGCGACGGCGGGCGCAGGCGTGTCCTCGGCCACCGGGGCCTGGGGACCGGCGCGGCCCCGGAGCGCGAGGCTCACGGCGCCGACGACCGCCCCCTGAATGGACGAGAGGAAGAGCACCGCGAAGAGCGGCCGCCAGCCGAGAAAGGCGCCGAGCAGCGCGAGCAGGTACTTGTCTCCGGCGCCGAGCGCCTCCTTGCGGAAGAGCAGCCACCCGAAGAACTCCATCGCGCGGAAGGTGAGGAAACCTCCGGCCGCGCCGAGCAGGGCGCTGCGGGTGACGTCCCACCCGAGCGGGACGGACAGCGCGAGGCCGAGCGTGATGCCCGGCAGGGTGAGCTCGAAGGGGAGGATCCAGTGTTCGGCGTCGATGAAGACGAGCGGCACCACCAGCACCATCATCACCAGCGCAGGCAGCAGCGGGTACGTCACCCCGAAGCGCACGAAGCAGGCGACGAAGAGCAGGCCGGTCATCAGCTCGACGAGCACGTACCGCGGCGAGATGGGCGCCTTGCAGGCGGAACACTTTCCGCGCAGCGCGAGCCAGGAGACGAGGGGAACGTTCTCGTACCAGCGGATGGCGTGCTGGCAGTGGGGGCACTGGGAGCGGCGCGGGTTGACGAGGCTCGAGTACCCGACCCACCAGGTGCTGGTCTCGCTCTCGGCGCGGGGCAACCGGTGGATGACGACGTTCAGGAAGCTGCCAAAGAGCAACCCGAGGACGAAGAGGAAGACGACGAGGAGGGACTCCGGCACGCGAGGGCGAGGCTATTACACCGCTGCCTCGAATGGGCCGCGGTTCATTTCACTCGGAGCGCGGCCCGGGGGTCAGGCACGCTTGAGGTCTGCCCGCTGGTCGGAGTCATCCATGCTGCTGCGCTCGAGTCTCGTCGTCGGTGCCATCGTCCTCGCCGCAGGCTGCAGCGCTCCGCCGGCGCAGACGTGCGGCCCGTCCAACTGCGAGGGGTGTTGTGACGATCGAGGCGCTTGCCAGGCAGGCGTGCTCGAGTCGGCGTGCGGTCGGAGTGGAGGCTCGTGCAGCGTGTGCCAGCCAGGGCTGGTCTGCTCGCTCGGCAGTTGTTCGCCGGGTGCGACCGGCGGTGGGAGCGCGGCAGGTGGGGCTGGTGGTGGGAGTTCGGGCGGCGGTGTCGGTGGGGGTGACGCAGGTGGCGCGGTCGCTGGTGGCGCAGCGGGTGGATCGTCCGCAGGCGGCGCAGCGGGTGGCGCGGTCGCTGGTGGTGTCGCAGGTGGATCGTCCGCAGGCGGGGCGGGCGGTGGCGCCGTCGCTGGTGGCGCAGCGGGTGGATCGTCCGC
>JAEUJQ010000018.1 GCA_016793095.1 Myxococcaceae bacterium | reverse complement strand
ACGACTCCCGGGCCGCGGCGTCACCCGCGTGACCGCCACGGGCGCGCTCGAGCCACGAAGAGCACGACTCCCGGGCCGCGGCATCACCCGCGTGACCGCCACGGGCGCGCTCGAGCCACGAAGAGCACGACTCCCGGGCCGCGTTGTCTCCGCATGACCGCCACGGGCGCGCTCGAGGCCTCCGGTGCACGACTCCGTGAGGCGCGCGGTCGATGTTGGAGAGACACGCCGTTCGGGCGTGCCCGGCGTCAGCGTCAGCGGCGTGGGAGCGACCGGACATCACCGGGGCGGCGCGGGCGGCTCACCTCGACGGCGACGCGCTGACGACAGGCCCCGAGCTCCTGCGCCTCGTCCACTGTGTCGCAGAAGAAGACGTCCTGCATGCACGCGGGGCAGCGCCGCACGCCCACGTCGTCGGTGAGGTCGAGCGCGTCCCAGCGGGTCGGGCACGCGGAGCCGGCGCGCGCCTCCACCGGTTCGCAGCCCTCGACGCGCGGGCGCGAGACGCCGGCGCGGAACGCCATGGGCACCTGCCGGGTGAGCGCTCGGAGCGCGTTCAGCCGCGCGCGGAGGTCGGGGGAGCCCGGGGCGCAGCGGTGCAGCGCGAGCTCGGCGCGCACGTACGCGGCCTCCTGCGGCCGCCCGGCGGCCTCGAGCCAGTCGGCGAACACCTCCCGCGCCTCGTCGCCTGCCCGCAGCGCCTCGAGCCTCGCGCGGTCCTCGGCCAGGAGCGGCGCGTGCCCGCCCAGCCCCTCGACAGAGAGGGAGAAGGCCCCCACGCGGAGCGCGTCACCCGGCTCGAGGCGGCCGAGCGCCACCTGACGCGCCTCACCCTGTCGAACCAGCAGCACGCCGAGCGAGCTGTCGAGGTCTCGGAAGAACGCGATGCCGCCCCGCGGGATGAGCCGCAGGTGGCGCCGTGAGACACCGTGACCGGTGAGGACGACTGGGCACTGCTCGTCGCGTCCGACGTCGACGAAGGGCGCCGCGAGCGCTCGCTCCGTGACGCCGCCCGGGCCTACGATGCGCAGGGTGAGCACGACGAGCAGCTTCTCGCGGGTCCGCGCCGGACCGCAATCGCGTCAGTGCGTGGTGGGCGGCTCGTCGTCAGCCTCGACCGGCTCGTCGCGGAACGAGCTGGGCAGCAGATCGAACGGCATCACCTTCGCGAGCGCGAGCAGCAGCAGGACGCCACCGGGCGCGGTGAAGATGGCGAGCGCGGGCACGGCCTTGGCGACGTCGATGAGCTGCTCACGCATCCGGCGCTTCTCGTCCTTCGACAGCTTCTGGCCCCGGGCCGCCCGCGCGAGCAGCACTGACAGCTCACCGGTCTCGCGAATCTCGTTCCACAGCGCGCGCGAGTTCTTCCGCACCTGGGTGGCGATGGAGTCGACGAGCTCCTCGCCCATCACGTCGGCGCCGCTCGACAGGGTGAACACGTCCATCACGTGGCGGTGCTTCGCGTAGAACTCGGCGAGGGCGAGCTCGCTCTGCTTGAGCTCCTGCGGGGTGATGCCGAGGCGCGCGGCGAGCCCCTTCGTCCACGCCTGCTCCTGCGCGCTGCGGCGGCCGTCGACGATGGAGGCGAGCAGCGTCTGGTCGACGAGGAAGTGCTTCATGTCGCGGCTGCGCACACCGGCGAGCACCTTCTTCATCGACGGCGCGCGCTCGAAGGCCTTGCGGGCGAAGTCGCGCGTGGAGTCGGCGAGCGGAGACGGCAGCTGCAGGTCGTCAATCTGCCGAAGGATGGCGCGGCGCGCGGGGAAGCTGGGCTTGCGCTCGGCGCACACGAGGCCGATGAGCACCTGCACGAGCAGCGCCTTCTGCTGGTCCGAGAACGCGTTCAAGCGCTCGAGCTCGCCACGCGGGAAGCGGGAGCGGCGGAACCAGGCCATGGCGATGCGACCAAAGCTGGTGGCGTCGGCGAACAGCGCGCCGTTGTGCAGCACCAGGCCGTAGTAGGGGTCGGCGGCCAGCGAGAGCGCGCGGGCCTCGAGCGCGTCCTCCACCCGGGCCCACGTCTTCGAGGGCGGCGGCCACGCCTTGTGGAGCCGCTCGATGCGGCGGTGCACGTCTTCGGCCTCGTCGAGGCGGTGACACCAGGCCGCGATGAGCCCCAGGAGCTGCTCCGCGCGTGGGCCGGGCGGCGCGTCGGCGTGCACCGCGACGTCGAGGGCGATGCGGCAGCAGGTGCGCAGCACGGCGAGGAAGAGCTGCTCCTCGGGGCCTGAGGGGCGCGCGAGGGTGACCTCATCGTCCGACACCGGGTTCACGAGCGACGGCGTGCCGTAGAGCAGCCCGGACTCGCGCAGGATCCCGCGCAGGTAGCGGCGCGCGCGGCCGGGGCCGGGAGGCAGCGTCACTGCGTCACGGAACGACTGGCTGGTGACGTCAGGCGCGTGCCGGCGCACCGCCTCGTTCACCACTTCCTTGAGCCAGCCCTTCTCCATGACTCGCGTCGAGTAGCAGGCAGTGGCCTCGCCTGCCAGACGGCGCAGTTCGATCTCTCAGCCGACGCCGGACGGAAGGCCTCCGACGGCTTCCTCGCGACGGGCTGAGCCTGAGCGACAGGCGGGCGACATCGACGACCACCACCTGGCCCGACGGCTCCTCGATGAGGGTCACCGACGTCAAGCTCACCAGCGGAACCGTGCGGCTGGAACAGCACTTCGATGCCCGCGGCGTCGAGGACAAGTCGAAGGCGCCGCGTAGCAGGTGGACCTCGCTGCGCTGAGAATCCGGTCGGCTTCGGAGGCGTCGCCGCTCAGAGCAACGCTTCGGCGAGGGCGACGAGATCCTCGGGCAGCTCTTGCGCCGCGGAGTGTTCGCCAGGGCTGGGAGACGTGCCCTCGACGAGGGGCTGTGCCTCGGCCAGCGCGGGGAGCGCAGCCGGAGTCGCGGGAGCTGACACGTCAACGCTGACCAGCTGGGGACCAACGGTCGGCGTGCCTCCTTCGGTGGCCGCGGGCGATGCCTCCTGCGGTGCTGAGGCGGGTGGGGCGAGGTTCACGGCCGCTGCGTCGGGACCAGCGGTCGGCGCTGCGCGCGCGTCTCCTTCGGTGGTCGCGGGCGCGGCTTCGTGCGGTGCAAGTGGGCCGAGGTTCACGGCCACTGCGTCGGGACCAGCGGTCGGCGCTGCGCGCGCGTCTCCTTCGGTGGTCGCGGGCGCGGCGTCATGCGGTGCGAGTGGGCCGAGGTTCACGGCCGGTGCGTCGGGACCAGCGGTCGGCGCTGCGCGCGCGTCTCCTTCGGTGGTCGCGGGCGCGGCTTCGTGCGGTGCGAGTGGGCCGAGGTTCACAGCCGCTGCGTCGGGACCAGCGGTCGGCGCTGCGCGCGTGTCTCCTTCGGTGGTCGCGGGCGCGGCTTCGTGCGGTGCGAGTGGGCCGAGGTTCACGGCCGCTGCGTCGGGACCAGCGGTCGGCGCTGCGTGCGGCTCTCCGTCGGTGGCCGCGGGCGCAGCCTCGAGCGTTGCTGATGGTTCAGCCCTCTCTGCACCCCGGGCTCCCGGCTCGGCCAGCGAAGGGACAGCCGGTCCTGACTCCACCGCGGCGGGCGCCGAAGCCGGGACCTCACCCGATGCCACGAACGGCTGAGGGAGTGGCCGTTCGACCTCGACGGCTGGCAGGGCCTCCTCCACTCCGACGAGGTCATCGAGCGAGGCCGAGAAGCCGTTGCTCGCCGACACCGGAGCCCGCTTCGGCAGCTCGAAGACCTCCGGCACGATGGGCTCGCGGCCACCTGACAGATCGATGGGTGCTCGCGCAGCGGGCTCGAAGCCGTCAACGAAGGCCGAGAACGAGTCTGCGCGGAACGCCGCGGCCTGGCTCCGCGGTTGGGCCGCCGGCGGCGGAGCGATCTTCGGCGCGGCCGGCTCGAAGGTGTCCTGGACGAACATGGACGGGAGGCGCGCCGGCTCGGCAGGCCGCTCGTCGCCATCGACCGGACGTCGCGCGAACCGCGTGAGGTGGCGGACCAGGCGGCGCAGGGAATCCACACGGGAAGTGTCGCCGAACTCGAAGCAGCTGTCGAAGCCAGCTGGCGTTACGAGCGGCGCTTCAGGCCGAGCACGAACTGCTCCCACTCCGGCTGGAACGAGTCCGGAGGTCCTCCCAGTACCTCCTCGAGGGCCTTCGCGCCGGAGCCATCTTCCCGCTTGAGGCCCTGGGCGCGCTGCACGAAGCGGATGAGCAGCCCGCGCTCCTGCAGCCAGTAGCAGAGGTAGCGCGCCGCCGCGTAGTGGACGCCCGAGTCGTCGTCGTAGAACTGCGCGTCGGTGGTCGCGACGAGCGCGCTCAGCTTCGGCACGGAGCGACCACGAATGGCGGCCTGAAGCCCCGGGAGCCGCCAGTTGAGCTGCCCGATGAAGTGCCCGTCGCGCTCGCCAGGGAACTCGAAGAGCGAGCCGAGGCCCTCGTTGAGCCACGCCGGCCCGTCAGGCCAGTTCTCGTGCATGAAGGGATGCACCAGCTCGTGGGTCAGCGTGCCGTAGCCGGGCTTGATGTTCATGACCATCGCGCGCCGCTGCGACAGGTAGAAGCCGTACGGCGTCGTCGGCTCGGTGCCGAACAGGGTGCGGGAGGCGTCGCGGTAGCTCGCCGCGTCCTTGAAGATCCAGACCTCCTCGAGGTGGCGTGGCGCCTTCGCGAAGAAGTCCTTGAGCAGGAGGTCGCGCGTCCAGCGCACCACGTCGCGGCCCCGCGCGCGCACGGTGTCGGGCGCCTCGTTGCCGATGACGAGGAACGGCTTCTCCCAGGCGAGCGTGAAGCCTCTGGGCAACGTCTCCTTGAGCGTCATGACGTGCTGGGCGACCTCGGCGGGTCGCGGCGACGGCTGGCGCTCGAGCACGGGCGGAGCGCCCTTCGGCGTCAGGCGCAGGCGAATGACGGTCCACCGGTCCTTCGTGGGCTTGAAGGGCCACAGCGAGAGGAACGTCGCGCGCTTCATGCGGCGGTTGGCGCCGTTCGCCTCGGCGGGCTCCTGGTAGACGACCTCGTCCGTGCGGGCGTCGTAGCCGGTGACGAGACGGAAGTGCTCGGTCGTCTTCGGCGAGCCGTCGTAGTGCATGCAGACGATGCTGGGCTGGCCGGCGCGCAGGTCGGCGTGGAGCGCCCGCCACTGGGCGTCGAGCTCCTTCTCCGCCATCGCGGGGCTGACGCGGTACCAGGTCTGCCCCGGCTCGAGCCCCAGCTTCACCAGCGCGACCTTGAGGCTGTCGGTCCACACGCCGCGGCCGAGGGTCGGGTCGAGGCCGCTCGCGTCGAAGACGTCGTCCTGGGTGACGTCGCGGCCGAGGCGGCGCAGGGCCATCTCGACGTCGGCCTCACCGCAGAAGTCGGGCTTCTGCTGCACGAAGGGGAACCCGTCGAGCACCACCGTCTCGAGGGGCGCAGCACCGAGGGCCAGGAGCAGGAGCTGAGGCAGCACGGGAGCGCGACACCTCCCGGCGCCGTCAGGTTCCCTCTCGACTCTCCAGCATGCAGCCAGAGGGACCCGGCGCGGGTCTCGATGGCGTCGATGACCTCGACCGGAACCTCGGAGCGCCCGAGCGCCTCACGCGCGACGCGCGGTCTCGATGGCGGCGTCGATGACCTCGACCGGCACCTCGAAGCGCCCGAGAGGAAGCCGAGGGCGGCCAGCAGCGCGACGAGGAAACCTCCCTCCGGGCGCGCGCTCGATCCGGCGCGGGCGCACCGGAACGGGCGATGGTCTTGGCGTCGGTGGCGCAGGGGGCGCAGGGAGGGTGTCGAACCTCACGGGCGCCGACGTCGCGCGCGCCGGAGGGGGCGGGGGTGGGGGCGAGCACACGAACGGTGCAGCCTCCGCGGGGGAGGCACCGCAGAGGGCGCGGGCGCCGCCAATACGGGCGGCGGACGCGGCGGCGCGGGAGGCTCTGGCGTGGTGATCGTGCGCTACCAGAGATAGCGAGCTCGATCGCCGGGCCGAGCGGGCTCCCTCGGGCGCGCCGCCTTCGGACCGGGTGTATCCTCCCAGTGCCATGTCCACCTCGGACCCGTTCGAGCGGCTGTGGCTCGTGCTCGCGCGCGATGCGCCCGAGGCCGAGCGGACCCTTGCGCGCGCTCGTACCGCGGACCTGCCTGCGGGGACCTGGGCCTCCCTGGGTCCGGTGCTCGCTGCGGGCAGCGACCGGCTGCGGGACCTGCTCGACGCGCTCGATCACGACGACCCGGTGACGCTCGGCCGCTACGCGGCGCTCACCGCGCTCGCCGGGGATGACGGCTGGTGGGGTGGACACCGCGACGTGCTGGAGCACCTCTCCGCGCTACCAGAAGCCCCGCAGGAGACCCTCTGGCGCGCTCACGAGCGAGGCGACTACCTCACCCCGGGACCGGCGCACACCTATATCACGGAGCGGGGCTCGCTCAGCGCCTTCGACGAAGAGGGCACGGAGCGAACGCTCTTCGCGACCCCACAGGAGGCCGTCGAGTGGCTCCTCGCGCTGGCTCGGCGCGCCCCTGAGGAGCCCTGAGCCGGGCCCACCCTCGGCCCTGCCCTCCCCCGACAACGCCGGCGCGGTGAGCGATCCCACCGACGCCACCATCACCCACAGGATCTACCCCCGACCGCGAGCGCAAGCTCGAGGCCGAGCCGTAGTGGGACCGTCGCTCCCCACGCTCGGGCGTCAGCGGCACGCCCGCAGGCGCGCCAGCTCGACCGGCACCTCGAAGCGCCCGAGCGCCTCACGCGCGACGCGCGGTCTCGATGGCGGCGTCGATGACCTCGACCGGCACCTCGAAGCGCCCGAGCGCCTGCCGGGACAGCGACAGCGCCAGCTCGACCTCTCCGATCACCGCGTCGGTCGCCCCGCTCTTCTTCAGGACCTCGCGGTCTGCCGAGGTGTGGGTGCGCGCGAGGACCGCGAGATCCGGGTTGACGCCCTTTGCGAGCTCGACTGCCCGGCGGGTCGTCAGCCGGTCGGGCACGCAGAGCACCAGGAGCCTGGCGTGTCGCACTCCAGCCCGCTCGAGCACCACCTGGTGGCCGGCGTCCCCGACCACCGCGTCGACGCCGTCTTCGCGGAGCCGTCGCACCAGGCGCTGGTCCTCGTCGACCACGACCACACGGACCCCTGAGGCACGCATCAACTCCACGACGAGCTGCCCCACCCGGCCGTGCCCACACACGATGGCGTGGGGCGCTTCACGCGCGACGTCTGGACCGCTCGCGCCTGGTCGGAGGCGGGCGGCCACCTGCGCGGCGAGGGCGTTGACCGCGGGCGCCAGGACGATGCTCAGCACGCTGGCGACCAGCAACACGTCGAACAGCTGAGCCGAGAGGGCCCCCACGCTGCGCGCGATGCCGGCCATCAGGAACGAGAACTCGGCCGACTGCGCGAGGGCGCCTCCGAGCAACGTCGCCACGCGCGGCGACAGCCCCAGGCCACGGCCGACCGCGATCGTCGCCAGGCCCTTGCCGCCCACGAGCAACCCGAGCGTCAACAGCACGGGCACCGGCTGATCCACGAGAACCCGCGGGTCCAGCAGCATGCCGATGGATACGAAGAACACCCCCGAGAACACGTCGCGCATCGGCGTCACGTCGCCGAGCACCCGGTGCGCGAGGTCCGACTCGCCGACGACGACACCGGCGAGGAAGGCGCCCAGCGCCAGGGACACGCCGAGCGACGACGCCCCAAGCGCCATCACCAGCGCCAGGCCCATCACCGAGAGCGCGAACAGCTCGCGACTGCCGGTCGCCGACACCCGCCGCAGCACCCGGGGAACGACCCAGAACGCCGCCGGCACCACCACGAGGAAGAAGACGGCAGCCTTGCCCAGCAGCGGGCCCGCGTTCTGCGACGACGGCACGATGAAGAGGAACGCCGCGACGAGCACGATGCTCGACACGTCCTGCACCGAGGACCACGCCAGCCCGATGCGCGCTGCGGGGCTCTCGAGCGCGCCGCGGTCTGCCAGCAGCCGCGACATCACCGTGCTGGACGAGTTCGACAACACGGCCCCGTAGGCCCACGCTTCGGCGAGCGGCCAGCCCAGCGCCGCCCCGACCGCCACGCCCAGCCCGACGATGAGCGCGACTTGAACCAGGCCGCCGACGACCGCCACCCGCCCGACCGCGAGCAACTCCCGCAGCGAGAGCTGAACGCCGATGGCGAACATGAGCAGAATGACGCCGACCTCGGCGAGCTCAGCGATGGCCTCCGCGTTCCCGATGACGCCGGGCGTGAACGGGCCGATGGCGATGCCTGCTCCGAGGTAGCCCAGAATCAACGGCAGGCGCAGCCTCGCTGCCAGCGCAGCGCCAGCGAGCGCCGCGACCAGCGCGGTCACGAGATGGGCGAGCAGGCCGCCATCGACGAGGAAGCTCATGGCGACGCCGCCGGCACGAGCAGCACCGGCACGCGCGACTGCTCGGAGACCTTTCGTGACACCGAGCCCAGCAGACCTGCGAGCCCTTGTTGCGAGGTGCCGAGCACGACGAGCTCGGCCCCACACCGCGCCGCGAGGGCCAGCACCTGCGCCGCGGCGTCACCTTCGAGGAGGTGGTGGTGCACGGTTCGCCCACCTGCCGCGTCGAACGGGAGCGCCGTCAAGCGTCGCCAGGCCTCAGCGCGCACGTGCACCGCGGCGTCGGGGCTCATGGTTGGCGGGAGCACATGGACGAGGTGGAGAGCGCCACCGGGAGGCACCAGACCGCTGGACTGGCGCAGCGCCTCGGTCGCGGCGGGCGAGAAGTCCACGGCGGTCAAGATGACGGTCGGAGCGCGGGTGACTGGGGCGTCGGCGACGCGCCCGCACGGAATCGTCGCGACACTGACCGGGCAGTCGCTCACGAGCCCGGCGCTCACCGACCCGGTCCACAGCCGGTCGAGCCACGACCGCTGGCGCTGGCCGACGACGACAAGGTCGACGTCTTCGAGGTGAGCCAGGCGGACGAGGGCGGTCTCCCCGCCTTCGACCGTGGCGAGGACGCGACGGCTCCAGCCGGCCGGCACCGGGCTGCGCCGGTCGAGCTCCCGCTCGAGGGCCAGCCGGGCCTCGTCGCTGAGCGAGCGCTCGTCGGAGGGCGGTGGCAGGTGGAGCCGCTCATGGACCGCAGCGGGCTCGCAAACGTGAACGAGGTGAACCTCGCAGGGGCCCAGTTGCGTGAGCCGCGCGGTCCACGCGCGCGCGGCGTCGGACGCGAGTCCCAGGTCGATGCCGACGAGGACCCGCAACGGCCTCGAGCCGTTGAGCCAGGCAGTGAGGCGCTGGTGCGCCCGCAAGACCACCACCGGCGCCGGAAGTGCCCGGCTGGCGCGGGCCGCGGTGGAGTCGAGGAGGCCTCCGGCGCGGCGGACATCACCCAGGAAGACCAGCTCGGCCTGCTCGAGCTCGGCGACCTCAGCGAGCGCGGGAACGGGCGTACCCGCTGCAAGGTACGGCTGCACGTCGGCTTCGGTGAGCGTTCGAAGCCGCCCCGCCTCTGCCTCGAGCCGAGCGCGGACGTCACCCAGCAGCCCCTCCTCACTCGTCCCCAGCACTGCGGGCGCCCGGGCATCTTCGCAGACGTGCACCAGCCGCAAGACCGCGCCCGCCTTCCGGGCCCAGATCGCGGCGAACTCGGCGGGGGGCGCGTCGTGCGCCGTGAGCGTCGTGGAAAAGACGATGGTCGTCGCCACCGATCACCTCCGAGGGTCCTCAGCTCACGTGTATGGACGAACCTCATCCCGTCCAAACGTGGACGGCAATCAAGAGGGCGTCTGTCGTGCGCCGCGCTGGCTTCGTTCCGGTCCGCGCCGACTCGTGGCACCCTGCGCTCGCCATGCCTGAGCGCCGCCGCCGCGACCGCCGCACCAACCCTGCCGTGCCCGAGCCGCTGGACCGGAAGAAGGAGCGCAGGCAGGGAGATCGCCGCGAGTCGCTGCGCAAGCCCGCGAGCTTCACCGTGCGCTTCGACGACACCCACGAGGTGGTGTCCGGCGACCTCGGCCTCGGCGGCGCGTCGTTCACGCTCTCGCGACGCCCGGCGAATGACACCGTCACCGTGGAGCTGAAGCCTGGGCGCGCCGTGCTCTCGCTGCCGGGTACCGTGAGCTCCGTACGGGCGGCCCGCACCTCCCTGCGCCACGTGCAGGTGAGGTTCGCCGAGCTCGACACGAAGACCGAGCTCGCGCTGGCGAAGTGGCTCGACGGTGTCGCCGACTGAGCGGGTCACCCGGAAGCAACGGCTCGTCGGCGCGCCGAGCCGGCCGCTGACAGGCGCGTCCCCGCTGTCACGCGACCCGTCGAGGTCGCGAGGGCGCCCTGAGACGTGCGTCCAGGTGCGCGTCTCAGGATTCCGTGGCGCGCGAGAGGAGCCGGAACACGAACCGGGCGTCACTTCGTGAAGCCCGGTGGGCACGGGCGGTGAATCACCCCGCCCCATGCGCTCCTCCCTCCTCTGCGTCACCCTGACAGTCACCCTCGTCGCCGAAGCGGCCCTCGCGTGCAGCCAGCTGGCGGGGCCAGGTAGCGCGTCAGCCGACACGCCGGTGATGGTGGCGTCCACAGACGGGGTCGCGCCTGGTGCGCCCACCATCAGCAACGTCAGGCTGCGACTCGCGCCACGCAACCAGGCCCCGGTCGTCGGCCCCATCGCCAGCTGCGAGCCGGTCGACGCCCTGGCCTTCGACCTCGACGGAACGGACGACGTCACCTCGCTGGGGAACCTGCGCGCGCAGATCTTCGTCGCTGCCGACGAAGCGGCGCTGGCCCAGGCGCCGGTGAAGCGCACCTGGGGGCTCAGTGACACCTTCGGGAAGCCCGCCTCCTTCCTGCTTCCGGCCCTGGGACTCCCGGCCCTGGTCGATCGCGAGGCGACTCCGCGCTTCTGTTTCTCGGTGCGGCTGGTCGACGAGAACGCGAACGCCGGACCGCGGTCGCAGCCGGTGTGCCTCGACCCGACGACGGCGCCGGTGGACGAGCCGCTCCCGCCCGTGGGCTGCGCGGCCGGCCCCGGTGCTCCGCTGCTGGTGGCGCTCGCGCTGTTGCTGCGTCAGCGGAAGGCCGGGGCCGGGCGCTGAGCCGAGGAGGCCCGCACCACCCCGCCTCCTCGCAGCCCAGCGCCTACTTGACGGCCTTGACGCGCGGCCGCTTCTCTTCGACCTCGTCCGGGTCCGGCACCGCCTGCACCACCGGCGCGCTCGCCTTCACGCCGTGCTTCTCGAGCACCTGCCGCTCGATGTCGGCCATCACGTCGGCGTGCTCCCTCAGGTAGTCCTTCGCGTTCTCGCGGCCCTGGCCGATGCGCTCGCCCTTGAACGAGAACCACGACCCCGACTTCTCGATGATGCCCGACTCGCTGGCGAGGTCGACGAGGTCGCCTTCGCGCGAGATGCCGGTGCCGTACATGATGTCGAACTCGACCTCCTTGAAGGGAGGCGCCACCTTGTTCTTCACCACCTTCACGCGGGTGCGGCTGCCCACCACCGCTTCGCCGTTCTTGATGGCGCCGATGCGGCGGATGTCGAGGCGCTGCGAGGCGTAGAACTTGAGCGCGTTACCGCCGGTCGTCGTCTCGGGGTTGCCGAACATGACGCCGATCTTCATGCGGATCTGGTTGATGAAGATGAGGCACGTCTGGCTCTTCGCCACGGTGCCGGTCAGCTTGCGCAGGGCCTGGCTCATGAGGCGCGCCTGCACGCCCATGTGCGCGTCGCCCATCTCGCCCTCGAGCTCGGCCTTGGGGACGAGGGCCGCCACGGAGTCGATGACGAGCACGTCGATGGCGCCGGACCGCACCAGCATCTCGGCGATCTCGAGCGCCTGCTCACCGGTGTCGGGCTGCGAGAGGAGCAGGTCGTCGGTGCGCACGCCCAGCTTGCGCGCGTAGCCGATGTCCATCGCGTGCTCGGCGTCGATGTAGCCGCAGACGCCGCCGCGCTTCTGCGCCTCGGCCACGATGTGGAGGCAGAGCGTCGTCTTACCCGAGGACTCCGGCCCGTAGATTTCGACGATGCGCCCGCGCGGCACGCCGCCGACGCCCAGCGCGATGTCGAGCGACACCGAGCCCGTGGGGATCGTCGTGATGTCCTTCGCCATGGGCTCGTCGTTGCCCAGGCGCATGATGCTGCCCTTGCCGAACTGCCGCTCGACCGCCTGCAGCGCGAGCTCGATTGCCTTTTCCTTCTCCGGATTCATCGCCATGACCTGTTGCCCTCCCGCGGGTGGAACCTGAACACCTGTTTCGTATCAGACCTGGGCCGTCATAGACCAGTGGTCTGACATTCCCTCAGGAATCGAGTCATTCCAGGCAGTTACCGTCACCGACTCTTCACGGCGATGCCCTGCACGATGGTGCAGTACCGGGCCACCACGAGGAAGTTCTGGTAGTACGTCTCGGCCGTCACCTGGATGAGGGCGTCGCCGCTGCGCTGGCGGATCGCGTCCTTGATGGCGTCCTGGAAGTTGTTGCCGCTCGAGATGGGGAGCGCTCCGAAGAGGTACCAGAGGCAGTCGGTCTCTTCGACGGGCCCCAGCTCCGTGTAGCCGCCGGGCGCGAGCGGCCTCGTCGAGGTCAGCATCGCGATGGGTGTCCGGATGCAGCCCGAGGCGACGACGGCCAGGACACCGAGGAGGAGCGCGCGCATGGGTGCGTCGTAGCAGAGCACGCGCCGCCGGCGAAGCGCCTCAGCGCGGGGGCCAGCCGATGGTGGCGTCACACATGCCCCCGCAGACGACCGACGGGTCCACCGTTGGTCTGGGCGCCTGCGTGACTGCCACCGCCGTCACCACGCCCGCCGCCACCACAGCGCCGATGCCGGCCCAGACGTACCAGCGGCTGAAGAGGGAGGGCGACGACGCGGCGGTCTTCTTCGTCCCGAGCTCGGCCTCGAGGTCGTTGTCGGGCTCGGGCTCGAGGCTCACCGCAGTCGGGCGATCGGCCGAGGCGACGAGGGTAAAGGCCTCCTTCGCGTCGACGCCGGCCTTCACCTCGATGGTGCGCTGCTCGTCCTTGAAGCCGCCAGCGCGGACCAGCAGCACGTGCGGGCCCGGGAGCAGCACCTTCGTCAGCGGCAGGGGCTCGGGCGCGGCGCCGTCGATGGAGCAGCTCACCTCGTCGTTCGTGCCCTCGATGGTGATGACGCCGCCGGTGGCCACGAGCGTGTAGCTCAGCTCGTTCTTCTTCCCCGCGACGACGGTCACCTTCTCCTCGAGGGTCGCGAAGCCGGGGCGCTCGATCTTCAGCGTGTGCTCCCCGGCCTTCACCACCTTCTCCACGACGGGCAGCTCGCCAGCGGCCTCGCCGTCGATGAAGAGCTGGGCGCCGGTGACGGGCTCCGTCAACTTGACGGAGACCCAGGTCTTCTTCGGCTTCTTCGGGGTGAGGTCGAGGCCTTCGAAAACCTGTGCCTGCGCCCCGATTCCGGCGACGATGAGGGTCAGTCCCGCCAGTCGCGTGAGCACCATGCTCACAGCGTAAGGAGGCATGGGTGGAGCGTCAAACGTCGCGTCGCTGGAGTCTCTCGCCGAAGGCCGTCATGGGCGCGGTCGCGGTCTCGTTCGCGGCCTGCCCGCCGTCGCGCTCGGCCATTCAGGTGACCGTCACCGTCGACCCTGTGGTGAAGAGCACCTGCTTCCGGGTGGTGGCGCAGAGCCCGGGCGGCGGTGAGGTCGTCTCGGAGGCTGTCCCACGGAAGGACCAGCTCGTCGTCGCGGTGTACTCGAGCGAGGCGCTCTCGGGCGCGGTGACGCTGACGGCGCGTGGCTTCTGGGGTCGCTCGGGCTGTGACGGAGCGCTCACCTTGAACGACGAGAGCGCGCCGGTGCAGTCGGCGTTCGTCGAGGGCCAGGTGCCGCAGGCCACGCTCGAGGTGAAGCCGCTGACGCGCGCCCTCGACGCCGACAGCGACGGCTTCCGCGCGGCGTTCAGGGACGGGCCCGACTGCTCCGACTCGCTGCCGCTGGTGAACCCGACGGCCACCGAGCTGTGCGGCGACCGCGCCGACAATGACTGCGACGGGCTCACCGACTGCGCGGCCCCCGCCTGCGAGGGCTTCACCTGCGACGACGGCAACCTGTGCACGGTGATGGACCGCTGCGGCAGCGGCACCTGCGCGGGCACCCAGCGGCAGTGTGGCGGCCAGCCCGGCCAGTGCGCGTTGTCCGGCACCTGCAACCCGGCCAACGGCGCCTGCGTCTCGGTGTTCGCCGACGCGGGAACGACCTGCGACGACGGCAACCCGTGCACCAGCACCGACACGTGCCTCGCGGACGGGGGCTGCGGCGGCGCGACGACGGCCTGCTCGACGCCCCCGGGCCCGTGCTTCTCGGCGACCGGCGCGTGCATGGGTGACGCGGGCTGCGTCTACGCGCCCCTCGACGCCGGGGTGGTCTGCAACGACGGCAACGCCTGCACCACCACTGACCGCTGCGCGGCGAACGGCGCCTGCGTGGGCACCTCGGTGACGTGCGCGAGCCCGCCGGGCCAGTGCTTCGGGGCGATGGGCATGTGCAACCCGACCGACGGCGGCTGCCTCTACCTCGTCAGCGCGGGCATGGGCTGCAACGACTCCGACTCGTGCACGCTGGCCGACACCTGCCTCACCGACGGCGGCTGCACCGGCACGGCCTTCACCTGCGCCAGCCCACCCAACACGTGCTTCGCCGGCAGCGGAGCGTGCCTCGCCGACGGCGGCTGCGCATACCCCGCCCGCGACGCCGGCTCGCCGTGCGACGACGGCAACCTCTGCACCACCAACGACACCTGCTCGGTGACGCAGAGCTGCGACGCGGTGGCGCGCACGTGCACGCCGCCGTCTGCCTGCTTCACCGGCGGCGCGTGCGATCAGGACGCAGGGTGCCTCTTCTCGGTGAACACCGGCGGGGTCTGCAGCGACGGCGACTCGTGCACCTTTGGCGAGACGTGCCTCGCGGATGGCGGCTGCGGCGCGGGCACCTCGTACTCGTGCGCGAGCCCGCCCTCCTCGTGCTTCACGGCGAGCGGCACGTGCCAGGGCGACGGCGGCTGCGCGTACCCCGTGAGCGCCGTCTACACCCCGTGTGACGGCGGCGCCTGCCGGGCTGACGGCGGCTGCGCGGCGCCGGCGTTCCCGTACGCGCCGAGCAACTTCGACCCTGCGGCCGTGGCGGCGGCAGGCCTCGTGGGCAGCGTGACCCTGAACTGCGCAGCGGTGTTCGACTCGTCCCCCGACGCGTCGACGCCCTTCGTCAACTGGTGTGGCCAGCCGCAGCCCAACGTCGTCACCGTGCCGCAGGGCGACGGCGGTACCGAGGCGGTCGTCCTCGGCATGTACGCCCTCACCGTCGCGCCCGACGCGGGCAGCCTGCGCGTGCAGGGCAGCCGGCCCGTCATCTTCGCGGTCTTCGACACGGCGACGCTGGCGGGGCCGGTGTTGGCGAACGCGACGGCCACCACACCGGGCGCGGGCGGCTCGGCAGCACAGTGCGGACCAGCGACGGGCGGCAACGGCGGCGTGTCGAACAACCGGGGCGGCGGGGGCGGCGGCGGCGGCTTCGGCACCGCGGGCGCGACCGGCGGCCAGGGCAACAACAACGGCGGCACGGTGGGCCCGGCAGGCGCGGTGCTGGGCGGGGTGGAGCTCGCGCCGCTGCGGGGCGGGTGCTCGGGCGGCCGGGGCGGCGGGGCGATGGGCTTCGGCGTCGGCGGCGCGGGCGGCGGTGCGCTGCAGGTGTCGGTGGCGTCGTCGCTGCGGGTCTCCGGCGTGGTGTCGGTGTCTGGCGGCGGCGGCCGGCAGGGCGCGTCGAACTCGTCGGGTGGTGGCGGTGGCGGCTCGGGCGGAGGCCTGCTGCTCGAGGCGGCCTCCATGACCCTCAGCAGCACCGCGCGGCTCACCGCGAACGGCGGTGGTGGCGGCGAGGGGCACGACGGGAACGCGGGCGACTTCGGCAACGACGGCGCGCTGACGACGGCGACGCCTGCGAGCGGAGGCTCAGGGAACAACGGTGGTAACGGCGGCAACGGTGGCGCCGGCGCCACGGCGCCGCAGGTGGGCATTGACGACAACAACGGCGGAGGAGGCGGCGGCGGTGCGGTCGGGCGCATCCGCCTCAACGGGTTCGGCGCGTGCACGGTGGACCCGGCTTCGGTGGTGAGCCCCGCGGCGAGCCGCTCGGGCTGCCCGTGACGCGACCGGACAGCCGGCGTGGAGTTCGCTCGACGGCTGCGCGGCGGCCTGCGAGCGGGGAACCGGGCGCTCGAGGAGATTCTCGGCGACCGGCCAGCGCGCAGCTCCCCGGGTCTCACGCGGCGGCGCGGCGCGCGGGCGTGGTCTGCTGCTCGACGAGGCTCCACACCGCGCTCGAGAACGCCTCGTCGGCAGCGAGGGCCGGCGCGGGACGCACGACCCCTTCGTAGTAGTAGCTGCCCGGCTCGACCGCCTCGGTCCCCACCTTCACGTAGCGCGCGGCTGCCACGGCTTCGGTCACCCCCAGGCGGAACACCTTCGCGAAGAAGGGCGCGACCGTGGTGAAGGGGTTGAGGCCCGTCATCGTGTGCCCGAAGCGCGTGGTGGGAATGATGCCCGGGTGCAGCGCCACGAAGGTGATGCCGCGCGCGCCGAGCCTGTGCTGCTGCTGCCGGGTGAGCGCGATGAGCGCGAGCTTGGTGCGCACGTACGCCATCATGCCTCCCGACGCCTTCGGCCCGGCGAGCTGCTCCAGCGTCGTCTTGAAGCCGTGCATGATGCCCGTGACGACGTTGACGACGCGGCCCTGTGCGGTGGCGAGCGGCTCGACGAGCTCGTTCGTCAACACGAAGGGGGCGGCGACGTTGAGCGCGAAGGTGCGCTCCAGCCCGTCCACCGTGGGTGCGCCAGCGCTGAAGACGCCCCCCGCGTTGTTCACCAGCAGGTCGAGCGCCGGCGCGCGCCGGGCGAGCTCGGACGCGAGGCGCCGCACGTCGTCGAGGGAGAAGAGGTCGCCCTGGACGAACTCGCTGCCGTTCCCCGCCTGCGCCGCCACCTTCGCGCCGCGCTCCGCGTCCCGGCCCACCACCAGCACCCGCCAGCCAGCGCGACCGAGCGCGAGCGCCGCCGCCTCACCCAGCCCCGACGTGCCACCCGTCACCACCGCCGTCTTCGTCGTCGTCATCGTCGTCTCCGTCGCACGCGGCCGCGGGAGTGCGGCCAGCGATGGACTCAACGATGCGCACACAACCAACACTTAACAACACCGACATTCTGCACTCTGATTCAACCAGAGGTTAACAATATGGCAGAGCTCGAGACCTTCCGAGGGGTGGTGCCGTTCGTCGCGGTCGCCGAGGAGCGCAGCTTCCGCAAGGCCGCGGCCCGGCTGGGCGTGAGCGCGGCAGCGGTGAGCAAGGCGGTGCAGGCGCTCGAGGCCGACGTGGGCCAGTCGCTCTTCCAGCGCAGCACGCGCGCGGTGGGCCTCACGCCGGCCGGGGAGCTCTTCTTCGAGCGCTGTCGTCAGGCGCTGGCGTCGGTCAAAGGTGGGCGCGACGCGCTCGCTGCGGCGCACACGGAGCCGTCGGGGGAGCTGGTGGTGTCGGTGCCCTTCATCGGGGCGCAGTTGCTGACGCCGGCGCTGGCGCTGCTCGGCTCGCGGTTCCCCCGGCTCACCTTCGACGTGCGGGTGACGGATCAGCTCTCGCGCTTCGCGGAGGAGCGCGTCGACGTCGCGGTGCGCATCGGCTCCCTCGCGCAGTCGTCCCTGGTGGCGCGGAGGCTCCGGGCGACCCGCCTGCTCACGGTGGCGGCGCCCGGCTGGGTGGCGCGGCACGGCACGCCGCGCACCATCGACGAGCTCGTCGGGCACCCCGCCATCGTCGTGCGCGCGCCCGACAGCAGGCCGCGGCCCTTTCTCTTCCGCTCAGGGCCGAAGCCGGTGCGGCCGGTGATGGTGGTGGACCACGGGCCGACGGCGCTCGAGGGCGTGCTCGCTGGCCTCGGCGTGAGCCAGGCCTTCGACTTCATGGTGAAGGACCTGCTGCAGCAGGGCCGCCTGGTGGAGCTGCTGCCCGACGAGGCCGCCGACGGGCCAGACGTTCACGCGGTGTGCGCCCCCGGGCGACGCGCCTCGGCCAACGTCCGCGCGGCGTTCGACGCGTTCGCTGAGCTCTTCTCGAAGAGCCCCTGAGCGCCGACTCAGCGACGTGGGCCGTTCACGAACAGCCGCGGCACCTCAGGTGAGAACGAGAACCAGGCGAGCCACGCGAGCGGCAGGCCGAGGTTCAGGAGCAGGCGGAGGAGGTGGCTCGAGCGCTCGTCGTCCACCGCGAGCTCGAGCAGCGCGAGGGCGAAGAACCCTCCCAGGACGACCTGGGCGATGCGCGGCGCCTCGCGACGACGCAGCAGCACCGCCATCATCGCGACCGCCGCGCCGGCAATCAGCGGCAGGCCCAGCACCAGCATCACGACGCCCTCGAGCGAAGGGAGCGCCCCGAAGCCAGCCTCCACGTCCCGGGCGAGCACCAGCACCGTCCACCCCATCGAGAGGGTGAACGCGACGCCGCGCGTGCGAGCCTCTCGCGTGCCCGGCGAAGGGCCCGAGTGCACGAGCTGCTGGCAGTCGGCGCACAGGCCCGGGCCCCAATCAGGCGCGAGCTTGACGCACCACTCGCAGATGAAGCCCCCGCACCGCGCGCAGGCAGTGTCGGCGCTCTTCGACGGGTGCAGAGCGCACGGGCTGAATCTCAGAAACGAACTCCAGTGCCGGCGGTGCCGAGCAGCACCAGGACCGGCGCACTTCCTCCGGGAGAGACCTCCGCGCCGCCCGCGGCGAACACCGACCAGACCGAGACGATGGTGAACTCCGCCGTCGTCACCAGCCCGCCGCCGTAGAGGCCGATGCCCGGGTAGCCAGCCCCGCGGAGCCCGACGCCGAGCCGAAACCGGCTGGCGATGAGCGCCCACGTCGCGGTGAGCCGCACGCCGAGGTTGGGGCCGATGATGAGGCCCGCCGCGAGGTCGAGACGCCCGCGCTGGAAGGTGACGTCGACCTGCGCCCCGATGGAGCCCCGCTTCCCCGCCTCCGACAACACCTGGTACCCGGCTACCGCGCCGGCCTGCACGCCAAAGAAGTTGGGGGTGGTGTCGACCGCCACCTGCGCCGGCGCTTGCTGCTTGGGGCGCGCCGCCCACTTCGCCGCTTGCTCCGGCGGAAGGCTCGCGCCGTACTTGTCGAGCATCTCCTGCGATGAGGTCCACACGGCCCGCAGGAGCGCGTTCGGGTCGGTCACCTCGGCGTTCGCGCGCGCAGCGGTGCGCGATGTGCGGCCATCGATGAGCCGCACCGACACGAGGTACGTCGCGCCGACCTTGCCGACCGAGCCCTGCGCCACCAGCTCGGACCCCAGCGCGTTGGCGATCTCGGCCATGCAGCTCGAGTCCTCTGAGCAACCGAGCAGCTGCCGCTGCCGCTCGAGGCCGATGAGGGTGACGATCTCCTTCGAGCTGATGACGCGGAACATGCCCGTGCCGTCGATGGAGTTGACGAGCATCTCGCTGAACGCGGCGCCGTCGAGCTTCTCGTTCGGCACGGTGACGTCGATGTCGAGCACCGCGACGGACAGCTTGCCGTCCTTCGGCATCGGCGCGGGCGGGGGCGTCGTCACCACGGGGGCTGGCGGCGGCTCGGGCGCGGGCGGCGTCACCGGCGGCGTCGGCTGCGGGGTGACGGCGGGCTTCGTCACGGCCGGCTTCTCCTTCTTCTTCTTCGTGCCGGCGGGCGCGGCGAGGGCGGGCAGCGAGGCGACGAGCACCACCGCGAGCAGGCCGGCGCCCCTCCGCCGCCGGGCGCGGGCGAGCAGCAGGGCCAGCGCGACGACGCCGAGGGCGTCACCGCCGGTGCTGCAGCCGCACGACCAGCCGCTGACCGGCGGGCGCTGCGAGAACGGCACCTGGTTCACCACGCCGCCGGAGATGACCGAGACCGAGGTGCTCGCGGTGTTCCCCAGCGAGTCCGTCACCTGCACGGTGTCGAGCCCCACCGTCGGGCCGGCCGTGAACGTGCCATCGGCGAGGATGCTGCCGCCCGAGACGTTTGAGGTGATGGCCCACTGATAGCCCTCGCCACTCCCGCCCGAGGCGGTGAAGACGACCGCGCCGCCCGCGCCGATGGTGGGGTTCGCCGGCGAGATGGAGACCCCGACGCCGACCGCGACGTCCGTCGACACCGAGTTCCCCAGCGAGTCGGTGACGCGCACGGTGTCGGTGACCGACGGCGTGGCGCCAGCGCGATAGGCACCCAGCATGTCGAGCGTGCCGCCGGAGCGGTTCGGCATGAGCTCCCAGCGCAGCGGCGGCGTTCCGCCCTGGGCCGTGAAGGTGAGCGGGCCATTCGGGGCGACCGACGGCGCCGTGGGCATGAGCGACAGCGAGCCCGTCACCGAGACGTTCGCGCTGGCGGTGTTCCCGAGCGGGTCACGCACCTGCACGATGTCGGTGACGCCGCCGAGGCTGCCCGCCGTGTACTCGCCGGTGACGCCGTTGATGAGGCCACCCGACGGGCTCACCACCGTCCACGAGTACGAGCCCGCGCCGCCCGACGCACTGAAGGCCTGCTGGCCGCGGGGCGGAACCGACGAGCTGGGGGGCACGATGGAGATGACGGGCCCGACCATCACCGTCGCGCTCGCCACGTTGCCGAGCGGGTCGGTCGCCTGCACCACGTCGCTCACCGCGCCGGTGCTGCCCGCCGTGTAGACGCCCGATGGCGTGATGGAGCCGCCCGAGGCGTTCGTCGCGAGCGACCACGCGAACGGCGCCCCCGCCCCGCCGTTCGCGGTGAAGGACACGCTGCCTCTCGGCGGGGACGACGCCGTCGCCGGCATCACCGACACCCCGGCCGTCACTGTGATGGTGGAGGTCCTGAACTCGCCGAGCGCGTCCGTCACCCGCACCTCGTCGACGACGGAGCCGACGGGACCGACCTGGTATTCGGCGGAGGCCGCGCCCGCATCGAGGCTGCCGCCGGAGCGGTTCGTCGGAACCGACCACCCATACGGGGCGCTCCCACCCGTCACCGAGAGGCTGACGAGCGAGCGCGGGGGCACCGAGACGGCCCGTGGCGTGATGCCGAGGCCGTTGGTGACCTCGACGGTGAAGTCGAGCGTGTTGCCGAGCGAGTCGACGACCCGCACGGTGTCGATGTCGAAGATGCCTCCGTCGCCCTGCAGGCGACCCGGGCCTGCGGTGTAGACGCCGGCGTCGGTGATGCTGGCGTCGGACTGCGTGCTGACGAGGCCGTACATGAAGCCGAGGTTGCTGCCGCCCATGGCGGTGAAGGTGATGGTCGCGCGCGGCGCGGTCGTCGGCGACGACGGCGAGACCGAGATGCCGGGGCCGACGCTGACGGTGGCGGCGCCGACGTTGCCGAGGTTGTCGCGCGCCACCACGACGTCGGTGCTGTTGCCCACCGCACCTGCCTGGTAGCTGCCGGTGGCCGACACCGTGCCGCTGGAGCCGCTCGGCGACAGGCTCCAGGCGAAGCCGGCGTCGGTGCCGCCCGAAGCGGTGAACTGCTGACGCCCACGAGGCGGCAGCATGACGCTCGCCGGCGCGACAGACACGCCGGGCCCCACGGTGATGGTCGCCGTCGCCGTGTTGCCCAGGGTGTCGGTGACGCGCACGGCGTCGGTGGTGTTGCCGACGCTGCCAGCGGTGTACGCGCTGCCGGTGAGGCCCCCATCGGAGTTGTTGAACAGCAAAGAGAAGGTGAAGGCGCGGCTGCCCCCATCGGCGCCGAAGACCTGGCTGCCGCCCGGCGGCACGGCGACGGTCGCCGGCGTGATGGACACCTGCGGGCCGACCGCCACGCTCACCTGCGCGGTGTTGCCGAGCGAGTCGACGACCGCGACGACGTCGGTGACGTTGCCTGTCGCGCCTGCGGTGTAGGCGCCCGTCGCCGCTACGATGGCCCCGCTCGACGCGTTGCTCGGCAGCGACCAGTTGAAGCCAGTCCGGCTGCCGCCGTCGGCCACGAAGGCGAGGGAGCCGCGCGGGGCAACGTTGGGCCCACCGGGCGAGATGGAGACACCAGGCCCCACCAACACCTGCGCCGTCTCAGACACTCCCGCCGAGTCGATGCACTGCACGACGTCGGTCACGTTGCCGGTCGCGCCAGCCTGGTACTGCCCGCTCGCGTTGACGCTGGCACCCATGGAGGCGTTGGTGGTGACGGCGAAGGTAAAGCCAGCGTCTGACCCTCCTGAGCAGGTGAACGACACCAGGCCACGGGGCGGACAGGTGGCAGTGGGTGGTGTCAACTGCGGGTTCGGATTGTAGAGGAGACTCAGGTCCGTCACGTCGCGCCGTGGGGCGTCGGGGTTCACCACTACCGCATCGCTGTCATCGAGGGTGACCTGCGCCCAGAGCCACCGCTGGTTCGTCTGGCCAAGTGGCACGGGCGTGCCGAGCGTGACCGCCGACGGTCCTGCAGTGGCGCCAAACAGGCCGGACAGCGGCGCGGCGGCGGTCCGCAGGCTCACGGCCCCACGCGCCGCGCTCGTGCCACCGACGGTGAGGGACACAAGCGTCGAGCGCCCGTTGGTATCGAAGAGCTTCGAGTAAGTGCCGACGGCGGGGCTGGTGGAGAGGCTGGCGACCTGCACATCGAGCAACTCAGCGCTGTTGTCGTCCAAGCCGCCGGTGACGTAGACGCGCCCGGCCAACGTCGCAACGGCCAGGCCACGTCGCGCTGACTGGAACGACTTCGTCACCTGGAATGGGCCGAGCAAACCGCCGGCCGAGATGGGTGCGTAGAGCACGTCATCGACCGCGAAGCCGACCGTCCCTCCCAACACGTAGAGGAAGCCCCCTGCCGCGAAGCTCGCGTGCTCTGACCGCGCACCAGGGAGCGCCGTTCGCGCCGAGAAGCTCCCCAGCGACCCGTCGGCGTTGATGGGCGCAGCCTCGACGATCGCCAGGCGGTTGCCGTTCGAGGCGCCGCCGATGACGTAGAGCCAGCCGTCGTGGGCCACCGCCGTGAGGCTGTGCCGCGGGGACGTGAGCGGGGTCGTGGGCGTGAAGGTCCCGACCGAGCCGTTGGTGTTGATCGCGGCCCGCTGAACGTCGCTGAGCGGCGCGAGCGCCTGGTCTCTCCCGCCGATGACGTAGAGCCAGCCTCGGTAGGAAACCACGGCGTGCCGGTCGCGGCCGATGGAGAAGGAAGCGCCGGCGCTGTATGGCCCCAGCGAGCCGTCGGAGAGAATGCTGGCGTACTGCACGTCGTTGTACGCAGCGGTGCTGTTGCGACCTCCGACGAGGTACACGCGCCCCTGCACCGCGACGGCCCCCAGGCCTTCACGCGCGAGCGCGGCAGGCAACGTGTCTGGACTGGCGGCTCCCACCAGGCCGTCCGCCGCAATGGGGGCGTACTGCACGTCAGTGAGGGGCACGGAGCCCCTCGACCCGCCGAGCACATACAGCCAACCGTTGGCCGCAACCGTCGCGTGGTGCGCGCGGGGATCGAAGATCGCGCCCTGCGCTGTGAACGGCGCCAGCATGCCGCGCGTTCCGCCGATGGGCATGACGCGCCCCTCACGCGTCGAACTGAGGCTGCCCGTCCCTCCCAGGACGATGAGGTTCCCGTCAGCGAACGCGCCCGCCTGGCTCGCGCGGGCGGCGAACCCAATCACTCCGCCCTGCGAGGCGAAGCTGTCGAGCCCGCCATCGGCGAGGAAGCGCGAGACCCAGGCGACGTTGCTCGCGCCGCCAGCGTTGGTCTCCCCTCCGTACACCACGAGCGTGCCGGATGCCGCTACGGCGACGTGGTTGCGGCGCGCGTCCGGCAGTGACGTCGTCGGGGCGAAAGAAGAGAGGGAGCCATCGGCGTTGATGGTCGCCACGAAGACATCAGCGACGGCGCCAGGCGTGCCGGCGTCACCAGCCGACCCGCCAATCACGTACAGCTTCCCGTTGTGGACGACCGAGGCGTGGCCCCAGCGCGTGCCAGGGAGCGTCCCGGCATCGATGAACGCACCGCCGTCGAGCGGTGCTCTCCAGACGGTCGCGCGGGGCGTCTCGCCGGTGGTGATGCCGACTCCCGTGAGCCCGCCGACGACGTACATCGTCGACCCGGCAACCGAGACCGTGTGCTCACGCAACGGCTGGGGAAGGAAGGTGGGCTCATCGGCGAACACCCCGGCACCGCCGTCGGGGTAGAGCTCAACCCGCTCGACGAGGCTCTGGGGGTTGGCGCCGCGAACGCCCCCCAGCGAGTACAGCCACTCGTCTCGAATGAAGGCCGCGTGCCCGTAGACCCCGTTGGGGCTGGTCGCGACAGAGACGAACGTGCCGAAACCACCATCGGTCAAGAGCGGTGCGACCTCGAGATCCGCGGCCGGGGTTCCACCAATGAGATAGAGGCGGCCGCGATGCGGCACGACGACAGCGTCGGCGCGGTCGGACGAGAGCCCGACCGATGACGGGCTGGGTGGGAGGATCGTCGGCAGGCTGCTGGTCACCACATGCGCAACGTCATTGACGCGGGTCGAGGAGTCGCGGCCGCCCAGGAGGGTCAGCACACCGCCGGTCGAGACCGCTGCGTGCGCAAAGCGCTGCTGGAAACCGAGTCCTGCTGAGCGGAACTCGCTGAGGGTGCCGTCGGCGTTGATTCGCGCGAACAGCAGATCGCTGAAGATGGCGACACCGGCACGACCACCGCTGACGAGCATGAGCCCGTCGACCGCTGCGACGACGTGACGGAAGCGTGCGTTCGGAAAGGAGGTGGTCTGCACAAACGGGCCGAGCGTTCCGTCGGGCAGAATGGCGGCGAAGTGAACGGTGTTGATCACCGTCGATGGGCTCGTTGCTCCACCAAGCACGTAGAAGCGGCCTCCAGTGATGACACAGGCGAGGCCGCTGCGTGGACCAGGCAAAGCGCTGGTCGCCGAGAACGAGCCAGGGGAACCATCGGCGTTGAGGCGCGCGACCTGAACGTCAGAGAGCGGAACGCCGACGCTGGGCGAGGTGCCACCTGCGAGGTAGAGGTAGCCGTTGGACGCGACGACGCAATGTTCCGAGCGGCGCTGAGCAGCAGGAAGAGTCACCGCCGAGAAGCTCCCCAGCGTTCCGTTCGCGTTGATGGGGGCCCACTGCACGTCTCCCAGCTGGCCGGTGCCGCCGTCACTACCGCCCATCAGATACAGGAAGCCGTTGGTGGCCGCGGCGCCAAGTCCTACGCGAGGCGTCGTGAACGGCGTCGTCGAGGTGAACGTGCCGACCGCGCCAGGGGCGAGCGTCGCGTACGAGACGTCATTCGACAGCACTCCTGTGGTGCCACCCAGGACATACACGAAGCCATTCGCCGCGACGGCCGCGTGGCTGTCGATGGACGAGAGGCCCGTGGGCGCCATCTGCGAGACGGGGTTGGCGGCGATGGTGGCCGGTGCGCTTCGAACGACCGCGCCAGCCGTCACGACGGTCGAGTCTTCGAGGGTGCCCGCGAGCAGCTCGGCGGTGCTCGTCACCACGATGGTGGGATCGATGCTCAGCGGGTAGCCGAGCGCGTCGAGCCCGTTCGCCTCGAGCGAGAGCGTCCAGGGCCCGGCGCCTGTCAGCGAGAAACGAACGGGCTGCTTCGTCGTAGCGCCGGCGCGGGTCCTCACCACGGGCGCGGGGATCACGAAGCGCGCCTGCCGCTCGCCCGTCTTCGCGCGCACGCGTAGGGCTCCGTCGTCATCGAGCGTGGCCACGAGGCCCTCGGCGACCTCGAGCGCCCACTCGAAGCGCACGGTGTCTCCGAGCGACGCCGTCAGCACGAGGTCTTCCTTCACGCCGTCGGGCTGTGGCCGGAGCACCTGCGCGGCTCGCCCGTCGGCCGACGAGTACACCACCGCCTCGCCGGCGGCGACGCCCGGCCCCCACGCCGCGAAGTCGAGCGGCCCCGACCGTGGAGTCAGCTTCGCCTGCACGCCGGTGCCCGACGAGATGACGACCTCGCCCCGCGGAGCTCCGAGCCGGCGGCCATACCCGCTGGCCATCGGCGCCGGCTGGAAGCCGTCTGGCACGCGCGTCAGCTGCGACGCAGCCGAGAGCTCGACGCGCACGCCGAGCCGCTCGGAGGCCAGCGCGTCTTCGAGGTCCCGCGTCCCGAGCCGTCCTGGATCGCTGCACGCGGCGCTCAGCAGCGCCGCAACACACGCCCACCACCAGGTCAAAGACCGCATTCGCGAGAACCCCGCTTGCTTGAAGGAAAGCCCCGTCCGGTGGGCGAGCCTACTCCACACGCGCGCGCGGCGGGTCGAGGTCGCTCAGCCCAGACGATGTAGGTGCTGAGGTGACTTCGGGCCAACCACCACCAGAGGGCCGAGCTGCACGGGACTTGCCGCTTCGCCGACGGCTCCCGTACCAGGACTCATCCGACATCCGTCACGCTCCACAGAGCAGCGGCAGGCGTTCCCCGGCGGCGCCCCACACGGGCTGCGGCCAGGCGGTCGCGGCGTTGATGCTCTGCCACTGCAGGTTGGTGAAGTTGTAGTCGGGGTAGCCGCCGTTGACGGCCGGGCGCTCCCACTCGCTCTTCGGAATGCCCATGGTCTGCAGCACGGTGCCGAGCCACTGCTGCCACAGCAGGCCTGGCCGGGTGACGAGGTTCGTCTCGCTCGCCGGCTCGAAGCGCAGGTTCAGGTTCCGGTAGTCCACCGCCAGCCCGGTGTTCAGCCGCCCGCCCGCGCCGCCGAAGCCGACCACCACCGCGTCTCGCAGGTCGTGCGTTCGGGGGCCGCTCTCCTGGGTCCAGCACACCATCGCCTGGTCGAGCAGCGTGCGGCCGGTGCCGGTGCTGACCGCGTCGAGCTTCGCGGCGAGGTCGAGGAAGATGTCCTTGAAGAAGGTGTTGTACGAGCGCCAGAGAACGTCCTGGCGCATGCCATCGGCACCGTCGGCCTGGTGCGCGACGTCCTGGTGCCAGTCGCCGGCGTAGGTCGACAGGTGCGGGTTGATGAGCGCCACCGCGAGGCGCGACAGCCCGCACGCGAACGCCGCCACCACCACGTCGTTCATCACCCGGTACCAGGCGGCCTGCTCGGTCGGGTTGCGCGCATAGGGCGGGTTGTAGGTGACCGCGCCCAGCGTGGCCGTCGCGTGGGGAGCCGCCGGCGCCGTCGGAGTGCCGCACGTCGCCATCGAGGTGAGCCGCCGCTGCAGCTCGCTCAGCCGCTGCAGGTGATCGTCGAGGCGGTCGCGGTCGGCGCGCGAGAGCCGTGGGTTCGCCCGCAGCCGCCGGTAGTTCTCGAGCACCCGGTCGACGATGGGCGCGCGCGGCGTGGCGCCGGTGGTGGGGAAGAGCCGGCGGAACAGCGCCTGCGGCGAGTCGGCGATCGAGGTGATCTCCTGAATCGCTCCGCTGCGCGTCTCGGGGTTCTGCCACGCGTACGACATGCGGCCCGACAGCACGAGCACGCGCTCGCGCACGCCAGAGAGGTCCGGGTAGAACGACGAGCTCCACGCCATCAGCTGGTCGATGGTGGGCCGCACGGCGTTCATCTGCGCGGTCGTGCCGTCGCCGCCGTTGCCGTCGTTGCGCGCCAGGTTGCCGAGGTGGCCGCCGGTGTGGTGGCCGAGGTACCAGGGAATGTCGAAGCCGCGCACCACCCACATCTTGTTCTTGAGCGCCTCGGTGAAGCGGCCCTCGGGCGCGCTCAACACAGGCGACAGGCTCGCCTCACCGCCGGCCAGCGCGCGCGTCAACGGGAAGCTGCGGATCTCGCGACCCGCGTACTGCTGCCGGGTGACGCCCGTGGTGGGCACCGCGGGCAACATGAAGCGCTCCCACGCCGCGCCGTGGTGGGTGCCGAGGTTGACGAAGAAGCGGGGCTCCATCATCCCCTGGGCGGCCGCGTCCGACGCGCCGAGGAGCGACGGCAGCACGGGAATGGCGACGGTCGCCCCCATTCCACGCAGCACCCACCGGCGGGACAAGACCGTCATCGCACGTCCCTCCGCTTGAACTCGGCCGAGAGCGCGGCGGCCTTCAGCACCTCGGCCACCGGCTTCCCCGCGAGGGCGTCGGCCTGCAGCGAAGCCAGCAAGCAGCCGTCCTTCGCGTCGTCCTCCATGCGCTGGAAGGTGTAGCGGAAGTACTGGCGGGCGAAGCACGTCTGGAACTCGCCCTGCAGCATCAACGCCTGCAGCGCGGCCACGTCGTCGATGACGTCGGTGGAGCCGGCCACGTTGGGCACGCCGTCCGTCTTCACGGGCTTCGAGCCCAGCAGCGTGCCGTCGTCAGCGAAGAGGCGCTGGGTGGTTCGCAGGCGCCCCAGGGCGTCGAAGTTCTCGGTGAGGAAGCCGAGCGGGTTGAGCAGCCCGCGGTGGCAGCCCTGACAGGCGCTGCCCGGCTGCTCGGTGATGCCCTCGACGACCTCGCGGGTGGTGAGGTCCGGCGTCAGCGGCAGCGGGGTCGCGCCAGCCCCGGGCGGAGGCGGCGGCAGCTGCATGCAGAGCAGCGCGTTGCGCACCCGGTAGCCCTTCATCACCGGGCGCGTGTTGGCGCTGCCGGTGGCGAGGAAGGCGGCGCGGGTGAGCAGGCCGTGGCGCTCCGGCTGCGTGAAGTCGGGCGGCGTGCCCTGCCCGTCCCACGTGGGCTGGCCGTAGAGGCGGGCGAGCGCGTCGGTGCGCGCGAAGAAGCGGCGGCCGGTCAACAGCTCGGCGAGCGGCGCCGCCCGGCGGGTGACGTCGCGGGCGTGCTCCACCACCTCGGCGTTCATCTCGTCGTGCAGCGTCGCCGTGGGGATGTCGCGGTCCGCGAAGGCGTCGAAGACGGGCGTGCCGATGCGGGTGTTGAGGGGCGGCAGCTCGTCGAGGCGCCACCACTGCGCGAAGAACTCGTCGATGGAGCCGTCGGTGCGCGCATCGCCGAACAGCCGCTCCACCTGCGCGCGGTAGCCCTCATCGGTGAGCAACGCACCGCTCTCGGCGGCGGCGAGCAGCGCGTCGTCGGGCATCGTCTGCCAGAAGTGGAAGGACAACCGGCTCGCGAGCGAGAAGGCGTCGAGGGGCGTCGGCCCGGCCCGCGTCGGGTCACCCTCTTCCACGTGGTAGAGCAGGTGCGGCGAGGTGAGGAGCAGCGCGATGACGTCGGTGAGCGCGGCGGCGTCTACCGGCGTCGAGCCGGCGACCGCCGTGTAGAAGGTGACGTCGTCTGGCGTGAGGGGACGGCGGTGCACCAGCCGGCCGAAGCGCGTGACGAAGTCCCGCAGGCACTGCGCGTCGTTGGCGGTGCTCGTGTCCGTCGCGCAGGCCCCGAGCACGGCGCGGCGGCGGGCCACCGTCGAGGTGAGCTCGGCGCCGACGGAGAGGGCCGCGTTGTACGAGGCGTCGATGTGGCCCTGCTGCAGGGCCTGGTCGACGCGGCTGAACCCGCCGTGCCGCTCCCCTGGAACGCCGACGACCCGGTCCTCGGGGAACGGGAGCAGGTCGTCACGCACCGCCTGCTGCACCACGGTGGCGTCGGCGGCGGCGAGGCCCGAGCGGCCGATGAGCTCGTTCACCACGTTCGTGTACTGGCGGCGTGACAACCGCCGGAGGGGCAGCTCGCCTGGCGCCTGCTGCAGATCACAGGTGAAGCGGACCGGCTCGAACGGCTGCGAGGAGCCACCAGCACCACCGCCACCAGCGCCGCCGCCGCCTGACGGGGGAACGACCGTGCCTCCGACGAGCGAGCCGGTGCAGGCCGTCGCAAGCACGACGAGGAGTGCGACGCAGGCGCGCATTGACGGGGTCCAGACCGCGGGGAGCGGAGGAGGATAGCCCCTCGCGCCTCATCGGTGGCCGACTCGCGTCAACCCACGTGGGTGCATGTGTGCCGGGTTGGCGAACTCCCTTGCTGCACGAATCGGCGAGTGCCGGCATCTTCCGCCCCACACTCCCCTTTTCCTCTGGAGCAGCCGATGGGACTCGCCGAGAAGCGTTGGGTTCAGGAGCGCAAGAAGACGGACGAAGAGGCCTTCGTCTCGCAGCTCAAGGCCGTCGCCCAGGCCGAGGTGCCGGTGGAGATCGACTGGGACGCCTTCAGCGCGAACATGGACGACGCCCAGTACATCTCTCACGACAGCTACGGCCTGCCGAACCTGATCAAGGCGCTCAAGGAGGTCACCGTGGACGACCTCGGCAAGGAGGCGGTGAAGTCCGGGCTCAAGAAGGTGGTGATCAAGCCGGCGCCATCGGATCAGGCGCGCTTCACCTTCGAGGGCGGCGTCATTCAGTGGCACGCCTACTTCGGCAGCTCGAGCAGCGGCTACGTCTACGCGGACCAGATGAAGAAGACGATCGAAGCCGCGCTCTGACCGCAGGCGGCGGGCCCCGAATCGTGTGGCGCGCCCCCGCCACCACAGGCAGGATTCCACGCGCTCGTGGAGTCCCCGCTGCCAGATGACGTCGCCGACACGGTCGCCCGCTGCGTCGAGGCGATGGGCGACCTCGATCGGCTGCGCGACGAGCTGCACCAGCTGCGCCTCTCCTCCGACCCGCGCGCCCAGTTCGCCACCGCGCTCTTCGACCTCGACCGCGCCCGTCGTGGAGATCCCGAGGCGCGCAACGAGCTCATCGACGTCGCCGATCGCCTGCTCGTCTTCTGGCACGAGGGCAGCGGCGTCGAGTTCGCGAAGATGCACCCAGAGCTCGAGGAGCTCTGGGCCTCGGCCGCCTCGCTCCTCGTCTCGTTCGAGCAGAAGCGCTTCAAGAAGGCGCTCGCCGAGTGCTGGGAGAACCGCTCCAACCCGACGCTCCTGCAGGAGGCCATCGAGAACCTCGAGCCCGCGGGCAACCGGCGCGTGGAGTTCGCCCGCTGCCTCTACCACCTCGAGCTCGCGCGGCAGTTCGTCGAGTCCTCCCGCGGCGAGTTCGCGCGACGCGCCGGACTCTTGAGCGAGGCCTACCAGTCGGACGAGGTGGCGAAGGAGCTGGTCGCTGACGACCAGGGCCTCGAGCACCTGTGGAGCGACCTGCGGCCCTACCTCGACGAGTTCTTCGAGATGATGGAAGAGCAGGCCGCGAAGCGCGCCCGCGCCGCTGCCCTCGCCGCCGCCGAGGCAGAGATCGCTTCTCAGCGCACGCCACCGGCCGGCGTGCCCGAGCTGGCGCGCGACTTCCAGCCGACCGATCCCATCGTGCCGGTGACGGCGCCTCCAGACACCATCGAGCCCGAGCTCATCGTCGAGCTCGCGGAGTCACCTGCGGTGCCCAGCTTCCGTTCGCTGATGCAGAGGGCGCCGTCGGGGGCCGTGCCTCCGCCTCCGCCTGACACCACGCCGCCCGGCAGCTGGTTCCCCCCGCCTGGCGTGACGCCGCCGGCTGATCACGAGGGCCCGCCCGCAGGCCAGACGACGGAGCCGACCGACGAGGTGGACATCATCGAGGCGCTCGAGGCGCCTCCACCGCCACCCGCGCCGCCTGATCTCACCCCGCCAGGCCAATGGGTGCCCGGCGCCGACGGTGACATCGAGATCGTCGAGGCCGAGGAGGGCCCGCCTCCACCTCCGCCGACGACCACCCCCGCGCACGGCGTACCGCCTCCGCCACCGAAGGCACGAAGGCAGCTGCTCGACATCGTCCTCGACGAAGACGACCCGGATCAGGCGACGATGGCCTTCTGGCAGTTCGCGAACAAGACGCTCGATCTCCTGCCCGACCCGCGCCAGCCCCGGCCGCCGATGCGACTGCTCAACGTGGACACGCGCGGCGACCGCAAGAAGCTCACCGAGTACCTCGAGGCCGCCGAGCCGTACGCGCGGCAGAACGCCGACGCGCGCGCGTTCTCGTGCCTCATTCGCCTCATGCTGGCGGGCCAGCTCAAGGAGAAGAGCCTGTTCGGCCAGCCCAACGCGAGGCGGGCCGAGGCCTTCATGGAGGCGTTCGCGCTCTTGTCCGGCGACGCGCGCGCGGCCGGCCACGGCACGGTGTGGTTCGTGATGGACGGCCCAGAGACCCTCACGACGCTCCACCGCGGGCTCGAGGTGCTGACGACCTACGTGTCCTGGTGCTCGCGCGAGAAGCGCGACCCGCTCGACCGAGCGGCTCAGGCCGAGTTCCTGGGCGGCCTCACCACCTGAGCGACTGCCGACGGCTGGGCTAAGCTGCGCGGGTGACCGAGGAGCCCGTCGTCTTCAGCACCGTCGCCGAGGGCGCCCGGAAGGCCTTCGGTCCCCGGCTCACGCCTGCCCTGATGACGAAGCTGAAGGCCGTCGGGTTCGACCTCGAGCAGCTCCAGCCCGCCTATGCCCTGGCCCCGTTCCTCGAGGCGATCGGCGTGCTCGCTGACGAGCTCTTCCCCGACCAGGCCACCGACGAACAGCTTCGGCGGGTCGGCCGCGAGTTCATGGCTGGCTACAAGGCCACGACCGTCGGCTTCGCGACGCTCACGATGGCGCGCGTCATCGGCCTCAAGCGCACGTTCCTGCGCATGGGCCGCAACCTTCGCACCACCGGCAACTACCTCGACGTCGACACGGAAGACGTCGGGCCGACGGAGGTCGTGGTGAAGACCCGCGTTCGTCACGAGTTCCGCAGCGCCATCTCCCCCGCGCAGCTCGCCGTCATCAACGGGTACCGCATCGGCGTCTTCGAGGGCACCTTCGAGGCCTTCGCCACGCAGGGTGAGGTGACGCTCGACGGCCCCACCGACCGGCCCGAGGTCGCGTTCCGGCTGCGCTGGTGAGCGCGCCGGCTCAGCTCGCCGTCACGTCGTACTCGAGGACGAAGTGCTCGCTGGGTGGCTCCGCTGCGCCACGGCGCGGAGTGCCCGTCTTCACGGTCTGCGTCAGCCCGTCCTGCGGGTGAATCACCCGCGACTCGAGCAGGGTCCGGCGCGGTGAGAGGCCAGCGACGAACGACCCGAGGAAGTCGAGCACGGCCTGCCCCACCTCGAGCGTCGTGGCGGCGACTCCGCCCACCTCCTTCAGCACCGGGATGAGCGCGGTGGCCGTCTTGATGCCCTTCGAGAGATCGCCCGCCGTGGCCGCGGCCTTCTTGAGCGCCTTGCCGTAGCCCGCGCCAGAGATCGCCGCGGCGATGGTGACGGTGACCGCGCCGTCGGCCGTCTCGTGGGTCGCCAGCACGATCGCTTCTCTGGGGTTGAGGGGCTGGTGCTGCTTCACGTTCTCGAACGTCCTGCTCTTCACGACGCTCTCGCCGTCTTCGTCCACGAGCGTGGTGACGAGGGTGATCTCGTACTCGCCGTCCGCGACGCCCTGAATCACCCCGAGCCTGCGCGTGCGCAGCCCGGCCTTCGGAATCGTGACCTTCACCTTCACGGGAGCCCCTTTGGTGGAGAGCGAGACGCTGCCGCAATCGCGGGGCGACGGCTATACCTCAGACATGAGGCGAACGACCGGAGCCGCTCGCAGCAGCCTGGGTGACGCGTGCTGACCCTCGCGCTCGCGACCGCGCTGGCAGCGCAGCCCGCTGAGCCGGGCCGGGTCTACGTGGGGGTGTACCTGCTCGACGTCTCGGACCTCGACCTGAAGGCCGGGCGCTTCAAGGGCGACGCGCGCGTCTGGCTCAAGTGGAGGGGCGACGACACCGCGCCGCCGCTCCTGTTCGACAACGCCGAGCTGGACTCGAAGGAGGAGCTCTCGCGGGAGAACGAGGGCGACTGGCGCACGGTGCAGTGGCGGGTGCAGGGGACGTTTCGCGGCGAGTTCCCGCTCCACGACTTCCCGTTCGATTCGCAGACCCTGGCGCTCGAGCTGTCCCTCCCGTCGACGGCTGGCCACCTCGTCCCCGACTTCGCGGCGTCGGGCATGGCGCCGGTCTTCTCCATCACGGGCTGGGACTACGAGCGCTCGTTTCAGCCACGGGTGGACGCGCACACCTACGGCTCGGACTTCGGCTCCATCGCCCACGAGGGAAACACCACCTCGCTCGAGCGGGTGCGCTTCACCGTCCAGCTCTCGCGGCCGCTGGCGCCGTACCTGCTCAAGTTCCTGTTGCCGCTCGGCGTCATCCTGCTGATGGCCGTGCTGGGCCTCTTCCTTCCCATCAGCGAGCTCGAGGTGCGCTCGGCGATGGGCGTGACGGCCCTGCTGTCGGTCGTCGCCTTCCACTTCAGCCAGGCCGACTCGTTGCCCGACGTCTCGTACCTCGTCATCGCCGACAAGCTGTTCCTCAGCGCCTACGTGCTGTGCATCGTGACGCTCGTGGTGACGGTGGCGGGCTTCAACGCGAAGGAGCGCTTCCCGCGCGCCGTCGCCCGCGTCGACCGCCTCTTCGGGCTCGCGACGCCGCTGGTCGCGATCTTCGGTGTGCTCTCGCTGCTCGAGCGACCGCCTCCACCGCCCCTCCCCGAACCCGGGCCGCCGCCTCCGACCCGACTGGCTGCACGCACGGTGCTGCGCCTCGGCCTCGCAGGGGCCATGAAGCAGCCAACGAGCGCGGGCCTCTTCCCCTTGACGCGTCGGGGCCTCGTCACCCGGACGGCGGCGGGTGTGCTCGAGCCGCTGCTCGTGACGGAAGCGCCGCAGATGACGAACGGCCTCGTGCGCCTGCTCCCTGACGGCGGCCTCGTCATCCGCTGGCGGCTTCGCAACGACCTCAAGTGGAGCGACGGCACCCCGCTGACGGTGAAGGACCTCGAGGCGTCGCTGGCCGTGGTGCCCCTCGCCCGTCGCCGCTCCGTCCGGGTGGTGGACGAGCGCACCCTCGAGGTGGAGTACGCCGACCGCCGCGCTGACGACCTCGAGGGCTTCACCGTGCTCCCGCCCGTCTTGCGTCTCGCAGCGGCGACCGACGCCGGGCTCGAAGCGGTCTCGCAGGCCTCGGCCACTCCGGGCACGCCGACGCTGGGGCCTTATGTGCTCGAGACCTTCGAAGCGGACAAGCAGGCCTCGTTCGTGCGCAACCCGTTCTTCGCGGGCGCGACCCCGGCCTTCGAGCGCGTCGAGGTGACGGTGTTCGGCTCGAGCGACGAGCTCTGGCCCGGCCTCTCCTCTGGTGAGCTCGACGCCACGCCGGGGCTCGGAGCGCAGGGCGTGGAGGGCCTGCTGAACAACCCGGACGTCACCCTGCACAGCCAGCCCGGCGAGGTGCTGTACGTGCTGCACGTCGATCCCGCGGTGCCGGGGCTCCAGTCGGCGGCGACGCGGCGCGCCCTGCTCTCGGCCATCGACCGCGAGGCCCTCGTGGCGCTGCTGCGACCGGTGCCCGCCTCCGTCGCACGCGGCCTGACGCCAGACGGGCGCGCGCTCGACGTCGCGTATGATCCGCTCTCGGCGCGCGCGGCTCTCGCGGAGGCGGGGCTGAAGCGCGTGAAGGTGTCGTCGATGGCTGCGAAGCCGGGCACCCCACCGGCGCTCCTGCTCGGCCGAATCGCGAGCGACCTGGTCGCCGCTGGCCTCGAGGTGGATGCCGTCAGCGGCGCCGACAGCAACGCGCTGTTCCTGTCGCGCGCGCACGGCGGGCTGCTCCTGACCGCGCGGAGCGTGGAGGTGCCAGCGCGCTTCTTCAACGTCCCGTGGGACAAGGCGCGCGCCACCTTCGTGACCGACACGCCCGTGCCCGGCTTCTACGAGCCGCCGATGCTCGAGCTGAACGCGAAGCTGAAGACGACGTTGTACGACGAGCGCCGCGAAGCCCTGCTGGCGCGGCTTTCCGAAGAGTGGGCGAAGCGCCTCAGCGTCGTGCCCCTGGTGTTCGCGTCGAAGATGGCCGCCACGCGCGCCGACCTCGACGGCCCCGAGCTGGGCAAGGCCGAGTCGCTGCTGTGGAACGTCGAGCGGTGGACGACCCGCGAGGTGGCGCTCGCGCCCGTGAGCCCGGGTCGTGACTGACGAGAACCACGCTGCTGAGGTCGAGCGCCGGCCTCGACGCGCGGAGGCTCGCCGACTGCCGGGCACCTGCGTTCAGCGTCTCCGCACAATCGAGGGAGCTGCGGGGCTCGCGGTCTCAGCGCGGGTGGGATGCCTCACTGCACGGGCAGCGGGGCGACGACCATGTCGTAGCCTGCATCGAGCCCAAGCGTGCCGGTTCGCGCCTGAAACGGCGGCATCAACGTCGGGTTGAGGTGGCCCCACGCCGACGCACCCGTGTCGCGTCGGTAGAAGACGATGAGCTCGTTATCGAGGAACGCGAGGTCGTGCCACGAGGCGTACGAGCCATTCGGCCAGGTCGCGAGGACGTTCGCCGCACCTCCCGTGAACCCGACGAAGTTGGCGCCGGTCTGCACCTGTGAATAGGCGAAGACGGGACCAGGGCTTCGCTCGGCCCAGGTCGGAGCGAGAATGTCCCAGCCAGCACTCATATTGCCCCAAGCGGTGACGAGCGGGCCCCCAGCGCCTCGAACGAACATCCCCGCGTCGCCGCCTGCGACGTTCACCTCGAGAGTCGCGACACCTCCATCGCCCTGACTGTAGAGCCCGATGACGGAGTTGCTGCCGGGTGCTCGACCAACCGATGCCGGCCACCAGTGAGTGTAGTGAGGTGCGTCGATAGAAATGATGTCTCGTTGGTACGGCGTCCAGCTCCCGCCATCCAGGGCTGCGGTGTTGACGAAGTCGACGACGGCGGCCGTGCTCGGCGCGCGTTTGTGGAAGACGAACCGGTAGCACGAAGCCTCCGCGCAGCTCACCGGGAACACCTCGTCCCACTCGGAGAAAGCCAAAGATGGGATGAGCACGGTCGCCTGGCCACTCGAGGTGCTGATGGAGACGAAACCGCCGCCTCCGCCCAGGCCCGTGTACAGGACGTAGGCGCGCTGTTCGGTGATGACCGCACTCGCGCGAAGCCAGTTGGAGAAGCCCAACCCCGCGTCAGCCGGCGGGATGATCGGCATGAGCCGCTGGAGGCCTGCTCCATCGATCCACGCGATGGCAGAGGCGCCCTCCCTGTCGTGGAGAAGCAGCGCGGACTCGTACAGACCGGCGTCCGCAGCGACGCATCGGGCCAGTGGGTCGAGGACATGACCCGGCACGCAGCTGCACAGGGCAGTTCCGCTCACGTCGGTGCACACCGTCTTGTTCAGCTCCGTGCAGGGGTTCGGAGTGCAAGCGCCTGAACCGCCGCCAGTTGCGCCACCAGCAGTCGCGCCACCAGCAGTCGCGCCTCCGGCAGTCGCGCCACCAGCAGTCGCGCCACCAGCAGTCGCGCCACCAGCAGTCGCGCCACCAGCAGTCGCGCCTCCGGCAGTCGCGCCACCGGCAGTCGCGCCACCGGCAGTCGCGCCACCAGCAGTCGCGCCACCGGCAGTCGCGCCACCGGCAGTCGCGCCACCGGCAGTCGCGCCACCAGCAGTCGCGCCGCCGCCGGTCGAGCCGCCGCCGGTCGCGCCGCCGCCGGTCGAGCCACCGGCAGTCGAGCCGCCCCCAGTCCCACCCCCACCATCGGTCCGCATGGTCCGGCACACCCGCTCGGCGCTGCAGGCATAGCCGGAAGGACAGCCCCCATCCGCTTCACAGCCAGCCCCATCCGCGTCGAAGCGGTACTGACACGCGACCAGGAACACCGCGAACGAGACCGCCAGCTTCACGCGAATCACCATGAGCCCACCACCGCGAATGCGCCGGCAGCCGGCACGACGGCGACAGCCGGCTTTCCAAGCAGCCACCACACCAGACCCCCAGCCGCTGCTGCGAGCCCGGCGCCGAGCAGCACTGGCCCAACGATGACGTTCCGGTTGAAGGCGCTCCCCGTCTGCTCGACCTCGACCCAGCTCCTCGTCGCACGCCAGCTCGGGTCCTGCAGCGCCCCCCACTGGGACGCTGCGAGGGCGGAGAGGACGCCTCCTGTGATGGCGACGACTGCGCCGGCACCCATCAGAACGAATGGGCCGACGGGCGCGGCGCTGACCGAACTCACCGGACTCTGTTCGAAGTGGCGGACCAGGCCCTTCACCATCGTAGCGAGCAGCTCGAACACCTCGGAGTCGTTGCGCGTCGTCTGCCCGTCGCGCCAGGCCGCCTTGCCGTCGGCGGTGCTGAGCAGCTTGAGGTCGAGCCTGTAGGCGCTCCCGAGCCGAGCCACGGTCCCGGTGACGAGCCACGGCGCTCCCAGCGCACCGGACAGCTCGGCGAGGCACGACGACTGAGCCTCGCCGCAGCCCAGCAACTGCTGTTGCCGCTCGACGCCCAGCATCGCCGCCACGTCGTTCTGGCCGATGACGGAGATGGCCTTGGAGCGTCCCAGCTCCGTGAGCACCACCTCACTCAGGGACGCAGCGAGGCGCTCGAGCGAGGCCTCGGAGGGCGTGAGGTTCACCACCACCACCTTCTCGGGGCCCGCGCTCGCGGAAACGACCGACAACAACACTGCAGCAATCATGAAGTCTGTCTCCGGACCGCTGCGGGTCTGCAGCAAGCCAGGCACTGTATGCCAATCTTCTGCATGCGACCCCACTTCGGAAGTGCAGCCCGTGCGCCCGCTTCACGCGCCGCATCGGTGCACGAGCTACGGCTCGATGCAGTCCACACCACCCGTCAGCTCGATGAACGGAATCAGCATTGGCGTGACCGGGAAGGCGATGGACTGCGCCCCGCATCGGTTGCCCGGAGACGGCACCACATAGGCCTCGCCGTTCTGCTGCACGCCGACGAGCCGGATCGTCTTCGTCGCCATGGGCGCGCTGGTGCCCACGCGGAACGAGAAGAAGGTGGTCGTCATCGGGGTCTGCGGCCGGGTGATCATCGCGTCGTTCACGTTCACCTGGGTCCACTTGTTTCGCACTGAGACGAAGGGAGGCGTAGCGGAGACGGTCGCCCGCCCGACGTTCACCGTCCACTCGACGTTCTGAGCCGCCATGAGGGCAACGCCGTCGTCCACGATGTGCCCACCCGCGTTGTTCGCGAACACTGCCCGCCCAGTGCCGTAGGAGCTCAAGGTGAGCGAAGCGGCAGCCGGACTCGGGGCCAGCGACACGTTCCCGAGTCGCACGCCGGCACCTGCGTTGTTCTCGACGACCAGGCCCGACACCGTGTGGGTCTTCGGCTGGGACCGATCGACGAAGAGCCCGTCGCCAGTGTTCGCTTCGAGCCGGAGTCCGCCGTCGACCCGGAACGCTGCGCCAGCAAGGAAGACGCCGTGGCCCGTCACGCCAGCGTCGCGCCCGCTGTTCCGCACGGGCACCACGCCGGTCACCTCGACGGCCCCCGAGGTGGCCTCGACTCCGTTGCCGCGGTTGCCGGAAACCTCCGTGTCTTCCAGGTAGAGGGTGCCGGTCTCTCCGCCCACCGTTTCATCGGTGCGAACGCCATAGCCCCGGTTGTTCGAGACCGGTGACTGCCGGAGGCGCAGGTCGCTGCTGCGGACCAGCACGCCGCCCGTCGACGACATCAGGTTCGTGCCGTTGCCCTCGATGACGCTGCTTCTCACGATGCTCGTCGGCGCGTTTGTCACGTTCTCGATCGCGAGCCCCCACCAGCCGTTGCCCTCGAGCCTGCAGCCGGTCATGTCGAGGACGGGCTCGTGGTTGGGGGCCACGCTGCCGGCCGCGGCATAGACGCCCGACTTCCCGCTCCCGCGGACGAGGCAAGTGGCGGTCGGCGACGACCTGCTGACGGTTGCCGAGACGCTCCCGACGAGCGCGACGCCGTGCTCGACCGCGCCGTCGATGGTGGTGTCCTCGACGCTCAGAAGCGCAAGTCCCGATGGGGCCGCGGTGAAGAAGATGCCTGCGGCGTTGGGCGGGTTCGTGAGCGTGCAGCGGCGAACGGTGACCTGCGCGGCCGAGCCGGCCACGCCGCCCTCGAACTGCAGGTTGGTGCGAACGAAGGTGCTGTCTTCGATGGTGACGGCGTTGGCGACGCCGGGTGCACGGTAGACGCCGACGCAGCTGTCCGTGAACGTGTTCGCCATCATCACCTGCGAGCGATCGACGCGCGTCGTGCCGGAGCCCAGCACGGCGATGCCGGTGCAGTAGCTCTGGCCCATGGTGCCGTTGGTGGTGAAGCTGGTGCCACCGCCGACCACGAGGCTGTTCCCCGTCCCCTTCACCACGATGGCCGAGCGCTGGCTGCCCGAGAAGCTGCTCGAGACGACGGTGGCGCTGCCACCCTCGACGACCAGATAGCCATCGTCATCGCCCGCCATGCCAGTCGTCGCGAGATGAGACGTGCCGACAACGCCCTGGAGCCGCACGGTGCCACCAGCCTCGACGCGGATCGCGTCACCGCGGTTGTTCGCGAGGGTGCAGTTCTGCACGGTGAGTTGGCCCGCGCCGCGCACGAGGATGCCGGTCGTGCCGGTGCCGTCTCTCAGCGCGCAGGCGCCCATGGTGGCTCCAATCAACGACGCCTGCGTCCCTTCGACGTGAAGCGAGACGCCATTGCCGGACAGCACGACGTCTCCAAGGAGGACGTCCGCCGTGGAGGCGCCCATCACGACGGTCCGCAGGGCCGTCCCCGAGAAGTTGGTGAAGGTGATGCCAGCGACGGTCGCTCCCGGAGGCAGCTGCAGCTCGCGCGAGGCGTTCGACTGCCCGTCCAGGTTCGCGTTCCCAGCGCCACGCAGGGATGCGCCCTGCGGCAGGCGCAGCACCGGGGTGGGGCCCCACGGGGTCGGGCCCAGCACCTGGAACGTGCTCCCGGCACCACCGACCGCGAGCGCGGCGTCGAGGGTCGGAAGCGGGCTCAGCTCGGTCCCCAGCGCGCCCGCCTGACCCGAGGGGCTCGCGGTGATGGGGCCAATCTCAACCGCGCGCGTGCAGCCGAGGTTCGCCGCGCCGGCCGTGAGACACAAGTCGAGATACCGCTGCTGGCCCATGCTCGCCGTCAGGATGTCGACGGGGACGGACGTGGTGAGAGTGACGGAGGTCGCCGACACCGCGCCGAGGGTGGAAGCAAGCACCCCTCCCATCCCCTGAAGCGTCGCGGCCGTGACGCCGGTGAACCCCGTGCCGGTTACCGTGAGGCACACGTTGCTGAGGTTCTCGCGGAGGAGAACGACGGCGCCCGTTGCCTGCACTGTCGCAGTGCAGCCTCCAACGCGCGCAGAGACGGCGGTGATGGTGAAGGACGCCGAGCCACCGCCTGCGGAGCCACCGGCCGTCGAGCCACCGGCCGTCGAGCCACCGCCCGTCGAGCCACCGCCCGTCGAGCCACCGCCCGTCGAACCACCCGCCGTCGAGCCGCCCGCCGTCGAGCCACCTGCCGTCGAACCGCCCGCGGTGGAGCCGCCCGCCGCGGAGCCGCCCGCCGCGGAGCCGCCCGCTGCCGAGCCGCCACCAGCGCCACCGTCCGACCCGCTCGGTGCCGGGCCACAGGCCAGCAGAACGGACACACCCACCACCACCACAGTTCGAGAGAAACGCGTCTTCACGGCACAGCCTCCGAGGTCCAACGTTCGTGATTCGAAACCGCGCTGCGGCTCCAGCCGCTCGCGCCGAGCCCGCTTGAATCGATGCCGTCGAGGTGCGGCGGCCGCAGCAACGCAGCTCGATGCAAATGGGCGTGAGACAGCGGTGACTCAGCGACGCGTGATGCGGCCGAGCGTCGGGGGCGCGAGCGGCGACCGGGCCGCCAGGTACGTCGAGAGCGCGTCCACGTCGATGGCGCCGCCGAGCCGGTCGGTGCCGCTCTTGAGAACGGCGAACCCGTCGCCGCCGTCCGCGAGGAACGAATTCACCGTGATGCGGTAGAACTGGGTCGCCTGCACCGGCGCGCCGTTCAGCGTGAGGCTCGCCGCGTCCACGCGGTCCCCGAGCGGCTTCGTCGAGTCCCACGCGTACGAGAAACCCGACGACACCTGGAGCATGTTCGCCTTCTCCACCCCGCCCACCAGCTGCCACTGCTGCTCGAGCATCGTCTTGAGCTGCGCGCCGGTGACGGTCAGGGTGACGAGGTTGTTGCTGAACGGCTGCACCGCGAACGCCTCGCCGTAGGTGACCTGGCCGACCAGCTCGCCGCCGCTGATCTGCGAGGCGATCAGATCGGTGCGGATGCCGCCCGGGTTCATGAACGCGGCGACCGCGTTCCCGCTGGCCCGCGTCGCCTCGAGCTGGGCGTCCGCGATGACATCGCCGAGGGTGGACTCACCGCTCGCCGCCGGGGCCTTCACGAGGTCGCCGGTGATGGTCGCCACCACCCGGTTCGCGAAGGGCGCCGCGAGGCCCTCGTACCGGCTGATGAGCGCGGTCTGGTCGGCGTCCTTCGCCACGGTGCGGGTGACGATGACGTTGTTCGACTGCATCGTCTTCACCTCGCCGGTGAGCTCGTCGATGGTGAGGTCGAGGTCGGTGACGATGCGCCCGAAGGCCGCGGCGCTGGTGACGATGCGGCCGTTCAGGTTGCAGTTGTGCGCGGCGTTCGTGTGGCCCGCGATGACGGCATCGACCTCGGGGTCGAGCGCGCTGACGATGTTGAACAGCGCGCCCGAGATGCCGGCGCACTCGTTGTAGAGGCCCGTCGTCGCGCCGCCCTCGTGGATGAGGACGACGATGGTCTCCACGCCCTTGCCCTTGAGGACCGGCACGAGCTCGTTGATGGTGTCGGCCTCATCGCCGAACTCGAGCCCCGCGACGCCCGAGGCGGTGGTGACGAGCGGGGTGCCCTCGAGGGTGAGCCCGATGAAGGCGACCTTCGCGCCGCCGAAGCGCTTGATGGTGTACGAGGGGAGGATCGTCTTGCCCGTCGCCGTCTTCGTGACGTTCGCGGCGAGGTAGCGGAACTTCGCGCCCTCGAACGGGGTGCCGTCCTGGCAACCGTCGGTCGGGTGGCAGCCGCCGTGCTGCATGCGGAGCAGCTCGGCCGCGCCCTCGTCGAACTCGTGGTTGCCGACCGCGGCGACGTCGAGGCCCATCAGGTTCATCGACTCGATGGTGGGCTCGTCGTGGAACAGCGCCGACAGGAGCGGCGTGGCGCCGATGACGTCACCGGCGGCCACCACCACCGTGTTCGGGTTCGTCGCCTCGAGCGCCTTGAGGTGCGTCGCGAGGTACTCCGCGCCGCCGGCCTCGACGAAGTCCGTCGCGGGCACGGGGCCGGTGGTGATCTTCCCGCTCGACCCGGAGGGCGGCTTCAGGTTGCCGTGGAAGTCGTTGAACGCGAGCACCTGCACGTTCACCGAGCCACACGCGTACGCGGAGTTGCTCGTCGTGTAGGCGAGCAGCCGCCTCATCGTCGATGGCCCGACGTACTTCACCGCGTCGAGGGCCCGCAGGTCCTTGAACCAGGTGTCGTCGTCGGTGCCGAGCACGCGGTCGGGGCCCTTGCGCGCGTCGATGATGGCCTTCGCCGAGGTCGAGGTGAGCGCGGCCGCGTTGTCGAGCACGTCGAGGCTGGCCTCCGACGCGAGCCGGAGCACCGCGCACGCCGCCGGGGTGCCATCACGCACGGACGAGAGCTCGGCGAGATCCGACTCGAGGAAGCTGCCGTCGTCCTGCTCCTCGCCACCGAGGGCGACCGTGCTCTCGCCACAGCCGAGGAACGCCCCGGCCACCATGCACGCCACCATGAAACGCTTCGTCATCTGATCCACGTGTGCCCCCAGAAGGAATCGGTCCTGCGATGTCGGCGCCATGAGCACGGCGCGTGCCAGCTCGCAGGTGGGCGGACTTCTGGCCGTCGGGGAGAAACGGAGTGGAACCTCGAGGTGCACGGCCCGGGCGCAGTGAAGCCGCCGCCCCGACGAAGCGTCACAACCTCGCGAATCGACGGAGGCTCGCGGCCTGTTACCTCAAGGTGCCAGCAGCGCCGGCGTTTTACCTCGAGGTGACAGTGCTCAGCCCAGGCGAGCGACTCGCGGGCGGCTGGCTGGCCTTCGAACCAGAGCGAGCGCGCCGACGAGTCAGGGCTCTTCGGTGGTCAAGGTGCCCTCGACCTTGCGGATCAGCTCGTAGAGGTGCTTCCGGCTGACACCGGCGGCCTCGGCGGCGCGCAACACGTTTCCGGGGTGACGTTCGAGCAGCGCGGCGACGTAGGCGCGCTCGAAGCTGTCGAGCAGCTGGGCGCGGGCCGCCTTGTACGGGAGCGGCCGGGTGACGCCGGGGAACTCGAAGCCGATGGTGGCGGGCGCGCTCGACGCGGGGCCGAGGTTCAGCACCAGCTGCGCGAACGGCACCGGCGGTTGGCCCGGGGGCCGCGCGAGCGAGACGGCGCGCGTGAGCACGTTCCTCAGCTCGCGGATGTTGCCGGGCCAGCCGTACGCCAGCAGCCGGTCGAGGTTCGGGCCGGCGACGACGTCTCCCTCGGGCAGCATCCCGGTGAGCAGGCGCGTCGCGAGCCCGGCGATGTCTTCGGGGCGCTGGCGGAGCGGCGGGAGGCGGAGCTTCACCACCTCGAGGCGGTAGAGCAGGTCGGCGCGGAACGCCCCGCGCTTCACCTCGGCGTGCAGGTCGCGGTTCGTCGCCGCCACCACCCGCACGTCGACCTTCACCGGGGTGTCGCTGCCGACGGGCCGCACCTCGCCCGTCTCGAGCACGCGCAGCAGCTTTGGCTGGAGATCGAGCGGCAGCTCTCCGAGCTCGTCGAGGCACAGCGTGCCGCCGTCGGCCTGCAGGAACGCGCCCTGGCGATCGGTCGTCGCGCCCGAGAACGCCCCCTTCTTGTGGCCGAACAGCTCGCTCTCGGCGAGCTCGCCCGGCACCGAGGCGCAGTCGAACACCACGTAGGGCCGCTGGGCGCGTGGCGAGGCGCGGTGGATCGACCGGCTCGCCAGCTCCTTGCCGGTGCCGCTCTCTCCTTCGAGCAGCACGGTGACGTTCGATGGGGCGACGCGCTCGAGGATGGCGAAGACCTCGCGCTGGGCCAGCGACTCGCCGTAGAGGTCGCCGAACTCGCGGGCCGTCGAGGGCGTCATCTCGCGCAGGTACCAGCGGGGCTGCACCGCGATGGAGGAGTCCCCCAGCCGCAGCACGGTGCCGAGGGGAATCTCTGCCTCGTGGATTCGCGTGGCGCCGAGGTGCGTGCCGTTGCGGCTGCCGAGGTCCTTCACGCGCAGGCGCCCGCCGCTCGCTTCGAGGAGCAGGTGTCTTCGAGACACCGAGCGATCGCGCAGCACCAGGCCACAGGTCGGGTCGGCGCCAACCTCCACCGCCCCCTCGAACGCCACCTCACGCCCCAGGTCCGGGCCGGCGACGACCGAGACCTTCAGTGGGACTGGAGTGGCTGGCTCGCCCTTCTGAGCACCGGCGTCGATGGTATGAAGAGGGTCCTGCGCCATGACGCCACTCTCCCATACCGGAGCTGAACTGCAGCACCTCACGCTCAACCTGCGATAGGCCATGCCAGTGATGCCGGGGGCCGAGCCCAACAGCCTGGCTGCAGCGCGCCCAGGCACCGTCTTGTGCGGCAAGTACCGCGTCGAGCGCACGCTGGCGCGCGGCGGCATGGGCACCATCGTCGTCGCGACGCACCTCAAGCTCGACCGGCTCGTCGCGATCAAGCTCGTCAACCTCGAGGGGAGGGAGCGCGCGCTCGTCTCAGCGCGGTTCATGCGAGAGGCCCGCGCGGCAGGGCGGCTGGTCGGGGAGCACGTGGTGCGCATCATGGACCTCGATGAGGCAGCGGATGGCACGCCGTTCCTCGTCATGGAGCTGCTCGACGGCACCGACCTCGAGCAGCTGCTCGCCCGGCAGGGCCGCGTGGCCCCCGCGCGCGCCGTCGATTGGGCGCTCCAGACCTGCGCCGCGCTCGCGGAGGCCCACGCGCGCGACGTCGTCCACCGGGACGTCAAGCCAGCCAACCTCTTCCTGGTGCGGCGCCTCGACGGGGTCGAGCTCATCAAGCTGCTCGACTTCGGCATCTCGAAGATCGTCACCGACGAGGTGCGGCTGACGCAGACGGCGTCGACCCTGGGGTCTCCGCTGTTCATGTCGCCAGAGCAGTTGCTGACACCGAACGTGGTCGATCGTCGGACCGACGTCTGGTCGCTCGGGGTGACGCTCTACCGCTGGCTCGCCGGCGTCGCGCCCTTCGACGCCGGGGATGCGTCGGCGATGGCCGCGCAGATCGCTGCCCGGCCCCCCACTCCGCTGACCGACGTGGTGACCGGTCTACCTGACGGGCTCTCGGCGATCGTGATGCGCTGCCTCGAGAAGGACCCGGTCCACCGGTACGCCTCCGTGCTCGAGCTCGCCGATGCCCTCGAGCCCTTCCGTGCGCCCGCCGGCCTCGGGAGCGCGGCGCGGGTCCACGTCGCTGAGGCGGTCGCCCGCGCTGCCGTCGCGGCCGCGCCAGGGCCCGTGGCTGCGCCGGCGTCCATCGCCCCTGCCTGGACGCTCTCGCACGACGTGCCCGGGACTCGCCCCGACGCGCCGGCAGGCACCAGCGGTGAGCGGCTGACGAGTGCGCCTCTCGCGGCGCCGCCGATGACGGCAGCCGGGCACACCAGCGAACGCACCCGGCCTTCGGTGGCGCCCACGAGCCCCTGGCGCCGTCCCGCGCTGTTCGCCACCGCGCTGGCCCTCGCGGGCGGCGTGGTGCTCTTCGCGGCGTCGAGGACCGAGCGCACCGCCCCACCCAGCGCCGGCGCGACCGCACGCGCCGCTTCCCCGGAGTCGGCCCCGCCCGTACCTGACGTCCCCACCCCGCCCGTTGAGACCGCCTCGCCCGGTGCTCACGCCGCCGCGCCGACGGACGCGGTGACCGAGGCGATGCCCGCAGGCCGTGACGCGGGGACGTTCGCGCGGGTGCGCGCGACGAAGGCCCCGAGAGACTCACGAGACCCCGCAGACCTGGAGCTCAAGTAGTGCGCTCGCTCGTCCTCCTCGTGCTCCTGGCGATGCCGTCCGCGAGCGCCGCGCCAAAGCCGCGCGCGCCGCTGTCGCAGGTGCTGCGCGGTGACGCGCTGACGAGCTACGAAGCAGCGCGGGTGGACTTCAAGGCGAGCCATTTTCAGCAGGCCCTCGCGGGCTTCCTCAAGGCCCACCGGCTGTCAGGCGACCCCCGCCTGCTCTGGAACGCGGCCGCGTGTCTGCGGAAGCTCGAGCGCAACGCCGAGGCCCTTCGAACCATCGACCGCTACCTCGCTGACGACCGCGACCTGTCGACGGAAGAACGGGACGAGGCGCTGCGCACGCAGGGTGCAGTCCGCGCGCTCGTCGCCGTCGTTCGCCTCGACCTCGTGCCAGGCGACCTCGCCGTGTCTCTCGACGGAACACCGCTCGCCGCGCCCTGGGTCCTCTACGTCGAACCCGGACGCCACGCGTTCCACTTCAGCAAGCCAGGCTTCCAGGACCAGTTGAAGCAGGAGGCGCTGCGCGCCGGAGAAGACGTGTCCTGGACGGTGGAGCTCGCGCCCCTCGTCGCGGTGCCAGACGTCGCGCCCGTCGCGGCGGCCCCGCCTGTTCCACCCGTTGAGGTTTTGAAGCCGCTCCCGGCTCCCGCGCCTGCCCGCTGGCCGCCGTGGGTCGTCGTGGGCGGGGGCGCGGTCGCCGGGCTCATCGGAGGCATTCTCCTCGGCGCCTCGAGCGCTGACTTCGCACGCCTCCAGCAGCAATGCGGGACGATGTGCTCGCCTCAGCGCTGGGCTGGCTCTCGCGATCGAGAGGTGGCTGGTGTGCTGCTCGTCGCCGCTGGAGCCGCCACCGCGCTCGCCGGGCTGACCTGGTGGTTCCTGAGCGGAGGCACCGCCGCCCGCGTGACCCTCGCCCCCGCGCACCTGTCGTTCGAGGTGAGGTATTGAGCCGGCTGCTGCTCCTCGTGTCGTGTCTTCCGCTTGGCGCCTGCCATGACTGGGCGTCGCTCTCCACCTCGTGGGAAGGCGAGGGGGTCTGCGTGGCGTACGTCGTCGCGGGAACCACCCACACCTGCGCGCGCATGAGCAACGGGGCGCTGTACTGCTGGGGCGACAACCGCTTCGGGCAGCTCGGCGTCGGCGACGTGGCGCCCCACCGATCACCCGTGCGCGTGTCCCTCGACGAGCTGGGCGTCTCGAAGGTCTACCTGCCCTCGGGAGACGGTGAGGTGAGCGCCGACGTCGGGCTCTTCACCTGCGCCATCGCGACCGACAACAAGCTGCGGTGCTGGGGGGCCAACCGCTCGGGCCAGCTCGGCACCGGTGAGACCGAGGCGCGCTCGCTGCCCATCCAGGTCGGGGGGCTCTTCAGCGAGATCGCCAAGGCGAGCAACGGCGGCTCGCACACCTGCGCGCAGACGGCTGACAACCAGCTCTGGTGTTGGGGCGCGAACGCCAACGGCCAGCTCGGGCTGGGGAACACGACGCCCCAGTCGCTGCCGGCGCGCGTGGACACCACGGGCTTCGTCGTCGATCGGCTCACCACGGGCACCAACTTCACCTGCGCCCGTGGCACCGACGGCTCCCTCTGGTGCTGGGGCGCGAACACCTCCGGCGCGTTGGGCCTGGGCGACACCCAGCAACGGTCGGCCCCCACCCGGGTGGTCTCCATGGGAACCCAGGTGGCCCGCCTCGCGGCCGGCGGCGCACACGCCTGCGCCTTCACGAACGACGGAACGCCGTGGTGCTGGGGCGACAACCGCTTCGGTCAGCTCGGCGTCGGTGACACGATGCCCCGGCTGGCCCCGACGCTGGTCGGCACCGGCATGCTGGGCGTCGTGACCCAGGTCTTCACCGGAGGCTCGCACAGCTGCGCGTTGAAGACGGATGGCACGCTGTGGTGTTGGGGCGACAACCGCTCTGGCCAGCTGGGCCTCGGAGACACCGACGCGCGCACGCTGCCGGTTCAGGTGGCTCCCGACGTGCTGGGCAACCAGGTCGCGGCGGCCTCGGCTGGTGGGGCGCACACCTGCGCCGTGAAGAGCGACGGCTCGGTGTGGTGCTGGGGCAACGACCAATACGGCCAGGTGAGCGCGACGGCCGGAGCGCGGCTGACTGTGCCGACGCAGCTGTTCCCCGCCTGCCAATGACGGTGGCACCCGCAGTGACAGCGTGCTCGCTCCATGCGAGGGTCCGCGCGCCTCAGGCCCTTGAAGTTCCTCATCCTTTCAGGCCGCGCGACTTTGCGACGCGGCGCGGGTTTGACTCCACGTGCTGGCCGACGACGACGACGCGCGGTTGATGGTGGCGGTCGGGCGCGGTGACAGGGCCGCGTTCGCGGCGCTCTTCGACCGGCACCAGGCAGGGGTGGTGCGCTTCTGCGGCCGCTTCGTGGGCAACGCAGCGCGGGCGGAGGAGCTCGCGCAGGACGTCTTCGTCAAGCTGTACAAGGCGGCGGGCCGGTACTCCGCCGACGCGAAGTTCAAGACGTTCCTCTACCGGGTGGCCACCAACCACTGCCTCAACGAGCTGCGGCGCTTCGACGAGAAGCGACAGCAGGAGGCGCGCGAGATGAGCGAGGAGCAGCACGAGACGGCGCTCGACCTCGAGGCCTCCACCGACAGCCCGCAGCTCTCGCTCGAGGGCAAGGAGCTGGAACGCGCGGTGGCGGCGGCGATGGCGGCGATGAGCGCACGAGAGAAGGCGGCCTTCACCATGTGCCGCTTCGAGGGCATGGCCTACCGCGACATCGCGCAGGCCCTGGAGTCGACGGAGTCGGCGGTGAAGAGCCTCATCCACCGCGCGACCGTGACCGTCATGAAGCACGTCGAGGCGTGGCAGCAGGGCGTGCTGCCGTCGAGGAGTCTGGCATGAGTGACAAGCACTGGCAGGACGAGCTGACCGCGTACATCGACGGCGAGCTGCCCGAGGCCGACCGCAGGGCGCTCGAGGCGCAGCTCGCGGCGGACCCGAAGCTCAAGGCGCTCGAGGCGAAGCTGCGACAGACGGTGGCGCTGATGGCGAAGGTGCCCGCGCCGGCGCCGTCGGCGAACCTGCGCGCGGCGGTGCTGGGCCGGCTCGACGACGAGGCGGCCGCGAAGGCGCCGTGGTTCTCGTGGCCGAAGCTGGTGCCGGTGATGGCGCTGGCCGCCGCCGCGGTGCTGGTGGTGGTGCTGCGCGGCCGCGGTGGCGAGGTGCCGCCGTCGTTCCTCGAGGAGGACCAGGTGGTGCTCGCGCAGAACATGGACGTGCTCGAGGACCTCGACCTCGTCGGCCTCGCGTCGCCCGAGGATCTCGACGTCATCGAGCAGTTGAAGGACCTGGAGGTGAAGCCATGAAGCCGCTCACGCTGATGCTGGTGGCGCTCGTCGCCGCGCTGCCGGCCCAGGCCCAGGAGCAGCCGTCCGCCGAGGCCATCGAGCGCTTCAACGCGCTGCCCGAGGCGAAGAAGCAGGAGCTGCGCGAGAAGCTCAAGGCGTTCAAGGCGATGCCGCCCGAAGAGCGCGAGCGCGTCAGGGCGAACTGGGAGCGCTTCAAGGCGATGCCACCCGAGGAGCGCGAGCGCGTGCGCGAGAACTTCAAGGCCTTCTCGCGGCTGTCGCCTCAGGAGCGCGCGGACCTGCGCGAGCGCATGCAGGAGGTGCGCCGCCTCGACCCCGAGCAGCGCCGCGAGCTGCGGGAGCGGCTGCGCAACTGGATTCGCGAGAACCCCGAACGGCGGGAGCAGCTGCGCGAGAACCTGCAGCGGTGGCGACAGCTCAACGACGAGCAGAAGCAGCAGCTTCGCGAGCGCCTGCGGGAGCGGCGCCGGCCATGATCCGCGCGGCGGTGGTGAGCTGGCTCCTCGCGCTCGACGGCGGCGTGACGGAGAAGCCAGACGCGAGCGCGCAGAAGGCGCTCTCGGCCGAGGACCTCGAGGTGGTGAAGAACCTCGAGCTGCTCGAGAACCTGGACTCCTCGACAGACCTCGACCTGCTGCAGGAGCTCAGCGTCGAGCGCTGACGGCGAAGGCCCCGCCGGCTGGTGGCGATCGCAGTCCGGCGTTGCCGCGACGCCGAGGTCAGGGGCAGTGGAGCCCTCGCACCGAGTCGATCTCCGCGAGCAGCGAGGGCGTCTCCACCAGCGTCCGCAGCCGCGCGTCGTTGATGCCGAGCGTCGACGCGTATGCGTTGGTCGCCTGCAGGTAGAACCAGCCGCGGTCCCACACCGAGAGGATCGCCTCGCGCCAGCACGCGTCCTGCGTGAGCGTCGCGTACGCCGTCGGGTACTGCAGGCGCGCCATCGCGAGGTAGCGCTCGAGGTACCACATGAAGGTGAGGATGCCGTCGCGCTCGGACACGCGGCTGCCACCGGAGAACGCGTCGCGGAACGCCAGCGCGGAGGCCAGCGAGTTGACGTACTGGTTCGCCTCCTCGAGCAACGAGTTGAACCCCTGGTCGCCGCTCTCGAAGGTGCCGTTGGTCGGGCTCCCGTCGAGGTACACGTCCGCGTAGAAGTCACAGGTGGACGAGCTCATGTTCATGCACGCGGGCCGCATCGCATACCAGGCGTCCCCCTTGATGAGGCTGCGGGCGAAGGTGCGGCCGCCGCGGGTGGTGGTGTCGCCGTTGGCGCAGGTGCGCTGCAGGTTCGGCGCGATGACGTAGGCCGACGACGCACCGCGAGAGGTGCCCAGGTCCCAGAAGTGGCCGCACTCGTGCACGACCGTCGAGGCCTGCCGCAGCACCGCGGGCCCGCTGGAGGTGTCGCCCAGGAACGCCGTCACGCAGTTCGGCTGCTGCGGCGAGATGGGGTTGGCGAGGCCGCCGCGCACCACCGCTTCCCCGTGGGGGTACCGGAGCTGGAGCGCCGAGAGGAGGTACTGCTGCGCCATCGCCGGGGTGTAGACGAGCCCGCCCAGGCTCGACGTCGTGGGCAGCGGCTCCGAGTACTGCATGCCGGCGCAGCCGACCCGCGAGGCGCCGCCCGCCGCCCCTCCACCGATGCTCCCGCCCGCTGCGCCCCCGCCGCTCGCTCCGCCCGCGCTCGCCCCGCCAGCCGTGCCTCCAGCCGCGCCGCCGCCCACGGCCGCACCGCCGCCCATGGCCGCGCCGCCGCCCGATGACGAGCTCCCGCCGCCGGACCCGCCGAACGTGGTGCACGCGCCCGCGAAGCACGTCGCGTCGAGCGAACAGACGCTACAGACGTTCCCCGAGGTGCCACAGGCCGAGCTCATGGAGCCGGGCTGGCACTGGCCGTCGCTGCTGCAGCAGCCGCTGGCGCAGGTGGTCCGATCGCACCTGCGCTGTGGCCCACCGCACCCGACGAGGAGGAGCACCGCCACGACTCCAGAGACCGTTCTCATGGGGGCGAGTGCCTACAAGGGGAACGGCGCTCCTCGCAAGCGGGCAGGCTCACGCGGTCACGTCGCGGCTGATCAGCCGGGCTCCGATGGCCAGCGTGAGCGCGGCGGCGAGGAAGCAGGCGACGGCGAACACCACCTGCAGCCACAGTCCCTGGGTGATGCCATCGACCAGCACGGCGCCGAAGGCGAGGCTCAACAGGCCCACGAAGAACGAGGTGAACTGCATCGAGGTGCGCACGTCACGGGAGAGCGCCGAGATCACGGCGCCGAGCGCCCCGACGAACGCGGCCGAGGCAGGCGCCCCGATGAGGAACGCGAACCACCACGCGGGCGAGGCGCCGAACTTGTGCGCGAACGGCGCGAGCGACTGCAGTCGGCCGAGCCCGAGGCTGAACACGCCGACCAGGACGACGTGGAACACGAACGGGAACGCCATCGCGCCCAGCAGCTTGCCGAGCAGCAACTGCGCGCGGGTGACGGGCGCCAGCATGAGGAACGGCATGGTGCCCGACTCGCGATCGTGGATGACGGACGTGCCCGACATGATGGCGACGTAGAGCGGGAGGTTGGTGAAGCTGAGCGACGCGTACGTCGACGTCGCCACCTGCAGCACCGTGTCGAACTCGATGCCCAGGCCCTTCATCTGCGCGCGGAGCTGCGCGTCGAGGTCGGGCATCGCGGCGAAGCGGTCGAGCATCAGGAAGAAGAGGCCGAAGAGCACTCCCCACAGCGCATAGTTGAGGCAGAGGATGAACAGCATCCACGGCTGGCGGCGGTGCTCGAGCACCTCGGTGCGGGCGATGCGGAGGAGTCGCTTCATCTTCATCGCCCCACCGCCTCCTGCCAGGCCTTCAACAGCGGTCCGGTGCGCGGCGCGCGGTGCTCAGAGAAGGTGAGCTCGCGCTTGATCGCGCCGTCCACCACGAGCACGCGATCGCACACGGCCTCGGCCGACGGCAGGTCGTGCGTCACCAGCACGCAGGCGAGCCCCGCGTCGGCGCGCCGGCGCACCTCGGCGTAGAGCGCCGTGGCGGCGAGCGGATCGAGGTTGGCGGTCGGCTCGTCGAAGAGCAGCACCTTCGGCGACAGCAGCAGCGCGCGGATGAGCGACAGCTTCTGCTGCATGCCGGTGGACAGCTGGCTCACCCGGTCGTCGAGGCGGGCCAGCTCGAGCGCGCGGGCGAGCGGCTCGACGCGTGCGTCCACCTCGTGCGCCTCGAGGCCGAACAAGCCGCCGAAGTGGCGCAGGTTCTCGCGGCCGGTGAGCAGCGGGTAGAGGCCCGGCCGCGCCGTCACCAGGCCGACCTGCCCCGCCGCCGTCAGTGAGAGCGCGAACGCGTCGATGCCGCTGACCGTCACCCGCCCGCTCGTCGGCCGCAGGAGGCCCGCCATCAACAGCAGCAGCGTGCTCTTCCCGCCACCGTTGGGCCCGACGACGCCCACCATCTCGCCTCGCCGCCCCGGATGGAGACGGTCACCCCGGCCAGCACCGGTCGCGAGCCGAACGTGCGCCCGGCGTTCTCCAGCACGACGATGGGCTCGCCCGGCATGCGCGTGGACTTACTCCGTCCACTCGTGCGTGTCCGAGAACATCGAGCCGGCGAGGGAGGTGCTCCACAGCCGGGCGCTCCAACCAGCCGTTGGCACCCGCCGTGCTCCGTGGCGTCGCATGGACCTTCGAGCCCTCTCTCAGCCGCCGAGAACCACCCTCATCCTGCCGCCCTGCGCACGTGCCCGACGCAACGCCCGCGACGCTGTCAACGCCGCCTCACCAGGGTGGACAGCCGGCGCGCGTCGCATGCGCACCCGCGTTCACACCACCTCCCTCGCCTGCTTGATCAGCGTCGCGTCGGCGTGCGCCCCCGCGGCGACGGAGCCACCCGAGGCCACCGCCACGGTTCAGCGCGCCACCCGCGTCGACGCCTCCTCCTTCACCGACAAGGTGACGGCCGGCTACCAGGCCTGGTTCGCGTGCCCCACCGATGGCGTCGGCCACTGGACGCACTGGGCGGGACAGACGCCGGCGCCCGGGCGCATCACCTTCGACCTCTACCCCGACGTGCGCGAGTACGACGCGAGCGCGCTCTGCGACACCAACCTCGGCCCGCTCGGCAATGGCCAGCGCTCGCGGCTCTACAACGCGTCGTCCGAGAGCGTCATCGAGACGCACTTCCGGTGGATGGAGGAGTACGGCATCGACGGCGTCGGACTCCAGCGCTTCGTCGTCGGCCTGTACGGGGACAAGCGGCACGGCAACCTCATCGTCAGCCGCGTGCGCGCCGCCGCCGAGCGCCACGGCCGCATCTTCTACGTCATGTACGACATCTCCGGCGCGAGGGAGAGCGACTGGGCCGAGACCATCAAGCGCGACTGGGAGGAGACGATGCTGCGCGACCTGCGCGTCACCGACTCGCCGCAGTACGCCCGGCAGAACGGCAAGGCCGTGGTGAACGTGTGGGGCCTCGGCGTGGGAGACCGCCCCGGCACCGCGCAGCAGACCATCGACCTCATCCGCTGGTTCAAGGCGCGCAACGTCTACGTCGCGGGCGGCGTGCCGTACTGGTGGCGCCAGCCCGGCGGCGGCAAGGCTGGCTTCGACGGCGCGTACGCCGAGCTCGACCTCGTGCAGCCGTGGGCCGTGGGCACCTTCGGCACCGAGGGCGACGCCGACGGGCACTTCGCCGACCTCGTCGTGCAGGACCTCGCGCTCACCCGCTCCCGCGGCCAGGCGTACCAGCGCGTCATCTGGGCCGGCTTCGCGTGGGCGAACTGGAACGGCGGCGCGCGCAACGCGATTCCCCGACGGGCCGGGCGCTTCTTCTGGCGCCAGGCGTACCTCACGGCGCGGGCCCGCACGGGCGCGTACATCGCCATGTTCGACGAGTACGACGAGGGCACCGCCATCGCGAAGGCCGCCGAGGACGCGAGCCAGGCGCCGCGCGACCAGTACTTCCTCACGCTCGACGCCGATGGCGAGCGCGTCTCCTCGGACTTCTACCTGCGCCTCGCGGGCGCGGCGACGGAGATGATTGAAGGCAAGCGCGCGCTCACCGAGCAGGTGCCGGTACCGAAGAACCCGTCGCCGACGCCGACTCCGACGCCCACTCCGACGCCGACGCCATCTCCCGGGGTGCCTGCCGACGCGGTGCGCCTCGCGTCCGGAGCCTCCCTCGCCCGCGACGCCCGCCTCGTGACCCGTGACGGCCGCTACGCGCTCGTCTACCAGGGCGACGGGAACCTCGTGCTGTACGGGCCCGCCGGACCGCTGTGGGCGAGCGACACGCCAGGCCGCAGCCCAGGTCGCGTGGCGATGCAGGGAGACGGCAACCTCGTCGTCTACGCGTCCGACGGCCGGCCGGTCTGGGCGAGCAACACCGACGGCCACCCGGGCGCCTTCCTCGCGCTGCTGCCGGACGGAGGCCTCGCTGTGTACCGCGCCGACGGGCAGGCCGTGCTGTGGACGCGCTCGCAGGCGCAGCCGACGCCGACGCCGGGCCCGACGCCGACTCCAACTCCAACGCCCACTGCTCCCGCGCGCCTCGGCGCCAACGAGCAGCTCGGGCCCGACGCGCGGCTCACCTCGAAGGACGGCCGCTGGGCGCTCGTGTACCAGGCAGACGGTAACCTCGTGCTGTACGGGCCCCAGGGACCGACGTGGGCGAGCCACACGGGTGGAGCGCCCGGCCGCGCGGTGCTGCAGGGCGACGGCAACCTCGTCGTCTACGCGGCCGATGGACGACCGGCCTGGGCGAGCAACACCGCGGGCAAGAGCGGCGCCTGGCTCGAGCTGGGCGACGACGGCGCGCTCGTGGTGAAGGACGCGAACGCGACGTACTGGCGCGCGCGTTGATCAGCGCATGACCGTCTCGGAGCCGGCCCGCTGGGCGGAGCGCACGCACCGCGTTCGTTGACCGGGAACCCCTCGACGCAGCGGCGCGCTGATCAGCGCATGACCTTCTTGAAGGCGGCTCGCTCCCGGAGCGGCACGAAGACGCGCTCGTTCCGGTGGTCCTTCACCGGGAAGCCGTGGGCCTTCGCGGCCTCCAGGTGGCGCAGGGCCTCGTCATGCGCGCCCAGCTCGGCCGCCAGGCACGCCGCGTTGAGGAAGATGGCCGGGTTCTCGGGCCCGAGCGGCAGGCACTTCGCGAGGTAGTGGCGCGCTCGCGCCGGGTCAACGCCGAGGTGGTTGTTGTCGTCGGCCACCGCGTAGAGGGGGTTCGCCGCCGCCGACGCCTCCACGTGGCCCTCGAGCGCGTCGTCGTACAGCGTCAGCGCCCCGCGGAAGTCGCCCGACGTCATACGGAAGGTGGCGACGTTCATCATCAGCGTGGCGAGCCGCTCGTGCCCGGCGAGCGTGGCGCGCTCCTCTCGAGACAGCGCGAAGAGCGTCTCGACGTGGTCGCGGTTGGTCTCGACGAAGCTCGTCTGCAGGTCCGTCCACCGGCCCTCGCCCATGGCCGCGCCGACGGCCGCACGGTCGGCCCAGTCGAGCTTCGGCGCCGAGGCCCACCTCCGCCGGTCGTGGCTGGCGCGCACCATGTCGTCGAACGTGTCCTTGAAGTGCGGGGGCATCTCGACCGTCGTGGGCGCCACGCCCCGCGCGGCTGACAGCTGCTCCACGATGGCGAGGTCGACGCCGAAGTCGTGGCCCACCCACGTCGGCAGCCGGCTCATGAGCAGGTCCTGCCAGACGAGCGCGGCCTTCTGTTGCTTGAGCGCGCCGGTCACCAGCTTCAACGCGGCCTGCACGAGCGCGCCAAGCGAGACGTCGTCACCCAGAGACGCCCAGGCCGCCGCGTACAAGCTCTGCTTCGTGCGCGCGGTGTCGAGCTCGAGGTGGCGGTAGGGCCGGGACGCCCGGGCGCGGACCTGGCGCTCGAGCACGTCGAGCAGCACCGACGGTTCGGCGATCGACTCGTGGTGCCAGGGGCCAGGCTTGACGCGGTTCTTCCGCACGACGAGCGCGATGGGGCTCGAGTGGTGCGCCTCCGTGAGCGCGCGGGCCAGCGTCTCGTGCAGCGTCGCGGTGCGCTTCAGCTTCGCCTCGACCGAGACGAGGTTCTCCCAGGCGTCGACGGTGACGTGAGGCGCTCCCCACACCTCCAACGCCCTCGTCAGCGGGGCGACGTCAGCGGTGGGCGACTCGAGACCCACGAGCACGTCGAACGTGCCGGGTCCTTCGCCCTGCCCGAGGAAGAGGAACGGGTGCCGCATCTGCCCTCCTGGCCCGCGACCCTGCTCCCGGCCCGCCGCGGGAACAAGCGCCGCGACCTCGGGCGGCCCTCCCCCGTGACGTGACTGCCACAGTCGTGCTCGACTTCGAGCCGCCGAAGCTCGCCGTCGTCATCGCGCAGGACACCTTCACCCGCGAGCTCCTTGAGGTCTCGGGCGAGCTCGTCGTGCAGGTGCCGCCGCGCCGCCTCGCCGACCTCACCTGGACGGTCGGCTCCACGAGCGGCAGCGACGTCGACAAGTTCGACGCGTTCTCCATCGCCACCTCACCAGCCTCGAAGGTCGGGGCGCCGCTCATCGACGGCTGCCTCGCCTGGCTCGAAGCGAAGGTGGTGCCCCAGCCCGCCCTCGCGAAGGACTACGACCTGTTCCTCGTCGAGGTCGTCGCGGCCTGGGCCGATGACGCCGTCTGGCAGCACGGCGCCTTCGTCTTCCCGAGCGACGAGCTGCGCAGCCTGCATCACCAGTCGAAGGGCCACTTCTTCGTCACCGGGGCGGCCGTGGACGCGAAGCGACTCGGCTGATCGGTGAGGTGCGCCGCGGGCGCCTTCCTCTACACTCGAGGTCCTCACCGGAGGACCCATGGCTCTGCCCGCGCTCGCGCTCGACGTCGCTGCTCCCAACACCCTGTGCTGCTCCATGTGCGGGAAGGACTCGGAGCACGTGCGCTACCTCATGGCGGGCGCCGCTGGTGGGCACCTCTGCGACGCCTGCACGGTCGCGGCGATGAAGATCGTGCTCGGGCAGCGCGTGAAGGACCTGCTCGGCCCCACCGTCACGGCTTCTCGATGATCAACTCGAGGTCGAACTCGCGCACTGCCGGCTGTTGGAGCGGCCCTCAGCCCCAGCTTCGCCCGTGGCCGTCGAGGTTCACCGCGACGCCGTCTGCCCACCGGCCTGCGCGGTGAGCTTGCGGGCGAAGGCCTGGTCCACCCGCTGCAGCCAGTCCCGGAAGGCCGGGTAGTCCCTCGCGGCGATGCGCGCCTGCGCCATCACCAGCTCGCCCGTCACCTTCAGCTTCCCGTCCTTTACCGCGGTGTCGATGGTGAGGGTGCCGAACGTCGAGCTCTCCACCAGCCGCGGCGGCAGCTCACCGGGCGTCCACGCGGGCGGCAGCGTGTACGTGTACTCGAAGCGGTTGCTCCAGACGCCGGCGAACACGAGGTCCGTGGCCCGCTCCGACAGCGGCGCCATCACCTGGGTGAAGGCCCGGCTCGCGCCGAAGGGGAAGAAGCGCAGCAGCCCGCCGCCCGCCTCCGCGTAACGCGGCATCGCCATCTTGAAGCTCAAGCTCACCGGCTGCTCGAGCTTCGTGGTGTCGGTCACCACGAGGTCGCTCGCGGACACGCCAGGGAACGAGTTCGCCCAGACCTGCTCGAAGGTGGCCTGCCGGGTGGCGGGCGTCTGGTACTGCCGCCGCAGCTCGGGCGCCGCCTGGCCCTGCGCCAGCACGGTGCCTCTCGCGGTCGCGCTCCCGTCGACCTTGAGCGTCACCTCGAGGGAGATGCTGGTGAGGTTGTCGGCCGGGTTCGCCTCGGGCGTGACGAGGAAGCGGCTGTTGCCCGACGGCTCCACCACCAGCACGTTGGCGACCCGGTCGGACGAGGGCAGCTCGCGGCTGCCGTGGAAGTCCGCCGTGCCATCGAGCCAGAGGTCGAGCGCCGGCACGTACGCGATGGCGTGGTTGAAGGCCGCCAGCGACGCCGGCTCTGCCGGCAGGACGCCGAGGCTCCGCATGCGCAGGAGCACCAGCCGTGCGTCCACGCCCGCCAGCTTCAGCATCGCGACGATGAGCGACGCCTTGTCCTTGCAGTCGCCGAAGCGCCGCGCCAGCACGCGATCGACCCGGTAGGGCTTGTAGCCGTGAATGCCGAACTCGAGCGCGACGTAGCGCGTGTTGGTGACGACGAAGCCGTAGATGGCGGCCACCACGTCGGCCTGCTTCTTCCGGTCGATGCCCTTGAGCACCGTGTCCACCGTCTTCTGAAGCTCGTCGTTGGTGGTGAGCTGGTCGCGAACGAGGCCCCACCAGTAGCGGCCGACCGCGTCCCACGACTGGTAGGTGGACAGGTGGAGCGGCGTGGCCACCTCGGCCCAGCCCGGCATCTGCGGCTCGGGCACCACCTTCTTCACGTCGTCTGCCTCGAAGCGGTACAGCGTGCGCTCGCCCTTCGTCTCCTGCGACGCCTTCACCCAGGCCGGCAGCGTGGCCGCGTTCCAGGCCAGCTTCCGCGCGGCGGGCATCTCGACGAGGTAGCGGTAGCGCAGCTTCGGCACCGTCGCCTGCACCGCGTCCACGTCGCCCCAGTAGTCGGACAACAGGTTGTCGAGGGACGTGTCGTCGAGGCGCCACTGCAGCTCGAGCACGTCGCCGGGCGCCAGCGCCGGGAAGGTGAGCACCCGCGCGCGCGCGTCGTAGTACATGCCCGTCCACGGCTCGTTGATGTTGCGCTCGCCGTCACCGAACGAGTCCACGATGCTGCCGTCGGGCTTGGTGATGCGCGCCTTCAACACGCGCACCTCCTGGCGGTCGGGCGAGTACGTGATGGGCAGCTGGCGGAAGGCCTCGACGCCGCGCTGGTTCAGCACCTTCACCGCGAGCTGCTGGAAGCGGGAGGAGAGGCCGCTCGTCTGCACCTTCACGAAGGTGACGTCAGCCAGCGTCACCGCGTCTTCGCCCGTGAGGCCCTTCGCCTGGGGGAGCAGGGACGCGACCGCCAGCGCGTGAGGCGTGGCCGAGTCGAGCTCGTCACCGCGCAGCGTGCGCACCAGCTCCTTCAGCGCGGGGTTCTGCGGCCGCAGCTTGAGCGCGGTGGTGAAGGCCGCCAGCGCCGCGTCCCGTTCGCCGACGTGCAGCAGCGCCCGGCCCTCGCGCTCGTGCACGTCAGGCTCGTCAGGTGACAGCGCCTTCGCCTGCCTGAAGTGGCCCCTGGCGTCGTTCTGCCGGGCGTTGGCGGCCTCGAGCTCGGCCAGGCGCAGCACCGTGCCGACGTCGAGCGGGTCGAGCGCCAGCACCTTCTTGTACTGGTCGATGGCCTCGTCGAGGCGGCCGAGGTCGGCGAGCGTGGCCGCCAGCGTTCGCCGGGTGCTGACATCGTCGAAGCGCAGGGACAGCACCATGCGCGCCCGCGCGATGGCCTCCTCGACGCGATCGAGGCGGCGCGAGGCGGCGATGGCCTCACGCCCGATGGGCGGCACCAGGTGGAGCCGCGCGAAGGCCTCCTCGACGGCGCGGAGCGACGCCACGCGCTCACCGAGCGCCTCGAGCGCGCGGATCTTCACCTGCCAGGCCCCCGCGAAGTCGGGCTTGTCCGAGAGGAGCGCGGTGGCGAGCTCGAGCGCGCGGGCCGGGTGCTCCATGGCCAGCTCGTGCTGCGCGAGGGCAAGCCGCAGCCGGGCGTGCTTCGGGTCGAGGGCGAGGCCCCGCTCGAGGTACCGGCGACGGTGGTTGGCGTCGTCGAGCTGGAGCTGGGCGGCCAGGAGCTGGAGCTCGACGTCGCCGGGCTTCGCGTCAGCGGCCTTCTCCGCCTCGAGCATCGGCGTGCGCTCCTTCTCCTCCCAGGCGCGGGTCCACGCGAGGATGACGGCGGCGTCGGCGCGGAGCTCGGCGTCGGCCGGCTGCGCGGCCACCTTCGCCAGCACGGCCTCGGCCAGCGTCGGCAATCTCAGCGGCGCGGGCGCACCACCCTTCTCCAGCGGCGGCGCCACCTCGGGCAGCGCCACCTGGAACGAGGCGGCAGCGCCCTGCCCCTCGGCCCTCTCGGCGCGCAGGTGGAAGCCGAAGGGGCCGCGCTCCTGACACACCTTCAGCAGCACCCGGTTGAAGCCCTTGCGGAGCTTCACCTCGACGCGGTGTTGATCGACGCGCGGCTGGTTGTAGCGGTCGCTCGAGGCCACCTTCACGCCGTTGACGAAGAGGCGGAAGCCGCCCGAGGTGCCGAGCGAGAGCACCGCCTTGAGCTCGGCCGACGCCTGCAGCCAGGTGAGGCCGTAGCCGACCGCCTCGGTCGCCGGGCGCAGCGGCACCGAGAGGTCCACGTACCCGTCGTGGCGCTTCGCTGCGGGCCGCAGCCACGTCACCTCGCGCCCCTGGGCGGGGTAGCTCGCCTTCAGATCGGTCGCCGACTCAGGCCCGAAGTCCGTGTCGCAGCCGCCCTTGCCCTCGTTGTCGAAGCCACCCGTGAGGTACCAGTCCTGCACGAAGCCGAGCTCTCTGGTGAGGTCCTGCGCGCGCACCGTGCGGCCTCGCGCGCGCTCGAGGTCGATGAGGAGCAGCTTCGCCACCACGCGAACGTTCGGATCCGTCGAGCGCCGCGCCGCGATGGTGAAGGTGGGCTCTGCGAGCAGGTTGAGGTCGTCAACCTCGTCGATGAGGGAGTGGAGGCGGATGAGCGCGGCGCCGCCGCGTGGCTCGTGCGCCCGGGCGAGGGCCGTCTTCGCCAGCGCCTCGGCCTGCTCCGTCACCGGGCTGTCAAGCCGGCCCAGCACCAACGAGACAAGAAGGAGTGAGGTGTTCATTCGAAAAAACGTCACGAAGGTTCAGTTGCGCGACGTGTGGCTGCTGCGTACTCCAGTGCTCAGAAAAGACGAAGTTGATGCGCGGTCATCGCTGTCGACTGCGCCGACGGCGCTGCGTGCTCCCCCGACGCGTGGCGCCGTCGCTTTTTTTTCACGGGCTCCGCTCGGCGAGCAGGCGCCGCAGCTCGTCCGCGCCGAAGGGCTTCTGCAGCACTCGGCAGGGCGTGCTGGCGAGGAAGGACTCGGCGCGGGCGGTGAACGTGCCGCCGGTCATCATCACCACCCGGTCGAGCAGCTCTGGTCGGCTCGCGGCGAGCTGCTCGTAGACGTCGATGCCGCTCCGCCCGGGCATCATCAGGTCGCAGAGGACGAGGTCGGGGGGTGAGGCGGCCGCCTCGAGGCGGGAGAGCGCCGCGTCAGCAGTCGTCACCACCTCGACCTCGTGCCCCTCGAGCAGCCGCACCAGGCTGGCCCCGACCAGCGGCTCGTCATCGACGATGAGGACGCGCGAGGGCCGCGGCGCCGGCGTGTTGCGCGAGCGCGCCGGGACCGGGGTCTCGAGCCGCGCGACGGGCAGCGTCACCGTGAAGACCGTGTGCCCCGGCTCGCTCTCGACGGTGATGGTGCCGCCCACGCTCTCGACCGTCCGCATCGAGATGGCGAGCCCCAGCCCGGTTCCCTTGCTGGTGTGCTTCGTCGTGACGAACGGGTCGAACACGCGGTCGCGGACCTCGGGCGGGATCCCCACGCCGGTGTCCGTCACGGTCACCACCACCGACTGCTCGACGTGCCGCGCCTGCACCGTCACCCCGTGCGTCTCGGGGCTGGCACCGGGCGGCATCGCCTGGGCGGCGTTGGACAGCAGGTTGACGAAGACCTGCGTCAGCTCGGTGTCGTCGCCCATCACCTCGGGCAACGCTGGGGGCAGGTCGAGCTCGAGGCGGGCGCAGTGCTTGAACTCATGGTGGGTCATGCGCCCTGCCCGCTCGAAGGCCTTCGAGAGATCGACGCGTGCGCGCGTCGAGGGCGGCACGCGGCTGAACTCCTTCATGCGCGAGACGGTGTCGCGAATCCGTCGGGCGCCGTCGCGGACCTCGGTGAGGAGCTCGCGGGCGTCGTGGGGCGACTCGCCTTTCTCGAGCTGGCTGAGGAGCAGCTCGACGTTCGCGAGGACCCAGGACAGCGGGTTGTTGATCTCGTGGGCGACCCCGGCGGCGAGCGTGCCAAGCGAGGCCATGCGCTCGGCCACCTGCAGGCGGCGCTCGACGTTCCGGCGCTCGGTCTCGTCGTGCACGATGAGGACGACCCCTTCACCGAGCGGAACGACGCGAATGAGCAGCTCCTGCTGCCGCCCGTCCGGGCCGGGAATCGAGGCCGACTGACTCGCCGCGCGCCCCGACCGGTGCACCTCTTCGAGGACCGCGGCCGAGCCTTCGTTCAGGGCCCCAGGCACCCAGGTGAAGAGCTTCACCACGTCGCGATGCGACTGGCCGATGCGCTCGCTGACGAGCCTCGCTTCCGGTACGTCGATGCCGCCGTGCACGGAGCGCAGAACCAGGTGCTCGTCGAAGCGCATCACCAGGTCAGGGAAGGCGTCGAGCAGTGACTTGAGCGCCTGCTCGCTGCGCTCGGCCTGTCGCTCGGCGCGGCGGGTGGCGGTGAGGTCGCGCGCGTGGAAGATGGCGGCCTGCTGCCCACCGAACTCGATGCTGTCGAAGCCAGCCACCTCGAGCTCGAAGCGCTCCCCGCCGAGCTCGAGCTGCACGGCGTGCGGGGTGGCGTCGGCGACTCCCACCAGGCGCCTGGCTTCCGCGGGGAACAGCGAGGGCAGCTCGACGCCGACCAGCGAGCTCTGCGAGCGGCCGAAGAAGCTGGCAAAGGCCGGGTTCGCATAGAGCAGGTTGGCCCGGGGGCTCTTGTCGTGCACGGCGACGAGGTAGGGCAGCGCATCGAGGGTGTTGCGGAAGGCGCGGGCCGAGCGCCGCATGTCCTCGAGGGCGGCGGTCACCTGCACCTGCTGCGAGCTCAGCTCGTCGAAGATGACGTTCGGGCTGCGCAGCGCCACCAGGGCGCGCGAGAAGAACGAGCCGACGGGGCGGCTCGGGGGCGGCGTGATGCGGAAGGCGGCGCCGTGGCCGGTCCACTCGAGCCGCTCCACCACCGCGTCAGGCAGGCTCAGCAGCCGGGGAATCGAGGCGAGGGCGCCCTGCACCATGAGGAACCACGAGCGGCAGGGACGAAACCCGGGCCTCAGCCGCGCGGTGAACAGGACCGAGCGCGAGCCGGCGAGCGGCTCGACCCCGAACTCGACGCTCCGGTAGAGCGACGGTCCGGTCCACCGGCCGCCCAGCTCGTAGAGCTGCCGGGGATCGCTGACCAGGCCCACGACCTTGAGGAGCCCACCCAGAAACCCCTCGGCCAGCGCGAACTCACCCGATTGCACCACCGCGTCGTCGGAGCCCAGCTTCGCGGCGAAGCGGTCGCACAGCTCCGCCCAGTCGTCCCAGCGCACGCGGTTGGTCGGGTCCTCGAGCTCCGGACGGGTGAGCCGCTGGTTCTGGAGGAGCTCGTCGATGACGACGAGGCCACGCTTCTCCGCTTCGGTGAAGAACGAAAAGGCGCGGCAGGAGACTTCCGACATCAGCGCTCCGGGGCTCGACGGCGCGCTGACGGTAGCATCGGCGGTGGGCCCCTGCGATTCGTTTGGACCAGGTCAACGCGTACCCACTCACCGGGAGCCGCGCGTGGAGCGTGAAGCTCGTGAGTCACGCACGCGAGGCCTGGATGCTTGACTGGCTTCAGGCTCCGCCCGTAGAGCGCCCGCATGCGCGCTCTCTCGATCGGCTTCATCCTCGGCCTGGCTGCGGCTTGCGGAACGACGCCTGGCCCGACCCGGTGTGACACCTCGAACTGTCGTGGCTGCTGCGGTGCCGACGGAGTCTGCAACCCCGGGAGTCTGTCGACGGCTTGCGGCATCGGGGGCCTCGCGTGCGGCAGCTGCTCCTTCAATCAGGCATGCATCAACGGCTCGTGCAGCTCCTTCGGAACGGGCGGGGGAACGGCGGGCGGCTCGACAGCGGGAGGCTCGACAGCGGGCGGCACGGCGGGAGGCTCGACGGCAGGAGGCTCGACGGCAGGCGGCTCGACGGCGGGCGGCTCGACGGCGGGCGGCTCGACGGCAGGCGGATCCACGGCGGGCGGATCAACGGCGGGCGGATCAACGGCAGGCGGATCAACGGCGGGCGGATCCACGGCAGGCGGGTCCACGGCGGGCGGATCGACGGCAGGCGGGTCCACGGCGGGCGGATCCACGGCAGGCGGTTCGACGGCAGGCGGATCCACGGCAGGCGGATCCACGGCAGGCGGATCCACGGCAGGCGGAGCGGCGGGTGGCTCGACTGCGGGCGGTTCCGCTGGCTCCTGCGTGACGGTCGGCGACTGCGCAGCCGTCTCGGAGTGTCAGCAGGTCGCGTGCATCTCATCGATGTGCGTCGTCACGCCGCGAAGCGCCGGCCCGACGGCAATGCAGACTGCGGGCGACTGCCGCGTGCGGCGCTGTGACGGCCTGGGTGCCCTGGTCGTCGTCAACGACAACGCAGACCTCCCTGCCGACGACGGCAACGCGTGCACGCAGCAGACCTGCACCAACGGCATGCCGGCGTTTCCACCCGAACCAGTCGACACGGTGTGCGCGCAGAACGGCGGCTCGGTCTGCAACACGACTGGGCAGTGCGTCGCGTGCAACACCGCCTCACAGTGCCCCGGCAGCGACACCTTCTGCGGCACGCGCACGTGCACCGCGGGCGTGTGTGGCAACACGTTCACGGCCAGCGGCACGCCACTGCCCACGCAGACAGCTGGCGACTGCCAGGCCGCACAGTGCAATGGCTCGGGCGGCATCGCGCTCGTGGTGCTCAACAGCGACGTGCCCGTCGACAACAACCAGTGCACCAGCGACGTGTGCACCAACGGCGTGCCGTCGAACCCGCCCGCGCCCATCAACACCGCGTGCACGCAGAACGGAGGCGCCTTCTGCAACGCGACCGGCGCGTGCGTCGCGTGCAACGTCGCCACGCAGTGTCCTGGCTCTGACACCGAGTGCCGCACCCGCACGTGCAACGCGGGCGTCTGCGGTGTGAACAACACGCCTGCGCTGACGCCAGTCGCGAGCCAGACGGCCGGAGACTGCAAGACGAACGAGTGTGACGGCTTCGGCTCGCCCATCGTCGTCAACACCGCGGGCGACGTGCCAGTCGACGGAAACCAGTGCACCAACGACGTCTGCACCAACGGCGTGCCGTCGAACCCACCGAGGCCCATCGACACCACGTGCAACCAGAACGGCGGCTCGTTCTGCAACGCCACTGGCTCGTGCGTCGCGTGCAACGTCGCCACCCAGTGCAGCGGCAGCGACACCGAGTGCCGTACCCGCACGTGCTCCGGCGCGGGCGTGTGTGGAGTCACCTTCGCTCCGAGCGGCACGGTCGTCGCGAGTCAGACCGCCGGAGATTGTCAGCAGGCGCAGTGCAACGGCGCGGGCGTCATCGTCAGCGTCGCGCTGAACTCCGACGTGCCCGTCGATGGCAGCCAATGCACGAGCGACGTGTGCACCAACGGGGTGCCCTCGAATCCTCCCGCGCCCATCAACACCGCGTGCACGCAGAACGGAGGCGCCTTCTGCAACGCCACTGGCGCGTGCGTCGCGTGCAACGTGCCCACCCAGTGCGCGGGCTCCGATACCGAGTGCCGCACCCGCACCTGCAACGCTGGCGTCTGCGGCGTCACCAACACGCCTGCGCTGACGCCCGTCGCAAGCCAGACCGCGGGTGACTGCAAGACGAACGAGTGCGACGGCTTCGGCTCGCCCATCGTCGTGAACGCCGCCGGTGACGTTCCCATCGACGGCAACCAGTGCACGAACGACGTCTGCACGAACGGCACTCCGTCGAACCCACCCGCGCCCATCGACACCACCTGCTCGCAGAACGGCGGCTCGTTCTGCAACGGCAGCAGCGCCTGCGTCGCCTGCAACGTCGCCAGCCAGTGCAGCGGCAGCGACACCGAATGCCGCACACGCACCTGCAACGGCGGAACGTGTGGCGTCGACTTCACGGCCAGTGGAACGCCAGTTTCGAGCCAGACCACTGGTGACTGTCGGCAGGCGCAGTGCAACGGCTCGGGCGCCATCGTCAGCGTCGTCCTCGACTCCGACGTGCCGGTCGACGGCAGCCAGTGCACGGGAGATGTCTGCACCAACGGCGTGCCCTCGAACCCGCCGCTGCCCATCAACTCGGCCTGCACGCAGAACGGCGGCGCCTTCTGCAACGCCTTCGGCGCGTGCGTCGCGTGCAACGTGGCCTCACAATGCGCGGGCTCCGACACCGAGTGCCGCACCCGCACCTGCAACTCGGGCGTCTGCGGCGTCGACAACACGCCCGCGCTCACGCCCGTGCCCACGCAGATCGGCGGCGACTGCAAGACGAACGAGTGCGACGGCTTCGGCTCGCTCATCGTCGTGAACACCGCCGGTGACGTTCCCGTCGACGGCAACCAGTGCACCAACGACGTCTGCACCAACGGCACACCGTCGAACCCACCCGCGCCCATCGACACCACGTGCAACCAGAACGGCGGCTCGTTCTGCAACGGCAGCAGCGTCTGCGTCGCCTGCAACGTCGCCAGCCAGTGCAGCGGAACCGACACCGAGTGCAGCACGCGCACGTGCACCACCGGCAGCTGCGGTGTCGCGCTCACTCCCGTCGGCACGGTGGTCGCGAGCCAGACGACCGGCGACTGTCACGTCAGGCAGTGCAACGGCTCCGGAGCGGTCACCACCGTCGTCGACGACGCCGACGTGCCGCTCGATGGAAACCAGTGCACGAACGACGTCTGCAGCGGCGGCACGCCCTCGAACCCGCCGACCGCGGTGAACACGAGCTGCTCGCAGAACGGCGGCGCGTTCTGCAACGGCGCCAGCGCCTGTGTGGCCTGCAACACGCCCACGCAGTGCCCCGGCTCCGACACCGCCTGTCAGTCGCGCACCTGCCTCTCGAACACCTGCGGCATGAGCTACACGAGCTCGGGCACCGCGGTGCCGACGCAGACGCCTGGCGATTGCCACGAGGAGCAGTGTGACGGCTCGGGCGGCACCACGAACGCGACGAAGGACTCCGACGTGCCCGTCGACGGCAACCAGTGCACCGACGACGTCTGCACCACTGGCACGCCGTCGAACCCGCCCGTCGGCGCCGGCGTGGCCTGCACCCAGAACGGCGGCACCAGCTGCGACGGCGTGGGCGCGTGCGTGTCGTCTGCGGCGGTCTCGAGCGTGAGCCCAGGCGATGGCACGAGTGGACCGGCAGGCACCACCATTGCGGTGACCTTCAGCGTGTCGATGAACCCGGCCACGCTGACGGCCCAGACGACGGCGGGCACGTGCTCGGGCTCGATTCAGGTCTCGCTCGACAACTTCACGAGCTGCATCGCGCTCTCGTCGGCCAGCGCGGTGATGAGCGCCGGCAACACCATCGCCACCGTCACGCCCGCGCCGGGCCTGCTGGTGAACACCACCTACCGCGTGCGCGTCACCACGGCCGCGACGGGCAGCAGCGGCACGGCGCTGGCCAGCACCTTCACGCAGGCGACGGGCTTCACCACCACCAGCCCCAACCTCTGTGAAGGGTCGGTCGTCATCAGCCAGCTGTTCGGTGGCGGCGCGGGCTCTGGCGCTCCGTACAACGCCGACTTCGTCGAGCTGCACAACCGCGGCACGACGACGGTGAGCCTCGCGGGCTGGTCGCTCCAGTACGCGAGCACGACGGGCACCACGTGGACGACCATCGCGCTCTCGGGCGCCATCGCGCCGGGCGGCTACTTCCTCGTTCAGGTCGGCCCGGTCGGAGGCGTCGGCGCCGCGTTGCCGACCCCCGACGTCAGCAGCACGGCCGTCAACATGGCGCAGGCGGCCGGCAAGCTGGCCCTGCTGAACACCACCACCAACGTCGGCGCCGTCACCTGCCCCACGGGAGCCGCCGTCGTCGACTTCGTCGGCTACGGCACCACCGCCAACTGCCGTGAAGGCGCAGCGAACACGCCAGCGCCGTCGGCGACGACCTCGATTCAGCGCGTGGGTCAGACCTGCGCTGACGTGAACACGAACTCGGTCGACTTCGTGGCCGGCACACCCGCTCCGCGGAACACGGCCAGCGCGGCCCAGGCCTGCGCGTGCGTGGTGCTCAACGAGACGTCGGCGCCGCTCGTCGAGGCCGACTACTGCGTGGTGCAGTTCCCCACGTCGCTCTCGGCCACCACTGGCACGACGACCTCGACGGTGTACGGGCAGGTCTTCGAGACGGGCACGACCGAGGCCGCAGGAGCGCCCACCAGCGTTCGTGCGCAGCTCGGCTACGGGCCGGTGGGCTCGAACCCGCAGTACCAGTCGTGGACGTGGGTGAACGCGACGTACAACGTGCAGGTCGGCAACAACGACGAGTACCAGGCGTCGTTCACCGCTCCCGCCGTCGGCAGCTACCGCTACGCCTACCGCTTCAGCCTCGACCAGGGCGTGAGCTGGACGGTCTGCGACACCGACGGCTCCGGCGGCAACACGGGCCTGGGCTTCGAGCTGCAGAGCCTCGCGCCGCTCACCGTCACGCCCTGAAGCGCCAGACGCACCTCGGCCCCGCTCCGAAGACGTCTTCGAGAGCGAGGCCGGGAGTGAGTGGCTGGGGTTCAGACCGGTTTGGCGGTCTCGACCTTGCCGTCGGCGTGTTTGGCGAAGCGGCCCTGCTCTCTGGGGTGCACCGGGTCGTCGCGCTTGAAGGGCCAGCCGCCGAACTGCGTGCGCTGGTAGTCGCGGAAGGCGTCGCGAATCTCGGCCTCGGTGTTCATCACGAACGGGCCGTACTGTGCGACCGGCTCGGCGATGGGCCGGCCCTGGAGCACGAGCACTTCACCCATCGTCTCTCCGTTCACGAGGGGCATCGCCACGTCGGGCGTGACGACGATGCGCACGCCGCGGGGGAAGCGCTGGCCGTCGACGTTCAGCGAAGTGCCGGCGAAGAAGTACAGCGTGCGCGTGGTGCCGGCCTTCGCGGGCGGCAACGTGAACGAGGCGCCAGGCTCGAGCTTCATCGACCAGATGGCGAGGTCGCTCTCGGGGAACGAGGCCCACGACTTCGGCGGTGGCGGCGGAGGCGTCATTCCACCCAGCGCTCCAGCGACGATGGTGACGCGCGTGAGGCGGCCCTTCTCGTCTTTCGACTCGAGCACCGGAATGCGGTCGGCCCAGAGCATCGAGAAGTGCGGCTCGACCATCTTGTTGGCGCGCGGCAGGTTGAGCCAGATCTGAAACAGCTCGACCGGGTTCTCGGCGTCCTTCTTCACGAGCGGGAACATCT
>JAEUJQ010000093.1 GCA_016793095.1 Myxococcaceae bacterium | reverse complement strand
CGCTGTGCCGCCGCCGACTGAGCCGCCGCCGACTGAGCCGCCGCCGACTGAGCCGCCGCCGACTGAGCCACCGCCCGCTGAGCCACCGCCTGCTGAGCCGCCGCCTCCTAAGCCGCCGCCGACTGAGCCACCGCCGACTGAGCCACCGCCGACTGAGCCACCGCCCGCTGTGCCGCCGCCGACTGAGCCGCCGCCGACTGAGCCACCGCCAGCCGCGCCGAAGATCGTGCACACCCCGACCGAACACACCTGCCCCAGGCTGCAACTCGAACACGTAGCGCCCGCACGGCCGCACGCGGAGTCGAGCACACCCGACACACATTGACCGGAGCCGTCGCAGCATCCGTCGCAGTTCGACGGCGAACACCCTGTCGGCGTGGGTGTTCCACAGCTGGTAGACACCCCCACCGCGATCAGCACCACGAGGCCGCGAAGCTGGAGCATCCCGCTGACTTAGTTCGGCGGCGACTCTCGACGCGAGCCGTACTCGCGGCGAAGACGCCCACCCTGGGCGCGAGGGCCGCGTCCGCGGGTCGGAAGCCGCACCCAGAGCCCTCCCGGACGGCTCGGCGCCGAAGCGAACGTGGACTCGCGCCCACAGGTGCGCTGGCACGACGTGTGGAACGGATCGCCGCATGATGAACCTGGTGCGGGCCGTGGTCGTCGCAGGGCTGGTGGTGGGAGCCGTCGCCGTCACGTCGTGGCTCCAGCGCCCCCCACCCGCGCACGAGCTGCCCACCGTCTTGTCGCAGATGCGCGAGGTGGCGCGCCTCGAGACGCTCGAGGTGACGGCGTACAAGAAGGTGTCATGGGAAGCGCCTGTGCCGCCGCCGACGACGCTCCCCGGTGACGTGCTCGCCTGGGCTCGCCACACGCTCGCGCCGAAGCGCGGTCGAGCCATCGTCTTCGCCACCGTGCACGTGGGCCTCGACCTCTCACGCCTGGGCCCGGCGGACGTGCGGGTCGAGGGCTCGCGCATCGAAGTGGCGCTGCCGCCGCCGGACGTGCGCGTCGCGCTCAGGCCAGAGGAGACTGAGATTGTCGCGTCGAACCTCGACTCGGCGCAGACCGCGCAGCTCCTCGAGGCCGGCCGCCGCGCGCTGGAGCAGGACGTCGCCACGGACGCGGCGCTGAAGGCGAAGGGCCGCGCATCAGCCGAGCGTGCGCTGCGGGCGCTGCTCACCACGATGGGCTTCACCAGCATCCACTTCGTCGACCGGCACCCGCCCATGGCCCGGCTCGAGCAGGACAGCTCGCCGAGCCCGGGCGGCCCTCATGTCGGCGCGGCGAAGCGACGGCGGTGGCGCAGGACAAGCAGCACCGGGCCCCACAGCGGCGCGAAGACGAGCGCGACGATGGCGGCGTTCGCGAGCGCTTGAAGCACGACACCGAGCCCGACGGCCGCCGAGCGCGCCACCTCGAGCGGCCGCCACGACGCGAACCCGGTCGTCGCTCGAGGGCTGAAGGTCGCGGTGATGGTGGAGAGCGCGACGTTCTGCTTCACGACCGCGAGGCGCCCCTCCGCCTGCTCGAGCTGTCCCTGCACCTCGGTGAGCGCCCGGTGCACCTCGAGCGCCTCCGTCGCCGTGGCCGCCCGCTCCAGGAGCCCGAGCAGCCGGTCACGCGCCGCCGCGAAGTTGCGCCGCTGGCTCTCGAGGTCCGCGCGCTCGGCCGTCACGTCCTGCGCCTCGAGCCGGCGGGCCTCCACCCGGGTCGCCAGCGCCGAGAGCCGGTCGAGGGTCGCCGCCAGCGCCGCCTGCGGAACGCGCACGGTGAGCGTCAGGGAGTCGTCCATCATCAGCGAACCCGTCACGAAGCCGCCCATCTCCTCTGCGACGCGGACCACCGAGGCTTCGACGCCGTCGAGTCGCTCGACCTCGGCCGCGAGGTGCGCGGTGCGCACGACCTCGCGCGAGTCGGAGCTGGGCGGCGCCGCGGACCTCCCGCAGGCAGCCGTGACGAGGGCGACGAAGACGACGATGACGGCGAAGACGACTCCACGAGACATGGCTCCTCCGGGGTTGGACCTGCTGAGGCTCACCCGACCAACACGGGTCGCGTGGCATCCGCGGCACACGACTGCTTCATCGTTCCTTCATGGCTCGACTCGGCCTGCCCTCCGCAGTTGAGTGCCGCCGCGATGACGGACTCGACGAAGTTCGTGCAGTGGCTCGGAGACAAGGTGCAGGCCGCGCTCAGCGAGGCGAAGCGCTCGGGTGACCCGCTCGAGGCGTGGCGCGTGCTCGACGAGGTGCAGCGCGCCTTCGACGGCGGCGCTGGCATGCTCTTCGGAGCCGTCATCTCGTCACACCTGCCGGCGCTGCAGCGCGAGCTCGGGCCATGGGTGAAGCAGGAGCTCAGCCGCCTGGGCGCCGAGCTCGAGGCGGGCGTGCTCGCGCCCCTCGGCCATGTCACCACGCAGCCTGCCCGTCCCCCCGGGCTGTTCTCGAAGCTGGGCGCCCTCTTCTCTCCGTCGCCGAAGCCACCCCCGCCGTCGGGTGTGCGCGACGAGCAGGCGGCCTTCTCGTTCGCCGAGCGCGCAGGGCTGGCGTTGGCCCACCTGCTCGAGCACCAGGACCCGACCGTCCGCCGGGTGATGGCCCGGGCGCTCGCCTCCCGCGACGCTGTGCCCCGCCTCACCGCCCAGCTCGACCGTGAGGGAGACCTCGAGACCGCTCGCGCCCTCGTCACCCAGCTCAACCGCCAGGCCGCCGAGCTGACCATCGACCGCGCGCGCGGTGGGCCAGCGCTTCCCCGACCTGCGGCCGCTGCTGCTCGTCGGCCGGCTCGCCAGCTCGCCTGAGGCGCTGCGCGAGACGGTGTCGGACCCCGCGACCCGCCTCGACGCGCTCCTCGCCCTCGCGGAGCCGCAGGCGCGCGCGCACGCCGCCATCCGAAACCAGCTCCTCGTCGAGGCGCTGGGTGACGCCGACCTCCCCGTCGTCCGGGCGGCGCTGAAGGGCGTGCGCACGTGGAAGCTGCCGGGCGCCGGGCCCAGGGTGCTCGAGCTCGCGAAGGCGGGAGAGCCCGACGCGCTCGAGACGCTCGCGACGCTGACGGCAGAGGACCCGACCCTGGGCTTCGACCTCATCGTCGAGAACGCGCGGCGCTCGCCGCCCGTGCTGGTCGGCCTCGAGGGGCTCGCCACCGCCAGCAAGCTGTCGCTCGCGCAAGTGGACGTGCTCGAGGGGCTGCTGCCCACGCTGCCCGCCGGACCAGCGGCCGACGCCATTCGGCGGCGCCTCGAGCGGAAGAAGCCGAAGACGGGCACGCGGGACGAGCAGCTCGACGCGCTCGAGGCCGCCATCGACGAGCGCCCCGACGACGTCGATGCCTGGCTCGTCTGGAGCGACGCGGTGCAGGGCTCCGGCGACCCGCGCGGCGAGCTGGTGGCGCTCGCCCACGCAGGCAAGCCGGTGGAGGCGAAGCTGAAGGCCGCACTGCCATCGCTCGCGCCCACGCTCGCGAACGTCTTGAGGAAGCCCGACGCCCTCCTCGAGTCGGTCCGCCTGCACATGGGGTTGCCGCGTGAGGTGCGCTTCGCCTTCCTCGACGAGCCGGGCAGCCAGGACGAGCTCATCGCCGCGGTGCTGGGCGCGCCGCTGGGGCGCTTCGTCACGAGCGTTCGCCTCGGGCTCACCTCGGAGGTCGGTGACGAGAACGACTGGGAGCCATCGCTCGAGGCGCTCCATCGCTACGGCCGTGGGGTGCGCGCGCTGCTGCTCGGCGACTTCGTGTACCCGGACGAGTGCGAGATGTCGTGGGTGGACTGGGGCGACGTCAGCGGCGCGTGGACCCTTCCCCGCCTCGAGCGGCTGCACCTGCGCGGCGGCCACGGCACCATCGGCGTCATGTCCTCGCCGACGCTGAAGGAGCTCGTCATCGAGACGGGCGGCCTCTCTCAGACCGTCATCAACCAGCTCCTCTCGGGCAGCCTGCCGGCGCTCACCTCGCTCACGCTGTGGACCGGCGACCCCGACTACGGCGGCGACTCGTCGCTGAGGGACATCGAGGGCGTGCTCGGCTGGGCGCCGCGGGGGCTCACGCGGCTGGGCATCGAGAACTGCGCCTTCACGCACGAGCTCGTCCCCCTCTTCGCGAGGCACCCGCTCACGAAGCGGCTCTCGCGGCTGTCCTTCGCGCAGGGCGTGCTGCGGCCCGAAGACGCCGACGCGCTCATCTCCGACGCCGGGGCCTTCGCGCACCTCGAGCAGCTCGACCTCACCGGCAACCTGCTCGACGAGGGCACAGCCGAGCGCATCGTCGCGGCGCTCCCGCGGGCGGTGGTGACGGACCAGCGTGAGGACTACGGCGACGAAGGCGCGCGCTACGTTGCGGTCGGTGAGTAGCGCCTGACGAACCGATGCGGGCACCTGAGCTCAGGTCTGAACGATGACCTCGGAAGCGACGGAACCCGTGTCCATTCAACGTTCGGAGACGTTGACGTAGAGTCTTTGCGTGGCGAAGCAACGACTCCTCGACACCGACACCGTCACGCTGGAGACCCTCTTCTCCAACGGGAAGCAGTACCTCGTTCCCCTCTATCAGCGTGACTATGCCTGGGGCGAAGAGCAGTGGGAGGCCCTCTGGCAGGACGTCGTCGAGAGCCGAACCGCCGAGTTCCCCCACTACATGGGCGCCCTCGTTCTGCAGCGAGGCGTGAAGGAGCAATATCAGGTCATCGACGGTCAACAACGACTCGCGACCGTTGTCACAGCTTGCGTCGCGGCGCTGGACCTGATCCTCGAACGAAAGGACGAACAACGGTTTGCGCTGCTGCGCGCCCGATACGTGGGGTCACCCGACCCTGGCTCCCTTCGTTGGCAGAGCAAGCTCGTTCTCAACGAAACCGACGACGCGTTCTTCCAGGAGTTCATCGTCAACCAGAAGGAGCCACCCGCTCACGCGCGGCTTCCGGACTCGAACCGGCGCTTGATCGAGGCGCGGTGGTACTTCAAGGACTGCTGGCGGCAGCTCGTAGGGGCGAGCGCAACAAGCCAGTCATTCGTTGATGCGTTCCAGGAGACGATGGGAACGAAGCTGGCGTTCACCACCATCACCGTCGATGACGAGCTGAACGCATACTCGGTTTTCGAGACTCTCAACGCTCGCAACCTGCAGCTCACGTCAACCGATCTCCTCAAGAACTACCTCTTCTCGCTCTTGAAGGGCGGAAGAGTCGACCTCGAACAGGCTCAACGTCAGTGGAGGCGAATCGTCGAAACGGTCGAGGCTCCTACGCTGCCGTCCTTTCTTCGCCAGTTCTGGGTCTCGCAGCGCAAGCTCGTTCGAGCCGACCGACTGTTCCGCGCACTCAAGGCCGAAGTGACGACACGCGAGCAATCGTTCGCGCTGCTCGATGGCATGGAGCACGCCGCGATCGGCTTTCGTGCTCTCGGGGACGCAAACGACGAACTCTGGCAAGACTCGAAGGACTGTCGCGAGCACGTTCGCACGCTCAACCTTCTTGATGTCTCGCAGCACGTCCCGCTCATGCTTGCGTGCCTTCGCAGAGGTTTCGACCTCAAGCGCCTCGAGACGGTCTTGCGCGCGTGCCTCGTGGTCTTCATGCGCCACAACGTCGTTGGCCGACGGAACCCGAGTGAGCTCGAGCAGCGGTTCGCCCACCTCGCGATGGCCGTCACCGATGGGCGACTTGATTCTCCGCGAGCCATCTGGCTCGGAGTCGACGGGCGGGACGGCCTTCGTGAGTCCTATGCCTCTGATGAGGACTTCCGCGCGGATTTCAGCCGCCTCGACCTCGCGCGAAGGGGCCGAAAGGCCAGGTTGCCTCGCTATCTACTCTTCGCGCTCGACGCGAAGCTCGGCGGCCCGCCGGGAGATTTCGAGACGTCACCAGAGACCCTCGAGCACGTCCTTCCCGAGAACCCCTCGGCGACGTGGGGGCACTTCTCCGAAGAGGACCGACGACGGTTCACCAATCGACTCGGCAACTATGTGCTCCTCGCTCGCGATGAGAACCGAGCCCTTGGGAACGCTGGGTTCGACGAGAAGGCGCGGGTCTTCAAGGCGAGCGCCCGGCCGACGACCCGGCTGGCCGCTGAACCAGCCGCGTGGACTGCTCAGGCCATCGTCTCGAGGCAGGAGCGGCTCGCTGAAGCGGCAGTGACCGTCTGGAAGTTCGAGGCCTGAGACGCGCAACTCGGCCCCGTCGCAGCAAGGGCGAGGGCCATGCGAGAGTCCGCTGCTGAATGTCACTCGCCCTGCTCGCCGTGGCCGTGCTCGTCGTGCTGGGCCTCGGCTACCGCCTCTACGGCGGCTTCGTCGCCAGGCAGTACGCGCTCGATGACGCGGCGCCTACGCCCGCGGTGCGCCTCTCGGACGGCGTCGACTTCGTGCCGACGCGCCCGTTCTACCTGCTGGGCCAGCACTTCTCGGCCATCGCCGCCGCCGGCCCCATCGCCGGGCCCATCCTCGCGGCGCAGCAGTTCGGCTGGCTGCCCGCGGTGCTGTGGATCCTCTTCGGCGTCGTCTTCATCGGCGCGGTGCACGACCTCTCGACGCTGGTGGCCTCGGTGCGGCACGAGGGGCGCTCCATCGCCGAGGTGGTGAAGACGAACCTGGGCCCGCGCTCGGGCGTCGCCATGATGGCCTTCATCTGGGTCGCGCTCGTCTATGTCATCGTCGCCTTCACCGACGTCACCGCGAGCACCTTCGTCGCCGGAGACCCGGAGCTCGAGGGCCTCACCTTCGACTTCAACCCGGGCGGCGCGGTGGCGATGGCGTCGACGCTCTACCTGGGCCTCTCGGTGCTGATGGGCCTCGTGGAGCGCTTCCTCGCGCCGCCGCTGTGGCTGCAGACCGTCGTGTTCGTTCCCGGCGTGCTCGGCGTGGTGTGGCTCGGCACGAAGCTGTCGACGGTGTTCGCCTTCGGCGCGTCGGCGTGGGCGGTCCTCATCCTCCTCTACTGCTTCGCGGCGTCGCTCACGCCGGTGTGGGCGCTGCTGCAGCCGCGCGGCTACCTCGGCGGCTTCGTGCTGTACCTCGCGCTCGCCATCGGCGCCGTCGGCCTCTTCTTCGGCGGCTTCGAGGTGCAGCTGCCCGCGTTCAAGGGCTTCGAGGTCCCCGGCGCGAGCGGGGCGCTCTTCCCCTTCCTCTTCGTCACCATCGCGTGCGGCGCGTGCAGCGGCTTCCACGGGCTCGTCTGCAGCGGCACCACCTCGAAGCAGGTCGCGAAGGAGTCCCACTGCCACCCGGTCGGCTACGGCGCGATGTTGCTCGAGGGCTTCGTGGCCGTCATCGCGCTGGCGACGGTGATGATCATCTCGGCGAAGGACCTCGCGGGGAAGCCGGCGGGCACGGTGTACGGCATCGGGCTGGGGCGCTTCTTCGCGGTGGTGCTGGGCGAGGAGCGGCTGCCCTTCGCCATCACCTTCGGCGCGATGGCCTTCAGCACCTTCGTCTTCGACACGCTCGACGTCTCGACCCGGCTCGGCCGCTACATCGTGCAGGAGCTCACCGGGCTCACCGGCCGCGTCGGCGCCCTCGTGGGCACGGCGCTCACCGTCGGCGTGCCGCTGGCGTTCCTGCTCGTGGCGCAGGCCGGCAGCTGGAAGAGCTTCTGGACGCTCTTCGGCACCTCGAACCAGCTCCTCGCGGCGCTGTCGCTGATGGGCGTGTCGGTGTGGCTCAAACGCGCCGGCAAGCGGTACTGGTACACGCTCGCGCCGATGGCGTTCGTCTCAGTGGTGACGCTGTCATCGCTGGTGCTGCAGGTGAGGGACGCCTTCTTCGGCGTGCAGGCAGCGACGGCCGTGCAGCAGGTGAACGGCGCGGTGGCGGTGGTGTTGTTCGTGCTTGCGTCGAGCCTGCTCGCGACGGGCGCGAAGGCGCTGCTCACGTCGGCGGCCGCTGCTCGACCGAGCCCCGCGTGACGCGGCCGACCCTCTCGTGGGCTTCTTCGCTGGACAGCGTCGGCGGACCTGCTCCCTGAGCAACGACAACGACGACCCACCGGACCTCGCCCGGAGCGCTCGCAGGCCCTATGAAGGCCGCATGCCCGAGCCCATCACGTCGCGTCGTTCCGCAGGGACGAAGAGGAAGAAGAAGGCCCCGAGCCGCGCAAGGCAGTCCGACGCCCGCGCTGCGAGCGAGCGCCCTGCCCGGCCCGCGAAGCCGCCGCAGCCCCGCGCACCCTTGAGCGTCTTTCTCCAGAAGCTCCGGCCCTCGCCAGAGCTCGCGCGCGTCATCGGCAAACGCCCGGTCGCGCGCACCGACGCCATCAAGAAGCTGTGGGTGTACCTCAGGCGCAACAACCTCCAGAACCCCGCCGACCCGCGCATGTTCGACCTCGACGGCAACCTGCGTGGCGTCTTCGGCGACCGCGAGCAGGTCAGCATGTTCGAGCTGTCGAGCGGCGTGCTGCAGCACCTGCTCCCGCTTCCCTGAAGACACCTTCGTGAACGACCCGAGCCCGCAGCCGCAGTGCCAACGTCACCCCGACCGGCCCGGGCTGCCATGCCCGAGGTGTGGCACCTTCAACTGCCTCGAGTGCCTGTCGGGAGTCGCCTGCGAGCGCTGCCTCGCGCTCAAGGGCGAGCGCCCGGTCCAGTCCGAGGATGTTCATGGCTTCGGCCGCCGCGCGGGTGGGCGGATCATCGACCTGGTGACGCACCAGGTCCTTGCCGTCGTCGCGGGGGTCATCGCTGGCATCACCATCGCCATCCTCGAGAGCATCGGCGTCGTAGCGGCGGGCAGCGTTCAGTCGATGGGGAAGCACGGCTTCCTCTTCAACATGCTCGCGGGCAGCCTCGCGTCGCTGGCCGGCTCCGCCACCTCGACGGTCATCTGCGGTGCGTCGGTCGGGAAGGCGATTCTCGGAATGCGCGTCGTTCGGCTCGACGGAAGCCGGCCCGGCCTCGGCGCGTCTCTGGTGCGCGAGCTCGGCTACTTCATCGACGTGTTCTTCTTCGGTCTCGTGGCAAAGGCCGCGATGGACGGCAGCTCCCTGGCCCAGCGCCATGGCGACCGGTGGGCGGGCACGGCGGTCGTTCGTGCCGACCACGCCGGCGGTACCGGGCGGCCCAGCGGCGTACGGCTCGCGGTGGGCCTGATGGCCGGGGCGTTCGTGTACGCGCTCGCCATCGGCGGAGCGTTCGTCCTGGCCGTGCTCAGCTGAGCCTGTCGAACTTCTCGAACGGGTTCTCCATCATCTCCTTCACCGTGCGCGCGAGCTGCGCGGCGTGCGCGCCGTCGATGAAGCGGTGGTCGAACGAGGCGTTGATGCGCATGACCTTGCCAGGCACCACCTTGCCGTCCTCCACCACCGGCTCGTCCGCGACCGCGCCTGGCGCGATGAAGATGGGCACCGCGGTGTACGGCACCAGCGGCACGTAGGCGACGTCGAGCCCGAGCGAGCCCACGTTGGTGATGGTGACCGCGCCGAACGCGTCCTTCGGCATGCCGAGGAACGAGAGGTCGATGTTGAACGTGTACATGAGCAGGTGCAGCAGCTTCAGGAACGCGTTCATGAACATGAAGGGGATCATCGCGACGGTGCTCTTGCCCTTCTCGAGCGACTGGTCCTTGCGCTGCCGTACCTTCTCGATGGTGGCGGCCATCTCGGCGGCCATCTCCTTGAGCGACTTCTTGTCAGCCTCTTCGATCTTCGCTGCGGTGAGGTCGACCTTCCCGTCGCCCTGGTCGGTCTGCACCACGAGCACCGAGATGGTGACCGTCTGGCGCAGGTAGATCTTGTTGAACCGGAGAATGGCGTTGGCGTCGGGCACCTTGCGCAGCGCCTCGGCCACGGCCCGCGCGACGAGGTGCGTGACGGTGAGGCGCACCCCGTGCACCTCGCGGAACTTCTCGATGTACGCGAGCGCCTTCTCCATGCGCACGGTGAGGGTGCCGTAGACGGTCGGGTCATAGGCGGTGCGCCAGGTGCCGATGGCGATCTTCCGGAAGCTGCTGACGTTCTTCTTCTCGACCAGCTGCAGGTGGGCCATGGCGCGGCACGGTAGCGGATCCACCGTGCAAGTCCGGGGTTTTCAGCGGGCCTGACGCAGGCGCACGGCTTCGCGCCTCGTCGTATCCTCCTCCCATGCGCTCCCTCCTTTCAGGCCTGTTGCTCCTGCTCGGTGTCGCGACCAGCGCCGAGGCGAAGTGCGCCGGCGAGTGGCTCGACGTTCTGCCCGCGGGCGAGGTCGAGCTGCCGAAGGAGCCCCATGTGCTGGTGAGGCTCGGCGGCCGCCTGGAGAAGCACGACCCCGGGAAGGACCTGGAGTGGACCGCCGGCGCGCAGCACGTCGGCGTGAAGGTGGTGACCTCGTTCAAGGGCTACTCCCAGCAGGTGTCGTTGGTGAAGCCCGAGCGGGCGCTGCAGCCGGGGAAGTGGACGCTGGCCTTCAAGAAGGACCCGAAGCTGGCTGAGCTCGCGGGGCGCGTCGTGGGGACGTGGCGGGTCAGCGAGGAGGCCGACAGCACGCCACCGGCGCTCACCGGAACGCCAGCGCTGAAGGACACGAGCTGGCAGGAGTACGGCTGCGGGCCGGGCTCCTCCATCACGCTCTCGGGGGCGGGGGTGAACGAGCCGCACGCGTTCATCGAGGCGGCGGTGACGGTCGGGGGCGTGACGACGGTGGCGGTGCTCGGGCGAAGAGACGACCTCGTCGAGCTCGGCCACGGCATGTGCAGTGGGAACTTCGACCTCGCGCCGGGCACGAAGGCGACGGTGGTGCTGACGCCCATCGACCTCGCCGGCAACCGGGGCGCGAAGAGCGCGCCCATCGACGTCACGGCGCCGGGGCCGAAGCCATGAGGCGCTCGCTCCTGGTCCTCGCGGCGTCGGTCGCGGTGGCGGGCCCCGCGGCGGCCGACTGCCGGTCCTCGTGGGTGAAGACGTTCCCCGGCCCGGAGGTGACGCTCCCCACGCAGGGCCGGGTCCTGCTCACCCTCGGTGGCAGCCTCGAGAAGGTGGACGTCGCGGCCACCGTGCGCTTCGTCTCGGAGCAGCGCCGTGAGCGCGTCGCGGTCGTCAGCTCGTTCTCAGGCTTCAACCAGCGGCTCGTGGTGCTCTCGCCCGAGAAGCCGCTCGCCCCGGGCACGTGGGACCTCGTGCTGCTGCAAGCGCCGCGCGGCCTCGAGCCGAAGCTCGGGCGCTGGACCGTGGCCGACGCCAGCGACACCACGGCGCCGTCACTCACCGCCACCCCTCGCGCCGGCCCGACGTCGTGGAAGGCCTACGGGTGCGGCCCGGCGTCGCTCGTGCCCATCGAGGGCGTCGCCACCAACGAGGTCGCGCTGCTCGAGGTGCTGCTGACGCGCCCGGGCGCCCCGCCGGCCACCGCGGTGCTCGCGCCCCACGACGGAGCCCTCGAGCTCGGCCACGGCATGTGCGGCGGCCAGTTCTCGCTCGCGCCAGGTACGAAGGCGACGGTGGTGCTGACGCCCATCGACCTCGCGGGCAATCGCGGAGCGTCGAGCCAGCCCATCGAGGTCGTCGCGCCGGGACCGGGCCTGTGACTGGGAGGGCGCGTCCGTGAGGTGGCTCTGGGGGCTGGTGGTGCTGGGCGCCGTGCTCCTGCTCTCCGCCGGCTCCACGGCGTGGCAGACGTGGAAGCTCGCCTCGCGCGGCGTGGTGAAGCGGGCGACCGTCGAGCGCACGTCGATGAACCGGGGCGTACAGACGGTCGAGGTCCTGCTGGTGGACGAGCCGGGCGCCGCGCCGGTGAAGCTCCAGTGGCCGTCGAGCCTCGAGCTGCCCGCGGTGGGCAGGACCATCGACCTTCGCGTCCTCCCCGACTCGCCTGACGACGCCGTGCCTGCCGAGGCGCCTGCCGACTGGACGCCAGCGGCGCTCCTCACGGTGCTCGGGCTCGCGTTCGCGACCGTGCCAGCGGTGGTTCGCGCGCTCGGGCGACGCCGGGCGTGAGTCGAAGCGCGTCGACCGCTCAGCATCGGAGGGGAGACGTGCGGCTCGTCTGGTCCCTCACCTCGCGCTCTCCCGCGAATTGTCCACCCCCGTCACCATCACGCCCTCCTCGGCTGTCCCCGCGGTGAGGACAATCAGCCCGACGCGGGCGTGACCGAGACGCTCGAGAAGCTGGCGCCGACGCAGGCGTCGATGACGCGCACCAGGTCTTCGTAGGCGACGTCATCTTCGGTCCTGAGCGTGATGGCGCCCTGCTCGGGCTGTTCAGTCTTCACGCGTCCGAGGTGCTCGAGCAGCTTCGCGAGGTCGACGCGCCCCTGGCCGTCACGGGTGAGGGGAATCGGGTCGAAGCGCAGCCCGCCAACGGAGAGCGTCAGGGCCGTGTCGGAGATGAGGATCGACGGGGCTGGCGTCGACGGCGAGGCCGGCGGCTCAGGCGAGCTGCCTTCCTGCGACACGTTCAGCCGTCCGAGCTGCGTCCACACCGCCGTCATGATGAGGAAGACGATGGTGACCGCCATCAGGTCGATGAAGGGCACCAGGTTGATGGTGGTGTCGAGCGGCTTCTTGCCGCCCCTGCCTGTGCCGAGGTCCATGCCGCCTGCCATGCGAGCGCCTCCGGGTGGTGGTGCGCTCGTCAGACAGCGAGGCGTGGAGCGGGTTCCGTCTCCGACGACCCACTCCTCAACGCACCGCACTCAGACGCTGCGGCGCCTGCGCGACCATCGACCTCCCGTGGTGGAGGCGCCGCTGTCGTCCACACCCGGTGCCGCGCTCCCTGGCTGCGTGCTCGCTGGATCTCGTCGCCGGGGAGCGGTCGGCAAGGTGCGTGACCGGACCCTGGTGGGCGCAGGAACTCGCTCAGCCCGGCGGCCAGCCGAGCTTCCGGCCGCCCACGAGGTGCAGGTGCAGGTGGAAGACGGTCTGCCCCGCGTCGGCGTTGCAGTTCATGACGAGGCGGTAGCCGGCGTCGGCGATGCCCTGGGTGCGCGCGACCTTCGCCGCGGCGATGAGCAGGTGCCCGGCGAGCTCGCGGTCTTCCGTCGTGAGGTCGTTCACCGTGGCGATGTGGCGCTTCGGCACGAAGAGCGCGTGCGTCGGGGCCTGCGGGTTGATGTCGAAGAAGCCGATGCACAGCTCGTCTTCGTGGATCTTCTTCGCGGGGATCTGGCCCGCGACGATGCGGCAGAAGAGGCAGTCCATGGAGCGCGCCATACGAGGCGCTGGACAGCCGCACAAGCTCCCATGATGCAGGAGCGGCGGCGCCTCAGGGCGTCGCGGTCGGCTGGGACTCGAGCACGGCCACCTCGTCGCCGAGGCGGAGCGTCCCGGGCCCGCGGTGCACGGCGTTCTGCCCGAAGATGGCGCCGAAGGGCGGCAGCGTGTGCAGTCGGGCGAGCGTCGCGAGGGGCGCTGGGCCGTCGGGCGTCTCACCGGTGCGCTGGTCGGTGGTGATGACGGCGCAGCGGGCGCACGGCTTGACGAGGTCGAAGGTGACGGCGCCAGCCTGCAGCACGCGCCAGCCGTCTTCGGCCCACGCGGGGGCGCCGTCGAGGACGACGTTGGGGCGGAAGCGGTCCATGCCGAGGGGCCGCGGGAGGTCCCGGTTCAGCGCCTCGAGCGAGGCGGCGTTGGTGACGAGCACCGGATAGGCGTCGGCGAAGCCGGTCTGCGCGTCGGCCCGCGGTGAGAACTTCGGGTCGAGCAGACGGACGGTGTCGGGCGGCAGGTGCACGAGCCGGCAGGCCTGGCCGAGGCGCTCGGTGAGCCAGCGGGCGGGAGCGTCGCCGCAGTCGAGGGCCCGCACGGTGTCACGCCAGATGACGACGTCTCGCGGCGTCACGCCGGCGTCGAGCGGCACGTCGAGCCGCTGCCCGTCGTCGGTCGAGAGCACCAGGGCGGCTCCGGTGAGCGCGGCGTTCAGCGTCGCCATGCGCGGCGTGGAGCGCTGAGACAGGAACCGGTCGTCGGGGCCCACCACCATCCAATGGCGGTCGTGGAGCGGTCCGCGCGGGCCGAACTGGAGCGCAGCGGTGGCCACGCCGCGGAGGCCCTTCACCGGGTAGCAGAAGAGCGAGGTGATGCGCATCGTCACGGGCAGGCGTACGGGGCGAGGCTGGTGGAGGTGTTGAACGTCTTGCCCGGGTCGTGGCCCTCCATCGGCCAGTCGGCGGTGGTGTCGATGCCGCGTGCGTCGGTGGAGATGAAGACGATGGTGCCGACGGAGTCGACGCAGCCGAGTACGGGGTTGCCCGAGAGGCAGGTGGGCATGAGCGAGGTGCAGGCACCGACGGTTCCGGGCAGCGGTATCTCGTCGCGGAGCGCGAGGGTCAGGGAGTCGCGTACCTGGATGACGCTGCTGCCCGCTCGGGTGACCGAGGCGTAGAGCGTGTTGCCAGCTCCGAGCGCGAGCGCGGCCGTGCGGTCAGACATCGCAACGGAATGGCAGGAGAAGGAGCCCATCCCGACGCCACTCCGGCATGCGACCGAATACGAGCCGGAGTCACGCACGAAGTAGGCGCTCGTGCTGTCCACGACGAGGCTGCGCAACGGCTCTGCGCTGCTGGGGCCCCAGGTGGTGAACTGGGACGGGAACACGGCAGAGAACACCCCACTGCCGGATGAGCTGGTCGCAACGCCAACGACGCCTCCTCCACCGCCGACAAGACTGGCCACGCTCGTCCAGGGGGATTGGAGCGTCTGCTTCGTCGGGTCGAATGCCAGCTCTTTGAAGCGGGAACTCGTGCCAGCGGCGGTGAAGAGGGCCAGGCCGTCCGTGGCGCGAACCTCGGAGCCGACTCCCACGGCGCTCAGCTCACTTCCAGAGACGACAATGCCGGTCGTCGAGGTGCCGGACCCAACGAGGTCGGCGGCGAGGTCGTACGTTGCCCACGCCGCCTGAGCACTGCCTGCAACCTTGAACAGCGCGCACACGCAACTCCAGCCGGGTCGATGACCGCCACCGGTCCCGCGCGGCTGACATCTGCGCGGACTGCTTGGGATGCCCAGGCTCCGGCGCTGGTGCCGCCGCCCTCGAGCCGCTCACCCAACGAGAGGTTCGTCATCGGGTTGTGCTCGAGAACGAAGAAGTACGGCGGCACCGCGGCGACATTGCGGACGGGCGGATGCGTGAGCGTGACGACGTTCGCGGTTCCCTGAGAGGGCGTCAGCACGACCAGATCGGATGAGCTGGTGCGAGGGACGATGAGGCGAGTCGTCCGGTCAGCCGAGTGCGTGAAGCCATTCACGCCGGACCCACCGTCGAACGAGAACACCCAGCGGGTGATGGTGAGGTTCCCACCATCGCTCATCGACGAGTTTCCGAGGTCGTCGGACGCGGAAGCCTCGACGGCGACTGTTCCTCTCAGCTGCGACAGGCCAGGCCGCGCCAGAGGAAACAAGACCTGTCGGCAATAGCCAGCGTCGCTGCTCCCTGCATCGGGGCAGTTCAGGAACGGGCCGGTCCACGCCACGCCACCAACGAAGAGCGTGACCGAAGCAGGAGAGAGGTCTTCGCTGTCTGAGTCCAACCTGATGGGCAAAGTCGCCGTTCTTCTCCAGGCGAACGGTCCAGCGTCTGCTTCAGAGGGGTCTCTCCATTCGATTCCCGACGGCGTCCTCATCTGCGGTGGTGCGGAGGGCCAGGAGATCCGCAGAGTGGGGGGGTGACGTCCACGGCCGTTCGAGCAGTGCCGGTCGGCCCACCATCTGGCCAACCAACGACAATGGCCCATTCTCCACTGCGGGGCACAGGCACGGGGGACGCCGTCGCGAAGCCACCGTCGTCAAGGCGGGGCATCAAGCTGGAGAAGGAAAGGGCTGCTCCGCCATCGAGGCGAGCTGTCAACAGCAGCGCGGCGGGAGGATTCGGTGCGCGCATCGGGAGCGCCACGAGGTTCGCCTGTACCGCGAATGGCTGGTTTGTCCGGAGCGGAGCCTGGACCGAGATGGCCGAGTAGCGCTCGAAGCACGTGCTGCCCACACACTCCTCGAAGGGTGCGCACTGGGGTGAACAGGTGACGGTCCCTCCGCCCGTCGTACCTCCAGCAACACTGCCCCCGGCCGTTCCCCCGCCACTTGTGGCCGATCCACCTGACGCGCCTCCAGCCTGGCCTCCCGCAGCGCCGCCAGACGTCGGTTGGGCAGAACCACCGCTGGACTGCTGGCAGCGCTCTTCCAGGCAGGCCGTTCCAGTCGGGCACGGGGGCAAATCCGGCCCACACCGGTCACCCAACGGTGCCGGGCATGCAGCGAGAAGAACGAGCCCGGGGACAGCGATGCGTTCAACGAGCCGATGCATCGGACCATTAAGCACGAAGGGCGCTGCCCTTGCGAGCAGCGCCCTCGTGTTCCAGTTCAGCGGACCGGACTGGTTACGGCGTGTAGCGCAGGCCCGTCATCGTGTTGACCGACATCGCGGTGTTGTACGAGTGCAGGACACCGGCGTTGCCCATCGCGTTCTCGATGCCCACCGTCGCGCTGCTACCGGACACTCCGGTCAGCGTGCAGTAGTGCATCTCGACGACGTTCGACGTCTCGAACAGCTTCACCTGATACGTGAGCGTCGTCGTGCTGGCATTCCACAGCTGCATCTCCGACCACTCAACGGTGACGTAGCGGTTCGGCGCCGTGCCAAAGACCTGGAACCGAATCGCGCTGGTCGCGCCACGCTCCTCCTGGTCATCCCAGTACGCCGAGATGTAGTTGTTCGGCGTGCCCGCGGCAGGAATGCTGTCGTTGGAGAAATCGGTGATGCCCGTTCCCATGGAGTCGAGGATCTGCAGCAGGCCGTTCGACTCCGCCGCGAAGTGCGTGACTGGCGCGCCGAAGTAGTTGAAGGCGAAGGGCAGCGCCGTCGTCGCGCTGACCGTCTCGTCGCTCAAGGCCGGCATCGTCGTCGAGTCGAGCAGCACCGTGGGCGAGGAGAGGGTGTCACACGAGCCCATGATGGTGGTCTTCGTGTACGGAGCCACGGGAGTCATCGAGAGGTCGATGGTCAGGGCGTAGTCCGCCGAGCCGCTCGTCCCGAAGCGGTCCACGATGAGGAACACGGTGCGCGGCGCCATCGTCGTGTTGTTGAACGAGAGCGTCTCGAGGACGGGCATGGTCCCGCTCAAGTTGGCGTCCGCCCTCGCGAGGCACGTTCCGACCGGGCTGCAGCTCGACGCGGGTCCGTCGACCAGGCTCAACCCATGGTCCGCGGTGGTCGAGGTCGTGGCGGTGAGCGTGAAGCCAGCAGGAATCGTGATTCGGTAGACCCGGTCGGCACCCGACGCGAGCGCACACGAAGTGCCGCCCGAGTAGTCCGGCGAGTAGCCGGTCAGCGTGTCCATCCGCGAGGTGCTCGCCGTGATGGCGGTCTGCGAGTCCGAGCAGGTGTCACCAACGAGCGGTGCTGCGAGGTTCAGGGCGAGGGAGTAGGTCGCACCTGGGCTCGGCGTCACGAGGTTCGAGTCGACGACGACCAGGACGGTCTCGTCGGCCGTTCCCGTGTTGTTTCGGCTCACGACCTCGGCGCCACCGGGTACGGTCGTGCTGTCCGCTCCGGAGACACAGGGACCCGACTGGCACTCATTGGCCGGCAGGATGACGCTGAGCGCGAGATTCAACGTGCCGCCGTCGGGCAGGACTCCTGCGTCGGTGCCGATGGCGGTCGCTGTGAGGATCTGGCCGGCAGGAATGGTCACCGCGTACGCGCGATCAACACCCACCACATAGCGGCAGACCGCCTGGAACGAGCTGAAGTACTGGTCGTTGTAGCCCACGAAGGTCTCGTTCTGGAGCGTCTGCGACATCGTGATTGGTGCAGCAGTGTTGGAGCAGACGTCGCCAGACAGCAGCGAGACCGGTGCAGCCGAGACGAAAAGGCTGAAGGTACCGCCGGGTGGCGTCGTCGCAGTGTCGATCACGACGAACACGTCGCGAGCGGCGCCGGGGTTGTCGAAGGTCGCCGTCGCAGTACCCGGCGTGGTCGACGAGTTCCCGCCTGCCACGCAGAAGAGGTTCGCTGCACAGGTCGGCGTGCCCACGATGTTGACGGTCGGCGCGAAGGACACGCCCCCGTCGGGATTCACTGATGCGGTCGCGGTGGCCGTCAGCCGGTTGCCCGCGGGGACACTGACTCGGTACGCGCGATCCGACGAACCGCTCCCCGACGCGCAACCAGCCGATGAGAGGTAGTCACCGGCGAAGCCGACGAGGGTCTGGCCCATCAGGCTTGCCGGCAGGGTGAGCACAGCCGCCGTGCCGCAGACGTCGCCGGCAGGAATCGGGGTGACCGTCACGGCGAGGGTGAACGCTCCGAGATCGGTGGCATCCCAGCCATCGACGTGAATGTAGACGGTCCGCGCCGCAGCCGTGGTGTTCGCGTAGGTCACGGTCTCGTTGCTTCCGATGGCATCTGCACCGGCCACGCAGGCGTAGCCAAGTCCACCGTCCATCAGCGTCGAACCGCAGTTCGAGGAGGGCTCCTCGATGAGGTTGATGACGGTGTCCCACGTGGCGTTGATGTTCACGGAGAGGCGGTTCTGTGCCGGAACGGAGATGGCGTAGTAGACATCAGGCGCCGCCGAGTTCGACCCTGCGCAGCCATTCAGCGTGGCGAAGCGCACGTCGTTCATCGCGCCCATCGTGGTGCCGTTGATGGTGCCCGCCATGATGGTGGGAGCAGTGCCGCAGGTCTCACCCGCCATCATCGTGCTGCCACCGGCCGAGCCACCCGCCGTCGAACCACCGGCCGTGCCACCCGCCGTCGAACCACCGGCCGTGCCACCCGCCGTCGAGCCACCCGCCGTCGAGCCACCCGCCGTCGATCCAGCCGGCGTCGAGCCAGCCGACGGCGAACCACCGGCCGGGCCACCCGCGGGCGAGCCGGCGGCCGGGCCGCGCGGCG
>JAEUJQ010000059.1 GCA_016793095.1 Myxococcaceae bacterium | reverse complement strand
GCTCCGCGTACCGCCACGCTGGCAGCCCGCTCTTCTTCCACGCCGCGACCGCTCGCTCTCGCTCTGCTGGGGTGCTCGTCATCCCGACTGCCTACCGCCCTCACCAGCGCCCAGGCTGACGGTGATCGTCGAACGGATACCGATGGACAGCCGCGCGGAGCAATGAGGGACGTTGGCGCCGACGAAGCGAACTGATCCGGAGCCTTCAGGCTGACCGGCCGGTCGCGGCGCCGTGCGAGGCGCGCCAGGGGGCGAGCCGCTCGTCGATGCCCCACCAGGCGCACCACTTCTCGAGGAACGTCCAGTTCAACGGTCTGCGCGATGCTGCCGCGGCGTCGAACAGGTATTGCACGTCGGGCCGGTCCTTCAGACGGTCAGCGAGGAGCTTGTACACGATGAGGGCCTCGGCGCTCGCGACCTCGACTGTGAGGCCTCCGAGGTTCACGGTCTTCGCGGTCTCCAGGACGGCTTGTTCGAACTCGGTCTTCCCGTAGAACACGTCGAGACCGACCGGAGACTCACCGCTCGTCGCGAAGAAGCCCACGTCGGGCTCGGAGTCGGCGGGATCGGCACGCACCTCATCGGAGAACGTGAAGGCAACCTTCGCCAGGGCCTCGCGGTCCTCGTCGAAGCCACCCCGATCGACGACGAGGTCGATGTCCTCGGTCGCCCTGATCCGGCCCCACGCGATGACACCGAGCCCGCCAATCAGGACGACCCGTGCGTGTCGCGCCCGCAGCGCAAGCACTGCCCGACGCGCGAGCTCCTGAAGATCGGTCATCGTGGCCGCCGCTCCCTGGCGAGCAGCACGAGCGATGGCGGGCGCTCACGCTTCGCGACCGACGGGCCCCGCATCCGCACGGCCGAAGTCGAGAGCGCGAACCCGCGCCTCAGCCGCTCTTCGACGGAGAGCTGGGCGTCCGCGATGACCTGCGCTTGCTCCTTCTTCGCCATCGCCGCGGCGATCGCTGCGAAGTGACGCCGGTCTCTTTCGGTCGCGCCCATGTCGAAAGAGTCTATCCCAAGCCACGGGCGGCAGGCCGGGATCGACGTGGGCCTCGAGGCGCACGCGCGGGTCGAAGGTGTTGGTGCACATCGAGAGGAGCCGCGCGACAAGTGATCCCACGTCGCAGGCGAGGCGCGCCGGCGCGGGCGCTTTCCCGCGTAGGTCATCAGCTTGCGGACAAGGTCGGCGGCGCGCTGGGCGGCGTCGATGCAGTCGGCGACGGACTGGGCGTGCTTCGCGGGCACGTCGCGGCCGAGCAGCTCGAGGTTCGGCAGCGCGACCATGAGCAGGTTGTTGAAGTTGTGCGCGACGCCGGCGGTGAGGGTGCCGATCGCGTTGAGCCGCTCCGAGCGGTACAGCTGCTCCTCGAGCTGCCGTTGCTGGGTGAGGTCGAGCAGGCCACCGACGATCCTGACCGGGCGGCCGGCGTTCGTGACGGTGCGGCCCATCGCGAGGATCCACCGCTCCGAGCCGTCGGGGCGAACGACTCTCCAGCGTCGAAGCGATTCTGCTCGGCGAGCACGGCCCCGGCGATCGGGCCTGCACTGGAGTATTGCTCGCGTGAAAGGACGAATGCGTCGTTGGTGACGAAGACATCTTCAGCGACAGTCACCTTGCAGTCAGGAGTCATCGGGGTGGTGTTCTCGTTCACGGATACGTCAGGTCCAGTTCGGCCTTCGCGTTCTGGAGCGCGTCGGTGACGGCCTCCAACGGCACGCTGACGCCCCCCCCGCCCTGCCACCTCAGATCGAACTCCACCATGACCGCGCCCTGTTCCTTGCTGACCCGGCACAGCGAGAGAACGCGATCGGCACCCGTCTCGACCTCGACGACGAGCCTCTCGTGGGTGTCACATGATGCCACGGTCAGTCTCACATCCATCGATCGCCCGCCTCCGTTCACCGCATCATCTGGTCCTGACTGCCTTTCAAGACTGAATGAACGTCGGCTCCTGCGCCAGCCGGCCACGTCGCGCCTCATCGACCGACCTGGCGCGTAGGAGGCGAACCGAGTTCTCGCGCAGGGCACCGGCGTGGACAACGCCGTCAATGTTCGACTCGAACTCCAGGATGGCCGAGAACCACCTGGCGCGAACCTCATCTTGCACCGCAAGCTACTCGGCCTCTTCGTGTTTGACTCTGCGCTTGTCGAGGGAGCGGCTCCGCAAGAACTCGTCAAACAGCAGAAAAAAGACGCCAACAGAGTCGGACTCGCCGCGTTCTTCCGCCTTCCTCTCGACGAGCCCCACCCAGCCTAGCAACCGCATGCGAGGCTTATCCTGCGGAGTTAGCCAGTCTACGAACTCCTCGGTGAGAACTCGAAGCTCTTTGGCGCCAGACTTCTCCTGATCAACGCTATCTCTGCCTTGCCCATAAGAATGACAATAGAGCGCAAGCACATTTACATCTGACGACCCCGCCAGATACATCGCAGGACGCCTCCGAACGGTCTCCAGCAACGGGATGAGCCAGCCCTCATTCTCTTCCATTTGTTCCTCAGAAGCCCTGTCCACCAGCGCACGCCATAACAGCGCCCTGTTCCTTGCTGACGCGGCACAGCGAGAGAACGCGATCGGCACCCGTCTCGACCTCGACGACGAGCCTCTCGTTGGTGTCACACCATGCCACCGTCAGTCTCACGGCCATCGCTCACCGGCCTCCGTCGTCCACCGCATCATCCGGTCCAGACTGCCTTGCAAGCAGTTCGAATACTGAATGAACGTCGGCTCCTGCGCCAGCCGGCCACATCGTGTGGTCGCGGCCGAAAGGAACTCACGACCGAGACCACCCAGCGCCTCCGCGACCAGCGAGCGAGGAACGACCGCGGATTCCATCGGCGAAGCTGTCGAGTCCGTCAGGCGCCACCACGCCACCAGTACGCCATCGGACCGGTTGCGGAGTGCGACGACCCGCTCGACGCCCTGTTCATAGAACTCGAGCCGGGCCTCGCGCCCGTCCGCAAGGGCATCGAGCGCATCAGGCAGCTGTTCGACGATGACCGCAAGGTCCGTTCGGACGTCGACCGGCCATTCGCGCACCGAGCAGATCTGGACGTTGAACTCGTATCCGAGTTCCTGAAGGCGCGAGCAGATCTCGACGAGCACTGACACCAGGTCTTCGGGCGTCTCAGCGGACGGCGGGCTGAGATCCGCTCCCGTGCGCTGCCGTGGCTCATTCAACGACAGTGTGAACATGACCCGCCTCGTGGCCGAGAATCACCTGGCACCAAATCATCTTCCATCGAGCGGCTCGATTGCGACGTCACACACGCCGGCGATGAGAGCGCTCGACTCGGGGTCAGGCTTTGCGGGCTGCCCTGCCGCCCACGCGACGCCGGGATCGAGGTTGAGTCGCCCTCTGCGGCTCGCCTCGTCCCAGTCGAGCTTCGCGCCGTCATAGAGCACCGCACCGCCGCCGCGGAGCCAGTCCTCTCCCAGCTGCGCCTTCTCGACCTCGGAGAACCGGGCGCGGACGCGGAACCAGTGTTCGACGCCCTCGACAACCCGCACGACCCTCACCACGACGAAGGCGCTGAGCTTCGCCTCTTCCCGGCCAGGCTGAAGGCTCAGCTCCTCGACGACGCCGTCGGAGCCGTGTTGGTACTCCGCGAACACGTCTACGGACTTCATCGGCTGCCCCTTTCGGCTCTCGCGCGTTCACCAGGGCTCGTCGATCCGGGCGCACGGAGCGGGCCTCGAGTCGGAGGACAGCCACCTCGCGTTCGAGCCACCTGAACTCGCGCGAGCGGTCGCCGGCCGCCCGGCCCGCATCCACCGCGAGCTCGACCGCGCGCAGAAGCTCGTGCGCGAAGCGGCTGGTCGGCATGCGGCATCGCGCGCGCGTGACGCGACGGGCGATGCGTCGTTCTCGAGCGATCAGGTGGATCCAACCGGGGGTGGCGAGCACGAGCTCGACCTCATGAGGGCCTTCCATGAAGCTCACGCGCTCCGAGCCGGAACCGGCGATGACCTGTCGGAAGCTGTGAACCCACCAGCAGAGAAGAACGAAGACAAAGTCGGTCCAGCCGCGAAGCGGAAAGGCCTCCCGCCCCCAACTGAGCCAGATCTCCCCGATCGACGGGCCGATGCCTCGGCGCTCAACGCGCTTCGAGAGGCGAAACAGGTGGCTCGCGCGCATCACTCGCTCGTGGTCGAACTTCGCCGCCCTCCCCTGACAGGAGCACCCGAAGACCGTCACACCACGGACCCGGCGGCAGGGGCGTGGTGGTGGCGATACAGTCTCCCTTCGGGACCCGCGATGACACCCCGGAGCCCCTTCGTTCCAGGCAGCGCTCGGTATCCCGCAGCCTCGAGCGCGGCCAGAATGTGCTTCAGCGGCCGCTGCCACTCCGCCGTGAAGTCCGCGATCGAGAGCTCCTGGAGCGTCGCTGGCTCGAGTCGCTCGATGCCGTGCGCGAGGTCGTGCCAGGTGGCCGTGATGACGAGGCGACCGGAGTGCCAGGTCACGGACCAGTCAGACCGGAAGCCGTTCGATGGCCAGGCGATGGTGAGCTCGCCGGCACTCGTCGACGCCAATCGCTCGAGGAGCCCGATCAGGTCCTCAACCAGGAAGCTCAGCGTGTCCTTGTACGAGAGGACCATCGGCACCGCGTCCCAGAAGAGCACCGCCGCCTCAGTGTCGGTTTCGAATACCGTCTGGATCGCGTCGCAGAGCGACTCGTCCGTGGAATCGAACACGGCGCGCGAGGCCGGTGAACCTGCCTGTACGTAGACCATCGAGCCTCCAGAGCCACCTACCCGCGCGACGAGCCCCGGCGCGGACTTCTACGGGAGCTCCGGTGCACTTCAGCGAAGTACTCTTCGAGGACGCGCCTCGCCCAGTGGAGCTTCGCTACCAGCGGAGCGGGCCGAGGCACCGCGCGCTCGAGGTAGGCGGGCCACGGCTCGTTCGACAACGCGCCACGAAGAACCAGCCACTCCTTCAGTCCTGGCAGGAGCCGACCTTGAAGCCCAACATCCACCCCAGACAGAAACTGCACATACGCGTGGAATGACTTGATCACGTACATGTGCGGACGTTCAGTTGCAGCCAGCACGATCGTGATGCCCTTGTGAATGTCGCTCGCCACGTTCACCTCCTGAAAGGGCCCTCGACCTCTGGAAGCAGGACCCGAGCACCTCGACCCACCCAACCATGGTCTTCATTGAATACCTGGGAGAGGCACACCAAGAGCCTGGGCGACGGCACGGACCACCTCAGGCTCAAGCTCTAACAGTGGCACACCGGATCCGCAGGCAAGAACTTCCACCGGCTCCCTCCCTCCACCATACAACCACGCCTCGACGGTAGAGCGCGCCAGGAAACACGACCCAGGCTCCGCAGCGCGACCAATCACAAGCTGTTTGAACTCAAGAAGTCGATCTCTCGCACCCGTTGCCGGCAAGAGAACACCGTAGAACTGGACGGCATCGAGCCCGGCCGTCTCCAACTGAGCCCTGGATGGCAGGGCCCCCTCCTGACCAAGCCACACCCAGCCCAACACCCCTTGCTTGCCATCAACGATGAGCTGGAACTTCCGAAGTACGCCACCCCGAAACCCACGAGCCGCGTCAGCGACATCGGCAGGCGCGCCAAAGGTGAGCAAGCGCCCGGGCGGAAGACGAGCGAGCACCAGCTCATACGCGCGACGCCCGTCTTCGAGGGTTCGACTCTCGACGACAAGCCCATTCGGAGTATCAAGCACCCGACCGCCTACAAAGCGCTCGGCGCAAAGCACCTGGGCAGCGCTTGCCCTGTCGTTCTCGAGTTGATCATCCGGAAGAATGGCGGTGTACCCCTGCTCGGGAGGGGGGCATCCTCCGCGTGGGCTCTTGGCCCCGCTCGTGACATGGCCCGGTCCGACACACAACTCCGCGGCGCCTCCGTGAGCGCAGCCCGTCCAGACCAGAAACTGCAGCCACACGAGACAGCCCCTCATCGCGCTCTCCCTTCCTGATGGCCATGCATGACATGATCGGTCCTCTGATAGACCCTATCCCCAGATTGCGCCCTCAACGAACCGGTCGAAGAGCCGGTAGAAGACGCCCAACGAATCGACTTCGCCTCGGGCCTCCGCCACGCGCTTGGTAAGCGTTACCCATCCGAGAAGGCGCATGTGAGATGGAGCGCTCGATAGATCAAGTTGCCCGCTTGAAATGAGCCAGTCAGCAAAGTCGTTCGACAGGATCTCGAACTCGGCGTCCTTCTGCTGTCCTTCGATGCTCTCGCGGCCAGCGGCATAGGCCGCCAGGTAGAGCGCCAACGTCGCAACGTCAAAGCACCCACCGCCGAAGACGCCGGGCTGAGTCTCGTCAGCCCCACCCAGGAACAAGCCCGGCCGCCCCCGGATTGTCTGAAGCAACGGCACAAGCCATCTGCTTTCGTTGGGCTTCATCTCGGCACCCTCAGAACTCGTTCCGCCCCTTGCCTCTCAAGCCACGCCTCGAAATTCGCCGCAGCAGCGAGCGAGCCCTCTTCTCATGATAGGGCCAGTGAATTTCGATCTGACTACACAAACGCCGCCAGCCTTCACCGATGTTTCGATTGTCGAGAAACTCCTGCACGTCGACCACGATCTCAGCCACGTGAAATGCGAGTTCACGTCTCGCAGCGTCCATCTTTCCCTTGTCGCGAAACCCACGGCTCTCGAACAGCCGCATCCGAAGCGCAGGAGTCCCTTCCCGCGCCGTCGCCGAGACCTCGGTCTTGCGGATCACCGCTCTCCTCCTCGATCGCTTGCCTGGCGCTCTGAATCGCATACGTCGAGACCCCTTTGCATGACATGCCAGATCCAAACGACTTTGTCGTCTCACCCGTCTGACTCGAAGTACGGCGAAGCACACTCTTCGACAAGCACGCCCCGAGCTCTTCCGGCCGCGGACCTCACCGGCTCCGTCACCACCCACGCTCACGAGCGAACCGCCCTGACCGCACGACAATCCGGCGACCAGCAGAAGCGCAACAGTGCCGTGCGACCGCAGGCCCATGAACACGCTCGTTCCGCTTCGCCACGAGCCCTGGCCGGAGTCACGCCCGCGCATCAACGCATCTCCAGGAGCAGCTACGGCCTCGAGCACCCCTTGCCATCGAGTGGAACGTCACCAGCGCAACATCCCGCCACAGCCCGCATCGCTGTACTCGCCACGAAAGGCGACGCCGAGCCGATCCATCGAGACGCAGTACATCCCATACATGAGGTTCGCCGCCTTCGCGGACCGAACCTGCGCTGCCACCCACCAACGCCCCTCGGAAAAGCGGACATCAAGCCCCAGGTACAGCCCCTTCGGCTTCGAATGCACGAACACGTACCGCTTCGAACTGCACCGGCTCGGTACATTGCCTGTTCCAACAACAACGGGCACCTGACGCCCTTCAGGCCAAACGTCTCTCACGTTTGACTCAATGAGCGCGACCTCCCTCTCCACGCCCCTCGCAAATGTCTTCGCCGCCAGCGCGGTCTCCACGACGTTGCAGATATCGTCGCCGCCAGCATCAGCGATTTGACCCGATAGGACGAGCACAACAAGCAGACTCGCATTCATGGTGATGGGCTCCAGCCAAAGGTGATCCCACGAACCTGCTCCCTCTGCTCGACCAGGGCGTCAGGGCTTTGATGGCGCTCTCGGAGTGCTCAGCTCGCGCAGCAACTCACCCGCCCCCTCGACCTCCTCGAGCAGCCACAACAGATACCGCACGTCCGCGTTCACGTTCCTCGCCACCGCCGGGTTGTAGCCAAAGTCATTCGCCACGTTCTCCCACACGCGATCGAAGTTCACGCCCACCAGCCGTCCACTCCCGTCGATCGTCGGGCTGCCCGAGTTGCCGCCCGTCGTGTCGCAGTCTGACAAGAAATCGACCGGAACGTCCTTGAGCGCCGGGTCCACCCACCGCCCCAGCTTCTTCGCCGCGTGCGCCTCCCGCACCTTCGCCGGCGCGTCGAAGTCGCCCTCGCCCTGGTGCTTCTCGATCACCCCGCTCAGCGTCGTCTGCGCGCTCGCCGTCAGCCCGTCCCTCGGGGAGTACCCGCCCACCTTCCCGAACGTCACCCGCAGCGTGCTGTTCGCGTCGGGCGCCACCGGCTTGCCCGCCTGCGCGATCACCGCCCGCCGCCACGCCGGCCGCAGCCGCAGCGTCGCTCCCGCCCAGCGATCGCGCCGGTCCTTCAGCTCCCGCCGCTCGGCGTCCAGCGCGAAGCCGAGCTCGAGCAACGGGTCCTTCCGCGCCTTGAGCTGCTCCGGCGTCTCGTCGAACATCTTCACCCGCTCGGCCAGGTCGAACACCTTCGAGCCCGCGATCGCCTTCTGCAGCTGCGCCCGCACCGCGTCCCGCCCCACCCCACCATCGCCCCGGTGCTTGCCGAACATCGCCTCCACCGCCGCCGACCGCTGCCCCACAGGCAATTCCAGCACACGCGCCACCCACGCCTCGGCGACCCGCAGGTCGACCGGCGCCGAATACCGCTTCTGATCACGCTCCAGGCGATCCTTCAGCCGCGCGAGATCCCGCTGCTGGTACCCCGGCTCCCGCTCGGCGTCAGGCTTCACCGCCTCGGTCGACCGCCGGACCAGCGTCACCGGCCACGAGAGCGTCCGCGGCCCCCACGAGATCGCGTCGAGCAGGAAGTCGCGCTCCCAGGTCGCCCGTTTCTCGGTCATCAGCCCCGCGAGCCCCTCGTACGCGTCGAGCGCCGCCTTCTGATCGGCCCGCTTGAGCGCCCACGAGCGCACCGCCTCCTCGGCCACCTTCTGCTTCTCGAGCACCCGCCCCCGCGCGAGCCCGGCCAGCTGCCCCTCGGCGTTCTTCCGCCGGTTGAGCAACGAGCGCAGATCATCCGACGTCGCGATCGCCGCCTCCGCGCTCTTCGCGCCCTCCTCCTGCATGATGCGCAGCCACTCCGCCGACAGCGCCTTCGCCCGCGGGAAGTACAGCTCGCGCCGCTCGGCCATCTCGTCCGCCAGCCACGCGCGGTAGCTCGTGCCCGGGTACCCCAGCACCGCCACCGCGTCGCCCGGCTTCACGCCCTTCGTCGACACCGGAAACCAGTACAGCGGCTGGTACGGCTTCCCATCCTTGTACACGCGCACGAGGGAGAAATCGCCTGTGTGCCGCGGCCAGCTCCAGTTGTCCGTCTCGCCCCCGTAGTTCCCCACCATCTCGGGCGGCGCGTAGACGAGCCGCACGTCGGACAGCTCCTCGAACTCGGTCAGCGTGAAGAACAGCCCGCCGTCGAAGGCCGCGAAGGTGCACCGCGTGCCCGGCCGCGCCTCGCACTTCGCCACCAGCGCCTTCTGCGTCGCCTCCACCGCCTTGAAGCGCGTCAGATCGTCCGCGCCCTCCGGCACCGCCGCGAGCACCTCCTTCGTCACGTCCACGAAGCGCCGCGGCACCTGAATGCGGTACGCCTTCGCCGGCTTCTCCTCGTCGCGCGTCTTCGCGAGAAAGCCCTCCTTCACCAGGTTCGCCTGCGGCGTGGAGTGCTCCTGCAGGATGCCCACGATGCAGTGGTGGTTGGTGATGAGCAGCCCGTCGGCCGAGACGAAGCTGCCCGAGCACCCCGGCAACTGCACCGCGTTCGCCAGCAGCCCGCCGCCCTTCTTCTCGTCCCACAGCTTCGACAGCGGCAGCGAGAAGCCCTGCTGCTTCACCCAGCCGGGCCCGAGCTCGAGCACCTGCTGCGGAGTCCACTTGCCTTCGGCGGCCAGGCACACCTGCGCCAACATCACGAGGACCAGCGGGAGTCTGTGCATGACGGCGGTTTCTACCCGCCCCGCGCTTCAGGCGTGCTGAATCTTCTCGGGCGGCACGCCGCCCTCGAGCCGGTGCACCTCGAGCCCCGGCTTCGCGCCGTGGAGCAGCGAGATCGTCCTGAAGTTGTGGTCCTGCCACCGCAGCGAGCCGTCGTAGAAGAGCACCACCGGCACCGACTCCTTCGCCGCTTCCTGGACGAACCGGATGAGCGCCGACACCGTCGACGAGTTGATGTGCGTGAGCTTCTCGAAGTGCATCTCGAGCCGGGCCTTCCGCGTCTTCGCCTCGGCCATCAGCAGGGTGAAGAAGGGCCTGAGCGTGGTCGCCGGGTCGCGGCTGTTGCTGGCCCCGCTCCAGAAGACCTCAATCAGCTCGGCGTGAGTCACCGTGTCGACGATCAAGTCGCCCGCGACGATTCCGTGCATCCTCGCCTCCTTGGGAATCAGCATACCCCAGCCGGGCGCGGCGCAGTGGAGGCGATTCACCTACCTCGGCCCCCAGACACCTGCTTGGCGACACGGGGACCCCATGATCTGCTCGGGGCGCAATGACCAACCTCCACGCAGGCGATCTCACCATCGACGTCGATGAACGCACGCCAGGCCTCATCTGCCTGGCGTGGACCGGCCGCAGCACCGATCGATCGCCCGGCGCCGTCCTCCACCCGTGGTTTGACCAGCTCTTCAGCTACGTGCGCGAGAAGGGCGCGGCCCTCGAGATGCGCTTCGACAAGCTCGAGCACTTCAACTCGTCCACCGTCGCCGTGCTCATCCAGCTCATCAACTCGGCCCAGGAGCGCAGCATCAAACTGACCCTCCGCTACGACGCGAAGCGCAAGTGGCAGACGCTGTCGTTCGACGCCCTCAAGCGCGCCCTTCGACCCTTCGACGGGTCAGCCGGGGTTCACTTCGTGGGCGGCTGAGGCGCTCAGCTCGCGCGTCGCAGCAGCACGAGCGTCAGATCGTCATCCTGCCGCTGCTGATAGGCGCGCACGCGCTCGATCACCGAGGAGACGGCGTCCTGCAGTGACAGCTTGCCCGCCACCGCGCCGAAGGCGTCGCGCAGCCTGTCTTCCCCGAACAGCCGGCCCTGCGCGTCCGTCGCCTCGGTGAGCCCGTCGGAGTAGAGCAGCACCCAGTCACCCACCCCCACCTCGAGCGCCTGGTCCTCGACGGCGTGCCGCACGTCATCGACGACGCCGATCCACGGCCCCTGGTTGCTCACGATCTCGAGGGCGCCCGTGGCCGCGCGCCACACCAGCAGATCCTGGTGCTTCCCGGCCACCACGAGGCGGCTGGCCTCGAGCCGGATGATGTTGAGCGTCATGTAGCGGTGGCCGCCGAGGCGCGACACGTTCTCGCGGATCACCTGGTTGGTGTGCACGAAGACGTCGCTCGGCGTGCGCCCCGCGCGATCGTTCACCAGCGTCGCCACGGCGGTCTGGGTCATCATCATCACCAGCCCCGACTCGACGCCGTGCCCAGAGACGTCGCCGATCGCCAGCCACCGTTCGCCGTGACGGGTCTCGAGGAAGTCGTAGTAGTCGCCGCCGACCTCCTCCGCGGGCCGCATCGTGGCCTCGATCTCCCAGCCGCCCAGCGTGCGGTTGCGTGGCAGCAGCGCGGTCTGGATGCGCTGGGCGACCTCCATCTCGCTCCACAGCCGGTCCCGCGCCTGCTTGAGATCAGCCCGAGACTTCTCCAGCACCGCGTTGGTGTCCTCGAGCTCGGCGCGCACCCCGAACTCACGCTGGATGAGGCGGTAGCGGGTCTCGCTCATCGCCACCACCAGCACGACGGACGAGAGCAGGAAGTAGAGGTTGTTCACCATCATGCCCGCGGTGAACTCGCCCCCGAAGACGAGGTTCGCCAGCACGTACGAGCCCACCGCGAGGATGCCGTTCGCCGCCGCGTGGTAGGAGCGCCAGGGCAGCAGCACGTTCACCGGGAAGATCACGAGCATCAGGCCGACGTAGTAGCCCGAGCTGAAGCCCCCGAGGTCCACCGTCATCAGCGTGACCATGCCGCACACGATGAAGCTGAAGACGTAGCCGTGGACGAAGGAGAAGCGCGACGGCTTCGTCACCCGCAGCAGCCCGAGCTGGGTCACCGAGCTCAACGTCGCGACGCCGCGGTACACCGCGAAGCGGCTCAACAGCTCGCCGGGCATGGTGACGTAGTCGAGCAGCAGGAACAGGGGCACCAGCACGACCCCCAGCACCGCGAGGATCTTCATCCAGTCGTGGACCAGCCCGTCGCGGTAGCTGACGAAGCGCTCGGTGCCGAGCTCCGGCTCCAGACGACCCGCTCCGCTCGCCGCCACGTCGCTCACGCCGGCTTCTCCACCCTCAGGAACATCTGGCACCGCGAGTCGTCGAACGACACCGAAGCCCGGGCGTCCCCGAGCCGCCCGGCCATCTCGAGCATCTCGCCTTCGGTGCGGTAGTACAGAATCCAGTCGAGCCAGTACGCCATGTAGTACCGGCTGGCGTTGCTGACGTGGTAGTTCCCGACGACGATCACGCCCCCCGGCTCGAGCAGGGCGTAGAGGCGTTCGAGCACGGCCCGCGCGACCGGCGGCGTCAGGTAGTCGAACATGCCCATCGTGTAGATGAACCCGAAGCGCCCCAGTCGGGACGGCAGCTCGGCGTCACGCAGCAGCGTGCGCACTGACTGGTTCACCAGCCGCGCGTCGATGCTCGCGCCCAGCTTCGCTTCGACCCGCTTCACGGTGGCCTGGGCGGCGTGCAGCGCCTCTTCGTCTTGATCGAGCAGGGTGATCGACACCGCGCGGCAGTCGGCCTGGGTACGGAAGACGTCGTCGAGCTCGCGCGCAGGACCGCACGCGACGGACAACACCTTCAGGCCTCCGGCCCGCGCCACCCGCACCTCGTGCAGCAGCTCCGGCACCTTCACCCGGCGGTTCCGCACCGCCTGGGCGCCGGGGTGCTCGATGGGGTGCTTGTGCAGCAGCTTGTTGAAGACCCACTCGCCCTCGAAGGCGTCGTCGTAGATCATGTCCATCATCACGGCGTCGCCGGCGTACCCCCGCGGCTTCAGGTTGGTGCGCCGCATGAATGCCGAGCCCATGATGAAGGGCCACAACTGCTGCCTGAAGTAGTAGCCGTGCCGCTCGTGCTCTTCGGGGGTGAAGGAATGCACGAGCTCGCTGAGCCGGGCGAGCGTGCCGTCGAGGTAGCCGAAGAAGTCCCGTCGGGCGTGCGCGAGCAGCGCCTGCTGCGCCGCGTGGGCCACCTCAGGAGGCTCGAGCTGGAAGAGCCGGTCCTGCTGGTCGAAGAACTTCTTGTAGACGGTGAGATCGTAGTTGAGGTCGGCGACCCAGGCGCGGAACTCGGGGCCGATCTGATCCCGAAGCCCCAGCACCAGCGGCAGCTCGCTGAGAAACCCGAGCAGGTTCTTCGCCCGCCCCTCGTTCAAGAGCGCGTCGCAGTCGTAGACGTCGTCGAGGAAGACGAGACCTCCCGGCTCGTCGGCAGTGGGCGCGACCGCCAGCTGCGTGCGCGTCAGCGTGACCTCGCCCCCCGGCTGGGGAACGACGAGGCGCGAGAAGGTCGTGCCGACGGGGAACGAGGTCGTTGGCGGCAGTCGCACGCCGAGCGACAGATGCGTGCGCGGGAAGAGCTCGACCTCGACGCGTCGCCCATCGATCTCGAGCGACGCACTCAGCCTGGAGACCGGGGCCTTCATGTCAGCAGCCCCGCTGGCTGGTACACCGCCGACATCGCCAGGCGCCGCGACGGAGTGACGTAGAAATCCACCAGCGCCCTCGCCTCGTAGGCGATGCGGATGAGGCCCAGCCCGCTCGTCCCGTCGCGGGTCCCCATGGACGAGAGGATCTTCAGCCGCTCGACGTACGCCTCGAACGGGCTCTGGAAGCCACGAATCCACTGAATCTGATCGTCCAGCTTGCGCAGGGCGCCGGGATCGTCGGCGACGGGGCTCTGCACCTCGACCACCACCGCGCGACCTTCGACCTCCGCGACGTACCCGATCAGCTCGTCCGGGGCGCGCTTCCAGTCGCCGTACTTCACGGCGTTCTCCAGCAGCTCAGATGTCGTCATCGCCATCGCGTACGCCTCGTCCGCGTCGAGGCCGTGCTCGCGGAAGAAGTGCCTGCTTTCGTCGAACAGGTGCTTGGCGAGGTCCCAGTCAGGAGCGATCGACTTCTCGAAGCGCCCGTTGCGAAGCTGTCGGATCATGTGGGTGCGGGCGTTGGCCTGCGCGCGCACGACTCTACTCCGGGCACCCGCAGGGGCGCGAAAAACCCGGATTGCCTTGTATCGCAGCCCCGAGCCTGACCTGATTTCAGTCCCGCTGAACCTGGAGCCGCATGTGTCAGCCGACGCCCTCGCCAACCGCCTCGCGAAGAACCTCAAGCCGCGCCGGGCCTGGGCGCGTCGCGAGGGCGTCACGGCGTTCCGCCTCTACGATCTCGACATGCCCGAGTGGCCGGTCTCCATCGACTGGTACGGCGGCATCATTCACGTCATCGCGTACCCACGGAAGAAGCAGCTCAAGGCCGGGGTCGACGGGCTGGTGAGCGAGCTGCGCGCGGCGTGCGTCACGGGGCTCGAGGTCGCGCCCGCCGACGTCATCGTGAAGATCCACGAGCCGAAGGCCTGGGGCGAGCAGCGCTTCGAGCGCGCCGGCGGCCAGTCACGCGTCGTCACCGTCGAGGAGTACGGCCGGGCCTTCGAGTGCAACCTGACCGACTTCCTCGACACCGGGCTCTTCCTCGATCACCGCCTCACCCGCCGGCGCGTCGGCGAGGAGGCCCGCGGCACGCGCTTCTTGAACCTCTTCGCGTACACCGGCGCCTTCACCGTGCACGCGCTCGCCGGCGGCGCCGCGGCCACCACTACGGTGGACTTGAGCAACACCTACTGTGCCTGGGCCGAGCGCAACTTCGCGCTCAACGGCTTCACCACCGGCCCGCAGCACCGCGTCGTGCGCGACGACGTGCTGGCCTGGCTCGAGCACGAGCGCGGCACGTACGACCTCATCGTCGCCGACCCGCCGTCCTTCTCCACCTCGAAGAAGATGGGGCGCCGCTTCGAGGTGCAGCGCGATCACGCCTGGCTCGTCGGGCGCTGCCTCGATCGCCTCGCGCCCGGAGGCACGCTCTACTTCTCGAACAACTTCCTCGAGTTCGAGCTCGACGACGCGCTGTCCCCCGCCGAGGAGCTGACGAAGGTGCCCGCCGACTTCCGCCGCGCGCTGCACCGGTGCTGGCGCTTCGTGAAGTGAGCGACCAGTCAGTCCGGCGAGAAGTACTGGTAGGCCGCCGCCGCCGCCACCGCGAACACCAGCAGCGCCAGGAGGCCCTTCACCGCTGGCGACATGCCCTCCTCGGCGGGACCGACCGCGGCCATCGGCAGCGCGTCGCCGATGCCGTAGTACTGGCCCGCGTACCGGGCGATGCGCAGGAACTCGTCGCTCACCGCGCCCACGTCGGGGTCGAGGACGGTGCGCGCGAGCTGCGGATCGACGACGCGCAGGTTGAGCGTTCGCGCGAGCTCCACCGCCGCCGGCACCACCGCGTTGAGCAGCTCGAGGCGGTCGGAGAAAGGGATCTTCAGCTCCACGCCCGTCACCGCGCCCGCCTCCCGCAGCGGCAGCGTCACCACGTCGCCCACCGCGAACCGCCACACGAGCGCCCCGTCACCACGCGAGCTGCCACCACGCTCGCGGATCGCGGCCTCGACCGGCGCGGGATCGAAGGGCGCCCCCGGCTCGGCCTGAATGACGAGATCGTACGACGTCTGCATGCCGACACTCTCTCACGCCGCGCCCCAAAGAGCGTCACCCGCGCGCGCACCTTCGTGACAGACTCGGGCAATGCCCTTCGAGCTGGGACACCTGACGGTCCACGAGGTGCGTGACGGCAGCATCGCCCTCGACGGCGGTGCGATGTTCGGGGTGGTGCCGCGGCCGCTCTGGGAACGGCTCCTCGCGCCCGACGCCCGCAACCGCGTGCACCTCGCGATGCGCTGCATGCTCGTGCTGGATGGCAAGCGCCGCATCCTCGTCGATGACGGCGCCGGCGCCCGCTGGGACGGGCGACACCGCGATCTCTACGGCATCTCGCACGAAGGCAACCTGGGCCTCGACTCGGAGCTGCGCCGCGCCGGCCTGACCCGCGACGACATCACCGACGTGGTGCTGACCCACCTGCACTTCGATCACGCTGGCGGCACCGTGCGCGACGAGGCTGGTCAGCTCAAGCTCGGCTTCCCGAACGCCACCTACCACCTGCAGCGGCGCCACTGGAAATGGGCCCACCAGGCCACCGACAAGGATCGCGGCAGCTTCCGCCCCGAGGACTTCGCGCTGCTCGAGAAGAGCGGCCAGCTCCACCTGCTCGAGGGCGGCACCGAGCTGTACCCGGGCATCACGCTCTTCGTGTCAGAGGGGCACACCGTCGGGCTGCAGCTCGTGCGCCTCGAGGCCGGCGATCACACGCTCGTGTTCTGCGGCGATCTCATCCCCACGACCGCGCACCTCAAGCCGGCCTGGGTCGCCGCGTACGATCTCTACCCGCTCACGGTGATCGAAGAGAAGAAGCAGCTCCTCGCGCAGGCGGTCGAGGAGGGCTGGTACCTGTTCCTCGAGCACGATCCGTCGGTCGCGGTGTGCACCGTGAAGGACGACGGGCACGGGCACGTGGTCGTCGATCGGGTCGTGACGCTGTGAGGGACGCCCCATGAAGCGTGGCACTGCCTGCATCACGAAGAAGGGCGTCGAGCGCTGGAAGAACGGCCACCCGTGGATCTACGCCGCCGACGTCGAGAGCGTCGGCGACGACGTGCAGGCCGGCGACGTCGTGCGCGTGGAAGACACCCGCGGCTGGTTCCTCGGCCAGGCGCTGTACTCGAAGGCGTCGAAGATCTCCCTGCGCTGGCTCGCGTGGGACGACACGCCCATCGACGAGGCGGTGCTCCGCGCGCGCCTCGAGGCCGCCGACGCGCTGCGCCGCCGGGAGTACCCCGACGAGACCGCGTACCGGGTGGTGCATGGCGAGGCCGATCAGCTCCCGGGCCTCGTCGTCGATCGGTTCGGCGACTACCTGTCGGTGCAGTTCCTCCACGCGGGCACCGAGCGCAAGAAGCAGCTCTTCGTCGACCTGCTCGTGAAGCACTTCAAGCCGAAGGCGATCGTGAACCGCTCCGACGCGCACGTTCGGAACCTCGAGGGCCTCGAGCCCGAGAAGGGCGTGCTCTTCGGCGAGCTGCCGCCCGTCGTCACCTACCGGGAAGGCCACGTGGTGATCGAGGTCGAGCTGCTGCACGGGCAGAAGACCGGCGCCTTCCTCGATCAGCGCGACAACCACGTGCGCGCGGCGGACTACGGCGTCGGCGAGGCGCTCGACTGCTTCAGCTACGCGGGCGGCTTCGCGCTGCAGCTCGCGCTCAAGGCGAAGCGGGTGACGGCGGTCGAGATCAGCGAGCCGGCCTGCGCGCAGATCAAGAAGAACGCCGAGCGCAACAGGCTCCCCAACGTCGAGACCGTCTGCGCGAACGTCTTCGACTACCTGCGCGACACGCTCGACGAGGGCCGCCGCTTCGACACCATCGTGCTCGACCCGCCGTCCTTCGCGAAAAAGAAGGACGACATCGCCGCCGCCGCCCGCGGGTACAAGGAGATCAACCTGCGCGCGATGCAGCTGCTCAACCCCGGCGGCACGTTGATCACCGCGAGCTGCACGCACCACATCGACGAGACGCGCTTCGAGGAGATGCTCGACAGCGCCGCCGCCGACTCGAAGCGCCGCGTGCAGATCGTCGAGAAGCGCGGCGCCGGGCGCGATCACCCGGTGCTGCTCGGCCTGCGCGAGACGCGCTACCTCAAGTGCTTCGTCCTGCGGGTGCTTTGATGATGTCCGTCATCGTCGTGTTGTGCCTCACCGCCGAGCCGGCGCGCGGCGCCAACGGCCCGGTCGCGGGCACGAGCTGCACCGGGCCTGACGACTGCAAGGTGCTCGACGGCACCACGTGCTCCACCGACGGCGGCGTCTCGTCCTGGCCCGCGCCGAAGACAGGGCCCGCCTGCGGCTGTGTGCGCGGCGTGTGCCACTACGTGTGGATCGAGCCGGTGGCCTGCACGAAGAACTCGGACTGCGCGCTCGCCACCGAGCCCGTGTTGTACCCCGTGAAGGCGACGAAGAAGCGGCTGCGTCCGTTCCGACCGTGCAAGGACGGCGAACACGAGGCCGTGTGCGATCGGCGCACGAAGACCTGCCTGATCCGCGGCTGGGAGTGCTGACGGGCTGGTTCGCGGGCTCTTCCGGGAGCGGCGCCGGTGGTCCACGCCGTCAGCGCGAAGCCCACGAAGAAGAAGCCGCGGTCGTTCCGCCCCTGCAGAAGATGGCGAGCGCGAGCCGCTCTGCGACGCCGCGACCAGGACGTGCTCGATCCGCGGCTGGAAGTGCTGATCAGTTCGCGCCGCCCTGATCGCCTTCGTCCTTGAGCGGAGCCTTGTCGCCTTCGCCCGGCACCACGTTCGGCTCGTCGAGCGGGGCCTTGTCGTCCGGCGGCTGCACCTCGTCCGGGGCGATGTCTTTGAAGACCTTCTCGAGGTCCTGCAGCTCCTTCTCGACGTCCTTCCCCTCCAGCCCGCCGAGCCCGCCGCCGAGCAGGTCGATGCGCTTGCCGCCGACGTCCACCTCCATGCGCTCGTACTGCCACTTGCCGGCCACCTTCTTGCCGACGACGTACAGGGTGCCCTTCGCCTTCTTGCCCTCGAGCGGCACCTGAATGTCGGCCTCCTTGTCGCTGACCGAGCCCTGCATCGCGAAGCCGGGAGTCACCGGCTCGCCCAGCGCCGCGCGCACCTCAGGGCTGGACAGCGCCCGCGCGACCCCTTCGGCGTACACGGCGGACGACTTCATGGCCTTCGTCGCGCCGAAGTAGGTGACGCCGGCGAAGACACCACAGCACAGCATCGGCACCAGACAGCCGACCGGCACCACCCAGAACCAGTTCCTTCCGAACCAGCCTTTCTGCTGGGGCATCGGCTGCTGGGGCATCTGCGGGTTGGGCGTCATGGTCTTCCTCCCTGGTTGACGCCGTTTGAGCACTGGTCGCTTCGCGACACACGCCCAAAGGTGACGAACCGTTGATCGCGCTCAGCTCTCGACGGGCCTCGGCAGCTCAGAGCCGTTGCGCAGCGAGAGGTACAGCCCGGCCTGCAGCATGAAGAAGAGCGCGTAGCCGATCGGCACCGCGATCATCACCCCGACGCAGAGCGCGAGCAGGCCCGCGATGCTGAGCGCCATCACCGCCGCCATCGCCACCAACGAGTAGCCGAGCGTCGGGAGCCGGTGATCGGTGCCGAGGATCCACCCACGACGGATCGCCTCGATCGCCTCGCAGCCCCCGTAGACGATCTCGAACTGCGCGAAGGTGAGCGGCAGCACCAGCCAGACCAGGGCGAAGGTGAGCCCCGCCGAGCCGACCAGGACGACGCCGATCGCCGCCGGGCCCGAGAAGGCCTCCTTGATGCCGCCAGCCGAGAAGCCCCCGCCTCCGACCAGGACCGCGAGCGCGAAGATCAAGCCGCCCCCCAGCAGCAGCGGCACCGTCACCGTGAACATGATCGCCAACTGCACCACCGCGTAGCGCCACACCTTCTTCGCCTGGGTGAACATGCGGGGGATCTCGACCTTCCGCCCGTGGAGCGAGTCGATGCAGAGGCGGATCAGCCCCATGATGCCGATGCCCTGCACCAGGATCGTCACCCCGAGGCCCGCGAGCATGCCGATGCCCATCACGATGCCGCCGGCGACGAGCTTGTCGCGGCCGCCGCCGACCAGCACCGCCTGGCCCACGAGCTGGAAGACCTGCATCACGACGTTGCCGATGAAGCCGAGCCCCATCATCACCCCGCCTCCGACGCCCAGCATCACCAGGTCGCGCCGCCACGCCTCGAAGACGTAGTTCCAGACGCCCGAGAAGTCGTAGTTCTGGCGGTTGAACGGGAAGGTGCCGAGCGCCTGCCGGCAGGTCGGGCACAGCGTGCCCGTGCGTCGATCGGAGCACGTCGCGCACATGAAGTTGCCACAGCGCGAGCAGACGGAGTCGGCGGCGACGTCGGTGTGAACAGCGCACATCGCTCCGGCTGGAGCAGGCTGCGGTGAGAGCATCGGTGGGTCTCCTCCCGCTGCGCACGCTACTACCCTCCGGCGCCGTTGCGATGATCTCCGGCGCGCCTGCGTGCTTGCGTCGGGGCCGGTGGCTGACGAGCATCGCGCCGATGCGGCATGACGAGGACGAGCACGAGCTGCCCGAGCCGGTGAAGCGCAAGCGCGTGCTGGCCGAGACGCGCGAGGTGCTGCGGGCCGCCTCCGAGGCGTACGCGCGCTGGTCGTGCCCGTCGACGGCCGAGTGCTGCCAGCTCGCGACGACGGGCCGTCCTCCATGGCTGTGGCCGAGTGAGTGGGCGCTGATCACCGAGCACCTCCACCGCGCGCGGCGCCCCCTGCCCCCGCGGCGCGCTGACGGGGGCTGCCCCTTCCTCGACGAGGCGGGCGCGCGCTGCACCATCTACGAGGTGCGCCCGTTCGGCTGCCGCACCTTCTTCTGCCATCGGGTGAAGGGCCCGGCGCAGCAGCCGACCCGCGCGACCAACGATCTGCTGGCGCAGCTGGCTGGGGCGAACCTCGCGTGGCGCGACGACGCGGAGGCGAAGCCGCTCCCTGACTGGCACGCCGCGGCAGCGCCGGGGACGGGGGGTTGAAGCGCGCGCCTCGTCGTGGTCTTCCGCGGGCCATGCGCCGTCTGCCGCTGCTCGCCCTCACCGCCCTCGCCTGCTCGTCACCGATGAAGCCGACGCCGCCCGCCCCCGTGTGGACGCCGGGCGTCGTCTACCCGACCGAGCGGGGCCCCAGCGCACGCGGCTTCCTCGACCGCAAGGGCCTGGTGCACGCGCACAGCATCTACTCGCACGACGCGTGCGACGGGCAGCCGAAGAACGACGCGGGCATCTACGACGCCGACTGCCTCGCGGACTTCCGCCGCGACCTCTGCACGGCAAAGCACGACTTCGTCTTCCTCACCGATCACGGCGACAGCTTCCTCGAGCACGAGTTCCCCGACGTCCTGCTGTACCGCCCCGGCGAGGGCGACACGCTCGTCACGCACGACGGCGCCCCCACCGCCAACCGCCTCGCCTGTTCCGGTGACAGGTCGGTGCTGGTGATGGCGGGCTCGGAGACCGGCGGCGCGATGCCGGTCGGCCTCGAGCGACACCCCGGCACGCTGTCCACCCGCCGCGCCTTCTACGGCCGCGACGACGTCGCCCTGCATGCGGCCAGGGACGCCGGCGGCCTCGCGCTGGTGGCCCACACCGAGGACTACACGCCCGAGGAGCTCATCTCGATGCCCCTCGACGGCTTCGAGATGTTCAACCTCCACCGCAACAGCCTGAAGAACATCGGCATCGCCGCGGAGCTCGTGGTGGGGAAGGTGTCGATGGGCGACTTCGAGGGGCTGCCGCACCCCGACGCCTTCTTCACCGCCTTCAACCTCGACGACCCGACCTACCTGGCGACGTGGGGCACCGTGTTCGCGCGCGGCGTCAAGCGCGTCACCACGATGGGCACCGACTGCCACCGCAACACCTTCCGCGACAAGCTGCAGGACGGAGAGCGCATCGACAGCTACCGGCGCATGATGATCATGTTCTCCAACCACCTGCTCGTCCGCGACGGCGAGGTGGACGATCGCGCGCTGAAGGAGGCGCTCCGAGCGCGGCGCGTCTACGGCACCTTCGACTTCCTCGGCACGCCCGAGGGCTTCGACTTCTTCGCCACCGAGGGGGCGCAGACGAAAGAGCTGGGCGACTCGGTGAGCCTCGCCGCGGGAGTCAGCCTCGAGGTGAAGACTCCCCGCGTGCGCGAGCTCGATCCGGCGACGCCACCGCCCACCATCGTCACGAAGCTCTTCCGCGCGCGCGAAGGCGGCTGGGACGAGGTCGGCAGCACCAGCGAACCCACGCTGCGCTACACGCCCACCGCGCCCGGCGTCTTCCGCGTCGAGGTGCGCATGGTGCCGTCACACCTCAAGGCGCACATCGGCAAACGATCGGACTTCATCCGCGCCGAGCGGCCATGGGTGATGACGAACGCGATCTGGGTCACGCCCTGATCGGCTGACGGCTACTCGGTCGGCCAGGTCCCCGGCGGCACCATGATGAGCCCCGAGTTCCAGCCCCAGTCCTTCAGCGGCTTCTCTTCGATGGCCGTCTTCGAGTCCGGCAGGTGGTTCCAGTGGAACTCGTTCACGTTGCCATTGCGGCCCACGAAGGTGTGCATGCCGCCCTTGGCCATGCCGAAGAAGAACGGCACCTTCTTCAGCTTGTCGATGCCCGCGTTGTTCTCCTTCGTCTTCGCGGGGTCCGTCGGACGGTAGTCGAGCACCGAGTCGGTCACCTTGACGCCGTAGTACCCGTTGCCGCGCTTCACCTGCAGGGCCGAGAACGAGTGCTCGGCGTTGCCGTCGTTCGGGTTCTTCGCGTCAGGGTTCCAGTAGATCGCCTGCCAGCCGTCCTTCTGGAGCTCCTTCGCCAGATCGATGCCCTTGGAGCCCTTCGAGGTGACGATGCGCATGATCTCGCCCCACCGCTCGCTCTTGCCCGCGGCCGCGTAGGCGGCGCCCACGTTCTCGAACGCCCAGCCGATGCACGAGGACTCCTTGAAGTTCGCGTTCGGCGTGGTGCCCGGCTTCGCGTTCTGAGTCGCCCACTCCTTCCGCTGCTGCGGCGTCATGGTCTTCATCGACGAGTGATCGCCGTAGTAGACGCCCACGCCCGTCTTCTCGATCGCGTCGAGGTGCTGCTTCATGCGCAGCTCGATCGACTGCGCGCCGCCGGCGGCCAGCTTGTTGCCGAAGTCATTGGGCCGCTGGGTGGTCCCGGTCTGCTGCGTCTGGCGCACCGAGGGGTCCCCCGTCGGGGTGGGGCCCCAGCCCTGGGTCGCCTGCGTGCCCTGTGTGCCCTGCGTCGAAGGGGCCGTCTGCGTCTGCCCCGCGCCAGGCACGCTCAACTGCCAGCCGACCTTGATGGCGTTCGGGTTGCTGGCGAGCGACGGGTACTTGCTCAGGTTCGCCTGGACGAGCGCCTGCGTCGTCACGCCGAGCCGCTGCGCGATCTTCCCCAGGGAGTCACCTGCGTTCACGGTCACGGTCGGCGGATTCGACGAGCCGGGCTGCGACTGAATGGGGTTGGTGCGAACGGAAGTGACCTGCGGCATCGAGGGCCTCGCTGGAAGGTTGAGTGAGGAGAAACCTACCGGATCGTGACACCCCGGAGTAGCTCACTGCGCAGCGCCCCGTTCTGGAGGCACTCCGGAACCAGACGGCCGCGTATTCACGGCGGATCGGCTGGTTCCGTGGGACGGGCGTCGCGCCTCTGCAGCAGGCCCCGCAGCTTCTCGAGCAACACCCGCTCTGCCTCTGCTGACAGGCCAGTCGGGCCGGGCTGGCACTCGCAGCTCACCCGGCCGGTCCGGAGATCCTGCGCGAACGCGCAGACGCCGGGACACTCCTTGAGCGGCGAGTCTTCGAAGAGGGCGAGCGACACCTGCGTGACACCTGCGAGGGTCTCGGCGCAGGGCTTCATCGACTCGAACAACCGGGGCCACGGCACGACGTGCTGCGTGTTGCGGCCGCGATCGCCGGCGTCGAAGGTGAAGCCCACGCGGCAGGCCGGCGAGAGCCCGGGGAAGTCGAGGTAGAGGCGGCCCCCGTCTGGCAGCGGCCTCCAGACCGTCGCGGTCACCGCCACGCCCCGGCCGGCTGACACCTGGGCAAGCTCGAAGCAGGCGTCCTCCGACGGCGACCGCTGGCCGCGAGCACACTGGTAGCGCTGGCCCGAGCCAAGCACGCGAGGTCGGTGCAGCATCAGCACGCCCGAGCTGACGTCCACGGTGAGCTCGAACCGTCCCCAGGCATCGGCCGCGAGCACGCCGTCGACCCCGAGCGGAGGCCCACCACTCAGCACCGCGAAGGACACCCCCTGCGCGCCCACCCCGGGCGCCAGCTCGACCTTGTCCATCACCATGCCCTTGAATGCCGACAGGTCCATCGGGAGCTGCACCTCCTTCGGCAGCTCGAGCTTCTGCAGGAGATCGGCGGTGGTGGTGAAGCCGGCCTGTCGCGCGGGCGCTTCGAAGACGCGGCTCACGCGGTCGCGCGTCGAGAACAGGAACGCGCCTGTGAAGCTCGTGTCGCGCTGACCCAGCCGCACCGCCAGCATCGGCCAGTCGTGGCGGGGCTCGCGGGTCAGCTCGAGCACCTGCACCTCACCGCCGAGCTGCTCCGCGTCGGCGAGCCATTCCGCGCGAGGCTTCGACGGGAGGAAGCGGACGAGGCGCCTCGCGGGATCGATCTGCAAGGCGGTGTTCGACAGCAGATCGGTGCCCACCACCACCGAGCACCCGTCCCCATCGGCGAGGCCTGCCTCTGCCGGCACGAGCCGTCTGCCCGAGACGGTGAGCCCCGCGAGTCGGGTCACCCGGTACGAGTCGGCGCCGCCCATCGGGTCGATCACCTTCACCGTCGTGCCGCTCACCATCGGGTCCTCGACGCACCCCTTCGTTACCAGCGTCATGGTGGCGGCGATGTCGAGGATGATCTCCGCCGGACGCTCGAACACCTGCCCGGCGACCGACACGCGAAGCCCGGGCCCGGGGATGAGCGGCGCCTCGAGCCCGATCAAGGTGTCTCGCGCTGGCGGGCCGCTCGCGCGCGGACACGCACAGAGCAGCACCATGAAGCACGGCCAGGAGCGCACGGTCGTGAGCGTAGCCCGTGCGTGCGATCAGTCGATGCTGATGCCGCCGCCGTCCCGCGAGAAGACCGGCACCGCGGTGCTCGAGCCAGCGCCGTTGAAGCTCAACCCCGGCGGGGCGTTCGGGATGGTGATCGGTCGGGTGATGATGCCCGTGCCGTTGGGGCCGATCTCGAACAACTGCCCGGCCTGGGTGAAGCCGTAGACCGCTCCACCCCAGTAGGCGATGCCGTAGACGTTCGTGTACGGAATGGGGCCGTAGTTGCGGATCAGCCCGCCGGTGACGGGGTTCACCTGGAGCAGGCAGTCGTCGCACATCGGGTTCGAGAACATGTTCTTCACCGTGAGGAACGTGCCGCCGTCCTGCACCGAGACGATGTCACCCGACGACTCGAAGCCGCTCGGCAGCCCAGAGCCGATCTGCTGCATCGCGCCGGTGGTGGTGTTGATGCGGTTGTAGAAGCGCCCCGAGTACGCGACGAGCACCTCGACGTTCGGGTCGAGCGTTCCCTTCGGCACGAAGGAGAGCGAGTTCGGGTACGTGAGCACCGTGTTGATCGCCGTGCAGGCGGCGTTGGTGAGATCGAGCCGATAGAAGCCGGAGAAGCCCACGATGAAGGCGTTGCCCTGGCCGTCGATGGCGAGGTCCGTGATGTCGAACGCGCAGCTGAAGGAGCCGACCCGACGCACTGCCTTCGTCACCGGATCGAGCGCGTAGAGGGTGTCGGCGCTGTGGCCGTAGACCACCTCGACGAAGCCGGCGTCGCCAGTCCCACCGGCCGCGGAGCCCCCAGCGACCGAGCCACCCGCCGTGGCGCCACCCGCCGAAGATCCACCCGCCGACGAGCCACCTGCGGAGCCACCCGCCGACGAGCCACCCGCCGACGAGCCACCTGCCGCGGAGCCACCCGCCGCGGAGCCGCCTGCCACGAAGCCACCAGCGACCGAGCCACCTGCCGCGGAGCCGCCTGCCACGAAGCCACCAGCGACAGAGCCACCCGCCGCGGAGCCACCCGCCGCAGAGCCACCCGCCACGGAGCCACCCGCCACGGAGCCACCCGCCACGGAGCCACCCGCCACACCTCCGCCTCGTCTCGGCTCAGTGACACTGACCCCGCCCGGACCGCACTGGCAGGACGAGAGTACAAGGACGACCACGAGCGCAGGGAGTCGAACCATGGCGCCGTCCCATAGCCGAGTCGCTGGAGCGCGTGCGTGTCTCCCAACTGGTACGCACAGCCTCTCGTTCCGTGAGAAAACCAGCCGCCGCGCGGGTCATCACCAGCGCTGGTGGACTTCGCGAGGGCTGGGACATCCTCGACGAGCCACGAGTGTTGCTCCTCAGCGCACGCGCGACGAAGGAGACGGTGCGGTCACTCACGCCGAACACCGGACACCGAATCGACCGCGCGCCCACCCCGCACTGGCTTCGCAACCAGGACGTTCGTGGCCTGTCTCAGGGCTTCGGCTGCGCGCCGACGCCGAGGGTGAAGTCCTGCACCTGGGTGTCGGGCGGGGGCGTCAGCTTGAAGCGCGGATCCACGCTGCCGACGCCGCCATCGAACGCGGGGCCGGTGTTCGTCTTCAGGTTGAGGAAGGCGATGGCGTTCTCACTGCCGTCGGGATCCACCACGGTGCTCTTGAGCACCTGCGCCGTCTTTGGATCGACCTCGAGCAGGATGCGCGTGAAGCGCGTGTCGGGCACCAGCGGGTCGAGCTGCAGCAGGGTGCCCGTGCACTTCCCGCAGTCCTTCTTCGAGATGGCGAACTCGTCGGCGAGCTTGCCCTGCCCGAAGAGGAAGGTGACCGACGCCGACAGCTTGCTGGTGCCGATGCTCGCGACGGTGAGCAGCTTCGCCTCGGGGTCGTGCATGTAGACCTTCACGCCTGCCAGCACGAACGTCTTCGGCGACGGCTTCGCGTAGTCCCAGCGCATGAGCCCCGGCTTGCGGAAGATGACCGTGCCCGTCGACGTCTGCGTGCGCTTGCTCAGCTTGTAGAAGTAGTCCTGCCGGAAGTCGGCCGAGAAGTCCGACGTCGTCTCGTAGAAGGCCTGCATGCGATCGACGAGCGCCTTCACCTCGGGCGCCATCGGCGGGCCCGCGTCGGCCAGGCCCGCCACGCCGGCGTCCATCACCCCCACCACGCCCGCGTCGGCCTTGCCCTTCACCGCCACGCCCGCGGGTGTCCCCGCGTCACGAGCCGCGGTCGCCTTCTTCGCGCTCAGGGCGATCGGGTTGCCGTCGGGCACCTGGGTCACGAGCAGCGCGAGGAACGCGTGGGCGAGCATGGTGGAAGGCCTCCTATTCGTTCGGAAAACGGCTGTCGTGGGCTTCGACGCGCCCCCTCAGCCCCTCTTCACGTGCGCCCCGTACAGCCGCCCCCGCTGCTTGACCGACAGGAGCTTGAAGCGCTCGCGCAGCACCGCTGCGTCGCCCTCGGGCAGATCGCCGTGCCGCCCCAGGTGCTCGAGCCGCCACGCCACCGCGCGGGTGATGCAGGCGCTCGCCGCCGCCGAGATGTTGAGGCTCTGCGTGAAGCCCAGCATCGGCAGCCAGAAGACGCCGTCGGCCAGCGACAGCACCTCGTCGGACACCCCGAAGCGCTCGTTGCCGAACACCAGCGCGACCTTCTGATCGAACTTCAGCTCGAAGAGGCTCCTCGCGCCGTCGCGCACCGCCGACACCTGAATCGAGAAGCCGCGCTCCTTCAGCGCCCGGTGGCAGGCGGTGAAGTCGTCGTACCGGGTGAGCTCGAGCCACTTGTCGCAGCCCTGCGTCACCTTCGTGTTGGGCGACCACGGCACGTCCTTGTTGCGGATGACGTGGACCTCCTGCACGCCCATGGCCTCGCAGGTGCGCAGCACCGCCGCCATGTTGAAGCTGTCTTCGAGCCGATCGAGCACCACCACGAGGTTGCGGGTGCGGTTGGCGATCACCTGCTCGATGCGCTCCTTGCGCGGCGGCAGCAGCAGCTCGTCAGGCAGCGGCGCGCCCTCGTGCACCTCGTACTTCGGCCCGCCCCCGCTCACGCCCGGGCCCTCACGCCCTTCCCCTTCGCCTTCGCCTTCGCCTTCGCGGCCGGCTTGCGAGCGGGCTTCGACGCCTCGGCAGGTCTCGGCGCCCGGAAGGCCGTCTCGGCGGTGACGATGGTGCGCGGCGCGTCGGCGGTGCGCGCGCGGGTCTTGAGCGAGGCCTGCGAGAACAGCACCCGCGCGCAGGCGTCGAGCAGCCCGTCGAGTCCCTGTCCCGTCGCCCCGGAGAGCTCGAGCAACCCGATGCGGCGCTTCGCCATCGCCGAGAGGAACTTCGGCAGCGCCTCGCGCGCGTCCGGCAGATCGAGCTTGTTCGCCACCACGATCATCGGCTTCTGGGCCAGCGCCGCGCTGTACTTCTTCAGCTCGGTGTTGATGGCGTCGAAGTCCTTCACCGGGTCGCGCCCCTCGACCACGCCCGACAGATCGACGAGGTGCACCAGCACGCGGCAGCGCTCGACGTGCCGCAGGAACTGGTGGCCCAGCCCCGCGCCCTCGCTCGCGCCCTCGATGAGGCCGGGGATGTCGGCCATCACGAAGGAGCGCCGGTCCTTGTAGGGCACCACGCCCAGGTTCGGCACCAGCGTGGTGAACGGGTAGTCGGCCACCTTCGGCTTCGCCCGCGAGACCCGGCTGATCAGCGTCGACTTGCCCGCGTTCGGAAAGCCGACGATGCCGACGTCGGCGAGCAGCTTGAGCTCGAGCAGCAGCTCCCGCTCCTCGCCCGGCGTGCCGTCCTGCGCGAAGCGCGGCGTCTGTCGCGTCGAGGTCGCGAAGTTGATGTTGCCCAGCCCGCCCCGGCCGCCCTTCGCCACCACGAACGTCTGGCCGGGTACCGAGAGATCGACCAGCTCCTCACCGGTGGCGGCGTCGCGCACCACCGTTCCCACCGGGGCCTCGAGCACCAGGTCGTCGGAGCCCGCGCCGTTCATGTCGCTGCCCATGCCGTGCTGGCCGTTCTTCGCGCGGTAGTGCTGCTGGTATCGGAAGTCGAGCAACGTGGTGAGCTGCTCGGTCGCCTTCAGCACGACAGAGCCCCCGTTGCCGCCGTCACCGCCCGACGGGCCGCCCTTGTCGACGTACTTCTCGCGACGGAACGCGACGGCGCCGTTGCCGCCGTCTCCGGCCTTCACCTTGATGCGCACCTCATCGACGAACTTCATGTCCCTCAGCTCGATTCCGCCTGCGCTCAGGCGTCGCTCGCGAAGTGAGCGCGGTCAGGGTGGATCGCTTCGCTCCCGCCTTCGTCTCCGGCTTCATCTCGCGGTTCCTCAGCTCGATTCCGCCTGCGCTCAGGCGTCGCTCGCGAAGTCGCCCCTGAATACGAAGCGGGCCGGCTCCACCCCGGACTGGGCGCGGAACACGACCCGCTCACGTGAGCCAACCGACGCCCGCTCAGGCCGTCTTCGGCGCGTACACCGACACCTGCTTGCGCTTCTTGTCCTTGCGCTCGAAGGTGACGACGCCGTCGATCAGCGCGAACAGCGTGTGATCGCGACCCGCGCGAACGTTGTTGCCGGGGTGCAGCTTCGTGCCCAGCTGGCGGATGATGATCGAACCGGCCTGAACGAGCTGCCCGCCCGACACCTTCATGCCGCGGCGCTGCGAGTTCGAATCACGACCGTTGCGGGAGGAGCCCTGCCCTTTTTTGTGTGCCATGGAAGTCGAGTCCTTCTTCGGTGAAGTGGTGAACGATCAGGCCGTGACGCCCGTGATCTTGACCTCGGTGAAGGGCTGCCGGTGACCGCGCATGCGGGTCCAGCCTTCCTTCTCCTTGCGGAAGTGGATGACGCGGCGGGCCTTCGTCTGACGCACGATCTTGCCGGTCACCTTCGCGCCCGACACCGTCGGACGCCCCACCTTCGGGGAGTCGCTGCCACCGACCATCAGCACTTCGTCGAACTTCACCTCGGCCCCGGAGTCACCCGCGATCTTCTCGATGCGAATGACGTCCCCTTCGGCCACGCGATACTGCTTTCCACCAGTCCGGATGACGGCGTACATCGTGATGTCCTCGTTTTCGTTCAGCTCGTTCTTGCGAAGCGAGTTCCGGTCGGGCTTGACAGCAGACGCCGGAAAGGCTGCCGCGTCTATGTCATGCGCTCCCACGGGTCAAGCCCTCGAACCCCTCGGAGTTCCTGATCAGCCGTTCTCCCGCATCCATGCCTTCAGCTCGGGCACGATCGTCTTCTTCCACTGGGGCGAAGACCGGAGCGCCATGAAGCGCGTCACCGTGGCGTCGATCAGCCGCCCCAGGGTCGCGACGTGCTCGAGCCGCTCGGTCACCTTCTCGTCTTCCTCCTCCTTCATCAGCTCGGGCGTCTTGCCCCCCCGCACGTCGAAGTGCTCGGCGTCGAGGGTGAAGTCGTAGCTGCGCTCCTGCCAGGTGAAGGTGAGCCGCGCCGAGTGCACCAGCAAGCCCCGATCGGCCGCCTGGCGGATCAGCTTCGCGTACGGCGCGTTGACGCCCTTCACCGCGACCTCGGTGATGTCGCCCGCGGCCGCGCGCAGGGTGAGGCGGCCGTTGAAGAGCACCCTCACCGGCTCGTCGTCGAGGGTGGCGATGGGGTTGGTGTCGTTGCTCCTGAACAGAATCCACGTCAGGCACTCTCGGCCGAGCCACGTGCGCCCGCGGTAGAGCGCCTCGCGCGCCTTCGCCTGCTCGGCCTCGACGGGATCGGCCTGCTCCTTCGTGGCCGCGCCATCGACGCCGGTGTCGCCGCGCATGAACTTCGTCTCGGCCGTCGCTGCCTTGCGCGCCGCCATCACGCACCTCCTTCGGGCCGCCGGGTGGCGAGCTCATCGCCGAACAGCTCGGTCGTGGGCGCCAGCCGATCGAGCGTCTCGGCGTCCACCTGCGAAGCGGGCACGCACGGCACCAGCCTCACCTCGAGGCCGCTCTCGAGCGCCTCGGTCACCTCCTCGACGACGGACCGCGTGGTCGCCCAGATCTGCAGCTCCTTCGCCGCGAGGTCGAGGCTGACGTCGAACACCTTCACGCCTGGCTCGGTCTTGCTGCGCAGCGCGCGCCGAATGGCGTCCTTCTGCTCGGTCTTCTCGCGCCGGCCCGGAGCGCGGCCGTTCTTCTGCTCGAACGCCTGCGCCCACTCGGCCAGCTGCGTGCGGATCACCTGCGAGGGGACGCGCAGCTTCTCGACGCGCCACGCGAAGAGGGCGCTCATGCCGCGAAACACCTCGCCAGCGCCGAACTCGGCCACCTCGGGCTGCTCGAGCGAGACGAAGCCCGACGCGCGGTCCTCCTCGCCCTTCGGATCGATGCCCTCGAAGGCTCGCGCCTCGAGCGCCTTCAGCAGCCAGCGGCGGGTGTCGCGGGGAAGGCTCCCGTCGAGACGGAAGCGGGCGAACGAGAGCGCTCCACGGCGAATCGGCATGAGCGCGCTCTTCCGCGCCACGGAGCGCAATGCAACTGAAAGCGACCGCGAACACTCACCTCGGAGCGACGAGCTTCGCCGCTCGACTCAGCGCCTCTTGCAGTTGCGCGAACCCGTACGGCTTCGCGAGCCCCACGATCGCGGAGTCGGTGAGCGAGGCGTCTGAGGCCGAGGTGAGGACGATGGGCAGCCGCGGATGCGTCGCACGCACCTGGACCGCGAGCGAGAGCCCGTCGCCATCGGCGAGGAGCAGATCCGTCACCAGCGCGCGGACCTGGTCCGGGTCGATCGACTGGAGCGCCTCGACCGCCTCGCGCTGGCCGGCCACCGCACGCCCCGACAGGCCAAGCCGGGCGAGCACGGTGCTGGCCGCGGCCCGAACCTGCGCGTCGTCGTCCGCGAGCACCACCACGCCGCTCGACAGCGACACCACGCCGCCCGATGGGGTGCTCTGAACGGGCGCGGACTCCTGAGCGAGCGGGAAGCGCAGCCGAAACGTCGTGCCCGACCCGAGCGCAGACTGGACTCCGATCGACCCTCCGGCGTGCTGAACGATGGACTGCACCACCGCGAGGCCGATGCCCGAGCCGCGCCCTTCGCCCTTCGTCGAGAAGAACGTCTCGAAGATCCTCGCTTGCACCTCGGGCGACATCCCCACACCCGAGTCCGAGACCTCGAGGATGGCCTCGGCCCCGTCGCGACTGGTCGTGATCGAGAACGAGCCTCGCCCCGGCATGGCGTCACGGGCGTTCATCGCGAGGTTCAGCAGCACCTGCTCGATCGGTCCCCGCCCGGCCGACACGGGCAGCTCGCCCTGCGCGAGCGACACCCGCACCTCGACCTCGCGGCCCAGCACCCGCCTCAAGAGGGGCGTCAGCTCGTCCGTCGTGCGGTTGAGGCAACGCACCTCGCGGCTGGCCTTCCAGGGCCTCGCGAACGCCAACAACTGACGGGTCAGGTTCGCCCCGCGCTCCCCTGCCGACAGCAGCGACTCGACGACCTCGGCGTCTTCGGCGCCCTTGACGTGTTCCTGCAGGAAGCTGGCGCCCGAGAGCACGATGGTGAGCAGGTTGTTGAAGTCGTGCGCGACTCCGCTGGCGAGCAAGCCGGCGCCGTTCAGCCGGTTCGACTCGACCAGCATGTCCCCCGCGCTCTTCAGCTCGCGCCCCTGCGAGCGCACCGCGTCGGAGAGCCGCTCGTTCAGCGCACGAATCTGGGCCGCCTGCTGCTCCACCAGCTCGCGGGCCTTGCGCTCCCGCGCGCGAACGCGGCGCACCGCGATCAGCAACGTGCCGAACGTGGCGCCGACGATGAGCGGCATCAGGAGCCGGAGAGGGCTTGGGGACACTCCCAGCACGACGATGTGCTGCACCAGCCCCGCCACGAGCACGCCAGCGATGCAGAGCGCGAGGATCGCCAGCTCTTCTGCACGAAGTCCAGGTGACCGTGGTGAGTCGCTCATGAGCCCCTCGTCGAGGGTAGTCGGACTGACGGGGCGACGCCAACGGCAGGTGAGGCAAGCCCGGCAGTGACCTCGCACCGACGGTCTCGCGTGACAGGCGCCCCGAGACGAAAGCCCGCGCGACAGCCCGCTGCGGTACGGTGAGCCCCATGTCCCGCTGGCAACCGAACTTCGGCTTCTACCTGACGAACCTCGATGAGCACCCCGCCTCGTTCGTCGTGGACCTGAACGCCGAGCCGGCCGCATCGCACCCGCTGAGGCTGCAGCTGCGGGTGCCGCTGCTCACGCCCCGGCCAGACGGACTGCGAGACGCGTCCGAGCTGGAGGCCATGGGCGCTCTCGAAGACCGGCTCGTCGACGCGCTGACGGCCAGGACCGACGCGCTGTTCGTAGGGCGGTTGGTGACGCGCGGCGCGACCGAGTTCTTCTTCTACCTGCCCCGCGAGAGCGGCCCGAAGCTGGACGACCTGAAGGGGCTCGTCGGCGACCTCGGCGAGTACACGCTCGAGTACCTCGCGGCCGACGACCCCGACTGGGGCATGTACACGGAGTTCCTCTACCCGGACCCGTATTCGTACCAGGCCATCGCGAACCGCTCGCTGCTCGAGCAACTGCAGCAGGCCGGCGACGTGCTGACGGTGGCCCGCACGGTCGATCACCTCGCCTTCTTCGAGACCACCGGCCAGGCACAGGAAGCGGCGACGCGGCTGAAGGCCGCCGGCTTCGACACCGACGAGCCCGAGGCCCGCGAAGACGGTCGGGTGGGCCTGCAGTTCCACCGCGACGACGCCCTCGCCGACGGCCAGGCGGACGCCTTCGTCGCCGAGGTGCTCGACGTCATCCTGGCGCTCGAGGGCAGCTACGACGGCTGGGGCTGCCCTGTCGTGAAGGGCTGAGCGTTCTCTCTGAAACGCCGGGCTCTGGATCCCGCACGACCAGACCTCGCGAGCCGCGCAATCGCGCACGCCCGGCCTCGTGAGTCGTCGCGCGGTGACGTCTCCCCGCACGACCAGCGCGAGCCGCGCAATCCCGCACGCCCAGCGCCGTGAGTCGTCGCGCGGTGACGTCTTCCCGCACGACCAGACCGCGGTCGCCGTGGCATAGAGGGCCCCCATGCACCGCACCATCGGCATGCTGAGCGCTGCCAGCGCCTTCTTCGGAGTCGCCCTCGGCGCCCTCGGCGCGCACGCGCTCAAGAACGCCGTCGAGGGCCTCGCGGACGCGGCAGACCGGCTGCGCTGGTGGGAAACCGGAGCGCGCTACCACCTCGTCCACGCGCTCGCGCTCGGCCTCACAGCCATCGTCGCCCACCACGTGCCGACGAGAGGGCCCCGCGTGGCCGCCGGGCTGTTCCTCGCCGGCATCGTCGTCTTCTCAGGCAGCCTCTACGTGATGGGCGTCACTGGCGTGCGCGGGCTCGGCGCGCTCACCCCCTTCGGCGGCCTCGCCCAGCTCGGCGGTTGGCTCACCCTGGCGTGGTCCATGCGCCAGCTGCCGCACGCCCAGCGGTGACCGCCGTCGTCGGTCAGCGGGAGTTGAGTCGACTGCCGGGCGCTGTGGAATAAGCGGGGCCATGGCCTGGCAACAGCGACAGCGGAGCAGCGGCGCGCGGCTCGTCATCGGACTCATCATCGCGGGCGTGTCGGTCGCGACCTACCTCTCGCGACGCACGACGAACGAGCTCACCGGCGAGACGCAGTACGTGAAGTTGACCGAGCAGCAGGAGGTGTCGCTCGGCCTGGCCACCGCCCCGCAGCTCACGCGGCAGTTCGGGGGCGCGACGAAGGACGACGCGCTCGCCCGCTACGTCGAGCAGGTCGGTCTGCGCGTCGCCTCGAAGAGCGCCGCGGCACGCACGAAGTACCCGTTCAAGTTCACCGTGCTGGCCGATCGGCGCACCGTCAACGCCTTCGCGCTGCCGGGCGGGCCGATCTTCATCACCGAGGCGCTGCTCGGCCGCATGCAGAACGAGGCGCAGCTCGCGGGGGTGCTCGGGCACGAGGTGGCGCACGTCGTCGCGCGGCACGGCGCCGAGCGCCTCGCGAAGGCCGATCTCACGGCCGGGCTGGTGGGCGCGACGGTGGTGGCCACGTCGGATCCGGACCGGCCGGGAAACGCGCGCGCGAACGCGGCGCTCGCGGCGGCGGCGGCACAGCTCATCACCATGAAGTTCGGGCGCGACGACGAGCTCGAGTCCGACAAGCTGGGCGTGCGGTTCATGCACGAGGCCGGCTACGACGCCCGACAGATGGGCGAGGTGATGCGGGTGCTCAAGGCCGCGGGGGGCGGCCGCACGCCCGAGTTCTTCTCGACGCACCCGGACCCGGACAACCGCCTCGAGCGCATCGCCGCCGAGCTCCAGGGCCTCCCCACGGGCGGCGAGCTGGGAGAGGACAGGTTCCGCGCCGCGGTGCTCGGGCGCACGGCTCCCGAGGAGCCAGCGGAGACCCCGAAGGAGACCGAGGCCCCGCTGCCGCCGCGCGCAAAGGACACCGCCGAGGCGACGATCCGCCTCTCCGAGCTGCCGCCCGAAGCGCATGAGACGTTGCGCCTCATCGACGCGAAGGGGCCGTTCCCGTTCGAGCGAGACGGCATCGAGTTCAAGAACCGCGAGGGTCGGCTGCCCTACCGGCCCGGCGGCTACTACCGCGAGTACACGGTGGTGACTCCGAATGAGCGCACGCGCGGAGCCCGCCGCATCGTCACCGGCGCGAACGGCGAGCGCTACTGGTCCGACGATCACTACGCCTCGTTCTCGCGCGTCGTGCCCTGAGGCCATGCTCCGCGCGCTGAGGCTCTTCCTCGTGACGTTCCTGCCGACGCTGCGGTCGCGGCTGCGGGGCGGGCCGGCGCGGCCGTCGTGGGGCTTCGCCTTCGAGTGGTCGATTCGCATGCTGCGCCGGGACTGGGACGAGACGGCGTCGTGGCCGCTGACCCGGGTGCGGCAGCTGACCGCCGAGCGCCCGGCGCCCCGGCCCCACGTCGGCAAGGTGGCGGTGACGGACGAGCGCCTCGGCGGCGTCGAGGTGCGCCGCTTCACGCCGGCCTCGCCCGCGAAGCTGCGCGTCGTCTTCTTCCACGGCGGCTCGTACATCTACGGCTCGACGCGGCACTCCCACGCCGAGCTGTGCGCGCACCTGGCGCTGGCCAGCGGCTGTGAGGTGGTGGGCGTCGAGTACCGGCTGGCGCCCGAGCACGTCTGGCCCGCCCAGCTCGACGACGCGAAGGCGGTCTGCGCGGCGCTCGAGGGCCCGGTGGTGCTCGCGGGGGACTCCGCTGGCGGGCACCTCGCCACGTTCACCGCGCTCACGCACCGCCCTCTGGCGCTGGTGCTGCTCTCGCCCTGGGTTGATCTCGAGATGCCGGGCGCGTCGTTCACCACGAACGATCGCTTCGACTTCGGCACGCGCGAGGTGCTCACGACGCACGCGCGCGCGGTGGCTGGCGCGACGCCGCTCGCCGACCTCGCCCTCTCGCGGCTGCCGCTGGCCGGGCTGCCGCCCACCTTCGTCTCGGTCGGAGGCGCGGAGGTTCCTCACGACGACATCGTCGCGTTCGCTGCCCGCCTGCGCGCCGCAGGCGTCGAGGTGACGCAGCACGTCGCCGACGACATGCCTCACAACCCGCTGCTGTTCGAAGGGCTGCACCCGAACGCGCGGGCGGCGTTCGACGCGGCCGTGGCCTTCGTGAAGCGACTCGCCGGCTCGTGCTAGAGACGTTGGAGGAGACCTCTCGTGGGCCAGACGCACGTCACTGACGAGATCAAGCCACTCACGAAGGGGAAGAAGTCCTTCGAGAGCCTCTTCCTCGTCGACACCGGCGCGCTGCACTGCTTCGTGCCGGGCAAGGCGCTCAGGAAGCCAGGCGTGGCGCTCGAGGGGAAGTTCGACTGCGAGCTGGCTGACGGGCGCGTCGAGGTCTTCGACCACCGCTTCGTCAGCGCGAAGTTCATGGGCCAGGAGACGGTCTGCCACGCGATCTTCGCGCCTGATGACGCCGAGCCCCTGTTGGGCGTCGTCCCTCTGGAGAACACCGGGTTCGCCGTCGACTCGCGGAGGAAGGCGCTCGAGCGGCTCCACGCGGTCCCGCTCAAGGGCTTCCGCGGCCGGTCCCGGTGATGAACGAGTCTCCGGCCGAGTTCCGCGAGCAGCACAAGCGCCGCCTCTCGTGGATGCCGTGGCTCTACGCCTCGCTGAAGGAGAAGCACCTCGTGTGGGCGCGCCCGTGGCAGCAGGAGGTGCAGGCGCGGCTCATGCGCGAGGAGACGGTCACGCTCGCCGAAGACTGCTTCATCGCGCCCGAGGCCGGCATCTTCGCGCAGCTGGGGCGCCCGATTCGCATCGGCGCGCGCTCCACGGTGGCCGCCCACGCGTTCCTTCACGGGCCGCTCAGCATCGGCGCCGACGTCAGCATCAACGCCCGCGCGAGCCTCGACGGCGGCGCGGTGGGCATCACCATCGGCGACGGCTGCCGCATCGCGAGCGGCGCCACGCTCTACGCGTTCGATCACCAGGTCGCACCTGACCGTCTCATCCGCGAGCAGCCGGTCACCTCCCGCGGCATCACGCTGGGGATCGACGTGTGGGTCGGCGCGAACGCGGGCATCACCGATGGGGTGACGGTGGGCGATCACGCGGTCATCGGCATGGGCGCCGTGGTGACGAGCGCCGTGCCGGCGTGGGCGATCGTCGGCGGCGTCCCGGCGCGCGTGATCGGCGATCGCCGCGACCGGTGAGCCGCACCCGCTCGCGGTCCCTGGCGCGAGCTCGAGCGTGCGCTCCCGTCCCCTGGCGTGACTGGCGTCGGCGCTCATCACGGCCTCCAGAGTCCAGAGGCCGGTCCCCATGAGCCGGTCGTCGGAAGCGGTGGGTGAGTTCTCTGCCAGGCGTTGATCGTGGCCGACGCCAGGGTCTGGTCAAAGGCCGTTGCGCTCGACGAAACCGACCCGGTCTCGAAGATCGCTTCCCCGGTTCAGCTGCCGCGGCGCCGCAGCACCCGCCGCAGCACCGCGCTCGCCTGCGGAACGCCCATGAGCCCTGTCACCGCGAAGTATACGACGCCGTACACGCCGATGAGCGCCGTCGAGGTGACGAGCGTCGACACGTCGAACCGCCACACTCTCATCGCCGGCACGTCGGGGAACGGCAGGATTCCGCCCGCCCACTCCTGCGTCGCCAGCGCGCGCGCGCCGACCTGCGCCACCAGCGCGACCTTGAGGGCGATGGCCACAGCGGCCGAGAGGAACGCTGCCCCCCAGAGCCGGACGAGGCGGGCCGTGATGGTGGGCACCGACCCGAGCTGCTTCGCCACCGCGCGCCTCAGCAGCGCCATCTCGAGCCACGCCGTCACGCTCGTCGTCGCCGTCAGGAAGACGACCGCGAGATCCGTCGGCAGGCCCAGCGCTCCGGCCGCCCACCGCACCGTCACGAACCCGAGCGTCACCCCGAGCGTCACCCGCACCGCCGCGAACCTGAGCGGCGTCTTCGTGTCCTTCAGCGCGTAGAGCGTCGAGGAGAACAGCCGGCCGCTCGTCTGCGCCAGCAGCGCGAGGCCCGAGCCGAGCAGCACGTACCAGCCCAGCCGTGAGTCCTTCGGAGAGAAGCGCCCCGACTCGAGCAGCACGCCGCAGAGCAGGTCGCCCAGCAGCAGGAACGCCACCGCCGACGGCACCACGAAGAAGGCCATGCGCTCGAGCCCCGCGCGCAGGCGCTCCTGAATGGCCGTCGTGCGCTCCTCGTGCGACTTCACCGCGTCGGCCGACAGCTCAGGCAGCTCGGCGGCCGAGATCGACATGCCGAACAGGCTGATGGGCAAGAGCGCGATCGTCTGCGCGTACGTCAGCACCGACACCGCCCGCGCCGAGACGAGCGAGGCCAGCGCGAGATCGACGTACGCGCTCACCTGCACGACGCCGCGCGCCGCGACCGCCGGCCCGAAACCAGAGAGCACCTCGCGCACCGACGGCAGGCTCACCGACGGCCGGGGATCGAACCGCCCGAGCAGCCCGAGCACGTTCGGCAACTGCACGACGAACTGAAAGACGCTCCCCGCCACCGTCGCCCAGGCCACCCACGCGATGAGCTCGTGGCCAGGCTCGCCTCGAAACAGCACCAGGGCGACGATGACAGCGCCGTTCCACACCACCGGCGCCACGTACGAGAGGAAGAACTGCTTGTGGCTGTTCAAGATTCCGAGGCACCACGCCGACAGCACCAGCACCCCCGTGCCGGGGAAGATGATGCGCACGAGCGTCACCGTCAGCTCGAACGCCTCGCCCTGGTAGCCGGGCGCGATGACCGTCACGAGCCACGGCGCGGCGAGCAGCCCGACGCCCACGATCGCGCCGACCAGCAGCGAGAGCAGCCCGAAGACCGCGCCCGCCATGCGCCGCGCCTCGTCACCCTGCCCCTTCGCGCGCAGCCCCGCGTACACGGGGATGAAGGACGCCGAGAGCACGCCCTCTCCCAGCAGGTTCTGCAGGACGTTGGGGATGCGCGTCGCTGCCGAGAACGCCGCGGCCTCCAGGCCACTGCCGAGGAAGTGCGCGAAGAGCTTCTGCCGCACGAGGCCGGCGAGCCGCGACAGCAGAATGCCGAGCGCGACCAGCGCGGCGGCCCGCCCACTGTGTGACCGCTGCTCCGGCACGAGGCTGCTTCTACTGCGAGGCGCGTGCCCCGGAAGTATTCCTCACCACGGACGCGGGCTGGGCGGCGGCGTCTTCTTGAGCTGCACCTTGAAGACGAACCAGTGCGGGTAGATGTAGACCCAATAGCCCGGCGGCACCTGGTGGCCCGCCCAGTCGGTGCCGTCCCACCAGCCCCAGTCGTGCACCTCGCCGTAGGTCTTCAGGTCCTCCGGCACCTCGAGCACCTTCTGCAGCTGGGCGTACTTGCCAGACCGCGTCGCCGCCTCGAGCGCCGCCTTCGAGGGCTCCCGGGCCAGCGCCACCAGCGAGAAGAGCAGCGCCCCGAGCGTCAATGCGCGCGTCATGAAGAAGCCTCCAGTCCCGTGAGACGTCACCCGGCCAGCCGCCGTTCCGCCAAAGCTTGACGCATCGAGGCCCGGGGGCCAAACACCTCGTCGTGTCCAGAGTGCTCGTCGTCGATGATGAAGCCAACCTGCGCAAGGTGCTCGCCGCCATGCTGCGCAAGGAAGGCTACGAGGTCGCGATCGCCGAGAACGGCGAGATCGCGCAGGCCGAGTTCGAGAAGAACGGCGCCGACGTCGTCATCACCGACATGGTGATGCCGAAGCTGGGTGGCCTCGAGCTGCTCAAGGCCGTGCACGCCTCCCGCCCCGACGTTCCCGTCATCATCATCACCGCCCACGGCACCGTGGACTCCGCCGTCGAGGCCATCAAGCTCGGGGCCTTCGACTACATCACCAAGCCCTTCGAGCAGGCCGAGATCCAGGCCGTCGTCGCGAAGGCCGCGCGCACGCAAGAGGCCAACCAGGCCCACGTGCCGCCCGAGGGCAAGCCGCGCACGTCGATCGTCGGCGACTCGCCGCAGGTCCAGGAGATCTTCAAGATCATCGACAAGGTGGCCGACTCGCCGTCCACCGTGCTCATCACCGGCGAGTCGGGCACCGGCAAAGAGCTGGTCGCGACCGCCCTCCACGACGGCAGCTCGCGCCGCGACAGGCCGCTCATCAAGATCAACTGCGCCGCGATCCCCAAGGACCTGATGGAGTCCGAGCTCTTCGGCTACGAGCGCGGCGCCTTCACCGGCGCGGTCACCTCGAAGCCCGGCCGCTTCGAGCTCGCGGACGGGGGCACGCTGTTCCTCGACGAGATCGGCGAGGTGCCCATCGAGATGCAGGTGAAGCTGCTGCGCGTGCTCCAGGAGAGCGAGTTCGAGCGCGTGGGCGGCATCAAGACGACCCGGGTGGACGTGCGCCTCATCGCCGCCACCAACCGCGATCTCTCCGCCGAGGTCGAAGCCGGCCGCTTCAGGAAGGACCTCTTCTATCGGCTCAACGTCGTGCCGCTGCACCTGCCGCCGCTGCGGGAGCGCCGCGCCGACGTGCCGGTCCTCGTGAGGCACTTCATCGAGAAGTACAACAAGCGCCTCAACAAGAAGATCGAGGGCATCGCCGACGACGCCCTCGCGATGCTGCAGGCCTACCCCTGGCCCGGGAACATCCGCGAGCTCGAGAACATGATGGAGCGGGTGCTGCTGTTCGCCGACGGCCCGCGCATCGAGGTGAAGGATCTGCCGGAGCCCGTCCGCACCAGCCTGCAGGGTACCGTCGCGCAGCTCACCGAGAGCCCGACCCCCGAGGTGGGCGAGACGCCGCTCAAGGACTTCCTGAAGGCGCGGCAGGCCGAGATCGAGAAGGCCTTCATCGTGCAGGCGCTCGCCAAGACCGAGGGCAACGTCACCCGCGCGGCCAAGCTGCTCGGCATCAGCCGCAAGTCGCTGCAGACCAAGATGAAGGAGTTCGGCCTGCGCGACGAGTCCCCCGCCGAGGAGTAGCGGAATCGCCTCGCCGGGCCCCCTGTTGCAGCAGGCACAGGCCTGTGGCGAAAAACTTCCACATTCCTCCACCACCGGTACGGTCGGTCCTCCGAGGAGCCCGCATGCCCGAGATGCCCACCCTGGGATCACCCGAGAAGAAGCAGCCCCCTGTCGCGCAGGTCGCCATCATCGCTGCCGTCGTCGGCACCGTGTCCGGCTTCGCGTGGTGGGTGACGCACCGGCCCCCCGACGCCGCCCCGGCCGAGCCCACCGCCGCCGCCACGCCGCCCCGGGCTGCCGAGGCCCCCGCGCCGCCGCCAGCCGAGCTCGCCCCGACCGGAGCGCCCGCGCCGATCGCTGCCGCGCCCGCGCCTGCGTCCGCGCCGCCCGCACCTGCGCTGGCTCCCCTCGCGGTGAAGAAGGACAAGTCAGGCCTCAAGGCCTTCACCGCCACCATCGCCGGGCCCCTCGAGACGGCGGTCGTCGCTCAGGTGGGCCGCGACGTGGGCGGACCGCTCACGCAGGTCGTCACCCGCTCGCTCGTGTGGTGGTTCAAGGTGCCGGGCGATCTGCTCAAGGGCGACACGCTCACCGCCGTCTATGAGGAGCGCGACGGGCAGGAGCCGATGGTTCACGCCGTGCGGTTCACCAGCCGGAAGTTCGGCAAGACCTTCGAGGCCTTCCGGTTCCAGGCGAAGGGCGACGCGCACGCGCGCTTCATCCAGCTCGACGGCACGACGCTCGAGGAGCAGCTCGTCGATCCGCCCATCGACGACTACGAGCAGATCACCTCGCTGCTGCGCGACGGCCGCCGCCACAAGGGCGTCGACTTCAAGGCGCCGGTCGGCACGCCGGTGCGGGCCACCTTCGACGGCGTCATCGCCCGGAAGAACTGGAACTTCCGCGGCAACGGCAACTCCCTCGAGATCGAGGAGTCCGGCGGTCAGGGCCGCACCGCGCTCTTCCTCCACCTCTCCGAGATCCCCAGGTCCGTGCAGCCGGGCGACAAGGTGAAGCGCGGCCAGGTGCTCGCGAAGTCGGGCAACACCGGCCGCTCCTTCGCGCCCCATCTGCACTACCAGCTCATGAAGGGGGCGACCGTGGTGGACCCGTTCGAGAGCCACAAGACCCGCCGCGACACCCTGCCGCCGGCCGACCGCGCCGACTTCGACGCGCAGGTGGCGAAGCTCAAGGCCCTCATGCCTGCCGAGACGATCGCGGGGAACTGACGGGCGACCGTGTTCGGCCCGAGAGGTTTCTTGTCACGCGAGGCGCTGACGCCTACCCTCTGGCCGTGATGAAGATGCGTCGCTTCGGGGCCATCGCAGCCGCCGCTTTCGTGCTGGCGTCGTTCGCCGACGCTGCCGAGGTGACCCGGGTCGCCTCCTCGTTCGAGGAGAAGGACCCCTTCGGCATGTACTTCGACTTCACCTTCGACCGCATCTTCGACCGCGGGAAGATCGCCCGGGAGTGGTACCAGCAGGGCGCCCTCGAGGACGTGAGCGAGCTGCGGTACTTCCGCGACGAGACCCGCCTCGGCATCGACACCTCGATCGGCATCTTCCGTGACGTCGAGCTGCACGTCGGCGTGCCGATCGTCTTTCAGCAGGACCGGCGGTGGACCTTCGCGAAGGACACCAACGAGAACAACACCACCATCTACCGGAACTGTGGCGACGCTCGCGGAGTGCCCTGCCCCACGGCGGGCTCCGGTGACGGCCGCCTCTTCGAGGTGGGCGCGAACGGTCAGAACTCCTACCGCGGCGGGCTCGGCGACTTCTCGTTCGGGCTCGGCTGGAACGTCTTCAACCAGAAGAAGGACGACACCAAGCCGACCTGGACGCTGCGCTTCGAGTACACCGCGCCGACCGCGGCCATGCTGAACCCGTCGATCGCCACCACGTCGGAGATGCGCGGAGGCATCGGCGAGAAGATCCACCGGTACACGTTCTCGACGGCGGTCTCGAAGCGCATCATCGACGTGTTCGAGCCGTACCTGATGGTGAGCTACACGCTGCCCTGGCAGGGCCCGGGCTTCTATTCGAACTGCGACAACCGCTCCGACACGCGCATGGCCCGCGCCGAGAACTGCAGCACCGGCCCCTTCAACCGCAACGAGACCGGCATCCGCCCGGCGCACGTGGGCGTGGTCACCTTTGGCAACGAGATCATCGCGTTCGAGCGGCCCGATCGGTTCCAGCGCGTCGTCGTCGATCTGCGCGGGTGGTGGCAGTACACGTCCGAGGGGCGCTACTACAACGAGCTGTCCGACCTCATGGGCAAGATGCTCTACAACTCGGACTACGGCACCATGGGCCTGCAGCTGGGCTTCGTCGGGCAGGCCGCCGAGTTCGTGATGCTGCGCGCCTACGGCTCGATGGCGTACCAGACCGAGCGCTACCTCACGATGGAGAACATCGGGAAGGACATCAACGGCAACGGCACCATCGACATCACGTCGGCCCCGCAGGAGATCAACCCGAACTACGACTTCAGGGTCGATCGCGTGGGGCGCCGCTTCCGCATGCAGGAGCAGCTCGTCTGGCGGATTCAGGTCACCGCGACGCTGAACTTCTGACGTCACCTCACATCAGGGCGCGCAGTGACGTCGCCTCCTCGACTCCGCCCTCACTCCCGCCTTCGTCTCACGGGCGCTTCGGCTTTCGACCGACCGCCACGAAGTTGGTCGCCGGCCACGGCAGCGGCTTCCCCGCGGCGTCGGTCACCCGCACGGCGCCCTCGTAGCGGTTCCTCACGATCCACGGGTTGACGGTCTCCTCGAGGTGCAGAGGCTCGAAGCCTGCCTGGCTGAGCGCTTCGCGCCACCCCGCCAGCGTCAACGGGCCGAACTCCTCGTTCACCTCGAGGTGCCAGTTCTTCAGGTAGTCCTTCTTGCAGATGAACTCGTTCGCGTCGTGCGACGACAGCTCGACGACGCCGTCCGACACCCGCGTGAAGCGCACCCCCTGCCCCTGCCGGAACTCCTTCGCGAAGCGCTCGAAGGTGTCCTTCGTCTGCGGCGTGAGCAGCTCGAGCCGCCACGTTGCTGGTGGGGGGCTGACGCCGTCGCGGATCAGCACGTGCCCACCCTGCGCGAGCTCCGTGCAGGCGCTCACCAGCGCGCGGTCGATCTCCGACGTGCGGTAGCCGTTGTACGAGTGCACCTCGTGCATCACCGACGAGAAGATCACGGTGCTCGCCGAGCCCGGCGGCAGGCACACGTCGATGACGTTCCCGTACACGAGCGTCACCTCGTCCGTCGCGTAGGTGTTCTCGTCGCACAGGCGCAGGAACTCGCGTGAGAGATCGACGCCCGCGAAGCGCGAGTCTGGGAACAGCTTCGACAGCTCGACCAGCAGCTTCCCGGTGCCGCACCCCTTGTCCACGATGGTGCCCGGCTTCACCCAGCGAACGAGGTCCTCGAGCTTCTGGCGCAGCGACGCGTCCATCTGCGCGCCGTAGCTCGCGAAGTCGCGCAGGTGCCCCAGCTCGCCGTCGTCGTTGAGCAGCCGTTGGTGGAAGATCGCCCGCACCCGATCGATGACGCCCGGGCGCTCGTAGACCGTGACCGTCTCGGGCGACGCCTCGGCCTTCCACTCGCGCCCGTCCACGATGCGCTGGACCAGCTCGTGCGGCGTGAGGCCCTTCACCTCCTGCGCCACCACCGGGAAGCCGGCCGCTTCGAACAACGCGTCCACGTCACGGTTCGCCGAGTACACCTGCGTCGTCCGGGGCGAGAGCTCCCGGCCCGCCTGCTGCTTCACCTGCTCGACGAGGTACGAGACCCACGCCTCCGAGTCGGGGATGTCGTGCACGCGGATCAGATCGAAGGGCTTCCCGGTTCGCTCGAGCGCGGGCCGGAGCATGGCCTCCCGGGCAACGAGCTCCAGCGGGTTTCGGCGCGTCGCCGCGTGGTCGGCGCTGGTGACGACGCAGACGACCCGATCGATCGGCTCCTTCGCCAGGCCCTCGAGCCACGCCGCCTGCGCCTTCGTCACCGCGTGAAACCGTCCCACCAGGAGCGCGTGCATGAGCGCGCAGCGTCGCAAAAGACGCATGAAGCTGGAAACGGGATCGCAGAAGTGACGGAATCCACCGGTCGCGACACTCACTGCCCCGTGACCGCGATCGTTCGCCTCATGCCGGCCCAAGCCCTCGATCTCACGGCCTTGTATGAGAGCCACGCGCGGCAGGTCTGGCGGATGGCGGTGCGCCTCGGCGTCGCCCCGGCCAACGTCGAGGACGCGGTGCAGGAGGTCTTCCTCATCGCCCACCGGCAGACGCGCGCCTTCGCGGGCCGCTCCTCGGCCAGCACCTGGCTCATCGGCATCGCGGTGAAGGTGGCCGCGACCTACCGCCGGAAGCAGTCTCGCGGCACGGTGCCCCTGGTCGAAGCCCTGGCCGCGCCTGGGCGGGGGCCGGACGAGGAGCTCGAGCAGCGGCAGCGGCTGTACGAGTTGGAGGACGTGCTGCGGCGGCTGCCTCCCGAGCAACGGGAGATCGTGGTGCTGTGCGACCTCGAGCAGCTCACGGCCCCGGAGGTCGCCGAGGTCCTCGAGGTGAACGTGAACACCGTCTACTCACGCCTGCGGCTGGGCCGCGCCGCGCTGACCCGCGCGCTGACCGAGGTGGGGAAGGACTCATCATGAGCGAGCACGACGAAGAGCCCGGCCCGCTGCCCGACGACCTGCGCGCCTTCGTGGACCGCCACCGCAGGACCGGGGAGCCCACCAGCGCCGAGCTGGGACGCGCGCTGTTGAAGGTGCATCTGGCGACTCGGCCGAGCTCGTTCAGCCGCTCGAGCCTTCGCCGCTGGCTGCCTCCCGAGGCCCTCGCGGTCGCCGCCCTGTTCGCGTTGACGGTGGGCGGGGCCGGCGTGGGCTACTGGCTCAGGGAGCGTCGGGCGGCAGTGGCGAGCGCGGCCGTCGAGCACGCGCGAGCGGCATGGGTGAGCGGCGACCTCCAGGCGACGCGCTCGGCGCTCGAGGGCTGTGACGCCGACGACTGCCTGCGGCTCGCGGCGGCAGTGGCGACGGCGCAGCAGCAGCGCGGAAGGCTCGACTCGCTGGGTGAGGCAGAAGCGGGCTCGCTGCTGGCGCTCGACGAAGAGCTGTCGGCGGGCAAGGAGTCGCCCCTCGCGCTCGCCCTCGCGAGCCGCGAGCTCATCGAGAAGAACCCCGGGCTCTTCCTGTCGGCGCAGCGGCGCGCGCTCTCCAGGCAGGGCGTCGACGAGCGGACGATCGACGAGGCCATCGCGGCCTTCGAGCGCGCGCTGCACCTGTCGGAGACGGCGCCTGACGAGGCCAGGGCGGCGTTCGGCCAGGTCGTCGCGCGGGTGCCGTCATCGACGCTCGCGCGCACGGCCACGCGGGAGCTCGATCGGCTGGCGAAGCGACAGACGCCTCCCTCCGGATCACCCGTCGCTCCGCCCGAGGTCACGAGGCTGGACCCGGGCGAAGAGCGGGGGGCGCCGAACGCCGAGGTGGCCGCCCTGCTCGAGCGCGGGAAGCTGGCGCGCAGAGAGCGCCGGTATGACGACGCCGTCGAGATCCTCGAGAGCTGCCTCAGGCGCTCGCCCGACCAGGCTGACTGCGTGGCGACGCTCGCCTCGACGCTCGCCACCCGCGCCTCGGAGTCGAACAGGCTGGACGATCTCGAGCGTGCGCGGGCGCTCTACGAGCGGTTCCTCGTCGTCGCGGGCCCGGACGACAAACGCCGCCCACGGGTTCAGGAGATCCTGGCCGAGGCGCCCCTTGCACGACGTCGAGACGTCCTCGACGAGGTTGAGCGCGCTCAGCGGATCGGCCGGATTCGCGAGCTGTATCTGCGCGGCTACCAGCTGCGAGAGTCGGCGCCGGACGAGGCGCGGGCGGCCTTCGAAGAGGTGCTCTCGCTCGCTGAGCCCGGGTCCGTCGACTTCGTGAAGGCGCGGGCGCGGCTCGACGAGCTGCCCCTGCCGTACGCGCCGCTCGTCCCCGAGGGGACGATTCCGGTGCAATCGGGGACGAGGCGCCTCATCACCATCCCCGGCGTCAACCGGATCGCGGTGGGAGACCCGATGGTCGCTGACGTAGCGACGATGGGAAACCACACGATCGAGGTGAGAGGGCTCGAGCGGGGGCAGACCACCCTCCTCGTGTGGACCATCGACGGCACCCGGCGGACGTGGCGCATCGAGGTGAGCGGGCCGGCCTTCGGTCGGCTGAGGATCGCCTCCAACCCCGCGGGCGCGAGGGTCTTCCTCGACGGACGGGACACCGGCAAGAAGACTCCGGTGCTCCCGCGCGAGCCGCTGCTGGTGTCGCCCGGGCGTCACCGTCTGCAGTTCGAGCTCAACGGCAAGCGCAGCTCGGTGCTCGAGCTCGACGTCGTCGAAGGCGACAACCCGGTGATCAAGGGCGAGATCCCGCTGTGAGCAGCGTCAGTCGCGCTCGCGCTTGAAGCGGTACACGGCGGCCGGCTTCGAGGTGGTGATGCGCTTGCCGGGCGCCTGCTCCAGCCGGCCCTCTTCGAGCCACCGGTTGAACGAGCGCCGGAAGTTCCCCGGATCCATCGGCTTGCCCAGCACGATGCCGTGGACGTGCCGCAGCTCGGGGATGGTGAAGGTCGCCGGCACGAGATCGAACGCGATGTTCGTGTAGTCGAGCTTGCCGCGAATGCGCTCGAGCGCCTTCTCGACGATCTCCTGGTGATCGAAGGCGAGGCCCAGCCGCGCGACCTGCGCGACGTCGAACCAGTCGGCCTCGGTCGCGTCGCCGCCGGCCTTCACGAAGGGGGCGAGATCGGGGCGCACCAACGCGTAGTACGCGACGGTGATGACGCGGAGCCGGGGATCACGACCGGCCCTGCCGAAGGTGTAGAGCTGCTCGAGGTAGACGCGGCTCGGGTCGAGCCCGGTCTCCTCCTTGAGCTCGCGGCGCGCGGCGTCGTCGAGGTCCTCGCCCTGCTCGATGGGGCTCTCTCCCACGCGCACGAAGCCGCCCGGCAGCGCCCACTGCCCCTTGAACGGGTGCTCGCGGCGCTTCACCAGCAGCACCCGCAGCTGGGCGTCGACGATCGTGAGGATGACGAGATCGACCGTCACCGACGGCCGCGGGTAGTCCTTCGCGCGATAGCTGGTGAGGAACGCCTTCTCGTCGTTCATCGGGCGGCTCCCGCCATCAGACGGACTTGCGCGGCGCCTTCTTGTCGGCCTTCGTGGCCTTCTTCGGCGCGCTCTTCTTCGCCTTCGCGCTGGCGGCAGGCTTCGCCTTTTCTTTGACGGCGGCCTTCGCCGGCTTCGCGGCGGGCGCCTTGCCTGCCTTCGCGGCCTTCTCTGCCTTCGCTTGCGCGGCCTTCACCTGCTTGGCGGCCTTCTTCGCGGCGGCCTTCTGGCCACGCTGCGCCGCGCGGGCCTGGCCCTCGGGCGAAGCCATGTACTCACGCCGCGCCTGGAGCAGCTCGGCCGCGCGCTCGTTGGTGAGCTCCTCGGGCGTGTCGCCGCGCCGCAGCGTGGCGTTCGTCTCGCCGTCGGTGACGTACCAGCCGAAGCGGCCCTCCTTGAGCAGGATCTCCTTGCTGCTCACCGGATCGACGCCCTTCGAGATCGACGGCTTCGCCGACTGGCCCCGGCCGCGGAACTGCTTGGGCTGCTTGAAGATCTCGAGCGCCTCGTCGAGCGTGATGGTGAGGAGCTTCGGCTCAGCCTCGACCCCCAGGTTGCGGCTCTCCTTGCCCTTCGTGAGGTAGGGGCCGTAGCGGCCGTTCTGCGCGGTGACGACTTCGCCGTCGGGCGCCGTGCCCAGCGTGCGCGGCAGCGTGAGCAGCTCGAGGGCCTGCGCCAGCGTCACCGTCTCGGGCTTCATGGTCTTGAAGAGCGACGCCGTCTTCGGCTTCTCGTCGTCGCTCGGCTCGCCGAGCATGACGTAGGAGCCGAAGCGGCCGGTCTTCACGTACACGTTCTTGCCGCTCGCAGGATCCTGACCGACGGGCGTGTCGCCCTTGGGCGCCGAGAGCAGCTGCAGCGCCTTCTCGACCGTCATCTCGTCGGGCGCGAGCGCGTCGGGCACCGAGGCGGTGTCTTCACCACGCTTCAAGTACGGGCCGTACTTGCCCGGCTTGACGACGATGAGCTCACCGCTCTTCGGGTCGGGCCCGATGGGGATCGAGTTCACCTCGGCGGCGTTGATCTGGTCGAGGTTCTGCTTCACCTGCTTCGCGAGCCCGACGTGCTTCTTGTCGCCCCAGTAGAACTCCTTCAGGTAGCTCGTCTTCTCCCGCTCGCCACCGGCGACCTTGTCGAGGTCCTCCTCCATCTCGGCGGTGAACTGCAGATCGACGAGATCGTGGAAGTGCTTCTCCATCAGGTTGACGACGGCGAACGCTTCCCAGTTGGGCACCAGCGCCGCGCCCTTCTTCCAGACGTACTTCGCCTGCAGCGTGCCGAGGATGCTCGCGTAGGTAGAGGGGCGGCCGACGCCGAGCTCCTCGAGCTTCTTCACCAGCGACGCCTCGGTGAAGCGGGCCGGCGGGGACGTGGTGTGGCCGAGCGCCTCGAGGGCTGACACGGGCACCACGTCGCCCTCCTTCAGCACGGGCAGCGGGGCCTCGTCGTCCTCGCGCTTGTCGTCCTGCTGGTCGGTGCTCTCGACGTACTCCTGCAGGTAGCCCTTGAAGGTGATGGTGCGGCCCGAGGCGCTGAACTCGACCTGCTCACCCGCGCTCGAGGTGACCGCGAGCTTGAGCGACACCGTCTCGCCCTCGGCGTCGGCCATCTGACACGCGAGCGTGCGCTTCCAGATCAGATCGTACAGGCGCAGCTCGGCGGCGCTCAGCTCGTCCTTCAGCTCGTCGGTGCGGCGGAAGGTCTCGCCCGCCGGCCGGATCGCCTCGTGGGCCTCCTGCGCGTTCTTCGTCTTCTTCGCGTACACCCGGGGCGCCTCAGGCAGGTACTGCTCGCCGAACAGCTCCTTCACCTGCGCGCGGGCCGCCTTCACCGCCGTCTCGGACAGGTTGGTCGAGTCGGTGCGCATGTACGTGATGTAGCCGCGCTCGTAGAGGCCCTGGGCGACGCGCATCACCTGCTGGGCGCTCATGCCCAGCTTGCGCCCACCCTCCTGCTGCAGGGTCGACGTCATGAAGGGCGCCTTCGGCGAGCTGCGGTAGGGCCGCTTCTCGGTCGAGGCGACGGTGAACGTCTTGCCGGTGATCCGCTCGAGCAGGCCCTTCGCCTTCGCCTCGTCGAGCCAGGTGACGGCGCCCACCGGCTGGCCGAGGGAGTCGAAGTCACGCCCCTGGGCGACGCGCTGGCCCTGCAGCGAGTACAGCTGCGACTCGAAGCCGGGCTGGGTCGGGTGCTTCGCCGCGAGATCCCAGTAGGACGCCGAGCGGAACGCCATGCGCTCTCGCTCGCGCTCGACGATGAGGCGGATCGCCGGCGACTGCACCCGCCCGGCCGACAGCCCCGTCTTCACCTTGCGCCAGAGGACCGGCGAGACCTCGTAGCCGTAGAGCCGGTCGAGCGTGCGCCGCGCCTCCTGCGCGTCGACGAGGCCCATGTCGATGTCGCGGGGGTTCGAGACGGCCTCTTCGATCGCCTTACGGGTGATCTCGTGGAACACCATGCGGCGCGTGGGCACCTTCGGCTTGAGCTGCTCCTTGAGGTGCCAGGCGATCGCCTCACCTTCGCGGTCTTCGTCCGTCGCGAGGAAGAGGGCGCTCGAGTCCTTGAGGGCGGTCTTCAGCGAGGCGATGACGTCGCGCTTCGTCACCTCGTAGGTGAGCTTGAAGTCGTTCTCGACGTCCACGCACAGGCCGCTCGAGGGCAGGTCGACGACGTGCCCCACCGAGGCCATCACCGTGTAGTCCTTGCCGAGGAACTGACCGATGGTCTTCGCCTTCGCAGGCGACTCCACGACGACGAGCGGCTTCGATGCCATTGGGTACCGGTAGCGTGCGGAGTAGCGCTGCGTCAAGAAAGGTCTTCTGCACCCTCGGGCCTCGACGCGCGGAGCGCAAGCGGTTACGCCTCGGGTCCATGACCATCCGCACCACGAAGCGCGTCGAGACGCTGCTGTCGAACAAGACGATCAACAACGAGAAGAACGACTACCGGGCCTACGGGCGCACGCGGCCGGGCTTCCCCGCTCCGCTGTTCGGGCAGCAGTACAAGTTCGGCAAGGCCGAGGCCGTGAAGCTGACGAGGGCCATCGGCGCGAGCTACGACGTCGCCGCGCAGAAGCGGATCCTCAAGGAGATCCACGCGCGCTCGAGCACGAACCAGCTGTCGAAGGGCACGGTGGCGCTGACGCGTGATGGCGCGGCGGAGCTGAACAAGCTCGCGAAGCAGCTCGGCGTCGACCTGCGCTTCACCAGCGGCCAGACGCGGCCGATCCACCCGGTGGGTTGAAGTGGCAGCGAAGAAGCCGAAGACGCTCGAGACGGACGACGACGTGAAGGCCGCCGTCGACGAGCTGCTCGGCGCGTTCGCGGCGCCCGAGGGCGTCGAGCCCGACGACTCCGGCTTCGGCGAAGCGGGTGAAGCGAAGCTCGATGACGGAGACGCCCGGCCTCGAGGCGCGCCGTCGGCCGAGATCGACGCGCTCTGGGGCGGAAAGAAGAAGCGATGAGGGTCGAGCTGCCGGCGACGAACCCGCTGTGGAAGAAGCTGCGCCGCGCGCAGTCCGCGCGTACCCGCGAGAGCGCCGAGGCGATCGACGGGCTGCCCGCCCTGCCGACCTCGGACGCGGCCCGGCGCTTCTGGTCGCGGCGCACCTGGAGCGAGCTGGCCGCGGTGCCAGCGGTCTCCCAGGCGGTGCTGGCGCTGGTGCGCGAAGGGGCCGGGCTGGGCACCATCGGCGCGTACACCACCATCGCGCAGGACGAGGTGCGGCACGCCGAGCTGTCGCAGGCGCTGGCCGAGGCGCTCGGCGGCTACGACGAAGAGGTGCCTGACGGCATCGAGTACGCGCCCCGCAGCCTGGCGGCGCCGGCCGACGTGCCGGTGGTGGTGTGGGCGGTGGCCAACGGCTGCTTCAGTGAGACGGTGTCGCTGGCCCTCATCCGCGCGCGGCACGGCGCGACCAGGCACCCGACGGCGCGCCTGGTGCTGAACGAGACCCTGAAGGACGAGGCGCTGCACGTTCGGATCGCCTGGCAGATCGCGGGCGAGCTGATCCCGAAGCTGTCCCAGGCGCAGCGCAACAGCCTGGGCGAGTACGGGCGCGATCTGACGCAGATGATCGGCTGCACCTTCGGGACCTCGGGGTTGCCGACGAAGGTGCGCAAGCGCGAAGACGCGCTGCGAGACGAGACCGCGAAGGCGAGCCTTGGCGCGCTGCCGGCCGCGAAGGAGAACGCCGTCATCGCGAAGACGCTGGACGAGATCCACACCCGCCTCGCGAAGCTCGGGGTGCGCTGAAGCCGTTCGTCGGCACCGCGACGGAGTTGCCGGCCTCGACGACTCTGCAGCGCTCGCTCTCGCTCAGGCGGCAACGGGTCGAGCGCGCCCGAGATCGCGTCGGGGAAGACGACATCGGCCGACGGGGAAGTCGGTGATGAAGCCGCCGGCTGAAGAGCCGAACAGCTCGCGGCAGCGGAGCCCGGCAGCGGAGTGAGTGCGCCGACGAACGGCTGCCGCCGACTGAAGCGACGACGCCGGCCTTCAACGAGCCGGCGCCGTGACTGTGCGGAGCGACCGGCGCGGACTACTTCTTCCCGGGCGCAGCGGCGGGCGCGGCCGGGGCGGGCTTCGCGTCCTTCGCGGCAGGCGCGGGCGCTGCGGCCGGAGCAGCAGCGGCTTTGGCCTCGGCCTTCGGGGGGCCCATGCCACCCCAGCCCGCCTCGGCCATCACCTTCCACTTCCAGCTTCCGCCCACCTTCACGATCAGGCCCATGCTCCGGCCGACCATCTTGTTCTTGCCGGCCGTCATCGTGTACTCGTCCGACACGTTCGCGAGCGCGTCCGACAGGATCGTGATGTTGCGCTTATGCGTCGTCTTCGAGTCTTTCGGCATGTTCTCGAAGAAGGGCTTCATCTCGGCGATCCAGTCTTCCTTCGAGGTCGGCGTCGCGGTGACCGCGCCTGCCGCGTCGTCGGTCGCCATGAAGACCGGGAAGTCGATGAGCGCCAGCATGCCCTCCATGTCGCCCTTCGTGGACGCCTCGTCGTCCTTCTTGAAGAAGTCCTCGACCTCCTTCTTCGTCTTCTTCTCGTCGGCGGGCTTGCGCGACCATGGGCCCATCTTCGACATGTCCATACCCGGCGCCGCCGCCGCGGCTTCGGCCTTCGGAGCCTGCCCGGCGGCGGCAGGTGCACCCTGTGCGAGCGCGATGGACGAGACACAGCCAGCGACGGCAATGATCAAACGCTTCATGTGTGGTTTCCCCTCGGAGCGCGACCGGCAGTGGTCGCTGACGCCCGTCTACCGCTGACGAGTCAGGAGCAGAAGCAGTCTCTTCGCGCGTGTTGGCGAAGGTCAGCGACTACTCGCAGCCCTCCGCGACGAACGTGCAGGCGGGGCAGCTGATGAGCGTGCGGGGGATCTGGGTCGCGAGCCCGCTGCCGAGGCACGCGCCACCGAGCGCCGGGATGTCGACGAGGATCCGCCCGTTCATCATCGCGCCGACCCACACGCCCGCGAACCCGCCGTCTCGAAGAATGCCGCCACCACAGCGGCCGCTGAACGGCTGAACGACGAAGTTCTGGAAGTCGTCGAACGGCGGCGGGCACGTGCCGCGCACGGGCTGGGCCGAGAAGGTGCAGACGTTCGCGTTGCAGTTGCCGCAGGTGCGGGTCGCGCCGTTGCAGGTCAGGCACTCGGTGGTCGCCGAGGTGCACGTCTTGAGGCCAGCGTCAGCGCCGGTGGGGCACTCGAGCAGGCAGAAGCCGTTCACGCACGCCGACTGGAGCTGGCCACAGAACTGCTGCATCGGGTTCGTGGAAGGACAATCGCTCGCCGTCACGCACGCGACGGGGCCTGCATCGGCGGTCCCGGCGTCGGTGCCTGCGTCGAAGCCGCCCGCGTCGACGCCCGCGTCCGACCCACCGTCGCGGCCCCCGCCTCCGCCCGGACCGCCATCGCTCCGAACGCCGGAGTCCATGCGCTCATCGACGGGCTGAAGGCACTGGCACCCGGCCAGCGAGACGAGGACGACGACGAGAGCGCGCGACATGGTGACTCCGGGACTGCCTTGCGCCGGCCGCTGCCGCCTCTGTAGCACGGCCCGCACCGCTCAGCGGAAGCCGTCGGTCGCCGTCACCAGCTCGTGGAGGATGCCCGGCTCGTGCGCCGCGTGGCCTGCGTCAGCGACGATCTTCAGGGTGGCCTCGGGCCAGGCGCGGTGCAGCGCCCACGCGGACTCCATCGGGCAGACGACGTCGTAGCGCCCCTGCACGATGACCGCGGGGATGGAGCGGATCCGATCGACGTTCGTCCTGGCGAGCAGCGCCTTGTCGTTCTCGAGCCACCCACCGTGCGTGAAGTAGTGGCACTCGATGCGCGCGAACGCGGTGGCGAACTCGTCTTCGCCGGTCTTCGCGATGTAGGCCTCGTTGGGCAGCAGGTAGCTGGTCTTGCCTTCCCACAGGCTCCAGGCCTTCGCGGCCTCGGTGCGCACGTGCACGTCGGTCGAGGTGAGGCGGCGGTAATAGGCGTTGAGCAGGTCGCCGCGCTCGGCCTCGGGGATGTGGTGCAGGTACGGCTCCCACGCGTCGGGGAAGAGGTGGCTCGCCCCGTCCTGGTAGAACCAGTCAATCTCCCACTTCCTCAACAGGAAGATGCCGCGCAGCACGAGCTCGGTGACCCGCTGCGGGTGGGTCTGCGCGTAGGCCAGCGCGAGCGTGGAGCCCCACGAGCCGCCGAAGAGCTGCCAGCGCTCGAGGCCCAGGTGACCGCGCAGCTTCTCCATGTCGGCCACGAGGTCCCAGGTGGTGTTCTTCTCGAGCGAGGCGAAGGGCGTCGACTTGCCGCAGCCGCGCTGATCGAAGAGGACGATGCGGTACGCCTGCGGATCGAAGAAGCGCCGCTGCTTGGCCTCGGTGCCCGCGCCGGGGCCGCCGTGCACGAAGACGACGGGCTTGCCCTTCGGGTTGCCGGACTCCTCGAAGTACAGCTCGTGGCCGTCGCCGACGGGCAGCCGGCCGGTGCGGTACGGCTCGAGGGGCGGGTAGTAGGTGCGGCGGGGTGCGGGCGTCATGGCGGTCGCGAGTAGCACGAACGCCCGCGCGTTTCTCATGAAGCCCGGGGCGCGGGCCGGGTACGAAGGGGCGTGCGCGTCCTCCTGCTCCTCGTGCTGGCGCTCGGCTGCGTGCCCTCGCAGCCCTCGGGCGCGGGGCCGATCTCGGCGGCGCCGGCGGAGTGGACGTGGGTGGCCTTCTCCGAGGCCCTGTGCGCGAACGGCAGCAGCACCGGCCTCGGGCTGAACCCGGCGCTGGCCGACGGCGGCGACGTCGTGGTGTACCTCGCGGGCGGCGGGGCGTGCTGGGACGCGGCGAGCTGCTACCTCGTGAAGTCGGCGTGGAACGTCGAGCTGGGCTACGGCGCGGCGCAGTTCGCCTCCGAGCGCTTGCGCGGGATCCCGCTGTTCGACCGGCGCGCCGCCGCCAACCCGTTCGCCAGCGCGCACTTCGTCTTCGTGCCGTACTGCACGGGCGATCTCCACGTCGGCACGGCGACGAAGCGGCACACGGCTGGCGTCGACACGCGGCACGTCGGAGCGAGGAACCTCGACGCCTTCCTCGCGAGGCTGGGGCCGACCTTCTCGTCCGCGCGGAGGGTGTTCGTGGTCGGCACGAGCGCGGGCGGGTTCGGCGCGCAGATGAACGCGTGGCGCTTCGCCGCGGCGTTCCCATCAGCCGAGGTGCACGTGCTGGGCGACTCGGCGGCGCTGGTGCGGCCGGGGGGGGCGCGGTGGAGCGAGTGGCTCGCGGCCTGGGAGCCGCAGGCGCCCCCGGGCTGCACGGCCTGTCGTGACGGACCGGGGCCGTGGCTCTCGTCGGCGCGAGCGGCGCTGCACACCGGCCGCCTCGGCCTCATCTCCTCGGAGGAGGATGGCCTGCTCGCGACCTTCACCGGGCTGACGGCGTCGCAGTTCCGTGACGAGGTGAGGAGCCTGACGCGGCAGCACTTCGCGACGGCGCCGTCCGCCGCGTTCGTGACGCCCGGGGCGCGGCACATCTTCCTCGACGAGTGGACGGTCGCGCAGAACGGCGTCGGGCTGAGCGCGTGGCTTCAGGCCTTCCACGACGGCGAGCGCTTCGAATCGCCCTGAGGCGGCGTCGTCACCCAGACCTCTACGGCGGGCCCTGGAGGCCGCCCATCGCCACGAAGCGCTCGAGCGCGCGCTGGAACGCCAGCGCCTTGAGCCGCTCATCATCGAGCTGGGACGCGAGTTCCTGCAGCTCGGCGCGAAGCCGCTGTTCGTTCTCGCCAGACGTGAGCCCGGCCTTGAGCTGGTTCAGCTCGCGCTCGAGCTCTTTCCGGAGCTGGCCCGTGGCGGCGCGTTCCTGCGCCAACTGGGTCGCGAGCAACTGCGCGGCCGCTGCTTGTTCTTGCGTCGCGCGAGCCGCGGTCGCGCTGACCTGCTCGAGTTCGGCACGGTGTCGCTCCTCGGAGCGCGTCGCCTCTCCCTCGAAGGCCTTGAGCCGGGCGTTGGCCCGGTCGATCAACGCCCGCAGGCGCTCCCGGTCCGTCTCGACCGCCGCGAGGCGCGCGGTGAGGTCCTTGACGGCCTCCGCGAGCACCGAGCGCTCGAGCTCGAGGTTCTCGGCGCGCTGGTTCGCGTCCATCTCGGCCTCGCGCAGCAGCGCGAGGTTCTGCTCGTAGGCCTCGATGTGCCCTCGCGCCTCGGCGAGCGCGGCTGCGAGATCGCCATCCTGCCGGCTCTTCGCTGACCCGATGAGGGCCTCGACGCCGGTCTGCTGCTCCGGCGTGAGCGGGTCGAAGCGGACTCCAAAGCCACCCTCCGCCACCCGCGCCACCTGGCCCGGCAGCGACAGCGGCTGGCCATCGGCGATCGACAACTGGACCACGACGCGCGTCTGAGGAGGCAAGGGCTTCGCGCTGCGAACGAAGAGCCCGCCTGACGAGAGGTCGCGCAGGTAGCTGGCGCGGAATGACTCGGCAGACGCGACCTTCACCTCGACGCGGAAGACACGGTGCCGGGGGTGCTGGCGGCGCTCATCCAACGACGACGACATGGAGTCATTGTGAGCGTCGCTCGCGCGGGTGACAAGGCTCATCGTCATCACCGCCAGGGATCAGCGGGTCACTTCACGTCGGTGCCGGGCGGCACGTCACCCGGGTTGATGAGCGACAACGACTTGCCGCTGCCCGACGCGAGGATCATGCCCCTCGACTCGATGCCCTTGAGCGCGCGCGGCTTGAGGTTGGTGACGACCACCACGTTGCGGCCGACGAGGGACTCGGGGCTGAACGCCTCGGCGATGCCGGACACGATGGTGCGCGGCGCGCCTTCGCCGAGATCGACGGACAGCTTGAGCAGCTTGTCCGCCTTCTCCACCTTCTCGGCCGTGAGTACCCTGCCCGCCTTGAGCGCCACCTTCGTGAAGTCGGCGAACTCGATCTCGGGCGCAGGGCCGGCGGGTGGCGCGGGCTCCTTCTTCTTCTCGGGGGCCTTCGCGGGCGCGGCCGGCTTCGGAGCGCTCTCCTCGGCCGCCACCTCCTTCGCCCACGCGTCCTTCAGCGCCACCGTGCGGTTGAAGACGAGGGCGCCCGCCTTCGAGTCGAGGTCGACGCAGAAGTAGCCGAGCCGCTCGAACTGGAAGCGCGCGCCCGGCCGCTCGGTGGCCAGCGACGGCTCGACCTTCGCCTTTGCGACGACGAGCGAGCCCGGGTTGAGGTCGAGCAGGAACGGACGATCGACGCCCGGCTTGCCCTCGTGCGCCTGGCCGGGGAACTCGGCCGAGAAGAGCCGATCGAACAGCCGCACCTCGGCGTCGAGCGCGTGTTGGGCGCTGACCCAGTGAATGGTGCCCTTCACCTTGCGCCCGTCGGCCGCGGTGCCGCCCTTCGTCGACGGATCGTACGTGCAGCGCAGCTCGGTCACCGCGCCGGTCGCGTCCTTTACCACCGACTCGCACTTGATGAAGTACGCGCCGCGCAGGCGCACCTCCCTGCCCGGCGAGAGGCGGAAGAACTTCTTCGGCGGCTCTTCCATGAAGTCGTCGCGCTCGAGGTAGAGCTCGCCCGAGAACGGCACCGTGCGCATGCCGGCCTTCTCGTCCTCGGGGTTGTTCTGCACCTCGACCTGCTCGACCTGCCCCGCCGGCCAGTTGGTGATCACGACCTTCAGCGGGTTCACCACCGCCATGCGGCGCGGCGCGGTCGTGTTGAGGTGATCGCGCACGGCGTTCTCGAGCCGCACGAGGTCGATGACGGTGTCGTTCTTCGTGACGCCGATGTCTTCGCAGAACGCGCGCAGGGCCTCGCTCGGGTAGCCGCGCCGCCGCATGCCGCGGATGGTGGGCATGCGCGGGTCGTCCCAGCCAGAGACGTACTTCTCCTTCACGAGGAAGAGCAGGTTGCGCTTGCTGAGCACCGTGTAGGTGAGCTGCAGCTTCGCGAACTCGATCTGCTGCGGGTGGTAGATGCCGAGCTGATCGAGGAACCAGTCGTACAGCGGCCGGTGGTTCTCGAACTCGAGCGTGCAGATCGAGTGCGTGATGCGCTCGATGGAGTCCTCGAGCCCGTGCGCCCAGTCGTACGAGGGGTAGATGCACCAGGCGTCGCCCTGCCGGTGGTGCCGCTCCTTCATGATCCGGTACATCACCGGGTCGCGCAGGTTGATGTTGCCCGACGTCATGTCGATCTTCGCGCGCAGCGTCTTCGAGCCCGGCGCGAACTCGCCCGCCTTCATGCGGCGCAAGAGATCGAGGTTCTCGTCGACGGAGCGATCGCGGAACGGGCTGTTCCGGCCAGGCTCGGTGAGCGTGCCTCGGTGCTCGCGCATCTGCTCGGCCGAGAGATCGCAGACGTACGCCTTGCCCTTCTTCACCAACTGCTCAGCCCACTCGTACATCTGGGCGAAGTAGTCGGACGCGTAGAAGAGCCGGTCTTCGAAGTCGCCGCCGAGCCACTTCACGTCGTCGATGATGCTGTCGACGTACTCCTGCTCTTCCTTCTCGGGGTTCGTGTCGTCGAAGCGCAGGTTGAACTTGCCGCCGGAGCGCCGGGCGAGGCTCGAGTTCAGCACGATGCTCTTCGCGTGGCCGACGTGCAGGTAGCCGTTGGGCTCGGGCGGGAAGCGCGTGTGCACGCGGCCCTGCCACTTGTTGGAGGCCTTGTCGGCCTCGACGATCTCTTCGATGAAATGGAGCGAACGCGGCTCACTCATGATTCGGGCACCCTACCGATCGGCCGCACGCGCACAAGGGGCATGACGAGAGGGACGGCAGCGCGGGCTGGTGGCTGACCCACGCGAAAGGTGGCAAGCCGCGTCCATGATCCGCTCGCTGCTGGCGTCGCTGTGCCTCGCGCTCCCTGCCGTTGCCGCTCCCGGCACCGTAGACGAAGCGACCGCGGCCCGCTTCGCGAAGCTCGCGCTGGCCTGCGTCCACAAGGAGTACCCGAACAAGCTCGCGCACGTGCTGAACGGTCCGGCCGACGCGAAGACGCCTGCGAAGCTCACGCCCGCGTTCTACGGCTGCTACGACTGGCACTCCGCGGTGCACGGGCACTGGCTGCTGGCCCGGCTCGCGCGAACCTTCCCCGACGCCGCGTTCACTGCCGACGCGAAGAAGGCGCTCGAGGAGAGCCTGGCCGCGAAGAACGTCGCGGCCGAGGTCGCCTACCTGTCGGGAGCCGGGCGCGTGAGCTTCGAGCGGCCGTACGGGCTCGCGTGGCTGCTCCAGCTCGCGGCGGAGCTGCGGGAGTGGAGCGCGCCGGAGGCCCAGCGCTGGTCGAAGAACCTCGCGCCGCTCGAGCAGGCGGCGGCCGAGCGCCTGAAGACCTGGCTGCCGAAGCTGTCGCGGCCCATTCGGGTCGGCGAGCACGATCAGACGGCGTTCGCCTTCGGGCTGGTGCTCGACTGGGCGCGCGTGGCGAAGGACGAGGCGATGATCGCGCTGCTCACCTCGCGCCTCGAGACGTTCTACGGCGCCGACCGGGCGTGCCCTGTCGGCTACGAGCCCGGCGGCCAGGACTTCCTCTCACCGTGCCTCGCCGAGGCCGATCTCATGCGGCGGGTGAAGGCGAAGGCGCCGTTCGCGGCCTGGCTGAAGGACTTCCTGCCCGGCATTCCCGAGAAGGGCACGTGGCTGACGCCCGAGGTGGTGACGGACCGGAGCGATCCGAAGCTCGCGCACCTCGACGGCCTCAACCTGAGCCGCGCGTGGATGCTGGAGGGGATCGTCAGCGGCCTGCCCGAGAACGACCCGCGGCGCGCCGTGCTCGAGGCGACCGCGAACGCGCACCGGACGAGCGGCCTCGAGTCGGTGACGGGCGAGCACTACGAGGGCGGCCATTGGCTGGGGAGCTTCGCGACGTACCTCGTCACCCGACGCGGAGTGCAGCCCTGACGGCGTGGGGTGAGCCGCTCGGGGTCGCTACAGGGGAAGACGGATTCGGAGGTCAGATGCTGGACAGCGTCTTCTCATTGCTGGGTGGCCTGGTGCTGGCGGGCGTCGGCGGCGAGTTCTTCGTGCGGGGCGTCGTGGGCATCGCGCGGTGGGCTCGCGTGCCTGCGGGCATCGTCGCGGTGAGCGTCGCAGCGTTCGCGACCTCGAGCCCCGAGCTGTCGGTCTCGGTCAGTTCGGCGCTCGCGGGCAACCCTTCCATCGGCCTCGGAGACGCCATCGGCAGCAACGTCGTCAACATCGCCTTCATCCTGGGTGCGGCGCTGCTGCTGGGCGACCTCAAGGTCGATCGCGGCACCCTTCGCCGGGACCTCGCTGCGGCCATCGGCGCGCCGGTGCTGACGGGGTTGCTCCTGCTGGACGGCGAGCTCTCCCGCCTCGACGGCGCGGTGCTGCTGGTGGTCTTCGTCGCCTGGCTCACGTTCGTCGTCATCGACGCGTGGCGGGAGCGCAGCGCCGTCGGCATTCTGGGAGAGCAACGGCACGGTCTGGCGCTCCTCACGAGCGTGGTCGGGCTCGCGATGCTGGTGCTCGCCGGCCGGCTGATCGTGACCGGGGCCTCGGCGATTGGCGAGGCGGCAGGGCTCTCTCCTTTCGTCGTGGGCACGACCATCGTCGCCATCGGCACCTCGGTGCCCGAGCTGGCCACCACCGTCATCTCGCGGTGGCGGGGCCATGAGGAGGTGGGCCTCGGCACGGTGCTGGGCAGCAACGTCTTCAATGGGCTCTTCATCGTCGGCGTCGCGGCGAGCATCCACCCGATCGCTGTGGGCGATCTCGGGCCCCAGCTCGGCCTGGCCTTCGGCGTCGCGACGGTGTTGCTGGCGGTGCCGACGTCCACGGGGCTGCTCACGCGCTGGCGAGGGGTGGCGCTGCTGCTCAGCTACGCGGCGTTCCTCGGCGTCCAGCTGTGGCAGGGCGGCGGGCACTGAGCAGCCATGACAGCACCGACCTGCGCTCGACGAGCCGTGCGAGAGGTCCGGGTGGCTCCGCCTCGCCGAGGGACTCCACCCCGCCCAGATCGTCAGTGCGTCGAGGGTCTTGAAGCTCGCCACGTCGCGTGAAGGTCCGCTCATCCGCTCGGGCCGCTTCACGACGGCCTTCAACGCGTCGACCTCCTGGAGCAGCGCCTCGAGGCGCCTCAGCCGCTCGCTCGGCGACGGGCCCAGGTTCTGGAGGATGAGGTTGCCGTCACTCCCGAGCTCGACCGCAGCATCCCAGCCTGGTCGATCGCAAGGGAACGCGGCCTCGAGTTCGTGCCGGAACGCCAGAGGAGCCTTGTGCTTCGAACCGCGCGTCAGGGCGCCGCACGTCAGCCCTCCGAGCCGTCCCGCGCGGCCAGTCGCTCCTTGTTTCTGGCGCCGATCGGATTCCCCTCGAGCACGAGCCGTGTCCTCGCGAACGGGTGCGCTTCGAGCAGCGCCGCCGCGCCCGACACGCCGATGCGGTTGGAGGCGAGCCACAGCGACTCGAGCCGGCCGAGGTGTTTGCTGCCCGCCAGCGCCACGGCGCCTTCGTTCCCCAGCCGGTTCGACGACAGCGCGAGCCGCTCGAGCCGCTTGAAGCGCACGCGCGCGAGCACCTCGGCGGCGTCGGGCCCGAGCTCGTCGTCGGTCAGCGAGAGCCGGGTGAGGCCCGGGAACCAGGGCGCCTTCGACAGCGCCTCGACGCCGCTCGCGGTGAACGAGTCGGAGGCCAACGAGAGCGCGGTCAGCGCCCCGAACGCGTCCGTCTCACCGAGCAGGTGCGCGCCCTCGTCACGGATCCACTGGCCGGACAGCCCGAGTGACGTGAGCGCCCGGAGACGGCGGGTCGAGAGCAGCGTCGCCAGGCCCTCGCGCCCCATCGGAGCCGGAGACCAGCGGCTCGAGCGGAACTCGAGGTCGCGCACGGTGGCGAGCCACGGCCACGAGAGGATCCTCGCCACCTCGACCCGGCGGCGCGTGGCGAAGACGAGCGTGGTGACGGGCTCCTTCAGCAGCGTCGCCTGCGCGGCCTCGACCGCCTCCACGTCGAGCACCGTCACCTCGGCGAGGAAGCCACGAGAGAACGACACGCTCGCCGCGTCAGTCGAGAGCGCCCCGAGCCAGGCGGCCTGGTGCAGGTCCAGCAGCGCGCGCTCCCGCTCCTCGAGCGCCGCCCGTCGAGCCGGCTCCACTCCACCCGCGGCCAGCTCGCACTGCACCGCGATGAACTCCCCGCGCGGATCGCCCTGCTCCTCGAGCCAGTCGGCGTAGACCCGGCGAGGCGCGTCGTCCTCGGGCCGCGCGAGCACCGCGTCGAGCAGCGAGCCACCAGACCTCGCGACGACGAGGGCGCGGCGGTCGGGAGCCCTGCGGGCGGCCCAGCGCTCGGTGCGCACCGCGTTCGCCGACGGCGTCCACAGATCCCAGCCCGCGAGATCGGAGAAGGCGCGGTCGGGCGAGGCCGGTCCCGTGCGTGACGCGCCGAGGCCCACGACGACGCCGGTGGGCGTTCGCGCGCACAGGCAGAGCGAGGTGTGCTGGCGCCCGTCGTCGACGTCGCCACCGTGATGGACCAACCACGGCGCTCCGGACCCGAGCAGCCGCTCGACGGCGTCCTGGACCGAGGCGACGTCGAGCGTGCGGGCCGTGCGACGCCCGTTCACCTCGCGCAGGCGCGCCTCGAGCCAGGCCTCGTCCTCCGCGCTCCACGTGCACCGCCGCGCCATCGGCTGCCCAGCCAAGCACGTTCGTCAGGGCGTGAAGAACCCCGCGTTGGCGCCGGGGGCGACCTTGCCCTGGCTCGCGCGGACGGCGGACCTCGAGACGAGCTGGAACGTCTTGCGCAGCCCCGAGGGCGTGGCGTCGCGCTGCACGTGCACGCACCCGGCGGGAATGCCCATGGCGGCGGCGATCAGCTCGAACTGCGTGTCCTTCCCCACGCCGACGAAGGCGAGGGTGAAGAGCTCGCTGGCCAGCAGATCCTTCGACAGCTTCGCGCAGTCGCGGCTGGTGCGGGTGCTGCCGACGTCCTCACCGTCCGTCACCACCACGACGACGCTGCGGGTGGGCGTGCCGCCGTCGCGCAGGCGCTGGGCGTAGGCGACGTTGGCCGCGAGCGCGTCGCACCAGGTGTCATAGAGCCGCGTCGCGCCACCGCCGCGGTAGTTCCTCCCGTCGAGCCGCGTCGCATCCTCCACCGGCACGTAGGAGTGCAGCACCTTCTGATCGCCGTTGAACGTCCACAGGGCGAGCAGCACCGAGTCCTTCTCCTTCGCGCCACCGAACGCATCGAGGAGCGAGTTCTGCCCGTCGCGCACCGCCTGCTCGAGGCCGCGATCGGCGATCGAGCCGCTGGCGTCGATCAGCAGCGTCACCAGCGTCACGTCGCTGGCGGTGATGTCTTCGAGCGCCTTGCCCGCCGCGCCCGCGAGCACGATGGAGCCGAGGTTGCCGGTGATGAGGGTCGAGGTCTGCGGGCTCAAGACACCCGTCGCGACCGCGCTGGTGAGGTTCTTCGTCACGTCGTCGTCGTTCGTGGACATGGAGGTCTCCTGTTCGGCGTGCGAGCGCGCGCCGTTGGTGAGGGGTTGGGCTGTGAGGGTGGGGTCAACTCAGATCGTCACGGGGTCCGTCGTCTTCACGACCTTCATGCCGGCCTTCTTCCACTTCTCGATCGCCTCGGTGGCGATGTGCGGGAAGTCGAGGTGCGCGGGCAGCGGAGAGAGCGGCGGCGCAGGCACCGGGCTCATCGCGTCCTCGAGGATCCAGATCTTCTCGGCGAGCTTCGGGTCGCTCTTGAGCACGTGCTCCTGGATGTCGTTGAGCGTCGAGAGCACGCAGTGGCTCTTCGCCTGCCCGAACACGTAGACGCGATCGTGCTCCATCAGCATCTTGAAGAAGGGCGTGTTGAACGAGCCGACGACCTGGCCGTTGAGCTCGGTCACCTCCGGCGAGAGCACCGAGTAGTTCTCGGTCATCGCGTGCGTGCCCTTCGTCTCGAAGTGCGTCTGGTGCTTGCGGGCCGCGGCGTGGAAGAGGGCCGCCTCCATCATCGCGGGCACCAGCGCGTGCGACAGGCCGCCGAGCAGCGTGTGGTACGGCCAGACGGTGAGCACGTACTTGCCGCTCGCCTCGAGGCGCTTGACGTACTCGAGCGACTCCTTCGGGTGGGCGACCGCCGTCCATTTCCCGGCCCGCACCTCCTCGTGGAAGATCGGCGTGAGCGGCGCGGGGTGCTTGCCCTTCGCGTCGACCCACCACGCCGGGTGGAAGATCTGGAACATGCGGTGCGTGTCGAGCGAGAAGAACAGCGACGTCACCTTGTCGAGGTTCCGGTAGAGCCACTCGACGGTGCGCTGCGTGTCCTCGACCGCGCCGGGGACGAAGAGCGAGGCGCCGGGCGTGCAGAAGCCGACCTGCACGTCGATGCCGAACGCGGCGATGCGGAACTTGTCGGCGCCCGAGGGCTTGAGGCCGTGCTTCTCGGCGAAGGCCTCGCCTGCGTCGGCCACGAGGCCCGCGCGCTCCATGAACAGCTGGGGGACCTGCTTCGACTCGTAGAAATCGGGCAACGGCAACATGGACGACCTCCTCTTCATGGGGATGCTTCACGACAACGACAGCTGAACCAACTCCTTCGACGTGACGACGACGAGGCTCCCGTCGGACTGCGGCAAGAGCTCGTCCTGGGCGCTGACGAAGGGCTGGGTGTCGGCGAAGCACGCGGCCTCGACCAGCACGCCCGAATCCACCTTCAGCGCGACGAGCCCATCATCGGAGCCGATCACCACCCGCCCACCGAGCAGCGCCGCATGACCCGCGCGCCCCGAGGTGGACGAGGCCAGCACCTCACCGTCCTCCGAGACGAGCCAGCGGTGCACGAGGTCCTTCCCGTCGAGCTCGGCCGTCACCGAGAGCAGCGCGTGCTTCGCGTCGAAGACCGCGTCGGCGGACACCACCCTGCCCTTCCAGTGCACGCCCTGCAGCTGCTTGAGGCCCGCGCGGCCCGAGCGAATGAGGAAGGCGACCGTCACGCCGCCCGCCCGGTAGAAGCCGAGGCCAAGGCGCTCGCCGGTCCACAGCCACGTCTGGCCCTCGAGCACCTGCCCGACGCGTGAGCCCGAGTGCTGCTCGATGAGCCACTCGTTCTCGGTGCGGTAGGCGACCGCGGCCGCGCAGGCGAAAGTGGGCTCGGAGCCCCGCAGGCCCGTCTGGGCGCGCTCGACGAGGCGGCCATGTTCGAAGCGCTCCATGCCGCCGCGCGCCGAGACGACCCAGGTGGACGCACCCGCGAGGCCGACCCGCTCGGTCGCCAGCAGCGGACGGTCGAGCACCAGCGCGCCGTCTTCCCGCCGCACCAGCCCGTCTTCTTCGAAGAGGTACTTCACGCCGCCCTGCACCGACGCGGCCAGCACGCGCCCCCTGGTCTCGAAGATCCACCTCGCGGTGCACCGGCCCTTCACGCGCAGCGCTGGCTTCGTCGCGAGCGGCCCGAGCGTCTGACACGACGGGCAGGCCGGTCGGGCGTGGGTGACGCCACAGGCGCAGGTGGACCAGGTCTGCTGCATGACCGAGGCGGAGGGCGGCTCGCGCGCGTCGTCAGCGAAGGTGCGGGAGAACCAGTGGAGCGCGTCGTCCGACAGCGTCTTCCACGAGGCCGCCACGCGGGGCAGCACCACGTCGTCCTTCATCACCGGGTGCCGCGACTCGGCGCGCCGCAAGAGCGTCGGCAGCTTCGCGTGGGTGCCGCCGAACGGGTGCACGTAGAGCAGCGAGGAGAAGAGCATCACCGCGAAGGCGTACCAGTCGGTGCCCTCGTCGAAGCGCGGCGTGGTGGAGAGATCGACGCCGTACAGCCGGGGGTCGAGGTAGCGCTCGTGGCCGACGGCGCAGGCGAGGCCGGAGAACTGCATCGAGTCGGCGTCGATGAGGAACACCTCGCGCGTGGCGGGCTGCACGAGCACGTTGCCGTCGTTGAGATCGCCGACGATCACCCTCCGCGCGTGGAGCGCCCGCAGCGTGCCCTCGAGGCCGCGGAAGAGCTCCATCACCGCGTCGTTGGGAACACCCTGCTCGCGGAACTTGCGGTTCGACAGCCGCCCCGCGTCCTCGACGCCAATCAGCGCCCGCATCACGAAGCCGACGACGTCGCCGCGCTGGCTCTTCGCGAGGTCAAGCGGCCCGAGCACGTTCGACGGCAGCCCCGACGGGAACAGGGCGAGCTTCTCGAGCTTCACCGCCCGCACCCGCACCTCAGCGGCGTTCGACCCGTCGACCGGGTGGAACACCTTCACCGCCTGGTCCTTCCAGCGGAAGACGCGCGCCTCACCACCTTCACCGAGCAGGTCGCTGTCCTTCAGCCGCACGCGCGTGTTGGCGATGAAGACGTCCATGGCTACAGCTCCCGGGTGTCGAGGACGGCGAGGGTCGTGTCGTCGGTGAAGCGCTCCGTCTCGTTGAGCACGTTGAGGCGCCGCTGCAGGTGCGCCGGGTTCGTCCACACGTGCGGCTCGTCGAGGAGCAGCCGCAGGCCATCGGGGGCGCGCGAGAGCCAGCCATCGACGCCGTCCGTCGCGAGCGCGATCCGCGTCGCCGGGCCGAGGTGGTGCACGCGCGGGGCGATCGGCTTCCCGTTGAGCCGGTAGCCCACGTAGGCGGGCGCGTTGTCCTCGCCCGAGTCGAGGCGCGTCACCTGCCCGTCGACGAAGACCGCGCCGTCGCCTGAGCCGAACACCACCGCGTCGGCGCCGCGCTGCACCGCACAGAGCACGGTGAAGAGGCCGTACTGCTCGAGCACCGCGGTGGCGTCGTCGACCTCGACTGCGGTCACGAGCCGATCGAGCCACGCGGTCAGGTGATCGAACGCGACGCCCGGCACCTCGGCGAGCGCCACGTGCCCGAGCGCCGCCGTCATCACCGCGAGCGACCGCGCGCCCAGCCGCGCCCCCACCTCGGAGAAGGGCTGGCTCGAGCAGCCGTCGGCCACCACCGCCACCGTCGTCTCGCCCCGCGTCGCGACGAAGACGCCGTCCTGGTTGTTCCGGCCCAGGCGCACGTGCTCGCGGCCGATGAGGCTCGCCGTTCGCGCGGTGGTGTGGTGGCGGGCGCTCATCCGAAGGCCTCCTTCTTCAGCGCGTCAACGAGGGCCTGGGTGGCCGGAGAGTGGACGAGGCGCAGGTCTTCGGGGCGCACCTCCTTCGCGTCGTCCAGGGCGGGGCGGGCTCCAGCCTGAGAGCTCGCGGCGCCGGTGAGCAGCGCGTACCCCTCGGGCACGGGCTCTCCTTCCTGGGCGACGACGCCGAATGGGCCGCTGGCCCCCGCGCGCCGCCGCCACAGCACCGGCTTCCCGGGAACGCTCTGCTTGCCGCTGCCCGCCTCGTTCCCGAACTTCATGCAGGGGCGCTTGCCCGTCTGCGTGAGCTTGTAGACCGCCGAGACCCGATCGCGGGTGATGGGCGTGCCCGCCGTCTGCGCGACGATGAAGCCGCCGTAGCCGTACACCTGCTCCTCGGGCTTCCAGCCGACCTCGCGGCGCAGCTCCTCGAAGCGCTTCGTGAGGGCCGTGTCGAAGCTGTCCTCGAGGATCATCACCGGGCGGATGCCCAGCTCGCCGGCGAGCTTCGCGGCGAAGCGGTACTGCGCCTCCTTGTCGCCGGAGTCGTAGCGGATGGAGTCGCGCAGGCCGGGGCGCTCCTTGATGATCGCGTAGGCAGTGGGGATGCCGCTCTTGATGGTGTCGAAGGTGTCGAGGAGGAAGCTCGAGCGCTGGGGGCGGCGCTCCACCATGGCGCGGAAGGCCGCCTCGTCGGAGCCGAAGCGCTGCACGTGCTCGTGCCCCATGGTGCCGACGGGGATCATCCCCAGCTTGCGCGCGCCGAAGACGTTGCTGGTGCGCATGAGCCCCGCCGCCCTGCAACCCTCGAGCGCCAGCAGGTGCTGCTCGAGACAGCTCGCAGCGCGCAGCCCCACCTCGAACAGCCGGTCGGGCGAGCCGGTCACCTCGGCGAGCTCCTTCACCTGCGCGATGACGCGCGCGACGTACGCCTCGGGAGCCACGGCGATGGGCGGCGCCTTCACGCCCACCGTGTCGAGCGTCTCGAGCACCAGCCGCTTCTGGGCTTCGCACGTCACCGTGCCGACGGCAGCGGGCAGCTCGTCGGGCCGCAGGAGCGCGATGGTCGCCACCTGGATGCGGTAGCTCCACGTCAGCACGAGCGGCTCGAGCCATGACACCACGGCCGACGGCCCGGTGACCGAGAAGATCGGCTCGCGATCGTGGAAGACGGAGAGCTTCGGCAGCGCGCTCACCTTCACCTGCTGCGCCTGGGCGATCGCCGCGCGGAAACCGGCGCCCATCTCGTAGTCGTGCGCTGCGAGGAACTCCCAGTCGCCCGCCTCAGGCATCGGCAAGACCGCCCGCAGCTCGCGCTCGACGTCGAACGGCAGCACCTGCAGCCCGCCCTTGCGGTGGGACGCGTAGAACGTCTCTTCCCGCAGCGGCCACCCTGCCTCCGCCATCGAGAACTTGTAGCCGTCCGTCACCAGCAACCCCGCCATGACCGTCACCTCGCAATGAGAGTTATAGACACCACACAAAGAGTCGTCAAGACACAATCAAACCAGGACCATTCCGCCTCAAACGTCGGAATGAATTCAATATCCTACGATGGCGCGACGGGTCGCGATTCATGGCGTGATCTGTCTGACCGGAATCCATTAGTTCAACTTTAGCATGAAAAAGCCACGCTCACTGGGCTCCATGTGCCGTAAACATCATGAGATTCCATGACTTTTCACGACAGGTGTAACGAATAGAGACACGACTGGACGGGAGTGGAGCAACGCGGTGGAGGCAAAGTGCGAGCATGTAGGCAAATCGCAGCGCCACACCGGAATCAAAGGGGAGAGCGGACATGAAGAAGAACGACCTGAGCATCGAGACGCTGTACGCGAAGTACGGACCGACCATCTACGCACGCTGCCGCCGCCTGCTGAAGGACGCCGTGGCGGCCGAAGACGCGACGCAGGACATCTTCGTCAAGCTGATGAAGCACATCGCGAGCGCGCCGAGCGAAGACGCCGTGCTGCCGTGGATCCACCGCATCGTGACGAACCACTGCCTCAACGTCATCCGCGACTCGAAGCGCCGCGCGGCGCCGGTGGAAGAGATGCCGGAGCTCGTCGACGACGAGTTCGAGGACAGCGTGGTGACGAAGAACTTCGCCCAGAAGGTGCTCGAGTCCGCGCCGGAGTCCATCAAGGCGCCCGCGGTGCTCTACCACCAGCGGGGCATGGAGCAGGCGAAGGTCGCCGAGACGCTGGGCTGCTCGCGCCGCACCGTGCTGTACCGCCTCTCGGAGTTCACCCGCCGCGCCATGAAGCTGCACGAGGCCGCCGAAGCCGGCCAGGCCTGAACCCGTTCCACTCTCACCCGGGCTCCTGTCAGCCCTCCCGGACGCCGTGGCGACTCTCCCCCGCCACGGCGTCCTTCTTTTTGTGCCGCCGGTGCGGGACAGTCCGGCACATGCGACGGCTCCTCCTCGTCCTCCTGCTCACGAGCAGCTCCACCGCCCTCGCCATCGGCTTCGACGTCGACGCGGCGGGAGGGTTCTGGATTCCGTCGTCGCCCCAGTTCCAGCTGCGCCTCGGCGTGCGGCAGCACCTCGCGAAGCTGGGCGAGCGGGTGAGCCTCGTGGGCACGCTGCACGGCGGCGTCTTCCTGCACACCGCCGGCACGCGGCTCGGAGTCCCCGTCGATCTCGCGCTCGAGCTCCACGTCGGCCCGGTGCAGTTCGGCGTGGTGGGCGGCCCGTGGTTCCACTTCAACGACGGCGACGTCGTGCGGGCGCACCTCGGCGGTGAGTTCGGCGTGCGCTTCGCGAAGCACTTCCGGGTGACGCTCGAGGCCGGGTGGCTGCAGCCCGCGCCGCTGGTGCTGCTGCGGTTCGGGGTCACCTTCTGATGCGCCCTGCGCTGCTCGCGCTCGTCGTCTGCGCGTGTGATGGCGCTCCGCCGACCCCGCCCGCCCAGGCGGCCGGCCCGCCGCGCGCGGACGTGACGTTCACCGACGTGACGGTTCGCCAGTACCGGGCCAGCCAGCTGCGCGTGGTGGCCACCGCGCCGCGGGTCGAGCTCATGCGCGGCTCCAACGACTTCACGGCGGCCGACGCGGGCGTGCGCCTCGTGCGCTCGGGCGTCACCGTGCTGGCCCAGCGCGTCAGCGGCAACGGCGCGGCGCAGGTCGCCACCGGCTTCGACGGCGTGCTCTTCCTGGGCAACGACGGCACCGTGGGCCGCACCGAGCGGGCGACGTACGATCGAGCGCTGGGGCCCGACGGCGCGGGCCTGTCGGACGCGGGCGTCTCCATCGAGCACCCGCGCTTCCACCTCGACGCGGCCGCCTTCTACGCCGACTTCGCCGAGCAGCGCGTTGAGTTCGAGAGCCCCGTCACCCGCACGAAGGAGTGAGCCCGATGCGCGCCCCGATCGCCCTCGTCGTCGTCGCCGCCCTGCCCGCGCTCGCCGCGACCGAAGAGGAGCTGTGGGCCGACGCGAAGCAGGTGACCGCGGCGTTCGAGAAGCGCACCGGCGTGCCGATGGTGTGGCTCGACGGCGACCCCGCGAAGGGCCAGCCTGTCGGTGACGGCATCGTCGCCTTCCCGCCCACGGCGCTCGACGCCGCCCAGTCCACCCCCGCGCTGGTGAACGAGCTGTCGATCTACCCCGAGGCCTTCCTCAAGCGCTCCGGCCTGCTCAAGATCGTCGTGGCGAGGGGCCTGGAGCGCGACGGGCGAGCGTGGGGCGGGTTCGCGTTCTGGGGCGGCGCGAAGAAGGGCACGCTCTTCGTCGGGCTGCGCGACCTCGCGCACGCGGCGAAGGTGATTCACCACGAGATCTTCCACCTCACCCAGCACACGAAGGCCGTGGAGGCGAAGCAGCAGGCCTGGCGCGGCTGCAACCCCGAGGGCTTCGTCTACGCCGCCGAGGGCGAGGTCGATCGCACCCGCGCGCGGGTCGCCACCATCACCCCGTACGCGCGCACGAACCTCGACGAGGACCAGGCCGAGACGTTCGCGTGGGCAGTCGTCGATCAGCCCTTCCTCGAGCTGCAGTCGAAGCAGGACGCCGCCATCGACTGCAAGGCGAGGCTCGTGCGCCAGCTCGTCAAGCTGGTGGACTCGTCATTCGACGACGAGCGCTGGGCGAGGTTCGCCCTGCGCCGGCCCGGAGATCCGCTGCCCTGACGGCTACTCCACCCGGCGCTCGAGCAGCGACGCGGGCGCGGTCACCAGCGGCGAGAACATCGGCGGGGTGCGCTCGAAGAGGAAGACCCTGTCGCGCGTGTGCAGCTGGAGCGGCTTGTCCACGAGATCGCAGTAAACGATCCGGCCGTGGAAGGTGCACTTCCAGCGGGGGCGCTGCTTCGGTGGCGCCGCGCTCGCGACCGACGCCACCACCACACCGAGGAGGATGAGCCGACGCATCGCGCGCGACCCTACGCCCGCCAGAGCGCCGGGGCCACCCCCTTGCCGATCCGTTGCGCTACCGGTCCCCCTGAGGGCGCGTGTAAGGAGTCGCCCGTGCCGCTGCTCCTCGCCTTCATCCTCGCTGCCGCGCCCGACGCCGGCGTGCTGCTCTCGCGCCCAGTACAGGTGAGCGCCGACAAGCTCGAGGTGCTGAACAAGGAGCAGCGCGCCGTCTACACGGGCAGCGCGAAGGCCATTCGCGACACCACCACGCTGACGTGCGACCGCATCACCGTCGAGTACGGCGGCGATCGGGAGGTGACGCGCATCCTCGCGCGCGGCGACGTCGAGGCGGTCGATGGTGAGCGCTGGGCGCGTGGCGAAGAGGCCGACTTCGACAACCGCACCGGCACGCTCGTGGTGCGCGGCAAGCCCCGGGCGCGGCAGGGCAAGCGGGAGGTGGAGGGCGAGCTCGTCACCTTCGTCACCGGCACGGAGCGCATCGTGGTGGACAAGGCGAAGACCCGCGTGGAGGAGGAGAAGGGGTTCTCGCGCGATGGCGGCGTCGGGGCCGGGCCGCAGCGCATCACCATCGACGCCGACCAGCTCATGCTCGACGAGCAGAAGAACGTCGCCGTGTGGAGAGGCAACGTCGTGGCCAGGCGGAGCGACACCGTCATCCGGTCGCCTGAGCTGACCGCCCTCTACGACGAGGCAGGCGCCATCACCCGCGTGCAGGCGCGAGGCGGCGTCGAGGCCACCGAGAAGGACCGCTGGGCGAAGGGCCAGCGCGGCGACTACGACGTCCAGCGCGGGGTGCTGGTGGTGACCGGCCAGCCGCAAGCGCGGCAAGGCAAGAGCCGCATGAAGGGCACGAAGGTCACCTTCTTCACGGGCTCCGACTTCCTCGAGGTCGAGAACGCCACCACCGTCATCGAGGTCGAGTCGAAGGGCGCGCCGAGGCGCTGAACGAGACCCGTGGCCGAGCTCCTTCCCATCGCGACGTACACCCGCGCGGCCGAGCAGACGATCGCGACGCTCAAGAAGAGCCCGTGGATCGTGCTCGTGCCCACCGCCGCGCTGGGGCTCGGCACGCTCGCCGACTGGCTGCTCGCGCCGCTGCTCAACATCGGCATCATCCTCGCGGCGCCGATCAAGGCGATCCTGTGGTCGATCGCGCTGCACGTCTGGCGTCGCACGCTCACCGAGGGCGCGGTGGATCGCGGCGAGTTCGAGGCCGAGCTGGTCGCCCGCGCGAAGAACCTGTCGATGCTCGCGGTGCCGCTCCTCGTCGGCTCGGTGGCGTTCCTCACGCTGGCCTGGGGCGGCGCCCTCGCGAGCCTCTTCGTGCTCGCCGTCGTCCTCACCCCGCTGCTCGAGGTGTCGCTGCTCGGCTCACAGTCGGGCTTCATGGGGTTCCTCAAGCGCCACGCCGCGCCGTGGGCCCTGTCACAGTTCCTCGCCACCTCGATCATGTCGGCCGTCTGGCTGGTAGCGGTGATGATCGCCGCCGTCGTGCACGTGCTCGCCGGAGAGGTCACCTCGGCGCTCGTCGGCGGGCCGCTCATCACGCTGGTGTGGCTCGTGCGCGGGCACGCGTACCTCGCCCTCGACGCCCCGGAGCCCCCGCCACCGCCTCCCGAACCGGTGAAGCCGGCGGCGGCGAAGAAGGCCCCTGCCGCGAAGCCCGGCGCGACGAAGGGCCGGCCCCAGGCTCCGAAGCCCGCCGATCAGAAGGCGGCCCAGGCGCCCGTGAAGCCCCCCGCGTCCCCTGGGCCGAAGACGAAGTGACGGTCTTGCCGCGACCCGGCCGCCGTGCTTTCTCGCGTACGTCACCGCTGCCCACCGGAGCCCGCCATGCCCGCACGCACCACCGCCGCCCAGAACGTCACGCCCCGCGCCGCCACCACCCTGTCGCCTGAGCGCAAGGCCTTCTGGCACTCGCCGTACACCAACGCCGACGCGCAGGTCGTGAAGCAGAAGAAGAACCTGCCGACCCTCGACGCGGCGAAGGAGTTCATCGGCACGGCGATCCTCACGAAGAAGGAGGGCGACCTGCAGCGGCTGGGCGTCACCCGCTACCGCTTCGACGAGCAGGACTGCCTGACCCGCTTCGCGCGCTCGGGCTTCACCGACTCCGACGTGAGGCAGGCGAAGAAGTCGTTCGACTTCCTCAAGAACGCGTCGACCAGCGAGGTGAAGGGCTACCTGGGCCTCAAGCTGCGCAACGTCGAGAGCGGCTACAAAGGCGGCATGGAGATGCTGGCGGAGCACGGCATCACCGAGAGCAAGTACGACAACCACGAGCAGCTCGACGCGTTCAAGTCGAGCGGCATGGGCGATCGCCACGTGCGCGACGCGAAGGCGAAGTACGACTTCCTCCAGGGCTCGAGCCCCGCCGAGATCAAGCAGTACCTGGGGCTCAAGGTGCTCAACGCGGCGGACGGCTCGGACTTCGCGAAGGACTTCCTGAAGAACATCGGCGCCAGCAAGGGCTGGGGCCGCTGAGCGGTTCGCCGTTCCGACGGGTGGGGCTCGAGCTCGAACTGCTCGCGCCCCCGTCGCAGTCCCGCGTCACCTTCGCCCGCGCCCTCGCCCGGCGCGTGAAGGGGCGCGTCGAGTACGGCTTCAAGTACTGGAGTGAGGGCACGCTGGCCGGCGGTCGCCCGCTCTGCCGGCTCTCCCTCGCCGCGCGGGTCCTCGAGCGTGACGGGCGGGTGCTGGCGACGCTGGTGGACGACAACACGCTGCACGGCGGGCTGCCTGCCGCTCCCCGGGCGCGAACGCTGCACGCCACCGACGACCTGCGCCTCGCTCTGCTCGTCGAGCGCCTCGGCTGGGGCGCGACCGCCGCGCGGCGACCTGAGCCGGTGAAGGCGCTCTTCGGCGGCTTCGTCGAGGCCGGCACCCTCCACGACGCCTTCGGACACCCGCTGGTGGTGACGATGGAGGAGCCCGTCGCCCACCACCGTGTCTGCGAGGTCGTGACCCGCCCCCTCGAGGGGCCTGGGGAGCGCGAGGCGATCGTCGGCCTCGTGCTGGAGGTCGCCGACGCGCTCGGTTGCACGGTGCCGCCGACCGCCGCGCTCCACGCCCACTACGACGCCGCCCCGTGGCGCAGCGTGCGCGCCCTGCGCCGCCTCATCCTCACTCACGCGACCCAGCGGGAGCAGTGGTGGCGAGCCCTGTCACCCAACCCGAGGTGCCTCAAGCTCGGCCCCTTTCCTCCGGCCGTGGTGAGGGTGGCGCGCGCACGGCGCCGGGTGCCCTTCCGCACGTTCGCGGCGGCCCTCTCGCTCGCCGGGGTCTCGAAGGCGTGCGACCTGAACGTGCTGGGCGTCATCGAGCCGCACCCCCGTCAGCCCACCCTCGAGGTGCGCTGCCTGCCGATGTCGCTCGACCCCGTGGCGGTGCTTCGCTCGCTCGGGGCCGCTGAGGCGCTGCTCACCGCGTGCCGGCGGTGGTGAACGCGGCCCGACGTGCTGGGGCGCTGAGGGCTGCCGCCGCACGTACCCGGTGACACCGGTGCCGGCGAGGATGAGCGCCAGGCCGCGACGAGGAAGCGCCTGCGGGCGCCGCCGCGAGGTGTCACGCACTGACGACCCGAGGAAGGCTTTGCGCAACCGGCCGCCCTCGGGCACCCTGCGCCGCCGTGTCCGACGCCGCCGACAGCCTCTCCGCCACGGGCCTGATCAAGACCTACGCGAAGCGCCGGGTCGTCAACGGCGTCAGCTTCATCGTGCGGCCCGGGGAGATCGTGGGGCTGCTCGGGCCCAACGGCGCGGGCAAGACGACCTCGTTCAACATGGTGGTGGGGCTGGTGCAGCCGGACTCGGGCGAGGTGACGCTGGCGGGGCGCTCCCTCACGGGCCTGCCCATGCACCAGCGGGCGCGCGCGGGCCTCGGGTACCTGCCGCAGGAGGCCTCCATCTTCCGCAAGCTGAGCGTGCGCCAGAACATGCTGGCGGTGCTCGAGCTGCAGCCCGACACGTCGAGCAGCCAACGCGAGGAGCGCGCCAGGCAGATCATCCAGGAGTTCGGCCTCACCCACGTCGCCGACTCCCTCGGTGAGACGCTCTCTGGCGGTGAGCGCCGCCGCGCCGAGATCGCCCGCAGCCTGCTCCCGAAGCCGCGGTTCATGCTGTTCGACGAGCCCTTCGCCGGCGTCGATCCGATCAACGTGGGGGAGCTGCAGAAGGAGATCGCCCGGCTCAAGACGAAGGGCCTCGGGGTGCTCATCACCGATCACAACGTACGTGACACCCTGCGCATCTGTGATCGGGCCTACATCCTCGCGGCCGGTCAGATCCTCGAAGAGGGCACCCCCGAGGCCATCGCTGCGTCCCCCCGCGCCCGCTCCGTCTACCTGGGCGAGAACTTCACCCTCACGTGACGTGCAGTCTTCGGGCCCACGGCTCGAAGCACGGTCGATGCCAGACGCCAGCGAGAGCCGTAACCAATTGACGTTCCGTCTCTTTTCTGGAGGCGGTTGTCTGGACGGGCGAGGTCCAATACCTTTGGCACGGGTTTTGACCTCACCGGGGACGGCACAATGGGCATGGAGCTGAAGCAGAGCCTCAAGATGTCACAGTCGCTGGTGATGACGCCGCAGCTCCAGCAGGCGATCAAGCTGCTGCAGCTCTCGCGCATGGAGCTGATCGAGCAGGTGCGGGAGGAGATGGAGCAGAACCCGCTCCTCGAGACGCCTGACGAGACGGTCGAAGGCGACATGGCGGACAAGGCGCCCGGTGAGGCGTCGCTCGAGGCCGACACCAGCGAGCAGCGGGCGGACTACGAGGCTCCGGTGCCCGAGAAGGCCCAGGAGGTGACCCCCGAGAAGGGGCCGGGCGAGGACATCGACTGGGATCAGTACCTCAACAGCTACCAGTTCAACGAGCCCACCACGCCGTCGAACAAGGGCAACGTCGATCTGGAAGACCTGCCGTCCTTCGAAGCCAACATGGTGAAGAAGGAGGATCTGGTCGATCACCTGCATGAGCAGCTCTCGGGCGTGCGGGTCAACGACGCCGAGGCCCGCATCGCCGAGCTGATCATCGGCAACCTCGACGATGACGGGTACCTCAAGCTCGCCGACGTCGAGGGCGATCCGCTGATCCGGCTGGCGAACGAGGCCGACGTCGACGTGCGCCTGGCTGAGCGCGTGCTCAAGAAGATCCAGCAGCTCGATCCCAAGGGGTGCGCGAGCCGCGATCTGCAGGAGTGCCTGCTGGTGCAGCTACAGGGCCTGCACGACCCGCACGCGGCGCTGCTGGGGACGATCCTCAAGAAGCACATGAAGCTGCTGGAGTCGAAGAACTACCCGGCCATCGCGCGCGACCTGCGGGTCACCCTCGAAGAGGTGGTGACGGCGGCGAAGCTGCTCAGCCGGCTCGACCCCAAGCCGGGGCGGAACTTCTCGGGCGACGACGCGCAGTACATCACCCCCGACGTCTACGTGTACAAGATGGGCGAAGAGTACACGGTGGTGCTCAACGACGACGGCCTGTCGAAGCTGCGCATCTCGGGCGCGTACGCGCAGGCGCTCAAGGGCGGCCGGCTGCCCTCGGGCCAGACCAAGGAGTTCGTCCAGGAGAAGCTCCGCTCGGCGATGTGGCTCATCCGCTCGATCCACCAGCGCCAGCGCACCATTCACAAGGTGACCGAGAGCATCGTGAAGTTCCAGCGCGACTTCTTCGACCGCGGCATCGCGCACCTCAAGCCGCTCATCCTCCGCGACGTGGCCGAGGACATCGGCATGCACGAGTCCACCGTCTCGCGCGTCACCACCGCGAAGTACGTGCACACGCCGCAAGGCATCTTCGAGCTGAAGTACTTCTTCAACTCGTCCATCGCCCGCACCGGCGGCGACGACATCGCCAGCGAGGCGGTGAAGAACCACATCAAGCAGATCGTGGGCCAGGAAGATCCGAAGAACCCGTACTCCGATCAGAAGATCGTCGAGCTGCTGAAGGCGCAGGGCATCGAGATCGCGCGGCGCACCGTCGCCAAGTACCGCGAGGTGCTCGGGGTGCTGCCTTCCTCGAAGCGCAAGAAGTACTTCTGACGTGAAGCGCCGTGAAAGTTGCGGACGCGGCCAGTCCGTGGGGGAGTCGAGCGATGTCCATGCCTGACGTGCTGATCGTCGATGACGATCGCCTGCTGCGCGCGATGCTGAAGGACGCGTTGGCTGACGTACCGTGCGCCGTGCGCGAAGCGGACTCGGGCGACGCGGCGCTGGCGGCCATCGATCAGAAGGTGCCTGCGGTGCTGCTGCTCGACCTGGTGATGCCCGGGAAGAGCGGGCTCGATCTGCTGAAGACGCTGCAGGGGCGCAAGCTGGCGATGCGGGTGGTGGTCGTCTCGAGCCTCGACACCGAGTCCCTCGTGCAGCAGGCGCTCAAAGACGGCGCCCACGGCTTCCTGTCCAAGCCCTTTCACCCCCTCGACGTCCAGAACGTCGTGCGGGCCGCGCTCGAAGCGGCCGAGAGCCAGGCATGAGCGCTCAGTACTGGCTGGCGGACAGCGAAGCGCGGGTCCTGGGGCCGGTGAACCTCGAGGTGGTTCGCGATCTCGCGATGCGCGGCAAGCTGAACGACGTGCGCGCCGTCTCTCGCGACGGCAAGCAGTTCGTGCCCCTGCGAGAGGTGCCCGAGATCCAGGCGGCGCTGGCTCCGCCGCAGGGCGACGAGGTGGCCCGCGCGCAGTACGACGCCACCCGGCAGATCCGCGACTGGCTCGACTCCATCAAGGATCGCGCGACGCACGAGGTGCTGCGGGTCCCGCCCACGGCCTCGAAGGAGGCGGCGCGCGCGGCCTTCTTCGCCCTCGTTCACCGCTACCTGCCCAGCCGGCTGCCCCCCGAGGCCACGCCCGAGCTGCGGCTCGCCTGCGAAGACGCGTTCCTGGTGCTCGCCGAGCGCATGGTGGAGTTCGAGAAGAAGAGCCGCACCGCCCCGCCCGCGATCGCGCCCCGCGCCCCACCCGCCCCCACCAGCGCCGCCGTCGTCACCTGGCGCGGCGGGATGATCCACGTGAAGCTGTCGCTGCCCCGCGGCGACGCACGGCCGTTCACCATGGATGCCGAGTCGAGCTGGAAACACGACGCCCTCTTCGTGGTGTCCGCGGAGCGCGTCATGGTGGGGACGCCCGTCGAGGTGACGCTGTCGTTCGAGGGTCACGTCACCCAGATCCACGCGACCGGTCGGGTCATCGGCGTCACCCCCACCGTCGGCTTCGGGGTGAAGATGCTCGACCTCGGGGAGCACCAGCGCAGCATCATTCGCACCTGGGTCGCCCGCGCCCAGGCGTGATGGCGGGCGCGCTCGCGAGCAGTTCCTCTGATGCCCGTGGGACGTCCGAACCCCGGCCTCGGGTGCGCGGCGGTTCGCCGACTCTCGTTGCGTTTGCGGGGCGGCTGGCGTGGAATCAGCAGCTCATCCAGCCGTTCACCTGACTTTCCCACACGGAGGAAGTACCGCATGCAGATGAACATCACCTTCCGGCACGTCGATCCCATCGATTCGCTCAAGGCCTACGCGCAGGAGAAGGTGGAGCGGGTGGACAAGTACCTCGATCAGGCCAGCGAGGCGCACGTCGTGCTGTCGGTCGAGAAGCACCACCACCAGGCGGACATCACGATCCACTCCGGCCCCTACATGCTGCGTGGCAAGGAGCGCAGCCAGGACATGTACGCGTCGATCGATCTCGCGATGGACAAGATCGAGCGGCAGCTCAAGCGCTACAAGGAGCGGCTCAAGGAGCGGCACGGCCGCGATCGCCAGCACCACAACCAGGAGGTGGTGCAGAAGATGAAGTGGCGCCACCAGATCTTCGAGCCGGCCGCTGAAGAGGCCAGCGACCAGTCGCCGAAGATCATCAAGAAGAACGAGTTCCTCGCGCGCCCCATGTCCGTCGAAGAGGCCATCATGCAGATGGACCTCATCAACAACGACTTCTACGTCTTCACCAACAGCACCACGATGGAGATGAACGTCGTCTATCGCCGCAAGGACACCACGTTCGGCCTCATCGAAGCGTCGGGGGTCGAGCGGAAGTCGCTGGTCGGCTGAGCTCACCCGCGGGTCGCGCGCTGGCCCGGGTCGGCGCGCTCACCCCGCTCGTCACGGCTGGCCGGGGCTCACCACGGCCTCCGAGGTGGTGGACGCTTGAACGGCTTCGGGCAGGCGACGACCGCTCACGTCGAGCCCGAAGCCGAACGGCATTCGCGGCAACGCGACCGGGAGCCGGCCTGACGGCCGCAGCGAGCCCACCAGCGCCTTCGCGGCGGCCTCCGCGGTGGACTCGCGGTACGAGTAGACGGTCAACACGACCGAGGCGCCGGGGAGCTGAACGCCCAGGTACGGCGCGCCCATCACCACCGCCACCACGGGCTTTCCGGAGAGCTGGGCGAGGGCCACCAGCTCGCTCTGGTGCGAGTTCACCACCCCCACCACCACCACGTCGGCGCCCTCGGCGAGCGTCTTCGCCTGCCGCTTGAGCTCGGCGCGTTGGGTCGGCCTCGGCCACGCAGGCACCACCAGGGACGTCGCGCCGGGCACCCGCGCGGTGAGCTCGCGCGAGAGGGCGGCCTCGGCGGTGATGACGGCCACCTTCTTGCCCGCAGGGAGCGGGAACACCCGGCGGTCCGTCTTCAGCAGCGTGACGCCCGCGCTCGCGATGCGCGTGACGACGTCGTGATCCATGCCCAGGCCCGCGAGCCGCTCGGCGCGGGGAGCCAGCGGCTCGAACACACCCCGGGCCAGCTTGGCCTTCAGCACCCGGCGCACGGCCTCGTCGAGGCGCGAGCCGGGCAGCTCTCCCGTTCGGGCTGCCTCGAGGAGGGCCTCGCGCACCTCGTCCACCTTCTCGGCGCGCCAGGGCACCATCACCATGTCGGCGCCGGCGTTCACCGCCAGCACCGCCGCTGGACCGACGCCGTAGCGCGCGTCGATCGCGTCCATCTCGAGCTCGTCAGTCACGACCAGCCCGCCGAAGCCGAGCTCGTCCCGCAGCACGTTGCCCAACAGGTGCCGGGAGAGCGTCGCCGGGGTCGCATCGCCGTTGGTGAGCGTCGGCGTGGCGATGTGCGCCGTCATCATGCCGTCGAGGCCGGCGTGCATCGCCGCGACGAAGGGCGCGAGCTGGTGGCGAAGCACGGCCTCGGGCGCGTTCACCACCGGCAGCGCGTGGTGCGAGTCCGTGTCAGCGGCGCCGTGCCCCGGAAAGTGCTTGGCCACCGTCACCACGCGGGCGGCCTGCTGGCCGCGAACGAACTGCACCCCCAGCGCGCTCACCAGCGCCACGTCGTCACTGAAGGAGCGGATGCCGATGACGGGGTTCCGTGGGTTCGAGTTCACGTCGAGCACGGGCGCGAGGTTCATGTTGAAGCCCAGGCGCCGCAGATCCTCACCCTGCGCGCGCCCGGCCTCGTAGGCGAGCTGGGCGTCACGGGTGGCGCCCAACACCATGTTCCCGGGCAACACGACGTTGCGATCCGACAGCCGCACCACGTTGCCGCCTTCTTGATCCACCGCAATGAAGGGAGGCACGCCGCCCTCGAAGAGCGCGCGCAGCTCGTCGTTCAATCGGGCCACCTGCTCGGCGGTGTCGATGTTGCGCTTGAAGAGCACGACGCCGCCGACGTGTCGCTGCTGCAGCAGGGCGGCGACCGAGTCGTCGACGGCGAAGCCCGGAAACCCCACGAGCATCACCTGGCCCACCTTCTGCTCGAGCGACATGGCAGCGAGCAGCTGGTCCTCCCGCGGAGGGGCCGAGGGAGCCGAGACCTGTGGGGTGGACAGGCTCGCCGCGGGAGCGTCACCGGGCGGGGGGCTCGAGACCCGCGGGCGCTCATGCGCGCACGACGCGACCACCAGAACGACGAAGAGGGAGACCGTCTGCTGCGCCACGGGAACCGTGAGGCTACACGCGGGCTCACGAGGACGCACGAGAATGGCGACGCCGCTGCTTGCAGGCCCCCATGCGGCTCGGCTATCTGCCCCGCCGATGCGCATCGCGGAGCTGCTCAAGGTCGAGGCTGTCACTCCCGCGCTCACCGCCTCCACGAAGGTCGAGGTCCTGCAACAGCTCGCCCAGGCGCTCGCGCGCGCCCACCCGCAGGTGACCGAGGCGCGGTTCCTTCAGGTGCTCGAAGAGCGGGAGAAGCTGGGCTCGACGGGCATGGAGAAGGGCGTCGCGATTCCACACGGGCGGCTCGCCGAGCTGCCGACGCTCATCGCCTGCTTCGGGGTCTCGCGGCAGGGCGTGGACTTCGAGGCGCGCGACGGCCGGCCCTCGCAGTTCTTCTTCGCGCTGGTGGCGCCCGAGAACTCGGCCGGCCTGCACCTCAAGGCGCTCTCACGCCTGTCGCGGCTGTTCCGCTCCGAGGTGCTGAAGGACAGCATTCTCGCCGCGAGCGACGCGCAGGCGGTGCACGCGCTGCTCCTGCAGGAAGACGCGAAGGCCTGAGCGGGCCCCACCTCACCCCACACCTCCCGTCCACTCGTCGCATGACGAGCCAGGGTCCCTCCTCTAGGCTCGCGCGGGTTCATGGAAGTCGTCCTTCGCCCCATCAACGATCAGTTCCTTCGTGAAGTGGTCTTCCCCGCGTTCGAGCTCGGCGTCGTCGATGCGGTGCCGGCGATCGAACACCTCCTGCGGCACCTCAACGACGAGAGCACGCGGGTGTTGCTCGAGCTGGTGCTCGAGCACTCGGCCGACGGTTCGTTCTTCGGGCTCACCGATGATCGGTGGAGCGAGGCGATCTATCGCCTGCTGTTCCACGAGTGGTTCAAGGACAGCGACGGCTGGGTCATCTCGCAGCAGTACATGGGCTACGCGGGGCCCTGGGAAGAGACGTTTCACCTCGCGCTGATGCTGGAAGACCCGCAGTACCCCTACTCGGACGACGAGAAGGCCGAGCAGTTCCGCCACGCGTTCTGGGGCGCCCCCCGGAAGAAGTTCGGCCTGGCGACGCTGCTCACCGGCACGTGGGATCCGGTGCCCAGCTTCCCGCCCGATCAGGTGCTGACGACCGAAGGCAACGGCATCTACAACCCGAAGGCCGGCATCGCCCGGGCCGACTGGGCGTGGCGCCCGATGATCACCGTGAGCGAGTGGGCAGCGCGAATGCCCTCGGCGCTCAACAACCTGCTCGATCGCGAGTCGCGACGGCTGCGCCCGGTCTCGGCGCCCGAGAAGCACGAGGTGCTCGACTTCTGGCTCGGCCGCACGCGCGAACCCCCGCTGCTCGCCGTCAGCTTCTCGGGGCTCGGGCCTCGCGCCAACGAGTGGATCCGCGAGATCGGCGCCCTGGCCCACGTCGTGCGCGACGCCGCCGACCAACAGCAGGGCCTCACCGCCGTCATCAGCCGCAAGGGCAAGACGATGGACAACCTGTCGGACGATCGCTGAGCCAGACGATCGCTGATCCGCCCGGGCGCAGATTCGCTATACGCGCCTTCCCATGAAGCGCGTCTACGACAACGTCCTCGAGGCCATCGGTCACACCCCGCTCGTCAAGCTGAACCACCTCGTCGGCCCGAACGACGCGACGGTGTACGTGAAGCTCGAGTTCATGAACCCCGGCGGCGCGGTGAAGGACCGCATGGCCGTGCACATCGTGGACAAGGCCGAGAAGGACGGGCGCCTCAAGCCGGGCGGCACCATCGTCGAGAACACCTCGGGCAACACCGGCTTCGGCCTGGCGATGGTCGCGGCGGTGCGGGGCTACCGCTGCATCTTCACGATGCCGGACAAGATGTCGTCCGAGAAGATCAACCGGCTCAAGGGCATGGGCGCGCAGGTGGTGGTGACGCCGACGAACGTGCCGGCCGATGATCCGCGCAGCTACTACGAGACCGCCAAGCGCATCGTGAAGGAGACGCCGAACTCGTTCTACCCGAACCAGTACCACACGCCGGACAACATCGAGGCGCACTACCGCTCCACGGGCCCCGAGATCTGGGACCAGCTCGACGGGAAGATGGACTACTTCGTCTCGGGCCTCGGCACCGGCGGGACGATGAGCGGCGCGGGCAAGTACTTCAAAGAGAAGAACGCGAAGGTGCAGAACGTCGGCGTCGATCCGATCGGCTCCATCTACACGGGCTACTTCAAGACCGGGAAGGTGGGCGAGGCGCACGTCTACAAGGTCGAGGGCATCGGCGAAGACATGGTGTGCGGCGCCATGGACTTCAAGGTCGTCGATCAGGTGCGCCAGGTGGACGATCGCCAGAGCTTCGTGATGGCGCGCCGCCTCGCGCGGGAAGAGGGGATCTTCGCAGGTGGCTCCTCGGGCGCTGCGGTGCACGTGGCCGTCGAGCTCGCGCGCGAGGTCGGCAAGGGCAAGACGATCGTCGTGATCCTCCCCGACTCGGGGAACTCGTACGTCTCGAAGTACTTCTCCGACGAGTGGATGAAGGACAACGGCTTCCTCGAAGAGAAGGGCCCGGGCACCGTCGGCGAGATCCTCGCGAAGAAGCCGCAGACCCTGGTGACGGCGACGCGGGGCGAGAAGGTGGGCCAGGTGATCGACGAGATGAAGCGGCACGGCTTCTCTCAGATGCCGGTGCTGAAGGAAGACGGCTCTGCGCTCGGCATGATCCACGAGTACGACCTGCTCAACGGGCTGGTGAACGGGAACGCGAAGAAGAACGACCCCATCGACTCGCTGGTCGCGCCGCTCGACGGCGTCGTCACGAAGGAGACGACGATCCCCCAGCTGCGGCAGGTCTTCGGCCAGGACAACGTGGCGGTCGTGCGCGACGGGCAGAAGATCGTCGCCATCGTCACCAAGCTCGATCTGATCGAGTTCCTCGCCGGCTGACATGTCCACCACGCTCGACCTGCTGAGCGACGCCTGCCTCGGGCTGCCCTACACGGCCCGGAAGATGTTCGGAGGCCACGGTTTCTTCGCGCCGAACGGCGGCATGTTCGCGGGCATCCTCTCGGACACCGAGGTCATGCTGAAGCTCGTCGCCGGCCCCGAGCGCACCGAGCTCATCAGCCTCGGCGGCCACCCGTGGACGTACACCGGCAAGGCGAAGCCGATGACGATGCAGGAGTGGATCGTCGTGCCCGAGTCGTTCTTCGACGACCCTGAGCTGTTCGCCGCGTGGGCGAAGCGGGCCCACGCGCAGGTGCCGCCGAAGAAGCTCGGCAAAGCGAACCCTCGCCGCACCAGGTCACCTGCGAAGGCGCCCGCCCGCGTCGGGAAGCGAGCCGCGACGGGCACGAAGCGACGCGGCCCCTCGAGAAGGCGGTGAGGGCTGGCCGCTCAAGGCGCCAGGCCACGAATCGAGATGCGCCATGACGCCGAGCCCGCGGGGTTGCCATCGAAGGGTGCGGGGTGGGCGCCCAGCTCGACGAAGTCAGCCGCCAGGGGGACCCGGCCCGCGTCCCCCACGAGCACTGTCCGGCCGAGCGCCCGATGCGCGCGCAGCCACGGCACGAGTCGCGCGGTGATCGCCTCGTCGAAGCTCAGATCGCCCACGAGCACGACGTCACAGGCGAGGCTGGCCGGAGCGAGGGTCAGCACATCGGCCACGAGCACCTCGACCGCCCAGCCGTTGAGCGCCGCGTTGAGCCCCGCGCAGCAGCACGCGACCGGATCGACATCGGCGCACAGCACCGCGGCGGCACCTGCGTGCACCGCAGCGAGCCCCTCGATCGCCCCTCCGCTCCCGACGTCGAGCACGCGACGCCCGCGCACCAGCGCCGGGTGATCCAGCACCCAGCGGGCCAGCGCCTGTCCTCCCGGCCACGCGAACGCCCAGTACGGCGCCTCGAGCCCGTGTCGCGCTGCCTCGTCCTCGCTCGCTGTCCAGAGCGGATGCTCCGGGGACAGCAGGTGCAGCTTCACCTCGGGCACCAGGGGCACTGACGTCACCGCCGTCACTGAGCGGATCACCGCGCGCGACCGATCAGCGTCGAAGCCCAGGGTCTCGAACCTCCCGACCAGGCGGTCCCGCCCGGTCGTGCTGTCGCAGCCTACCGCGGTCGGCGCTCGACCCAACGCACCCAGAGAAGACAGGACCCGGAAGGCGCTCGCGAAAGGCACGAGCCCAACGGCCAACCGGTGCGGCGACCACCAGCGTCCTGGACTGGAAGCGGGCCACTCTTGACGCGGCCCGTCTCGCGGGTCCCTCGAATCCCCCTTCACCAGACGGTCGTGCACCGCGAGCAGATGAAGTGCGACGACTGCTACGACGCGCACGACGCGAGCCCACGAGCCTGCGCGAGTGCAACAGGCGGACGACTCCACACCGGCCACCCGATCCCAACGAGAACCCTGCCGGACCATCGTCATTGGGCGCACAGCGAGGCCACCCGCGCGGCTACGCTGCGGGGCGAACGCGATGACGGCAAAGGCGCCGGACCCCGAAGTGGACGCCGCGATCGCCGCGGTCGCCGAAGGCCCCCTCGACGAGGGGCGCCGCCGGGTGCTGGCCGATCTGCTGCTCGAGCGCGGCGATCCGCGCGGCGAGTTCCTCGTGCTCCAGTTCCTGATCGCCGCTCGCCAGGGCTCGGGGCCGATGCGGCAACGGGCCGAGGAGCTCTGGCGTCGCCACCGGCACGAGTGGATGGCCGGGCTGGAGAGCTGCCTCACCGAGCTCGAGCTCGAGAACGGCTTCCCGGTGTCCGCATCGATCCGGCCCGGGCTGAAGGCGGCGCAGCTCGACCAGCTCCTCGCCTCGCCGATGGCCGCCACCCTGCAGCGCCTTGACTCGCAGGGAGACGAACAGGCCCTCGTGAGAGTCGCCAGCGCGCCCCGCTTCTGCGCGCTCGACACGCTCACGGTTCGCAGCGAGCCGACCTTCCTCGCCCTCGCCGAGCATGCCGTGCCAGGCCGACTCCGACGACTGAGGCTGGCCTTCGTCCCGACGTGGCCGCGCCTGACGCAGCTGGTCTCCGCCAGCACCTTCGAGGGACTGCAGAGCGTGTCCTTCCGCCTCGCCGACTGGGCGCCTCCGACCCGCCAGTTCCTTCGACACTCGCAGGAGCCCTCGGGCTCGACGCCGCTGAGCCCGGGCAAGGCGCTCGAGCTGCTCGCCCGCCGCCCGTCGATCACCGAAGTGCACCTCTCGGCCGCGACCTTCGGCGACGCAGCCCTGTTTCAGGACGTCGCGCGCGTGTGGCCTCACGTACCCTTCGAGCGGGTCACCTGCGCGGGCACCTTCGAGCTGGTTCGCGAGGCCGGCGCCACCACGTTGACGCTGCAGAACCTCGGATGGCGGGCGCTGATCGACCTGCGCCGGGTGGTGCCGCCCGACGTCACACGCGCGCGGCTGATGGTGAAGCGCGAACCCCGCGCCGCCTGGTCAGTGGATGAGAACGACCCGCGCGCCGCGCTCGCCGCCGCCTGGGCGGGCATCGACGTCACGACGATGTGAAGCCCGCGAGCCTGAGCTGCTCTTCCGTGAGTCCCCCGCGACGGCCGATCATCTTCGCGACGAACTTGCCCACGATGTCGGCCTCGAGGTTCACCTTCGCTCCGGGGCGCTTCGTCGACAGCGCCGTCTTCGCCCACGTCTCGGGGATCAGCATCACCCCGAAGGACGCGGCGTCCACGTGGGTCAGGGTGAGCGAGACCCCGTCGATGCAGACCGAGCCCTTCTCGACGAAGAACGGCGCGAGCGCCGCCGGCAGCGAGACCGAGAGCCGCCACGAGCCCTGGTCCGGCGCCACCGCGAGCACCTCGCCGACGCCGTCGACGTGCCCCTGCACCCAGTGCCCGCCGAGGCGGTCGCCCACCCGCAGCGCCTTCTCGAGGTTCACCCGCGTGCCCGCGCTCCAGGCCGACAAGGTGGTGCGGGCCAGGGTCTCGGGCGCCGCCTGCACGCGAAAGGAGCTCGCTCTCGACTCCACCACCGTGAGGCAGACGCCGTCGCAGCTGATGGACTCGCCGTGCTTGAAGTCGGCCGGCTCGAAGTGAGCGCCGATCCACACGTCCGTCACGGGACCCGCGGTGACGCGCTCGACGGTGCCGACGTCCTGCACCAGGCCCGTGAACATCGGCTACTTCTTCTTCGCCTTCGGCTTCTTCGCCCGGGCGCTGCCCACCTCGTCGAGCATGTCGAGGAACTCGACGATGCGGCTGTCTGCCTTGCGCAAACGCCGCGAGAGCATGCGGCAGATGTTCTGCAGGATGATGATGTAGGCGTAGTTGTCGGCCTTGTAGAGGTTCCAGAGATCGAGGTTCGTCAGCGCGTACGTCGTCGCCTTCTTCTTCACGATGCACGTGGCGCTGCGCGGCTGCAGCTCGACCAGCGTCATCTCTCCGAACGTCTCGCCGGGGCCGAGCCGCACGATGGGCACCTGGTTGCCACGCGTCGAGCGCCGCGCCACCTCGACCTCGCCGTCGCGGATCACGTACATCGTCCTGCCGAGCTCACCCTCGTTGAAGATGTGATCGCCTGGCGCCCACGTCTGCTCCTCGAGGAAGTCGAAGAGGATGTCGAGGCTCGCCCCCTTCAGATCGTGGAAGACGGGAACGCTGCGGAGGAAGGTCGCCACGGACGTGTCGCGCTTGACGTTCATGGCGCCGGAAACTGCCACAGCGGAATCGGCCCACCTATGAGTTTCTGACGACTCCAACCGATTGAAAACCGGGTGGTTAGCGCCTCAGACAACCGCGTAGGCCTTTGTCCGACAATGTAGGCGTCGGTTTTCTCCGTCTTTCTTTTCACACCTGCTTTCATCGCCCGCCGACGTCACCCAAAGGGGAGTTCCATGCCGATCAGGTTCAACGACACGAAGCTGGGCTCGCTGTACACGAACTTCGAGGCGCAGAAGCGGACCAACCCGAACCTCAAGCTCGGCCAGGACCAGGTGCTGCAGCTCGTCGCGCTGGTCGGCGATGGGAACCGCGGCTGGTCGTCGACGAAGGTCGCCAACGAGCTCAAGAAGCCCGGCATGACGCGCGATCAGCAGATCGCGCTCGTCAAGGGCGGCATGACGGCGAACGAGAAGAAGGACCTCGCGGCGATCCTCGACCAGGGCAGCGTGCCGCTCGAGCCGTCCGCCCGTCAGTTCCTCGAGGCCGTGCTCGATCGGAGCGCGCCCCAGCCGCCCCCGCCTCCTCCACCGGGCACCGACGGGCTCAAGATCTCCGGCGATCAGAAGAACGGCCTGTCGGGCACGACGAAGGCCGGCGCCACCATCGAGGCCATCAACATCTCGACCGCGCCCGGCGGCCGCCTTCGCATGGACGACACAGCCATCATCGGCAAGGCCGACGCGAACGGGCAGTTCAACATGGCGAAGCTGACCGGTGATCAGGCCATGCGTGAAGGTGACCTCATTCGCATGCGCGCCCGGTACGCCGACGGCTCGACCTCTGACTGGCTCACGGTGAAGGCCACCGGGCTCGCGAACAAGGACACCAACAACGCCACCGTCGCGCTCTTCCGCATCGGCCTCACGGACGCGGGCGGAGGCAAGGTCTCGGTCTCGAACATCAACGCGAGCCGCCAGGTGTCCGAGCCCGGCGCCCAGCTCGAGTTCACCAACAAGCGCACCGGCGAGAAGGCCCGCGTCACCATCACCGAGAGCGGTGGGTTCCCAGACACCTTCAAGCTGAACGGCAAGCCCGGCGACTCCTTCTCGGTCGCCGCCAGCGACGGGACGAACAACACCAGCTTCACCGAGACAGTCGGGAACGTGACCGTGCCGGGCGGTGCGCCAGCGAACACCGATCTCATCCCCGATCCCGCGCTGCACGCCGACGAGCTCGACTCGGCGGGCAAGCCGCGCTTCAGCAAGGTCAACTTCACGGGCCCGCTCTTCGTGGACGGCGCGAAGCCCGAAGACGTTCAGCAGGGCCAGATCGGCAACTGCTACTTCCCTGCCGCCATCGCCGCGATCGCGAAGCAGAACCCCGACGTCATCAACAAGATGGTGAAAGACAACGGCGACGGGACCTACACGGTCACCTTCAAGCAGAAGGACTGGTCGAGCGGTCGCTTCAAGGACGTGCCCGTCAAGGTGGACGGCGATCTCTGGGCGCGCTCGTACGGCGGGCCGCTCTACGGCCGCAGCTCGAACAGCTCAGACCCGAAGAAGATGGAGCTCTGGTACCCGCTCGTCGAGAAGGCCTACGCCCAGTGGAAGGGCAGCTACAACGAGATCGGCAATGGCGGGCACGCCTCGGACGTCTTCGAGGCCGTCGTCGGCAAGGACGGCCAGGACATGTACATCTCGTCGGGCAACCTCGATCGCGTCTTCGAGACCATCAAGCGGTCGATCGACAACAAGCAGCCCGTCGCCGCAGGCACCTACCATGACGAGCGCTACGCCAACACCGGCGTCTACGGCGATCACGCCTACTCGATCCTCGGCTACGAGCAGACCGGCACCGAGAAGTACGTCATCATCCGCAACCCCTGGGGCGAGTCCGAGCCCTCGGGGAACGGCGCCAACGACGGCATCTTCAAGCTGAAGCTGCAGGAGTTCGGCAAGCTGTACCAGAACCTGATGTACACGAACTGAGCGTGCCCCATGGCGAAGCCTCCTGAACCAATCGAAGAAGTGATGCCGAACGCAGCCTGGGTGGTGGAGGCCGAGGTGAAGGAGGTGCTCTCGACCGGCCCCACGCCGCCCCCGCCGCCCAACGCCAAGCCCGGCGCGACGAGCGTGGGCTGGAAGGCCGCCTCGCAGACGGTGAAGCTGACGATCACCAACGTGCTCAAGGGCGAGAAGGCCGCCGAGCTGATCGTCGAGAAGCCCGTCGGCTCGTACTCCCTCAAGCCCGGCAACAAGGGCCCCTTCCTCATCGACGCGTCGAAGACCATCCTCGGGCGCTACGGCCCGGACAGCTGGAACCTCGACCGCGTCAAGGGCGCGATGAAGTAGGCCGGCACGCGACGCGCGAAGTCTCCGGCCAGCTCCGCCGCCACGGTGGTGCTGGCCGTCGTGTTCTCAGAGGGTGAAGCGCGCCAGGAAGGCCTCGTCTGAGGCGCGGGTCCGCCACGCCTCGAGCACCGCCTCGGCCGGAGAGGCGCCGCGTGAGACGATCGCCTCGAGCGGCGCCAGCAGGGGCGCGTCGGAAGGATCGAGGCGCGTGAGCCCGGCCTTCGCGATGGCGACGATCTCCTTCGCGAGCTCCTTCACGGCCACTCCCTCGGCGACGGCCCTCATGCCGTCACGCTGCGCCGCGAGGTGGAGCGCGCGGTGCACCTGCGGCGTGACGCGCTTCGTCGCCTGGGTCAGCTCGTCGAGGGCGCGCGGCTCGTACAAGAGGCCACGCAGCAGCGCCGCCAGCGCGCCCGTCATCGGCCCGTCGTTGGCGTCCGCCGACCGGATCTCGAGCACGCGCTTGATGCGCACCTCGGGGAACAACGTCGAGAGGTGATCGACCCAGTCGCTCTCGAGCGCCGGCTGGCCCTCGAAGCCCTTCGCCAGCAGCTGCCCGAAGGTGAGCTTCGGCGTCAGGTACTGGCCGCCACGGCGCAGGAAGAGCAGCGGCGCCGCGAGCGCCCACTCGACGTACCGCCGGTACGAGAACGTGCCGTCGACGAAGAAGGTCGGGGTGCCACACCGAGCAGCATCGACGTCGTTCCAGACGCGGCTGCGGAACGACTGGAAGCCGCTGAACGCTCCCTCGACGATGGGGCTGTTGGCGAAGAGCGCGACCGTCACCGGCGTCATGCGCGCCGAGGCGGTGAGCTTCTTCGCGCAGTCGGCCTCGTCCCGCCAGTCGAGCGACACCTGGCCCGTCGCCGTCATCAGCATCATGTGCAGCGCGTGCGAGCCGGCCCGGCCCAGCGTCTGCTGCATCGCCCCGTAGCGTGACTTCGGCATCCACGGCATCTGGGTGAGGGACTGGAACGGGCGATACCCGAGCGCCACTACCCGCTGGCCGACGGCCGCCGCGTGCACCCGGAGCCGGGCGAGGTGGGCCTGGTTCTCGTCGTGCGCCGCGCGCGCGGTCGCGTGGGGTGCCCCCGAGAGCTCGAACTGCCCACCCGGCTCGAGGGAGATCGTCGTCGAGCCCTTCGTCAACGCGATGACCGGCAGCCCCGGCGCCTCGCGATAGGGCGCCCAGCCATCACCTTCGAAGGCGTTGAGCAGCGCCCCGACCCCCTGCGCCCCCTCGTAGGGCACCGCGCCCGTGCCAGCCGCGCTGAAGAGCAGCTTCTCGTGCTCGAGGCCGATGAGGCCGGCCGAGTCGCGCCGCTCCGCCGAGCGGAAGGAGGCCTCGAGCGCCTCCACCGAGGTCAGCGGCTGGACGTCCGTCTGGCGCGCGTCGAGCGACATGCAATGCCCGCGGCTCTATAACGTTCCGCCACTCAGGTGCTCGGCAATTCATGACGCCCGTTCCCCAGCTGCCCGCGCAGGCCACGCTCGGCGACTTCTTTCGCGGCCTGATGCTGCCCTTCCGTGCGGTGCGGGTGATGGTGTCGTCGCCGAAGCTGATCGCGCTCTCGCTCGCCTCGGGGCTCGTGACGGCGGCGGCGCTCGTCGGGCTGGGCCTGTTCTGGTGGAGCCGCTCGTTCGCGTGGGCTGAAGCGCTCCTCGGCTCGGGCTCGTGGCGCTCGGTCGTCTCGGCCCTCGTCGGCTTCCTGATCTTCAGCCTCACCTGGTTCATCAGCGCCCTCACCGCGCCGAACCTCCTGCTGGCCCCGCTGCAGGATCCGATCTCCGAGACGACCGAGGAGCGCTGCGGCGACTTCACCGCCCCGCCCTTCTCGGGCTCCCGCATGGTGAGCGGCACCGTGCACTCCATCGGCCACACGCTGTTGCGCCTCGCCACCCAGCTCCTCGGCATCGCGGTGCTGCTCCCGCTCAACCTGATCCCCGGCGCGGGCAGCGTCGCCTGGGCCGTCGCCGGCTCGACCTGGAGCATGTTCTGCCTGGCCATCGAGCACCTCTCGAACCCGATGGCGCGCCACTTCTACCCCTTCGGACAGGTGGTGATGGTGCTGCGCCGTCGCCTGACGCTCGCCCTGGGGTTCGGGGCCGCCCTCTACGTCATGCTGTGGGTGCCGGTGCTGAACTTCTTCCTCATGCCGGTCGCCGTCGTCGCGGGCACCCTGCTCTTCCGCGGGCTGCGCGCCGCCCAGGCGCTGGGGCCGCCTCCGCCCACCCCGCCCTGAGCCGATCGGCCAGTGTGTTCGGCGGGGAACGTGGGTCGGGGGACGCGTGTTGGCCTTCCTTGAAGGGGCACACCCCGGTGATTAGGCTCCACGGGTTATTCGACAGGCCGACCAGGGCTTCATCGAGGAAGATTCGAACCATGCACATGCTCCGTAGGCTCGCCGTCGTCGCCGCGCTGATCGTCGCGTGGGCGCTCGCCGGCAACGACCGCGCCCCGCTCTCCCTCACGATGGTGAAGGAGGTCGAGGCCGCGCCCAGCCGTGGCGGCGGCGACGACGGCCCGAAAGCGCCTCACGAGCTCTCGGCGCTCCGCGTCCTCACCAAGGTCATCCTCTACGTGAAGGACAACTACGTCGATCCCAAGCGCGTGCGCCCGAAGGAGATGATGGTCGCGGCGCTCGAGGCGGTCGAGAAGTCGGTGCCAGAGGTGATGGTGGACGGCTCGGCCGAGAGCGGCAAGGTGCGCCTCAACGTCAACGGCAAGACGAAGGAGTTCGACATCTCGCACGTGGACACCCTCTGGCGCATGTCGTTCACCATGAAGGACGTCTTCGACTTCATCGCGCGCAACATGCGGCCCACCGACGACACGCGTGAGATCGAGTACGCCGCGGTGAACGGAATGCTGAACACCCTCGACCCGCACTCCATCCTGCTGCGGCCCGAGCTGTACCGCGAGATGAAGCTGTCGACGAAGGGCGAGTTCGGCGGCCTCGGCTTCGTCATCCAGATGCGCGAGGGCATCCTCACGGTGGTGAAGGTGCTGCCCAAGACGCCGGCCTTCCGCGCCGGCATCAAGAAGGACGATCAGATCACCCGCATCGGCGAGGAGTCCACCGTCAACATGGACCTCAACGAGGCCGTCGGGAAGCTGCGGGGCCCGGTGGACTCGCGCGTCACCATCACCATCAACCGCAAGGGCTGGGACAAGCCGCAGGTGATGACCCTCACCCGCGCGCTCATCACCATCGACTCGGTGCAGTCGAAGCTGCTCGCGTCGAACGTCGGCTACGTGCGCGTGAAGAACTTCCAGGGCAACACCACGAAGGACCTCGACCTCGCGCTCACCGAGCTCGCCAACCAGGCCCGCGCCAACGGCAGCGCCGCGGGGCTCAAGGGCGTCGTCCTCGACCTGCGCGGCAACCCGGGTGGCCTGCTCGATCAGGCCATTCAGGTGTCGGACCTGTTCGTGAAGAACGGCACCATCGTCGCCACCGTGGGCCTCTCGGACAAGCTGCGCGAGGAGAAGCGGGCGCACGACGACGAGACCGACGAGGCCTACCCCGTCGCGGTGCTCGTCAACGCGGGCAGCGCCTCGGCCTCCGAGATCGTCGCCGGCGCGCTCAAGAACCTGAACCGCGCCGTGATCATCGGCCGGCAGACCTTCGGCAAGGGCTCGGTCCAGGTGCTCTACGACTTCCCCGACGAGAGCGCTCTCAAGCTCACCATCGCCAAGTACCTCACGCCCGGAGATCTCTCGATTCAGGAGATCGGCATCACCCCTGACATCCAGCTCATCCCCACGCGCGTCGCGAAGGACCGCGTCGATCTCTTCGCGCCCCGGCGGTCCATGGGCGAGGCCGATCTCGACCACCACTTCGGCAACCCGTCGAACGACAAGGCGGCCAGGAAGCGCGAGGAGGTCGTCGTGCGCGAGAAGCCCGCCATGACGCTGAAGTACCTCAAGGAGGAGAAAGAGAAGGTCGCGGCCGCGCCGAAGCCTGACGAGAAGGACAAGAAGGACCCGAAGGGCGCCCCACCGAAGGGCAAGGTCCCTCCGGCGAAGAACGTGCTCACCGACACCGAGGCCTCGCCCAGCGAGGAGGATCTCGACGATCAGCTCGACGCGGAGTCCCAGGACGAGGTGCGCGAGGACTTCGAGGTCACCTTCGCGCGTGACTTCCTGCTCGCCGCCCCGGCCGTTCGCCGCGACAAGATGCTCGAGGCCGGCGCGAAGTTCGTCACCGACAAGAGCGCGCAGGAAGAGACCCGCATCGCCAACGCGATCACCGCGCTGGGCGTCGACTGGTCGCCCGGCGAGACGCCGAAGAAGGTGTCGATCGAGTCCACCCTCAAGCCCAACGTCGAGCGGAAGATCGCCGCTGGCGAGACCGTGCAGCTCGAGCTGTCAGCCGAGAACAAGGGCCCTGACACGGTGAAGCGCCTCCGCGCGTGGATCGAGAGCGAGAACGGCTACCTCGATCGCCGCGAGTTCCTCTTCGGCGCGCTGAAGAGCGGCGAGAAGCGCTCGTGGACGGTGAACGTGAAGCTGCCGAAGGACCTCATGTCACGGCGCGACGCGGTGACCGTGAAGTTCCAGGACGACTCCGGGGGCGTGCTGCAGGAGTCCCTCGCCGGCGAGCTCAACTTCGTCGAGCTGCCCCGCCCGCGCTTCGCCTACTCGTGGCAGCTCGTCGATGACTGCCAGGCCTGCAACCAGGACGGCCAGGCGCAGCGGGGCGAGTCGGTCGCGCTGCTGCTCGACGTGACCAACGTGGGCACCGGCAAGGCGCTCGACACCTTCACCATCATCCGCAACGCGGGCGACCCGAACATCTTCATCGAGAAGGGGCGCTTCAAGCTCGGCGAGCTCGAGGTCGGAGAGACGAAGACGGCGCGCTTCAGCCTCGACGTGAAGAAGGGCCTCAAGGCCGACGAGTTCGGGCTGCGGATCAACGTGCTCGACGAGCCGCTCGAGGAGTTCCTGGCCGACAAGCTGATGGTGCCCGTACCCGCAGAGGGCAGCGCCCCGATCCTGCTCGAGGCCCGCAAGGGGACGGTGAAGATCGCCGAGCGCGCCGAGGTCCACGGGAGCGCCGACCCCCGCTCCCCCGTCGTCGCCCGCCTGCCGAAGGGCGCCGTCGTCGCCGAGCAGGCCCGCGGCGCCAACATGGCCCGTGTCGAGTGGGGCGAGGGCCGGTTCGCCTTCGTCAAGGTGTCGGACCTGCGTGACGCGCGTGGGCAGAAGCCGGCCCCGCCGAAGGCCTCCGAGCTCGAGACGGTGGCGTGGCGCGCCCCCGCGCAGATCAGCGTCAACGTCGACTCCGCCCAGGGCGGCACCGCGGTGGACTCGGCCACCTTCACCCTCTCGAGCGTCATCACGGACCCGACGCTGCTCGACGTCTACGTGCTGGTGAACGACCAGAAGGTCTTCTTCAAGGGGCGCACGCCGGACGACGGCGACAAGCTGAAGTTCACCACCGAGTTCCCGCTCAAGGAGGGGAACAACTACGTCACCATCGTCGCCCGCGAGACGCAGGACTTCGCGAGCCGCAAGACGATCGTCGTCCGCCGAAGGCCACCCGCGGTCGCCCAGAAGGTCGCCGACGAGGCGCCCCGCCAGGCCAAGCCCTGAGCTCCTGCACGCAGCGTTTGTTTGCCCCGGCGCGCCCCGGCGGGTAGCGTCGGGCCATGTCGATGCGCCTCGCCTGCCTCGCTCTCCTGGCCGCGGCGCCTGCCTTCGCGCAGGGCTTCTCCAACGACTTCCAGATCTCGAAGCTCGGCAACCCCCAGCCCGACGGCACCGGCTTCGACCCACGGGCGAACGGAAACTTCCGCGCCTTCGCCCGCCAGTTCGCCGCCGTGATGACGTCCATCAACGGCGCGCCCCCCGAGACCCTGGGCCACTCGGCCTTCGCGTTCGCCGCTGACGCGACGTACTTCGCGGTGAGCCCGTCGCTGCTCCCGACGCTCGGCACCTTCCGCGGACCGACCTGGTTCCCCAGCGTGCACCTGCGAAAGGGCCTGCCGTTCTCGTTCGAGGTCGGAGCCCGCGCCGCCTGGTTCCCCGAGAGCCGCATGGGCATGGGCGGCCTCGAGCTGAAGTGGGCGCTCAACGAAGGCTTCACCTACCTGCCTGACATCGGCGTGCGCGGCTTCATCAACAAGCTCATCAACAGCCGGGACTTCGATCTCACGGCCGGCGGCCTCGACCTGGGCATCGGCAAGCAGTTCGCCATCGCCGGGATGATCACGCTGACCCCGTACGCCGGCTGGAGCCTGGTCTTCGTCGGCGCCTCGACCGGGAACGTGGACTTCCGCCCCGGCCGCACGAGCGCCGAGGCCGACGCCGACCTCTTCAAGGACTACTACATCTTCAACTCGCTCCTCGCGATCAACAACACCCACAACCGCTTCTATGGCGGGCTGCGCTTCATCGGCGGGCACGCGCTGGTGAACATCGAGGCCTCGTACTCGGTGTTCCCCACGTTCCGGGACAACAACGAGAACCGATCGATCCCCGGCGTGTTCGCCGGCACCGCGTCCATCGGGCTCGACTTCTGAGCGCCTCACCTGCCTGAGAGCGCCGCGCGCATGGCGGCCGGGCGGTTGGTGATCAACCACTCCACGCCCATCGCCCGGAGGCTGCGCGCCTCGTCGGCGTCGTCCACCGTCCACGCCGCCACCTCCCAGTGCCGCTCGTGCCAGCCGTTCACCCTGGCCGGGGTGCAGGCGCTCCAGTGCGGGTGCACCGACGTCTTCGCCACCAGCGGCAACCACCCCCAGGCTTGAGGCGCCCACGGCTTGTCAGGATCGATGAGAAAGCCCCGCTGCAGGTCCGGCCACGCCTTCGCCAGCCGCACCAGGCAGAGCGGGTTGAAGCTGGACACGAAGACGCGGTCTGCCACCCCGCGCCGCTCGATCAGGGCGCCGACCTCGACCGCCAGCCCACCGTCATCGACCGTCTCGCACTTGAGCTCGACGTTGACGATCGCCGTCTCGGGCAGCGCCTCGAAGACGTCGTCGAGCAACGGGATGCGGGCCGGCGCGAACCCCAGGCGGCTGCCGACGTCGGCGGTGCGCAGCTTCCACCACGGCGTCGTCGCCACCTCCCAGTGAAGGCCCGCCAGCCGATCGAGCCGCTCGTCGTGACACACCACCAGCTCGCCGGACGCGCAGCGCATCACGTCCAGCTCGACGCCGGCGGCGCCCTGCCGCATGGCCTCTTCGAACGCCTCGAGCGTGTTCTCCGGGAAGTCGGCGCTGGCGCCGCGGTGGCCGAGAATGCGCATCACCCGACCGGAATGCGCGGCCCGGGCGCCGCCGTCAAGTTGCGCGAGCCCCCGTCTTCAGCGAGGGTGTGATCATGGGCCCCTTCGGCGTCGGCGAGATCCTGATGATCGCGGCGATCCTCGTGATCGTCTTCTCAGCCTCGCGCATGGGCCAGCTCGGCAACGCCCTGGGCAAGTTCGTCTACTCGTTCAAGAAGGCCGCGAAGGGGGACGACCTGGTGGACGCGTCGGGCACGAAGAAGCTCGAGCGCGGGACCGAAGACGCGCAGGTCGTCGACGGCACCCGCAAGCCCTGACCAGCTCAGGCTCGCGCTCGACCGCCCTGCCCCACGCCCCGAGGGCCGCGGTCGTCCAGGCGTCCACGTCTCCGGGAGCATCCCTCCCTCGTCGCGTCGAGCCGCACTGGCGCCCGCTCACGGCTCGTCGCCGGCCCGTCCAGCCGACAGCAGCGCCTGAGCCTGCGCCTTGAGGCTCGCGTGCACGGTCGTGTCCTTCGACAGCTCGATCAGCTCGGCCCGCGACAGCAAGGGCACGATGCGCGCGCCGACCTCGACCGGCAGGTAGGGGTTGAAGGCGAGCGCGCGCCGCACCGCGGGACGGGTCGTCCATCGCTCGCTGCGCCAGATCTCGACCAACGGCTCGGGCCGCGCTGGTCGCCGGGCCGCGATGCGCACCACGAGGTCCTCGGTGAGCCGCGCGTTGCGCAGCAGCTCGCGCACGACCGCGGCGTTCGACGCCACCGCGAAGCGGGCCATCTCGTCGGGGTTCTGGGTGAGGCGGGCGCGGGACTTGAGCACCCCCAACGGCTGGTTGAAGAGCTTGGCGTCGGCGCGCGCCGCCGCGGTCGCGTCGTAGGCCATCGCCGCCTCGCCGGTGGAGAACAGGAGCTCGACCGTCTCGGCGCCCGAGAGCGCCGCGGCGCGCTGCAGGAGCTCGACGTGGGGGATCGCCCCCGCCTCGAGCTCGAGCGCGCGGGTGAAGGCGTGCAGCGCCTCGGAGGCGTCTCGTCGGCCTCGCCGGGCGAGCACCTGCACCTCGTGGAGCAACGTGGTCGCGCCGGTCGGGTCGAGCTCGGCCAGGAGCCGCGCCGCTGCCTTCCGCCGCACCTCGTCGCCGCCCGACAGCACCACCAGGCGTTGAACGATCAGCAGCGTCGAGGCCCGCTCGTTCACGGCGCGCTCACGGGGTCGCTGCCGCAGCCGCCTGCCCCTCGGCCGACGCCGTCACCCGGACCCGAAACGCCTTCAGATCGGGCGGGTACTCCGCGAACGTCACCAGGAACGGCGCCTCGGCGTCCGCCTCGATGGCGGCGGCCTTCGTCGAGGTGCGCTCCATCAACAGCTTCAGCTCCGCGGCGTCGCCGAGCCTGAAGAGCTCCTCGGGGCTCGGGGGAGCTCCCGCCAGGACCTCGGCCGACCGGACCAGCGAGGCCCCGTCGAGGATCTCGGCGCGCACCCGCACCCGCGCCGCCGCGCCGCTGCGGTTCTTCACCACGCCGCGAACGAAGAACACCGGGCGCCCCATCTTCGTGTCGTAGAGACCGTTCGAGATGTCGTCGGCGGGGAAGACCGAGGCGGGCGTCACCAGCGCCTTGAGGCTCGAGGTGAGCGACTGCAGGTCGAGCTTCCCTTCGTTGAACGTCGCCGTGCCCACCACCACCAGACCGACGACGAGCACCGCGGCGATGAGCACGTTCACCACGATGCCGAGCGCGCGACGCCCCCGCTCCGTGGCGGGATCGGGGGGCTTCGGCACTGGCGCTGCGCCCGATGGACTCGAGCTGAAGGGCGGCGCCTCGGTGGCAGCAGCAGGGGGTTGCGGGGCCGGGGCCACCGGCACGGGCTCGACCGCCGCTCCGGCGGCCCCCATCTCGAAGAGGGCGTTGCGCGCGTCTTCCTTCGACGCCCCCTCGGGCACCGACGGCAGGGGCCCCGTGTGGCTCTGGGTCGGCGCTGCGAAGAAGTCGTCTCCCAGGGTCGGGGGCATCGCACCGCCGGCCGGCGGCGGAGGCAGGTCGAGGAGATCGGGCAGGACCGGCGCGGGGGCCGCGACGGGCGCACCGGCGCTGGCCGGCGGCGCACCCAGCGACGAGAAGTCGAAGGACATCGGCGGCGCGTCCATGGGCCGCGGCGGCGCCGAGGTCCGGGGCGGGGGCGGCGGCGCGGCGACGGGCGCGGGCGGCGGCGGGGCCGTCATGGCCGAGAAGTCGAACGGCGCGGGGCCGGGCGGGCGGGCGGGGGCGGCAGGCGACCCGGCGGGCGGCGGTCCCATCAACGCGGCGAAGTCGAACGGGGCCGTGGCGGCATTCGAGGGCGCCGGGGCGGCCGCGGCGGACGAGGGCGGCGTCAGGCTGCTGAAGTCGAACGAAGCGCTGGACGCAGGCGTCGGCGCCGCCGGCGGACCGGGGAGCGGCGGTGGGGCCGGGTGCGGCGCCGTCCGGCCCAGGTCGGGGTTGCGCGACGCTTCGAGCCCCAGCACGAAGACGCCTGGCCGCGTCTCTTCGTCTTTCGACACCGTCGCCGTCTGGCCGAAGCGACTGAAGGGATCGGCGCTGTCGAGCGCGACCGCCTTCGGCACCGGCAGCTTCGTGGTGGGCGCGGCGACCGTCACCCCGCCGGCCGGTGCTGCTCCTCCCGCCGACTCCTTCGTCACCCGGAACGTGTGGTTGCACTTCGTGCACCGCACCTTCACACCCTTGTCGGTGACCTTGTCGTCAGGGATCTTGAACTTCGTCTGGCACTGCTCACACTTGACGATCATGGCGGTCGCCAGCCGGGGGCCGGGCGGCGCAAGTATACGTCATTCAAGGTGCTTGCCCCTTTCCTTCATCGGGTGCTAGGCGCGTTTCGCACTGCGTTAATTCCAGGGAAGCCCGATGAGCGAAGCCGAGCAGACTGCGCGCGAGCCGAAGGTCATCAAGCGCTACACGAACCGGAAGCTCTACGACACGGTCGAGAGCCGGTACGTCACGCTCGACGAGATCGCCGAGATGGTGAAGCAGGGCGTCGAGGTTCAGATCGTCGACAACCGCACCAAGGAGGATCTCACCTCGGTGACCCTGGCGCAGATCGTCTTCGAGGAAGAGAAGAAGAAGAACCAGATGCCGCTCTCGGTGTTGCGAGAGATCATCCGCCGGCCGCAAGACTCCCTCAACGAGATCACCGCGACGGTCTCACAGCGCGTCGCCACCTTCCGCGAAGAGGCCACGCACCGCATCGACAAGCTGCTGGGCCGTGAAGCCGAGGCTGAGCCGCTCACGCCGGCGGCGCTCCTCACGCAGTCGCAGAAGGTCGTCGAGGCCTGGCAGGCGAAGATCGACGAGCGGGTGAAGCACGCCATCGAGAACGTGCTGGGGAACCTGCCGGCGCTCGGGCGCGACCTGAACGCGCTGGTCCAGCGCATCGAGCAGATGGAGAAGCGCATCTCGGAGATCGAGGAGTCGCGTCGCTCCGACGAGCCGCGCCGCCGCGAGCGCTGACGTCAGCCGGTGCGGCCGGCCCTGTCCACCGCCTCGGCGATGGCCTGCAGCATCGTCGCCCCGCGGCTCCAGGGGGCGTACTCCCAGATCGTCTTGCCGTGGCTCTGCGCCTCGTCCACCGTCACGCTGAGGGCGAAGGGCTCGGCCGTGCGCCTGGGGAAGTACTCCTTGAGCTTCGCCACCACCTCGTCGGCGAGCTGCGTCTTCCGGTACAGCGTGGGCACGACCAGGGTGATCCGCAGCGCCTGGCGCCCGAAGTTCGCCTTCACGTCGTTGACGGTGTCGACCATCTCGGCGCACCCATCGAGCGCGAGGTAGGTGGTCGCGACCGGCACGACGATCTCATCGGCCGCCACCAGGATGTTGGTGCTGGTGAGGCCGAGGGACGGCGGAGCGTCGAAGAAGATGAAGTCGTAGCGGTCGTTCACGCTCGCCAGCCGGTGCTCGAGGCGCCTCGCCCGCTGCGGGTCGCCGGCGGCGGCCGACGGGAACTCGGCCATGTCTTTCCACGAGGGCACCAGGAACAGGTTCGGCGTCGGCGTCGGCACGGTCACCGCCTCGAGCGGGAGCGCCGGATCCGTGAGCGCGTGAAAGACGTTCCGGGCCAGCCCGCGGGGATCGACGCCGAGCGACTTGCCCGCGTGACCCTGCGTATCGAGATCCACCAGCAGCACGCGCTTCTGCTTCTTGCTGGCGAAGTAGGCCGCCACGTTCACCGCAAGCGTCGTCTTGCAGGTGCCGCCCTTCTCGTTGATGAACGCGATGCGGCGCGCGGCCATCGTCACTTCTTCTTCTGCTCGACCAGCACGTCCACCTTCGACTCGAGCTGGCTCAAGACCTTCTCGAGGTCGTCGATCTTCTCGCGCAGGGTGTCCAGGTCACCGGTGGACGGCAGGTTCATCGCCGACAGCGCCGTCTTGATCGACTTGTCCATGGTGCCCTTCGCGGACAGCGCCCGCGACACGAGCGTCTGCACGCCGGCGACGAACTTCTCGTTCGACATCAGCTGCTGCACGAGCTTGCCGATGCGCTCCTCGCCCGTCGCGACGAGCTTCTTCATCACGGGGTTGTCTTTCAGCATGGGCGCAACCCTTTTCCGGCGGGCCGGACAAGTCAACGAATGCCTGATGCCGGGCGGCGCGCGGGTTGATATTGCGCGTCCGCGGTGGACGCCTCCCTGTCGGACAAGCGCCTGTTGATCGTGACCGGCAAGGGAGGCGTCGGGAAGACCACCATCTCCGCCGCCCTCGCGCTCGACGCCGCTCGCCGCGGCAGGCGCACGCTCATCTGCGAGGTGAACACCAGGGAGCGCGTCAGCCAGCTGCTCGGCAAGCCCGAGGTCGGCCCCGAGATCACCTCGCTCGAAGAGAACCTGTGGGCCGTGAACGTGCAGCCCCAGGAGGCGCTGCGCGAGTACGCGCTCATGGTGCTCAAGTTCGAGAGCATCTACAGCGCCGTCTTCGAGAACCGGGTGGTGCGCTACTTCCTGCGCTTCATCCCGTCGCTGCAGGAGCTGGTGCTGCTGGGCAAGATCCTCTTCCACCTGAAGGAGAAGCGCCCCGATGGCAGCTGGCGCTTCGACTGCATCGTGATCGACGCGCCTGCCACCGGCCACGCCATCACCTTCCTCTCGGTGCCGCAGGTGATCGTCGACACGGTGCCGCCCGGCGCGCTGTCGAACGACGCCTCGTGGATGCGGGACCTGCTGGTCGATCGGCAGACGACCGCCGCGGTGCTGGTGTCGCTGCCCGAGGAGCTGCCGGTCAACGAGACGCTCGAGCTGCATCAGGCGCTGGTGAGCCGCGTGAAGCTCGCGCCTCAGCTCGTGGTGCTCAACGGCTTCATCCCCGAGCGCTTCTCGCAGCAGGACCAGGAAGCGACGGCGAGCCCCCTCGCGAAGGAGCTGATGCGCGCGCACGCCGCGCGGGTCGGGCTGTCGCTGGCCTCGAAGGAGACGCTGTCGAGGCTGGGGCTGCCCGTGGTGACGGTGCCCCGCATCTTCGTCAACGACTTCGGCCGCGCCGCCATCGAGCAGATCGTCAAGGAGCTCGAGGGAGGGCCGCGCCCGTGACGCCGATCCGACGCGCGATGGAGACCTCCGACGTGCTCATCACCGTCGGCTCGGGTGGCGTGGGCAAGACGACCGTGGCCGCCACCCTGGCCCTGCGCGCGGCGATGGAGGGCACCGGCTCGATGGTGTGCACCATCGACCCCGCCAAGCGGCTCGCCAACGCGCTCGGCCTCGAGGCCCTGGGCAACAAGGAAGCCCGTATTCCCGACGAGACGTTCGCGGCGGCCGGGCTGCTCCCCCGCGCGCCGATGCACGCGATGATGCTCGACATCAAGCGCTCGTGGGACGACCTCGTCGAGCGCCGCGCGCCGCCGGACAAGCGCGACAAGATCCTGAACAACCGCTTCTACCAGGCCCTCTCCACTGCCCTCGCGGGCTCGCAGGAGTACATCGCGATGGAGAAGATGTGGGAGCTGCACGAGCAGGACCGGTTCCCGCTGCTCGTGGTCGATACGCCGCCCACCGCCCACGCGCTCGACTTCCTCGACGCGCCGAACCGCATCCTCGACTTCCTCGACAACGACGCGGCGAAGTGGCTGCTCACGCCGGCGCTCGCGGCCGGCAAGTTCGGCCTCAAGCTCTTCAACCTCGGCGGCAGCTACGTCGCGAAGACGATCTCGCGCTTCACCGGCACCGAGACGCTGCAGCAGCTCGCCGACTTCATGTTGAACATCACCAGCCTGACCGAGAGTTTCCGCGAGCGCGCCCACCAGACGCGCAGCCTGCTGCAGGCCCCCACCACGTCGTTCGTCCTCGTCACCGGCCCGATGCCGGAGCGGCTCGATGAGGCCGTCTACTTCCACACGCTGCTGCAGCAGAACAAGATGCAGGTCGCAGCGGTGGTGGTGAACCGGGTGCACGCGCCCGTGCCTGATGCGTTGTGGGACGAGGTCGCGCGCATGACAGGGCCGCTGCAGGCGAAGCTGGAGCAGACGCTCAAGGAGAACGATCACCTCGCCTCCCAGGACGCGAAAGGAATCGCGCGCTTGCGTGAGCTGTGCGCCCCCACGCCGCTGGTCCTCGTGCCCCGGTTCGAGCTCGACGTGCACGACCTCAAGTCCGTGTGGGAGACCAGCCGATACCTCTGGGGCGAGGCGCAGGTCGCGGTGGTGGACCCGTCGCGTTAGAGTCGGGAACCCCGCTTTCTCTCCGGCTGTCCTTTCGCCCATGCGCTCTTCGTTGGTGCTCGTCTCCTCCGCGGTGCTCGTCCTCGGCGTCGGGTGCGCGCACGTGAAGCGCCCGGTGCAGCAGGTGTCGTTCGACGACATGGTGATCACCGGCGACCTCGAGCTCGACAAGCTCAATGACGAGGAGCTCTTCGCCGCGGGGACCAGCTTCTACGCCGCCGAGGACTGGGCGCAGGCGGCTCGCTACTTCTCGCGCATCTGCGACTTCCACCCGAAGTCGAAGCACCGGAGACTGGCGCTGTACAACGCGGGCCTGGCCTTCGAGAAGCTGAAGGCCTGGGACGACGCGTACGCGAAGTTCCTCGAGCTGTCGGATCCAAAAGGCTCCGGCGACGCGCTCGACGCTGCGTTCCGGGTGGCCGAGGTGCTGTACCACCTGGAGCGCCACGCCGACGCGGTCGAGGTGCTGCGCGTCATCGCCGATCGCCCCGACCTCGCGGTCGATCGCCGAATCGAGGCGCGCACCCAGCAGGGCATCTGTGAGCTCGAGGGTGGCGACCTGGACACCGCCGAGCGCACGCTGCGGTCGGTGCTGACGCTCTACACCGAGCACCCGGACAAGGACCTCATCGACGAGTACTTCCCCGGCCAGGCGCAGTTCTTCGTCGGGGAGATCTTCCGCCTGCGGTACGAGTCGGTGGTGCTCGACGCCAACAAGAGCACCGAGAAGCTCGCTGAGGATCTCGAGTACAAGAGCGAGCTGCTCTTGTCGTCCCAGGGCCACTACCTGCGAGCGATTCGGCTGGGCAACGGCTACTGGGCGACCGCCGCGGGCCAGCGCATCGGCCAGCTCTACGAGAACATGTACGATCACATGGCGAACGCGCCCGCGCCGGCGGACCTCTCTCAGGAGGAGCAGGACGTCTACCGCGCCGAGCTTCGCAAGAAGATCCGCGTGCTGATCTCGAAGGCCATCACCGTCTACGAGCGCACCCTCGAGGCGGCCGAGCGCATCGGCTCCCAGTCGCCGTTCGTCGAGGAGACCCGCGCCAGCCTGAAGCGCATGAAGGAGCTGCTGCTGGCAGAGGCGAAAGCCGAAGAAGAGGCGCCCGCGCCGCCGCCACCGCCGCCCCCCCCACCAGCGAAGGGCAGGGGCAAGGGCGTGCCGCACAGCTGATCGTCAGCTCGCGGAGTTGAAGGCCTGGCGATCGACGCACCCGGAGTAGAGTCGCGCGCGCGTGGAGCCCATCTACACGGCCGAGCAGCTCGCCGAGGTGAAGGCGTACCACGCGCCCCGCTACACCGCGTCGCTGGTGGATCTCCTGGTGACGCCCGTCGTGCTCGCGCTGATGGTGCGCTGGGCGACCGCGCCGTTGTGGCGGCTGAGCGTGCGCGTCGGCGGGTGGATCACCACGAGGCCCTTCACGGCGCTGCGGGTGCCGACGCGGCTCTGGGGTGGACCCGGGTGGGCCGAAGCGCTCGTGTTCGCGCTGCTCTTCTTCGGGCTCTACAGCCTGCTCGACGTGCCGACGGAGATCTGGTTCGGCTACTTCCACGAGCAGGCACATGGGCTGTCACGGGCGACGCCGATGATGTTCGTGACGGACTGGGTGAAGGGGAAGACGCTCTTCGTGCTCGCCGTGGGCTCGCTCGTGTTCGGGCTCTTCGGCCTGGCGAGGCGGACACGGCACTGGTGGTGGCTCCTCGGGGTGAGCGCGTCGGCGCTGATGCTGCTCTCGACCGCGATCGACCCCTACCGGAGTCGCGTGTACGTCGAGCAGACGCCGCTGGCGGCGGGGCCCCTTCGAACGCGCATCACCGCCCTGATGGCGAAGGCGGGCATCGACTTCCGCGACGTGCTGGTGGAGCACACGGCCTCGCGCACGGTGCGGCTGCAGGCCTACTTCGCCGGCACGGGACCGACGCGGACGATCGTGCTGAACGACTCGTTGATCGCGACGCTGACCGAAGACGAGGTGCTGGCGTCGGTCGCGCACGAGGCGGGCCACGTGAACGAGCCGCGCTGGCCTGCGCGCGTCGGCTCGGCCGTCGTGCTCCTCGGGTTCCTGTTCCTGGTCGAGCGGCTGTTCCGTCGAGCGGCCGAGCGGCGGTGGTTCGGCATCGCTGAGCGCGCAGACGTACGAACGCTGCCGCTGGTGGTGCTGGGGTTCACGCTCGGGCTCCTGCTGGCGAACCCGGTGAGCGGAGCGATCTCACGCGAGCGCGAGTACGCCGCCGATCGCTCTGCCGTGGCGCTCACCGGCGATGCGGAGGCGTTCCGCGCGATGCTGGTGAAGGCCGCGCGCACGAACAAGATGGATCCAGAGCCGCCGCGGTGGGCGGTGCTGCGCGGCATGTCTCACCCACCGATCGGCGAGCGCGTCGCTGCCGTCGGCAAGTGACTCGAGTCGAAGTGCGGCCGCGCGCGGCCCTGCTCTCGCCTCCGCGCACGGCCGCCCCACCGGAGGTCACGCCGCCTTCGACACTGAGAGGATCGACTTCGCGCGCGCCACCAGGCTGGCGTTCTCCGAGCGCGTGTCCTTCGCGACCTTCTGGAGAGACTCGAGGCCGGCCGGGTCCCCGCTCTTGAGCTGGAGAACGCCGAGCCGGAGCAGCGCCTCGGTGTTCCGCACGTCCCGCTGGATCACCTGGGTGAACGCCTGGATGGCGTCGGCGGCGAGCTCCTGCGCCTCGTAGATGGAGCCGAGGGCGTACCAGTACCCGGGGCTGCGCGGGTTCAGGGTGACGAGCCCCTCGAGGATGACGCGGGCCTCGTCGAGCCGGCCCTCCCGCGCCATCTCGAGGCCCTGCTCCGCCCACTCGACGCCCTGATCGAAGGTGATGCCGTAGGTCTGCGCGAACGTCGGGGTGCTGCCGTCGAGGCCGATGAGGTTCTTGAGTTCGATGCGCATGGTCGTGGGCTCCGGTCAGCGCATGTTGCGGATGGCCGACATGGCCATGTCCGAGTACATCTTGGAGATGTTCGACATCGTCTCCTGCTGCTGCTTCATCATCTGCATGAGCGCGGAGAGCGCGTTCTGAATCTGCTGCATCTTGTTCTGGATCATCATGACCTCGGCCTGGTTGACCGGGTCCTTCGTCGAGGCCGCCACGAGGTCGAGCTGCAGCGCATCGATCCCCTTCTGAACGTGGCTCATCGCGTCCTGCATGCGCCCTTCTGCAGTCGTCGCATCCGACGAGAACGGGCCCACGCCCTTGTAGTTCGAGAGGACTCGCGCTTCGGCCTGCGCGCTGGTCTCTTTCGGGGGAGTTGAAGGGCTCTTCGGTCCTTCCGGCGTACCGGCCGGACCACCGGCGCCACTCGTGCCCGTCGACGCGCTCGACGACGAGGATGGGACCGGCGGAACGTCAACGAACGGCTTGATACACGCCTTCTTCTCCTCGATGAGCTTGCGAAGCGCGGCTCGATGGCCCGCTGTCTCAACTCGTCCGGCTCCCCAGCCGCCCAGCACATTGGTGTTGCTTACCCTGGTTTCCGAGTTGTCGCCGCCCACAAGGGTCCAGCGCTTCCCCGCTTGCTTGAGCGCTTCGTACGCGTGGGGGTTATTCAACAGCCAGTTCGCGGCTTCCTTCACCTCAGGGAGCCCAGAGGTTGCAGCGAGGTTGTTGACCTCGTGCCACGTCAGCACCGAGTCGCCCTTCGAATCGACGTGGTCGAGTAGCTTGTCGAGTGCCCAGGCCTGCTTCTCGAGGGCCTCGATCTCCTTCAGAAGCGGAGCGTTCTCCTGGCGAATTCGTTCGTTCGTGGCAATCGCCTCGTCACGCTTCGCCTTGGCCTCCTGGGCGGCCCGTTCCCCAGCAGAGGGTTGAGGCGCGTGTCCCTGCTCCGCCCCGCAAGTCTTCGGGATGACGAAGTCACCGATCACGTGGACGTGCTGCGCAGCCTGCTCAATCAGTCTCTTGTTAACGACGGTGTTCTGGTCGTCCTTCAACGGCTTCTTGATCGTTGTGTTGTTGACGGGAGGCGAGTCCTGGTTGAACTCAGCCAGGTTCGTCCTGGGGATGTTGGTAGATCGGTCGATCGTCATGGTGTCCCTCTGGGGTAGTCGGCTGAATTGCCGGTGGCGGGCTCTTGTGCAGCGCGCTTGCCAGCCGCCTCCCCGAACCGATTCGCCCGCTTAGCCCGGGGAATCCCTCGCCCGAGACGCTGAGGAACGTCCCGCCATCCGCTCCTGGAGACGGTGGCCTGCCTCACCTCCACAACCCCCCGAGCTCGCTCGAGTCGATGGTTGGCACCCGGTTCGCTCTGCGCTGCTCCACCACGCCGTTCTGAAGGAGCCGCACACCATGACGATTCACTCCGTTGGACCCGCCCCTTCCACGCAGCCGATCACGCCGCAGAACGACGAGCCGCGCACACGCCACGCCTCGAACGCGCAGTCCGACGCGATGCTGCGGAACGTCGTCGGTCAGTTCGCGCAGAGCGCGCTCCAGGGCGCCGCTGCCAACCCCGAGGATGCCTTGCGCTCGGCGATGCAATCGGTCGGCGCCGAAGCGCCCCGCCTGCTGCTCGGCCTCATTCCCATCGCCGGCCCGTTCATCCTCCTCGGCCAGCTCTTCGTGAAGGTCGCGGGCTTCGCCGGCACTGCGCAGCCGAAGCCGCAGCAGCACCCGAACGCGCCCGTCATCCCCAACCGCGCGCCGCCTGCCCAGCCCGGAATGAAGAGCCCCGAGGCGACGAAGGAGAAGGACGGCGAGGCACGCGCGAGCTGGAAGGAGACCGCGAGCGTCGAGCACACCGAGGAAGGTCGGTTCGGTGATGCCCGCAACGGCGGGAGCGGGAGCCTCACCGCGCGCGCTGATGCAGGTGTGCGCGCAGACGCGGTCGCCCAGACCACCGCGACCGGAGCTCGCCTCGCCGCCGGCGCACGCGCCGAAGCAGGTGCCGCCGTCAACGCACGGGGCGAGCTGCACGGCGACCTTGGCTCAGTCGCTGGCGAGGCCAACGCGTACGGCCGCGTCTACGCCGAGGGCCGTGGCGTCGCCGAGGCCGACATCACGCGCGGGGTCTCAGCGACCGCGACCGCCTCCGCCGGGGCCGAGGCCGGCGCGGACGCGCGTGTGTGCATGCAGACCGCGCCGATCGTCCAGCTCGGCGACTACCCGGTGACCGCGAACGCGTCGGCGAACGGGTACGCCGTGAGTGGCACCGGCGCCACCTGCCAGGCCACCGCGACCGCGACGTACAACCCGGCCGAGGTCGTCGCCGAAGCTGGCGCCCGCGCGTTCGCCGGCGCACGAGCCGGGACGAGCGCCACCATCGGAGCGGGGCCCTTCAAGCTCGACGTGGGCATCGACGCGCGGGCCGGCGCGGGCGCCGAGGTGGGCGGCTTCCTCAAGTTCAAGGACGGGAAGCTGGAGTGCCAGGGCTTTGGCGGCATCGCGGCCGCCGTCGGGCTCGGCATGAACTTCAACCTCACCATCGACTTCAACGATCTCGGCGCGCTCGTGGCAGGCATCTTCGGCGCGGTCGCCACCTCGTCACCGCCGGGCAGCCCCGGGCAGACCGCCGCGCAGGGCATCTCGGACTTCGTGAAGCTGGCCACGCCGTTCGCTGCGAAGGCCGCCGAGAAGTACTCGAAGCACGATCTGCTCAACGGCCAGGGCGGCTTCAAGGAAGAGGTCTCAGGCCAGACGAGGCGTGATGATCCCGCGCTCGAGTCCAGGTCCCAGCAGGAGCGCGACGCCGTCACCGAAGCCGACCTCAAGCGGCAACGCGCGAAGCTCGACGAAGACCAGCAGCGCCTCGGCTCCGGCGCCCGCTCACAGCTCAAGCGCCCCACCGTCTGATCTCGCGAGGATCCCACCATGAACGCCAACGAGATGAACGCCCTGATGTCGCAGGCCGAGACGTACCTCACCCAGCGCGACGTCGACCGCGCCGTCCTCATCGTGCAGGAGGCGAAGCGCCTCGAGCCCGGCTCCCTCGAGCCCGACGCCATGATGGCCAGCATCTCCCTCCACCTCGGCCGGGTGGATGACGCCCAGACGATCCTCGATGGGATCATCCAGCGTCAGCCGAAGCACGCGCGCGCGCGGCTGTTGCGGGGCCTCGTGCACGAGGTGAAGGAACAGCTCGACGACGCGCTCGCCTCCTTCGAGCTCGCGACCCGCTTCTCGCCCGAGTCCATGCCCGCCTGGTTCAACCGCGGTCGGCTCATGCTGCGGACGAAGCGCGTCGCCGAGGCCGCCATCGCGTTCGAGAAGGCGGCGGGGCTCGCGCCCGAGAACGTGGCGGTGCTCGCGGCGTGGGCGCAGACGCTCGTGAAGCTCGGCTACGCGCGCCGGGCCGCCAACGTCTACCTGCGCTGCATCGAACAGAACGTCGCGAACCCCATCTTCCTCATCGAGCTCGCCGAGCTGCTCGTCAACGCCAACGAGCGCCCACTCGCTGAGGAGGTGCTGGCCGCGGGCTCCCGCGTCTACGAGAGCCAGGGGTTGTTCGAGTCGAAGCTGGCCGCGCTGGCGCTCGAGAAGAAGGCGGTGGACGCCGCCGCCCACCACGCGAAGGAGGCGGTGCGCCGCCAACCGGACTGCGTCGAGTTCCTGCTCGGGCTCGCGGTGATCGAGACCATGCGCCTCAAGCTCGACGACGCGCGGCTGCTCGCCGAGCGTGCGCTCAAGGTCGAGCCGACGAGCTGGCGCGCCAACCACCAGCTGGGCATCGTCTTCGAAGCCGCGAAGCTGAAGGAGAAGGCCTGCTCGTTCTACCGGACCGCCTGCGAGCTCGCGCCCGACCAGTGGGAGCCGCGCAACAACCTCGCCGTGCTGCTCCTCGAGGCGAAGACTCCGGCCGCCGCGAGAGAGGCGAAGGGGCTGCTCGAAGAGGCGGTGAGGCTCGGCGCGCCGAACGCGACGCCTCACCTGAACCTCGCCCTCGCGCTGCTGCAGATGGGGCAGCGGGCCAGGGCGAAGGCCGTCGCGACCCAGGCCGCCGGCCTCGGTGGGCACGGCAACCAGGTCTCGCATCAGGCGTCCGAGCTGGCAGCCGCGCTCGGGTGAGCAGCTCCGGCGGCGCGGGCACGGCTCCAGAGCGGGGGCCCGCGCGCCGGGGCGCCGTCGGTTCGAGCAGGGCGTCGCGCCGACGAAGATCGACTGCAGAGGACGATGGAATAAGGTGCCCACGCAGATGCGCGCGATGGGCCTCGACGTCGGCACGAAGACGGTAGGTGTGGCAGTGGCCGACGAGCTGGGCTTGACCGCCCAGCCGCTGACCGTCGTCCGACGTTCGAACCTGAAGGCCGATCTCGCCGAGCTGCTCAAGCTCGCCACCGAGCGGGAGGTGGACCGCTTCGTCATCGGGCTGCCGCTCAACATGGACGGCTCCGAGGGCCCGCGCGCTGAGGCCACGCGCAGGTTCGGCGACGCGCTCGCGAAGGCCTCGAACCTGTCGATCATCTACCAGGACGAGCGCCTCACCACCGTCGCGGCAGAGCACGCGCTGCTCGAGGCGAACGTCTCGCGCGGCAAGCGCCGCGAGGTGATCGATCAGGTGGCAGCCTCCATCATCTTGCAGGGCTGGCTCGACGCGCAGCCAAGGAGTCCCCCGGCGTGAAGAAGGTCCTCATCGGCCTGGTCGTCGTCCTCGTGCTCGGAGCCGTCGGCGCCGCGGGCGTCTGGTACTTCCTCGAGCAGCGACTCACCACCTTCGCGCAGACGGCGTTCGGCGCTGCCACGCCGGTCGTCGTCGAGATCCCGCCCGGCACCAACCCGAAGGGCGTCGCCACGCTGCTGGCGAAGGCGCAGGTCGTGAGCGACGCCGATCTGCTCTACGGCTGGCTGCGCCGCGAGAAGCTGGGCCCGAAGCTCAAGGCCGGCGAGTACGAGTTCGTCGGTCCGCTCACGCCGCCGCAGGCCGTCGAGAAGCTGATCAAGGGCGAGGTGAAGGTCTACCGGTTCACGGTGCCCGAGGGTCTGCGCTGGGACGAGATCCTGCCCATCGTCGCGAGCAGCGAGCTCAAGCTCGAGCTCGAGAAGCTCAAGGCGCTGGCCGCTGACAAGGCCTTCCTCAAGCGCGCCGGCGTGCCCGCGACCAGCATCGAGGGCTTCCTCTTCCCCGACACGTACACGTTCCCGCGCGGCGTGTCCGAGGAGCAGGTGCTGCGCAAGATGGTCGAGAGCACGCTCGAGGCGGTGAAGAAGGCGCCGCGGAGGCAGGGCGTGACGCTGGACCTGCTGCAGGCCGTCACCCTCGCGTCGATCGTCGAGAAGGAGACCGGCGCGGTCGAGGAGCGCCCCCGCATCTCGTGCGTCTTCCACAACCGCATGAACCACCCCGACGGCGAGACGAAGGGCAAGCTCGAGACCGATCCCACCGTCATCTACGCGAAGATGCTCCGCACCGGCGTGTACTCGAAGAACATCACCCGCGAAGACCTGCTCACGCCGCACCCCTACAACACGTACAAGATCAAGGGGCTCCCGCCCGGCCCGATCGCGAGCCCCGGAGGCGCCGCCATCGCCGCCGCGCTCAACCCGCTCGACTGCCCTGACTACTTCTTCGTCTCGAAGAACGACGGCACGCACATCTTCTGCCCCGACTACGCGTGCCACGAGGCGCAGGTGAAGAAGTGGCAGGTCGAGTACTTCAAGCACAAGTGATCCGGCCTCACTCCCGCTCGAGCAGGGTGATCGGGCCGGAGCTCGCGACCTCTCGCCAGCGGACCAGGGGGAACGCCGACCCGGTCAGCACGCCGCCCTCGAAGCGCACCATCCACCGCGGGCCGGGCGCCGCGAAGGCGTCGAAGCTCGGCGCACGTCGCCTCGCCACCTGACGGAACGGCAGGCCCGACTCGAACGCGAGCTGGAGGTCGTCGAAGCCTCGCGGGTCGACGTCCACCGCGACGATGTCGGCCGGCGCTGCGCGCTCCCGCAACGCCTTCGCGATCACGCGCAGATCCTCGTTGTTCAGCGACAGCGCGCTCACCGCGCGGAACGAGGAGGCCCACCGCCACCTCGCCTGCGCCGCGAGCTCGAGCAGCGGCAGCCACGCCACCGCCAGCGAGACCGAGGCCACCGCGGCCTGGCGCCAGCGCGCCTCGAGCGAGGCGAGGCCAGCGCCGACGAAGAGCGTGAAGAGCGAGAGCTCCTTCATGGTGAAGCGCGACAACGGCACGAACGACGACAGCAGCGCGCCGCGCAACGAGAGGAGCAGCGCCGGGACGACGACCAGCAACGCGAGCCACCGACCGTCGGTGCGCCACGAGCGCGCGAGCGCGGCGGCGCCGATGGCTGCCCCGACCGGCGTGAACGTCACCAGCGCGGTGAGCGGCCAGAAGCCGAGCACGATCGCGCGGTAGGTGCCTTCGCCCCAGAGGGCCGCCTCGGAGCGGAACCAGGTGCGGTGGTAGTCATCGATGAGCCGCACCGGCGCGAGCCAGTCACCGGCGTCGACCTGGTGAGCGACGAGCCACGCGAGGGGAAACGACGCCGCCACCGCGCCGAAGGCCACCGCCCTCCCGAAGGAGCCGCCGCGCCACCAGACGATCAGCGCGACCAGCCCGATCCACAACCAGACGTCGTACCGAACGGCCGCGCCCAGCGTGAGCATCAGCCCACCGAGGAGCAGCAGGGGCCGCTCCTTCGTCTCGAGCGCGCGCGCGACGCACGCGATGGCGACGAGCACGAGGAACCCGCTCACGGCCTCGCTCGCGGCGGTGGTGGAGGCCTGGACGTGCAGCGGCCACAGCGCGAAGGCGGCGACGCTCCACCACGCCGCGCGCTCGGAGAAGAGCCGGCGCCCCAGCGCGAAGAGCGGCAGCGCCGAGGCCACGCCGAAGAGCAGGCTGAGCAGCCGCCCCGCGAGGTGTTCGCGGCCGATCAGCCACTCCACCAGCGCGATGAGGGGGACGTGCAGCGGCCCGAACTGAAGACAGCCCTGGCTCGACGCGCCGATCAGGTGCGGGTGCTCGAGCCACGCGTGCGCGAGCCAGGCCCGCACCACCGCGTCGCCCGCGGTGTTCTCGGCGAAGGGGAACACGACCAGCCGCGGGAGCGCCGTCAGGCCCAGCACCAGCAGCGCCGCACGCCAGCCCATCGTCACACCGTCGCCGGAAAACGCTTCATGGTCGCGCGCAGGGTGCGCAGCGCAGCGCGTACGTGCTCGCTTCGATCCGAAGGGCTGGGCGCACCGCCGGGGTGGCGATCGTCCGCCGCGCCAGCTCGCTCGGCGTGCTCGACGCGCTTGAGGACCCGCGCCTCCAACGTGCGCGCGAGCGCGGGGGACCGCGTGTGCATGATGTGGCCCCACTCGACGAGGCCGCGATAGACGTCCACCGCGTCGAGCAGGCCGATGTCGTTGACCTCGGTGAGCTGGTGGGTAGCCTCGGCGATCAGCGTCTCGGCCGCTCCGAGCCGCCCGCGCAGCGCCTCGACCGCCGCCAGGCCTGCCCGCGCGAGGCCGGCGTAGCGCGCCTCTCCGACCTCCTCGAGCACCTCGAGCGCCTCGGTGTAGTGGGCGGCGGCGACGGGCAGCTCGATCAGCTCCTGGTGCATCGCGCCGAGCGAGACCAGCGCGATGCCCTCATGGCGCCGCGCGCCGACCTCGCGGAGGATCTTGAGCGCCATCTGGTACTCGGCCAGCGCCGGACCGGGCTGCCCCTGATCGCGGAACAGATCGCCCAGGTTGATGTGCGAGATGCCCTCGCTGCGCCGGTTGCCCAGCTCGCGGTGAATCGCGAGCGCCTGGCTGTAGTTGGCCCGGGCCTGCTTGAGCAGCCCCATCGCCTGCTGGGTGACGCCCATGTTGGCGAGCGAGATGCCCTCGTAGCGGCGGTCGCCGACCTCGCGGTGGATCTCGATGGCCTTCTCGTACGACGCGAGCGCCTCGTTCTCGAGGCCCAGCTCGTTCAGGAGCGAGCCCTGGGTGGACAGGCACCGGCCCTCCATGCGTCGGTCACCGGACTTGCGGAGCAGCGCGAGGCCCCTGGAGAAGTGCCGGCGGCTCTCGGCGCGCTGACCGAGCAGCCGGCAGGTGACGCCGAGGAACGACTCGATGCGCCCCTCCTTCGCGAGGTCGGCGAGGTCACGCGACAACCGCCACGCCTCTTCGAAGTCGGCCAGCGCGTCGTGGGGCTTGCCCCTCGCGAGCCTGGCCTTCGCGCGCGCCTCGAGCCCCTCGGCTCGCCGCGCCGCGTCTCCGCCGCAGCGGTCGAGCGCTTCGTCGAGCATGGGCAGGTGGGGCTTGAAGGGCCCCCGGAGCGTGAGCAGCGGATCGAGCGCGAGCACCGCGTGCAGGGCGGTGGACGACGGCGGCGGCTCCTCGAGGCCGCGGCGATAGACGGCGAGCAGGTTCTCGCGCTCGAGGTCGAGCGTGGTGAGCTGGTTCGCGCTCGACTCGGCGCCGTCTGCGAGCTGAGCGCCGAGGTCCAGATAGAAGCGGGTGTGGCGGCCGGCGGCGCTGCGCTCGGGCCCCATCGCGGCGAGCTTCTCGCGCGCGTACTCCCGAATGCTCTCGTAGAGCCCGAAGCGCGTCTGCGCCTCGTCGCCGAGGGGGAAGTACGCGCGGACGAGCGACTTCGCGCGCAGCGTCAGCAGCACGTTGAGCGTGACGGCCGACGGGTCCACGTGCGCGATCGACACCACCGCCTCGGCGGCGTCGGTCGTGAAGCCACCCGAGAACACCGCGAGCTGCGCCAGCGCTGACTGCTCGGCGGGCCCGAGCATCGTCCACGACCAGTCGATGGCGCCCCGCAACGTCGCCTGCCGATCGGTGACGCCCTTCTTGCCCACCAGCAGCTCGAAGCGGCGAGGCAGCCGCTGGACCAGCTGCCCCGGGTTGAGGAGCGACATGCGCGCGGCCGCGAGCTCGATCGCCAGGGGCATGCCGTCGAGCTGGCGCACGATCTCGGCGATGGCCTCTTCGTCGGCGCGGGTCGGGTCCCAGCCCTGCCGCACGGCGCGGGCGCGCTCGATGAAGAGCTCGACGGCCTCGGCGGCGCGAATGGCGTCACCCGGCTTCGGCGTGCGAAGCGGCGGGACCTCGTAGACCGTCTCGTGCGCCACGCGGAGCAGCTCACGCGACGAGACGACGAAGCGCGCCTCGGGAGCGGCCCGCATCCACTTCTCGACCGTCTCCTTCCCGTGCTCGACGACCTGCTCGAAGTTGTCGAGCACGACCAGGGTCTCGCGCTTCGACGCCAACACGTGACCGAGCTGCGCCACCGCGTCGCCGGGAGCGAGGGGGACGTCGAGGGCGCGCGACATGGCTGCGCAGATGCCATCGACGTCGCGGGCCTCACCCAGCTCGACGAACCAGACGCCGCCGCGCGCCCTGCCCCGCTCGTCCGCGGACTGGAAGTGACTGACGAGCTGCGTGCCGAACTGGAGCGACAGCCGGGTCTTCCCCGTGCCGCCCGGCCCGAGCAGCGTCACGAGCCGCGTCCCCTGCCGGAAGAGCTGGTGCAGATCGGCCAGCTCGGCGGCGCGACCGATGAAGCTCGTCGCCTGAGGGCCGATGTTGGTGGGGCGCTGGGCGAGCTCTCCGAGCAGCTTCTTCGTCTCTTCGAGGCGCTCGCTGCTGACGGCGCGCCGCACGCGATCCGCGCGCGTGAGCGGGCTCTGCGAGACCTGCGCCTTCTCGTCGGGCTCTTCGTCCTCGATGACCGTCTTCGCGTCGTGCGACGCCCCCGACGAGGCCTCGGAAGACCGAGGCCGGGCTTGCTGCGAGGGAGCCTTCGGCGCCGACACCTCGACCTCGAGCTCGAACACGCCCGAGTCGTCGAGGCCCGGAACGTCGTCGTACTCGCGGAACCAGCGCTGGAAATCGAAGGGCTCGAGGCCGGCGGCGACCTGCGCGAGCGAGTCGTGCAGCTCGCGCGCCGACTGGTAGCGCTCGTTCGGGTCCTTGCGCAGTGCCTTCATCACGATGCGCTCGAGCGCGGGCGGGCAGTCGGGCCGGCGCTCGGTGACGAGCGGCACGTTGGCGGCGCGCACGGCCTTGACGGTGAGGGCGTCGGTCTTCCCGCGGAACAGGTAGCTGGCGGTCAGCGACTCCCACATCACGATGCCGAGGGCGAAGACGTCGGTGCGCGCGTCCACGTGCTTCGCGTTGGCCTGCTCCGGCGCCATGTATGGGAACTTGCCCTTCAGGATGCCGGTGGCCGTGTGCACCGACTTGTTGGCGGCCTTGGCGACGCCGAAGTCGATCAGCTTCACGACGCCCTCCGGCGTCACGAGGATGTTGTGGGGTGAGACGTCACGGTGGACGATCTTCAGGCTTCGGCCCTGGGCGTCGGTCGCGGCGTGGGCGTGCTCGAGGGCGGCGGCGATCTGCACGGCGATGCGGGCCACCACCGGCGCGGGGATCTCATGCTCGACGTCGCGGGCCCGGCGGAGCAGCTCGCGCCAGTCCTTCCCGGGGACGAACTCCATCGCGACGAACCAGGTGCCGTCCGCTTCGCCGAACTCGTGGATGCGCGCGATGTTGGGGTGGACCAGCCGCGAGGCGATGCGCGTCTCGTCGAGGAAGAGCCGCAGGAAGCGCGGGTTCTCGGTGAGGTGCGGCAGAATGCGCTTCACCGTCACCAGCTCGCCGGCCTTCGTCTTCGCGAGGAACACCTCGCCCATGCCGCCCGCTCCGAGGCGCTTGAGCAGGGTGTACTCGCCGAAGGTCTCCACCAGGCCGGAGGCTACCGGAAACCGTCGTGATTCCGCCTGTTTTCACGACGCAACAAGCGCTTCGAAGCGTGCGACAATGTGGGCATGCCCTTCCGTGTCGGTAGCAACGTTCGTTTCAACGTCGTCACCACGCCCACGACGCCCAGGGAGCCGCAGCCGCAGCCGGTCGAGCCAGCGGTCGTCGATCCGCGGTTGCTCGCCAACATCCGCACGGACGCCACCTCCTACGAGCCCGTCAAGCCGAAGACGAGGTTCGACGCCATCAAGCGCACTGGCACGGACGACGACTCCCTCGGTGGAGGCGCCGTGCTGAAGCAGAAGGGCGTCTATGACGTGGTGAACGAGGGCGTGGTGGGGCGCGACACCGATCCCAACCGCCTCGCGCTGCGGGACGCCATCTGGGACCGCCTCGAGACGCCTTCGTACCTGCGCGAGGGCGCGACGGCGCCGAAGCCGGTGGACGCGAAGAAGCTCGCCTCGGTCCTGGGCGACGCCGTCAGCGCGCGCCAGGCCGCTTCGCTGACGAAGAAGGCGCAGACCGCCCCGCAAGCCGGTCACAACCTCGTCGAGTTCTTCTCGAACACGAAGTCGCTCTCGAAAGACGTCAAGACCTCGCTGCTGTCCACGCTCGCGTCCGATCCAGCGGGGATCGCGGGCTCGGTGGTCGCCAACCTCACCGGCTCGAAGGCCTTCGGCGCGATGAGCGCTCAGGACAAGGCGCACGTCGCCACGGTGATGTCGAGGCTCGACGAGAAGGGCCTCAAGACGCTGGGAGCGCTGTTCGAGAACGTGCCCGAAGCCCTCGCCGACAAGGACAGCGCCGGCGGCACGCTGCTGTCGAACCTGGCGACCCTGGCGTCGCAGCCGCTCAACGCCTCGCTCACCGGCCACACCTCGACCGACGAGGTGCTCTCGAGCGTGCTGGCGGACGTCATGAACCCGAACCGTGTGGAGCAGGGCACCGCGAACACCTGCACCGTGGCGTCGATGCAGTTCGAGCTCGTGGCGGACGAGCCGGCCGAGTACGCGCGGCTCATGGCGGGGATCACCGGTCCGAAGGGGACGGTGAAGATGAAGGCTGGCGGCGACCTGCGGCTCGGGCCCGGTGACGCCGACGAGCGCGCGCGGGACGGCCGCTCGGTGAGCCAGACGATCTTCCAGTCCGTCGCGATGGAGTACGCGAACGGTCGCTTCTCGAACTACGACCCGGTGCTCGGTGTCTCCATCAACGAGAAGACGGGCGAGGAGCGGCTCGGCCTGCGCGGGGAGAACCAGCAGGCGCTGCTCGAGAAGCTCTTCGGCGTGAACTACTCGATCAACCGCCTCTACTCCGAGAGCGAGTCGACGAACGCGTTCGCGAAGCTGGTGGGCTGGGACGCGCGCGGCAACCGCAACCGCCCGATCGTCGTCGACATCGACCAGGGCAAGTTCAACCACGCGGTGACGCTCGAGTCGGTCTCGAAGGAGAAGGTCGTCTTCCGCGACCCGTACGGCGTGCTGCGCTCCATGTCCGCCGAGGCGTTCCCGAAGGTGGCGGTCGCGATTCACATGCCGATGGACGTGAAGGTGAACGGCGTCGGCTGAGCTCGCTCCCGGCGTGACTCGCAGGCTCGCGCTGCTCCTGCTGCTGCTGGTCGCGGTCGGCTGTGGCCGCTGCAGGAGCGCTTCGTCAACCGACGCACGCCTCGCAGGCCCGACGAGGGCGTGGCTGGAGGGCGTCGTCGAGGGAGAGACCGGCGCGCCGGAGCGCGGTGGGGCGCTGGTGGTTCGCGCGATGACGGAGCCGGTGACGTTGAACGGGCTCGAGGGCGCGACCTCACGCGACACCTGGACCCTGCGCATCACCCGCAACCTCGTCACCGAGTCGCTGATCGCGATCGAGCCGAAGACGCTCGCGCTGGTGCCGCAGCTCGCGGAGCGCTGGCAGGACTCCGACGATCACCGCACGACGACGTTCTGGTTGCGGCGGGACGCGCGCTTTCACGACGGCGCTCCGTTCTCCGCGAAGGACGTGATCGCCACCTTCGACGCCGTGATGGACTCCAGGCGGCCGACGGGCGCGGTGCGGCAGGACTTCGGCGCGCTGAGCTCGTTCCAGGCGCTCGACGACTTCACGGTCGAGCTGCGGTGGCGAGCCCCCTCGCCCTTCGCGCTGCGGCAGGTGGCGAAGCTGCCCATGCTGCAGAAGGCACAGCTCGAGGGCGACTGGGGCCTGCTCGCGAAGGCGCCGCTCGGCACCGGCCCGTACAAGGTCGAGCGCTGGGAGAAGGGCGCCAGGGTCACGCTGGCGCGGGTCGGCGAGGCGTGGCTCGACCACATCGTCTTCCGCTTCGTGAAGGATCACACCGTGGCGGCCGCGCTGCTGGAGCGCGGCGAGTTCGACGTCATGACGACGGTGCAGCCCGCGCTGTGGCGGGCGCTCGAGGCGCCGGGCGCGAAGAACGCCTGGGCGCAGCAGGGCTACCGGCGCATCGTCTCGGTGGACAACAGCTACTCGTACATCGCGTGGAACGAGGCGCGGCCCGTCTTCCAGGACGCGCAGGTGCGGCGCGGGCTCGGGCACCTGTACCCAGCCCAGGTGGTCGAGCGCACCGTCGATCTCGGCCTCGAGACCCCGACGACGTGCCCCTTCTGGGCGCTGGGCCCGCAGTGCGCGCCCGACGTCACCGCCCTGCCCTTCTCCATTCCCGCGGCGCAGGCGCTCTTCGCCGACGCGGGGTTCGTGGACGCCGACGGGGACGGCGTACGCGAGCGTGGCGCCACGCGGCTCGCCTTCACCTTCCTGCTGCCCACCACCTCGGTGAGGCTGGGCAAGGTGGTGCCGCTCTACCAGGAGCAGGCGAAGGCGGCGGGCGTCGAGGTGACGATCGAGCCGGTGGACGTCGCGACGCTCAACGCCCGCGTGCACGCGCGCGACTTCGACGTGGTGTCACGGGTGTGGACGGAGTCGGACCTCGAGAGCGATCAGTTCGGCACGTTCCACTCGTCGGCGCGCGACGGCGGCAGCAACTTCGTGGGCTACGAGAGCGCCGAGGCCGACTGGCTGATGGAGGCGATCCGCGGGGAGTGGGACGAGCCGAAGCGGCGCGAGCTCGAGCGCGCGCTGCACCGGCGGCTCTACGCCGATCAGCCGTACCTGTTCATGACGTCGCGGCGCTCGCTCGATCTCGCGAAGCGGCGCGTGCACGGGCTCGAGCCGTCGCTCGTCTGGTACGACCTGCGTCGCGTGTGGGTCGACGAGCGTTGACCGGCGCTGTCAAGCGAGTCCCACCATGTGGGCGGTGGTCGGCGACCCGAGGGGATGCGCGATCGACGCCCTGTGCCATACTCCTTCCGACGTCGCTGCCCTGAACGCCTCCGCGGTCCGAACCCGCGGCGGGGCAGCCGCCTGGCCACCACGCCTCACCTTGCCGAGGACTGAAGGACTCCATGACGACAGCCTGGTCGCAGAAGATCGCGGCACTACAGAACAAGAAGGAATACGCCGAGCTCAACTGGGAGGGCAGCTTCGACGAGTACCTCGACGTCGTGCGCGGCAACCCGCGCGTGACGCGCACGGCCTACCAGCGCGTGTACGACATGATCCTGTCGTACGGAAAGACCGAGTACATCGACAACAAGAAGCGGCTCATCCGCTACCACTTCTTCAGCGACGAGAAGAACGGCGCCCGCGACGCGGTGTTCGGGCTCGACGTGCCGCTGATGAAGCTGGTGAACGTCTTCAAGGCGGCGGCGCACGGGTACGGCGCCGAGAAGCGCGTCATTCTGCTGCACGGGCCGGTCGGCTCGTCGAAGTCCACCATCGCGCGCGTGCTGAAGCGCGGCCTCGAGGACTACTCGCGCACGGCCGAGGGCGCCGTGTACACGTTCACGTGGGTGTTCGACGAGAAGGTGACGCTGGCGGACGGCTCGGTGCTGCACGGGCGCATCAAGTCGCCGTTGCACGAGGAGCCGCTCAAGCTCATCCCGTCGGACCTGCGCGCGAAGTTCTTCGCCGAGCTGTGCCCGCCGGAGTCGGGCTTCACGATCCCCGAGGTCGGTGAGCTCAACCCGCACTGCCGGTTCATCTTCCAGCGGCTGCTCGCGCACTACGGCGGTGAGCTGGGCAAGGTGTACCAGCACGTCCGGGTGCATCGCATGACCTTCTCCGAGAAGGATCGGGTGGGCATCGGCACCTTCCAGCCGAAGGACGAGAAGAACCAGGACTCGACCGAGCTCACCGGTGACATCAACTACCGGAAGATCGCCGAGTTCGGCTCGGACTCGGACCCACGCGCGTTCAACTTCGACGGCGAGTTCTGCGTGGCCAACCGCGGCCTCATCGAGTTCGTCGAGATGCTGAAGCTCGACGTCGCGTTCCTCTACGACCTGCTCGGCGCGACGCAGGAGCACCGCATCAAGCCCAAGAAGTTCCCGCAGACGGACATCGACGAGGTGATCATCGGGCACACGAACGAGCCCGAGTTCAAGAAGCTCGAGTCGAACGAGTTCATGGAGGCGCTGCGCGACCGCACGATCAAGATCGACATCCCGTACATCACGAAGCTGTCGGAGGAGATCAAGATCTACGAGAAGGAGTTCAACCCGCGGCGCATTCGCGGCAAGCACATCGCGCCGCACACGCTCGAGATGGCGGCCATGTGGGCGGTGCTGACGCGGCTCGAGGAGCCGAAGAAGCACAACCTGTCGGTGCTGCAGAAGCTGAAGCTGTACAACGGCAAGACGCTGCCCAACTTCACCGAGGACAACATCAAGGAGCTCCGCAAGGAGTCCGCCCGTGAGGGCCTCGAAGGCATCAGCCCACGCTTCGTGCAGGACAAGATCTCGAACGCGCTGGTGAGCGACAAGTCAGAGCTGTCGATCAACCCGTTCATGGTGCTCAACGAGCTGGAGGCGGGGCTCAAGACCCACTCGTTGATCGTGAGCGAAGACGTGCGCAAGCGGTACCGCGAGCTGCTGGGCACGGTGAAGCAGGAATACGAAGACATCGTGAAGAACGAGGTGCAGCGCGCGATCTCCGCCGACGAAGAGGCGATCGCGAAGCTGTGCTCGAACTACATCGACAACGTGAAGGCCTATACCCAGAAGGAGAAGATCAAGAACAAGTACACCGGCCTGTACGAGGAGCCGGACGAGCGGCTGATGCGGGCGATCGAAGACAAGATCGACGTGCCCGAGAGCCGCAAGGACGACTTCCGGCGCGAGATCATGAACTACATCGGCGCGCTGGCGATCGAGGGGAAGACGTTCAACTGGCGGACGAACGAGCGGCTGCAGAAGGCGCTCGAGCTCAAGCTGTTCGAGGATCAGAAGGACTCGATCAAGCTGAAGACGCTGGTGAGCTCGGTGGTCGATCGCGAGACGCAGGAGAAGATCGACATCGTGAAGTCGCGGCTCATCAAGAACTTCGGGTACGACGAAGAGAGCGCGACGGACGTGCTCAACTTCGTGGCGAGCATCTTCGCGCGCGGTGACGCCAAGGAGTGATTCGTGGGCTTGCGCATCGACCAGGACCACACGCGCTTCAAGGCGATCGTCCGCGGGAAGATCAAACAGAACCTGCGCAAGTACGTGCAGCAGGGCGAGATGATCGGCAAGAAGGGGAAGGACTTCATCTCCATCCCCGTGCCGTTCATCGACGTGCCCCGCTTCAAGCACGGCTCGCGGCAGGGCGGCGTGGGTCAGGGCGAAGGCGAGCCAGGCGATCAGATCGGCCAGGGGCAACCCCAGCCGGGGGACGGCTCCGGGAAGGCCGGCGAGGGAGAAGGCCAGCACGTGCTCGAGGTGGACGTCAGCCTCGACGAGCTGGCGCAGATCCTGAGTGAGGAATTGCAGCTGCCCAACATCGAGAACAAGGGCAACGACAAGATCGTCACCACGCGCATCAAGTACACGGGCATCAACACGGTCGGCCCGCAGTCGCTGCGGCACTTCAAGCGCACTTTCAAGGAGGCGCTCAAGCGGCAGATCTCGATGGGTACGTACGATCCGGGGAATCCAGTCATCATTCCCCGCCGCCAGGACGTGCGCTACCGCACCTACCGGCTGGAGAACCTGCCGCAGACGAACGCGGTGATCATCTACATGATGGACGTGTCGGGCTCGATGGGCGACGAGCAGAAGGAGATCGTTCGCATCGAGTCCTTCTGGCTCGATACGTGGCTGCGTAATCAATACAAGGGGCTCGAGACACGCTTCATCATTCACGACGCGGTGGCGCGCGAGGTCGATCGCGACACGTTCTTCCACACGCGCGAGTCCGGCGGGACGATGATCTCGAGCGCCTACAAGCTGTGCCGCGACATCATCAAGGCCGACTACCCGGCGGCGTCGTGGAACATCTACCCGTTCCACTTCTCGGACGGCGACAACTGGTCGGCCGATGACACGCGGTCGTGTATCGAATTGCTCAAGACAGACATCCTGCCTGACGTGAACCAGTTCGCGTACGGGCAGGTCGAGTCACCGTACGGCTCGGGGCAGTTCATCAAGGACCTTCGCGAGCACCTGGGGGATCACGAGCGGGTGGCGCTGAGCGAGGTCGCCGACAAGGACGCGATCTACGGATCGATCAAGGACTTCCTCGGGAAGGGGCGCTAGCAATGGGCACGCAGAGGAAGTTAATCACCCACATTTCGATCAGGGGACTCTTTGGTCTTTATGACTATGAGATCCCAACAAACGGCCTGCTCTCAAACGCCGCGATTCTGTATGGCGAGAACGGGTTGGGGAAAAGCACTCTACTTCGTCTGGTGTTTCACCTCTTATCCGCGGCGCCGGACAGGGGTCACCGGACTGCGCTGGAAAACACGGAGTTTCAGGAACTATCTGTCAGTCTCGACTCAAAGACTCAAGTTCTGGCAAAGAAGACTAGAAAGAAATCGCCTGTCGACGGAACATCGGCCCAGGAGATCTTGACCCTTCAGATTATTGACAACGGAGAACTTGTTGCGGAATGGGAGCATCTCAAGAACGAACGCCTGATCAGCGATTACGTAACCTACATGGAAGACGGACGTCTAGTACTGATGGACAACCTCGCGAGACGGCGCAAGAGAGAAAAGCCTGGGGTACGGTACGGAGAGAAGGCCTTTCTAGAGCTGCTGACAAGCGTTGCCCCTACCCTATTCATACTCAATGCCGACAGGCGATTGGAGAGCGACACGATCTCAGATGCAGCCGAAGAGGTCGAGCTTCGAAGAAGCCTCGTACACTCAGAACCCAAGCGGGGGCCGGAGATTGTCGCGCGCTCAAGAGAGATCGCGCTAACTCAGGCACTCGCAACAACGGCGCGCTGGATTAGTCGACGGAGCGTCATGGCAGCCAATCGTGGCTCAATCAATGTGCGCTCGGTTTACGAGGACGTACTCCAGAAGATCGGCAGTTCCAGCACAGAGGCACCCGCACCCCAAGAGATGGAGCGGCTCAGGAGACTTCTCCAGCAAATTGATGAGCGAACCAAACAGCACGCAAAGTACGACTTAGGCGCGCACCATCCGACCCAGAAGTTCCTGCACGCAGTGCGCGAGGGAAGCCACTCAGCAGCGATAGCTGCACGCCTATTGCAGCCCTACGCCAGCAGCCTTGAGGAACGCCTGAAGGCGATTCAGCCTATCTACGAACTTGTCGAGCGCTTCGTAACGACCATTAACTCAATGCTGTCGGACAAGGCGGTGTCCTTCAAGCTTGGTGACGGATTCCTAGTCACGAATAGACTTGGCAAAAAGCTTGGCCCAAATCAGCTCTCGTCTGGAGAACAGCAACTACTACTGCTATTCTGTTATGTCTTATCAGCCAGAGACCTGCCCTCCGTGTTCATGATCGACGAACCCGAACTCTCGCTCAATGTGAAGTGGCAGAGACGCTTGGTGCAGGCACTGCTAGACATAACGGCTGACGCAAGCATCCAGTTCGTCTTCGCTTCGCACTCTATGGAGCTGTTGGCTCAGCACCAGAGACTTGTTGTTCGCCTTGGCTCAGGAGAGTAGTTGGTGCTGCCTCGCTGGACCATAGACGAAATCCGGGCCAGGTATGAACTTGAGCCCAGTCTTCGCGATTTCTTCGTGGAGGGTTCGTTCGATCAAGAGCTGTTCGAGCGAGCTGCGATCGGGCAAGGAAGTAAGGACGTACGGATCTACTCGATCGACAGCGTCGAGATTCCGAACGAGCGACTAGTCGCGCTGAATCTGACTGAGGGGCAAAAGCAGCGCGTTATCGTTCTCGGGAATCTACTTGGCAAACTGAGCAAGACACCTAAGGCAAAGTGCTTAGTCGACAGGGATACTGACCTCTTTTTTGGTTCTCTTCACGACGGCCCTGTCCTTCACTCGATTTCGGTCTGCACTATCGAAAGCCACTTCCTCTCCGAGCCGTCCCTTAGTCGCATCTTAACAACGGGATGCAAAATCAAGGTAGAGTCTGAAAGCCGACTCTTCGACTCGATCTACGTCACCATCCGTTGGCTCTTCGCCCTAAGACTTGCTGAGCGGGAGCTAGGACTTCCCCTCAAGTGGATTCCCCTTCGGAAGTACCTGGCAAAGGAAACGGGCGCGCTTAGGTTCGACGACGTCAAATACCTGAAAGCGATTCTGCAGAACTCTGGCCATTCGAAGCGGGAGAATGAGTTGGGTGCAGATCCCATTTCACGCGGCCTCCTTTCGCGGCGCAGCCTCGTATGGGCGCGCGGGCATGGGTGATGCTCGGAGCTTGAGAGAGGGAGCACGCGCGACGTGAGCCGAGAAGTCGTCCCACAAGCCGCTGAGCA
>JAEUJQ010000051.1 GCA_016793095.1 Myxococcaceae bacterium | reverse complement strand
CTGCTTCCCTTCGGCGAAGAGGCCCGTCATCGCGAGCCGCTCGACGCCGCCGCCCGCCTTCGCGACGCTGGCCAGCGCCAGCCTGCCCTCCTTCGGCGGCGCCGGCTCGAACTCGGGGACCCACGGCAGCGTCACGGGCGGGCGAGCCTCCCTGCGCCTGGTGCGCCGTCGCCTGGCCGCTGCGGGTGACGGCGAGTGGCCTCGCTCGCTGCGTCCGGCGGGTGAGTGTCCCTGCGCCTGGTGCGCCGTCGCCTGGCCGCTGCGGGTGACGGCGACTGGCCTCGCTCGCTGCGTCCGGCGGGTGAGTGTCCTTGCGCCTCCTGCGGCGGCGCCGCGATGCCTGACTCGCCAGAACCGGTCGGGCTCCCTGGGCCTGGGGCGCGATCGACTGGCCGCTGCCGATGATGGCCTCGCCACACCCGGTCGGGTGCGCCATCGCCTGGCGAGCGCCCGTCCCACCGACCTGGTGGTGTCCAGGCTGCGCCGAGGCTCGACGACTGCGAGACGCGGACAGGCGCACGGGCTGCGGCAACAGGGCGCGCTCGACGGCGGATGCCGATGCGCGCGCCGGTCACCGACGAGGCCGGCTTCAAGGTGACGCTGGTGCGACTGGCCTCGCTCGCTGCGCCGGCGGCTGGCCGCTGCCCAGGCCCGACGTCGAGCTGTGGAGAAGAACCTGTTGGGCAGGAGAGTGGTTTCAATCGGTCCTTGTCGGTGATGGCGTGCAGGGCGAAGCACCGCGCCGTGTGACGAGGAGCGGCGAGTGCCGTCGACCACAGCCTTCGGCTCACAGCGACGAGGATCAACTGCGCGACCACTCGCGCCCCACGCTACCGTTTCATGACGCGCGGGACGTGCGGGCCCGGTAGAACGAGCCCGTGACGTCGGACGCTCCACCGCCCATCGCCGACACGCACCTCGCCGGCGCCGCCTTCGCGCCAGGCGCGCTGGTGCTGGGCGACCGCTTCCGCGTCGAGCGTCTGCTGGGCGGCGGTGGCATGGGGCTCGTCTACCTCGCCGAGCAGGTGTCGCTCGGTCGCCGCGTCGCGCTCAAGGTGCTTCGGGACGACCTGCTCAGCATCGACGGCATGGGCGAGCGCTTCCGGCGCGAGGCGCTGCTGCTCTCGTCCGTCGAACACCCCGCGGTGGTGCGCGTCATCGACTTCGGCCAGCACGGGCAGTCGATGTGCCTGGTGATGGAGTACGTCGAGGGGCTCTCGCTGCAGCACCTGCTCGACCGGGAGGCGCCGCTGTCCATCGAGCGCTGCGAGCGGATCCTCGGGCAGCTGGCGCAGGGCCTCGCCGCGATTCACGTCAGAGGCATCGTGCACCGCGACCTGAAGCCCGACAACGTGGTGATGACGACGACACCCGACGGCCGGGAGCAGGCGCGCGTGCTGGACTTCGGCATCGCCCGCCTCGCCGAACCCGACCAACGCCAGCAGGTGACGCAGACGGGCTTCGTCGTGGGCACGCCCGAGTACATGTCGCCGGAGCAGGCGATGGGCCAGCCGCTCGACGCGCGCAGCGACCTCTACACCCTGGGGCTCATCGCCTTCCGCATGCTGACTGGAAAGGTGCCGTTCCCCGGCCCGTCCCCGCGAGAGCTCGTCTCGCAGCAGATCCACCAGGCGCCGCCCCCGCTCGTCTCGCTCGCGCCGACGCTCGGGGCGGCTCCGGGGCTGGTGGCCCTGGTGACGGCGTGCCTCGAGAAGAACCCCGATGCGCGGCCGCCCACCGCTGCGGCCTTCCTGGAGCGGCTCGCCCAGCCCCCGCTCCTCCTCACCTCGACCGTCACCGGCGCCCAGCGCATCGCGCAGGCTCCGACCCGGCTCATCCAGCGCGCCCGCGCGGTGCCGAGGTGGAAGCTCGTCGGCGGTGGGGTCCTCGCGCTGGCGGCGCTGATCTCGTTCCTCGTCTGGTTCACCCGACCCGAGCGTGTGGCCCGCCGCCTGCTCGACGTGCGGCGCGGCAGCGAAGCGCTGCAGGTCATCGACGACGCCGCCGGAGGCGAGAAGCTGTCCGACACGCTCAAGCAGCTCAGGGCGGCGGCGCTGCAGCAGGTAGGGCGTGGAGAAGAGGCGCGCAAGCTGCTCGAGACGGTGCCAGGCGACGCCGCGCTCGAGGACGCCGCCCTCGAGGCGCTCGCGGACCAGTTCGGCCAGACGGAGGGCCGGCAGGAAGGCGCGCGCGTGCGCAAGCTGCTCGCGGGGTGGCCGAAGGCGAAGGTGCTGCCCATCATGCAGCGCCTCGCGAGGTCCGAAGAGGGGTGGACACAGTGGGGCGCGCTGCGCTTCGTCGACGTCGAGTACGCGGGCCAGGGCCTCAACCTCGCGCAGCTCTACCTCGCGACCCTCGCGGCGAAGGACTGTGGCCGGCGCGCGCTGGCGGCCAGGCGGCTGGGTGAGCTGCGCAGCCCCGGAGCGATCGAGGCCCTGACGGCGCTCAGGGAGACTCCTCGCAAGAAGAGCGGCGGTCTCGAGGAGGAGGACTGCGGGCAGGCGGCGGCCGCGGCGGCCTTGCGCCGCATCGAGCGCGATCAGGGGCCCTGACACCGTCGCGGACATCTCCCGAGCGCGTCGCCGGCAGGTGGACTACAGTCTGCGTTCGCCGATGTCCTGGTTCGTCGTCAGTCGCGCAGCACGGCGCTCGAGGGAGCGGGCGACGTGAGCTTCAGCCTCGACGGAGCACGACTTCCCCTGGCAGCGTTCCAGACCGACGCTCGAGGTCAGCTCACCGCGACGAATGACGCGTTCGGCCTGCTGCTGGGCCTCGCGCCGGGTGCGTCGGTCCCCGGTGACACGCTGGAGAAGGCCGTCGGCCGGGCAGCCCTTGATGAGTGGCTCGCCGCGCCGCAGGTGCTGAAGCTCAAGCTGGGCTCGCCGACGCGCTCCGTCGAGGTGCACGCGTCGCCTCTGGCGGGGGGCGGCGTCGAGGGCGTGGTGCTGGACCGCACGCGTGAGCGAGACCTCGAGCAGCAGGCCACCCTGCTCGACCGCATGCCCTTCGGCGTCCTCGTCGTGCAGGACGGCGCCGTGGTGCACGCGAACTCACGCCAGGAGCGGGTCCTGCCGTCGCTGGGGAAGAACGCCGAGGCCCTCATCCGCGGCTCGGTGCACCCCGAAGACCGCGACGTGGTGATCCAACGACTCAAGGCCCGGCTCGCTGGCGAGGCGGCCCCGACGAACTACACCTTCCGACAGCCCCTCGGGGGCGTCGAGCACACCTTCGAGCTCTGGGCCGAGCGCGTGGAGTACCAGGGGCGACCCGCCGTGCAGGCGCTCATCTTCGACGTCAGCGACCGCGTGAAGGCCGAGCGCGAGCTGGCGCTGCTGGACAAGAAGTACCAGCACGCGCAGAAGCTCGAGGCCATCGGCCGGCTCGCCGGCGGCATCGCGCACGACTTCAACAACCTGCTGACCGTCATCTCGAGCGCGGTGGACCTCGCCCGGCGGCGTGCTTCGAACGACCCCCGCGACGACCTCGACCTCATCGCCGACGCGGCCCAGCGCGCTGGAGAGATGACGCGCCAGCTCCTCGCCTTCAGCCGCCAGGACCCCGGGGTCACCCGCACGCTCGACCTGAACCACGTGGTGGCCCGCCTCGAGCGCATGCTGCGCCGCCTCGTCGGCGAGAACATCGAGCTCAAGCTGACGGTGCCCGACCGGCCCCTGTGGGTGAAGGCGAACGAGGCCCACCTCGAGCAGGTGCTGGCCAACCTGACGGTGAACGCCTGCGACGCGATGCCCCGCGGAGGCCGGCTCGAGATCTCCACCAGCCAGTCCGACCGGTCCGAAGGCGTCGGCCAGCTCGCGAAGCTGACGGTGCTCGACACCGGCGTCGGCATCGCGCCCGAGGTGCTGCCCCGCCTCTTCGAGCCCTTCTTCACGACGAAGCCGGTCGGAAAGGGCACGGGGCTGGGCCTGTCCTCGGTGCGTGGCTACGTCGAGCAGGCCGGCGGCTTCGTGGAGATCGAGAGCACGCCGGGCGTGGGCACCGCGGTGTACGTCTACCTGCCGGTCGCCGAGGAGCCCGTGGTCCGCTCGCCCCCGAAGCCAGCGACGTCCAGGCCCCGGCCTCCAAAGCGCGTGCTGGTGGTGGAGGACGAGGCGCTGGTGCGCTCGGTGGTGAAGCGGGTGCTGGCTCGCGCCGGCCACACGGTGACGGCGGTGGAGAGCGCGCAGGAGGCGTTGGCCAGGGCCGGGAGCGAGGCGTTCGATCTCGTGCTGACGGACGTGGTGATGCCGTTGATGGGCGGCGTCGAGCTCTCGCAGCGGCTCGCGGCCGCGCACCCGGCGCTGCCCGTCGTCTTCATGACAGGCTACCTCGACGACCGCGCGCTCCCCGCGGGCCTCACCGCGCTGCCGGGGCCGACGCTCCACAAGCCCTTCTCCCCCGACAGCCTGCTCGACGCGGTGGACTCGGCGACGCGCGGCCCTGTGACGACGGGCTGACGCAGGACGGCTGGGTGCGACCCCACGGACACGGACCGCGTGTCGGCGCCCCTGCTTCGTGCATAGAACCCCACCATGGTCGGCGAGCTGCTCGTCATTCTCGCGCTGGTGCTCGCGAACGGGGTGCTCGCCGGCGCCGAGATCGCGATCATCGCCGTGCGCCCCACGCGGCTGAAGGAGCTGGTCGCCTCGGGCAGCGGCGCCGCGCGGGCCGTGCTCCGCCTGCGCGAGCACCCAGAGCGCTTCCTCGCCACCGTCCAGATTGGCATCACGGTGGTGGGCGCGACGGCGGGGGCCTTCGGCGGCGCGACGGTCGCGGAGGACCTGGCGCCCCTCATCGCCCGCTCGAACGCGCTGGCGCCGTGGGCCGACGAGCTCTCGCTCGCCCTCGTCGTGACCCTCGTCTCGTACCTGGGCCTGGTGGTCGGCGAGCTGGTGCCGAAGTCCCTCGCCCTGAAGGCGGCCGAGCCCTACGCGCTCCTCGCCGCGCGACCGCTCGTGTGGCTCTCGCACCTCACGAAGCCGCTGGTGTGGTTCCTCACGGCGAGCTCGAACCTGGTGCTGCGCCCGTTCAGCGACCGCACCAGCTTCGTCGAGGCGCGGCTGTCTCCGGACGAGCTGGCCCAGCTGCTCGAGGAGTCGACCCGCGTGGGCGCCCTCAACCCGCAGGCCGGTGACATCGCCGCTCGCGCGCTGCGGCTCCCCGAGCTGGTGGCCCGCGACGTGATGGTGCCGCGGCCGAACGTCGTGGTGCTTCGTCGGGGCGCGTCACGGGAGGAGCTCCGTCAGGTGCTGCTCGAGCACACGCACTCGAGGTTCCCCGTCATCGACGGCACCGTGGACAAGGTGGTCGGCTACGTGAGCGTGAAGCACCTCCTCGCCCTCGCGTGGGAGGAGCCGCTCGTCGTCCTCGAGGACCTCGTCCGCCCTGCCTTCTTCGTGCCCGAGACCAAGCCGGTGGTGGACCTGCTCACCGAGATGCGCACGCGTCGAACCCCCTTCGGCGTCGTGGTGGACGAGCGCGGCGGCATGGCCGGCATCGTCACCCTCGAGGACCTCGTCGAGGAGCTGGTGGGAGAGATCTTCTCGGAGCACGTGCGGCAGGTGCCCGAGCTCTTCCATCGCGAGGCCGACGGCACCGTGACGGTCCTGGGACAGGTGGCGGTGCGCGACATCAACCGTGAGCTGGGCGTGGCCCTGCCAGAAGAGGGTGGCTGGACGACGGTCGCGGGGCTCTGCCTCGCCCTGGCCAGACGCATCCCCGTTCGGGGGGAGCGGCTCACCACCGCCGACGGGGTCGTGCTCGAGGTCATCGAGGCTTCGCCGCGCAGCGTGCACGCGGTTCGCATTCACCCTGCCAGCAAGCGGACCGACGAACCCGGGCCCGGGTGAAGCGTCGCTACCGCGCAGTCGGCGCTGCCACCACCAGCCGCACGCCGAAGCGCTCGTCGTCGCGGAAGATGATGGGCTGGCCGTTGAAGCGGTCGCCCTCGGCCTTGTCGGCGGCCACCTGCGCCACCGCGCCGACGCTGAGCCACACCCACTTCGTCGAGATGGACAGCGTCGGGCCGAGATAGATGGCGGTGCCCTGGTACTCGCCGCTCTTGAGGCCGGTGCGCGAGCGCCCCTCGAACCCCGCCGTCACCGCGGGCGAGACCTGCAGGCGGAGCGCGAGGCTCGCCTCGAAGCGGGTGTCGATGGCGTCGCGGCGGTCGTAGAAGACGGTGCGCTCGAAGGCGCCGTTGGCCGCCAGCAACAGCGTGCCGAAGACGCGGTCGAGCACCAGGCGGCTCTCGAGCACGCCGGCCTCGAGCCCCACGCCGGCCCGCACGAGCAGCGCGATGCCCAGCACGTCCGGGTCGAGGAAGCGATAGCGGGCGAGCCCCGACAGCCGGCCCTCGAAGGCCTTGTTCTCGCGGCGCATCAGCAACACGTCGGTCTCGAGTCCGAAGTGCAGGTCGACCTGCCGCAGGAGCCCGGCGCTCACCCAGCCGCGCACCTCGAGCAGGTCATACGGGGTCGGGCGCCCGGTGCGCACGGTCGTCCACAGCTCGACGTCGGTGGTGCCTCTGGCCTGGGTCGACGACGTCCACGTCCACGGGAAGGGGCGCTCAGCCCACGCAACCGAGGCCACCAGCACGCTGAAGAGCACCCACACCCGCACGCGCATCACTTACCGCCTCGCGTGCTCGAGGGCTATTCCAACCACTCGGCGTTCCCGGGCACCTCGATGGAGTCCTCGAAGCGCACGGTGACGGGGCCGCTCGCTTCCACCACGACCCAGCGGGCGGTCGGGTTGGCCTTCACGGCGACGCGCGCGTCGGAGAGCCGGCACACCTGCGGCCACTGCGTCGCGCTCTCGACCTCCAGACGAACGGGGGCTGAGGGCCGGGGCGGGGCCGGCTCGGGAGGCGGCGCGCCCTCGCCGGTGGTGTCGAACTGTGGGGCAGACGGCGGCGGCGAGATGGGCTCAGGCACCCACGTGTCCTCACGCTCGGTGGCCGCGCGGGCACGGGCGCCCGGCTGAGCCTCGTGCTCCTCGAGCGTGAGGGAGGATGCCATGGGCAGCGCGAGCTGGGGCGTGACGTCGCGGCTGGTGTCCGTGGAGAAGACGCCCGACTCGCTGGCTCGCACCGAGGAGAGCAGCTGCGATGGCGACGACACCGGGAACAAGGAGCGCACCCCGGCCTCTGACTTCCGGGCGTGCATCTCGGAGCGGATGATGTCGGTGATGATGTCGACGTCGTCGGGCAGCTCGGCCAGCGCCAGCTTGAGCGCGGCGATGCTGCGCGTGTGGTGCCCCTCATCTTCCAGGAGCCGTGCGGCGAGGCGATAGCTGCCAGCCGCCGCCGCGCCTCGCGACAGCCGCTTGAGCACCTCGGCGTGCTTCAGCCAGCTCTGCGCGTCTCTCGGCGAGAGCAGGAGCGCCTGGCGCAGCAGCACCTCTGCGCGCTCGTAGTGGCCTGTCGCCACCAGCACCGAGGCCTTCTCCTTGAGCTCACGCACGCCCACGCCAGCCATCTAACGCAACCAGCGCGAGCGGTGGGCGTCGTCCGCTGCCACTAGAAGGTCGTCTTCCGCTTTTTCGCATGCTGAGCGGCGCGGGCGTCCCTACTCCGGAAGCGTGAACGTCGAGATCCGCGCCCATGGCAAGCCGCTGTCCCCCGCCCTCAGGCTCCACGCCGACCAACGGCTCCGCCTGGCCCTGACCCGCTTCTCCAGCCGCATTCGGGACGTTCGGCTCGACGTGAAGCTCGAGCCGGGTCCTCACTCCCGCTGTGAGGTGTCGGTGAACCTCGACTCCGGTGAGGAGCTGCGGGTCGAAGACGAGAGCGACGACCTCCGGTTGATGCTCGACCACGCCACGCAGCGCCTCGGTCGCCTGGTGGGTCGCCGCCTGGCAGCGCCATTGGCACATTGACTTGTTCTATGTGTCGTCAGCCAATTATCGACTAACCAACAGTATCGGAGCTGGTTACCATCGCGTCACCCCTGAGCCCGAGGTGACCGATGGCGGTGAGCGAAGCGAGCTGGTTCGAGCAGACGTGTGCGCGCATCCGCAGCAGGCCAGCGCTGACCGAGGCCGAGGAGCGCACGCTCGCCAGGCGTTGGATCGAGAAGAAGGATCGCCGCGCCGCCCAGGCGCTCATCGAGGCGCACCTGCCCGTGGTCCTGCACGTCGCCCGCCGGCTGCGGGGCTATGGCGTGGCCCGTGACGAGCTGATCGCCGAGGGCAACCTGGGGCTACTGCGCGCGGCCGAGAAGTTCGAGCTGCGCGGGGTGCGCTTCAAGACGTACGCGACGTACTGGATTCGCGCGTACATGCTCGCCGCGGCGATGCGCGCCAACAGCATCGTCACTGTCGCGACGGGTGCGCTCGGGGCGAAGTTCTTCTTCAAGCTGCGCTCGGCGCGCGCGAAGGCAGAGACGCTGCTGGGGCCCGGGCACGAAGGCATCGACGCGCTGCTGGCCGAGCAGTTCGGCGTCTCCGAGGACGTCATCCGTCAGCACTCGGCGCGGCTGGCCTCGACGGACCTCTCGCTCGACGTGACGGTGGGAGAGGACTCTGACACCACCGCCCTCGACCTCCTGCCCGACCGGGGCGCGACCCCCGAAGACGCCCTCGGGGACCTCGAGCGCGACGAGCTGGTGCACGCCACGGTGCAGCGCCTCGCGAAGGGCCTCGACGAGCGCGAGCGCGCCGTGCTCGACCACCGGCTGCTCGCGGACGACGACGACACCACCCTGGCCCACCTGGGAGACCGCTTCCGCCTCTCGCGAGAGCGGCTGCGGCAGATCGAGCTGCGCGTGAAGGACCGCCTGCGCCGCGCGCTCGACACCGCGGCGGGAGAGTCAGCGCTGCTGCAGTGAGCGCTTTGCCAGCGCCTGCTTCACGCGCTCGACCGCCAGCACGATGGTGTCGCGCGTGACGTCCCGCTGAGGCCCGTGGACGAGGAACGCGGGGATGGAGCCCGCCGGGTCCGAGAAGAGCGAGTAAGCGACCTCGGTGCCGCCGGGCGTCGCGTCGAAGCGCCACTCACCCCACACCTTGTTCATGCGCACGTAGCCATCGGGCTTCGGCGGCGCGGCCTCGGTCGTCGTGCGGAACCGGACGCGGCAGTGCGCCTCGTCGAGGCGCTCGCGCACGACCTCGAGCACGTAGTCACGGTTGGCCACCACGGGCTGCGAGATGTGCGCGTAGATGACGCGCCGGTCGGCGACGTCGACGAGCAGCTTGTGCTCGGTGAGGCCCGGGCTCTCGGGCGCGAGCGTGGCCCAGTCGAAGACGCCCTCGCAGAGGTCCTTCGCCGAGACGGTGGTCGTGAGCTTCGCCTGGTACTCCTTGAAGGGGCTGCCCGGGACGCGCCGCGCCAGCAACGCGACGCCGTTCTTCGTGTCGACGGGCTCGAAGGCCTCGCCCGCGTCGGCAGCCACCTGCGAGAACACGAGGACGACGAGGAGCGCGCTCATCTGGTCAGCTCAACGCGACGAGGCGCTCGAGCAGCCGCGTCACCTCGGCCATCTGCGAGGTGTCGCCCAGCTTCACGGCGACGCGGCCCTGGGCGAGCAACGCCTTCACCTGCCCCACGACGGAGTCGGCCTCGGGGCTCGGGTTCTCTTCGGCGCTCTTCTCGAGCAGCCGCACCAGCCGCTCGGCCTTGTCCAACACCCGCGGGAACGTCTGCAGCGCCTGCACCTTGTCCTTCTCGCCCTGCTGTTCCGAGTACGCGGCCTGCTCCTTCGACAGTGAGTCGACCTCGCTCGGGCTCAAGGTGGTGCGGGCCTCGATGCGAAGCGCCTCGGCGATGCCGGTCGTGGTGTCGACGGCGCGGACCGACAGGGTGCCCTCGTTCGAGAGCTCGAAGGTGACCTCGATGGGCACCTCGGCGCGGTTCACCACGCTGATGTCCGAGAGCACGACCTCGCCCAGCTTGGTGCACTCGTCGGTGAACTCGCTCTCGCCCTGGTACACGGGGATGCGGGCCTGCGTCTGGCCCGTGCGCCCCGGCAGGAAGACGTCCTTCGCAGAGGCCGGGACGGGAGAGTTCCTCGGGATGAGCCGGCGCGCAGTGCCGCCCAGCACCCCGACGGACAGCGTGTGCGTGGCGACGTCGATGAGCAGCGTCTGGCCGTGGCGCGAGGCGAGCTCAGCCGCGTGCACCGCCGCGCCCAGCGCGACCGCCTCGTCCGGGTTCACGCCCGTCACCGGCGGCCGCCCGAAGAACTTCGTCACCAGCGCGCGGATGAGGGGCATGCGCGTCATGCCGCCCACCAGCATCACCGCCTCGACGTCCTGCGCGGTCAGCTTCGCCTCGGCCAGCACCTGGCGACACACGTCGAGGCAGCGCGTCGTCAGCGGCTCGGACAACGTCTCGAAGAAGTCGCGGGTGAGCGCCGTGTCGAGCGTACACAGGCGGTCGGGCGCGTCGCCGGAGTGGTCGCCCAGCTCGGCGAGCGAGAGGAACGCCTCGGACTGCTCTGACAAGGTGCGCTTCGCGCGCTCGGCGGCGTAGCGCAGCCGCTGCATCGAGACGCGGTCCTTCGTCACTGCGTCCCGGTGCAGGTCCGGCACCTGCGCCACCAGCCACTGGACGATGCGGGCGTCGAAGTCGTCGCCCCCGAGCTGGGTGTCTCCTCCGGTGGCCTTCACCTCGTAGACGCCGTTCTCCATCTCGAGCACCGAGACGTCGAAGGTGCCGCCGCCGAGGTCGAAGACGAGCGCCCGGCCCTGGAACGAGTTCACGAGCCCGTACGCCATCGCCGCCGCCGTCGGCTCGTTGAGCAGGCGCAGCACCTCGAGCCCGGCGATGCGGGCGGCTTCGCGGGTGGCCTGCCGCTGCCCTTCGTCGAAGTTCGCGGGCACGGTGATGACGGCCTTCGACACCGGGCGACCGAAGTGTGCCTCGGCGTCGAGCTTGAGCTCGCCCAGCAGCATGGCGCTCACCTGGGTCAGCGGCATCACGCGCCCGGCCACCTTGATGCGCACCTCGCCCTGCGGGCCGGCCAGCACCGGGTACGGCACCACCGCCTTCGCGGCCTTCTCGAGCGCCGGGCTGAAGCGTTTGCCGATGAAGCGCTTGGTGGCGGGCGCCACGCGGTCCGGCGCCTCGTCACCGAGGATCTGCGCGCGCTCGCCGACGACGCGCTCACCCATCGCGGTGAAGCCGATGACGGAGGGCGTCAGCCGGGCGCCGGCGCGGCTCGGGATGATGACGGGACGGCCCGAGTCGAGGGTGGCGACCGCGCTGTACGTCGTGCCCAGATCGATGCCGATGACGGGATCCATGGCGGCTGCGGCCACTCTAGCCCTGCGAAGCGGGGGGTGTTCCACTTTCCGGCCTCGCGCCCATCAGCCCGGCTCACGGGTTGGGCGCGGCGGAGCTTGCCGGCCGGGTGGCGTGTGCTACGTGCGCGGCGCCATGCAGAACGTCTCCGTCGCCCGCCGCTACGCCCGCGCGCTCCTCGAAGCCTCTGGACCGCAGGCTGATCAGGTGCTCTCGCAGCTCGAGGAGCTGGTGCGCTACCTGCACTCGACGCCAGCCGTGTTCGAGGCCCTGGCGAACCCGGCGGCGACGCGCTCGGCGCGCATGACGATGACCGACGGGCTCATCAAGGCCGCCGAGGGCATGCAGCCCACGTTGGCGAACCTGCTGAAGCTGCTGACCGACCGCAACCGCTTCTCGGCCATTACGGTGATGGCGCTGCAGTTCCGCGACCTCGTGGACGCGCGGCTCGGGCGGGTGCGCGGCACCGTCACCTCGGCGGCGCTGCTGGGCGACGCGCAGCTGGTGGCCATCAAGGCGCAGCTCGAGACGCTCACCCAGCGCAAGGTGGTGCTCGAGGCGAAGGTGGACCAGAGCATTCTCGGCGGCGTCATCGCGACGGTGGGCAGCCGCACGTACGACGGCTCCCTCAAGAGCCAGCTGCGCGAGATGGGCCGCCAACTGACGGCGAAGTGAGCGACGCCGTCGCCTTTCAACGGCTCGACGGCGAAGCGTTCCCCAGCACAGCGATGAGGTGCGGGAAGTGGGGAGACACGGCACGTCGGCCTGCGTGAAGCTCGTGGCGCGTGGTGGCCGGGACGAGCACCCCGCGTTGGCCAGGGGCTGCTCGGACGAACGCACCGGCCCGCGGGCGCAGCTGGCCGCAGAGGCAGGGCGAGCGCGCTGGCGACTCAGTAGGCGTAGTTGTTCGACTCACCGAAGCTCTTCAGCGTCTTCTTCATCGTGTCCTTCGCTTCCGTCCTCGAGTCGTACCGGCCACTCTCCCAGCGGCGCCTGGTGTCGGCGACGACGGCTTCTTCACCTGCGAGGGCATCGGCGGAGGTGCCGAACAGCGCGCGGGCGTGGTCGAGCATGCCGAGCGCGCTGGCCCGGTCCCCCCGCTCGAGCGCTTCGCTCGCGAGCACGAGCTGCTCGTTGCCGAAGGCCCGAGCCACGTCGGCATAGAGCGCCTCGTCACGCGAGCTCGCCACCGCTCCCGTGTCCTCGGAGCGGGCTACCTGAACGCCCGCCTCGACCGCTTCACGCGCACCAGACAGGTTCGTCCAGCTCAGCTTCGGCTGGAGCAGCGTGATGGAGCCCAGCCCCGGGCCGTGGCGCAGCTTGACCAGCACCCGCGCGGTGGCGCCCGACGCGAAGTCCGGCAACCACACGGTCGAGCCGGCCAGCAGCGTACGACCGGCCGCCGAGACGACCGTCACGCCGGGGCCGGGCGCGAGCTCGAGCGTCACGTTGCGGGCGAGGGGCCGTCGCGCCAGCGCCAGCTCCTGGGCCAGCACCACCTCGAGCGCCTCGGGCTGACGGAGGTCGCCGTAGAAGCCGCCACCGGCCTGCGCCATGCCGCGCATCAGGCCCGGGTCGAAGTCTGCGCCAACGCCGACGGCGGTGACGGTCGTGCCGCGCTCGTGGGTGGCCATGGCCCGGCGCTCCAGCGAGCTGCGGTCGATGTCGCCGGCCGTGGCCTTGCCGTCGCTCACGAGGACGAGCCGCCGGCTGTCGGAGGATGCGCGCAAGGCCAGCTCAGCCGCCTCGAGGCCCGCGCCGATGTTGGTGCTGCCTCCCGGCGAGAGCTGGTCAATCCACGCGAGCGCCTGCGCGCGCCCATCGGAGTCCATTCGGGTGAGCGGCCACGTCTGAGCCGCATCGCTGAAGGCCACCAGCGCGAGGTGATCGCCGTCCCCGAGCCGGTTCACCAGCGAGCGGGCCGCGTGCCTGGCCTGCTCCATCTTCGGCCCCACCATCGAGCCCGAGACGTCGATGACGACGGCGAGGCTCACCCGCTGCTCGGCGATGGCCTGCGTCGCGGCGGTGACGTCGATGACCGCCCAGGCGTCGCCACCGGTCGTCGAGAGCAGCTGGTGAGTGGAGGCCGCCGTGAAGGACAGCGTGCCACCGGTGGCGGTGACTGGCGTGGCGACGGGGACGACCGACCGCCCCGCTGGCCTTGAGGGAGCCCGGGGACCCTGGCTCAGCAGGGCGACGACGGTGAGGACAGCGGCGGTGGCGAGGAGGGCTGTGGTTCGGTTCATGGTGAGCTCCGTGACATCGAGACGGGGCTCACTGTTTCAATCGTCGCCCGGCCCGACCATCGGGCGTCGGGAGGTCGACCGGATGACCGTCGGTCACCTGACCGATGCTCCAGGCCAGCTCGTCGAACCGGAGCCCCCGGTTCCGAGGCACCCTCGTCACCTGTCGGCCGAGGAGCGCAGGCCGAACGAAGGCGAAGTCGAACTGAGAAACCCGTCGTGGTGGTGACTGGCGCGCCGCCAGGTGGGCTGAGCGGATCGGCCTCGAGCGCTCAGGGCGTCCAGCGCGCACCTGTCTCGCAGGCGACATGGTGCAGCGCCACGCCCTGGGCCGTCACCCGCAGCACCCCGAAGAGGATGGGCAGCGTGAAGCGCCGCGGCCCCATGGAGCCCGGGTTGAACACCGTCAGGCCCCGGTCCTGGCCGAAGAAGGGCACGTGCGAGTGTCCGCACACCACGAGCGAGGCCCTCTCGGCGCGGGCCAGGCGGGCGGCGTCGGCGCGCAGCTTCGGGCCCGCCACCGCGATGTGGGTGAGCAGCACGGTGAGCTGAGTTGCACCGGCATGCGTGAGCTCGAGCACGAGCGCGTCGGGCAGGTCGTGCGCCCGCACGTCGATGTTGCCGCGCACCGCGTGAACCGGGGCGATGGCGCCCAGCGTCTCCAGGACCGAGAGGTCTCCAATGTCACCGCCGTGCACGATGGCGTCTGGTGACAAGGCCCTCAGGTGCGCGAGCCCGCGCGCGTCAGGCGTCGAGTGCGTGTCGGCGACGAGGCCCAGGGTCAGCGTTCCATCGGCGCGCAGCGGCTGGCGCGCGTGCTTGACGACGAACGCCGGTCCGCGCCGGGGGCTGGACTTCATCGCCAACACCGCACCTCCCTGCGCTCGCCGCCTCCCTGCGCTGCCACATCTCTCCCCGGCACAGCTCTCCGCCCTGGCAGCGCTGGCCTGATCGACCGCCAGACACGACGAAGCCGCCGGGAGCGTGGGGCTCCTCGACGGCTTCACCACCCTCGGTCGAGGACGCTCAGACCTCGCCGGCGCGCTCGAGCTCGGCGTACACCTTCTCGATGCCGCGCTTGTTGATGATGCGCAGCGCGTGGGCCGAGACACGCAGGGTGACCCACTTCTTCTTCGAGGCCAGCCAGAACCGGTGCTTCTGCAGGTTCGGCAGCGAGCGGGTCTTCGTCTTGTTGTTGGCGTGGCTGACGTTGTTGCCAACCATCGGGCGCTTGCCCGTCACCTGACATACGCGGGACATGGTGTTTCCTCGTTCTCCGAAAAGTTACCAGCTCGCCTTGACGACGCCGGTGAGCTCACCAGCGAGCGCCTTCTCGCGGAACTGGATGCGCGAGAGGCCGAACTTGCGCAGGTTGCCACGGGGGCGACCCGTCACCTGGCAGCGGTTGACGACGCGGATGGGGCTCGAGTCGCGCGGCATCTTCTGCAGCTTCACGATGGCCGCGGCCCGGTCTTCGGCAGACGTCGCCGGGTTCTTGATGGTCTTCTTGAGGTCGAGGCGCTTCGCGCGGAGCTTCTGCGACAGCGCGCGGCGGCGGTCGTTCTTGATGATGGAGGAGGTCTTGGCCATGGGTGCGGCGCCTTCAGAAAAAGGGTGAAACAGGTCGAAGGCGGGCCCCTTACACGCAAACCGTCCCGGCGATCAAGTTCGGCATCGCTGGCGGGTTGCATTCCCCTCGGGTGTGGGGCAAGAGGGCCCCCCTTTCCCGATCAGCCCGCAGGGGCTGACACCGTCATTTCAGGAGTCCCATGGGCACCCTCAAGAGCTTCCTCGAGTCGAAGAAGATCACCTCCACGCAGATCCACAACACCTCGAAGCGCATCGAGATGTGGGACGCCGAGTCGCGCACCCTGCTCGTCAAGCGCGTGGCCAAGCGCGCCGACAAAGAGATGGCTCCCAAGAAGTACGAGGAGCTGAACCTGGCCAAGCCGAAGGGCATGGGCCGCGGCGTGACCGTGAAGCAGGTGGACGCCGCCGTCGCCGAGGTGGCCGTGCCCCGCAAGGTTCGCAGCAAGATCCTGCGCGCGGTGAACACCATCCTCGCGGCCAAGAAGGAGTCGGCCGTGGACATGAAGGCGCTCTTCGAGGGCACGAAGCACAAGCCCGGCAAGAAGGCGAAGGAAGAGACCAAGGGCGCCAAGAAGTAAGCGAGCGCGTTCCGCGGAACCCGGCCCGCTGCCTCCCACGTGGAGCAGCGGGCTTTGCTTTTCGCTGGAGTGCCGCGGCCGAGCACCCGAGACTCGGGCCTCCACCAACCTTGCGGGGGCATCACATGAAGAAGGTCCTGTTCACCGCGGTCGTCTCGGCGTGCCTCGGCGGGCTGGCGACCCACGCGTTCGCCGAGCCGCAGCCGCACATGAAGGCGGCGCTCGCTGCGCTGGAGACGGCCCGCGCCCAGCTCGAGAAGGCCTCTGCAGACAAAGGTGGCCATCGCGTGAAGGCCATCGCCCTCGTCACCGAAGCCATCGACCAGGTGAAGAAGGGCATCGAGTTCGACAACAAGCACTGAGGCGCCGTGCGGGTCCCCGTTCTCCTCGCCCTCGCCGTCGCGCTTGCCGCTGGCTGCCAGTGCGCAGGCCGGTGCGATGGCCAGGTGTGTGCGGGCTGCTGCTCGGCGTCAGAGGGCTGCCTTCCTGGCACGTACACCATCGCCTGCGGCAAGGGCGGCGAGGCGTGCGTCGCGTGCACATCGCCAGCAGTCTGCGTCGAGAACGCCTGTGCGCTCGGCCCCGGTGTCATCTTTGGGACCGGCAGCGGCGGGGGAGCCGCGGGCGGCGCGGGCGCGGGCGGCGCGGGCGCGGGCGGTGCGGGCGCGGGCGGTGCGGGCGCGGGCGGTGCGGGCGCCGGCTCCACGAGCGGGGGAGCAGCAGGCGGCTTCAGCCCCTTGCCCGGCAACCTCAACGACGAGGTCGGGCGCCCCTGTACCGAGACGACTGACTGCCCACAGCTCGGCGGCGTTCAGCTCCTCTGCCTCCCGGCCCAACTCAGCCCGTCTCGCAAGGTGTGCCAGTACGAGTGCCGCATGGATGGGACGTGCGCCAACGACGCCACCTGCGTGGCGACGAGCTGGAGCGGGGGCGTCTGTCGCGACTGTCTCATTCCCTGCGCGGGCGCGGATGGAGGACGATCGACCTGCCGCGCCCTCGAACGCTGCATCGCGGGGCCGGGCGGCGCCGGGGTCTGCACGCCAGACTGCCGCCTGCTCGGCGCCCTCTGCCGCTCGGGCCAGTGCCAACCAAACGGCCTGTGCAGCGGCAATGGGCTCGTGCCCCGCTGCGTCTCGTGGTGAGCGCGCTTCGTCCTGCGTGAGCGCGCGAGGTTCAGGCATACTCTCCCGACCGATGTGGCAGCTCGTCATCAACGGCCCGGGCTACTTCGACACGAAGTACGACCTGCCCGAGGGCACCACCCACGTCGGCCGCGCCGACGAGAACGACATCGTCCTGTCCGGCGACCTCGTCTCGCGCAAGCACGCCCTCTTCCACGCCAGCGGCGGCTCGCTCGTCTTCGAAGACCTCGGCAGCCGCAACGGCTCGCGCCTCAACGGGGACAAGGTGGTGGGCAAGGCGCCCATGAAGCCGGGCGACGTCGTGGCGGTGGGAGAGAACTCGCTCGTCGTGCGCCAGCCCACCACCGCCGAGACGGCCGCCACCGAGATGGTGGACGCTGGCGGCGGCGGTGCGGTGCGACGCTTCGGCCGCGGCGTCGACGTCTCGCACGCCGTGCTGATGGCCCGCGACATCCAGGACTCCATCGTCCGCAAGGTGCTCGACAACTCGCTGCCCTTCGAGGTCGAGGCCGAGCCGCCGCCCGTGCCCGCGAAGGTGAAGCGCCGCAAGGCCGGCGACACCGACGAGAACGAGCCGCAGGGCACCGCGATCCCGAGCGACGGGCCCTCGTACCCGGTGGCCTTCCAGTCGCTGGTGATGCTGTTCCGCGTGGCCGAGCGGCTCGCCGCGTCGTCGTCGCTGCAGGCCTTCCTCGACGACACCACCGACACGGTGATGAAGCGCGTGGGCGCGACGACGGGCGTGGTGCTGGTGCGCCACCCGACGGGCGTGCTGGTGCCCGCGGCCGTGCGACACGCGAAGAAGCTGCAGAAGGGCGAGGTGCCCGTGTCCGACGCCATCGTCGACGCGGCCCTCACCCAGGGCCAGGCCATCGCCGTCGCCGACGTGCGCGACGACAGCCGCTTCGCCGAGCGCGAGAGCGTGGTGCTCTACGGCATCGACCAGGTCCTCTGCGTGCCCATCGGCCAGAAGGCGCCCTTCGACGGAGTGCTGTACCTCAACCGCACGCAGGTGAACGACGAGCCCATCGAGGCCCTGCTCGACGTCTGCACCGCCCTCGCCCAGTTGCTGCAGACGGCCATCGCGAAGTTCCAGGCGCGCCCGGCCAGCAGCGACCGGCTGCGCTCGGCGCTCGAGCGCTTCCATGGGCCAGACATCGTCGAGCGCCGTGTGTCCGAGCTGGCCGAGAAGCGCGGCAAGCTGACGCAGCTCGAAGAGAAGCAGGTGACGGTGCTGTTCGCCGACATCGCGGGCTTCACCGACCTCGCCTTCAAGTTGAAGCCGGAGCAGGTCGCCGCGCTCTTGAGCGAGCTGTACCGCGTCGCGACGCCGCTCGTCTTCAGCTTCGAGGGCACGGTGGACAAGTTCGTCGGCGACTCGGTGATGGCCCTCTTCGGCGCGCCCTACGGCAAGGGGGACGACGCGATTCGCGCGGTGCGGGCGGCGATGGCGCTCAAGGCCGAGTGGGAGCGCGCGATGCAGAACCGCCCGGCCGCCGAGCGGCTGCAGCTGAAGGTGGGCCTCACCAGCGGCAAGGTGCTCGCGGGCACCGTCGGCACCGAGGCGCGGCTCGACTACACGGCCATCGGTGAGCCGGTGAACATCGCCTCGTGGCTGTGCCAGTCGGCGGACCCGGGGCAGGTGCTCATCACCGGCAAGACGCTGGCCGCGGTCGGCGCGCGCTTCGACGTGACGCCGCTCGGAGAACGCCCGCTGCTGGGCAGCCGCGTGCGCACGGCCGTCTTCGAGGTGCTCGACGAGGACGACGACTCGGGCACGCTCTCGGGCGTGCGGTAGGGCTTCGCGCGTGGGCAGCCCCGCTGCAGGCACGCGCGCTCCTTCGTGAGGCGCGACCGCCGGGTGGCTCTCCCTGTTCAGACAGAGCCGAGGCGCTGTGACAGCTCGTCCCACTCGGACTCGGTCCACCACTCGCGCTCGAGGCCGCCCCGCTGCAGGCGCGCGCGCCTTCGTGACGCGCGACCGCCGGTTGGCTCTCCCTGTTCAGTCAGAGCCGAGACGCTGTGACAGCTCGTCCCACTCGGACTCGGTCCACCACTCGCGCTCGAGGCCGCGACAGGTCTCGTTGTACGCCGGGCACATGACGCAGCCGTCGCCGCGGTAGACGGTCGCGTCACGCAGCGGCGGGTAGCGCTCGAGCAGCGCCTCGACGGCGCGCTTCGCCTCGAGCTCGTCGGCGGTCGGCCCGCGCCCCTCGAGCTCGTACACGCCGCGCTTGCGCAGCCGCTCGACGCCTTCCGGGAAGAAGACGGAGTTCTCGGCGTCGAGGTGGTGCCACAGCCGGTGCGAGAACTCGCGGGCCAGCTCGTCGACCCGCTGTCGGGAGCCAGCGTCATCGCGGTCGAGCGAGTCGGTCATCGCGGCGCGCAGGCGACCCATCACCACGTGGTCGTCGAGGATGACGGCGATGGGCCCGCGCTCCCTGGGGAGCGACACCTCGGCGACGAGCGCCGGCACGAACACGTCCTCCTCGCGGGCGTGGTGGAAGTCGTGCGCCCAGCGCTGGAAGAAGGTGAGGAACGCGCGGCCATGTGCCACCTCACCCTCGCCGCGGGCCCAGGCCTGCGCCCACGTGCGGAAGGCGCCCAGCGCGCGGTCGATGAGCTCGTGCTCGGCGATGAGCTCGTCGGCGAGCTTCATCTCAGCTGCGCTCCTGGGGAGCCGGTCGAGGCAACACCCAGCGCGGCTCCGGCACGAGCGCCGCGAGGGACGCCGGCAGCGCGTCGAGCGACGCCACGTGCTGCTGCACGAGCGCGGCGAAGGCGGCGGCGTCGAGCCCCCGCGTGGTGGCCTGCCGGTCGAAGGCGGCGCGCACTCCGGCGGCCACGGCCGCGAAGTCACGCTCCCCCTGCCGCGTCATCACCACGCCGAGCGCGAGCGCGCAGAGCGGGAGGACGAGCGGGTGCTCGGCGCCGAGCAGGTCGAGCAGCGCGGCCCAGGCGTCGACGGTGGTGGCGGTGAAGGCGCCGGCGTCGACTGAGGCGACCCACAGGGCCTGCGCGAAGAAGTGAAGGGCCCCGGCGCCGGCCGACTCCCCGATGGCGGCGACGTAGCCGGCCACCAGCGACGGAGGAGCGCCCGGCGTCACCTGGGCGAGCAGCGCGCGCGCGGCGGTGAGGCCCTGCGGTGCGTCACGGGCGATGTCCGCGCCGATGGCGTGCGCGAGGCAGACGACCTGCATGAGCGGCTTCTTCCCGACGAAGCCCTGGGCCGCCAGCATCCACACGCCCTTCGCCCGCGCGTCGCCGACGGCGTCGAGCACGGCCGCGCAGTTCACCAGCGCCATCGGCACCTCGGCTGGCGGCACCGGCAGCCCGAGGGCCTCGGCCACGCGCACGAGCGCCTGCTCCAGGTCGCCGCGCTGGCGGTGGAGGAAGGCGAGGTTGCCGAGGACCGAGAGGAGCCCGGCCTGGTCCCCCTCGCGCCGATAGCCGTCAGCGGCGCTGGAGAGCAGCTCGAGCGCGTTCGCGGCTTCACCGCGCGTGAGCGCCTGCATGCCCTCGGTCTCGGTTTCGGCCGGCGTCGTCATGGCGGCGGGTGTACCCCGAACTCCGAGCGCGGCGTGGCACTCCTCCGGCTGGCGACGACGAGCGCGGCGATGCCGAGGCCGAGGCACGGCGCAGCCGCCAGCAGCGCCCACCAGGTCGGCTGCATGGCCTCCGCGATGAGCGCCGAGAGCCGGGCGGACTTCTCACTCGCTGGCACGCCTCCGAGGCTCTGGAACGCGTGGGTGAGCAGCACCACTGTGGAGATGAGCCCGACCGTCTGCACCACGAGCGCCGAGACGAAGCCGCCCAGGGCGAACGACCTGCGGCGCGTCGCGAGTCCTGCGAGGCTCATGGTCGCGGACACGGTGGCGGCAGTGACGATGGCGGCGAGCGCGATCCCGGCGGGCGACCTCATCGAACGGTTCGAATCGTCAGTGGCGTCTGGCGAGCTGCTTTTCGATCGCCCGCAAGCGGCGTTCGTGGTCGAGGAAGCGGCGGTCGTTCTGCTGTCGCAGGGCGGTGAAGCCGACGTGCATCTCGTCCTTCACCCCGGTGAGGCCATCATCGACGTCCTTGCGAAGCTCGATGAGCTCCGTGCGCAGCCGCGTGAAGCCCTCGTGCATCTCGCGGCGTACGGAACCCAGGCCCGTGTCGAGGCGCTCGTTTGTCGCGTCGAGGCGCTCGTTTGTCGCGTCGAGGCGCTCGTTCGTCGCGTCGAGGCGCTCGTTCGTCGCGTCGAGGCGCTTGTTCGTCTCGTCGCTCTTCTCGTTCAGGCGCACCAGCTCAGCCTGAATGCGCTCGAGGACCCTCAACTGCAGCGTCGGAATGTCGTCGGTCTTGTTGGTCATCGCCCGCTGATACCTCGCGGGTCTGACATGTTCGGGAAGGCGGGCTCGTTGCGACATGCGCTGGAGAGCGTTGCATCAGGCATCTCCGACGACAAGCGACCGCGCCACCGGTGTTGATGTTCGGGATGATGTCCGGCCGGAACTGCTCGGGGGAAGTGTCCGCGTCATTGACGCCTGGCCTCCGGACGCCGCGAAGTTGCTCAGCGCGCTCCGCTTCGCCACGAGCGAGCTGGCGCGCTGGCGGGCGGCTCGGCTGGCATGACCACTCGCCTGCCCACGCGCATGAGCTCCGGCAGCGCAGGTGGGCACTCGACTGCCGCGCACGCCGATATGGTCTCGCGTCAGGACCGCGCAGGAGTGCCCGTCGGCCGACGCCGCGGCACGACCGTCTGCAGGCGGAGCCCGTGCTATGCGCACGTCATGCGCCCTTCGCGTGGCCTGCTCAGCCTCGTCCTGCTGGTTTCGTGCAGCCCGGACGCGACACCGCCAGCGAACGTGCCTGCCGCGCCTGCGATGGTGGCCGCGACGCTCCAGGCCGACGGAGCGGTGCAGCTGACGTGGGCGCGGGCGCCTTCGGCCGTGCGCACGCTGCTCGCGCGGTTCCAGCCAGGCGGCACGGCTCAACAGCCCGACGGGACGCCCGCCGTCGGGGACGCCATCGGCGCCGACGGAGTCGTCCTCTTCCTCGGCGCTGAAGAGGCCTTCGTCGATCGCTCACCGCCCGTGACGTGTGGCGCCCTCAGCTATCGGCTCTGGTCCCAGGACGCGCAGGGACGCTGGAGCGAGAGCGTCGGCTTCGTCGAGCTCGGCCGCGGCGCGACGACTCCGGCGCCCACCCAGGCGCCTTCAGGGCTCTCCGCGACGCAGGTGGGCCGCACGCTGCGGGTGAGCTGGACGAACCCACCCGCGTCGAGCGGCTTCTTCCAGACGACCCTCGTGCGCAAGCTGGGGTCGGCGCCGGCCTCGCTCAGCGACGGCACGCAGGTGCTCACGACGCCCGGCACCTTGTACTCGGAGTCGCTGCGGCCCTGGTCCCCCGACGTGCAGCTCTTCTACGCGGCGTTCGCCTGCAACGCCTGCGGGAGGTGCACCGCAGCGCCAGCGGTGGTGTCCTTCACGGTGCCGGCGACGAGCGACGGGGGAATCGACGGCGGCCTCAGGCCGGACGCCGGGGCCGTCGATGGCGGCGCTGAGCTCACCCCCACGAACTTCACCGCGACCCTCTCGCCCGACGGCCAGCTCGTGCAGCTCGGCTGGGTGAACGCCGACGCGGGCACGCTGACCAGCGTTCGCGTCACTCGCGTGCTGACCGAGGCTCGCAGCGATGGAGGGGCGATGGTTGGCGCACCCGTGCAGGTCTTCGAGGGCCTCTCGACCTCGGCGTCCGAGCGGGTCGACGCCCTGCTGCCCTCGACGAGCCCGGCACGGACGTACACGTACAGCGCCGTCGGGTGCTCGAGCGTCGGCTGCGAGACGGCGGGGCCGACGGCGACGCTGACGCTGACGCTCAAGCAGGCGCTGCGCGGCGGCGGCTACACCATCTCGTGGCGCCACGCGTCCGCCGACGTCTGCAACGACCGCACCTCGCTGTGTCCAGCGACTCCGCCACCCGGGCAGACCTGCGCGCAGGCCGTCGCCAGCACCAGCGCGGCCGACTGGTGGAAGACCTGCCTGGCCGACCCGCCCACCTGCAGCACCAACGCACGGCAGCTCAACCCGGTGTCCGCGCCGAACGAGACGGCCGCGGTGAACGGGTGGTTCACGGCCAACGGCGTCACGGTCGGCCGGGTGCTGACGAGCGAGTTCTGCCGCTGCTTCACCACCGCCCAGCAGTTCTCCTTCGGCCCCACGCTCGAGTACTCGGCCGACCTCACCTTCTTCGTCCACGAGGAGTCCCTGCGGTGCGCGAAGACGATGGCGCTGCTCAACCAGCTCCCAAGCCAGGGGACCAACACCGCGATGGTGACGCACGCGGGCTTCACCTGCCCCACCCTCGACACGCTCGCGTGGGCCGAGGCCGCCATCTACAAACCGCAACCGCCGTCGACGCGCAGCTGCACTACCGTGGGCACGTGCAACGCAGACGAGGCGTGCGTGGCGGGCTTCTGCGTGAGGCCGCTCTTCATCGCGCGGGTGCCCGCGCTCGGCGCAGGTGGCTGGGCGACACTCCCCTGAGCCGTTCCCAGACGAGCACAGAGTCGGGTTCTGGAGGCTCGATCCATGAACCACGCAGTCGCCCTCGCCGTCGTGCTGTTCTCAATCTCGTGTTCCAGTGGGAATGGTGGAGCCCACCGCGTTCACCGTGGTGGACGCGGGGCCGGGGCTCACGTCGACCTGCTGCACTTCGACGACGGCGTCACCTCAGGACTCGATGACCTCTCCCGCCGCGTCGAGCCGCGCCGGTGGAATGCGCAAGACGCGCTCGACGACGGCGTGGCCCAGGTAGATGAGCGGCGTCAGGCCCACCGCCACCAGCACCTTCACGGCGTACGACGAGGCGATGAGGGTGAGCAGCGTTCCCGGGTCGAGGGTGCCCTGCCACGCCAGCGTCTGGATGACGGCCGTGTCGAGCAGCTGCGACACCAGCGTGCTGCCCGTCGCCCGCAGCCACAGCAGCCGGCCCTCGGTGGCCGTCTTGAGCCGCGTGAAGACCCAGATGTCGGTGAACTGCGCGAGCAGGTACGCCACCATGGACGCCACCAGGATGCGCTGGCTGCCGGCGAACACCGCGTCGAAGGCGCCCTGGGTGATGCCCGTCCACTCCGGGCCCCTCGTCACCTCGGCGAAGGGCAGCAGCACCGCGAGGGTGATGAGGGTGAAGGCGAACACCGCCATGCCGAAGCCCACCCACGTCACCACCCGCGCCGTGCGCTTTCCGTAGAACTCGTTGAGCAGGTCAGTCAGCAGGAAGGTGATGGGGAACGGGATGATGCCGACCGACAGCGTCGTCGCGCCGGCGTTGAAAAGCTTGCCGCCGATGATGTCGCCGACCAGCAGCGCGGTGATGAAGAGGCCCGCGAGCGTGAGCAGCAGCTTCGAGCGCGTGTCGAGCCGGGTGAGCATGCGGGCAGCGCTGCATACCGGTCTGGCTCAGCCAGCGCGAGGCTTTCGACCCGGTCAGCTCTTCCTCAGCGCCGCCGACGGCTCGAGCCGCGAGACCCGCCACGCGGGGTAGACGCCGACCAGCACCGTGAGCAGCCAGACGACAGCCGACGTCTCGAGCGCGCGCGCCAGCGAGAAGACCGTCTTGATCTGCATCGACATCGCGACGCCGCTCATCTCGTACACCTCACCGAACTCGGCGCGGTAGTCCATGAGGCCGTGCTGCGCGCCCCAGGCGTTGACCGGCAGCCCGAGCGCGAGCCCGAGCACGACGGCGATGCAGGCGATCCACATGCCCTCGAAGAGCACCTGCCGCACCACCTGCGCGGGCCGGGTGCCGATGGCGAGCATGACGCCGAACTCCTGGGTGCGCTCGAGCACCGACATGAGCATGACGTTCAAGATGCCCAGGCCGACGAGGACGTAGAGGACGACGATGACGGCGTAGATGAAGACGTCGAGCAGCGTCGTCAACTTCCGCCACACGGGCAGGAACTCGCCGAGGGAGCGCACCTCGACGGCAGGCCCCAGCCGCGCCCGAAGCGACGCGGCGACCTCGTCTGCCTGCGCGCCGTCGGGCAGAAAGAGGACGACCTGGTGGGCCACCTCTCCGAGACCGAGCAGCTGTCGGGCCGCCGCAGAGGTGACGTACGCCACCCGGCCGCCCATCGTCGCCGAGGGCCCACCCGCGAGCCCGCGGACCCGGAACAGCTCGGCGCCCAGCTCTCCGTCGGGCCGCTGCACGGTGACGCGCACCTTCCCGCCGGGCCCGACCTTCAGCTTCTTCGCGAGCTCACGCCCGAGCACGATGCCGCGCACGTCGTCCGGCGCCAGCGCCTGGCCAGCGACGATGGTGCGCGCCGCCTCCGACACGCCAGCCTCGGCCACCGGGTCCACCCCGAGCAGCTCGACGCCACGCGTCCCCCACGCCGTCGCGACCAGCGCTGGCGACAGCACGCGCGCGCTCGCCTTCCTGCCCGCGCCGAGCTCGAGGCGCTCGAGCACCTGCGACGGTGAGAACGTCTTGCCGATGTCCTGCTCGTCCTTGAAGCCTGTCGCCTCGATGACGACGTGGCCCAACCCGGTGCGGTCCACGCGGTCGCTGGCGTCCTTCACCATGCCGTCGGTGAGGCCGATGTAGACGAGGGCGAAGAACAGCCCCAGCCCCGAGGCGGCCACGCAGAAGACGGTGCGGCGGGGGTGACGCCACAGGCTCCGCCAAGCGAGCAGGGGCGCCTTCACGCGCGGTACCTCATCGACTCGACCGGCCGCATGCGCGAGACCCGCCAGGCCGGGTACAGGCCACCCACCACGCAGGTCGCGGCGACCGTCAGCAACGCCATCACGAGGCCCAGCGCGTCGAGCTTCGCCTTCACCACCGAAGGCAGCGCCACGCCGGCGAAGTCAGACTCGCCCATCAGCTCGCCGAGGTTGAGCGGCGGCAGGGCGATGACGACGAGCCACGCCAGGGCGACGCCCGCGACGAAGCTCAAGAGGCCGATGAAGAAGGACTCGAAGAGGACGAGGCCCATCACGCCCGTGGGTCGCGTGCCGAGCGCCGACAGCACGCCGAGCTCGAAGGTCCGCTCCCAGGTGGCCATCGTCATCGCGTTGAGCATGCCGAGCACGACCACGAGGAAGATGATGAGGTCCATGAGGTAGGAGCCCTCGCGGTCGGCCTCGATGGCGCGCTCGACGTCCGGCAGCATCTCGTTCCACGACAGGGCCTCGAGCGGCGGCGTGTGGCCGGCGAAAAGGGTGCGGAGCGCGGCCGCTGCCTGACGCGGTGGCGGACTGCCGGCCGGCAGCGTCACCACCACCTGGTGCACGCCCTCACCGAGCGCGAAGAAGTCCTGGGCGTCGCGCAGGTGCAGGAACGCGGCGGTGTTGCCGACCTCCACCGAGCCGCTGCCAGACGAGAGGCCCACGACGGTGAAGAGGTCGTTGGCGATGGAGCCGTCGGCCGCCTGGCTCAGCAACACCACCTCACCGCCCGGCTTCACGCCTAGCCGCTTCGCCAGCGGCGCCGAGAGCACCACCTCGCGCGCAGGCGTCTCGGACAACGAGCGCCCGGCGGTGACGGCCAGCACGCTCGAGTGGCGCTGTTCCCGCCCCGGCTCGAGGCCGATGATGCTGACCGCCGTGGACTTCTCCTGCGCGGCCATGAGGCCGAAGCCGATGACGCGTCGCAGGCAGACCGAACCGGGCAGCGCGCGCTCCACCTCGGCGCTGATCGCGGCTGGCGCCTTCACCACCGTGAAGACGTCTGGCTCGGCCTGGTAGCCCGCGCCGTGCACCTGCAGGTGGCCGATGAGGCCCCGGGTCGCGACGTCGATCATCGTGTCGTACATCGTCTCGGCGAAGCTGTGCGTCAACACGAGCCCGGCGGCGCCGAGCGCCAGCGCTGTCACGGCGATGAGGGTGCGTCGCCGGTTCCGCCACAGGTTGCGCCACGCGAGCCGGGCCAGCATGGCGGTCACTCTGCTCCTGCTCCACGTGCTCGACCAGCGGGACGTGCGTGCTGGAAGAGCATCGCCATCATCGGCGTGGGGGCGACGGAAGGGAGCGCTCGGCTTCAGCGGCGCGAGCGTGGCGCCGTGTTTCCGTTCCCGACCAGCTGAGCGGGCGGTCGACGAAGGGCTGTCAGCAGCAGAACCCAGGTGTCTGTGCCTCTCCGTCGTTGGTGGCCATCAGCTCGGCGGAGGACCTCTGGTCGATATGCGCGGGCGCCAGCAGCACCGTCGGGCCGAGGACGAGCTGCCCCTCGCCGAGACTGCGCCGGCGGCGTGCACCGGCAGGCCTGGACGACGACAGCAATGAGAGCGCCTCAGATCTGAAGTCGTCACCCATGTCGATCGGCGCCGTGCCCAGCAAGGCCCCCTCACCGACGAGCAGGGGCAGTACCTCGGCTTCATCCACGCGTACTCCGTGGTGATGGGCCGCGCCGCCGCGGAAGCCGACCTGCGGCGCCACTTCGAGGTCAGCGCCCCGACGGTCCACCAGACGCTGGTGGCGCTCACCGAGGCCGACCCCTGTGCGGGGGTACTGGGTTAGTCGGTGCAGGTCAGAGCGCCGCGAAGATGGCTCCAAGACCAACGCAGACCGAGTCGAGTTCAAGACTGCCGTCCATCGGACCGGTACCACTGATGGGCCGACAGGCGTACCCGTCTGCTCGGGGGCGCACAGTGAATCGCCCCGAACGAGGAACGGAGCGCGGGGCAGTGAGTACCTGGCCCGCCAGGCCGGCTACGTCTTCTGTGTGTCCACTCGTCTCTACTCGTGCGCCTATCGGCGCAAGCGAAGTGACCAACGCAGGAGCCCGAAAAGAGAGAGAGACCGAGACGTTGGACATCGTCAAACTCTCGACCCAGGCCTTTGTCGTCCACGGAGGCGTGTAGTGAGCAGTAACAACAGCATCGCTGTCGAAGATATCATAGTAGACATAACTCTCGACGCCGATGAGCGAGGTTGAAACAGTGTCGCCGCTATCACTCGCAAGATGACAGCTACTACCCGAGTCGCCACTGTTGGCAACCTGCCCTCTACTGTTTCGTCTGGTCTCTATCATGCCTGCGATGCCGGTGATGCTCATTTCCGCACGCCGGAGCACACCCGCGCCGAAACACGCCCCATAGCTGCGAGTGTTGCAGCCGAATCCGAGGCACGACACCGGCATACCAACGGCAAGCGCTGGGTCGAGCCGGTGGTTAAGCGTGTCGCTAGCGCCATCGACAACCGCCGCCGTCCCGAGCGTGAGGACTGCGAAGTCGTAGGCACCTTGCGCGCCCGTTGTGATTCGACTCATCGCAGCCGTCACGGACAGGACCTGCGTCCCCAACGGTGTCGCGAAACTGACTGAGGCTGGAAAGGGTGCGCAGTGGGCAGCAGTGAGTACGTGTCGATTCGTGATGAGCGTGCCACTGCAGTTACCGAGAAATACAGCTCCGAGCCTGTAGGCGAGGGGCCCGGGTGGATCGCCACTGACGATCTCGTCGCTGATTCTCGACGCCGGCGAAGCCTCTACTGTGGCGCCCGTGGAGCCTGCTGGTTCGCAGGCCGCTAAAGACGATACTTGAAGAACTGACGACACAACAACGCTGTAGAGCTTTGATTTCATGACGTGCCCTTGTTGTGCTGTTGATAGTCCGCGAAGCCACGCATGCGGCGTTCTTCTGGCTAGAGCGGCACCACCAACCCATTCTTCAACCATCACTGAACGAAGAGATATGAGGCCAGAGGGAAAGTGCCGAAGCACGAGTTCGAGTTGGCGATATTCACTGTCAGGGACCTCCCAGCAACGAAGGCCGCAAGTGCCGTCCGGTACATCTCAACGCCGCCGGCAGTTGAGAGCGAGAACCGAACCTGCCCCCGGTCGCCACAGCTTGATTCTGCGGCGGGGACTGGCGACGAGAGGAGAATGAACGCCGTTCCGTCCGGAAAGCTGCCAACGCCGGAGATGTTCAGCACGACATTGCCGGCGAGTGCCGTAGTAGACGTGAGGGAGAACGCGATCGCAGCAGCAACGAGAAGATGGCGCATGTTGTGTCCTTGTTTGGTTGGTGGCAGGCCGCGCCAGAACGCGCGGGTCCTGCTTTGTGGACGCAGGGAGTGAATTCCGTTGTTCTCGTTTGCCGGGTCGATCGCGACGGGCGGCTCAGGCCCATCCTGAGTACGGTCCGACGAGGTCGCTGGGAATGCCCGTCTCGCTGCCGGAAGCGGCCTGAGCGCTTGAGGAGGACGACCTACGGAACACAGCCGACGGTGGTGAGCTGCCAGCTCGGGTTCCTTCCACCCTCACCGACGATGTTGTCGGCGTACGGCATGTCCCTGAGCCAGATGCCCAGCACGCCACCTGCGAAGTCGAACTCCTTCGTCGCGAGCGCGCGGTTGGCCACGACACAGTCAGTGAACGCTGAGAACGCGCCCGAGCCCGCCGCGAAGCCGACCGTGCCTGGCGGCATGACGATGGTGCTCGATGGCGTCGCACCCACCAGCCACCATGCACTGCGCCCATCGGCGTACGCGTGAATGGTCCACCCCTGATCAGACGCGTACTTCATGCACCCATCGGTGTAGCGAAGGCTGTAGCGGCCGGCCGGCAGCGCCGCGCCGTTGTTGAAGAAGACGGTCTGCCCGAACAGGTCGAGCGTCGAGGTCGTCGCGGTGCTCCGCGCGGTTCCGAAGTCGCACGCAGGGCGCATCACCATGCCGTCGGTCAGCCGCACCGTCGCGCTCGCTTCGACCAACTCCGCGCCATTCATCCATTGCGCCGAGATTCGCGCGCTCCCCTGGCACTCAGGCTTCAGCGTGACGTCACACAGGTACGAGGTCTCGGCTGAGCCGAAGCCGTCGAGCGTGAGCTGCTTGGCGTCCAGGCTGCCGATGGAGGCGGTCAGCGACACCGAGCCCGACCCGATTGAGTCTCCAACCAGCGCCGCCACCCGCACCTTCGCCGCAGAGCCGTTGTTTCGGAGGGTCGAAGGACTCACCTGGACGCTCAGGGTGCCGGGTTGTTGCGGCGCTCCACATCCACACACAGCGACCGTGAGCCCGAACCCAAGAAGGCGCATCATGACCCCTGGGTGGCCGAGGCGACCGGGGTCCGTTGTCCCGACCGCAAGGTGGGTGGACGTCGGCGATGGGCACCCGCCTCGTCGCGGGCACCCACCGCCGAACGTGTTCCTCCCCCACTCAAGACTCAAAGCGCCGCGTCAGCGGCTCCCCGGTGCCGCACAGGAGCGCCCGAGGCGATCGAGCACGAGGCCCGTTCGCTCCAGTGACGTCAACCCGTCGGCGACGTCTCGAGCCTCGTCGGCTCGTCCGAGCTGGCAGAGCGCATCCACTTCGACCAGCGTCAGCTCTGCGTGCAGCACGCCGCGAGGGAACTTGACCCGCGTGGTGTGGGCGAGACGCAGCGCCAGGTCGAACTCGCGAGCGCGCAACGCGTCGGTCGCCTGCGAGAGCGCGCGGACCTCCTCGGCGGTCGAGTCCTCTTCGAGCGCACGCGTCGACGGCGCGCGCTCTGGCGAGCTCGTCGGCGCGGTCGCTGCGAGCTCGGGCGGGGGCATCGTTGGCGGAGGCATCAGGGGGGCCGCCGCGACGGCGTCAGCGGCTGGTGTGAGCGGTTTCGTCGGCGTCGGCGGTTTCGTCGGCGGCGGCAGGCTCGGCGGCGGCGGCGACGGCTCGTTCTGTTCCCGAGCCGGGGCGAGCGGAGCCGCTGACGGCGCGAGAGGCGCCATGGCCGGAGTCGCCCGTGGCTCGTCGAGACGGCGGGCGACAGTCGGGGGCGACGATGGACGCGGGACCTCCACGGCCTTGCTGATCGCCCAGGTGCCACCGATGCCGGCGCAGACTGAGGCCACCCCAATCAGACCGAGCTTGATGACCGAGGCTGTACCCGTGGCGCCCGCAGCCGAGGCCGCAGTGGCGGTCGCCGTGCTCGCGACAGCCGCTCCAGCCGTCGTCGCCATGACGGACGCGGTCAGCCGTGCTCGTCGAATCGCGGTCGGCCCACCCTGGCGTTTCGCGGCGTCAACAAGTGTCCGCGCGCGTTCGTTCAGCTCGTTCATCGAAGCACCCCGGCGGCGCTCACCAACTCGTTGAAGCGGAGCCTCGCGGCCCGCAGTCGTGTCGAAACTGTGTTCACGTTCGTCTCGGTCAGCTCCGCGACCTCCGGCGCGGTCAGACCCTGCAGTTCAACCAGCACGAACACCTCGCGCTGGGTGTCATCGAGGTGCTGGAGCAACTTGAGCACCACGTCGAGCTGCTCACGGCTGGCCGCACGCTCGAACGGTGTCGCGCTGTCTTCCCTCGCCTCGGGTGACAGCTCCTGCCAGCCCCCCTTTCGCTCCTCCCGCCGGCGGTAGTCCTTGGCGACGCGAAGAGCGATGCCGTGCAGCCAGGTGCTGACGCTGGACTCGCGGCGGAACGCCTTGAGCTGCCGATGGGCGATGACGAAGGTGTCCTGGGTCGCATCGTCCAGGTGGCGATCGGGAACGCCGAGGCGTTCGATGAAGCGCCAGATCCGCTCGACGTGCTCCTCGTAGATCTCCTCGAAGGTGGTTGGTTGAGCCTGGATGGCTCTCGCGCGCGCCTCCACTGCTCCTGTGTGGTCTGGCTTCGCCATTCCCGTTGCCTTTCAACCCGCCAGGCCCCAGCCGCCCGGTTCCAGCCCCGCTGGACGAAGCAACCCTTCGATGATCCTGAGAGTCAGCGTCCGTACTGCACGTGATCGATCTCGATGCCTCCGAGGGTGTTGGTGATCTTGATTCGTGAGATGCCAACCGGGGCGACGATTCCGAAGAACCGATCCTCGGGTGTGGTGTTCTGGGCAAGGGCATCGGGAAACCCTGGCTCCGAGAACGGCCCAATCAGCCCGAGCCGGTTCCCCGCAGCGTCGAAGGCCTCGAAGGACACCGCTCCTTCTCCATCGGTCCAGACGAGACCTGCGTGCGTGGGCATTCCGCCGGGGGTGAAGCGGAAGTCGACGGTGATGCCCATGGTGCCCACGGGGCTGAACAGGGACTCGCAGAATCCTGTCGTGCGTGTGCAGACGCCGTCGGACGGATTGCCATCATCGCCGTCAACCGAATCGACGAGCGGTCCTGAGTAGAGGCTCGTGCGAAGGGCATCCACCGAGATGGGAGCGAGACTGAAGACCCCATCCTCCATGTCCTCGAGCACCCAGAGCGACAGGCCCGCATCAGCAAGAGGCGAGTCAGCGGCGCTTCGGTAGCGCAGCGGACCGATGAACGACGTTCCGCCGTCGCCTGTCGGTGCTCCGCCGCCCGTCGAGCCCCCGCCGCCCGTCGAGCCCCCGCCGCCCGTCGAGCCCCCGCCGCCCGTTGAGGCGCCGCCGCCCGTTGGGCCTCCGCCGCCCGTCGAGCCTCCGCCGCCCGTTGAGGCTCCGCCGCCCGTCGCGCCTCCGCCAGCCGTCGCACCTCCGCCAGCCGTCGAGCTTCCCGCCGCGCCGCCTGCAGAGCCTCCGCCAACCGTCGAGCCTCCCGCCGCGCCGCCTGCAGAGCCTCCGCCGACTGCAGAGCCTCCGCCGCCCGTCGCACCTCCGCCGCCCGTCGCACCTCCGCCTCCCGTCGCGCCTCCGCCGCCCATCGCGCCTCCGCCGCCCGTCGAGCCTCCCCCGCCCGTCGCGCCTCCGCCGCCCGTCGCGCCTCCGCCCGCTGAGCCTCCGCCGCCCGTCGCGGCTCCGCCACCCGTCGCGCCTCCGCCGCCAGTTGAGCCTCCGCCGCCTGTCGCGGCTCCGCCACCCGTCGCGCCTCCGCCGCCAGTTGAGCCTCCGCCACCGCCCGTCGGGGTTCCGCCTCCACCACCGCCGGTCGTTCCACTCCCGCCGCCACCGCCTGCGAGCCCCCCGTCCAGGCCGCGCATGCTCCCCACGTCGACAGGATCAACGCAGGCATTCACGGCAAGCGCAGCGCCAAGAGCACTGACCAGCAGAAAGAGAGGTCTCACCATGGCTCCACGCATGCTCGCACCGGCCGGTTGCGGACCACTGGGTTCTACTCAGCCGCCCGACTGCCTGACCATGAGTTCGCCATGCAGGGCGCGTCTGAGGCACTGGAGGCGAAGCTGCCTGGTGCGGAGCAAGCCCGCGCGTCTTTCGAGCGGCTCATCTGTCGGGAGACCAGCCGAACCACACGCCCGTCTCGGCGGTCACCGGGCCCGCCGAGAGCACCTGCACCATGTCGAACCGTGCCGCGGGGCGGCGGAGGTTGACACGTACTCCCAGATCCATGCCCAGCTCGAATCCGGCGACGAGTCGAAGACTCGCTCCTGTTTGCGCACCTGCCCCGAGGAGAAACGCCACGCCCGATGCGGTCTCCGGAGTGCCTTCGCCCCGGAGCCGCCACCCCTCGGCAAGAAAGGTCGCGCACCCGCGCAGCCTGAAGCGGCCAAGCTGCGGAGCCCAGCACCCCACCAGCTCTCCGCCCAGGAGCGGCCACACCTCGACGCGGGCCTGAGCGGTGGGGAACGAGTCGACGGTCTCGAGGCTCGCGGGCCAGCCGGCGCGGACCCCGATCATCCCCTCGAACGTCTGGCCGCGGACACCTGCGGCGAGACGAACACGAGCCCCGGGCGAGGGGAGCGTCGCGAACTCGCCGACCACTCCAATTCTGGCCACCGCCGAGATGAGGGGCGCCTCGACCAGCGGCGGCGGCGGGGGAGTTGGCCCGACTGACACCTCGTCGGTCAAGAAGCGCTCGGCGCCGTTCAGGCCCAACGTCAACAAGGCACGCGCAGCATTGGTGGCATCGGCGCAGGAGCTCACCTCGAGGCGGCGGCTCGCCTGAAAGGGCCGCAGGAAGGTGATGACGACTTCCCATGAGGGGGCGCGACCGCCGAGCGGCCCGATCCGAACGACTGCGCTCCCGTCATTCCCTCGGGTGAATGCAGACAAGTCGGGGACCGGGCAGTCTGGCGAGGTTCCCCAGCGAACATCGAGCGCGGCCAGCGAAAGGAGAACGAAGATGGACATCGGCTCACGGGCATCGTGCTGCATCGGGAGCAACGGCGAAACCGAAAAGACCGTTCCGCACGACGCTCGGGGAACCTCAGCGATCACGCGACCGCACTCTCATGACTCGAGAGCCTCCTCGTTGGGGAAGCGGCCCACGACCCCACGGCAGAGGTGGCACCCTTCGAAGAACTGATATGCGGTTCGCATGAGAACCGCGTCGGCCATCATGTCGGTGGTGATCTCGGCCTCGGCGCTGAGCAGCGGCTGCATCGAGCTGTGCTCACCAGGCCTCGTTCAGCCCTGTACCTGTTCGGCCTCGCGCGAAGGATCGCGGCTTTGCCGAAGAGACGGCTACTTCGACCCATGTGTGTGCGGACCCGTACCGCTCGGAGGCGGCTTCGTCGCTGCGGGAGGTGGAGGCCAGGCCGGGGGAACGACGGTGGTCGGAGGCGGCGCGGGCAACGCCGGCGGTGCAGCTGGGCCCAGGCTGACGGCTCCAGGCCCTGCCCACATCGTGGTGGCAGACCCCTTCACGTTCACGGTGAGCGCGACTCCCGAGCCAGCCGCCTGGCTCTGGAGCGTCACCGGGCCCGACGGCCAGGGCCAGCCGATCGTTGGCGCGACGACCGGGCGGCCGACGTTCACCGCACGCCTCGCTGGCCAGCACCTCGTCAGCGTGACGGCCACCAACGACGCAGGAGTCGGGACGACGCTCAACTTCCCGCTGGTGGTCTCGGCGGGTCGGGTGCTGCCCTTTCAGCCCACCGCCGTCGCTGCCCACCGGGCCTCCAATCGCATCGCCCTCGGCAGAGAGCCCACACCAGCGGTCGAGCTGATCGACGCGCTCACGGGGCTGATGGTCAGAGTGCCCGTCACTCGCGTCCCCCTGTCTCTCGCCTTCACACCCGACGGCTCGCGCGTCGTCGTCGGTGAGGTCGCGCAGGTCGAGGTGATCGCGCTGACTGGCGCGTCTCCCAGCGTCATCGCCCGGTGGCCGCTGGCCAGCGACGTGACCGCGATCACCGCGAGCGAGACGCATGCATACTGGAGCAACCCGACGGACCGGAGCGTGAACTGGGTTCGGCTCGACACGGGAACCACAGGCACGCGCTCCGACGCCTCCTTCCTGTCGAAGCTCCAGCTTCACCCCGATGGCACACGCCTCTACGCAACGAGCGCGCTGCTCCAGCGTCTGGTCCGGCTCGACCTCGCCTCGGACGGTGGTGCAGTGTTGGCGGCGACTGAATCGAGATACGGAGCGCAGTACCCGCTGTGCGACCAGCTCTGGCTCTCTCACGACGGGCGCCAACTGGTCTCGGGGTGCGGCGTGTTGTTCAGGCTCGCACCGCTCGCTGCCGACGACCTCGTCTACGGAGGCCGCTTGCCCCAGCTACCCTACCGGTCGGTGGATGACTCGGTGGACGGCGGCGACTTCGTGGCGCTGACCCAGCTCGTCGAGTCGTTCCCGGACCGGACGCAGGGGCCGTTGCTGGTGACGCTTGGTCACGCGTCGCTCACGCAGACGGCCGTGCGGTCGCTGCCTTCCCGGACGTTCTCTGGCGAGGGGCTGCTGATCGCGTCGTTCGTCTTCGTCGACTCGACCAACCGCACGCATGCGCTGCTCGTCGGGCGTGAAGGAGTCCCGACTCCACGCACCGTGTGGCTGACCTTCGAGCCTGGAGTTCCCTGATGCTCTTCTCCGCGCTGACGGTGATGGTCCTTCTCGCCGAGCCCGACCCGTCGAGGGGAGAGCCGGCTGAGCCGGTTCCGGTCGAGGTCGCAGAGCCAGGTCGAGCCGCTGCGTCGGTCCCACCAACGAAGCCAGCAACGTCACCAGCGCAGCCCACGCGAGACGCGGCCGAGCGGCTGTCGGGCTTCGTGGGGTTCGGGTCTTTTGGGAGCGCCGAGACGAGCGTCGCGGCTCCGGTCGTGGTGGGTGGGGTCTTGCTCGGCAATACGAAGGTGACGACGCCCTTCCTTGGCGTGCGGTGGTGGACTCCAGTCGGAGGGGCGGTCGTGCGACGCTTGGGGCTCGAGCTGGCCGGGGGCTTCAGTGCTGGCGCCGCGAGCACCGAGCAGGCGCTCAGCGGCGTTGTCGTCGTCAGAGACCTCGCGACCCTCCGCGCTGTGGGGCTCCACGTCGCGATTCCCTTCGCCGTCGTCAGCACCCCGAACTTCCTCGGGCACGTCGCCCCGGAAGTCCGGCACGTCGGGCTCGACGTCCTCGTGCCTCAGGCGCTCGCGCCGCTCGACCCGTCGGGGATGCCGGGCCGAACCCAGGGGACCGCCACGACTGACGTGTCGCTGCGCGCGGCCGCCGAGGTCTTCTTCGGCTTCGCGAAGGTGCCCAACCTCTCACTCGAGCTCGCGGTGCGCGTCGGCCTCCGTGCCACCGTCTCCCGCGGGCTCGACTCGGTGGGCGCCCTGGTGCTGACGTCGACGCAGGTCTTCGCGGTCCCGTTTCCCAGCGATCTCTTGAACCTGTTCGCGTCGAGCTTCGCCCTCAAGTACTACCTGTGAAGCGGGGACGATTCCCGGTCGCTACGAGCTCAGCGGCCGGCGCGCGACGAAGTGAAGCTCTCGACGGAGGCGCAGACGCTCTCCCAGCCACGACGTGAGCCAGTAGACGGCGAAGCGGGGCCACTCGAACAACCGCGGTGCGGTCGGCCTGAACACCGCCTTGTGGCGGTGGGCGACCTCGAAGCCGGCGCGCTCCAGGGCGAGGGCGAGGGTCTTCGACGAGAAGTACACGTGGTGCTGCCAGCCCCGCAGCTCTGGCCGCAGGTCGCGACCGAGCCTCGGCATGAGGGCGATCTTCCACTTGTCGGCGTCCGGCACGACGACCAGCAACGCGCCGCCCGGGCGGAGCACGCGGAAGAGCTCCCGAAGTCCCGCGAGCGGATCAGGCACGTGCTCGAGCGTGTGCTTGAGGGTCGCGATGTCGACGCTCGCGTCCTCGAGGGGCAGCTTCGAGAGGCTGCCCAGCTCGGCCCGGAACCCCTTCTCGCGACAGAGCTCGACGGCGAAGGTCGAGATGTCCACGCCGACGGGCTCGAGCCCCAGCCGCCTGGCAGCGGCGAGCACGTAGCCAGCCGAGCAGCCCACGTCGAGCACCACCCGCGCAGCGGGAGTGACCACCAGGCAGTCGCGCAGCTGACGCGTGCACTTGCGAACGCGGTGCGCCCAGCGCTTGAGGAAGCCGGCGCGGTTGAAGCGGAAGTACTCTTCTTCGTACCCGACGCCCAGGCGCTCGACCTGCTCCGACTTGTAGAGCAGCCCACAGCCGTCGCAGTTCACGTACACCAGCTCCGGGAACTCGATCAGCACCCGGCGGCCGGCGGCGCCACAGATGGGGCAGGTGCGAAAGAAGGGCTGGCGGTCCATCGAGGCCCGCGCGTAGCAGGCCGCGGGCTGGTTCCGAAGCCCGGAAGAGCGCACCTCGTGCGCGGAGCCCTCAGAACGCGTAGCCGATCGCGAGCCGCGTCTCGAGCGCGGGGCCGATGCGGGTGTGCTGCGTCAGCTCGATCCTCGGCACCGGGAAGGAGGTCGCTGAAGCGAGCGACGCGCGGACCTCGGTCGTCGTCGTCTTCGCGAAGAGGTTGACGCCGAGCCCCCCGGTGATGACGAAGCCACCCTCGGACACCCAGGAGAACCCGAGCATCACGCCGGGGTTCGCCGTCTCTTCGACCCCGGGGCCGAGGAGCAGCCCCGCGTACCGGGCGAAGCGCACGTGCACGTCGAGGAAGGGACCCTGGAGCCACTCGAGCGGACGCAGGCGCACGCCGGCCTGGCCACCGGCCCCGAGCCGCAGCGCTGACAGCTCGCCGCCGACGTAGAGCGAGACGTGCCGCCAGGGCGCGACCTCGAGCTCGAGCGACGGCGACAGCACGAGCGCGCCGAGGCCGAAGGTGAGGGCCACGCTTCGAGGCCGCGGCCCGTCGGGGACGACCTGCTCGTCGGCAACCCCGGGCGTCTCGTCGGTGGCCTGGACGAGCGGCGGTGGCGGCGCCTCAGCGGCGACGGGCGTGGGGGTCGAGGCTCGCGCGGGAGCCGTGGGACGAGGGGGACTCCAACCAGGGATGGGCAGCGGCTCGCGCGCGGCCAGCAGCGTGAGGAGGGCGAAGGTCGTGAGGGTCATGGCCGACGCGTCTGCACGGGTCGGACCTCGAGGCGCCTCCACGGAACCACCGGTTGCGACCCACGCGGTGCGCAACCGGCTGCACACCTGCGCAAGGGCCGTCTTCGTTCTCATTGGCCTTCGTCGAGCGAGCTCTCGAGGGCTCGACTCGTCCGTCGTCACGAGGTGACGTCGGCGTCGAGGCGCGCGCCGGCTTCAGCGAATGACGCCTCGCCCATCGGCTCCGATGTCCACGCGCGCGGTCTCGACCGCGTTGAAGTGGAGGCCTCGAATCCCGCCGCCCATGCCGACCTCGAACTCGCGGACGAGCGGCTTGCCGATGGTCTGGCCCTTCTTCGCCGCCCAGGCCTCGAGCTTCTGCGCATCATCCCCCGTGCTGAACGCCTCGATTCCCGGCGGGAGCACGCCCTTCGGCCGCAGGCCCACGATGGACGGTGGCTCCCCCGCGTAGTCGGTGATGGGCGCGAGGGCCTGTTCCAGCGTGACGAGGCGATAGGGAGACTCCTCGTACGCGTCGGACTCGGTGTTGGGCTTCTCGAAGAAGAGGCCACCGCCCACGTAGACCGCTGAGTGCAACAGCTCAGAGTCCCCGCGCTTGAAGGCCAGCACGTCGCCGGGCTTCAGGTCCTTCAGGAACGCGGGCGTCTTGCCCGACTCCGCGGCGCCGACGGTCGTGAACATCGCCGGGTCCTCGTAGTGGGGGCCGACGAGCTGCGCGTCACCGTAGAGGAGGCTCACGTGTGCCGAGGGCTGGCCCTGGTACGCCCGCATCATCTCCCACGCCGTCCCGTGGCAGTTCGGCGCCGAGTGGATCTCGAGATCGCCCCGCCCCTCGTTGCCCATCGCGTCGTTCAGCCGGCTGGTGCCCTTGATGGACTTCGCCGGGCCGGCGTCGATGTCGCGGTTGACGAGCGCCTGGAGGCTCGGCGGCAGGAAGTCGATGGCGACGTACTCACGGTTCGGGTCGAACTTCACCTGTGACGCCCCGCCGAACTCCGTCTTGAGTGCTTCGAACTGCGGCTGCGAGAGCCTGCCGAACTGCACGTCGAGCGTCTTCGTCATCAGGGGGTTGGCGCCCGTGAGCCCCTGGAACTGCAGCTCGTTCGCCTGCTTGACGTTCACGCTCGCGATGGCCCTCGAGGCGAGCTTCGCGGGCCCGATGAGGGTCGTCTGCGGCGTCTGAAAGGACGCGGGAGGTCCCAGCAGCGGCAGCTTCGCGCCCCGGGGCCCCCGACCGCTCCACGCGGCAGCAGCGGTGCGAGCTTCGGGAGAGGTGGTGGCGGTGGTGCTGGGTCGCTTCGGAGCGGTCGCCGCTCCAGCCACGGGCGCGGGTCGTCGGGTGACTCGAGGCATGGTCCCGGTTCTCGCCGAGCGCGTGGGGCGGACGCAAGCTCGCGCAGGTGTCCGAGCTCTCCCCGGCCCGACTGAACGAGGCAGGTTGGGGACGGTTGGGGACCGCGAATCAGCCGCCGAACACCATGCCGGCCCGCGAGAGCCACTCGGAGACGGGCCCGGGCACGATGCCGAGCGCGACCGTCGCGACCGCCGACGTCACCAGCGCCACCTCGATGGTCCAGTGACGGAACGGCGCGGGCGCGTCGGCTGGCGCGGGCCGCATGAACATGTAAACGACGACGCGCAGGTAGTAGTAGGTGCCCGCGACGCTCGCGAGCACGCCCACCACGGCCAGCCAGATGAGCCCCGCGTCGATGGCCGCCGAGAAGACGAACAGCTTCCCGAGGAAGCCCACCGTCGGCGGCACGCCGGCGAGCGAGAGCATGAAGGCTGCCATCGCCGCCGCCCAGCCCGGCTGCCGCTGGGCGAGGCCCGCGAGCCGCTCAAGGTCCCAGGTGTTGCCGCGGGTCTCGTCCTCACGCCGCTCGATGGCCGCCAGGGTGCCGAACGCGCCGATGGACGTCACCGTGTAGCCGAGCAGGTAGAAGAGAATGCCCTTGTAGACGCTCGCGTTGACCGCCGCGTTTCCGAGGAGCGGCGTCGCGCCCAGCACCCCGCCCGCGTCACCGGGCTGCGCGGTGGGCGGCACGAAGAGCGCCGTCACGCCGAGCAGCAGGTAGCCCGCGTGCGCGATGGACGAGTACGCCAGCATGCGCTTCACGTTGCGCTGCGGCATCGCCAGCAGGTTGCCGGCCACCATCGTGAGCAGCGCCAGCAGGGCGAACAGGGTGAAGGGCACCTGGGGGTCGAGCCCGTGCACCAGCGCGAGGAAGGTGCGCACGAGCGCGACGAAGGCCGCGGCCTTCACGCCCACGCTCATCAGCGCCGTCACCGGCGTCGGCGCGCCCTCGTAGACGTCCGGCGTCCACATGTGGAACGGCACCGCCGCCACCTTGAACGCGAAGCCCGCCAGCACCAGCCCGAAGCCCGCGTAGACGAGGCCGGCCTTCGTCGCCATCGCCCCCGGCAGCGCCTGCGCGAGGTCCGACAGCCGTGTGGTGCCCGTCGCCCCGTACAGCAGCGCCGCGCCGTAGAGCAGCAGCGCCGCCGCGAACGCCCCGAGGATGAAGTACTTGAAGCCCGCCTCGGCCGGCCGTGGCCCGCGCCGCAGGAACGCGGTGAGCGCGTACGTCGCGACCGACAGCACCTCGAGGTTGACGAAGAGGGTGATGAACTCGTTCGACAGCGCGAGCAGGCTCATGCCAGCGGCGGCGAAGAGCATGAGCGCGTAGAACTCTCCGCGCTCGGCGTTGCGGTGCTTGAGGAAGCCCGAGGCCAGCAGGCACGCGAGCCCGGTGCCCAGGCACACCATCACCGTCATGAAGCTCGAGAACGGGTCGAGCACCGCGAAGCCCTGCAGCACCAGCCGCGCCGGCTCGAAGGCGTTGTTCAGCGCGAACAGCCCTGCGACCGCCGACGTCAGGAGGCCGATGACGGCCATGTACGTGCGGTTCGCGGCCGAGAGGAACACCTCGGACAGCATCAAGACGATGGCGCCGGCCACCAGCATCGCTGCCGGCAGCACCGCCATGAACTCGGACAAGGGGAAGTGGGGCGTCGTCAGCACGAGTTCACCTGGTCAGGGAGTCTGGGGATTGAGGGCAGCGGCGGCGGCTGGCACCACCCGGCCCACGGGCAAGAAGCGCGGCGTCGGCAGCTCGGCTGGAGCAGCCTGCGCGACCACCAGCTTCGGCGGCAGCTGGATGACGGTGACGCGCACGCGCTCGTCTTCGCTCGCCGCCTCGGCCTTGCCCGACGCGTACTGCGCGCGCGCGAGGTAGCGGTCGGTCGAGGGGTTGAGCAGGTCGAGGAACGGCTGCGGCCTGAGGCCCATCACCGCGATGAGGAGGATGAGGGGCACCGCGGCGAGCACCTCACGCAGGCCCAGGTCCTTGAGGCCCAGGTTCTCCTGGTGCGTCACCGTGCCGAAGAAGACCTTCTGCACCATCCACAGCATGTAGGCCGCGCCCAGCACGACGCCCGTCGCCGCGAAGACCCCGAAGGCCACCGGCAGGCTCGACTTGAAGGTGCCCAGCAGCACGAGGAACTCACCGACGAAGCCGTTGGTGCCGGGCACCGCGATGCTCGAGAAGGTGACGATGAGGAAGAAGGCGGTGAAGACGGGCATCACCTTCGCGATGCCGCCGTAGTCGGCCATCAGGCGCGCGTGCCGGCGCTCGTAGAGGAAGCCGAAGAGGAGGAAGAGGGCTCCGGTGGACACGCCGTGGTTCAGCATCTGGTACGCGCTGCCGGTCGCGCCCTCGCCGGTGAAGGCGAACATGCCCAGCATGCAGTAGCCGAGGTGGCTCACCGACGAGTACGCGATGAGCTTCTTGATGTCCTTCTGCGCGAGGCACATCAGCGCGCCGTAGACGATGCCGATGACGGCGAGGAGCGAGATGGGCACCTGGTACTGCCGCGCCGCCACCGGGAACAACGGCACCGCGAAGCGCCAGAAGCCAAAGGTGCCCATCTTCAGCATCACGCCCGCGAGGATCATCGAGCCCGCCACCGGGGCCTGCACGTGCGCGTCGGGCAACCACGTGTGCACCGGGAACATCGGCACCTTGATGGCGAAGGCGAACGAGAACGCCAGGAACATGAGCGGGCCCCAGCGGAAGAGCGCCGCCGCGCCCGCCGACGCCGCCGAGCAGTTGCCCGCCGCCGTGCACTGCGCCACCTCGCGGTTGAGGCTCATCAGCCCGTTGTAGAGCGTCGCGTAGTCGAAGCTGCGCTGCCCCGCCGGCGCCGCGAGGAAGTACACCGCCAGCAGCGCCACCAGCAGCAGCAGCGAGCCCACCAGGGTGTAGAGGAAGAACTTGGTGGCCGCCATCTGGCGCTCCTCGGAGCCCCACACCCCGATGAGCAGGTACATCGGAATCAGCATGGCCTCGAAGAAGACGTAGAAGAGCAGCACGTCGAGCGAGCAGATGGCGCCCAGCATGGCGGTCTGCAGCACCAGCAGCGCCAGGTGGAACTCCTTCACCCGCTCGTCCACGAACGTCCAGCTCGCGAGCACCACCAGCGGGCCCAGCACCCCCGTCAGCAGCACCAGCGTCATCGCCAGCCCGTCGACGCCGATGTGGTAGCTGATGCCGAGCTCGTCGATCCACCGCAGCCGGTACTCGAGCTGGAACTCGTCCACCGAGCGCGGCATGAAGCGCGTCCACGCCCACACGCAGGTGGCGAGGTTCACCAGCATGCCCGCCAGCGTCACGCCGCGGATCTGCCCCTTCTCGTTCTTCGGCAGGAACATCACCAGCGCCGCGAAGAAGAGCGGCGCGAAGATGACCGCGTTCAGCACTCGGGTCTCGTAGATGCTGGTCACAGGGCGTACCTCTGGAGGATCCACACGAGGGCGCCGGCCAGGCCGACCGCCATGATGGCTGCGTAGGCCTGGGCGTCACCGGTCTGCAGGTACCGCAGCACCGCGCCCGTGCGCGCCGTCACCCACGCGGTGCCCCGCACGGCCACCCCGTCGATGAGAATGGAGTCCACCACCCGCCAGAGCACCCGCGCGGCCAGGGTGATGGGGCGGATGATGGCGATGGTGTAGCCCTCGTCCACCCAGAACTTGTTCCACGACGCCTTGCGCGCGAGCTCGAGCGCCCCCGGCAGCGGCTGGCCCTTCTTCGACGGGAAGTAGCGCATGTAGAGGAAGAAGGCCGTGCCGCCGCCCGTGAGCGCGATGAGCCATGCCTGCAGGTAGGCGCCCCAGGGCACGTGCTCCTCGGGCGGAATGACGACGAACTGCCGCTTCGCCAGGTTGTCCTGCGTGGTGCGGAACACCGGGTCGAGGAAGTTCTCCATCAGCGTCTGAATGGTGGTGCGCCCCTCGGGCTTCATGATGGGCAGGCCGTGCACCAACGCGACGACGCTCAAGACCGCCAGCACCACGAGCGGCAGCGTCATGTGCCAGCTCGACTCGTGCGCGTGCGGCGTCTTCGCCTCGGGCGAGCGCGGGTACTCGAAGGCCACGAAGTACATGCGCATCATGTAGAAGGCGGTGCAGCCGGCGGTGACGACGCCGAGGATCCACGCCGTCTTCAGCGCCCACCCGATGGCCGGAATCGAGTTGGTGTGCGCCGCGTGCAGGATGGCGTCCTTCGAGAAGAAGCCCGACAGCGGGAAGATGCCGGTGATGGCGAGCGTCGCCACGAGGAAGGTGGCCCAGGTGGTGGGCATCTCCTTGCGCAGGTTGCCCAGCTTCGTGATGTCTTCTTCGTCGCCGTTGCCGTGCATCACGCTGCCCGCGCCGAGGAAGAGGCAGGCCTTGAAGAACGCGTGGGTGACGACGTGCAGGAAGGCCGCCCAGAAGGCGCCGGCGCCGATGCCGAGGAACATCAGGCCCAGCTGCGACACCGTCGAGTAGGCCAGCACCTTCTTGAGGCCCTTCTGGCTGAACGCGATCAGCGCGGCCACCAGCGCCGTCGACGCGCCGATGAGCGCGATGGTGGCCATCGCCTCGGGCGACAGCACCGCGAGCCAGCTGATGCGGCAGAACAGGTAGATGCCCGACGTCACCATCGTCGCTGCGTGGATGAGGGCGGAGACCGGCGTCGGGCCGGCCATCGCGTCCGGCAGCCAGACGTAGAGCGGAATCTGCGCCGACTTGCCGGCCGCGCCGAGCAGGAACAACAAGAGCGCGAACATCAGCACGCGCCCGAAGGTCATGCCCTCGAGCGGGCCCTGGGGAATCTTCTCGTCGAGCAGGCTCGCGAACACCTTCGAGCCTTCCTCCAGCACCGGCACCGACAGCACGCCCTTCTGCTTCATGCCGTCGTTGAGCCGCGCCAGCACCGAGGTGCCCTCGAGGCCCGGCCGGCCCAGCTTGCTCGACACGTCGGCGGGCAGCTTCACGGCCGCCTCGAGCGCCAGCACCATGAGGAAGCTGCCGACGAGGAAGCCGAAGTCGCCGATGCGGTTGGTGATGAAGGCCTTCCGCCCTGCGAACGCCTTCGCCGGGTCCGTGTACCAGAAGCCGATGAGCAGGTAGCTGCACATGCCCACGCCTTCCCAGCCCACGAAGAGCAGCGGCAGCGAGTCGCCCAGGACCAGCGTCAGCATCGCCGCGACGAAGAGGTTCAGGTACGCGAAGAAGCGCCAGTAGCCGTCGTCGTGGCTCATGTACTCGGTCGAGTACAGGTGGATGAGGAAGCCCACGCCGGTGATGACGAGCAGCATCGAGCCCGACAGGTGGTCGGCGAAGAGCCCGAACGTCACCTTGAACGAGCCCGCCGAGAACCAGGTGCCGTAGTCGGCGCCGACCGCGTAGTTCACGCCGCCGAACGGCGTCATCGCCATCGCGCGGTAGTCGTTGATGGTCCAGAAGACGAGGAGCGACAGCAGGAAGCTGCCGAACACCGCCCCCACCGCCACGAGGTGCGTGTTGGCGCGCCCCAGCACCTTGCCGAACACGCCGCTGATGAAGGCGCCGATGAGCGGCAGCAGGATGATGAGCCACAACATCTGGCCCGCCTGCTGCGGATCGACCGGCGCGGTCTGGAAGAACTCGACGAGTCTCTGCATGGTCGTTCCGTTGGTCCGGTCAGTGCTTCATGGACTGGATTTCTTCGATGTTCACGGTGCCGCGATTGCGGAACACCGAGATGACGATCGCGAGGCCCACCGCCGCCTCGGCCGCCGCGACGGCGATGATGAAGAAGGGGCCGAGGTGGCCCACCATGTCGCCGCGCTCGCGCGCGAAGGCGAGGAAGGTGAGGTTCGCCGCGTTCAGCATCAGCTCGATGCACATGAAGACGACCAGCGCGTTGCGACGCACCAGCACGCCCAGCATGCCGACGCAGAACAGCGCCGCCGCGAGGATGAGGTAGTTCGAGGTGGGGACGACGGTGAAGTTCATGGCGGCTCCGTCAGATGCGCGACTTCGCGACCACCACCGCGCCGACGATGGCGACCAGCAGCAGCAGCGACACCGCTTCGAAGGGGAACAGCCACTGGGTGTACATGATGGCGCCGAGCTGTTTGATGGTGCCGAAGGTCGCCACCCGCCCCGCGTCAGAGGCCCACGTCACCGTGTCGGCCGCCGGCAGCTTGCGGAAGACGGCCACCAGCGCCGCGAGCAACGCGGCCGTCGCCACGGCGCCCGCGATGCGCGACGGAGACAGCTGCGCGATGGGCCCGGTGTCCGTCAGCGACAGCAGCATGATGACGAAGAGGAAGAGCACCATGATGGCGCCCGCGTAGACGAGCACCTGTAGCACCGCGATGGTGTGCGCCCACAGCAGCACGTAGATGCCGGCGAGGAAGAAGAAGCACGCCACCAGCGACATCGCGCTCGCGACGGGGTTGCGCAGGAAGATGACCGCCCCGGCGGACACGATCGTGCCGACCGAGAAGACCCAGAAGAGCACCTGTTCGGCGTTCACTTGAACTCTCCGTAGGCGCCCCACGGCTTGTCACCGTACGGGCAGCCCTTCCTGGTGATGTGGTCCTCGAACTCCTTGCGGAACTTCTGCACGAAGGACTGGACCGGCAGCGCGCCGGCGTCTCCGAGCGCGCAGATGGTGTTCCCGAGGCCGATGGGCGGCCAGGGAGCGATGGCCTGGGCGACGTTCATGAGCGTGTCGAGGTCGGCCAGCTCGCCCCGCCCCTCTTCGATCTTGCGGATGAGCCGCGCCATCCACGGCTGGCCTTCACGGCAGGGGGTGCACTGCCCGCACGACTCTTCGGCGTAGAAGCGCGCGACGCGCCAGATGCTGCGCACGATGCAGGTCGCGTCGTCGATGACGATGACGCCGCCCGAGCCGGCCATCGAATGCAGCGGCTTGAAGGCGTCGAACTCGAGCTTCACCTCGAGCTCGTCGGCGGTCAGCACGGGCGCCGACGAGCCTCCGGGGATGACGGCCTTCACGCTGCGCCCCTCGGGCAGCCCGCCCCCGTACTCCTTGTCGAAGATGAGCTCGCGCATCGAGGTGTCCATCGACACCTCGTAGGTGCCCGGCTTGAGCACCGAGCCCGACAACGTGACGAGCCGCGTGCCGCCCGACTTCGCCGCGCCCAGCTTCGAGAACCAGTCGGCGCCCTTCTCGAAGATGCGGGGCAGCGAGGCGATGGTCTCGACGTTGTTCACCACCGTGGGGCACCCGAAGAGGCCCACCACCGCGGGGAACGGCGGCTTCAGGCGGGGCCAGCCCTTCTTGCCCTCGAGCGACTCGAGCAGGGCGGTCTCTTCGCCGCAGATGTACGCGCCCGCGCCGCGCACCTGGTACACGTTGAGCTCGAAGTCCTTCCCCATCAGCTTCTTGCCGAAGACGCCGTCGGCGTAGGCCTCGGCGATGGCCGCGTCGAGCACGCTCGAGGGGAACTTGAACTCGCCGCGCGAGTAGATGTAGCAGGCGTGCGCGCCGAGCGCGTAGCAGGCGATGGCGATGCCCTCGAGCAGCAGGTGCGGGTCGAGCTCGAGGATGTAGCGGTCCTTCGCGGTGCCCGGCTCGGACTCGTCGGCGTTGATGGCGAGGTAGCGCGGCTTGTTGTTCTTCTCGAGCGGCGGCACGAACGACCACTTGAGGCCCGTGGGGAAGCCGGCGCCGCCGCGACCGCGCAGGTTCGACTTCTTCACCTCGTCGGTGACCTGCGCCGGCTGCAGCGTGTCCAGCACCCGCTTGAGCTGCTGGTACCCGCCCCGCTCCTTGTACCCCTTGAGGGTGGGCTGACCGGGCTTGCCCCAGTCGCGCGTCATGACCTTCTCGGTGAGTACGCTCATGTCAGCTTCTCCAGGAGCCGGTCCACCTTCTCCCGGGTGAGGTTCTCGTGGTGGTCCTCGTTGATCTGCAGGCAGGGCGCGGTGCCGCAGCTCGCGAGGCACTCGGTCTCCCGGAGGAAGACCTTCTCGCCGTTGGTGCCGGCGTGGGTGTTGAGCTTCTGCTCGAGGTAGCCCAGCAGCCCCTCGGCGCCGCGCAACGAGCACGAGAGGTTGGTGCAGACGTCGATGACGTACTTGCCCGGCTTCTCGGTGTGGAACATCACGTAGAAGGTCGCGACCTCGTAGCAGTGCGCGACGGTCGTCTCGAGCTTCTCGGCCACCTGCTTCATGCCCTCGGGCGGGCACCAGCCCTTGATGGACTGCAGGTGCCGGAGCGCGGGCAACATCGCCGCGCTCTTGCGATCGGTGGGGTAGTGGGTGAGCAGCTCTGCGATCCCGGCGTCGAATCGCTGCTGCTCCTCTGCGGTGAAGAGGGGCTCCGACATGGCGGCGGGGTCGTAGAAGGGCTCCCCCATGCCGTCAACGAAAACCCAAGGGGTCCAGCCCACTTCCGATGTGTGACACCCTCAGCCAGCCGCGGCTGATCCGATCAGCTCACCGCCGGCCGAAGCGGTACGGCTCGCGCACGCTGACGCCCGGCGCGGTGACGACGAGCGCCAGGTCCTGCACCGGCAGCGCCTCCGAGGCCAGCGAGAGGGGCTCCACGTGCGACCTCGCTTCGGTGGTCGGCTCGAGCGTGAAGAACGTGCGGCCGCGGGTGACCCGGAGCCCGGGCGGCAGCTCGAGCTGAACGGTGAGGGGCGCCTCCGTGGGCCCGTAGTCGATGCGCGCCGCCAGCTCCATGCGGGTGGGCGTCAACACCTGTTGCATCCAGCTCGCGCTGACGACCGGCGAGGTGGGAGTCGGGGCGACGACGGTGGACCTGGGAGCGGGCTCGAGCGGCGCCGGCTGCTGCTTCTTCTCAGAGCAGGTGCAGCCGCTGAGCCCCAGCACTGCACCGACGACCCACGGACGCATGTGCCACGCTGTAGCACTTCGGCCCGCATGCGGCAGATCTCTCAGTCGAATCCGCATGGTCGCCCTTCAATGAAGTTGACGCGAGGCGAGAAGCGGTGTGGCCTCGGGCTGTTGCGGTCCCGAGCGTCGCTACGGAGCTCTCAAGGGTGAGCGTGGGTCAGGAACAGAGCCAGGCGGCGCGCGGCACGGGCCCGTCTGGCTACCGTGTGCTCATCGTCGAGGACAACCCGCACATCATCGAGATGTACAGCTACGTGTTGAAGAAGCTCGCCGCCAACGAGCTCAAGGGCGCGACGCCCCTCGAGGTGCACTTCGCCGCCGACGGGCACGCCGCCATGGCCCTGCTCGTCGAGTCGCCCTTCCACCTCGTGATGACCGACCTCTACATGCCGGTGATGGACGGCTTCCAGTTGATCGAGAAGATCCGCTCCGAGCCCGCGCTCAAGGAGCTGCCCGTCGTCGCCATCTCGGCCGGCGGGCAGGACGCGAAGGACCGGGCGATGAAGCTCGGCGTGACCAGCTACCTCAAGAAGCCCGTTCGCTTCGCGGACGTGATGGACACCGTGAAGCAGTTGTTGCGCATCACCTGACGAAGGACTCCATGACGCAGGCCATGACGAGAGACAAGGTCAGCGGCGACGCGCTCTTCATCCTGAAGAGCCTGAAGGACAACAATCGCCTCGGCCGATCCAACAAGCTGGCGGACGTGAAGAGCGCGCTCGAGAACAGCGTGAGCCTCGAGTTCGACAGCTACTTCTTCTTCCTCCGCAAGTTCCACTACATCGCGATGGACCGCGAGGCCCAGCTCAAGCTCACCGATCAGGGCGAGCGCGTGGTCGGTGGTGACTACCTCGACAAGTTCACGGGCGAGGTCGGCGAGTTCTTCGCTGATCAGATCACGAGTGACGGCGACGACGCCGGCAACTCCACCATGCTCCAGCCGCCCGCCCCGCCCGCGACCGACCTCATCCTCGAGGAACCCCAGCCCATGCCTCCTCCTCCGCCCCGTGGTGGCCGCAAGCCGCCTCAGCCCGAAGACTTCTCGCCGCCGTCGATGCCGCACGTCACCGCGCCCGAGTCCCTGCCCCCTGGCCGCGGCTTCTCGCCCGCGCCCCTTCCACTCACCGCCGCCGTCGTGCAGCCCCAGCCCATGCAGCTCAACCAACCCATCTCGAGCCCCGCCGGCATGGCGAAGGGCCAGGACCTCGACCTCCGCTACCAGAAGTTCGACCCGGTCGGCTCCGGCCCGCTCGGCACGGTCTTCAAGGGCAAGCACAACGCGCTCGGGCTCGACGTGTGCGTCAAGGAGCTGAAGGACATCTTCGGCTACTTCTCGTTCCTCCAGCGCGGTGAGGTCATCAAGCGCCTGAAGAAAGAGCTCTGCGCTCAGGCCCAGGTGCGGCACCCGGGCATCGTGCAGGTGATCGATCAGAACACCGACCAGGCGCGCCCGTACTTCGTGATGGAGCTGTGCAAAGGCAGCCTGCGCGAGAAGCTCGACGCGTCGGGCGGCAAGGGCATTCCGGTGCCGCAGGCCATCCGCTACTTCCTGCAGCTCGCCTACGGGTTGCGCGCGGCGCACCAGCAGGGCCTCACGCACCACAACATCAAGCCCGAGAACGTGCTGTTCGACGCGTACGGGAACGCGAAGCTCTCTGACTTCGGGCTCTCGCGCGTCATCGAGGTGGACCAGACCAAGGGCATGCCCCAGGTCTTCGTCGGCACCGGCGGCATGGGCTACATGAGCCCCGAGCTGATCGCGCGCGCGAAGGACGTGGGCCCGTCGAGCGACGTCTACGGGCTCGGCATTCTGCTCTACGAGATGCTGACGGGTCAGATCCCCGGCCGGCGCTCGCCGCTGCCGAGCGAGATCAACTCGGACTGCCCGACGAAGCTCGACCCGATCTTCGACAAGATGACCCAGGATCGGAAGGACTCGCGCTACCCCGACTTCGAGGCGACGCTCGACGACTTCTACAACGCGTTCTCGGGCAAGGAGTACCTCACCAAGGGAGACGTCATTCTCTCGAGTGAGGTCGCGGCCGCGAGCTGAGGTCGTCGTCCCCGCGCTCGCGTCGGTGAAACACGCGCGTGACAGGTGTCTTCGCGCGTTCACGTCACCACGCCGTGACGCCGCGGCGGCGCCCGCTTCCGCTGCTTGACGAGACGCGAGACATGTCGGGCCATGAACCGACTGCTCCTCGTCTCGCTCCTCGTCGTCTCGTCGCTCGCCGCCGCGGCTGATCAGTGGACCACGCCGTTCCAGGGCGTGCGGCGCCTCACGCGCGTCACCTCGAACCAGCGCATCCACGCGGTGGTGGTCGATCTCTCGGTCGCGGGCGTGCGCCTGCAGGCCACGGCGTCGTCGCAGCGCGGCCGCACGCCGTCGTCGTACGCGAGGCTCGTCGGGGCGCAGGTCGCCATCAACGCCGACTTCTTCAACTGGAATGGCTACAAGACGAGCGGCCTCGCGATGGGCAACGGCGTCGCGTGGGCAGACACGAAGGACTCGCGCACCTGGGGCACCTTCGCGTTCGACACCACGGCGCAGGCGCCGCGCGTCGAGCTGACGCCGCCCGAGGCCGTCATTCAGCCGGCGGCGTGGATGAAGGGCGTGGTCTCGGGCCGGCCGCGCGTGCTGGCGGCGGGCACCGTGCTGTCGTCGAGCGCGTCGGTCTGCGCCAACAACGTGCGCCACCCGCGCACCGCGCTCGGCCTGTCGGCGGACAAGAAGAAGCTCTTCCTCGTCGTGGTGGACGGGCGCTCGTCCTCGGCGGTGGGCATGACGTGCTCCGAGGTCGGCGCGCTGCTCAAGTCGCTGGGCGCCACCGAGGGCATGAACCTCGACGGCGGCGGCTCGAGCGCGATGTACGTGCAGGGCTTCGGGGTGGTGAACCGCCCGTCCGACGGCCAGGAGCGCGTCGTCGGTAACCACCTCGCCGTCTTCGCGAAGCCGGTCGTCCGCACGGGGGTGGTGAAGGGCGCCATCTACGTCACCGGCGACACGACGAAGCGCATCTCGGGCGCGGTGGTGCGGGTGTCGAACGGCATGAAGGAGACGACGCCGGCGAACGGCATGTACGACTTCACGCTGCCAGCGGGCACGTACACCATCACCGCCTCGGCGCCGGGCTTCCTCTCGGCGTCGGTGAAGCGCACGGTGACGGCCGGCGGCACCATCTGGGGCAGCATTCCCCTCAAGCGCTCGGCCACCGCCGACTTCGACAAGGACGGCGTCGTCGACTCCCGTGACAACTGCGTGCGCGTGAAGAACGCGAGCCAGGCCAACAACGACCGCGACGCGCTGGGTGACGCCTGCGACGGCGACGACGACAACGACGGCAAGGCGGACGAAGACGACAACTGCCCGATGAAGGCCAACGCGAACCAGGCGGACTCGGACCGCGACGGGCTGGGCGACGTCTGCGACACGACGCCGGGCACCCCCCGGCCTGCCGACGCGCCGCTCGACGAGCCGCTCGACCTCGAGACGTTCTGGGCGCCCGCGCCGCTCGACGACCTGAGCTTCCTCGAGGCGGTCGAGGTCACCCTGCCCCCGCTCGACGACGACGAGGGCGACCTCGCCGCCGAGCTGGTGGACGCGAACGAGACCGAGCTGCCGGAGGACGTGCTCGACGCCGGGCTCGAGACGTTCGACGCCGAGCAGGTCGGCTGCACCTCCGCGCCGATGCTCGCGCCGCTGCTGGCGCTGTTCCTGCTTCGCCGCCGGCGTCGCTGAGCGCGAGCCCACTTGAATGAGCGCGCCCTTCCCATCACTGGCAGCTGCGTCAGCATGACCGCATGACGAAGGTGCCCCGGCTCTCCAGGCGCGCAGCGACCGGGACTCCATTCGCGAGGACGTCCGTCCGTACGTCGGCATGTCCATCGAGGAGCGCTCGCGCGTGCTCTCGGAGCTGTGCGGCTGGGCGAAGGACGCCATCGAAGCGAGCAGGGACCCCGAGACAGCCTGGAGATGGGAAGACCGGCGGTCCCCGGAGAGCCTCACGCTGTGGAACCTTTTGATCGCGGCCGCGAGGAAGCCCTGAGCGCTTCACGGCGTCAGCTGCTCGTCGACGTCGACGCTACGGGTCGCTGACGGCCGCGTGCAGCGCGTCGGCCTTCTCGGTCGCGCCCTCGGCGAAGAGCGTCGCCTCGGCCTTCTCCAGCAGCACGTCGAAGCCGCGCCGTGACAGCGCGCTGACCGCCACCCCGCCGTGCGCGCGGAGCAGCGCCTCGACCTGCTCCTGAGGCAGCCGGTCCACCTTGTTCCAGACCTTGAGGCGCGGCCGGTCGAGCAGCTCGAGCGACCCGAGGATCTTCTCGACCGCCTCCACCTGGGCGTCGCGCGCCGGGTCCGCCGCGTCGATGACGTGCAGCAGGAGCGACGCGTCCTCGAGCTCCTCGAGCGTCGCGCGGAACGCGGCCACCAGGTCCTTCGGCAGGTCGCGGATGAAGCCCACCGTGTCGGTGATGATGACCTCGTGCTCGCGGGGGAACCTCAGGCGCCGCGACGTCGGGTCGAGCGTCGCGAACAGCTTGTCCTCGGCGAGCACGTCGCTCTTCGTCAGCGCGTTGAGCAGCGTGGACTTGCCCGCGTTCGTGTAGCCGACGATGGAGATGATGGGCAGATCGCGCCGGGTGCGCTGCCGTCGCCGCGTGCGGCGATCGCCCGAGAGCTGCTCCAGCTTGCGCTCCAGCATCGTCACCCGGTCGCGCACGCGGCGCCGGTCGATCTCGAGCTTCGTCTCGCCGGGGCCGCGGCCGCCGACCCCACCGCCCATGAGCCGCGACATCGACTCGTTCGCGCCGACGAGCCGCGGCATGAGGTACTTGAGCTGCGCGAGCTCGACCTGCAGCTTGCCCTCGGCGCTCTGGGCCCGCTGCGCGAAGATGTCGAGGATGAGCTGGGTGCGGTCGAGCACCTTCATGCTCGTCGCCTCGCTGATGCCGCGCGCCTGCGAGGGCGAGAGGTCCTTGTCGAGCACCAGCACGTCGGCGTGCAGCTGCATGGCGCGAAGGTTCAGCTCGTCGAGCTTGCCCTTGCCGATGAGGTACTTCGGGTCGGCGTGACGGCGCACCTGCAGCAGCTCGTCCACCACCTCGACGCCGGCGGTGCGCGCGAGCTCCTTCAGCTCGACGAGCGAGGCCTCGGTGTCGTGGCGCTTGCCGTCGAGGCACACTGCGATGAGCACGGCGCGCTCCCGGTCACCCACCTTGCGGGCGGTCGCGGTCGTCGCGAGCTCGTCCTCGAGCGCCTCGACCGTGGCGGCGAAGTCGGGCTGCTCGTCGAACACCGAGCGCAGCGTCTCGGTGCGCCAGAGTGAGCCGTCGCGGTTCTCGGGCAACAGGTGCGCGTAGTGCAGCACGCCCGGCTGGCCCGCCGGCGTCACGCCCACCGCCGCCACCAGGTCGAGGCGGAGCAGCGCGAGGTCGGTGAGGTCGTCGCGGGTGAGCGGCTCGGACTTGAGGTGCGTGTGCACCAGGCGCAGGCCGCGCAGACGCACCTGACCAGCGCGGGCGCGACCGACGTCGGGCAGCTCGAGCTTGTGCGCGTTGCCGACGATGACGGCGTCCACCTCGCCCTTGCGCGTGAGCAGCACGCCCACCTGCCGGTTCGTCTCGTGGCTGAACTCGACGAGGTGCCGCGCGAGCTCGGCGCTCACGATGTCGTGGGCGGAGACGCGGCGGCGAAAGGTGTTGCGCAGGTGCTTCAGCTCGCTGGGCTTGAGCCCCAGCGTGTTGCCAGTCGGTTCATTCATGGGGCGGCAGGTACCGGATACGGGGTGAAGCGGAAGCGAGTCAACCGTCTCTCAGGTGGGCAGCGCCATGATGGCGAGGAGGACGGCGCGGCCCGTCAGGCCTGACGTGGTTCACCGCCCACGAATCCTGGCAGCGCGTGCCGCAGCGCCTCGGCGCACCTCGCGTCCTTCGGGGCCAGCTTCACTGTGCAGCGACACGTTCATCGCTCTGCGTGCCCTCGGCGTGCTTCGCGCACCTCGGAGCCAGCTTCACCGTGTGGCGACGTGCTTCACCGGCCCCGCTTCGAGGTCTGCGCGTGCCGCAGCGCCTCGGCGTACTTCGCGTTCTTCGGAGCCAGCTTCACCGCGTGGCGGAAGGCCGCCTCAGCGTCGGCCGCGCGCCCCAGCACCATCGCGAGGTCGCCGCGCCAGACCCACGCCTCCTCGCACCCGGGCTCCTGCTCGCAGGCCTGGCCCATGGTCTCGAAGGCAGCCTGCGCTCCTGCCGGCTCGGCCTGGTACTTCGCCCACGCGAGCCAGGCGAGGAACCGGCCCCGGGGCTCGATGTCGAGCGCGTACTGGAAGTGCTCGAGCGCCGAGCGCGACTGGCCCGCGGCGAGCCGACGACGGCCCTCGTCGAACTGCGCCTGGGCGTCGAGGAGGTCCGTGCGGATTCTCACCGCCTCCGCGACGGCGCGTTGCCGCTCGGCCTGGGGCGTCTGGTTCTGCCGGGCGGCGCGGCGGGCGCGGTGCTGCTGCCAGGTGTCTGGCTCGCTCAGCGCACCGAAGGCCCTCGCGTACGCGAGCTGCAGCGCCTCGGCCCGCGTCCGCGCCTCGGGGGTCTTGAAGCGCACGGGGGGCAGGGCGGCCGCCTTCGCCAGGAACGCGCGCTGCAACGCCTGGCCCTGGGTATCGACGTTCACGCCGAGCAGCTCGAACGCGTCCTTCGTGCGGAACGAGAGGAACTCGGCCATCAGCAGGTTCTGCGCCGCCTCATCGTCGTCGAGGAACGGCAGCCCTGCCCTGCCCTTCTCGGCGACGAGGCCTGGGTCGAGCTGCGGCAACGGCGTGGGCCGCGACCGCACCGGCACGGCCGCGATGGCGTCGGCGGTGTCGATGAACTCGAGCAGGCGCAGCGCGTAGAGCCGCCGGTGCACCTCTTCGGCCGACAGCCCCGGCAGCGCGCACAGCTCGCCCACCGTCGCCCGGCGCTTGAGGGCCTGCACCAGGCGCGTCTCCTTCGCCGAGAGCTTGAGCTCCTCGTGCACGCTCGGCGCGTCGGGCAGCAGGCCGAAGACCTCGGTCGGGGGCGTCGCGAGCTGCTGCCCGAGCGCGCTCTCGGCCACCTGCAGACAGCCGGTGAAGATGAGCTGCATCGGGTTGATGCGCACAGGGGCGTCGACCTCGCCGGCGGGGCTCAGCTTCCAGGTCGCCTCGGTCCACCGGAACGCGTCGAGCAGGCTGCGCCCGAGCGTGGCCTGCAGGTGCTTGAAGAGGTCGAAGGGCGACAGCAGCTGCTTCTCCAGCAGCCAGCTCTGCAGCGGGCGTCCAGCGGCCGAGCTCTCGGCGAGCGCCGCGAGGTGCTGCGCCTCGGTCAGCTTCCCCTTCGCGACCAGCGACGGCCCGAGCGTCTCGTGCAGCAGGTTCGACTGGCAGCCGATGGGCGCGCCGTCTTCGAAGAACACGCGCTTCTCGAGGTTTCGGAGCTTCAGCTCGAGGGTGGCGCTGCGCTCGCCCACGAGCAGCGCGTGGAGCAGCAACGGCAGCGGCGTCTCGGCGAGCGTGCCGGACTTCTGGCGGAGCACCTCGCGGCGTGGCGGGAACATGTCGGGCGTGCAGCAGACAAGCACGAAAGGGCCGCGAGACGAACGCGGCGGTGGGGGAACGTCAGGGCAGCCGGCGCAGGGAGAGCGACGTCGTTCCGGCGCGCGTCGCCTCGAGCGTCACCCAGTGGCCCTCGCGGCGGGCCGTGCAGCCCTCACAGCGCACCTCGAGGTCGCGCCACGCGTCGGGCACGGACACGAGCGTCGGCGCCTTCACCGCGTCGTCGGCCTCGAACGTGAACGTGAACGTCTGGGCCGTCTCGTCGAAGGCCCAGCGCCCAGGCGTGCCGGCGACGCGGTCGGGGGTCGGGCGCACCACTGCGCGGTGCAGCTCGGGCTTCACGCCGCCATCGGCCAGCTCGAGGCCGTAGCCATCGTCTTCGCGGCGGTGCTCCCAGTACATCGCGCCAGCGCCCACCTCGCCCTGCGACGCGTACTGCGCGTCCATGTACTCGAAGATGCCCGGGTGGCGCGCGTTGCCGCCGTACTCGCCGATGACGAGCGCCGCGCCCAGCGCCTCGGCCTCGGCCCTCAGCAGCCTCGCGTTCTCGAGAATGGCGGCGCGCCGCTCGGGCCTGAAGCCCAGGCCCCGCTCAGCGTCCGGGTCGTAGGCGTGCGGAGCGTAGACGATGTTCGGCTCATCGAAGCGCGGCAGCGCGGTCGGCAGCCCGAGGTTGCGGCTCGCGGCGGGCTCGAGGAAGCCCAGCCAGTCCGGCCGCTCCGCCCGCACCTGCGCGAGCACCTCGCGGTACAGCGGGGCGAGCCGGTTCCTCTCGAAGACGTCGTTCGGCATCGAGCCCCACGGCGGCTCGTTCATCGGGTCGACGCCGATGACGCCGGGGTCGTCCTTCAGCGCGACCGCGACCTGCCGCCACGCAGCGGCGTACTTCGTGCGCAGCGCGCTCGACGACCAGAAGCCATCGACGCACGCGATGACCTGCGGCGACAACGCGTTCAGGAACCAGGGCGTCACCGGGCGATACGCGGCGTAGTTCGACTCGTCGCACGTCCACCGGGGCGCGCCGTTCGCGCCGACGAAGCCTTCTCCATACAGGTCCTGGTGCATGTCGATGAAGACGAGCAGCCCCGCGCCGGTCGCCAGCGAGACGCGACGCCGCAGCTCGGCGAGGTAGGCGGCGTCGGTGCTGTCGCGCACCGGCTCGATGGCGCTCCACGACACGAGGAACCGCACCGAGTTGAAGCCCCACCCCCGCAGGCGCTCGTAGTCGGGCACGTCGTGAAAGCCGAAGTACGGCTTCTGCTTGTGAAGGCCGCTCACGTTGACGCCGTGGAGCACGACGGCGCGCCCCTGTGGGTCGCGGATGAAGCCGTCACGGACGATGAAGTGCGCGGGCGTCGGCGCGGGAGCCGGAGGACATGCAGCGAGCACCATCACCAGGACCCAGCGCACCTGGACAGTCTCCGCCGAAACCAGGCTCGTGTCCCAGCTCGTGCGCGCTATGCTGACCGCGCTCATGCGGACGACGGCCTCGGCGCTCGTGGTGATCCTGGTGAGCATGTCGTCGGCGCGCGCGGCTGAGGTCACCATTCGCATCAGCTCGGAGATCACCTTCCAGGGCCTCTCCGAGCTCACCTCGACGTCCACCGACGCCACGAGCAGCGAGCGCCACGCGGGGCCGCCTCCGCTGAAGCAGGGGAAGGACGGCGCGGCCTGCCGCACCCACGATGACTGCCGCAACTGGTGTCAGGGCGGCGTGTGCGCGAACTCCGAGCCGCCGCCGGCCGGGTGCCACGACTCGACCCAGTGCGCGGCCGGGCTCGTGTGCTGGAACGGCCAGTGCGCAACGCCCCAGCAGCCCGCGTGCACCAGCAATCAAGAGTGCGCCCAGGGCCTCGTGTGCTGGAGCGGCCAGTGCGCACAGCCCCAGCAGCCCGCGTGTACGAGCGACGCCCAGTGCGCCCAGGGCTCGGTCTGCTGGAGCGGTCAATGCGTGCAGTCGGCCCAGCCCCAGCCAACCCCCACCTGCTCGAGCAACCAGCACTGCGCGCCGGGCTTCGTCTGCTGGGGCGGGCAGTGCGTGCAGTCGGCCCAGCCTCCTCCGCCGCCACCGCCACCGTCGAGCGGTTGCTCGAGCAACGCCCAGTGCGCGCCCGGGTTCGTCTGCGTGAACGGCGCCTGCGCGAGCCCGCCGACGCTGCGCCGCGGCACCGAGCTGTTCCTCCGCCAGCGCGTGGTGCAGCTGCGGCAGGAGCTGTCTTTCGGCGAAGGCCCGGTCATCACCGCGCTGGCGTCGTTCCATCACCTCTCCGCGGTGGAGCTCGGGCGCCTGCTTCGTCGGCACCGGGCCGAGCTGACGGCGCTGATGGGCGACGGTGACGACGCCTGGGCTGGGCGCTTCCTTCGCCGCGTCGAGGAGCTCGAAGCGACGTGTCAGGGCTGACCGCAGGCGCGCTGGTGACGGCGCTCGTCCTCGCAGGTCCAACACCGTCACCGCCCACACCCTCGAGCCTGGCCGCGCGCGGGCTCGTGCTCGTGCCCTCGTCCGGGTGGACCTCCGAGGTGCTCGAGGACTTGAGCCTCGCCCTCGACGCCTTGCCGCCGAAGGTGCGCTCGTTTCCCGGTGGACCGCTCGAGCTCGAGCTGCACGACGAGCTGCGCCCCCTCGGGCTGGGGGACGAGGTGCGCTCCACGCGGCTCCACCTCTTCGGCTACCGCGACGACGACGACGCCCGCGCGATGGCTCACCTCTCGCGGCTCACGCCCGACGCCCGCCGCCGCTTGTGGAGGCGCCGCGCCCTCGTGCACGCCGTCATCCGTCGCTGGGATGACGCGCGCGGGTGGAGCGCGGACCCTGCCTGGCGACGCATCGCAGGCTGGCGCAGCGACGGCCCGCTGCTCGAGTACGGCTGGGCCTTCAGCCGGCGGCTCGGGCGGCGGTCGGCGGCGCTCGACCTCGCCACCTTCGCCGAGGAGCTCCTCGTCTCTGCCGAGTCGATGGACGCTGACGCGGTGCCGGCGGACGACGCCGTGCGCTGCCGCGAGCCCACGAAGACGCGGTTCCTCGACCTCTCACTCCGGGCCATCGACGCGTCGTGGCGGCCCTCGTCCACCTGTCCGGCGTTCGAGCGGTGGGTCAACGCGCGGCCGGTGCGCGGCTTCGAGATCATCTTCGCCGCGCCGTCGTCAGTCGCCTCGCAGGCGTTGTTCGGGCACGTGCTGCTGCGCATCGTGCGTGACGGCGACGAGCAGGCGCCGGGCGGTGGGGAGGCGCTGCAGCTCGCCGCGCTCGTCTCTCCCGTCGAGCCGCCCACCTCGTACGTGTGGAAAGGGCTGGGCTTCGGCGGCGGCTTCCGCGGTGTCTTCACCCTCACGACGATGGCCGACCTGCGCGCCGAGGCCCTGGACCTGCAGCAGCGCTCGCTGCGCCGCTTCGCCCTCGAGCTGAACGCCGAGCGCCGCACCCGCCTGCTCGCGCGCATGTGGGAGCTCGAGCGCGTCGGCTACGTGTCGTACCGCTTCTTCGACGGGAACTGCGCTTCGATGCTGCGGTTCCTGCTCGAGCCGGTGCTCGACAGCGCGGGTCCGGGTGCGCCGCCGACGCCATGGGAGGCCCCGGCCCAGCTCCTCGAAGGGCTCTCGGCGCGGCTGCGCCCCCTCGCGCTGGAGCCCTCGAGCGGTGAGGTGGCCCGGCGGGCAGACGAGACCCTGCGGCAGGCGCTGGCCGAGCAGGGCGCGGAGGCCGCCCTGGGGAGCCGGTGGCAGGCGCTCCTGGGGCTCGACGGAGACGCCGACGCGCGGGTGGCCGCGTACCGGGCGCTGGGCACACCGGCGCCGCCTGCGCTCGAGGCGTGGCGCGCGAAGGTGGCGCTCGCGGCGCTGCGGCGTGAACGGTTCGCCCTCGACGTGGCCACCGCCGACCGGCTGCGCGCCGAGCGTGAGGCCCTTCTGCCGGGGTGGAAGGGGCCGTCGACCGACGAGCTGGTGCAGTCACGGCAGCGCCGCTTCGAGCAGGCCACGTCCCCGCGCATGCGGGCGGAGTCCGAGCTGAACGAGCTGCTCACCCTCGACGAGCTGTTGCGCACCGCCCCTCGCCGCGCGCCCTCGCCGTTCGAGCGCTCGGTCATCGACGCAGCCCGCGCCGCGCAGCGCACCTTCGACGCCATCGCCGACGTCGTGGCGGAGCTGCCTGAGGAGACGCTGCGACGCGCACGCACGGACGAGGCCGAGGTCGTGCGCCGGTTCCAGCAGGACACGGTGTCGCGCGCCGTCTTCGAGAGCGGGCTCGGGCACGCGTACGTCGCGGGCGGCGTTCACTCGTCGGGCGCGCCGGTGGTGCGCCTGCAGGTGGCCGCGCTCGCCGAGGACCAGGGCGACCAGCGCCTCGGCGGGTTCGGCCCCCAGGTGGGCGCGCGCGCGCTCGACGTCTCGGCGGACCTCTCGACGGGCGAGGCCGCGCTTCGCCGCGTGAGCGTCACCGCGCTGGGCGTGCGGGTGCTCGCCGGGGAGCACCTCGGATGGGGCGCGTCGCTCGACTCTGTCTTCGCCGACGGCGCGCATGAGCCGGCGGTGTCGGGCGAGGGCGTGCTGGCGCTGCTGCGCGATGCGCGGCTGACCAACTTCCTGCTCGTCAGCAGCGGCGCTCGCGTCGGCGCGCGGCTGGGTGAGCAGCGGGCCTTTCTCGTCGCGCCCCGGGCCGACGTCGGCGCCCGCGTGCAGCTCCCCGGCTCGTTCGCGAACGCGCTGCGCCTCGAGGTGGGGTGGACGCCGCGGCTGCTCGTGCAGACGAACGGCGCCCGCTTCGAGCAGGCCGTGAGCGCGCGGGTGCGAGTGACGGTTCGGCTCGGCGTCGTCGCGGGCGTGGCCGTCTCACTGCGCCTCGACGGTGAGGGGCAGTGGCGGCCCGGCGTCGGGCCCTCGGGGCTCGCGCTCGCGGGACTCACCATCGACTGAGCGCGCAAGTCGTGTTGGTCCTCCCGGGAAGTACCACTCTGAGCGACGAGTCCCGGGCGCCGAGCGCGAGGGCCCCTGGCGCCGCCCGTCGAGCCGGTCCGGGGCGCGCCAGGCGCTGGACTCCGGCGTGCGCCCCTGACGGCGCTCAGTCCCTGGGGAAGCCCACCGTCTGGGCGAGGAGCACCTGCTGGTCGTGCGTGAGCATCAACGCCTCGGACAACGCGGCGCGATCGAGCCACGCGCGTACGACGGTGCCGAGGCCGGCGCTCGCCGCGAACAAGGCGACGTTCTGCGCGATGGCGCCGGCCGCGACGTGGGCGTAGCGCTCTCGTTCCTGTACGGGCACCAGCTTCATGCGGGTGTGATCGACGACGAAGACGAGGTCGAGGGGCGCGTCATCGACGAAGTCCTGGAAGCCGGTGACGCGACGCACGTCCGCCGCGGCCGCGAGGTGCAGCGCGTGCGCCATCGCGTCGTAGAGGTACGCGCCGCCAGGCAGCGCGACGTAGAGGTCGAGCTCCTGGCAGTCCATGGCCGACGGCGCGGTGCGGTTGCCATCGGCGCGGTTGACGCCCCAGCCGGCCCACAGGAGCGAGCTGAGCAGCGGCAGCGGCACGGGGTCGGGCTTGAACTCCCGCGTCGAGCGCCGTCGCGAGAGCGCGTCCATCAGCGGCAGTCCACCCTGTCGCTGGGGTGGCGGGAGCGCGAGGCTCTTCTCGCCCGGGCCAACCGCCGGGCGCGGGCGCAGCCGCCCCATCAGGGCGAGCGCGAAGCGGGTGAGGTTGGGCATGGCGTGGCTCCTGGTGTCACGGCGCCTGCGCGGTCTTCACCAGGCGGCCGGTCTCGTAGCCCTGGGCCTGCAGCCGCTGGAGAATGCCGTCGTAGACGGTCGGCTCGAGCGTCGGCGTACGGCTCAGGATCCAGAGGAAGTCACGCCCGGGGTGACCGACGACGGCGAAGGCGTAGTCCGGCTCGAGGTCGATGACCCAGTACGGGCCCCAGAACGGCCGGAAGAAGCTCACCTCGAGGCGGGCGTTGGACTTCGGGTCCACCACGCGGGCGCGGCCAGTCGCGACGCTCTCGGGTCCGTCGAGCGCGCCCTTGCGACACCGGTTGGTGACGTCAATCTCACCGTCCTCGCGCAGCGCGTAGTTCGCTGTCGTCGCGGTGCAGCCCTTCTGGAACGACTGGGGAAAGCTGGCGATCTCGTACCAGGTGCCGAGGTAGCGGGTGAGCTCGACACGCTCGACGGTCTTCAACGGCGGCAGCTTGAGCCGCTCGGTGCTCGAGACCGCGCAACCACCTGCCAGCCCGACGACCAACGAGAGAACGAGCTTTCCCATGTCCTCAAGGTAGCGCGCCGCGCTCGACCGGCAAGCTACAGCGCCTCGGCCGGGCCTGCTTCGAGCTCGACGAGGATCTCGTTCGTGCGCAGGAACCACGGGGTCCACGGTGGGTCGTACCGGGCCCAGATGGGGTCGCCCTTCGTCACCAGACCCTGGCGCGTCAGCCCTGCCTGAAGCTTCTGCAGGTGCTCGCGGTAGTTCGCCTGCGACCACGTGCCCGAGTAGGTGAGGGCCGCCACCTTCTTCGGCTCGACCACCCGCAGGTGCACGCGGGCGTCGTTCGGCGTGGGGAGCGTCTCGAGCGTCCACGACGAGGGCATCATGAACTGCACCTGCCAGCGCTGAGCGCCGCTTCGCTGCTGCGTCACGGGCGCGGTCATCGCGATGCGCGTCCCTTCGGCGGGCGCCTGGATGACCGGGGCCGTCATCGCGATCTTCTTCGCGCCGGAGTTCTTCCCGAAGATGTAGCCGGCGAGCCGCGAGAACGCCTCGTTGCCCGCGTCGCCCTGCTCGCCTTCCACCTCCGTCTCCGCGACGACGGCGGCCGGGTACTCACGCACCTCGACGTCGCCGTGCTTCGCAACCAGCTTGAACTTCGGAGTCTCGATGGCCATGGCGTCTGCCCCCAGCAACGCGGCGACGAGCGCTGCGAAGCGAACCGTTGCAGTGTTCATGCTCGCCTTACGTCGGTCGCAGCGCGGTGTTTCACCTGGCAGGTCACGCGGTCGCGGGGGGCGAGCTGACCGGCCTCGTCACGGGACGACGAGCGCGGTGACGGCGACGTATTGCTGGGTGGGCAGGGTGCTGACGTTGCCGGCGACGGTGACGAGGTAGCGCCCCGGGAAGATGGGGCCGCTGAACGTGAAGGGGGTTCCGGCCGCGCCACCACCGGACGGACACGGGATGACGTAGTCGAACGTGTAGCCTCGCGCGGCGTCTGCGAAGCGCACGGTCGCACGCGACGCGGACAGGCACGTCGACGTCGGCGTCAGGCCGTTGAGCAGCACCGTGCCGCCGGCCTGGTACGTGAGGACGTTGAGCGACTGGTTCAGCGCGTCACCCGTCACGGGAAGCGCCTCGGCGATGACGTAGCTCTGGCTCGGCAGGTTGCTGACGTTGCCAGCGACGGTGACGCGGTAGGTGCCGGGGAAGATGGGCCCGCTCCAGGCGAACGGAGTGCCCGCCGCGCCGCCACCGGACGGACACGGGATGACGTAGTCAAACGTGTAGCCCCTCGTCGCGTCAGCGAAGCGCACGGTGGCGCGCGACGCAGAGAGACAGGTCGAGGTCGGCGTCACGCCGTTGAGCAGCACCGTGCCGCCAGCCTGGTACGTGAGGACATTGAGGGACTGGTTCAGCACGTCACCAGTCACGGGAAACGCCTCGGCGACGACGTAGCTCTGGCTCGGCAGGTTGCTCACGTTGCCGGCGACGGTGACACGGTAGGTGCCCGGGAAGATGGTGCCGCTGAAGTCGAAGGGAGTACCCATCGCTCCGCCGCCCGGGGGACAGGGAATGACGTAGTCGAACGTGTAGCCGCGTGTCGCTTCGGTGAAGCGCACCGTCGCGCGAGACGCTGAGAGACACGTCGACGTGGGCGGCAGCCCGTTGAGCAGCACCCTTCCGCTCACCTGATGCGTGATGACGTTGAGGACCAGGCCGTTGACGTTGCCTCCGGTGCAGGCACCGCTCGAGCAGGCGTAACCACCGGGGCACGCCGGGCTGCACGTTCCGGAGCCGCCTGCGCTCCCGCCAGCAACTGCTCCACCCGCTGCGCCGCCAGCGACGGCGCCACCTGCCGACCCGCCTGCGCCACCAGCCGACCCGCCTGCGCCACCAGCCGACCCGCCTGTACTTCCACCTGCGGAGGATCCACCCGCTGCGCCACCAGCGACGGCGCCACCGGCCGCCCCGCCTGCGGACGAACCACCCGCTGCTCCGCCAGCGACCGCGCCACCGCCCGCCCCGCCTGCGGACGATCCACCAGCTCCACCACCAGCGACCGCGCCACCGCCCGCCCCGCCTGCGGACGACCCACCCGCTGCGCCACCAGCGACGGCGCCACCGCCCGCCCCGCCTGCGGACGATCCAGCCGCAGAGCCTCGTGGGGCGGCGGCGGCTCGCGCCGCGCGTGCGGCGGGGGGTGCGGCGGAGCGTGCTGAGGGGGGGGGGGGGGGGGGGG
>JAEUJQ010000046.1 GCA_016793095.1 Myxococcaceae bacterium | reverse complement strand
GCACAGCTCGACGCCAACGTGTACCGACAGGTCACCGTCGGCACCCGGCTGCCGACGAACGAACTGCCGAAGGTCAGCTGACCCAGGCCGAGTCCGCGCTCGTCAAGCCCTCACACGACGGTGATCGTCGAACGCTTACAGCAGAAGAGCGGCGTGTCCACGAGCGGCAGCATGCCCGGTACGACGAGGCTGGTAGACTCATCGGCGTGGCGTACCCCTCGGAGACGCACCTGTACCAGCTGGACGCGGTGGGCAACCGGACGGGAGAGAAGCGGGTGGCGAGTGTGCTTGGGCCGCTGACGGTGGCGTTGTTCGCGGCGGTGACTCCGGCGCAGGCGACGGCGGCGGTGGAGCGGCCGCACAACGCGGTGGACTGGGTGACGGCGGTGGTGGACGTGAAGGCGTCGACGACGACGCCTCTCGCGTACGACGCCAATGGCAACCGGACGGCGGAGGGGGCGAAGCGGTACCAGTGGGACATTCGAGACACGCTGACGCAGGTGGAAGACGGAGCCGCCGTCCTCGGCACGTACGACTACGACGCAAAGCTGCAGCGGGTGAAGGCAGACACGGGGCAGGGGCATGTCGAGTACGTGCTGGATGGGAAGTACGTGCTGCGGGAGGCGGGGGCGAGGCAGCGGAGGTACCACTACGGGGAAGGGGAGGCGCTGGCTGTCACGGGGGTGGGAGGGACGGGGGCCGAGGACAGGTGGTTGTTGTTGGACGGGCTGGGGAGCGTGTCGACGGAGGTGGACTCGACCGTCACGGCTGTCACGGCGAGGCAATTCGATGCGTGGGGGAATTACAGGAATGGCACTGCGCCGACGGTGGGTGAGACGAGGCTGGGGTACACGGGGCACCAGTACGACGTCGAGACGGGGCTGACGTACGCGCGGGCGAGGTACTACGACTCGAAGCTGGGGGTGTTCCTCTCGAGGGACTCGTTCGAGGGGGTGCTGCTCGAGGCGCCGTCGCTGCATCGGTATACGTACAGTCACAATTCGCCGCTCAAGTACCGGGACCCGACGGGGAGAGCCGGCGTCAGGACCGAACTCGCCCGGGAAGGTCAGAAATTCTACGAGCAGGCCCAGGGTCTTGAGCAACAGGCCTTCCAGCAGACGAGCTCATGGCGAGCGGCGGGACTCATTGGCCTGGCAGCCGCCGCGAAGACGACTGGCATCGTCGCAGAAGGACTCCAGCGCGCCTGGTCTGGATTCGACTGGGTATCCGGTGGCGCGATCGGAAGGCTGGACAAGGTCCATGACGCTCAGGAGGCCTCGGCCTCTCGCTACGAGGGGGAGTTCGGCACGCTGAACTACCTCGAAGACGTCAACAAGGAAGTGACGCTCTTCGCAGCAAAGTCGGTTGTTCAGCTGGGCGCAGGGAAGGTCGTCGACAAGCTCCTTCCGGCGGGAGGCTCGAGTGCCGGGGACATCGCAGGTCGTGGTCTCGAACGCGCCGGGCTGCGCGGGGCCATCTCCCTTACTCCACGCGTTGTCGAACATGTCTCCGGTGGACCTGAGCTCACGGTTAGCGAGGCGGTGCGGACGGTTGGTACGAAGGTCGTTGGCGAAGTTGCCGGCGAAGCCGCGAAGCAGGTGGTTGGTGAGGTCGCCGAAGTTCTTGAGCAAAGCGAAGACGAAGCAGGCGGAGATCGACGCGTGGCTTTGGGCCTATCCGGAAACAGCGACATCGGTCCGGGTGTTCTCAAGAAGTTCGCGTTGGACGTTGGAGCCGAGCGCTTCGTGGATCGCTATGGGCCCGGCATCAACTACCGAGCATTCCCACAACAGTTTGAGCAGTTCGTCGGAGAGGCAGACTCAATTCACTTCAACCTGCGAGGCATGGACCCCAAGGAGTTCGGTCTCTTCATGAAGCACCAGCAACTGGTGGAGAACCAAGTCACCAACTACGAACTGAACGAGGTTCTCCGGGGCGACAACGCATCGAAGGTGAGGCTCTACGACACAGGTGTTTCCAATGATCCACTCAAGGAGCCTCCATCATGGCTGAAGGAGTACTTCCCCGACCTCTAGTCGGAGTCCGATGTCGTCTATGGCGTTATACTGCGACTCACGAGCAACTGACGATCAAGCTCACGTACCCCAGTGGCGAGATAGGCTACCTGGTTGCTGCTGGCTGTGTTCGCGTCAGTTTGCCCACTGCGTGGACGATGCAGGAGCCGAGGCTCGAAACACTGCGCGCGGAGACTCATTTAACAAGTCAGGAGATGCAGTATCGGTTGATCGATCGAGGTGTCGAACTGATCTGCGAGAGTATTGAACTGCTCGACCGTGACCCCAACTTGCCTCTGTGAAGATGTAGGGGTGTAGCGATGCGGCGGCCCAGCGACCTTGCACCCTCGGAGACCACCCGATTTCGGCAGCGAAGGGACCTCCGCGATGCGAGGTGGATGCGAGCAGCAGGTCGTTCGCAGCGCCGACGTCGTCGACATGCTGTGCGCGGCGAACTCCGCGCCCACGACGAAGCCCGAGGCCGGCAGCCTCCGGCCCTCCCCGAACGAAAAGCATCGCCCTGGAATTGCGCCCGTCTTCATCACCTCTTCATCAGGGCCCACGTGGGCCCGCCTGATGAAGCGCCGCGGAGCCGCCGACCGGCCCGCGACGAAGAAATACCCGCATAAAATCAACGGCTTCACGCCGCGCCCCTCGAGCCCGACACCAAAGCAACGCCCTGGCCCAACGCCTTGGCAAGGCGATGCTTTTCCGGCGATGTGCTCGACTGAGCGGCCTTGCATGAGAGGCGTCGTTGACATCGAAAACAAACGAAGTTCATTCGTTCTCGAAGTAGTCGGCGTATAGAAGGTGCCGTCACTTGTGAAAACGAACGGAGAGCGGTAGGTTCTGTGAGAGTCGACGCGCCATGAGAGCCTCGGACTACATCGACACCCTCACCGCCACTGGCCGGTTCCACTTCACTCTGCTCGAAGCGGTCCGCGCGCTCGGTGGGTCGCTCGTCGCCGTCCGTGCCGCCCTCCTCCGACTGCAGAAGAAGGGGCACCTCGCGCTTCCCCATCGCGGCTTCTACGTCGTCGTGCCCCCCGAGTTCCGTCGCCTGGGCTGCCTCCCCGCCGAGCAGTTCATCCCCCAGTTGATGGGCTACCTCGGCGAGCCCTACTACGTGGCGCTCCTCAGCGCGGCGGAGCTGCACGGCGCCGCGCACCAGCGCCCGCAGGCCTTCCAGGTGATGCTGAGCGCCAACCGGCCTGCTATCGAGTGCGGAGCGGTGCGCGTGCAGTTCATCGCGAGGAAGCACGCAGCGCGGACGGCCGTCATCGAGAAGAACACGCCTCGCGGCCCGCTTCGCATCGCGTCCCCCGAGGCCACCGCGCTCGAGCTGGTCGGGTACGCAGACCAGTGCGGCGGCCTCGACCACGTCGCAGCCGTGCTCGCCGAGCTCGCCGAGGGGCTCGAGCCAGCGAAGCTCCTCGCCGCCGCGCAGGCGAGCCCCGTCGTGTGGGCCCAACGTCTCGGGTACCTGCTCGACCGCACCGGGCACGGAACCCTCGCCGAGGTCCTGCTGCCGCTCGTGAGAGAGCACGCTCACAGCGCGCGTCTCGCGAGAGCCAGCCCCGCCACGGGCTCCACGCGGAGCCAACGATGGAAGCTGTCGGCCAACGTGCACGTGGAGGCCGACGCGTGATTCCCAGAGACTTCATCACCGAGTGGCGCGCCCACGCGCCCTGGGTGACCGACCGCCAGGTGGAGCAGGACCTCGTCATCTCCCGCGCGTTGGTCGAGCTCTTCTCCCGGCCGGCCATCGCGAACAGCCTCGCGTTCCGTGGCGGAACGGCGCTCTACAAACTCCACCTGCGGCCCGCGGCCCGCTACTCCGAGGACATCGACCTGGTGCAGACCAGCGAGGGCGGCATCGGCGCGGTGCTCGACGCGATTCACGGGGCGCTCGACGGCTGGCTGGGGCCGCCGAAGTGGAAGCACTCCGAAGGCCGCGTGACGCTGAGCTACCGCTTCGAGTCGGAAGAGCTTCCGCCGGTCCGGCTGAAGCTGAAGGTGGAAATCAACACCCGCGAGCACTTCACCGTGTACGGGCTGAAGGCGCATCGCTTCGAGGTGGCCTCGCGCTGGTTCTCGGGCGCCGCCGACCTGCGCACGTACGAGCTCGACGAGCTGCTCGGCACGAAGATGCGAGCCCTCTACCAACGCAAGAAGGGCCGCGACCTCTTCGACCTCGCGCTCGCCTTGAGAGCGGAAGGCGTCTCGCCCGCCCGCGTGGTCGCTGCCTTCTCGAGGTACATGGCCGAGGAAGAGGCCACCATCAGCCGCGCCCTCTTCGAGCAGAACCTGCACCACAAGAGGTCCGACCCGGTCTTCACCGCCGACATGAGCCCGCTGCTCGCCACCGGGCAGGCCTGGAGCTTCGACGACGCGTACGAGCTCGTCTTCCGCGAGCTCATTGGTCGGCTCCCGGGTGCGCCGTGGCAGGGCAGGTGACCGGAGCCGCGCTTCGCTGAGAGAGACGAGACGCTACGACGAGGCGGGGCGGCTGACGGAGGTGGAGGTGGTGGCTCCCGCGCGCGTCCCGGGGGAGTCCCTCGGTGGCGCACGGGCCGACTGCCTCTCACCGAGACTCAGGCCGCGCGACGAAGCCCGATGATCGGCAGGTGGCGGACTCCATCGACGTGCGCGACGGTGGCCTCGAGCCGGTGGCGCACGCGCTTTCTCGGAGGGTCGGCCGTCGACTTCCGGCGGATCGAGTAGCGCTTGCGGACTTCGAGTCGCACGCCATCGCGTGCGGAGATGGCGCCCGTCACCGCTTCGAGGGGCGTCGCTCCGCGGAGTCCCTCGTGCGGCCGATGCGCGGAGTACCAGGTGACGTACGAGGCGATGGCGCGCTCCATGTCCGCCACGTTGAGGGGCACGAGGATGCGGCTCAAGTACTCGTGCTTGAGGCTCGGCGCGCGAGCTCTCGCTCATGTTCGACGCCAACGCGCACTGCCAGTGGGGGTTGCTCGTCTTCCGGCACCGCTTCACGCCGGCGGCGCACGCGCAGAGCGACACAGCACCGTGTCACAACGCCCATCGCGCAGCGAGAAGTCCGCCTCAACCGGGGAGAGGCGGGACGAGTCGGGGCTCCGCCTCCGCGAGGCGAGCGTCGAGTTCCATGTGCCCTCCATGTGCCCCAAATCTGCTCCGCGAGCCGGCACCAGATGGCACCAGACGGCACGAGACGGCAGGACGAAGCGAGCGACGTCGAGAGGTTGTGCGGGAAGCACGCGACCTCGTTGGGGTTTCTCAGCGACGTCGCTCATCTTCGATTCCCACCGCCTCCACATCGGGCCGGCTGATTCGCTTCGGCGGGTCAGCCGGCTTCGAGTTTGAGGGGCTCGGCGGGTTGCGCGGGGGAGAGGGTGCCTCCACAATGCGGGCATGCGCGTCTTGAAGGGCCGCGTCGTCGGCAACACGGTGGTGGTGGATGAGGTGCTGCCCGAGGGCGCCGACGTCGAAGTGCTCGTCCGCGAGGCCGGCGAAGCCTTCGTCCTGACGGACGAGATGCACCGCCAACTGGACGCCGCCGCGGAGTCCATCCGTGCCGGTCGAGGGGTTGACGCGGAGGCGGTCCTTCAGCGGCTCGAGAAGATGTAGGCCGTGCGGGTTCAGTTCTCGCCCGAAGCGGACGCTGACGTCACGGAGGCGGTCGCCTGGTGGCGGCGGACGCTGGGCCCGGAGGTGCCCGTGCCCTCGTCGCCGACCTGAGGCGAGCCACGAAACAGCTCACGACGGCACCCTGGTCCGGCATCTCACTGACGAGCGACGCGAGAGGCCGCCGCCGCAAGCTGGCGCTCCAGCAGTCGCGGTACCTGCTCTTCTACGAAGTCGACGAACTCGCCGAGGAACTGTGGGCGTTGCGCGTCTGGCACATGAGCCGTGGCGAGAGGCCGAAGCTTTGAGAGTCCGGCAGGTCGTCGAAAGGTGAGCGAACCTGGTGGCGAAGCTGGACGCCAACGCGCACCTGACGACGTACGCCTGGGACGCGAGGAACCAGCGCACCGAGGAGCTCCAGCACCTCGAGCACGGGCGCACGCTGCCGACGAGGACGACGCTGCCGGGCTTCGTCGCTCCGAATGCAGGCTTCACGACGGGGACGCTCGCACGTGTAAAGCCCGCAATCAGACGGAGCACTCGCACTCTCTCGCGCCTTCTCGCCCGCCGAGAAACCGCAACCCGTCGTGCACACCCCGGGAGAACCCCGAGGTGAACACGAATCACCGACTCCTCCTCCCCGGCATCGTCCTCGGAGCGCTCTCCTGCGGCGTGGGCGCGGTCCAGCTCGATCAGGGCACTCCCGGCGGCGGCCCCACCTCGACCACCACCTCCGCCGGCCGCGGCGACTCGGGCACCCGCGACGCTGGCTCCACCGACGCCGGCGCTCCCGACGCCGGTCCCCCGCGTGAGCTGTGCGGCAACTCCGTCGACGACGACGCGGACGGGCTCATCGACGAAGACTGCAGCTGCGTCGCGGGCACGACCGGCGCCTGCTTCTCGGGCAACCCCAGCCAGGCCGGCGTCGGCGTCTGCCGCCGCGGCCAGCACACGTGCCTCGACATGGCCGAGCTCACCACCGCCTGGAGCGCCTGCACCGGCGAGGTGCTCCCCGGCCTCGAGACCTGCAACGGCCTCGACGACGACTGCGACGGCCAGGTGGACGAGTCGATCGATCGCGCCTGCTCGAGCGCCTGCGGCGCCGGCGTCGAGGTCTGCGTCAACGGCGCGTGGGCCGCCTGCTCCGCGCGGCAGCCCGTCCCCGAGACGTGCAACGGCCTCGACGACGACTGCGACGGCCTCGTGGACGAGTCGCTCGATCGCACCTGCGCCAACGCGTGCGGCCCCGGCGTCGAGGTCTGCTCCAACGGCGTCTGGGGCGCCTGCTCCGCCCGCCAGCCACAGCCCGAGGTCTCCAATGGCGTCGACGACGACTGCGATGGCCAGGTGGACGAGGCGCTCAACCGGGCGTGCTCGAGCGCGTGCGGCTCCGGCCTCCAGGCGTGCGTGAGCGGAGTGTGGGGCGCCTGCAGCGCGCCACAGCCCCGGCCCGAGCTCTGCGGCAACGGCCTCGACGACGACTGCGACGGCCAGGTGGACAACGGCTGCCTCTGCATTCGCAGCCCCGGCCTCACCGCGTGGCAGATGCACGACGGTGAAGCGCCGCTGTGCTTCGGCACCACCTTCTCTTCACACGGCAACGTCGGCGAGTACGCGTGGTCGACGATTCCGCCACAGAACCATCCGGGCTGGCGCTCCCACGCCGCGCCCGCCATCTCGTTCGACGACCCCTCGCAGATGTGCGGTGTCTGCGATTGCCGCGCGGGCGGAGACTTCACCTATTTCCAGACGAGCTTCACCGTGCCGGCGGGCTTCACGGTGACGAGCCTCGAGGTCGCCATCGCCAACGTCGACGACGGCGTGCGGGTGACGGTCTTCAACGCCGCCCACCCGTCGGGCGTGGTGAGCACCGGCTCGTACGCCTTCCTCGGCGGCGGCTCGACCTCGAACCTCGCCTCGCTCGTGGCGCCCGGCCCCAACCGCATCGTCCTCACCCACGTCGACGACTGCTGCTCGGTGCGGCGCATCGCCAACGCCACCATCCGGCTGAACGGCTCGGCCATCAACCCGTGCCCGTGAGTGGGCTGTCGTCTACTGTCGCCGCGTGCTGCCACGGCTCGCCGGCGTCGTCCTCGTCGTCTCCCTGTTGGCGGTCGCGGGCGGCCCGGTCGATCCCCGCGACGCGTTCGTCAGGTGTCCGGACTCCACCAGGCTCGGGCAGACGAAGCCGGCCGGCGGCGTCACCTGTGCGCAGGCCTGCAAGGCGTTCGGCCTCGCGTGCCTCCATCGCGCCGCGCAGGCCGATCTCTCCGCCTGCACGCCGTCGTCACCGGAGCGCTCCGGCTCGTGCGCCGACGTGTTCGCCCCGGGCTGGTCCTCCCAGTGCGTCTGTGAGCCCCGGGTGCGCTGCAAGCGCGGCGTCTGCACGACCACGTCGGCCCCCGACTGAGGCCATGAGCGCGCTCGAACACGGGCTCTGGTCTGGCGCCGCCCTCTCGGCAGCGATGGGCGCGCTCATCGCCGCGAGCCTCAAGCAGGACCCGATGATCTGGTCCCGCAGCGCTCCCCGTGACGTGCAGGAGCGCGTCGGCCCGCCCAGCCCCGAGACGCTGCGGCGCAAGCGCGGGTGGGGCGTCGTGCTCGTGGTGATCCTCGCGGCCGTGTTCGGGCACCTCGCCGTCACGCTCGTGCGCGCGAGCCCCGGCGCCTTCCCCGCGTGGGACGTCGCCGTCGCGAGCTGGGTCGCCTTTCAGGTCTTCAACCTCTTCGACGCGGTGGTGATCGACCTCGGCCTTGTCGTTTTCAAGCCCCGCTGGGCGTTCGTGCCCGGCACCGAGCAGCTCCCGGGCCTGCGCGACGTCCGCTGGCACGTGCTGAACTTCGCGAAGGGCTTCGTCGGAGGCTTCGTCTTCGCGGGCCTCGTCACCGGCCTCGCGTGGCTCGGCTTCATCGCATCGTCCGGCAGTCGCTGAACGTCACCGCCGCGCCCACCGCGCCCACCACCCGCGGCACCACCTCCCGCGCGACCGGCAGCGTGTCGTGGAACAGCACCACCCCGCGCCGCCACAACAGCATCAACGTCACCACGCGCCCCGTCACCAGCGCGCGCTCCACCGGCGCCTGCCAGTCCTGCGAGTCGATGTTCCACAGCATCGTCGTCACGCCCTCGTCGGCCAGCCCCTCGACCTGCGCCTTCGTGCGCTGCCCATACGGCGGCCTCCACCAGCGCAGCGACGTGGGTGACGGCTCGAGCCTGCGCAGCTCGTCGTGCCACCCATCGAGGCGCTCGGCGGCGCGCTTCGAGACGACGTGGCTCTCGTGCTTCAGGCCGTGCGACGCCAGGCAGTGATCGTCGTACAGCCGCGCGATCGACCCGCGCGCGTGCACCGCGTCACCCACCGTGAAGAAGATCGCGTGCTGCTGCAGGCCCGCCAGCACGCCGAGCAGCTTGTCCGTCTCGCCGCCCACGCCCGTCGGCCCGTCATCGAAGGTGAGGAGGAACGTCTTGTCCGGCATCGCCTCGCCGAAGTCCTCGCCGTCGGCCACCGGCGCCACCTCGGACGAGATGCGCGACGACAGCAACGCCAGCCGCGCCACCTCCCGCACGTACGTCGCGTGGAACCTTCGCGCCTCGTCCCGCCAGCCGTGGAACGCCGGGGCCACGCGGTCGAGCAACGTCGTGCCCTGCACCGCCGCCTCGTGCAGCGTCTGCGGCGCCAGGGGAGGGCAGAACGCCGCGACCGCCGTGCAGTGCTTCATCGCGTCGCGCAGGTTGCGCACCACCACCGCCTCACGTCCGGCCTTCCACCGGCGCAGCGCCTTCACGTCGCCCTGCCGAACACCCAGCGCCTCGCCCACCTCGTCCGGCAGCGCGTCCAGCGCCTCCGCGTACGCGAACAGCTCGGCCCGCGACGCCGTGTCGAAGTCCGCCACGCCCACGCCCCGCGGCCACTGCGCCCGGTCCGTCCACGCGACCGGCGCCTGCGTCGCCGCCACCACCACCCACACGAGCACCGGCATGGCGGCCTCACTGGCCCAGCTTCATCGCCATGCGCCGCTTCGCGTCCGCGTACACCTTGAGCGGCCGCTCCCGGTTCGCCTGCTCGTACTGCACCAGCGCGTCGGCGAACTGGCCTCCAGCTTCGTAGAGGCGCGCGATGTTGTAGTAGCTGCTCGCGCGCACCACGTTCGCGTCGGGGCCGCTGGCGAAGGCGATCGACTGCCGGTTCGCCCACAGCGCCTCGGAGTCGCGCCCCAGCTTCCGGTACGAGAGCCCCAGGTTCGACCAGGCCTGCGCGTACGTGGGCGCCAGCTCGATGGCGCGGCGGTAGAGCTCGACGGACTCCTCGAGCCGGCCGTCATGGTACGCGCGCTCGCCCTCGGCGTTGAGGGTGGCCGCGTCGTCCGTCGGCGCCACAGCGCTCTGCACGGCCACGCGCGCGTCGCCGTGCCGATTGAGGCGCTCCAGCAGCTCGCCCGTCGGATCGAGCGGGGCTTTGGACAGCTCGTTCACGTCGTGCAGCTCCCCCAGCCCATCGACGGCGAACACGGTCCACAGCGTGCCCACGCCGCGCGGCACCTCGTACCGACGGATGAGGGACTGCCCCACGTAGACGAAGACGCGCGCCCCGCTCTCTGACAGCGCCGCCCGCGAGCCCGTCTCGCGGTTCGTGTAGTCGTGCACGGCGAACAGGTACGCCTGCCCGAAGGCCTTCTTCTCGATGGTGATCGTCTCGGGGCCCCACGAGGTCGTGTCATCGACGTCGAGGTTCGCGTCGCGGCCCGTCTTCGCGTTGAAGAAGACGTGGTTGCCCGGGAACACCGCGTGGAGATCGAGATCCGCCGGTGAGCGGCCCCAGCTCAGCACCACGCGCAGGCCGTCGAGGCTGCGCATCACCGGGCTCAGCGCGTACGTCATGCCCTTGCACGGGCAGCGCGCCACCAGCGTCGAGTACCCGGGCTTCTTCACGATCAGCAGCACGCCGTCGTCACCGTCGGCGAACGCGGGCGTCACCGTCGCCACGCCCTCCGCCGTCGTGCTGGCCGACACCGACGCCGCGCCGTTCTTCTGCAGCGTCACCTCGGCGCCCTCGAGGCGCTGGTCCTTCACGACCGCGCTCAAGACGTTGACGGAGACCGGATCGGCCGAGAGCACCGTGGCTGCGAGGACGCTGAAGAGGGGCATGGCGCCACGGATTTCACGCGCGGTGCCACGGCAGGCTGTCGAGGCGATTCGCGACGTTGCAGCCCTCTCCGCGGCCGCCGGGACACGAGCCTGCTCAGGCCAGTTGGGTGCGCAGCCGCGCCTCGTCCACTGCGGCAAGGCCCGCCAGCACGATGCGCTCCGACGCCGTCGCGCCCACGTTCAGGTCCGCCGCCCGCTTCATCACCGGCAAATGCCAGATCGAGCCGGTCGAGATCGCCGGGTTCGCGCCCGCCAGCCGCAGGAAGGCGAGGCCCACCGCGTCGATGGCGAGCGGGTCGTCACTCGCCGCGAGGAAGTCGAGCTGCGCGAGGTCGCCCGTGTCGGGCCCGCCGTTCGTGAAGCCCGCCCGCCCGTCCATCAGCACCAGCGCCGGAGGCACCGCCAGCGTCAGCTCCGCGAGTCGCTCCTTGAAGCCCGACGGCCAGTGCATGCCCATGCGCGCGCCGCCGTCGACGACGCCCACCAGGTTCTTCAGCGCCATCGTGAAGTCGCCCAGCTTGTGCGTGCGCGGCGTGCACAGGTTGATGACGTGATCGGCCTCGGCCACCGGCCGGTAGATGGGGATCTGCGAGTCGCTCCAGTGCGCCGCCAGCGCGTGCTTCACCTTCACCACCGGCGACTCGTCGAGCGGCAGGCTCGGGCACTGCGCCTCCTTCGCCGCCGCGTCGAGCCCCAGCGCGTGGAACGTCTCCTTCGTCGAGCGCATGAACATCGTGCGATCGGCGATGAAGGGCTCGCCGCCCGCCTCCTTCACCAGCTTCGCGATCGTCATCACCACTTCCGGATCGCTCGTCGCCGGGTACTTCCGCGTGCTGTTGACGGCGGGCTTGATCAGCACCTTCTGGCCCGGCTTCACGAAGGCGAGCCCACCGGCCAGCGCCACCACCTGCTTCACCGCCTCGACGAGCGAAGGGGCCTGCGACGGTCGCACGAGCTGCACCGTGCTCGTCTTGAGCGTCGGCGCTGTCGGCAACTTCTGCGCGCCCCCACCGCCCTCCGAGCCGGTCGTGCGGCAGGACAACACCCCGGCGACCCCGAGGCCGCCCACAAGTCCCTGGATGAATTCGCGTCGCGTGGCCATGCGCTCGAGACGTGCATACGCCGGGCTGCGCGAGGCAGACTGGAAAGCGGCTTGGCCTTCGGGGTGACCGCCGATGCGACGAACGCACCCCCGTGGTGCGCACAGGAGTCACCACCCGCTGCCGTGCTCCTTTACATCTGCGCCCTGCGCGCAGGTGGTTGTGCCTCGGCATCAGGGTTGCTGCGTCCGGCGCCGTGCAATCCTCTACCGAGAACCCCATCCCGACGGACTCCTTTCTGCTGCCGGGCCAGGGCTTCTGCATCGGGTTGCCGTGGGAGCGCGCGAACCTTCCCCGCCACGGCCTGCCGCCTGCCGCGCCGAAGCCCGCCACGAAGGGCAACGTCCTCGATCAGCACGAGCTCGAGGGCGATCCGTGCGCGGGCTGGGAGATCGGCCGCTGCGAGATCATCCGCCGCCTGACCCCGGGCTCCGCGCGCCGCCTGCTGGCCCTGCGCCACTCGTCCGACGGCACCGAGGCCGAGGCCGTGGACATGCGCCTGCTCGACGTGAGCGAGGCTGACGCGCCCACCATCGAGGCCCACGCATACGAGGCGCGACGGATGCAGCACCCGAACCTCGCGCACGTCTTTGACTGCGAGCGCTCCGACGAGGGCATCTTCTGGGTGTCCGAGCGCATCTCCGGCGCCACCCTCGCCGAGCTGGTCGAGGCGTGCCGCGGCCGGGGCAAGGGCCTGCCGGTGGGGCTCGCGCTGTCGGCCGTGTACGAGGCTGCGCTCGCGCTCGGTGAGGTGCACACGCGGACCGCCCACGGGCTCATCAGCGATCAGGCCGTGGCGGTGGGCTTCGACGGCGTCACCCGGCTGCTCGACGTCGGCCTGTTCCAGGTGCTCGCCCGCAAGCGCTCGTGGAGCGAGGTGCTCGAGATCACCGGGCCGTACCTCTCGCCCGAGCAGGTGCTGCACGGCCGCCTGCCCGACCCGAAGGCCGACGTCTATTCGCTGGGGCTGCTGCTCTACGAGTGCATCCTCGGGCAGCCGATGCGGCGCGGCGTGCGCTTCGAAGATCGCGCGAAGCTGCTCACCACCGCGCTCGCGCCCGTCTCGAGCGTCAACTTCATGCTCGGCAAGGCGCTCGACGAGGTGCTGTTCCGGGCGATGTCGATGGACCGGGCGATGCGCTACGCGAACGGCGCCGAGTTCGCTCAGGCGCTCAAGCGGGCCGCCTCGTCGTTCATGTGGCGGCCCGACGCGCGCGCGCAGTTCGTCGGCGAGCTGTTCGAGACGCGGAAGCAGCGCGAGCAGGCCCTCACCGCGCACCTCGCGCCCCGGCGCCGCCGCACCGGCACCTCGCAGATCCCCGTGCAGACCGCCGTCGCGCCGCCGCAGCCCCAGCCGGCGCCCCGCACCGAGCCCCGCCGCGCGCCGCCCTTCCCGCTCCAGCCGAAGCCGGCCGTCGCTGCCGTGCCGAGAGGGAAGAAGGCGAAGCGCAAGGCGCCCCCGGCCTCTCCGTGGAAGTCGATGGCCGCCGCCCTCGTGGGCGCCGTCGCCGGGCTCGCCCTCGGCCTCACGCTCTGGCCTTCGCCGCCCCAGTCGTCCGTCGCCGTGCCTGAGCTGGCCGCCCCGGTCGCGAGCGCGCCTCCCGTGGCGCCCCGGCCGCTCGCGCAGACCGACGGCCCGCTCGTGCTCGCCTCCCGCGACACCTCGCCCCCGCCGGCCCCGACCGCCGAGGCTCCGACGAAGGTCGCGCGCCCGAAGGCTGCGAAGCGGCTCGCCCGCGCCGATGACGCGCCCCTGCCCCCCTGGCTGATGGGTGGCTCGAAGCGTCGCCGCTGAGCCCGGCTTCACCAGCGCCACTCAATCGCACCTGCTCGCGCCGTCGCCTCCGAGGCGACCCCGGCGTGCGAGCGAGTGCGCCCGCGGCTCCACCACACACGAACGCCCTGCGCGGTCGAGCCGGGCAGGGCGTCAACGCTGCGTCGCTTTCTCGGTCGGGGGCCTGAGCTCGAACGACGCGGAGGCCGAAGAGCGGGCGTCCTTTGAAAGAACCGGACTCGCGTTCTCCGGCCTCAGGCCCTTACTTGAAGTTCGCGGCTGCGAAGTCCCAGTTCACGAGCTTGTCGAGGAAGGTGTCGACGTACTTCGCGCGCAGGTTGCGGTAGTCGATGTAATAGGCGTGCTCCCACACGTCGCAGGTGAGGAGCGGCTTCTGGCCCTTCGTGATCGGCGTCTCGGCGTTGCTGGTGGTGACGATCGCGAGCTTGCCGTTCTCGACGACGAGCCAGCCCCAGCCCGAGGCGAACTGCTTCACCGAGGCCTCGGCGAACTTCGTGCGGAACTCCTGGTAGCTGCCGAAGTCGCGCTTGATCGCGTCGAGCAGCGCGCCCGTCGGCTCACCGCCGCCGCTCGGCTTCATCGATCTCCAGTAGAAGTCGTGGTTCCACACCTGGGCCGCGTTGTTGAAGAGGGGCCCGCTCGACGACTTGACGATCTCCTCGAGTGCCTTGTCGGCCTCGGGCTTGCCGGCGAGCGCGTTCTTCAGGTTCGTCATGTACGTCTGGTGGTGCTTCTCGTAGTGGAACGACAGCGTCTCCTCGGTGAGGTGGGGCGCCAGCGCGTTCTTGGCGTACGGCAGCGGATCGAGCTCGAACTTCATGCGGACTCTCCTTGGCTGTGAACTTCCGGGGGTGGGCGAGACCTAATCACCTGCCGCGCGCTTGTCAGCCACGGTTTCAACCCGCCGTCGCTCGCCCTTGTCGCAGCCGCCCACTCGTTCTATCGGTGCCGCCATGGCTACGGATGTCGTGCAGGACCAGCTCACGGAACTCCAGGCGAGGCTCGCGAGCCTCCGGGGGTCGCTTTGACGTCGACCGCAAGAAGAGCCGCATCGCGCTGATCGAGCGTGACTCCGGCCTGCCCACGTTCTGGGACGACAACGTCAAGGCGCAGGGCATGCTCAAGGAGAAGACCGCGCTCGAGAAGCAGGTCGCCTCGTTCGAGAAGGCCCAGCGCGCGGTGGACGACGCGAAGACGCTCCTCGACCTCGCCGCCGAGCTGAACGACGACGCCAGCCGGCAGGAGGGCCTCTCGCTCCTTCCTCCCGCGGAGGCGCTCGTCAAGGGGCTCGAGCTCGAGAAGATGCTCTCGGGCCCCAACGATCGCATGAACTGCTTCATGGACATCAACGCGGGCGCCGGCGGCACCGAGTCGATGGACTGGGCGTCGATGCTGCTGCGCATGTACACGCGCTACTGCGAGCGCCGCGGGTGGAAGGTCGAGATCAACGACTACAACGCGGGTGAAGAGGCGGGCATCAAGAACGCCTCGCTGCGCATCGAGGGCGAGAACGCCTACGGGTACCTCAAGGCCGAGATGGGCGTGCACCGGCTCGTGCGCATCAGCCCCTACGACTCCAACGCGCGCCGGCACACCAGCTTCGCCTCGGTCGACGTGTACCCCGAGGTGGACGACGACATCAAAATCGAGATCCCCGAGAAGGACATCGAGCTCAAGTTCATCCGCGGTGGCGGCGCCGGCGGCCAGAAGGTGAACAAGACCTCGTCCACCGCGCAGCTGCGGCACCTGCCGACCAACATCATCATCACCTGCCAGACCGAGCGCAGTCAGAGCGCCAACAAGGACATGGCGTTCAAGATCCTGCGCGCGCGGCTGTGGGACATCGAGGTGAAGAAGCGCGAGGCCGAGACCCAGGCCCGCGAGTCACAGAAGATGGACATCGCCTTCGGCTCGCAGATCCGCAGCTACGTGCTGCAGCCGTACCGCATGGTGAAGGACCTGCGCACCGGCATCGAGTCCGGCCAGCCCGACAAGGTGCTCGACGGCGACCTCGAGGAGTTCATCATCGCGCAGCTCATGGGCGTGAAGAACCCGGCCAAGGCCCTCCCGGAGTAGCTCAGGAACCACGGCCCCCTCCAGGGCGTCCGTCCATCATGCACCCGCTCGCGCTCGTGCTCCTCTCGTCAGTCGTCCTCGCGAACGCGCGGGTCGAGGCCGTTCGCAAGGCGCGCGCCGACGACGTGAAGAAGCTGCTCACCGACGCCGGCCTGCCCGCGCCGGTCGACACCGTCTACCTGCGCGCCTTCAAGGAAGAGAAGGTCGTCGAGCTGTGGGCGGGGAAGAAGGGCGCGCCGCTCTCGCTGGTGAAGAGCTACCCGGTCTGCGCGGCCTCCGGCGAGCTCGGCCCCAAGCGCAAGGAGGGCGATCTCCAGGTGCCCGAGGGGCTGTACGAGATCTCCGAGTTCAACCCCGGCTCGAACTTCCACCTCTCGATGAAGGTGTCGTACCCCAACGCCTCCGATCGCGTGCGCAGCGACGCCAGGCGCCCCGGCGGCCTCATCTACCTGCACGGCAACTGCGCCAGCATCGGCTGCATCGCCATCGAGGACGCGCCGATCGAAGAGGTGTACCTCATCGCCCTGGACGCGAAGACGCGCCCCATCCGCATCGACGTCTTCCCCGCGCGGCTGACGCCAGCGTGGCTTTCCTCGCACACCGACTCCGAGCACGCCCACCTGTGGAAGGAGCTCGAGCCCGCCTACCGCGCCTTCGAGGCGACGAAGCGCCCCGCGCCGTTCTCCGTCGGACCGCAGGGCGTCTATCGGGTGAAGGAACCCAAGACCCCGTAACTGCTGTCGTTTTTGCCGGTCGGAACCTCGTGGGTGCCCCGGTGTCAAGACGGCTACGATGCCGGCGATGGCCGGGGAGGCAGACGACGTGCCCAGTGACGTCCTCGAGGTGCCGGCGAAGCTGTTGGCAGAGAGCCAGCCGCCGGTCTCCCACGACGACGCCGCCGAGCTGAGCGAGCGCGTGCTGCTGTCACGGCTGCGCCGCAACGACGCCTCGGCCTTCGAGACCCTCGTCCGGCTCCACCAGGATCGGGTCTACGACTTCTGCGTGCGCATGCTGAACGATCGCGAAGAGGCCTTCGACCTCACGCAGGAGATCTTCCTCTCCATCCACCAGAACGTGGACAAGTTCCGCGCCGACGCGAAGCTGACGACGTGGATCTTCCGCATCTCGCGCAACCACTGCCTCAACCGCCTCAAGTACCTGAAGCGGCGCGGCCGCGGGCGCAGCGAGGAGTTCGGCGAGGTCAACGAGCACGCCATCAGCGAGTCCATGGGCGGCTCGTCGGCGCCTGACGACGCGGTGGTGAGGCAGCGTGAGCGGCAGCTCGTGCACAAGGCCATCGAGGAGCTCGACGAGGAGCAGCGCTCCCTCGTGGTGCTGCGCGACGTCGAGGGGCTGTCGTACGACGAGATCATGGAGATCACCGAGCTGCCCGAGGGCACGGTGAAGAGCCGCCTGCACCGGGCGCGCGAAAAGCTGGCTGGAATCCTGGCGAGGCTTGAAACTGCCTTCGCGGATCGAGGAGAGTGACGTCGTGCAGCGAGAACTGACCAAAGCCGAAGTCGAGCGGCTCTTCGTGGGGGCGGTGGACGACGCCCTCGACGCGGGCGACGCCGAGACCTTCCGGCAGGTGCTGGCGGGCGACGCCGAGCTCAAGCTGCGCTTCGAGAAGTACACCGGCGCGGTGAAGGCGCTGAAGGAGCTGCCGCGCGAGAAGGCCCCGCCGGCGCTGGCCTCGATGATCTTGCGGCGCACGAAGCGGCGGCGCTCGATGTTCCGCACCCTGGCGACGCACGAGGCGACCTACCGCGTGCCGGTCGAGGTCATCGTGCCGCTGCTGATCGCGGCCGTGGTGGCGATGTTCCTGCTGCTCGCCACGCGGTGACCTGGAGGGCGGGGGCGCGACAGCTCCGGAACGTCGAGCCCGCGCCGCCCTGATTCCGCTTGCGTGCCTCGGGCGGCTCGTGAAAAGCCGCCCCGCATGTCGGACGAGAGTGACGTCGAGAAGAAGCTGAAGGACGAGCGCGCCGGGAAAGGCGAGAAGCTCAAGGCCCTCGGCGTGAACCCCTGGGGCAACGGCTTCAGGCCTGAGCACCTCGCGGGCGAGATCCTCGCGAAGCACGAGCACGACACCGCCGAGCAGCTCGACGCCGCGAAGCCCGGCCCGTACTCCATCGCCGGTCGCGTGGTGAGCGTGCGCGACTTCGGCAAGGCGGGCTTCATCGTCGTGCAGGACCGCTCCGGGGCGCTGCAGGTGCACGTGAAGAAGGACGCGCTCGGTGACGCCGGCTTCGCGCTCTACAAGCTGCTCGACGTCGGCGACTTCGTCGGCATCAGGGGCACCGCCTTCCGCTCGAAGTCCGGCGAGCTGACGCTGGCCGCAGCGGAGTACCGGCCCCTCACCAAGACCCTGCGCGCGCCTCCGGGGAAGTTCAGCGCCGAGATCAAGCTCACGCCCGAGCAGGCCGAGCGCGTGAAGGTCGCCGTCGCCGCGGTGAGCGCCGCCATCGACGCCGAGGCCGACCCCGCGAAGCGCCAGAAGGTCTCGGACGACGCGGTCGCTGCGCAGCAGGCGCTGCTGAAGGACGACGCGGTCGCCGCGAAGGCGATCCCCCAGGCGGTCGCGAAGGCCTGGGCCGAGAAGCAGGCGCTCGCCGACACCGAGGAGCGCTACCGCCGCCGGTACGTCGATCTCCTGTCGAACGCGGGCGTGCGCGAGGTGTTCCTCAAGCGCACGAAGCTGGTGCAGTTCATCCGGCGGTTCCTCGACGCGCGCGGCTACCTCGAGGTCGAGACGCCCATGATGCACCCGCTGGTGTCGGGCGCGGCGGCGCGGCCGTTCATCACGCGCCACAACACCTACGACATCGACCTGTACATGCGCATCGCGCCCGAGCTCTACCTCAAGCGGCTCGTGGTGGGCGGCTTCGACCGCGTGTACGAGATCAACCGCAACTTCCGGAACGAGGGCGTCTCGACGAAGCACAACCCCGAGTTCACGATGCTCGAGTTCTACGAGGCGTACGCCACGTACCACGACCTCATGGACCTCACCGAAGAGATGCTCTCGGAGGCGGCGGTGCACGTCACCGGCGGCGTGAAGGTGAAGTACGGCGAGCACACCATCGACTTCGGCAAGGGCTGGCCGCGCATCCCCATGCGCCAGGCGATCCTCGACCGGGTGAAGGACCTCGGGGCCGACGACTTCAAAGACGTGGCGAAGCTGCGCGCCGTCGCCCTGCGCAAGGCCGAGACCCCCGCCGACAAGGCCGCCGTGGCGACGATGAACGTGGGCGAGGCGACCGCGCTCTTGTTCGAGCAGTACGTCGAGCACGAGCTCATCAACCCGACCTTCATCACCGAGTTCCCGGTGGAGAACAGCCCCCTCGCGCGCCGCAACGACGACAACCCGGCGATCACCGACCGCTTCGAGCTCTTCTGCATGGGCCGGGAGATCGCCAACGCTTTCTCCGAGCTGAACGACCCCGTCGATCAGGAGCAGCGCTTCCGCGGCCAGGTCGAGGCCAAAGCCCGCGGCCAGCAGGAGACGATGGACTACGACGCCGACTACATTCGCGCCCTCGAGCACGGCATGCCGCCGACCGCTGGTGAGGGCATTGGAATCGATCGCCTCTGCATGTTGTTGACCGACTCGCACTCGATCCGCGACGTCATCCTCTTCCCGCTGCTCCGCCCCCAGGCCTGAGTGAAGAAGCCGCAGCTCATCGCCGTTGGGGGGCTCCTGGCGCTGGCCGGCCTGGCGGCGTTCGTCTACGGGTTCGCGATCTCGGGGCTGCTGCCGGTGGTGCTGGGCGAGCTGGCGTCGGTGGCGGTTGGCTTCGGGCCGTTCCTCGGCTCGCTCGGGGCCCTCGGCGCGACGCTCATGGCCGAGGCGCAGCGCAGCGCGCTCGCGTTGCTGGTGACGCCGAGCGCGGTGGAGACGGCCCAGCGCGTGGTGCTGGCGGGCGTGGCCATGTGGGCGCTCGGCTGGGTCGCCCTCGCCAGAGGCTTCGCGCCAGCCGCGCTCGCCGCGCAGGAAGCTTCGCCGGCGAAGGGCAAGCCCCTCTACCCACGGCTGGCGAACTCCCGTGACTTCCACTGGGGCACGCTGGCGGCCTACGGGTTCGGGCTGCTGGCGGCCGAGCTCGTCTTCATCGGCGTCTACCTGCTGCTGGTGGGCAAGTCGTCGGGCACGGGCGCCGTCACCGGCGGCCTCGCGCCGGTCTTCGCCTTCCTCTGGGCCTTCATCGCGTCGGTGCTCGCGGCGTTCCTCGCGGGCTTCCTGGGCGCGGCGAACGCGAAGCGCCTGTCGATCCCCGAGCTGACGATCGCGATCCTCTACTTCGGCTTGCCGGTGCCGATCTTCCTGACCGCGATGCACCACGTCGGCTCGCTGATGCTGAACATCGGCTACCGGCTCAGAGAGCTCGTCTACCTCTCGTCGCTGCTCGGCGAGAACCGGCCCGAGCTGGGCTATTGGCTCGTCACCGCGTCGCTCGCCCTCTTCATCTTCCTCGGCATCAACCTGGGCTTCGTGGCGACGTCGTCGGGGCGCTTCGATCTGCGCGCGTCGTACGAGTCCTTCGTGGCGTCACGGCACGTGGCGGTGTTCCGGCCCCGGCTGCTGATCGGCGTGTTCCTGGTGTTGATCCTCGGCATCGTGCCGCCGCTCATCCTGCTCGCCATCGTCAGCGCGGCCGAGAACGCGGTGAACCGCTCCCGCATCAAGAAGCTGGGCCTCGTCGATCCGCTCCAGGCGGCCGAGGCCCTCAACCAGCAGAAGCTCGAGGCGCAGTCTCCCACCTCGATGATGACGGCGCTGTCGGTGGGCGGCGTGGGCGTCGGCGTGATGGCGCTCATCATCGTGCTGTCGGTGATGAGCGGCTTCGAGGCCGATCTGCAGAAGAAGATCCTCGGCACCAACAGCCACGGCGTCGTCATGAAGTACACCGCCGAGATGCCCGAGTACCCCGAGGTGATGGAGAAGATCCATCAGGTGAAGGGCATCACCGGCGCCACCCCGTTCATCTTGAACGAGGTGATGGTGTCGTCCGAGGGCAACATCTCGGGCTCGATGATCAAGGGCATCGACCCGGCGACGGTGGGCTCGGTGACCGATCTCCCGTCGTCGCTGAGCTGCGAGCCCGGCAAGCCCTGCCAGCCGATGGAGGCGCTCGAGGACCCGACGAAGATCCGCCCGAAGCGGCTCGAGTCCGGCCTGGGCCCCGGCGCGTTGGACGAGAAGCCCGCGGGCTCCGAGGGGCAGCTCATTCGAGACCCGCTGATCGAGCTCGAGCCGCCGAAGGCCGACGAGGCGCCCTCGACGCTGCCCGGCATCATCGTGGGGAAGGAGCTGGCGGCGTCGCTCAAGGTGGTGGTGGGCGATCGCATGAACGTCGTCTCGCCGCTCGGGGGCGAGCTCGGGCCGCAGGGGCCGATGCCGAAGAGCCGGCCGTTCCGCGTCGCCGGCATCTTCTACTCGGGCATGTTCGAGTACGACTCCAAGTTCGTCTACATCCACCTGCGCGAGGCGCAGTCCTTCTTCGGCATCAAGGGCGCGAGCGGCATCGAGGTGAAGGTCGACGACGTGGACAACGCGCGCGGCATCATGAAGCGCATCTACGACAACCTCGACGGGTACCCGTACCGCACGAAGGACTGGGGCGAGATGAACCGCAACCTGTTCGCGGCGCTGCGCCTCGAGAAGCTGGTGATGGCGATCATCCTCACCATCATCGTCATCGTCGCCGCGGGCCTGATCGTCGCGACCGTGATCATGCTGGTGCTCGAGAAGCGGAAGGAGATCGCCGTGCTGAAGGCGCTGGGCGTGCCCGACGGCGGCATCGTGAAGATCTTCCTCGCAGAGGGCCTGCAGATCGGGATCGCGGGCGGCGTGCTGGGCCTCATCTCGGGGCTGGCGTGGTGCCTCTTCATCGAGAAGGTGGGCATCAAGCTCGACCCGCAGGTCTATTACATCCCCGCGCTGCCGGTGCGCATCGTGCCGCTGCAGACGGTGCTCGCCGTCGTCATCGCGATCCTCGTCACCTTCCTCGCGAGCGTGTACCCGGCGCTCAAGGCCTCGCAGGTGGAGCCCGTCGAGGGCCTCAAGGCGGAGTGATCGTGAGCGCGCCCTTCCTCGAGGTCATCGACGTCTTCAAGTCGTACTTCCTCAACGGGAAGCGCATCGACGTGCTGCGCGGCGTGAGCGTGCAGATTCAGCAGGGCGAGCTGGTCTCGCTCATCGGCGCCTCGGGCTCGGGCAAGTCCACCTTCCTGCACGTCGCTGGCACGCTCGACGCGCCGGCCGCGGGGCAGCTGCGCTTCAAGGGGCAGAGCGTCTTCGACATGAACGACGCGCAGGTCGCCGAGTTCCGCAACACGAAGATCGGCTTCGTCTTCCAGTCGCACTTCCTCCTGCCCGAGTTCACCGCGGCCGAGAACGTCGCCATGCCCGCGCTCGTGAACCGGCAGGACCGGCGGGCCGTCATGCTCCGCGCCCGCGACCTGCTCGAGCGGGTGGGCCTCGGGCACCGCGCCGATCACCGCCCCGGGGAGCTGTCGGGCGGGGAGTCGCAGCGCGTCGCCCTCGCCCGCGCCCTCATCATGAAGCCCGATCTGCTGCTCGCCGACGAGCCCACCGGCAACCTCGATCCTTCGACGGGCGAGGGCATTCACAGCCTGTTACGGGAAGTGAACAAGGACCTGGGCATCACGGCGATCGTGGTGACGCACAACGAGGTGCTGGCGAAATCGCTCCCGCGGCGGCTTCGCTTGAAGGATGGTCTGGTCGTCGAGGCAGACCCGGCCGCGTCTGCGTGAGGAGGTTGCAGTTGAGCACGAACGAGCTCACTTCGAAGTCGTCGGAGAGGACGCCTGACGCGCCCCTGACCTACCGCACCCTCGACGTCGAACACGAGGTCCGGCCCTTCTTCGCCCAGGAGCTCGCCCGCGAGGTGAGGGACGGCACCGAGGCGTCGGAGTGTCAGCTCGTGTACCTCGGCTACTCGCAGGAGAAGGACACGTTCATCGCGGCCTACGCGCTCTCCCTGCGCGGGCGCCCGGCCGCCCAGGTGCTCGAGATCGGCTGGGAGCGGAAGCTCTTCGCGCGCTCGTTCAAGGTCCGCCGGGGCAGCCGCCACGCGGACTTCGGGGCGCAGACTGAAGCGGCGTTTCGCGCCCGGTTCCCCGATCTGACCGAGCTCGCGCGCAGCTGAGGTCGTCCGGCACACCAGACGGCAATCACACAGGTTTTCACTCGTCGGGCCTGGGGCTTTCCCCTATACCCGCGCCTCCTCTGTCGTGATTCTGCGCTGCGTCATCGCTCTCGTGTGGCTCGCCGTCTGCGGCACGGCCCCGGTTGCGTTCGCGCAGACCTCCGACGCCCCCGTCGAAGAGGCCGCCGATCGCATCGTCGAGATCCGGGTCGAGGGGAACCAGCGCGTCGAGCAGGCCGCGATCGCCCGCGCCCTCAAGCAGAAGGTGGGTGAGCCCTTCGACGGCTCCCGTACGGCCGACGATCTGCGGGCGCTCTGGTCGCTCAAGTACTTCAACGACGTGCAGTTGCTCGTTCAGCGCACGCCCCAGGGCATCGCCTACGTGGTGCGTGTCGAGGAGAAGCCGGCGGTGCGCGCCGTCACGCTCCAGGGCAACGACGAGCTCTCGAAGGACGATCTCAAGGACACCATCGACATCAAGACGAACAGCATCCTCGACCTCTCGGCGGTGAAGCGGAACGTCAAGAAGGTCTCGGACAAGTACGTCGAGAAGGGCTTCTTCCTCGCCGAGGTGACGTCGGAGATCCGCCCCGTCGAGGGCACCACCGCCGAGGTCGACGTCTTCATCGTGGTGAAGGAGAACGCGAAGGTGCAGGTCCGGGAGATCAACTTCCTGGGCGTGCAGCGCGTGTCGGTGCCCGAGCTCAAGGGCGTGATGGCGACGAAGGAGGGCAACTACCTCTCGTTCCTCACCTCCGAAGGCACCTACCGCGAGGAGCTCTTCCAGCGCGACCTGCAGGTGATTCAGGCCGCCTACTACGACCGCGGCTTCATCAACGTGCGGGTGGACAAGCCCGTCGTGAGCCTCTCGCCCGACAAGCGCAGCATCAGCATCACGCTGCGCGTCGAGGAAGGCGAGCCGTTCTCCATCGGCAAGCTCGACTTCGGCGGCGATCTCATCGTCACGAAGGACGAGCTGAAGGCGCGCATGACCTCGCGCGAGGGCGAGATCTTCAACCGCTCGCTGCTGGCGCGCGACATCCAGGCGATCACCGACACGTACTACGACTCCGGCTACGCCTACGCGAACCCGGTGCCGGTGACGGCGGTGAACGCCGAGAACCGCACCATCGACCTCACCTTCGAGATCAACAAGGGCAAGCAGGTCACCATCGAGCGCATCGACATCGTGGGGAACACGAAGACCCGCGACAAGGTGATCCGCCGCCAGCTGCGCGTCTACGAGGGCGAGCTCTTCTCGGGCTCCGGCATGCGCCGCTCGAAGGAGAAGGTGACCGCGCTCGGCTTCTTCGAGACGGTCGAGGTGACGCACAAGCCGGGGCGCGACGACGAGCACGTGCTGGTGACGGTCGAGATCAAGGAGAAGTCCACCGGCACCTTCCAGGTCGGCCTGGGCTTCTCGAACATCGAGAGCTTCATCTTCACGGCGCAGGTGGCGCAGCAGAACTTCGTCGGGTGGGGGCAGGCCGTCTCGTTCTCGGCGCAGCTCTCGGGCCTGCGGCAGTTCTTCCAGGCGTCGTACTTCGACCCGTACTTCCTCGACACCAACTTCATCTTCTCCATCGACGCCTACCGGACGCAGCTCGACTACTTCGGCTTCGTGCGCGACGCGTACGGCGGCACCGCGAGCCTCGGCTACTACGTGGTGGCCGACGAGATGTCCTTCAACCTGGGGTACACGCGCGAGTTCGTCCGCGTCGAGCCGAGCCGCCAGTCGCTCCTGCTCGCCGATCAGTTCCGCAGCGGCAACACGAGCGCCCTCCGCGTCGGCTGGCTGTGGGACAAGCGCAACAACCGGCTCTTCCCGTCGCAGGGCTGGTTCATGAACGTGACGGCCGAGTTCGCGCCGCGGCCGCTCGGCGGCTCGTACATCTTCAACCGCTACACGGGGAACTTCCGCGGCTACGTGCCCCTGCCGCTCGGCATCGTCTTCAAGGCGCAGCTGCAGCTCGGCGTCATTCAGCAGCTCGAGGCCGCCAACGGGTTGCCCGCGTCAGAGCTCTACTACCTCGGCGGCATCTTCTCGGTGCGCGGGTACCCGATCCGCACGATCTCGCCCACCGAGCTCGCCGCCGCGACGCCCGACGGCCTCACCACGCCCATCAACGTCGGCGGCGATCGGCAGATCTTCCTCAACGTCGAGCTCGAGTTCCCCATCTTCGAGAAGGTGGGCATTCGCGGCGTGCTCTTCTACGACGCAGGCAACGCCTTCGCGCGCGGCGTGCCGTTCTTCCAGGACAGGACCTTCCCGAACCTGCCGCTCGGGCTGTTCCACTCCGTGGGGTTCGGCTTCCGCTGGTTCTCGCCCATCGGGCCGCTGCGCTTCGAGTGGGGCTTCCCGCTCAACCGTCGCCAGGGCATCGATCTGCAGGTGCCGCAGTTCGAGTTCACCATCGGCCAGAGCTTCTGACGGGCCCTTCACCGCAGGAAGCGGACGGCTGCTCAGCCGAGAGCGCCAGCGAGGCGCTGGTGAAGAGAACGGGAGCGCTCCCGACCTGAGCTCGTCACCGGAGGAAGAGGACGGCGGTGCTCAGCCCGGAGAGCACCAGCAGCGCGCCGATGACGACGATGGCGAGATCGGTCTTCCCGAGGCCCGCGCGACGGCCCGGGAGCGGCTCGGTGACGGCGGACCCGGTGGACTCGGCCCCGGAGTTGCTGTCCGTCGGCTGCACCGTGACGGACGGAGGCGCAGGGGCGGCGGGCGGCTGAGCAGCCTCCGCAGGAGGGAGCGGGAGCTTCTCGATGCGCGTCCGCTCCTCTGGTGCGCGTTCGCCCTCGTCGAAGCGCAGCATCGTGTGGCCGAGCTCGAGCACGTCGCCGTGGTCGAGGCTCCGCGCGCTCTTCACGCGCACGCCGTTCACGTAGACGCCGTTGGTGGTAGTGAGCTCCTCGATGAACCAGGACAGGCCGCGGTGGAGCAGGCGTGCGTGCTGTCGCGAGACCGTGCGGTCATGGAGGCGGACGTCGGCGTCGTCGCCGCGGCCCAGCGAGGTGTCGAGGAAGGCGAGCGGGTAGACGTGGCCCTCGTCCGCGCCGGCCACGCAGGTGAGGGTGGCGGCCCGGCTCTCGAGCTCGGAGGGATCCTTCGTCAGCAGCTCCTTCATCACGAAGTCGGTGCTCTTGTTCTTCCGTCGCTCCCGTGACGCTTCGTCGTCGGGCCGTTTCACCACCACGTCGTTGGGCAGCGTGAGCGCTTCGCCGGGCAGCACCAGCCGGGCCACGTGCGCGGGGAAGAGCTGCTTGCCGACCCGCACCGGCCGAACGGCGCGAATGGAGAGCCGCGGGCCGTCGACCTCGAGCGTGAGCAGCTTGAAGGGCAGCCCCTCGAGGCGAATGTCGTCCTTCGGGCCACCGCCGACCGTCACCGAGCCGTCCACGAGGTCCACCGGGGTCGTCGCGCCGTTCCAGATGATGTCGAGGTGCATGGACGGCGAAGGAGCACCGTGCTCGCCAGCGCAACCGGCCGGAAAGACGACGAAAACCCTCGACTGCCGTCCTGCCGCGGGGACGAGCGGTGAGGCGCGACAGCGTTGGGGTGGTGAGGCATGGTGCGCGCGCATGCGCCACCTCGTCTGTCTCGGTCTCCTCGCCATCACTGCCTGCCGCGATGAGCAGGCGGGCCCGAAGCCGCGCGGCGCCAGGCCACCAGCAGCCGGCCAGCAGCAGCAACAGCAGCAGCCTGGCCCGGCAGGCGCGGCCCGCACCCTCGACGCCGTGCCCGGCGCGCTCAACTTCCCTTCGACCGCGACCTGGGCCAACGGCGCCGTGAAGTACCTGGGCAGTCAGGTCGATCCGAAGAACCCTCAGCCGGGCCAGGCCGTCACCCTCAAGCACTACTTCCGCGCCGACGGCCAGCAGCCGCAGGGGTACCAGTTCTTCGTCCACGTCGTGGACGGCAACTCGGGCCAGATGCTGGGCAACATGGATCACGAGCTGCAGAACGGCGCCGCGATGCTGGGCTCGTGGCCCCAGGGAAAGATCATCGAAGACGTGCAGCAGATCGCGATGCCGAACTACCCCGGCCCCATGCAGCTCTTGATCGGCTTCTGGCGCGGAGACGATCGGCTGCTCGCCGACCTGCCTCCCACGCACGACGGGAACCACCGGGTCTTCGGGCCGCGCCTCGAGGGGCCTCAGGCGGCGCTGCCCGAGTACCGGGCGCCGCGCGCGACGAAGCCGCCCGTCATCGACGGGAAGCTCGACGACGAGCAGTGGAAGAGCGCTCCCGAGGTCACGCTGACGACCAGCTTCGACGGCCGGGAGGCCCAGCGGAAGACGCGGCTGCGCCTGCTCTGGGACGACGCCAACGTCTACGTCGCGTTCGACGCTGACGACCCGGACGTCTGGGGCACCCTGCGCAACAAGGACGACGCCATCTACAACCAGGACGTCGTCGAGGTGTTCTTCGACGCCGACGGCGACGGCGCGACCTACAACGAGCTGCAGGTGTCGCCGCACAACGTGAACTTCGACGCAGCCTTCGTGGCTCGCCGGTCCGATCTCGAGGCCGCCATGAAGTGGGAGTCGGGCATGAAGTCAGCCGTCCAGGTCCGCGGCACGCTCGACGACGACTCCGACCGCGATCAGGGCTGGAGCGCGGAGATGCAGATCCCCATCGCGAACCTGCTCAAGGTGCCGAAGGTGCCACCCACGAAGGGCGACAAGTGGCGCTTCAACGCCTACCGCCTCGAGCACTTCGAGCGCTTCAAGCAGATCGAGGGGCAGTCGTTCTCGCCGCTCTTCGTCGGCGACTTCCACGCGCTGCCGCGGTTCGGCTGGCTCGTCTTCGACTGACGGCCGCGAGGCGCTCGAGTCAGAGGGCTCCAGCGTCGCACACGAGCGGCTCGAGTCGCAGCCAGCACGTCATGGCGGCGTCCCGCGAGCGCTCGCCCAGGACGAGCGTCGCGGCCTCGAGCACGTGCTCAGGCCGTGGCCGCCCGAGCGCCCAGAGCAGGGCACGCGCCCAGCGCACCTCGTCATCCGCCGGCGGGCCGCGGTAACTCCACGCGACTGCCTGGAGGGACCGCAGGGTGTCCAGCGGGGCGGGGGCCTCGCTCTCCAACAGGCCCAGGAGCGTGTCGTACGCGACCTGGTTGAGCGGGCTCGCGGGGCGCTTGCCGTTCCAAAGCTGGAGGACCGCCACCCGGCGTGACCCGGGCCCCGCTGCCGGCAGGCGGTACAGCAGGTCGAGCGCGCCGGGCAGCTTCCACGGGGCGAGGTCGGGCCGCGTCACCAGGGTGCCGACGTGCGAGAGCACCTGCCGCGCCGTCTCGACGGAGCCGCGGCGAAGCGCCTGACGCCAGACGCCGTCGACCCAGGCGGACCACCGCTTGCCGGAGGCGACCTCCGCGAGGAACGGCGCGAGCTCCACCTCGCGCGTCGGGCTCGCCCGCCTCGTCAGGGCCGGAGCGCAGCCTGCATCTTCGGCCTGGCGCACCGCGAGGCAGATCTCGTCCAGCAGCCACCCGGCCCACTGCGCGAGCGAGGGCTGGGCGTGCGGCAGCGTTCCGTCTGGCCGCTCGAGGTCGAGCTGCTCGTGGATGTCGTCCTCGTGGAACGGGACGATGGAGAGCCGGGCGCTCCTGGCGTCGAAGGCGAAGGCGCTGGTCCAGAGAGAGTGGCGCGGCGCCGCGAACACCCAGAAGCCGCCGAGGGCCGCGAGCGCCGACGCGGCCGCGCGTTGGCTCGTGTAGGTCTCGAACAGCTCCTCGGGTGACAGCAGGTGCAGACCCTCGAGGACGGCCTGGCGGCCAGCCCAGCCCGGGCCGTGCAGCTCCCGGAGGAACTCCGTCGGCCGGAGCCGTCCCCCGTCCTCCTCGTGGTCCGCCTCTCCGAAGGACAGCAGCTCGAAGGCGCCGGCGCGCGTGAGCACGCCGCGGAGCTCGTCGCTGAGCGGGACGCCGACCTGCAGGAACAGCTCCTCCCAGGCGCCGAGGTCGACCGGGCGGCTGACCACGGCGCCGGCCGCCCAGTCGCCTGCCAGGGTTCCCGCGAGTCGCTGTGGCAGCGAGGCGAAGAGCTCATGCATGGTGCGGGGCGAGGTAGTCGAGCGCGTCGAAGAGGTCACGGCCCTTCGGCTGAGCGCGCGCTCCCGACGGCGCCGGGATCGGGCTGGGCGACCTCAGCTGAGCTGCCGATCGATCCACGCCACCACGCGGCCGGTGGCCTCACGCGCCTCGGACATGCCCTGCAGACTGAAGAAGCCGTGGATGACGCCGGGCACCTCGTCCACGGTGACGGGTGTGCCCGCGGCCTCGAGCTTGCGCGCGAAGGCGAGCCCTTCGTCATGCAGCACGTCGCACTCGGCGAGCAGCACGTAGGTGGGCAGCTCCGTGCCGGCGGGCGCGAGGAGCGGCGAGGCGTCGGCGTGCGCGCGCTGGGCCACGTCGGGCAGGAACGTCGCGTGGAAGTACCGCATCGTCGCGCGCGTGAGGAAGTAGCCCTCGGCGTAGCGGGCGACCGACGCCGACTCGTTCGCGCAGTCGGTGACCGGGTACACGAGCACCTGGGCGGCGAGCGGCAGCCCCTGCGCCGCGCACCGGCGGCTCACCACGGCGGCCAGGTGGCCTCCCGCGCTGTCGCCGGCCACCACGACCCGGTGGGAGCGCGCGAGCTCGGCGGTGACGGCGAAGCAGTCGTCGACGGCGGCGGGGAAGGGGTGCTCAGGCGCGAGGCGGTAGTCGACGGAGATGACGGTCCGGCCCGTGCCGGCGGCGAGCGCTCGACAGGGCAGATCGTGCGTGTCCACGTCGCCCACCACCCAGCCGCCACCATGGAAGTAGACGATCACCCCGGGCCGGGCGTTGGCGGGCTCGTAGCGGCGCACCTTCACGCCGGCGAGCTGCTCGTCGGCGACACGCGCCACCTCGGCCGGAGGCCCGAAGATCGGCCGGAAGCTGCCCGTGTTCTTCCTCATCGTGGCCCGCGCCTGCACGTGCCCGACCCGCTCGATCGGCTGATCGACCAGCCCGGTGAACCAGGTCAGCAGGCGCCATTTCAAGGTGAGCGTGGGCACGGCAGAGGTTGTACTGCACCCGGCCAGGTTCGCCTCTGCGAACCCGCCGCGCGTGTGCCGCGTCAGCGCCGTTGACGAGGGCCTCAACCGGCGTGTGACGGCGAGGGTGCTCAGCGGCTCGCTGAGTCGCCGTGCCAGCTCGTGAGCAGCTTGATGTAGTTCACCCGCTCGTAGCCGGACGGCTCGGGGCAGCGCGCGAGGTTCATGTTGCCGCGGAGCTGCGTCACCGACTCGTACTCGTGCTCCTCGAAGAAGCGCGTCAGCCCGGCGATGAGCTGCGTCAACACGTGGGGCCCGCGCGAGAGCACCGCCGAGACCACCTGGGTGACATGGGCGCCGGCCATCAGCGCCTTCATCACGTCCTCTGGCTCGTGGATTCCGCCCGAGCAGGCGAGCGACAGCCGGGTCGACGGCGAGAGGATCGCGAGCCACCGCAGCCGCAGCTGCAGCTCCTGTCGATCCGACAGGTGGATCGTTCGCTTCAGCGACAACGACTCGATGTCGATGTCGGGCTGGTAGAGCCTGTTGAACAACACCACGCCCGCGACGCCGCTGTGCTCGAGCTTCGTCACGAAGGCCGGCAGCGACGAGTAGAAGGGCGACAACTTCACCGCGACGGGGATCCGGATCGACTCCTGCACCTGACGAACCACGTCGAGCTGCTGGTGCTCGATGTCGGCGCCTGACTGCTTCGGGTCGCTGGGCAGATCGTACAGGTTCAGCTCGAGCGCGTGCGCCCCGGCCTGCTCGATCAGCTTCGCGTACTTGAGCCACCCGCCCGGCGTCGTGCCGTTCAGGGAGCCGATGACCGGCACCGTGCACTGCGCGCGGATCTTCCGGATCTGCTCGAGGTAGGCGTCAGGGCCGAGCGCGAAGTCGCCGGTCGAGGGCAGCCACGACGGCGCCTCGGCGAACGCATCGGCCGGGCCGTCGAGAAAGCGGTGGGCGGCGAGCTGCTCGGCGACCAGCTGCTCCTCGAAGAGCGATCGCATGGTGATCGCCGAGGCGCCCGCGTCTTCGAGCCGCTTGACGCTGTCGAGGTCGTCCACCAGCGGCGACGCGCCCGCGAAGATGGGGTGCTTGAGCTTGAGCCCCACCCACGTGGTGGAGAGATCGATCGTCATGGCGTCTCCTTCTTCGACTCTTCGAGGTGGACGGCGGCGAGCTGCTCATAGACGGCCCGCCGTCGAGCTGCGTTGGCGTCGGCCTGATCGAGCAGGCCGGCGTAGCGCTTCGGGTCCTTCATCTCGACGAGGCGGAAGCGGCCCTCGTTCTTCATGAAGTCGCGAGCCTTGAGCTTCGGCGCCGGCGCGTCGAGCTGCAGGGGCGCCTGACCCTCGAGGAGCCGTCGCGGATCGAAGCGGTAGAGGGGCCAGATGCCCGAGTCCACCGCCAGCCGCTGCTGCTCGGCGCCCAGCTTCAGATCGAACGCGTGCGCGATGCAGTGGCTGTAGGCGATCACGAGGGCCGGGCCGGGGAACGCCTCGGCCTCTTTGAGGGCCTTGAGCGCCTGGTTGTCCTTCGCGCCCATCGCGATGCTGGCGACGTAGCAGTTGCCGTACGACATCGCGAGCAGGCCCAGGTCCTTCTTCGCCTGCGCCTTGCCGGCCACCGAGAACTTCGCGCTCGCGCCCAGCGGCGTGGCCTTCGACTGCTGACCGCCGGTGTTCGAGTACACCTCGGTGTCGAGCACGAGCGCCTTCACGTGCGCGCCGGTGGACAGCACGTGATCGAGGCCGCCGAAGCCGATGTCGTAGGCCCAGCCGTCACCGCCGATCAGCCACACGGACTTCTTCACGAGCGAATCGGCGAGCTGCAGCAGGTGCTTCGCGTCAGGGCCGTCGAGCTTCGCGAGCTCCTTCTTGAGCGCCGCGACGCGCTCCCGCTGCGCGATGATGCCGGCGTCGTCGTCCTGCTTCGCGGTGGTGAGCCCGTCGACGAGCGCCTGCGGCAGCCGCGAGGCCACTCGTGACAGCAGGTCCGCCGCCAGCCGCTGCTGCGCGTCGGCCGCGAGCCGCAAGCCGAAGCCGAACTCGGCGTTGTCCTCGAACAGCGAGTTGGCCCACGCGGGCCCGCGCCCCTCGCGGTTCTTCGTGTACGGCGTGGTCGGCAGGTTGCCGCCGAAGATCGACGAGCAGCCGGTCGCGTTGGCCACGAGGAGTCGATCACCGACGAGCTGCGAGAGCAGCTTGACGTACGGCGTCTCGCCACAGCCCGAGCACGCGCCCGAGAACTCGAAGAGCGGCTCGAGGAACTGCGAGGCCTTCACGTCGTCCTTCACCTTCGTGCGATCGATCCACGGCAGCTGCTCGAAGAACGCCCAGTTCGCCCGCTCCGTGTCGCGGATCGGCTCGATGGGGTTCATGTCGATGGCCTTGTGGCGCGGGTTCGTCTTGTCGCGCGCCGGGCAGACGGCCACGCAGAGCCCGCAGCCCGTGCAGTCGTCGGGCGCGACCTGCAGGGCGTACTTCCACGCCGCACCGCTCGGCGCCGTGCCCAGGTCCTTCGACTTGAACTCGGTGGTGACGAAGGTGGCCGGCGCCTTCCCCAGCGAGGCCGGGTCGACGAGCTGGCTGCGGATCGCCGCGTGCGGGCAGATGAGCGAGCACTTGTTGCACTGAATGCACAGCTTCGCGTCCCACGTCGGCAGCTCGAGCGCGATGGCGCGACGCTCGAACTTCGTGGTGCCGGTGGGCCAGGTGCCGTCCACCGGGAAGGCGCTGACCGGCAGCAGGTCGCCCTCGCCGCGCATCATCGTCGCCGTCACCCGCTGCACGAAGTCGGGCGCTTCCTTCGGCACCGTCGGCGGCCGGGGCGCGCCGTTGAGCACCGTCGGCACCTTCACCTCGTGCAGGTTCGCCAGGGTGAGGTCGATCGCCTTGAAGTTGCGCTCGACGACCTCGCTGCCGCGCTTCCCGTAGGCCTTCTCGACGCCTTCGCGAATTCGGGCGATCGCCTGGTCGCGAGGCAGCACACCCGACAGCGCGAAGAAGCACGTCTGCATGACCGCGCTGATGTGGCGGCCGAGGCCCGCCTGCTGCGCGACCTGGAACGCGTCGATGACGTGGAAGTGCAGCCGCTTCTCGAGGATCTGCTTCTGCACCTCGAGGGGCAGCGCGGCGAAGGCCTGATCGGCCGGCTTCGAGGTGTTGAGCAGGAACGTCGCGCCCGGCGCGGCGTTGGCGAGCACGTCGGTGCGCTCGAGGATCGGCTGGTAGTGGCAGGCGACGAAGCTCGCGTGGGCGATCTTGTACGTCGAGCGGATCGGCTGGGTGCCGAAGCGCAGGTGCGAGATGGTGATCGCCCCCGACTTCTTGGAGTCGTAGACGAAGTAGCCCTGCGCGTTGAGCCCGGCGTACTCGCCGATGATCTTGATCGCCTGCTTGTTCGCCGACACCGTGCCGTCGGCGCCGAGGCCGTAGAACATCGCGCGCACCGTCTCTGGCGGCTCGAGATCGAACTCAGCGTCGTAGGGCAGGGAGAGCTGAGTCACGTCGTCGTTGATGCCGATCGTGAAGCGGCGCTTCGGCGTGGGCTTCGCGAGCTCGTCGAACACCCCGCGCACCATGGCGGGCGTGAACTCCTTCGACGACAGGCCGTAGCGCCCGCCGATGACCTGCACGGAGTTGAGCCGCCCGGCCTCGAAGAGCGCCGCCACCACGTCCTGGAAGAGCGGCTCGCCCACGGCGCCGGGCTCCTTGGTGCGATCGAGCACGGCGATGCGCTTCACCGAGGCGGGCAGGGTGGCGAGGAAGGCGGTGAGATCGAACGGGCGGAACAGCCGCACGACGACGCCGCCCACCTTCTCGCCCTTCTTCACCATCCACTCCACGGCCTCCTGGAGCGCGCCCACGCCAGAGCCCATCGCGATGATGAGCCGCTCGGGCTCGGGGTGACCGAAGCGCTCGAAGAGCTGGTAGCGGCGGCCCGTGAGGGCGGCGAAGCGGTCCATCACCTGCTGCACCAGCCCGGGGCACGCCTCGTAGTAGCGGTTCCCCGACTCGCGGGCCTGGAAGAAGGTGTCAGGGTTCTGCGCGGTGCCGCGCAGCAGCGGCGCGTCAGGGGTGAGCTTGCGGTCGCGGAAGGCGCGAATGTCGTCGTCGAGCGCGAGCCCCTTCAGCACGTCGTCGTCCACCGCGGCGATGCGGCTCACCTCGTGCGAGGTGCGGAAGCCGTCGAAGAAGTGGAGGAAGGGGATGCGGGTCTTCAAGGTGGCGGCGTGCGAGATGGCCGCGAAGTCCTGCGCTTCCTGCACGCTGCTCGCGCACAGCATGGCGAAGCCAGTGGAGCGCGCCGACATCACGTCCGAGTGATCGCCGAAGATGCTGAGGCCGTGGGTCGCGATGGTGCGCGCCGCGACGTGCAGCACGAAGGGCGTCAGCTCGCCGGCGATCTTGAACATGTTGGGGAACATCAGCAGCAGGCCCTGCGACGCCGTGAAGGTGGTCGCGAGCGCGCCCGCCTGAAGCACGCCGTGTACGGCGCCGGCGGCGCCCGCCTCGCTCTGCATCTCGACGGTGTGCGGGACCTGGCCCCAGAGGTTCTTGCGGCCGCCAGCAGACCACTCGTCACAGGCTTCGCCCATCGCCGACGCCGGAGTGATCGGGTAGAGGGCGATCACTTCGCTCAGCCGGTAGGCAACGGAGGCGACCGCTTCATTCGCATCGAGGGTGATGTAGTTGGAGGAGGGCACGGCGCTCCGGCGTGCAAGTGGAAGTCCATGAAGGTGCGCGTGACTTTCGTTGACGGAGCGCAACGATTGCGTCGTGGCTTGGATGCTCGGGCCGAATCGCGCAATCTCCGCAGTTGGGCCGGAGTCGGAGCGGTGATGCGCCTCGTTGCGTTTCTCTTCTGTGTGATCGTGGTCGCGCTTCTACCGCTCGGTGGGTGCGGGCGAACGGAGTGTCCGTCGGGGGTCTGTCTGCCTGACGCGGCGGCAGGCCAGCGCGTGGACGGCGGCTTCTTCGCGGGAGGTGGCGGGGCCGCTGGTGGCGCGGTGGCTGGCGGCTCAGCAGGCGCAGCAGGTGGCGGGGCAGCGGGAGGCGGGGCAGCAGGTGGCGGGGCAGCAGGTGGCGGGTCCGCGGCGGGTGGCAGCGCAGGTGGGGCCACCGGCGGCGGTGCAGCGTCCTCGGACGGGGGCTGCGCGCCGGGCTCGCTCATCTTCTTCCCGACGACGCTCGACTTCGGCGAGCAGGCGGCTGGCTGCGCGCGGTCAGAGCCGATCGTCTTCCTCAACACGTGCGCGACGGCGCAGTCCCTGTCGCTGAGCGCGACCCCGATGAGCCAGCTCTTCCGCGTCGACGCGGGCCTGCTGGTGGTGCCACCCGGTGGCGCGCTCGAGGTGCCGGTCACTTTCGACACGCCTGTGCTGGGCCCACGACAGGCCACCCTGACGGGATCGTCCTCCTCAGGGCTCCTGTCCATTCCGCTGCGCGGCCTGGGCGTCGTGCCGGCCGATGTCACCGACGCCTTCGCGCAGCCCGCCATCCCCAAAGCCGACCTGCTCTTCGTCGTCTCCGATGGTCCGGGCATGGTGCCCGCGCAGCAGTGGCTCGGCGCCGGCTCCTCGCCCCTGCTGCAGTACGCGACCACGAACCAGGTCGACTTCAGGGTGGGGGTCGTCGCCGGCCGCCTCGACGGCGGCTCGCCAACGGTTCTGTCGCCCGTGATGCCGCAGTTCATGCAGGCGTGGCAGCAGCAGTTTCTCCTGGGCGACACGGGGGCCCCGACGACGAGCTGTCTGGCGCGCGCGTGGCAGCTGCTCTCGGCGGGCGCCGGCTGGCTGCGGGCGGACTCGACCTTCGGCCTGGTCTGCGCGCAGAACACCCACGAGCAGCTGGTGGGCTCGCCGGGCGCGTGGGTGCGCCTGCTCCAGCGGGCCGCGGCGAGGGGGCGCAACCAGCTCACCATCTCGGCGGTCGCCAACTTCACGAGGGCCTGCCCGGGGCCTGATGACGCTGCCCTCGCCGCGGCCGCCACGATGACGTTGGGCTCGACCCAGAGCGTGTGCGCGCTCGACGGCGGGTCGCTCGAGGCGATCGGCAGGACCGCGTTCGGCTACCGCACCACCTTCTTCCTGTCCCGCGCCGGGCCGGCGGACGGCGGCGTGGAGGTCGCCATCGACGGCGTTCCCCTGCCCTCCCGCGATGCGCTGCGCGACGCGGGCATCTGGGCCTTCGACCCGCTGCTCAACGCCGTCGTCTTCGAGCCGCTCTCCGTGCCCGAGCCGGGCAAGACGCTCACGGCGCGCTACCGGGCCGCCTGCGGACGCTGACGCTCACTGCGGCGCCGACTCGATGCCCCAGATGTCCTTCGCGTACTCGCGGATGGTGCGGTCTGACGAGAAGAACCCCGTGCGCGCCACGTTGATGACCGACGAGCGCCACCAGCGCTTCGGATCGACGTACGCCTTCGCGACCTCGCGCTGCGCGTGCACGTAGGCGTCGAAGTCGGCGAGCACGAGGTACCGGTCATCGTCGAGCAGCCCGTTGACCAGGGGCTTGAAGAGGTCGCGATCTTCCGGGCTGAAGAAGCCCGAGCCGATGAGATCGAGCACCTCCTTCAGCCCGGCGTTCGTCTCGTAGAGCTCGCGCCCGCGGTAGCCCGAGGCCTTCGTCTCTTCGACCTCCTCGGCGGTCTTGCCGAAGAGGAAGAAGTTCTCGGGCCCCACCTTCTCGCGGATCTCGATGTTCGCGCCGTCGAGCGTGCCGATGGTGAGCGCGCCGTTCATCGCGAACTTCATGTTCCCGGTGCCTGACGCCTCCATGCCGGCCGTCGAGATCTGCTCCGACACGTCCGCCGCCGGGATGATGCGCTCGGCCAGCGTCACCCGATAGTTCGGCACGAAGCACACCTTGAGGCCCGTCTTCGCCGACTCGTTGTTCACCACCTCGCCGATGCCGTTGATGAGGCGGATGATCAGCTTCGCCGTGCGATAGCCGGGCGCGGCCTTGGCGCCGAAGACGAACGTGCGCGGCGCGATGATCGAGGCCGGGTCTTTCCGCGCGTGCAGCCAGAGGTGGACGATGTGCAGCGCGTTGAGCAGCTGGCGCTTGTACTCGTGCAGGCGCTTGATCTGCACGTCCATGATCGCCTCGGGATCCACGGTGACCCACATGAGGTCGCGCAGGAACACCCCGAGATCGACCTTGTTCTGGCGCTTCGCCTCCCGGAAGGCGGCGACGAACGCCGGGTCGTCGAGGTGCCGCTCGAGGCGGCTGAGCTGGTCGAGGTTCGTCGCCCAGCCCGTGCCGATGGTGTCGTTGAGCAGGCGTGCGAGGCGCGGGTTGCACGAGAGCAGCCAGCGCCGGGGCGTGACGCCGTTGGTCTTGTTGTTGAAGCGCTCGGGGAACATCTCGGCGAAGTCCTTGAGCACCGTCTCCTTGAGCAGCTTCGAGTGCAGCTCGGCCACGCCGTTCACCGAGTGTGAGCCGACGACCGCGAGCGCCGCCATGCGCACCTGCTTCTCGCGGCCCTCCTCGACGAGCGACAGGGCGTTCAGCTTCTGCTCGTTCATCGGCCAGCGGATCTGCACCTGGCGCAGGTGCCGTTGGTTGATCTCGAAGATGATCTGCAGGTGCCTGGGCAGCAGCCGCTCGAAGAGCGACACGGGCCACTTCTCGAGCGCCTCGGGGAGGAGCGTGTGGTTGGTGTACCCGAAGGTGGCCTGGGTGATGGCCCACGCCTCGTCCCAGGCGACGCCCTTGTCGTCCACCAGCACGCGCATCAGCTCGGCGATCGCGATCGCGGGGTGCGTGTCGTTGAGCTGAATCGCGACCTTCTTCGGGAAGCTGGCGAAGTCGGAGTGCCGCCGCAGGTAGCGCCGCATGATGTCGGCGATGGAGCAGGCGACGAAGAAGTACTCCTGCTTGAGCCGCAGCTCCTTGCCGGCCTGGTTCTGATCGTTCGGGTACAGCACCTTCGAGATGACCTCGGAGTCGTTCTTCTCGACGACGCTGCGCTCGTAGTCGCCGTCGTTGAAGAGGGCGAAGTCGAACTCGGCCGACGCGCGGGCCTGCCAGAGGCGCAGGGTGTTGACGGTGCGCCCGCCGAAGCCGGCCACCGGCGTGTCCCAGGGGACGCCCAGCACCGTCTTGCCGCCGACCCACCGCGCCACGTACGCGCCATCGCGGTTCCGGTGCGTCTCGACGTGGCCGAAGAAGCGCACCGGCACGATGCGGTCGGGGCGCACCAGCTCCCACGGGTTGCCGAACTTGAGCCACTCGTCGGCGCGCTCGACCTGGTAGCCGTTGATGATCTCCTGCGTGAAGATGCCGAACTCGTAGCGGATGCCGTAGCCCATGCCCGGCAGGTCGAGCGACGCGAGCGAGTCGAGGAAGCACGCCGCGAGCCGCCCGAGGCCGCCGTTGCCGAGCCCGGCGTCGGGCTCCATCTCGAGCATCGCGGTGAGATCGTGGCCCGCGTCCTTGAGCGCCTCGCGCGTCTGCTCCCACAGGCCCAGCGAGATGAGGTTGTTCCCCAGCGCCCGCCCCAGCAGGTACTCGGCCGAGAGGTAGTAGGCCCGCTTGACGTCCAGCCGGCCGTAGCGCCGCTGGGTCTCCACCCAGCTCCGGGCCAGGCGGTCGCGCACCGTCAGGGCCAGCGCCTGGTAGCGATCGAAGGCGCCGGCGTTGTCGAAGTTCTTCCCACGCGTGTACTCGACGTGATCGACGAACGACTTGCGCAGGCCGGCCGCGCTGGTCGAGGCGCGGCTGTCGAGGGAGTTCGAGGAGCTCATGCCGCGTCGAATAGCCGACCGCCCCCGCCCTGCGAAGCGCAGATTCTCGCGCGGAGCGGCCGCCCTACTTGCTGCCGAACGCGGCGACCGACTCGGCCTCGAGCTGCGCGCGCACGTCGGCCGTCTTCTCTCTGAAGTCAGCCATGAGCGCCGTGGGCAGGGGGTCGGCTTTCGGGAAGCTCTGGTTGAGCGGGTTCACCCAGCCGCCGCCCCGCTTCATGCCGAAGTGCAGGTGCGGTCCGGTCGAGAGCCCCGTGTTGCCCGACTCGCCCACCACGTGCTTCTGCGCGAGCCGCTCGCCGACGTGCACGTTGATCTTCGAGAGGTGCAGGTAGCAGGTCTCGAAGCTCATCACGTGCTTCACGCACACCATGTTGCCGCCGCCGTGGTCCCAGCCGGCCTTCGTCACCGTGCCGTCGGCCACCGCCCACACCGGCGTGCCCTGCGGCGTGCCGTAGTCGACGCCGTTGTGCTGGCCGAACTGGTTGATGATCGGGTGGAAGCGGCCCCCGAAGCGCGAGGTGATGGGCGCGAACTTGAGCGGCGACTTGAGGAAGGTCTTCCGCGCGCTGGTGCCGTCCTCGTTGAAGTACGAGTCGGTGCCGTCGGGCAGGGCGTAGCGGTACATCTTCTTCGTCCCGACGCTCGAGCCGACGTAGGTCGCGGCGAGCACGTTGCCGTAGTCGATGAGGCGGCCCTTCGAGACGACCTTCTCGATGACGGCGCGCATGCGGTCGCCCTTCTGCACGTCTCGGTAGAAGTCGATGTCCCAGGCGAAGACGTCGGACAGGGTGATGGCGACGTCGGGCTTCTCGCCGGCGGCGATGGCGGCGTCCCACACCGACGACTCGACGACGAGCTCGACGACCTCGACGCGGCGCTCGCGATCGATCTCGCGCTTGCGGCCCACGTACCGATCGCCCTCCCGCCGCACCTGCCACTCGGTGAGCAGGCTGCGCCGGTAGTCCATCAGGTCGAGCACGCCGTGACGAAAGACGAGGCGAAGCTGGTCGCCGGGGCGGGCCTTCTTGAAGTTGAACTCGGCGGCCATCAGCGCGCCCTGCACCTCGACGATGGTGTGATCGTCGAGCCCGGCGGCCTCGAGGGCCTTCGCGACGGTCTGGTTCTTCTCGAGCCGGCGGTTCTTCGTGTGCGCGTCGGCGAGGGAGGTGGTGGCCAGGGCGGCCACGAGGAGCGGAGCGATCATCGAGCCGCCGAGGGTAGCCCAGCCCGGGCGGGGTGCCCAATGTCCAGCCGGACTTCATGGGCGACGCTGGAGGGGTGGCATATGGTGCCGGCCCGTGCGCGCGCTCGTCTTCCTGCTGGCGGTCCTGTCCCTCACGGGCTGCCGGATCCACACGCTGCAGGACGGGGCCTACGACTTCACCCTCGTCGAGACCCTGCGCGACGACTGCGGCCTGGCCTCCCAGCCCGGCGTCTTCACCCGCGGCACGCTGATCACCGCGGGCCACATGGTACGGCTCCAGTACGGCTACCTCGGGGCGGAGCTCACCGGCACCTACCGCTACGGCCTCGAAGAGATGACGATGGACGCGACCCTCGCCAACGTCCGCACGACGCTGCGCGGCCAGGACTGCCAGGTGGACTCGGTGGCGGTGGGGCTCGACTCCAGCACCGTGAACGCGGGGCGCTTCAGCGGCACCCTCAACTTCACGTTCCAGAGCCGCACCGCCGACGCCTGCACCTGCCGCTTCTTCGCCCGCTACGACGCCACCCGAGGCCCCTGAATGAGCGAGTTCTCGACCGTCCTCACCGAGTCACGGAAGTTCCCTCCGCCGCCCGGGTTCGCCGAGAAGGCGCACCTCAAGAGCATGGACGACTACCGCCGGCTCTGCGCCGAGGCCGACGCGAACCCCGACGCGTACTGGGCCGCGCGCGCGAAGGAGGAGCTCTTCTGGCAGACGCCCTTCAGCACCGTCTGCGAGTGGAAGCCGCCGTTCGCGAAGTGGTTCCTCGGAGGGCGCACGAACCTCTCGTACAACGCGCTCGATCGGCACCTCGCGACGCAGGGCGACAAGGTGGCGATCCGCTTCGAGGGTGAGCCGGGCGATCGCAGAGACGTGACCTACCGCGAGCTGCACGCCGAGGTGTGCCGGCTGGCGAACGGGCTCCGGGCGCTGGGCGTGAAGCCCGGCGATCGGGTCGGCATCTATCTGCCGCTCATCCCCGAGGCAGCGGTCGCGATGCTGGCCTGCGCGCGCATCGGCGCCACGCACTCGGTGGTGTTCGGTGGCTTCTCGGCCGAGGCGCTGCGCGATCGCATGAACGACGCGAAGGCGAAGGTGCTGATCACCTCCGACGGCGGCTGGCGGAAAGGGCACGTGGTGCCGCTGCTCGACAACGTGCGGGCGTCGATCGCGCACGGCATTCCCTCGATGGAGAAGGTCATCGTCGCCCACCGGACCGGCGCGACGCCTCCGGCGCTGCAGCCCAACGAGGTGGCGTGGAGTGAGCTGGTCGCCAGCGAGCCGGCGAGCTGCGAGCCCGAGTGGGTGGACTCCGAGCACCCGCTGTTCATCCTCTACACCTCGGGCTCGACGGGGACGCCCAAGGGGGTGCTGCACACGACCGGCGGCTACGGCGTGTGGACGTCGCTGACGACGCGCTGGGTGTTCGATCTGAAGCCTGACGACGTCTACTGGTGCACCGCCGACGTGGGCTGGGTGACCGGCCACTCGTACGTCGTCTACGGCCCGCTGATGAACGGCGCGACGGTCGTGCTCTACGAGGGCGCGCCGACGACGCCGGGGCCCGATCGGTTCTGGGAGCTCATCGCCCGGCACCAGGTGACGATCTTCTACACGGCGCCGACGGCCATTCGCGCGTTCATGCGGCTCGGGGAGGAGCACCCGAAGAGACACGATCTGACGAGCCTGCGGCTCCTCGGCACGGTGGGGGAGCCGATCAACCCCGAGGCGTGGATGTGGTACCGCGAGACGATCGGCGGCGGGCGGTGCCCCATCGTCGATACCTGGTGGCAGACGGAGACGGGCGGCATCCTCATCTCGCCGCTTCCGGGCGTGACGACGACGAAGCCGGGCTCCGCGACGCTGCCGCTGCCGGGCATTCACCCTGCCATCCTCGACAAGGATCACCACGAGGTGAGGCAGGGCGCCGGCAAGCTGTTCCTCCTCAAGCCGTGGCCCTCGATGTTGCGCACCATCTGGGGCAACGAGCTGCGCTTCCGCGCGGGCTACTTCGCCGAGCACCCGAAGTACTACTTCACCGGAGACGGGGCGCGCCGCGACGCTGACGGGTACTTCTGGATCATCGGGCGCGTGGACGACGTGGTGAACGTCGCGGGGCACCGGCTGGGGACTGCCGAGGTCGAGAGCGCGCTGGTGTCACACCCGAGGGTGGCGGAGGCCGCGGTGGTCGGGCGCCCGGACTCGCTCAAGGGCACCGCGCTGGTGGCGTTCGTGACGATGAAGGCCGGCGTCGAGACGTCGAAGGCGCTCGAGGCCGAGCTCGCCGCCCATGTGACGAAGGAGATCGGCGCCATCGCGCGGCCAGACGAGATCCGCTTCGCCGCCGGACTGCCCAAGACGCGCTCGGGGAAGATCATGCGACGGCTCCTGCGTGACGTCGCCGCCGGCACCGACTCGAAGGGCGACACCTCGACGCTGGAAGATCTGAGCGTCCTCGCGGCGCTCAGGAACGACGAGGAGTGACGTGCCGACCTGGGCGATCGTCGCGGCGGCGATGGCGGCAGCGGCCACCCTCGCGGTGCTCCGCCGCAGGTCGCTGGTGCCGAAGTGGCAGTGGAACGACACCGCCGTCACCGTGTTCATCGGCAACCGGGTGACCGAGGTGTTCCTGCCCGAGGTGCGGGTCGTGCTCGCAGGGCGGCAGGGGCTGGTGCTGCGTACGCTCGACGGCGACACCGTGTTCCCGGCGCGGTGGCTCACGCCGCAGGTGATCGACGCGTTCGGGACGGCGGTGGGCGATGGAGGGCGGCTCCGCGCCGCGCTCGCCGCCGGCGGGTTTCAGGAGCTCTGGGGCAGAGGAGAGACGCCGCTCTCGTTGCCCCCGATGTAGCTGGCTCCGCGGCTGCGATCCCTGGCGGTGGACGCGGTGACGGGCCCTGAGAGGTCGCCGCAGCAGCTGCGCAGACAGTCCTGAACGGCGGAAGGCGCCGACCGGCGCGACTCGCCCGGAGATGAACAGCCGCGCTGGCCGGAGGAAGCGCGCGAGCGCAGCAGGAGCGCCGGCTCAGGGAGCAGCAGCCGCCGCGTGGGCAGAGCCGGCCTCGAGGCGACGGCGGTGGGCGCCGAGGGCCACCAGGGCGCCGCCGACGGTGACTGGCCCCGAGAGGAACAACAGCGCCGGCGGGAACAGCATCAACGGCGCGCACGCCAGCGCGTAGCCCAGCAGCAACGCCGGCTCCCGGAGCAGCAGCCGCCGCGGCAGGCCCAGGCGATCGCGGTTGTCGGTGATCGCGCCGTGGGCCAGGAAGAGCGCGCCGATCGCGGTCTGCGCAACCACCACGAGCACCGGGCCCACCACCGGGACCAGCACCAGCGTCAGCCCCGCGAGCGCCGTGAGCGCCCACAGCACCAGCCGGCGCACGGTCGGGAAGACGCCGAGCACCGCGCGCTTCACCACCGCCTTCGCGTCGGTCGCAGGCGCCGGCGCGTCACCCAGCACATCGCGCTGGACGTGGAGCGCCATGCGCTCGAGGCTCGCGGCGGCCAGACCTCCCTGCAGCTGCCAGGCGCCGAGGAGCGCGCCGACGACGAGCACGACGGTGATCAGCACGCGGGCTGCCACCCACGCGACGCCGCCGAAGAGCCCGGTCGAGTGCTCCATCACCAGCGCCTGCAGCGGTCCAGCCGCGACGACCGCCACCGCGCAGCCGAGCGCGCCGAGGCCGAAGGTGAGCAGCGCGGGCGCGAACACGAGGCCCCGCAGCTCGCACTCGCGCACCGTCCAGACGACCGCGCGTGGCAGCTGGAGCACGGCCCAGACGAACGCGCCCACGGCGTTCCGCGGCGGCCCGAAGGTCGAACGGTCCTTCACTTGCCGAAGAGCTTCTTGAAGAAGCCGCTCCCGCGGCTCGTCGGGCCCTTCTCGGCGTCACCCGGGAGCGGCGCCTCGGCCAGCAGCTGCGCCGTCGTCTCGTCGCTCGCCTCTTGCGTCGCGAAGATCGTCTCGGCCTGCTTGCCGGTCGGCGTGGTGGCCGTCAGCAGCAGCCGGCCGTCGGCGCTCACCGAGAACCGCAGGGAGAGGTCGCCGGACCGATCGACGCTCGTCGTCAGCGCGCCCAGGTAGTCGTTGTCCTCCGCCTTCGGCGACTGGCCCTGGAAGACCGCGAGGCGCACGGGGTGCGCGGACTGCACGGGCACCGTCAGCGTCTTCTCGGCCGGCAGCCGCGTGTTGCGCTCGAGCACCTTGCGGAAGCCGCCGCCGCGCACGCCGATGCCGATGGGCGCCGACAGCACCTCGGCCAGCTGGATGCCCGTCTTTCCGCGTTCGCGCAGCACCAGCGAGTGGCCCAGCAGCGCCGCCCCCATCGCCACGGCTCCCTGGGGATCGACGTCGGTGCGCGGCTTGCGTCCCAGCACCGCCTCGAGCCGTGCCCGCGCCGCCGGAGAGCGGCTCTGCCCGCCCACCACCACCACCTCGTCGAGCGACTGGGGCGTCAGCTTCGCCGCCTCGAGCACCACCTGCGTCACCTCGATGGTGCGCTCGACGAGATCGTTGGTGTTCTGCTCGAGGTACAGGCGCTCCACGTCCACCCGCAGATCGACCGGCTTCCCGTCGTCGCCCGTCGAGGCGAAGGGCACGTGCACCGGCGCCACGGTCTTGTCCGACAGCGCGATCTTCGCGAGCTCGGCCGCGTCGCGCACGCGCTCCATCGTCATCGGCGACTCCATCAGCCGGTTGCGCGGCGTGTCGTCCATCGTCGCGACGAGCGCGTCGGCGAGGCGGGCGTCGAAGTCCATGCCTCCGAGGAAGTTGTCGCCGCCTGTGGACACCACCTCGATGTCATCGCCGGTGATCTCGACCACCGACGCGTCGAAGGTGCCGCCTCCCAGGTCGTAGACGAGCACCCGCTTGCGCGCGAGGCTCTTGCCGTACCCGAAGGCCAGCGCGACCGCCGACGGCTCGTTGAGGATCCGCAGCACGTCGAGGCCCGCGATCCGCCCCGCCTCGAGCACCGCGGAGCGCTGGTGATCGTTGTACCAGGCCGGCACGCACAGCACGGCGCGGGTGAGCGGCCGGGCCAGCTCGTTCTGCGCGGCGTTCTTCAGCTCCTTCAGCAGCTCGGCCGCGAGCTCGGGGAGGGGAAAGACGCGCCCGCCGATCTCGATGCCGCAGTCCCCCTCGGGGTCGGGGGCGATGGTGAAGGCCAGCCGCGCCTTCAGCTCCTTGATGCGCTTCGAGCGCGCGCGCCGGCCCATCAAGCGCTTGAAGCCTGCCACTGTGGACTCGGGGTGATCGACGCGGTACCGCCTGGCCGCGCTGCCCACGAGCAGCCGGTCCTTCGTCTGATCGAGGGCCACCACGCTCGGCATCGCGGTGCCACGCTCGGACGCGATCGGGAGCAGTCGTGGCGCGCCTTCGATGAAGACGGCCACGCGGCACGTCGTGGTGCCGAGATCGATGCCGAGGACGAGATCGTCGCTCAGCGGCACGGGCTTCGAGGCCGACGGGCTGGCGAGCGGCGTCTTGAGCTTCCACTCACCCGACGTGACGGGCTTCGGCTCGGGCTCCGGAGGGCCTGAGGGCGGTGGCGGTGGCTCTGCGCGCGCGGCGCCTTCACGCGCTGCGACGATGCGGTCGATCAGCGCGCGGGTGCGGGCGTCGATGCGGGTGAAGCGCACGGTCATGCCGGCGCGGCCGGGCTGGTCGCCCTCGATCACCTCGTGCACAACGCCTTCGCAGCGCATCAGGCGGGTGCCGTCGGCGAGCACGAGCTCGAAGGACAGCGGCGTGCCGGCGGGCTTGGTGCCGCGGGTCGAGAGGAAGATGCCGCCCCTGCCGACGTGCACGCCGTAGCGGTCGACGAACTCGTCTTCCGTGGCGAAGGGGAGCCGGATGCGCAGGGGCACCTTCTTCGGCTCGGTGGGGGGAGACGAGGTCATGAGACGGCCGAGGGAGTGTACCCGGCAGCCGCGTCGGGGCCAGCGGCAAACCTCACCAGGGCTGGCCGCCCCTACAGCAGCGGCACCTCGAGCTCCACGGGGCCGGGCAGGACGAGGGTCAGCCCGGGGCCGAGCGACGCTGGCGGCAGCTCGAAGTAGAGGACGAGATCCTGCGGCACCCCGGCGGCGATCGTGGACGCCAGCGGGCTGCCCTGGCCGACGCGCTGCACGTCACGGGCGAGCTCGAAGGTGTCGCCGCCGCGCCTGAGGTTGGCCTTCGCGAGATCGAACGACGCGTCCTTCGCGGAGCTCACGGTGATCACGAGCCGGAGGAACCGATCGGTGGTCGAGAGCTTCACCTTCGGCCCGGCGACGATCTGCGCGGTCTCGAGGCGCTTCGGCGTGATCGTCACCTCACCGGCCGACACCGGCGCGGTCTTGATCGTCACGTTCACCGGCATGTCAGGCGGCTGCTGCGTCAGCTCGGCGAGCGGATCGGCGGACGGCTTTGGCGGAGTCACTCCCGGCGGACCGCCCGGCAGCCCACCCTTGTCGAGGCGGTCCTGCTCGGCCTTCAGCTTGCGGATGAGCGGGTCGCTCTCGTCGATCGCCTTCTTCTCGGGGCAGCCGCAGAGCCCCACCACCATCACGGCGAGGAGCGCGCGCGCCATCGCTCAGGCGCCCTTCACGTGGGCGATGAGCTTCTCGAACGCCTGCGGCAGCTTCGACGGATCGGTGCCGCCAGCCTGCGCGAGGTCGGGCTTGCCGCCGCCCTTGCCGCCGAGCTCCGCGGCCATCACCTTCACCGCGTCGCCTGACTTGAAGCCCTTCTCGACGAGGTCCTTCGTGGCCGCCACGAGGATGAGCGCCTTGCCGTCGGCGGTGGCGCCGCCCAGGCCGACGACCCCCGAGCGCAGCTTGTCGCGGTACTTGTCGGCGAGCTGCTTGAGCAGGTTGGCGTCGGCGCCGTCCACGCGGTGGGTGAGCACCTTGATGCCGTTGACCTCCTGGACCGACTCGGCGTCGCTCGACGCGCTGGCGGCCTTGAGCTGCACCTCCTCGAGCTTCTTCTCGAGCTCCTTCACGCGCCGCTGGCTCGTCTCGATGCGCTTCGGCAGCTCGGCCGGCGGCGACTTGTAGAGGGCGGCCGCCGCCAGCAGCGTGCGCTCCTGCGCGCGGAAGTGCTCGATGGCCGCCGACCCCGTGAACGCGACGACGCGGCGCACGCCGGCCGCGATCGCGGACTCCTCGACGATCTTGAAGACCCCGATGTCGCCCGAGCGGAAGACGTGGGTGCCGCCGCAGAGCTCGGTGGACTCGGGGTGCACCGTGACGACGCGCACCGTGTCTCCGTACTTCTCGCCGAAGAGCGCCACCGCGCCGGCCGCCTTCGCGTCGGACAGCCCCATCACCTTCGTCTCGGCGCCCTTGTTCTCGCGCACCCAGGCGTTGACGAGATCCTCCACGCGGTCGAGCTGCTCAGGCGTCAACGCCTGGTACGCCGAGAAGTCGAAGCGCAGGTGATCGGGGTGAACGATGGAGCCCTTCTGGTTCACCGTCTCGCCCAACACGATCTTGAGCGCGCGGTGGAGCAGGTGGGTCGCCGAGTGGTTCGCGCGAATGCGGTCGCGGCGCTCGGCGTCGACCGAGAGCTGCAGGCTGTCGTGCACCGCCACCGAGCCCTCGACGATCTTCGCCTTGTGCACGAAGAGGCTGCCGACCGGCCTCGAGACGTCGAGCACCTCGACGCGCACGCCCTTCGCGCTCAGGCCGCCCGTGTCACCCACCTGGCCGCCTGACTCGCCGTAGAAGGGCGTCTGATCGAGGACCAGCTCGACGGTGTCGCCGGCCTTCGCGACCTCGACCTTCACGCCGGCCTTCAGGATCGCGAGCACCTTGCCGGTGCCTGAGACGCCTTCGCCGTCGTAGCCGAGGAACTTCGTCTCGGGCAGCTCCGACGCGAGCTTCATGTACACGTCGGCCACCGCACCGCCGACTCCAAGCGAGCCGCCGGCCTTCGCGCGCACCTGCTCCTCTTCGAGCAGCTCGTCGAAGCGCTTCTTGTCGATGGAGAGGTCGAGCTCCTTCGCCATGACCTCGGTGAGATCCCACGGGAAGCCGTAGGTCTGGTGCAGGTCCCACACGATCTCGCCGCTGATGAGCTTCGACTTCGCCTTCTCGAGGCGCGCGACCTCCTTCATCAACACGGCTCGGCCGCTGCGCAGGGTGCGGCGAAACGCCTCTTCCTCGTGGCGGGTCACCTCGAGCACGAACTCGCGCTTCTCCTTCAGCTCGGGGTAGGCGCCGCTCATGGCGGTGATCACCGCGTCGACGGCCTCGTGGAAGAACGGGTCGGCGAGATCGAGGTTCTGATCGCCGTGGCGGATCGCGCGGCGCATGATGCGGCGGAGCACGTACCCGCGGCCCTCGTTCGACGGCTGCACGCCATCGGCGATGAGGAACGCGGCGGTGCGCGAGTGATCGGCGATGACGCGCATGGCCGCGTCCTGCACGCTGTTCCACGAGCCTCCGTAGGAGCGCTTCGCGAGCCGCTCCACCGTGGTGATGACGCCGCGGAAGAGATCGATGTCGTAGTTCGAGCCCTTGCCCTGGACGACGCTGGTGACCCGCTCGAGGCCCGCGCCGGTGTCGATGCTCGGCTTCGGCAGGGGGAAGAGCGTGCCGCCCGCCTCCTTGCGCTCGAACTGCATGAACACGAGGTTCCAGATCTCGAGCCAGTTGTCCGACTCCCCCGGCTTCTCCTCTTCCTTCACCGGGTGGTTCGGCACGTAGAAGTAGATCTCGGAGCACGGCCCGCAGGGCCCGGTGTCGCCCGCCGCCCAGAAGTTGTCCTTGAGGCCGAGCGCGTGAATGCGGTGGCGCGGCACGCCGGCCTTCGCCCACAGCTCGCGCGCCTCGTCGTCGGCCGGAATGCCCTCTTCGCCCTTGAAGACGGTGACGGCCAGGCGCTCGACGGGCAGCTTGATGACCTGGGTGACGAACTCCCACGCCCAGGCGATCGCGTCGGCCTTGAAGTAGTCGCCGAACGAGAAGTTGCCGAGCATCTCGAAGAACGTGTGGTGCCGCGCGGTGAAGCCGACGTTCTCGAGATCGTTGTGCTTGCCGCCTGCGCGCACGCACTTCTGCGAGGTGGCCGCGCGCGTGTAGTCGCGGGTCTCGCGGCCGGTGAACAGGTCCTTGAACTGCACCATGCCGGCGACGGTGAAGAGCAGGGTCGGATCGTTCGTGGGGACGAGGCTGGACGATGCGACCCGGCGGTGCTGCTTCGACTCGAAGAAAGAGAGGAACGCTTCGCGGACTTGCGCCGTCGTGAGGGAAGACATGGGTGGGCCTTCTGCCACACGGACGGCGGGGCCGCACCAACCGGACGGGGCTCGCGTGCGGGCGTCGGCACGTCGAGGCAGGGCGCCAGACCCGGCGCTGGCGAGCCGTTGGTGGCTCGCTCCGGGTGCTGGGCGGAGATCGCCCCTGAAACGGATAGAGCAACGCGCGTGCCCACTCGAGTGGGTGTTGGCGGTCGAGGGCGAGCGCGCCAGGACCCAGCGGTGGTCGAGCGTCTCGTGCGAGTGGAGGCCCGTCGAGGCAGGCTCGCTCCGGGTGCGGGGCGGAGATCGCCCCTGAAACGGATAGAGCAACGCGGCGTGCCCACTCGAGTGGCGTGTTGGCGGTCGAGGCGAGCGCGCCAGGACCCAGCGGTGGTCGAGCGTCTCGTGCGCGAGTGGAGGCCCGTCGAGGCAGGCTCGCTCGGGTGCGGGGCGGAGATCGCCCCTGAAACGGATAGAGCGCCGCGGCGTGCCCACTCGAGTGGGTGTTGGCGGTCGAGGGCAAGCGCGCCAGGACCCAGCGGTGGTCGAGCGTCTCGTGCGCGAGTGGAGGCCCGTCGAGGCAGGCTCGGCTCCGGGTGCGTACCGGGTGTGGGGCGGAGGTCGCCGCTGAAACGGATAGAGCAACGCGCCGTGCCCACTCGAGTGGAGTTGTTGGCGGTCGAGGCGAGCGCGCCAGGTCCCAGCGGTGGGAGGTCGTCGCGGCAGGGTCGCTCCGGGTGCGGGGCGGAGATCGCCCCTGAAACGGATAGAGCGCCGCGGCGTGCCCACTCGAGTGGGTGTTGGCGGTCGAGGGCGAACGCGCCAGGACCCAGTGGTGGGATGTCCGTCGAGGCAGGCTCGCTCCGGGTGCGGGGCGGAAATCGCCCCTGAAACGGATAGAGCAACGCGGCGTGCCCACTCGAGTGGCGTGTTGGCGGTCGAGAGCGCGCCAGGACCCAGCGGTGGTCGAGCGTCTCGTGCGCGAGTGGAGGCCCGTCGAGGCAGGGTTGCTCCGGGTGCGGGGCGGAAATCGCCCCCGAAACGGATAGAGCAACGCGCCGTGCCCACTCGGGTGGTGTGTTGGCGGTCGAGGCGAGCGGGCCAGGACCCAGCGGTGGTCGAGCGCCTCGTGCGCGAGTGGAGGCCCGTCGAGGCAGGCTCGGCTCCGGGTGCGGGGCGGAGATCGCCCCTGAAACGGATAGAGCAACGGCGTGGCCACCCGAGCGCGGGTGTTGGCCTGCCGAGGGCCCGCGCGCCCAGGACCCATCGCTTGCGAGCACCTCGGGGCGGCCGGTGGCTCGCTCCGGGTGCGGGGCGGAAATCGCCCCTGAAACGGATGGAGCAACGCGGCGTGCCCACTCGAGTGGGTGTTGGCGGTCGAGGGCGAGCGCGCCAGGACCCAGCGGTGGTCGAGCGTCTCGTGCGCGAGTGGAGGCCCGTCGAGGCAGGCTCGCTCCGGGCGGGGCGGAGATCGCCCCTGAAACGGATAGAGCAACGGCGTGGCTATCCGAGCGCGGGTGTTGGCCTGCCGAGGGCCCGCGCGCCCAGTACCCATCGCTTGCGAGCACATCGGGGCGGGCGGTGGCTCGCTCCGGGTGCGGGGCGGAAATCGCCCCTGAAACGGATGGAGCAACCCGGCGTGCCCACTCGAGTGGCACGTTGGCGGTCGAGGGCGAGCGCGCCAGGACCCAGCGGTGGGAGGTCCGTCGAGGCAGGGTCGCTCCGGGTGCGGGGCGGAGATCGCCCCTGAAACGGATAGAGCAACGCGGCGTGCCCACTCGAGTGCTCACCCGCGCCTGCACCGGGGTTGACCTGCGTAGTGCCGCGGTGTCGTCTGCGCGGCCATGCGCGCTCTCTGGTGCCTTGCCCTGTTCGCCGCCTGCAGTCCGCCCGTGATGACGATGGACGGGGGCGTGGAGGACGCGGGCGTGGATGCGGGCATCGTCGTCGATGCGGGCATGGACGCAGGGAGTATGGGGCTGGTCGACGCGGGCCTGCCGAAGGAGTGCGTGCCCGACAACAGCGACGCCGGCCTGGCTCGTCGTGACGGGTTCATCGAGGTGTGCGCCGACCCGGTGATGCACCCCGACGCGGTGTGCGGAGACGGCGCGCCGTACAAGTTCTCGTACCGGCCGGCGCAGGGCGCGAGCAAGGGCTTGCTGCTCTTCTTCCGCGGCGGTGGCAGCTGCAACGACTACACGACGTGCTGGGGCGTTGACGGGCGGGGCGGCGCGGGGAGGCGCGTGGGCCAGATGGAGAACACCCGGAACACCGCTCCTCCGGTGATCCCAGCCCTTGGCCGCACCGTCGGCCTCTTCGACCGCTCCGAAGCGTTGAACCCGTTTCGCCAGTACGACCAGGTCTTCATCAGCTACTGCACCGGCGACATCGGGCAGGGGATGACCAGTCAAGTGCTGCCACGGCCATCCAACGCGCCGCCTGCTGCGCCGGTCGAGATCGAGACGTTCTTCCACGGCGCGTACGATGTGCAGTTCGCGCTCGAGCAGATGGCGGTCGTGTTCCCCTCCCCGCCGCGGATCGTCGTGTACGGCACCAGCGCTGGCGCGCTCTCGGCCGTGAACGCGGTACCCTGGGTCGCGACGGTGTTCGCGCTGGACTCCACGAGTCAGCTCAACCTCATCACCGAGGGCGGCATGGCAGTGGGTCGGCAAGCCCAGGAGCTGTTGCTCGAGCGGATCCTCACCCAGTTCAACGGAACGGGCGGCCGGCCCTTCGTCCGCGTCGGGCAGTTCTCCTTCATCTCCGATGAGACGCAGATCGCGTTCGCGCCACCGAGCTTGATGGTGCCGCTCGACTTCCAGACCGAGCTGCGCCGCGCCACCGAGCAGCGCCGGACGAACACGGCTGCCTATCGTCACTTCCTCGTCGATGGCGCGTGTCACACGGTCGCGCAGACACCTGGCTACTTCGCGCAGTTCGAGGCGGTGGACGGCGGGCTGCGGTTGAAGATGCCCCCCGTGAAGCCCAACCCGGATCTGACCATCATGGGGACGTCCTTCGACACGTGGGTCGGCCGCATCGTGAGCGGGCAGGGCGCGATGGACGGCGGCATTCCCAACCTGAACGGTGATCTGACGGCGGTGTCCACGACGTGCCGGATTCCGGGCTCGGTCGATCGGTGATGCGCAGCGCGCTGACGCTCGCGCTGGTGGCGCTGGGCTGCGCACGCGGGCGGATGCCGATCGTCGAGGCGCTGGGGCCTGAGCAGGTCCCGGTGTGGCTGCCGCCGGCGAAGGAGTTCTGCGCCGATGTGCACCTGCTGACGCTCGAGGAGGTCGCGCGTGGCGATGGCGCTGGTGAGGTGATCGCCGTGGAGGGGGTGCCGGAGGTTGCGCAGCGGTGCGTCCCCGCGACGTGTCCCGCCGAGCGGCCGTGCTGTGAGGACTGCCGCGGTGAGTACGTGCTCTCGAGCGACGCGGGCGTCGTGGTGACCCTGGAGGGCGCTGGCGCCTGCTCTGGCTCGCGGTGCTCGTTCACGTGCGCGCCGTTCGGACGAAGGCCCGTCCAGGCGTTCCGCTTCGTCGGCCTCAACAGCCTCGATGCCGAATCGCGGCCAGTGCGGTCGATCTTCGTGGTCGAGAAGGTGTGTGGTGCGCAGGAGGGCGTCGCGGCTCCTCGCCGACAGTGAGTCGCGAGAACAAGCTCGGCCACCGCAGGTGCAGTGGGAGTTGTGCTCGGCGCGGCGCGCTCCTCAGCCGCGAGAACGAGTTCAGCCACCGCCGCCGTGGTCGGAGTTGTGCTCGGCGCGGCGCGCTCCTCAGCCGCGAGAACAAGTTCAGCCACCGCCGCCGTGGTCGGAGCTGTGCTCGGCGCGGCGCTCCTCAGCCGCGAGAACGAGTTCATCCGACCAGGGGTGGTCGGAGTTGTGCTCGGCGCGGAACTCCTCAGCCGCGAGAACGAGTTCATCCGCCCAGGGGTGGTCGGAGTTGTGCTCGGCGCGGCACGCTCCTCTCACTGCGAGTAAGAGGTCAGCGCCGGCGTGGTCGGAGTTGTCGTCGGCGCGGCGCGCTCTTCGCCGCGTGAACTCGGCCAGGGAGGCGTGGTCGGAGTTGTGCTCGACGCGGCGCTCCTCAGCCGCGAGAACAAGTTCAGCCACCGCCGGCGTGGTCGGAGTTGTGCTCGGCGCGGCGCCTCCTCTCACTGCGAGTAAGAGGTCAGCGCCGGCGTGGTCGGAGTTGTGCTCGGCGCGGCTGCTCCTCAATCGCGAGAACGAGTTTGGCCACCGCACCTCAGGGACAGAGCGACGACACCAGCTGCGCCCCTCCCGCGCGATCGCACGCGCGCGCCAGATTGAACGACGCCAGGTTCCCCGGGGCCGTGCGGTACGCCGTCAGGAGCGCTGCGTGGTAGGCCGACACCCGCGCTGCCGGAACCTGTCGGAGCACCCCCGCCGCGTCCGCGGACAGCTCAGCCAGGTAGTGCGCGTCGAGGGTGCACGCCGCCCGCTCGCAGGGTTCTCCCGCAGCCTCGGCCAGCGCGTACGCGGCCGCCTGACGCTCGAGGTTCTTGCGTGCGATCAGCGCGTCCGGGTTCAGCGCGTTGAAGCCCGTCAGCACCGCCACGCCCGCGCCGATCACTCCCACCGCGAACCGGTGCGGCCACGCCCACACGGTCACCGCACGCCAGATCAACAGCGCCGCCACGAACACGCAGATCACCTGCGAGAACACCCGCTGCCGCGTGAAGCCATAGGCGTCCTCGTACAGCATCATGCGGTTCACCGCCGACAGCAGCATCGGCAGGGTCGCCACCACCAGCGCGCTCGCGCCCGCCTTCACGGCCTTCACCTCGCCTGCGGTCGTCGTCCTCGCCCGATGCGGCACGCTCAGCACCGTCACCAGCACGATGGCGGCCACGGCCAGCAGCTGCCAGAAGCCCTCGCGCGCGTACTCGGAGTACGTGAGGCCCTTCGGGAGTGTGCAGCTGTCCGGCGCGAAGGCGCACCGGGCAGAGACCACGCTGAACAGCACCAACACCAGGGTGAGGCCCCCGAGGATCGCGAACGACTCCGGGAGCCCGAGCAACACCGTCGGCTCCCCCGCGCCTGCCTCTGACGTCAGGGACCGCCGCCGCAGCGCCCACGTCACCAGCCCGACCGTGCTCGCGAACACCCACGCGCCGACCATCGCCATCCGGGTCACTTCGGGGAGCGGCAGGTCCAGCGCGCCTCCCACCGCGCCTTCGAGCTGCGCGCCGAAGGCGGCGTCACCAGACGCGAGCAGCAGCGTCACCACGCCCACGATCGGCCCACCGACCAGCACCATCTTCGCGAGCGGCGCGAGGTACCTCGGCCAGACCTCCAGCGCCTTCGAACCCGAGAGCTCGGATGAGAGGGCCTCGGCGCCCGTCTTCAGGCCGTGCCCGAACGTCGTCACCGGCCCCGCGACCAGGCCGCGAAGCGACACGTCAGCGACCGGCAGGTCACCGTTCCAGCCCCGCACTGCCAGCAGGAGCAGCGCGGCCACGGCGACCACGTCCAGCGCCACCAGCAGCGGGCTGTCGCGCACCACCAGAAAACCCGCCAGCAGCACCGCCGCAGCCACGAGCCACCGATGTGCGCGCGCTGACTGCCAACCCTCGGCGCGGCTGCCGAGGAGCAGGACCCCGGCGAACACCACCGTCATGATGAAGACGCCCAGTCCGAGCGGGCCGCCATCGAACGCCCAGGCGCCCAGGACACCCGCGGCGCCCGCGCCCGCCAGGACTGCGCGCTTTGCTCTCGTGGGCCGGCGCACGGCCTCCAACGGGGCCAACGAGGGTACGCCTGAGGCCGCATCAGCAGTCGTCGTCGTGTTCATGCAGCCATCGTCGAAGGGCGCCCCGTGGAATCGGCACAACCCCGGTGACAGTCCGGCGAAACGTTCGTGCAGAAACAGTGCAGCAGGCCGGTCGGTCGCTGTGCGCGCGGCGCACACATCTTCGGGGAGTCTGGAATTTGCGCGGCATCCTGTAGTCTCAGCTCCCCGTGCGGGCCGTCGCGTACGTCGTCGTGGGAAGTCTGTGCGCGAGCGCTGCGCTGGCGGCTGACGCGCGTGTGGCCCTGCTGACGAAGCAGCTGGCTGGCGCGAAGGACCCCCGCGTGCGCGCGCAGACGGTGCTCCTGCTCGGCCAGACCGGCAGTGAAGACGCCGTCGCGCCTCTGTGTGCGCAGCTCAAAGATCCCGAGTCGGTGGTGCGCGCCGCTGCGGCCAACGCCCTGGGCGAGCTGCGCCTCGCGACCGCGACCGAGTGTCTCAAGTCGGCCCTGGGCGAGCAGGACGCCTCGGTGCGCGCGGCCATGCAGAAGGCCCTCACCATGCCCGCCATTCAGAAGGGAGGGCTGTACCTCAACGTCGAGCCGACCGCCGGTCTCGACAGCGCCCTCGTCACCCTCGCCGACACGATCTTGAAGACGAAGCTGAGCGATCTGGGCGCGGTGTTCGCGCCCGCCGGTGAAGAGAAGAAGGCCGCCCAGGCGTTCATCAAGGCGCGTGAGCTGCGCGGCTACCAGGTCCGCATGCAGCTGGGACCGGGCGCCACGGAGAAGCAGCTGAAGGTCGAGATGCTGATCATGACGTACCCGGACCAGGCGCTGCAGGGCAGCTGGAACGTGAAGGCGTCGGGCGGCAAGCCCGAGGCCCTCATCAAGGCGATGGTTCCCAAAGTCGTCGAGGACGCGGCCGGCGACCTCAACTGGAAGAGTCCCTAAGGGGGAAGGCGAAGATCATGTCCACCCAGGCAGCAGCACCAGCAGCGACGCCCTACCAGCGGAAGCTGAAGAACCTCCTGCTCGACTCACGCTTCCAGCTGAAGTTCGCGGTGTACTTCACCATCCCCACGCTCATCATCTCGGGCGTGCTGGGGTTCTTCATCGCCAACACCACCGGCAACCTCTTCCGGCAGATGAACCAGGCGGTCGAGGCGCGCTCCAAGTCTGCCGAGACGAGCAAGGAGCTCGGCACCTGCACGCTCAACAACGAGCTCACCAGGGGCATGGACGACCCGGCGCTGATGTCGAAGCTCGAGGCGCGCTCCAAGGAGATTGACGCTGCCTACGAGGCGGAGAAGGCGTCGGTCGTCCAGCAGCAGAAGGATCTCGTCGCGCAGCAGCAGGCGACGCTGGGGGTGTTGATCGGGCTGCTCGCGCTGTTCGTGATCATCATCGGCCTGGTCGCCATCGTGATCACCCACCGCATCGTCGGGCCGCTCTTTCGCATCAAGCGCATGGGCCGTGAGGTGACGAACGGGGTGGTGCGGCCGCCCGAGTACGGCCTGCGTCCCGGCGACGAGCTGAAGGACGTGTTCGACGTCTTCGCGACGATGGTGAAGGCGCTCCGGGACCGGACGGAGGCGGACCTCAAGGCGGTGGAGGCGGCGCTCGCAGGAGACAAGGAGTCCCTCGAGCGGCACCGTGCCGACCTCGTGGCGCGCCTCGAGAAGAAGGGCTGACGGCTCAGCTCAACCGAAGGCGACGCGGGACCGCCTCCGCCGTCGAGGCCGCGCCGACCAGGGCGGCAGACGCGGCGTGCCAGACGACGCCCTCCAGGGCGGGCTGCCAGACGGCCGGCTGAAAGGCGCCACGCAGGGCGAGGGTCTGCACTTCGACGCCCTGCACGGCGAGCCGGCGCACCGCGAGCGGGTCGCCCGGGTTCGAGAGCACGACGGGGCCTGTGATGGCGGGCGCTCGCCCAGCCCCCCACCACTCGCGCAGCACGACGTCACGGGGCCCCGCCCCGGCCTGGTTGAGGCGCACCCGGCGGCCCTGTTGTTTCGCGCGCTCGACGAAGGCCGCGACGAGCGGCTCCGAGAGCGGGTCTCCGCTCACGACCGTGACAGGCCGTGCGGCGGCGAGGGCGACGGCCGCCAGCGCCTCGTTCGAGCCCAGCTGATCGGCGACGGCAAGGGGACGAGCTGGCTCGGCTCGCCCCTCCCGCGCGAGGTGGGTCGCACCGAGGCGGCGCTCCCAGCCCGGCGCTCGGCGCACGTCGGAGACGAAGAGGGACGGTGCGCTGCGGGCGAGCGCCTGGAAGGACGCCTCACAGAGCGCGGTGGGGGGCCTCAGCCACACCCCCGACGCCGAGGCCCAGAGCTCGGTCAGCTCGTCGGGCGCGCACAGCCGTGGGATGAGCTCGGCGAGGGCCGACGCCTCCCCCAGCACTCCCTCGAGGAGGACGGTAGGGGGAGCGCTCCGCAGCTCGGACAGCCACCAGGCGAGGTCGCGTCCCAGCGCCGTCAGGGCGTCACGCAGCGCGAGCCACGGCTCGTGGCCGGTGCGATCGACGATGGCCGGCGCGGGGAAGACCGAGAGCGTCTGCGCGAGCTCCTTCGCGCGGGCGTGCACGGCCTGCAAGCCGGCGGACAGGGGCCGTCCCGGAGCGGCGAGCTCGGCCACCTCCGGCAGGCGGAACACGCGGGACAGCTCGAGCGAGACGGTGAGACGGCGGCGCTCGAGCTCGATGGCGGTCGGCGCGTCGAGCCAGACGAGCGCGTCGGGGTGGACTCCGGCCTCGAGCCACTCAGCGACCTCGTGGTGGGTGCCGACGAAGAGCCCCGCTGGGGGTGAGCCGGTGGCGCGCCCTCTCGCGAGCGTGCGCAGGCTGTCGAACAGGGGGACGCGGTCGCGCCAGAAACCGCTGAGCGGTGCGCCGCTGGCGGCAGCGCGGGCGCCCCAGCTCTCGAGGTACGCCATGGAGGCCGCGAGGGCCGGGTCGAGCACGACGCGGCGCGAGAGCAGCGCCGAGAGCCTCGGGGCGTTGGGCTGTGACGAGCGCGAGGGCAGGCGCGGGGCGCCGCCCAGGTGCTTGAGGCGCGCGTGGGGACAGACGAGCCACACCGCGGCGCCGGTCTGGCGGGCGGCCTCGAGGGCCAGCGCCTCGACGTCACGCACCTCGAGCTCGAGCGCGAGCGGACTCGGCGTGCGGGCCCAGTCCTTCAACACCGCTGGCAGCTGCACCGCAGGCCCCTCATCACGCAGGGGCGGCTTCGGCGCAGCGGCGTGGAAGGCCGCGTCGGCGAGCCCGCTCAACAGCCGATGGAGTGGCGCATGGCCGGACACCCGCGCCGCGAGCCCCGCGAGCTGGCTGCGCCTCGCCGGCTCGCAGGCCCGTTCCAGCAGGGCCTTCACGACCCCGAAGGTGTCACGTGCGTCGTCGAGCGCGCGGTGCTGCGACCCGCCCGCCAGCCCTGCCCACTGCACGAGCGCGTCGAGCGAGTGGCTGGGCAGCTCGGGGAACAGCACGAGGGCCAGCTCGCAGGAGTCGAGCACCGGCACGTCGTCGAGCAGCCCGCGGAGGAAGGCGCGCTCGAACAGGGCGTTGTGCGCCACCACCGTCACTCCGTCGAACAGCGGCCGGAGCACCGGCAGCAGCTCGTCGTACGACGCGGCGCCCGCGAGATCGTCGTCGGTCAGCCCGGTGAGCGCCGAGATCACCGCCGGGACGGGCCGCGTGGGGCGAATGAGCCAGTCGTGCTGGCGCTCGATCTCGCCGTTCACCACCAGCACGGCGCCCAGCTCGATCACCTCGTCCGCGCCGGCGTCGAGGCCAGTCGTCTCGAGATCGAGGAACAGGTGGCGCTGGAGGAGGGACCCAAGCACGGAGCGCACCCTAGCCGGTCACCCTGACACCCCCGAACCCATTGATTCTTCACGTCTTTCGGGTCGGCTGATCAGTCGGGGGCGCTCGAGGCGACGAGAGACAAACCGGAATGGCGCGCGGGCCGTTCTGTTGAACACAGAGAGAAGGGTTCATGCACGTCCAGGTGTTGGTGAGTCAGATGCAGGCGCCGCCGTCGATGCGCGACTGGGTGACGACGCGGCTGCACGAGGTGCTGGGGGCGGCCGTCTCGGGTGTGCTGTCGGTCGCCGTGGTGATGACGCCGCTCGCAAAGGCGCGGCATCCCGAGCCGCTGGTGCGCTGCTCGATGGTCGTCACGACGGCGCAGGGACGGCGGGTGGTGGAGACGCGCGACGCGAACGCCGACGCGGCGCTGGAGCGGGCGATGCGGCTGGTGAGCCTCAGCCTCTTCGCCGAGCCCGCGAGTGCTCCGCGCCCCCTTCACCGCGCTGCTCCGCTCAGCTGACGTGGTCGCGCTCAACCCACGGGGTCGCTGAGACCCTCTGGAAGCGGCCCTGGTTCCATTGCGTTGCGCGGTGGCTGGTTCGGGCACAGCCTCTGCACAGCCCGCTTCTCCATGCGAGCGCTCGTCGTGCTGGTGGTGGGGCAGCTGCTGATGGGGTGCGAGCCGGATCTCCCGCCAGACTGGTCGCCGACCTCCAGGCCGCCTGCCGCCGCGTCTGAGGTCGAGGCGACCCTCGAGGCTGTCGTGTTCGCCCAGCCCGAGGTGACGGTCGCGCAGGGGGCCTCGGCGAGGCTGGTGCTGCTCGGGCGATTCAGTGACGGCGCCGAGCGGGACGTGACGGGCGAGGCCACCTTCTGGAGCTCGGACGAGAACGTGGCGTCGGTTCGCAATGATCCCCAGCGTCGGGGCGAGCTGTCGGGTCGGTTGACGGGGCAGGTGCAGATCATCGGCGAGTACGGGCGGCGCCGGGCGGCGTCCAACGCGAGGGTGCCTCCGCCAGCCCCGCGGCGCCTGACGCTGTCACCGTCCTCAGCGCAGATCCTCCAGGGCCACTACGCGCACTTCGAGGTGACGGTGGAGTTCCCCGACGGCTCGCGGGCGCCGGTCCCCAGCGCGCCGCAGTGGCAGCTCAGCGACGTCAGCGTGGCCCAGTTGACGGGCTCGCGGGTGACGGGAGTGCGCGCCGGCTCGACGCGGCTGACGGTGACGTGGCAGGGGCTCTCGGCCGAGGCGGGCGTGCAGGTGCTGCCCCCGACGGTGACGAGGCTGCGGATCGAGGCGCCGCGCGCGATCCTGCAGCGTGGGGAGCGGGTTCAGCTCACCGCGACCGCCATCAGCTCGGACGGGAGCACGCGCGACGTGACCGCCGACACCCGCTGGCAATCGACGCGGGCCGACGCGGTGCAGCTCTCTCCTGGCGGTGCGGCGCTGGGGCGGCTGCCGGGAGCCGCCGTCGTGAGCGGGGTCTGGCAGGGGCTGACGGACACGGCGCTGCTGACGGTCACCGGTGAGCCCCCGACGACGCTCGAGCTGTTGCCTTTGACACCGATCGTCACGGTCGGGACCGCCCGGCAGCTGTTCGCGGTGGCTGGCTTCGCCGATGGGTCCACCGAGGACTTCTCGCACCAGGTGACCTGGCAATCTCCCGATCCCACGATCGCGAGCTTGTCGAACACCGAGCCGGGGCTGCTGACGGCGAACGCGCCGGGCCAGGTTCGGCTGCACGTCGAGTTCGCCGGGCTGTCGGCGTTCACCACCGTCACCGTCGTCGCGGGCGCGTGTGTCGGCCTCGAGCTCGACGCGCCGCCCAGCGTCCAGGTGGGGCGGTCGGCGCCGCTGACGTTGATGGCGCGCTTCGCGAACGGCCAGCAGGTCGACGTCTCGGCGCACGCGACCTGGACGACGGCGAGCCCTGCGGCGGGCTCGGTGACGAACTCTGCGACCTCGCGCGGCCTCTTCGCCGGCGTCTCGCCCGGCCAGGCCCTCGTCCGCGCGAGCTGGGCTGGGCGAACGACCTCGCGGGCGGTGCTCGTGGTCCCCTGAGACCGTCAGCGCGCGCGGGAGAGCAGCCGCTCGAAGTCGACGGCGCTCATCGGCCTGCCGAGGAGGAACCCCTGTGCCTCGTTGCAGCCCATGCGCTCGAGGGCCGCGCGCTGCGCTTCAGCCTCGATCCCCTCGGCGAGCACCGACAGGCCGAGGGCGCGGCCGAGCGTCACGACGGCCTCCGCGACGGCCCGATCGACGTCGTTGGTCATCAGATCGCGGACGAAGGCGCGATCGACCTTGAGGCGCGTGAGGGGCAGCCGCTTCAACTGGGAGAGGGAGGAATAGCCGGTGCCGAAGTCGTCCATCGCGATTCGCACGCCCCGGTCGCGGAGCGCTCGAAGCCGCTCGACGCAGGCCTCGTTCTGCTCCATCACCACGCTCTCGGTGATCTCGAGCTCGAGGAGCGAGGGCTCGAGGCCGGTCTCGCGCAGGCAGTCCTCGACCAGCGGAACGAAGGAGGCCAGCTCGAGCTGGCGCACCGAGACGTTGACGGCGATGGGGACGCGCCAGGCGCTCGCGCGGCGGCAGGCTTCCTTGAGGACCCAGGCGCCGATGGGGTTGATGAGGCCCGACTCGTCGGCGGCCTGAATGAAGCGCCCGGGCGGCACCAGCTCGTCGCCGCGTTGCCAGCGGAGGAGCGCCTCACCGCCGATCAGCCGCTTCCCGGTGATGTCGAACTGCGGCTGGTATTCCAGGCGCAGCTCGTGGCGGTCGATGGAGTGGGCGAGCGCGCTGAGCAGAGACAGGCGCTCCTTCGCGCGCAGGTTCAGCTCGTCGGTGAAGTAGCGCCAGGTGCCGTGGCCCGTGCCGCGCGCCGAGTACAAGGCCGCGTCGGCGGCGCGGAAGAGCGCAGGTCCATCGCGGCCGTCCTGGGGCGCGACGGCCACCCCGACGCTCGCCGACAACGCGATCTCCTGCCCGCCGATGAGGAGCGGGGTCGAGACGGTCGCGAGCACCTTCTGGACGATCTGGAAGCTGTCCCGCACGTCAGCCAGCCCCGGGATCACCACCGCGAACTCATCGCCGCCGAGGCGTGCCACCGTGTCGGACTGACGCAGCAGGTCCTTCAGGCGCTGGCCGATCGCCCGCAGCGTCTCGTCGCCCGTCGAGTGCCCCACCGAGCCGTTGACGGTCTTGAAGTCGTCGAGATCCACCAACAGCAGGGCGACCGACGTGCCATCGCGCGCCGTCGTGGCGATGGCCTGCGCGAGGCGATCGAAGAGCAGGGTGCGATTGGGCAGGCCCGTGAGGTGATCGTGATGGGCGAGGTACGAGAGCTGCGCCTCGGTGCGCTTGACCGCGGTGATGTCTGAGAAGACGGCGGCGTAGTTGGTGATCCTGCCGCGGCCGTCACGAATGACGGTGAAGGTGGCCCACTCCGGGTACACCGCGCCGGACTTCCGACGGTTCCAGAGCTCGCCCTGCCACTGGCCTTCGCGCGACAGCGCCTGCCAGAGCTGCTCGTAGAACGCGCGATCGTGGCGTCCTGACGAGAGCAGGCGGGGGTTCTTCCCGACGACGTCCTCGAGGCTGTAGCCGGTGATCGCAGTGAAGGCCGGGTTCGCGGTGACGATCGTGTTGTCAGCGTCGGTGATGAGGATCGCCTCGGCGGTCGCCTGGAAGATCTGCCCGAAGAGCGCGAGCTGAGCGCGGTGGCGGGCGGCGGCGGTCACGTCGCGCACGAACCCGACCCAGCTGTTCGGCGCGAAGGGCGTGGCGAGCACGTCAACGACGACATCCGAGCCGTTGGCGTGGAGCAGGCTGACCCCGTCGGCGGCGAGCCGCTGTCGGTCGCTCGGGAGCGCGAGGCGCCTGGCCGAGGCCGGGTCCGAGGCGAGGGCGCTCATCGGCTTGCCCGTGAGCGCGTGAACTTCCCTGCCGAGCATGCGGCCGAGCGCCTCGTTCGCCTCGAGGATCGTGCCGTGGAGGTCGAGGGCAACGACCCCTTCAGGGGCGTGCGCGCACATCGCGCGGAGCTTCAGCTCGTCTTCGAGCGACAGCGTGTCGAGTCGCCAGAGCGCGGTCGCCGAGCCCTGGTCGCCGGGGATCGGCATGCTCACGGTGAGCAGCTCGAGCTCCATGCCGTCGCGGCGCTTGACGGGCACGGGGCGCACGCCAGCGGGCACCTGCGGCACCGTGGCGCGGCTGAGCACCTCAGGCAGCGGAGACGGATGACCCAGCACGTCCTGCCGGGCCCACCCCAGGAGCTGCTCGGCGGCGGTGTTCCAGACGAGGACGCGACCGGCGTCATCGTGACCAGCGAACGCGACCGGCAGGGAGTCGAGGAGCGGAGCGAACTGACGAGCGAACATCACCGCGAGTGTACGGTGCAGCCGCCCAGAGCGCGCGTCAGGTGAAGCTGACACCTGAGCCGCGTCAAACGCGTTCCGTCACCACTGTCTCAACGGCCGCCGAACGGTGCGTCGCGTCCCCGGGTGGGGAGCAGCGAGGGCTGGCCGGTGAGGAACGCATCGACGCCACGCGCTGCCTCGCGTCCGTCGGAGATCGCCCACACGATCAGGCTCGCGCCGCGCAGCGCGTCTCCCGCGACGAACACGCCGGGCACGTTGGTCGCGAAGGCGCCGTCGCCCTTCACGTTCCCCCGCGCGTCGAGCTCGACGCCCAGCTCCCGCTTCAGCGACGACACGTCAGGCCCGGTGAAGCCGAGCGCGAGCACGAGCAGGTCGACCTCGAGGCGGCGCGCGCTCTGCAGGTGCTCCACGAGCTTCCCGTCCTCGAGCGTCACGTCGACGCCCTCGAGGGCCACCAGCCTGCCTCCCTCGCCCACGAGGCGCTTCGTCAGGAAGCCGAAGGTGCGCAGACCGCCCTCGTCCTGGCTGGAGGAGGTGCGGAAGATCAGCGGCCACTGGGGCCAGGGGTTGCCGGGTGGACGCGTGCCGGGCGGCGCGGGGAGCAGCTCGATCTGCGACACGCTGGCGGCGCCTTCGCGCAGCGCCGTACCGAGGCAGTCGGAGCCGGTGTCTCCACCGCCCAGCACGACGACACGCTTCCCCGTGGCCAGCCCCTCCACGCCCGCTTCGGTGGCGACCCGCCGGTTGGCCGCCTCGAGGTAGTCCATGGCCTGCACCACGCCGGTCAGCTCGCGCCCGGGAATGGGCAGCTCCCGCGGCGCGCGCGCGCCGACGGCGATCACCACCGCGTCGTGGGCCGCCTTGAGCTCGGTCCACGGAAGCGTCTTGCCCGGCTCGACGCCTGGCTTGAACGTGACGCCCTCGGCCTCGAGCAGCGCGACGCGGCGATCGATGACGTGCTTCTCGAGCTTGAAGTCGGGAATGCCGTAGCGCAGCAGCCCCCCGAGGCGATCGTCCTTCTCGAACACCGTGACGTGGTGGCCCGCCTTGTTGAGCTGCGCGGCGGCGGCGAGGCCCGCGGGTCCACTGCCGACGACGGCCACCGTCTTCCCCGTGCGGAACGTCGGGGGCTGCGCGGTGACCCAGCCCTCCTTGAAGGCGCGCTCGATGATCTCCTTCTCGAGCTGCTCGATGGTGACGGGGTCCTGGTTCACCGAGAGCGTGCAGGCGGCCTCGCACGGCGCGGGGCAGAGGCGGCCGGTGAACTCGGGGAAGTTGTTGGTGGACGCGAGCGCGAGGTGGGCGTCGCGCCAGCGGCCCTTCCACACGTGCTCGTTGAAGTCGGGGATCGGGTTCCCCAGGGGGCAGCCCTGCTGGCAGAACGGCACGCCGCAGTCCATGCAGCGGCCGGCCTGCTTGTTCGCCTGCTCGGGCGCGAGCGGCAGCACGAACTCGCGGGAGTCGTGCAGGCGCTCGGCCTTCTCTCGCTTCGGCGGGTGCTCGCGGTTCCACTCGAGGAAGCCGGTCGTCTTGCCCATGGCTCAGCCCTCCCTCCCGCCGACGGCGCGGAGCCGTGGAGGACTCGGCCTCGGCCGAAGCTGGGCCCGGCGCGCCTGCAGCACCCGCTTGTAGTCGGTAGGCATCACCTTCACGAACGAGCCGACGAGGTGCTCCCAGTTGTCGAGGATGCGGCGGGCCTGCGCGCTGCCGGTGAAGCGCAGGTGGTTCTCGACGAGGCCGTAGACGAGCCAGATCTCCGACTCGTCCACCAGCGACTCGAGCTCGACCATCTCGAGGTTGCAGCGCTCGCGGAAGGCGCGGGTGCGATCGAACACGTACGCGGTGCCGCCGCTCATGCCCGCGGCGAAGTTGCGGCCCGTGCTGCCGAGCACCACCACCACGCCGCCCGTCATGTACTCGCAGGCGTGATCGCCGACGCCCTCCACCACGCACTTCGCGCCCGAGTTGCGCACGGCGAAGCGCTCGCCTGCGACGCCCGCGAAGTACGCCTCGCCCGCGGTAGCGCCGTAGAGCACGGTGTTGCCGACGATCACGTTCTCCTCGGGAGCGAAGCGCGCACCGGTGGGAGGCCGCACGATCAGCCGCCCGCCCGATAGCCCCTTGCCGACATAGTCGTTCGCCTCGCCCTCGAGCTCGAGCGTGACGCCGCTGACGAGCCACGCGCCGAAGCTCTGGCCCGCCGCGCCCTGCAGCTTCACGCGCACGGTGTCGTCGGGCAGCCCCTGGCCGCCGTGCTTCTTGACGATCTCGCCCGACAGCATGGCGCCCACGGCCCTGTGCGCGTTGGTGACGGGCAGGGCGATGGTGACGGGCGAGCCGTTCTCGAGGGTGCGCCTGGCAGCGTCGAGCAGCTGGTGATCGAGCGAGTCCGACACGTCCTTCTTCTGGGGCGCGCTGCACCGGCGCGGCGCCGAGTCGGGCGCGTTCGGCAGCGAGAAGATCGGCGAGAGATCGAGCTTCGCGGCCTTCCAGTGCGGCACCTCGGCGCGGGGCTTGAGCTTGTCCACCCGGCCGACCGCCTCCTCGACGCTGCGGAAGCCGAGGCTGGCCAGGTGCCGCCGCACGCCCTCCGAGAGGAGCAGGAAGAAGTTCACCACGTGCTGCGGGTCGCCGGCGAAGAGCGCGCGCAGCTTCGGGTCCTGGGTGGCGATGCCGACGCTGCAGGTGTTGAGGTGGCACTTCCGCAGCATCACGCAGCCCTCGACGATGAGGGCCGCGGTGGCGACGCCGAACTCCTCGGCCCCGAGCAACGCCGCGAGCGTCACGTCTCGCGAGGTGCGGAAGCCACCGTCGACCTGCAGCTTGAGCCGATCGCGCAGGCCGTTCTGCACGAGCACCTGCTGCGTCTCGGCGAGGCCCAGCTCCCATGGCAGGCCCGCGCGCTTGATCGACGAGAGCGGTGAGGCGCCCGTGCCGCCCTCGAAGCCCGAGATGGTGACGCCGCCGGCGCCGGCCTTGGCGACGCCCGCGGCGATGGTGCCGACGCCCACCTCGCTCACGAGCTTCACCGACACGCGCGCGTCGCGGTTGACGCTCTGCAGGTCGTAGATGAGCTGGGCGAGATCTTCGATGGAGTAGATGTCGTGGTGCGGCGGCGGAGAGATCAGCGTCACGCCCGGCGTCGACCAGCGCACCTTCGCGATGCGCTCGTCCACCTTGTGGCCGGGCAGCTGGCCGCCTTCACCGGGCTTCGCGCCCTGGGCCACCTTGATCTGCAGCTCCTCGGCGTTGACGAGGTACTCGGTGGTGACGCCGAAGCGCGCGCTGGCGACCTGCTTGATCGCGCTGCGCCGCCAGTCGCCGTTCGGGTCCCTCTGGAAGCGCCGGGGCTCCTCGCCGCCTTCGCCGGAGTTGGACTTGCCGCCGAGGCGGTTCATCGCGATGGCGAGCGTCTCGTGCGCCTCGGCCGAGATGGAGCCGAAGCTCATCGCGCCGGTGACGAAGCGCCTCGCGATGCTGGCCGCGGGCTCGACCTGCTCGAGCGGCACCGGCGGGGACGAGGTGTCGAACTCGAGCAGCCCGCGGAGCGTCACCAGGGCCCCGGTCTCGTCGTCGGCGAGCCGCTCGTACTTCGTGAACAGCGCCGCGTCGTTCGAGCGAGTGGCGTGCTGCAGGGCCGCGATGGTGCCCGGGTTCCACTTGTGCAGCTCGCCGCGCCGTCGCCACTGGTAGTTGCCGCCCGCGAAGGGCACCGCCAGCTCGTCGGCCGTGTGGTGATCGAAGCCGCGCTGGTGCCGCTGCACGACCTCGCGATCGAGATCATCGAGCCCGATGCCCTGCAGCCGTGACGCCGTGCCCGAGAAGTGGCGATCGATGAGCTCGCGGCTGAGGCCGACGCACTCGAAGATCTGCGCGCCGCGGTACGACTGCACCGTCGAGATGCCCATCTTCGACATCACCTTGAGCAGGCCCTCGTCGAAGGCGTGCACCAGGTGCTTCTCGGCCTTCTCCAGCGGGCCCGGCACCTCGCCGCGCTGCACGAGCGCGCTCACCGAGTCGAAGCACAGCCACGGGTTCACCGCGGCCGCGCCGTAGCCGATGAGCAGGGCGGCGTGGTGCACCTCGCGCACCTCGCCCGTCTCCACCACGAGGCCGGTGTGCCGGCGAATACCGTCACGCACGAGGCGCTGGTGCACCGCCGAGAGCGCGAGCAGGGACGGGATCGGCGCCCGCCGTGCGTCGACGTTGCGATCGGACAGGATGAGGATGTCGTGGCCCTCGTCGACGGCCTTCACCGCGGCCTCGCAGAGGTCGTCCACCGCGCGCTCGAGGGCGCCGGGTGCGCCGGGCTCGTACGTCGCGTCGAGGATGCGTGGGTCGAAGTCGCCCTTGCCGGCGAGCGCCTTGATGCGCGCGAGCTGCGTGTTGGTGAGCACCGGCCCCGGCAGCGTCAGCTTCGCGCACTGCTCGGGCGTCTCCTCGAAGGTGTTGCCGTCGGGGCCGAGGCCGACCGACAGCGACATCACGGCCGCCTCGCGAATGGGATCGATGGGCGGGTTCGTCACCTGCGCGAAGAGCTGGTGGAAGTAGTCGAACAGCGACGGCGCGCGCTCGCTCAGCACGGCGAGCGGGGTGTCGGTCCCCATGGAGCCGGTGGGCTCCTTGCCCGTCTCCGCCATCGGCCCCACGACGATCCGCAGATCTTCGTCGGTCCACCCGAAGGCGCGCTGCTGGCGGGCGAGCTCTTCCCCGAGCAGCGGCATGGGCGCGGGAGCGTCGGGCACGTCGTCCCAGGTGAAGACGTTGCGCTCGAGCCACTTCCGGTACGGCCAGCGGCCGGTGATGTCCTTCTTCACCTCGTCGTCCTCGACGATGCGGCCCTCGTCGGTGTCCACGAGGAACATGCGGCCAGGCTGCAGGCGGCCCTTCCGCTTCACCTGGGAGGGCGGCACGTCGATGACGCCCGCCTCGGACGCGAGGATGACGCGATCGTCCTCGGTGATGACGTAGCGCGAGGGGCGCAGGCCGTTGCGATCGAGCGTGGCGCCGACGAGGCGGCCGTCGGTGAAGGTGATCGCGGCCGGGCCATCCCACGGCTCCATGAGCGAGGAGCTGAACTGGTAGAAGGCCCGTCGCGCGTCGTCCATCTGCGGGTTCTTCTCGTACGCCTCGGGGATCATCAGCATCATCGCGTTGGGCAGCGAGCGGCCGCCGAGCACGAGCAGCTCGAGCATGTTGTCGAACTGCGCCGAGTCGCTCTTGCCGGGCACGATGATGGGCGCGAGGCGATCGAGCCCGCCGCCGAACTTCGCCGACTGGAGCAGCGTGCGGCGTGCCTGCATCGAGTTGCGGTTGCCCTGCACGGTGTTGATCTCGCCGTTGTGGGCGATGAAGCGGAACGGCTGCGCGAGATCCCACGTCGGCAGGGTGTTGGTGGAGAACCGCGAGTGCACCACCGCGATCGCGCTCTCGAAGATCGGGTCGCGCAGATCGGCGAAGAACTGCGGCAGCGTCGCCGGGAGCAGCAGCCCCTTGTAGACGAGCGTCTCGGCCGAGCACGACGCGAGGTGGAAGCGCCCGTCGCCGTCGACGCCGCTGGTGCGCACGCGGTTCTCGGCGAGCTTGCGGATGATGAAGAGCTTGCGCTCGAAGGCCGAGGGTACCGTGCGCCGCCGCGCGATGAAGAGCTGCCGCATGACCGGCAGCACCGAGCGCGCGATGGGGCCGAGCACCGAGGCGTCGACGGGCACGTCTCTCCAGCCCAGCACGCGCTGGCCTTCCTGCTCGACGACCTCGGTCAGCATGCGCTCGCACTCGGCACGGGCGAACGGCTCCCCGGGCAGGAAGACCTGCGCCACGCCGAACGCGCCGCGAGCGGGCAGGGTGAAGCCGAGCCGCTGGGCCTCCCTCGCGAGGAAGCGCTCGGGCACCTGCACGAGAATGCCGGCGCCGTCACCGGTCCGGGGATCGGCGCCCGTCGCGCCGCGGTGCCGCATGCGGTGCAGCACCTCGAGCGCCTGCTCCACGATGCCGCGGGAGCGCTGGCCTTTGATGTGGGCGACGAAGCCGACGCCGCAGCTGTCCTTCTCGGTGCTGGGCTCGTAGAGGGCGGAACGGGGCACGACGCGGTGCATTAGACGACGATAGGCCCGCGGACTTCCGGCTTCAATGCGGTGCGTCAGCTCAACGCAGGCGTTTCGGCGGGGGCGAAAGCGCTGCGCCCTTCAGCGCCCCAACTGCCTCGATTCACGAGACCGCACACCCGATGCAGGAGCGCTCAGGCATGAGCGCCGCGTCCGAGCCCACCATTCCCAGAGTCGTGCCTTTGAGGACCAGCAGCTTGCCCGAGCTGATCGAGCGCGAGCGCAAGCGGCAAGCACGTCGGCGGCTGGTGATCCTCGTGGTGGTGCTGGGCCTCGTGGGCCTCGGCGTGGGCGTCTTCTTCCTCACGCGGCCGAAGCCGGTGCCGATGGCGGCGCGGTTCCGCACAGCGACGGTGGTGGTGGCGCCGCTCGTTCGTGAGGTGCGCGCGACGGGGCGGGTGGACGCGGTCGCGACGGTGAGCGTGGGCGCCGAGATCTCGGGGCGCGTGGCCACGGTGGAGGTCGACTACAACGATCGCGTGAAGCAGGGCCAGGTGCTGGCGCGCTTCGACGAGGGCGCGCTCAAGGCCCAGGCGGCGCAGGCCGAGGCGATGGCCGCCGCGAGCCGGGCCCAGCTCGCCCAGGCGAAGGCCGATCTCGCGCAGGCAGAGCGCAACAAGGCGCGCTCCGACGGGCTGTTCTCGCAGGGCGCGCAGACGCAGAGCGAGCACGAGGCGGCGCTGACGGCGGTGAACCTGGCCCTCGCGCGCGTGGGCGCCGCCGAGGCGACGGTCGCGGCGCAGCAGGCGCAGGCGTCGCTCGCGCGCACCAACCTGACCCACGCCGTGATCCGCGCGCCCATCGACGGCGTCGTCATCACCCGCAACGTCGATCCCGGGCAGACGGTGGCGTCGATGCTGCAGACGCCGGTGCTGTTCACCGTCGCGGCCGACCTGCGGAAGATGGAGGTGGTGGCGGCGGTGGACGAGGCCGACATCGGCGAGGTGCGCGAGGGGCAGCGCGTCACCTTCGGCGTCAACGCCTGGCCCGACCGCGTCTACGAGGGCGCGGTGACCGAGGTGCGGAACTCCGCGCGCGTCGTGCAGGACGTCGTCACCTACGGCGTCGTCGTGTCGGTGGACAACCTGGACCTCAGCCTCAAGCCGGGCATGACGGCGAACGTGCGCATCCGCACCGGGCAGGCGGAGCGGGCCGAGCAGCTGCCGAACGGCGCGCTGCACTTCGTGCCGCCGGGCCAGACGCCCGAGAAGACGCCGGGCGTGTACGTGCTCGAGGGGGAGCAGGTGCGCCGGGTGCCGGTGACGCCCGGGCTGTCGGACGGCGAGGCGACCGCGATCGGCGACGGGCAGCTGCCGTCGGGCGCCGCGGTGATCGTCGATCTCACGCCGGAAGGGAGGCGGGCCTATGGGCTCACCAGCGCTCCCTGAGTCGCCGCTGCTCGAGCTGCGGAAGGTGAGCCGGGTCTTCGGCGAGGGCCCCGCGCTGGTGAAGGCGCTCGAGGAGGTCGATCTCTCGGTCGCGCCCTCGGAGTTCGTCGCCATCACCGGCGCCTCGGGCTCGGGCAAGTCGACGGCGGTGAGCATCCTGGGCTGCCTCGACGTGCCGACGTCTGGCGAGTACCTGATCGAGGGGCACCCGGTGCAGACGCTCCACGGCGACGTGCTGGCCGCGCTGCGGAACGCGAAGTTCGGCTTCATCTTCCAGAGCTACAACCTGCTGCCGCGCACGAGCGCCCTCGACAACGTCGCGCTGCCCCTCATCTACGCGGGCGTGGACCTGGCCGAGCGGCAGGCGCGGGCGGCGAGCGCGCTCGAGGCGGTGGGGCTCGCGGGGCGGGAAGACGCGCGGCCCAACCAGCTGTCGGGTGGGCAGCAGCAGCGCGTGGCGATCGCGCGGGCGCTCGTCAACGAGCCCGAGGTGATCCTCGCGGACGAGCCCACGGGTAACCTCGACTCGAAGACGAGCGACGAGATCATGCAGCTGATCTCGAGCCTCAACGAGCGGCGCGGCATCACGGTGATCATGGTGACGCACGATCCGAAGTGCGCGGCGTGGGCGAAGCGGCGCGTGGTGTTCCGTGACGGACACATCGCGTCGGACACGAAGGGAGCCGCATGAACCCGCGCGCGACGATCTCGCTGGCCCTGGCCGCACTGTTGCGCAACCGCATGCGCTCGGCCCTGACGATGCTGGGCGTGGTGATCGGCGTGGCGGCGGTGCTGATGATGGAGTCGCTCGGCAAGGGCGCGACGGCGTACATCGAGGCGACGATCGCGGGCATGGGCAGCAACATCCTCATGGTGGTGCCGGGCAGCGCGCACGGGCGGACCGGGGGACCGTCGTCGTCGGGTGCCCCGCTGTTCGGCCCGGCGGATCTCGAGGCGCTCCGGCGGGGCGCGCGGGACGTGGGGCTCGTGTCGCCGGTGAGCCAGCGGCCGCTGCGCACGGTAGCGGGTGGGCTCAACCGCTCGACGCCGGTGAGCGGCGTGTCGCCCGACTTCCTGCTGATTCGCGGGTGGAGCGTGGTGCAGGGCCGCACGCTGAGCGCGGATGACGAGCGGCAGGCGGCGCAGGTGTGTGTGGTGGGGCACACCATCGAGACGGCGCTGTTCAGCGGCTCGACGGCGCTCGGCAAGGAGCTGCGCATTCACGACGTGAGCTGCCGCGTAGTGGGCGTGCTCGAGTCGAAGGGCGCGTCGGCGTTCGGCATGGATCAAGACGACGTGATCTTCATGCCGTTCAGCACGTTCTCGCGACGCATCACGGGGACCGATCGGATCGGGCTGATGATGGCGGCGGCGCGCAGCGCGGATCGCATCGACGACGCGAAGGCGCAGATCACGAACGTGCTGCGGCAGCGGCGCCACGTGCTCGCGGGCGAGGAGGATGACTTCTCGGTGCGCGACCCGCGCGAGGTGCAGGCGGTGCTGGGGCAGGTGACGGGCATGCTGACGACGTTCCTGCTGGGCGTGGCCGGCATCTCGCTGCTCGTCGGCGGCATCGGCATCATGAACATCATGCTGGTGTCGGTGACGGAGCGGACGCGGGAGATCGGCATTCGCCTCGCGGTGGGCGCGCGCAGCGCAGACATCTTGAGCCAGTTCCTGGTCGAGGCGGTGGTGCTGTCGGCGCTCGGAGGGATGGTTGGGATCGGGCTGGGCCTGCTCGCGAGCGTGGGGCTGGCGCGGGCGATTCAGGTGCCCTTCGTGGTGCCGGGCGGGGCCGTGCCGATCGCGTTCGGGGTGTCGGTGCTGGTCGGGGTGGTGTTCGGCGTGTTCCCGGCGAGGAAGGCGGCGAGGCTCAACCCGCTCGCGGCGCTGCGGTTCGAGTGAGCAGGGCTGGGCGAGGGACCAGCGCCGTGCTCTCTTCGGCCGGTGCGCGTCGTTCTCGCGGTCGTCCTCTTGTTCGTCGGCTGTGGCTCCCCGGGAGTTGATGGGCCTGATGGCTCCGTTGGCGCGGCTGGTGGGCGCGTCGCGTCCGGCGGTGGCGGCGGGGCAGGCGGCACAGCGAGTGGTGGAACGGCAGCTGCTGGAACGGCGGCTGGTGGAACGGCGGCTGGTGGAACGGCGGCTGGTGGAACGGCGGCAGGTGGAACGGCGGCTGGCGGAACTGCAGCTGGCGGAACTGCTGCTGGTGGAACGGCAGCTGGGGGAACTGCAGCTGGGGGAACTGCAGCTGGGGGAACTGCAGCTGGTGGAGCGGCTGCTGGTGGAACGGCTGCGGGTGGAACGGCTGCGGGTGGAACGGCTGCTGGTGGAACGGCTGCTGGTGGAACGGCTGCTGGTGGAACGGCGGGCGGCTCCGTGCTCCTGGCGGACGGCGGGTGCAACGCGGGAGCCTCGTTGCCTCTCGCGTGGCCGCTGCCGGGGATGAACGGCGTCGAGTGGGTTGTGAACAACTACGTCGATCTCGACTCGACAGCGGGGCTCCGCGATTGGATGGGCCGCGTCGGGACGGCGGCGAAGACGTACGACGGACACCGCGGCATCGACATCGACGTGCCGTCATTCCGGGCGATGGACGCGGACTTCCCCGTCATCGCGGCCGCGCCGGGAGTCGTGACGCAGGTGATTGACGGCTTCGCGGATCGCAACATCGCCTGCACGTCGCAGAACGCGAACCTGGTCCGCATCCGCCAGGACGACTGCTCCACCGCGATCTACGCGCACTTCAAGCGGCTCTCGATTCGCGTCGCGGTGGGCCAACGAATCGCGGCCGGGCAACAGCTCGGCGTGGTCGGCAGCTCCGGGTGCTCGACGCAGGCCCACCTTCACTACGAGTTGATCTCGGCCGCGGGCGTCCTCGAGGAGCCCTTCGCGCCCAATCGCTGGCAGAGCCCTCCGCCGTACACGACCGCCGCGTCCGTGATGGACGTGAACTTCCGGAGCGGCAGCTACACGGACTTCAACGAGCTGAAGGACCCGGGCGCCGATCCGGTGAGCGTGCCGGCCGGCTCGATCGGCATCGCGTCGAACACGGCGAACGGCCGCCCGGGCGATGTGATCTCGATGCGGCTGCTGCAGCCGGATGGAGGTGTGAGCGCGACTGGCTCCCAGACGCTGAGTCAGGACTTCCGGCACTCGTTCTGGTGGTGGAACAGGACGTTGCCCGGCGTGCCGGGGATGTGGACCATCGAGATTCGGGCGAACGGCGGAGCGCCTCAGGTGCGCCGCTTCGTCGTGCCGTGAGCGGCGCCTGGCAAGGCGGGCTTTTGAGGCTGGTCGACGGGACGATCGGGTCCTGTGTGGCGCTGGCGGCTCGGCGCGTCGAGGACAGAACCCGCAAAGGGCCCTCGAATCGCCATCACAGGCCTCGCGTGGAGCCACGGAGTGCATCGGCTGTCCATCGGCTCGACCTCACGGCTTGCGCGCCGGTATTGCGGCCGCGCACAATGCCCACATGCGAGTGAAGGCGACGGTCCTCGGGAAGACCCTGGTGTTGGACGGGGAGGTCGGGCTTCCGGATGGGGCTCGTGTCGACGTCGTGATGCGCGAAGTCAGCGACGACGACACCGGGACCTGGGACGTCTCCGATTCCGATTGGGCAGAGTTGCAGGCAGCGATGGACGAAGCAGAGACGGCCGAGGGCACTCCCGCGGAAGTCGTCCTTGCCGAGCTGCGCGCGATGAAGTGAGTGATGCGGTCATCCTCATGCCCCGTGCGATGGCGTCAGTCCGTCGCATGGCGCGACACTGGCGAGACACGGCCCGGGTGCCCTCCGTTTTCGAGGAAGACCTCGCGGCGGCTTTCGAGCGAATCGCCCGTGCTCCGACCACCGCGCCCGTCGCCCGTCGCACCTCACGACGGACGATCTACCGAGTGGGAACGACGAAGACGAAGTTGCACGTCTACTACGTCGTCGATGACGCGCTCGGTGTCGTCAACGTCCTCGAAGTGTGGAGCCAGTACCGCAGAGGCCCACCGGGCTTGTAGCCGGGTCACCCCATCGCGCCCTTGAGCGCCTCGATCGTCGGCTCCAGCGGCTTCGCCACCGACGGCCGCTTCAGCAACCTCGCCAGTGCCTCGGGAGGCTCGACCGCCTCTCCGATGATCGGCTCCACCACCGTCTCGAACTTCGCCGGGTGCGCTGTCGCCGCGATCACCAGCGGCCGCGCGTGCCCCTTCGCCCGCATCCGATCCCGCACCGCCACCCCACACGCCGTGTGCGGACAGATCGCCGTGCGCGTCGCCCGCCACGTCGTGCCGATCGTCCGCCGGATCGACTCGTCATCCACCCAGTCGGCGCTCACCTCACGCCGCAGCTCGTCCACGTCGCGCCACCAGTACCGCAACCGCTCGAGGTTGCTCGGCGCCCCGACGTCCATCGCGTTCGCCAGCGTCGCCAGGCTGTGCCGCGGCTCGTACGCACCGCTCGCGAGGAAGTCCGGCAGCACCCGGTTCGCGTTCGTCGCCAGGAACACGTGCCCCACCGGCAGGCCCAGCCGCTTCGCCATCAGGCACGCCAGCGCGTTGCCCAGGTTCCCAGTCGGCACCACGAAGTCCACCGGCGCTGCGCCGCGTTGCTGCATCACCAGCGCCGCGTGCGCGTAGTACGCCATCTGCGGCAACAGCCGCCCCAGCGAGATGCTGTTCGCAGACGACAGCCCGTGCTTGTCCACCAGCGCGCGGTCGGTGAACGCCTCCTTCACCATGCGCTGGCAGTCGTCGAACGAGCCGCGCACCTTGAACGTGCGCACGTTGTCGCCGAACGCGCCCAGCTGGTGCGCCTGCCGCGCCGACACGCGCCCATCGGGGTAGAGGATGACGACGCGGAAGCCCGGCCGGCGATGGAACGCCGCCGCCACCGCCGCGCCCGTGTCGCCCGACGTCGCCACCAGGATCGTCGTCGGCGGCAGCCCGAGCCGCGACAACGCCTCGGCGAGAAACCGCGCGCCGAAGTCCTTGAAGGCCGCCGTCGGCCCGTGGAACAGCTCCAGCAACGACGAGTCCTCGTCGATCGGCAGCAGCGGCGCGTCGAACGTGAAGGCGGCCTCGCACAGCTCCCGCGCGTCGAGCGGCTCCCCGATGAACAGCGGCTCGAGCAGCGTCGCCGCCGTCTCGGCCAGCGTCGTCCCGAGCGTCACCGCCGGCCGCGCGTCGAGCGGGAAGACGTACAGCCCACCGTCGGACGCGAGCCCCTCGGCCAGCGCCTTCGCCAGCGACACTGGCCCAGCGCCGCGCGTGCTCACGCAGTCCATCGTCAGAGCACCCTCGCGCCGCGCGCCGCCACCTTCGACACGTAGACGTCCGAGGCCAGCTTCACGCTCCCGAACGCCTCCGCCATCGCCTTCGCCGCGCGCTCCGCCTTCGCCTTCGACTCGCACCACGCGAACACGCTCGGCCCGGCGCCCGAGATCGAGCTGCCCAGCGCGCCGCAGTCGAGGGCCGCTTCCTTCACGCGGTGAAACCCGGGGATCAACCGCGCCCGCCGCGGCTCCACCAGCACGTCGCGCAGGCCACGGCGGAGCAGGGTGAGATCGTTCTGGAAACAGCCCGCGAGCACCAGCGCCAGGCCCTCGCTCTGCACCACGAAGTCGTGCAGCGCGTACGCGCCCTTCAGCGCCGCGCGCGCCCGCCTCGTCTCGAGCACGAAGTGCGGGTGCACCAGCGCGCAGTGCAGCCCCTTCGGCACCGGCACCTTCACCGGAGCCCCCTTCACCGGCGCGATCACCAGCCCGCCCAGCAGCATCGGCGCCACGTTGTCGCCGTGCTTCGAGCCGCTCGCCGCCGCCTCGCCGTCCATCGCGAGCCCGTAGAGCACCTCGAGCGACACCGGCCGCTCGAGCAGGGCGTTCGCCGCCACCAGCGCCGCCACCGCCGACGCCGCCGAGCCACCCATGCCGCTGCCCAGCGGAATGCCCTTGTCCAGCTCGACCTCGAAGCCCACGCCCGGGCGCAGCTTCGCGAGCCCCAGCAGCGCGCGCCCTGCGGTGTTCTGCCGCGCCGCCAACGGGAGCTCGGCCACCACGCCGCGGATCGCCGCGACGCGCACCCTCCCGTCTTTCGTGCGCCGCACCGTCGCCACGTCGCCGGCGCCCTCGAGCGCCTGCCCCAGCATGTCGAAGCCAACCGCGACGTTGCCGATGGACGCAGGCGCGAACGCCCGGGCCACGTCCTTCACAGCTTCGCCCCCAGCGAGGCGGCGATGCGCAGCACGTCGGCGAAGATGCCCGCGGCCGTCACCTCGGGCCCCGCGCCCGGTCCCTGCACGACGAGCGGGTTGGTGCGGTACCGCGCGGTGGTGAACTGCACCACGTTGTCGGTGAGGTGCGTGTGCGCGAAGGCGTGGCCAGTCGGCAGCTCGACGAGCCCCACCTGCGACAGGCCCGCGCCGTCGAGCTTCGCCACGTACCGCAGCACGCAGCCGTTCCGCTTCGCGCGCGCGAGCCGATCGAGCATCGGCCCGTCGAGCTCCGGGAGTCGCTCGAGGAACTCCGCCGGCGAGACTGAGCGGAGCGCGTCGGGCACCAGCGACTCCACCCGCACCGCCTCGAGCGTCGTCTTCCAGCCCGCCTCACGCGCGAGGATCACCAGCTTGCGCGCCACGTCCATGCCCGAGAGATCGTCGCGCGGATCGGGCTCGGTGTAGCCGAGCTTCTTCGCCTCGAGCACCAGCGTCGAGAAGGGCGTGTTGCCCTCCCAGGTGTTGAAGAGCCACGCGAGCGTGCCCGAGAAGATGCCCTCGATGGCGAGCACCTCGTCACCGGTGTCGATGAGATCTCTCAGGGTGGTGATGACGGGCAGGCCCGCGCCCACCGTCGACTCCGCGCGGAAGCGGCCCCGCGTCGCCGCCCGCCGGATCGCCTCGTAGCGCTCGAGCTTGCCCGCGCCCGCGTGCTTGTTCGGCGTCACCACGTGAATGCCGCGCGAGAGCCACTCGGCGTAGAGCTCGGGCACGGCGTCGCTTGCGCTGCAGTCGACGATCAGCGCGTGGGGCAGGTGGTCGGCCTGCACGTGCGCGGCGAAGCGCGTCAGGTCGGTCGCCTCGGTCACGGCCAGCGCCGAGTCGAGGTGGTGCTCCGACAGCGCCATCTTCTTGCTCGTCGCCACCGCGCGGACCCGCAGGTCGAGCCCGTTGTGCGTGCGCAGCCGCTCCCTCCCGAGGCTGAGCTGCTTCAAGAAGGTGCGGCCCACGTTGCCCGGCCCGATGAGGCCCACCGAGATCGTCAGCGCCGACAGGTAGAAGCCTGCGTGCACCGCCTTCAACGCCCGGGTCGCGTCGGAGGCCGCGATGGCCACCGAGATGTTCCGCTCCGAGCTGCCCTGCGCGATGGCCCGCACGTTGATGTTCGCGCGCGAGAGCGAGGTGAAGAGCCGCGCCGCGATGCCCGGAGTGCCCGCCATGCCGTCGCCCACCACCGCGAGCACCGCGATGCCCTCGGTGATCGCGATCGCCTCGATGAGCTTCGAGTCGAGCTCGCGGCGGAAGGCCTCCTCGAGCGCCTGCTTCGCCGCGCCCGCCTCCTTCGCCTGCACCACCGAGCAGATCGAGTGCTCGCTCGAGCCCTGGCTGATCATCACCACCGACACGCCCGCCTGCTTGAGCGCGCCGAACGCCCGCTCGGCGGTGCCGGGGACGCCGATCATCCCCGCGCCCTCGACGTTCACCAGCGCGAGGCCCGAGAACGCCGTGATGCCCTTCACCGGCACCGACGCGTCGGTCGTCTTCTCGATGCGCGTGCCCGGCTTCTCGGGCGCGAAGGTGTTGCGGATGACGAGCGGAATGCCGCGCTCGAAGGCCGGCGCCATCGTCTGCGGGTGGATCACCTTCGCGCCGAAGTACGCCAGCTCGCATGCCTCGGAGTACGACATGCGATCGAGCAGCACCGCCTCGGGCACCAGCCGCGGGTCGGCAGAGAGGACGCCGTCGACGTCGGTCCAGATCTGGATCTCCTCGGCCCCGAAGAGCGCGCCGAAGATGGCGCCCGAGTAGTCGCTGCCGTTGCGCCCGAGCGTGGTGACGCGGCCCCGGCGATCGCGCGTGACGAAGCCCGTGATGATGACGCGGTCGAGCGGCTTGCCCGCCTTCCACGCGTCGAGCTTCTTGCGCGACAGCTCCCAGTCGACCAGCGCCCCCAGCGGCGTCTTGTCCACCACCAGCACGTCGCGCGCGTCGAGCCACAGCGACGGCTCGCCCCGGCCCATGAGGTGCGCGTCGAGGATCATCGAGCTGAAGACCTCGCCCAGGCCCTGGATCACGTCGAGCAGATCGTCCGACGTGACGCCGAGGAAGGCCTGCGCCGCCAGCAGCTCCATCATGCCGTGCAGCTCGCGGTCGAGCCGCTCGATGACCGGGCCGGCGCGGGGGCCGAGCAGCTCCTTCGCGACCTGCCGGTGCTTCTCGGCCAGCGCCTGCGCCTCGTCCGGCCACGCGGGATCCCTCGCGGCCGCCCGGCGGGTGATGTCGATGAGCGCGTCGGTCACCTTCGACATCGCCGACACCACGACGATCTGCTGCTCCCCTTTGCGCGAGACGAGGATGTCGGCGACCCCGCGAATGCGGTCCGCCGTACCCATGCTCGTGCCGCCGAACTTGTGCGCGATCGTGCGGCCCATGGCGCTCACTCGACCAGCAGCAGGCCGCCCACCATCATGTCCATCGCGCAGCCGAACTTCACCTGGCCCGCCTTCGTCGGCGTCCACGCGACCTCCACCGGCTTGTTCAGCGGCAGCTCGGCCTTGATGTCCGTCTCGGCGATGAGCAGCTCGGTCGCGCAGGTGGCGTCGGTGACGCGCGTGACGACGAACTTCACCGGCTCGTCCTTCTTCAGCTTCACGTTGCCCGGCTCGAAGCCGTTCTCGGTCACCTTGAGCTCCACCACGCGCGCGGCTCCAGCAGGCGCGGGCGCCGGCTTCACCTCGGCGGGCGCTGGCGCGGCGACGGCGGGCTTCGCCGCCTCGACGGCCTTGACCTCCTCCTTCTTGCAGGCGGTGACGAAGAGAGTGGCGATCACGACGAGAGAGAGAGTGCGCATGTCGGCTCCTGTGTGGCCTGTGTACCGCCGCGCTGGACGAAGTGCATCTGCGCTGAACGGGGCGACCCGACTTGCTAGAGTCCTGCCTCAGAGGTGACCGGCATGTTGTGGACGGCCTGGGCAGTCGAGACGCGCATCGCAGACCAACGCGAAGGGCACATCCTCGTGCAGGCGAAGGGCGCCGAGGACGAGCCGCGCGCGCCGGTGATGGTGAACCTCGTGCTCGATCGCTCGGGCTCGATGAAGGGCGCGCCGCTCGCTGCCGCCGTCGAGGCTGCGCAGTCGTTCATCGATCTCGCCGGGCCCGACGACTTCATCGGCCTCGTGCTCTTCGACGGGGTCGCCGAGCAGCGCGTCCCCGTCACCGCGATGGACGTGCGCGGCAAGCAGGCGATGACCGAGGCCTTCTCCCACGTCACCACCGGGCGCGGCACCGCGCTCCACCAGGCCATCGAGGTGGCGGCGAAGGGCCTTCAGCGCACGCTGGTGCCCGGCCGACGGCCGCGGCTGCTGCTCCTCACCGACGGCGAGCCCTCGGTCGGCCCCGACACGCAAGACGCGTTCGACGAGCTGGGCCTTCGGCTCGCGCGTCAGAACCTCTCCGTTCACGCGCTCGGCCTCGCGCGCCACTACGTCGCCGAGGTGCTCGAGTCGCTCACCAGGCCGTCAGGCAACGGCTTCGAGCACGTGGACGGGCCCGAGGGCCTCTCGGAGGCGATGGGCGCCATCGTCTCGCACCTCTTCGGGCAGGTCGCGGGCGACGTGCAGGTGCGCGTGCAGCCCGAGGGCTTCGGGGCGCTCTCGTGTCGCCACGGCTTCGCCACCTCGCTCGAGGCCGACGCGCTCGTCATCAGCCTCGGCGACGTCTCGAGGGGCTTCTCGCGGCGCGTGCTGCTGTCGGGCCCCATTCGCCAGGAGACGTGGAGCGCCATCATCCACGGCTCGAGCAAGGAGCGCGGCGACGTGAAGCACCAGAAGGTCGAGCTCGAGTTCTCGACCCCGGAGTCCTCGCGTGGCCGCCTCATCGTCGGCCTCGGGCACGAGCTCAACCTGGTGTCGGAGGAGACGGCTGCGTGGTTGTCGCTCGCCCGACGGGACACCGCGCGCGCCGAGACCCAGCTCGAGTCCGCCGAGACCTCGCTGCGCACCATCGTCGCCATGGCCCCCGAGGGCATTCCCGTGCGGCGGCACCTCGAGCGCCTGGCGGATCTCCGCTCGGCCGTGGAGCGCGGTGAGGGTGACATTCCGCTGCTCATCCGTCGGGCTCAGGCCGCTCGCGCGGGCACCAACGTGAGCCAAGTGATCCCGATCCAGAACTACCGCGGCGGCGGGCAGAAGCGCTGAGCTGCTTCGCCAGCGCCGGGTCCGCTCAGGCGGCGGCCCAGCTCAGCATCGCGTGCAGCGGGATGAAGACGGCGCTCTCGGCGTCACCCACCAGCACGTCGAAGGGCCCGACGGCCAGCAGCGGCAGGCTCAGCGTGATGCCGTTGCGCAGCACCAGCTTCACCGGCTTGCCGACGTGCTCGAGCATCGGTCGCGGGTCGCTCACGGGACGGCGGGCAGGCTGGCGGGCGACTGGCGGGGGCTTCTGGGCGAGCCGGGGATCACGCTCGACCTGACCGCTCAGCGCGTCCCAGGTGGCGCGGTTCGTCAGCAGGACGACCTGCAGCTTCTCGATGCGGCCGGCGCGCTCGCACTCGAAGGCGACCGCCTGGACCCCGGTGAGCACGTCGAGCACCGTGCGCTCGCCCAGCACGAGGCTCGCTTCGGTCTTCTTCTCGATGAGGCCGGCGACGAAGGCGTCGATGACGGCGCCCTCGACCGAAGCGCGCGCCTTCTTCACCTCGTCGCGCCGCTTCGCCCGCGCCCGGCGAGCCAGGAAGTCCTCCACCGACAGGCCGCTCTGCACGACGCCGAAGGCCTCGGTGAGATCGAGGTTCGGGTGCTGCTCCATCAGCGTGAAGGCCTGATCGAAGCGCTTCGCCTCTTCGGCGTGCAGCTTCTTCCAGATGCGGCACTTCATCTTGCCTTCGAGATCGCCCTTCGCGATCCGGTTGGGCACGCGCTCCTTGCGCGCGAGCGCGGCGATGGCCTCGGGCGTGGGAGGCGGCCGCGGGGGCCCCGAAGGGCGGAAGCCGGCGCGCGGTGGGCCACGGCCGGGTGGGCGGGGGCCTGACGCGCGGGCAGGTGGTGGAGCGCTGCCGACGGGCGCGCCGGGCGAAGGCACCGCGCGCGGCACGATGGGGCCCGCCCGAGGGGTCACCGGACGCGGCCCGGGTGCCGGCGTCGCCGGCTTGAGGGGAACGGGCACAGGCGCCGGGCCCTTGCGGATCACCTCGACGCGGGGGCCGGGCTTCTTCGTCTTGTCGTTCGGGTCACTCACGGCTTCACCAGCTCGGGCAGCTCGACGGCCCAGCGCTGAACTTCTTTCACCATCGCCACGCGTTCTTGCACGTCTGCGCCCGCAGGGCACGTCCCCGCTGCGTCGAGGGGCCGCGCGCAGGTCTTGACCTCAATCAGCGCGCTCGCCTCGCTGGCGCTCGCCACCGAGATCGACACCAGCGGGTTCGCCCGCCGAGGCGTGAGGAAGGTGAGCAGCGCGGGCTCATCGCGGATGGCGCCCTTCGAGCCGCTCGCCAGCGCCTTCGATCGCTCGGTCAACAGCGCCTGGCTCTTCTCGCTCAGGAGCGAGAAGGCGGTCTTCGCGTCCTGCCGACGGAGCGCGTCGTTGAACGCGCGGAAGGCGCCCTCGGGCGTGTTGGCCGGCGCCTTCTGGCAAGCGGCCAGGAGCAGGGCGACGGCGATCAGGGACACGCGCATGGGGAGCGACACATATACCGTGCTCGACGCTGCGATGCAGGCGGAACTCACCGAAGCGCCTGGACTGCCGTCAGCGGCTCACCCCTCGTGGGCCTGGCGCACCTGGTTCCGGCCGCCCTGCTTGGCCTCGTAGAGGCATTCGTCGGCGAGCTGGACGAGCTGCTCGGCGGAGTCGATGGCGGGGTTCGGCGCGGTGGCCACGCCGATGCTCGCCGTGCAGCGCACGACCTCGGGAGGCTCGACGGTGCGACAGGTGAGCCGCATCGCCTCGACGCCCATGCGCACGCGCTCCGCCGCCCGCCAGGCCTCGTCCGGCGAGGTCTCTGGCAGCAGTGCGATCAGCTCCTCACCGCCGTAGCGGGCGATCACGTCCACGTCCCGCAGCGCCCGCCGCGCGACGCCGGCGACCTCCTTGAGCACCACGTCGCCGAAGGGGTGGCCCCAGGTGTCGTTCACCCGCTTGAAGTGATCGATGTCCAGCAACATGCACGACAAGGGCGCCCGGTAGCGCTCGCTGCGCGCCCACTCGGCCTGGAGCCGCTCCTCGAAGTGGCGCCGGTTGATGAGCCCGGTGAGCCCGTCGGTGCGCGAGAGTTGCTCGAGAGCGGCGCGCTTCTCTTCGAGCTCGCGGTTGATGCGATCGAGCTCCTTGTTCTTCTCGACCAGCGTGTCCTGGAGCGCCTTGAGGCGCAGCATCGACTTCACGCGCGCGGACAGCTCGTGCATGTCGAAGGGCTTCACCAGGTAGTCGTCGGCGCCCAGCTCGAGCCCCTCGACCTTCCCGCTCGAGCGGCCAGCCGTCATCAGGATCACCGGCGTGAACGCGAAGCCCGCGCCCTGGTTCGCCTTCACGATGCGGCACACCTCCACGCCGCCCATGCCCGGCATCTCGACGTCCATCAGGATGAGATCGGGGTGGTGCTTGCGGATCGCGGTGAGCGCCTGGGTGCCGTCTTCAGCCTCGACGAAGCGGTAGCCATGCGGCTCGAGGCCCTTCTTGAGCAGCTCGAGCACGGCCTGATCGTCGTCCACCAGCAAGACGAGCCGGCCCTCGAGCTTGACGGTGGCGTCGTCTCTGCGCGCGACCTCGAGCGTCTTTCGGCGGGCCTGAGCCATCGGAGCCGGAGAGCTTACGCGGTCCGGGCGGGCTTCACGAGCCGCGCACGGAACACCGGCTGTCCCGTCACCAGGTAGCGACGCTCGCGGGTCGAGGCCGGCTCGTCGGGATCGGCCGGGTGGAAGACGCCCGGCCCGAGCGGGTTGTGGAAGCCCGCCGCCTCCAGCACCGCGAGGCCCTGCTGCGCGCGCTCCTCGACGTCGGTGCGGAAATCGAAGCGCCCGCCTGGCTCGAGCAGCCCCAACAGCAGTCTGGTGAAGTCGGGCAGCAGGATCGCCCGCTTGAAGTGCGCGCGCTTCCACCACGGGTCGGGGAACTGCAGGTGGATCACCGCGAGGGACCCGGGCGCGAAGATCTTCGGCACCACGATGCGCGCGTCGCCTTCGACGACCTTGAGGTTGCCGAGGCCGTGCTTCATCGCGCGGTGCGCCACCTCGCGCGCGTACTTCTTGCGCCACTCGAACGCGAGGTAACGGACCGCGGGGTTGCGACGGCAGTACTCGAGGGCGAAGCCGCCGGCGCCGCAGCCGATCTCGAGCTCGAGCGGGCCCTCGCTGCCGAACACCACGCTCCAGTCGGGCGGAGCCGTGAGCGCGGCGATCTCTTCGCCGGCCTTCTCGGGACGGAGAGGGATTCGGGACATGGGCGCGCCCATGAACCACAACTTCCACGGCTTCGACAGCGCCAACGACGCGAGGGCGTTGTAGGAACGGGCGGAATGCAGACGTTCTGGTCACTCGACGAGGCCGCCTCGTCCCGCGCGCTGAGCCGCCCCGCGCTGTGCCTCGGCAACTTCGACGGCGTGCACCTGGGCCACCAGGCGCTCTTCGCGCGCGCGGCCACCTTCGGCCCGGTGGTGGCCGTCACCTTCGAGCCGCACCCCGGCAAGGTGCTCCAGCCCGAGCTCGCCCCCCGCCTCATCGCGACGAAGGAACGGAAGCTCGAGCTGCTCGCGCAGGCCGGCGTGTTCGCCACGGTCGTGCACCCCTTCACGCGCGAGTTCTCCCGCACCACGCCGCAGGCCTTCGAGGCGTTGCTGTTCGACACGCTCGCGGCCGGGGCCGTGGTGGTGGGGGCCGACTTCACCTACGGCAGCAAGCGCGCCGGCACCGTCACCTCGATGAGCGCGGCCGCGGCGGAGCGGCAGGCGGTCGTCTCGGTCGTCTCGCCCGTCACCGTCGAGGGCGTGGTGGTGTCGTCGAGCCGCGTGCGCGAGTACGTGCTCGAGGGCCGGGTCGAGGCCGCGGCGCGGCTGCTCGGCCGACCGTTCGATCTCTCGGGCGTGGTGGTGAAGGGCCAGCAGCGCGGCCGCACCATCGGGTTCCCCACCGCCAACGTCGACACGCCCAACGAGCTGCGCCCCGCGCCCGGCGTGTACGCGATCGTGGCGACGCTCGGCGACGGGCGCGAGTACGGCGGGGCGTGCAACCTGGGGGTCAAGCCCACGTTCGGCGGCGACGCGGTGACCCTCGAGTGCAACCTCTTCGACTTCCCCCCGAGCGACCTGTACGGCCAGACGCTGCGCGTGGCGTTCCTCGAGCGGCTGAGGCCCGAGCAGCGCTTCGCAGGGCTCGAGGCGCTGAAGGCCCAGATCGAGCGCGACGTGGTGGCCGCGCGGGCGATCATCAACCGACACCGCCGCTGAAGCCCACCTCCGCGCACACCGACTGAACCCTTGACTCGCTGGCGACCAGGGGTTTCCATCCGCCCCTCACGTCGATCTCGATTCAGCGAAACCGCGAGAGGCTAATCACACATGTCCGGCCGTCTTGGTGAGCTGCTTGTCCGCGAGAACCTGATCTCGGTCCAGCAGCTGCGCAAAGCGCAAGAGGAGCAGCAGAAGAACGGCACCCGGATGAGCACCGCGCTCATCAAGGTGGGGGCGATCGAGGAGTCGAAGCTCACCGACTTCCTCTCGAAGCAGTACGGCGTTCCGGCGATCAACCTCAAAGAGTTCGACATCGACGCCGAGATCATCAAGCTCGTCCCGAAGGACGTGGCCGAGAAGCACCTCGTCATCCCCGTCAACCGCGCCGGCAGCTCGCTCATCGTCGCGATGTGCGACCCCTCGAACATCTACGCGGTCGACGATCTCAAGTTCCTCACCGGCTACAACATCGAGCCCGTCGTCACGAGCGAGCCCGCGCTGCGCGAGGCGATCGAGAAGTACTACGCCGAGAAGGGGCCGAACCTCGACGAGATCATCAGCAACATGGAGGACGACGTCGAGGTCGCCGACGACTCGGAGGAGGGCGGCAACGTCGAGGAGATGGCGAAGGCCGCTGACGACGCGCCCGTCATCAAGCTGGTGAACCTGATCCTGAAGGACGCGATCGGCAAGCGCGCGTCGGACATTCACGTCGAGCCGTACGAGAAGGACTTCCGGGTCCGGTTCCGCATCGACGGCGTGATGTACGAGGTGATGAAGCCGCCGATGAAGCTGCGCAACGCGATCACCTCTCGCCTCAAGATCATGGCGCAGCTCGACATCTCGGAGCGGCGCCTGCCCCAGGACGGCCGCATCAAGATCAAGCTCGGCGGCGGCAAGGAGATGGACTTCCGCGTGAGCGTCTGCCCGACGCTCTTCGGCGAGAAGATCGTCATGCGCCTCCTGGACAAGTCGAACCTGCAGCTCGACATGACCAAGCTGGGCTTCGAGCCTGAGCCGCTCAAGTGGTTCAAGGAGGCCATCGACCGCCCCTACGGCATGGTGCTGGTGACGGGCCCGACGGGCTCGGGCAAGACGACGACGCTCTACTCGGCCCTGGCCGCGCTGAACGACCCGACCACGAACGTCTCGACCGCCGAAGATCCCGTCGAGTTCAACTTCGCGGGCATCAACCAGGTGCAGGTGTCCGAGAGCATCGGCCTCACCTTCGCGTCGGCCCTGCGGAGCTTCCTGCGGCAGGACCCCGACACCATCATGATCGGCGAGGTCCGCGACTTCGAGACCGCCGAGATCGCGGTGAAGGCCGCGCTCACCGGCCACCTCGTGCTCTCGACGCTGCACACGAACGACGCGCCGTCGACCGTCACGCGCCTGCTGAACATGGGCATCGAGCCCTTCAACGTCACCGCGTCGCTCAACCTCATCCTCGCGCAGCGCCTCTGCCGCAAGCTGTGCCAGAACTGCAAGCGCCCGGTGCAGGAGTTCGACGAGACCGCCTACACTGACGCCGGCATTCCGCAGGACAAGATCGGCACCTTCACTCCGTACGAGAAGGTGGGCTGCAAGGAGTGCAACGATCGTGGCTACCGTGGTCGCGTCGCCGTGTACGAGGTGATGCCCTTCTGGGACGGCCTGAAGGAGATCGTCATCAACGGCGCCTCGGCCGCCGAGATCAAGCAGGAGGCGATTCGCCTCGGCATGCAGACGCTGCGAATGTCGGCGCTCAACAAGGTGATGCAGGGCACCAGCACGCTCGAAGAGGCTGTCGGCAACACCGCGCCTGACCGCTTCTGATCAGAAAAGGAACCAACGCTCGTGGCCAACCTGCACCAACTGCTGAAGGCGATGGTCGAGAAGGGCGCCAGCGACCTGCACATCACCACCGCCTCGCCGCCGCAGCTCCGGGTGGACGGAGACCTGGTGCCGCTCAAGATGGCGCCGTTGTCGCCGGTGGACACCAAGCAGCTCTGCTACTCCATTCTCACCGACGCCCAGAAGCACGCGTTCGAAGAGAACAACGAGCTCGACCTCTCGTTCGGGGTCAAGGGGCTCTCACGCTTCCGCGCGAACATCTTCATGCAGCGCGGCGCCGTGGCTGGAGCGTTCCGAACGATCCCCTTCAAGATCCTCACCTTCCAGGAGCTGGGCTTGCCGCCGGTGGTGGCCGACCTGTCGAAGAAGCCGCGCGGGCTGATCCTGGTGACGGGGCCGACGGGCTCGGGCAAGTCGACGACGCTGGCCTCCATCATCGACAAGATCAACAGCGAGCGTCATGAGCACATCATGACGATCGAAGATCCGATCGAGTACCTGCACCCGCACAAGAACTGCCTGGTGAACCAGCGCGAGGTGGGCGCCGACACCAAGTCGTTCAAGACCGCGCTCAAGTACATCCTCCGGCAGGATCCCGACGTGGTGCTCGTCGGCGAGATGCGAGACCTCGAGACGATCGAGGCGGCGCTGGTGATCGCCGAGACCGGTCACATCGCCTTCGCGACCCTGCACACCAACAGCGCGGTGCAGACGATCAACCGGATCCTCGACGTCTTCCCGCCGTACCAGCAGCCCCAGGTGCGCGCGCAGCTCTCGTTCGTGCTCGAGGGCATCATGTCGCAGTCGCTGCTGGCGAAGGCGAGCGGCAACGGGCGGATCCTGGCGCTCGAGGTGATGATCCCCAACCCCGCGATCAGAAACCTCATTCGCGAGGACAAGGTGCACCAGATCTACTCCTCGATGCAGGTCGGCCAGGCGAAGTTCGGCATGCAGACCTTCAACCAGTCGCTCGGCCAGCTGCTGTCGCGCAAGCTCATCTCGATGGAAGAGGCCTTCGCCCGCACCAGCGACCCCGATGAGCTGAAGAACATTCTCGCGACTGGTGGCGGGTTGCAGCTCCCCGGCCACCAGGCGTCCGGCCCGCTGCCCACCCGGTCGGGACCGCCGCAACGGTGAGGTAGGCAGGAGTAGGCGCGCCGCTTCCTTCGGAGCGGGCCTCATTTGGACTATCATCCTGCGACGTCTGGAGGTTCGACATGCCCGCAGCCACTGCACGAACGCAACCCGCCGCCCCCAAGGCGAAGAAGTCGGCCGCCCCCATCTTCCTCTGGGAGGCGAAGACCAAGTCTGGCGAGGTGAAGAAGGGCGAGATGGAGGCGAACGACGCCGCCGCCGTCGACGCGCGCCTGAAGTCACTGGGCCTCACCCCCTCGAAGGTGCGCAAGAAGACCTTCCTCGACGCGGGCATCACCTTGCCCGGAACGGGCGGGGTCACTGGCAAGGAGATCCTGATCTTCGTCCGCCAGTTCGCCACGATGATCGACGCCGGCCTTCCGCTCGTGCAGTGCCTCGACATTCTGGGTTCTCAGACGCCCAACGCTGCGTTCAGGAAGGTGATCTTCGCGATCAAGACGCGCGTCGAGGGCGGCTCCACCTTCTCTGACGCACTCAAGGACCACCCGAAGGTCTTCGACGAGCTCTTCGTGCAGCTCTGCGCGGCGGGCGAGGTCGGCGGTATTCTCGACACCATCTTGAACCGCCTCGCGGTGTACCGGGAGAAAGCCGAGAAGCTCAAAGGCAAGGTCAAGAGCGCGATGACCTACCCGATCATCGTCCTCACCGTCGGCGTGGGCGTGACCGCCCTCCTGCTCCTCAAGGTGACGCCCGTCTTCGCGAAGATGTTCTCGGACTTCGGATCGGCGCTGCCAGCCCCCACCCAGTTCGTCGTCGATCTGTCGGAGTGGCTGCAGAACTACATCCTGTACATCGTCGGCGGCATCGTGGCGCTGGGCGTCGCCTTCACCGCCTTCTACCGCAACCCGCGCGGCCGCGAGCTGTTCGACAAGGGCATCTTGTATGTGCCCGTCATCGGGTCGGTGCTGGTGAAGGTCGCGGTAGCCCGGTTCACCCGCACGCTCGGCACGATGATCAGCTCGGGTGTCCCCATTCTCGACGCGCTCGACGTCACGGCGAAGACGGCCGGCAACCGAACGATCGAGAGCGCCATCAACTACGTCAAGGCGAAGATCTCTGAAGGCAAGAACATCGCGGGGCCGCTGGCCGAGACGAAGGTGTTCCCCTCGATGGTCGTGCAGATGATCGGGGTCGGCGAAGCGACCGGCGCGATGGACCAGATGCTCGCCAAGATCGCCGACTTCTATGACGAAGAGGTGGACACCGCCGTCGCCGGCCTCACCGCGATGATCGAACCTCTGATGATGGTGTTCCTCGGTGGCGTGGTCGGCGGCTTCCTCATCTCGATGTACCTGCCGATCTTCACCATCGCCAGTGCCATCAAGTAGCGCCCTGGCGTTGCCAGCAGGTGTCGTCGCTGAACCAGCGGTCGTCAGACCTGAGCTGAGCGCCGAGTTCGCAAAGCGCCTGACGGCGCTGGTGCTCTTCCGAACCATCGCAACGACGCTCATCCTGATCCTCGCGGGCGTGCAGCTCGACCGACGCGCAACCGCGTTCTCTCCCCGCGAGATCGGCTGGTTCGCGGTGGTGGTGGTGGACTACCTGCTGACGCTGGTGTCTGCGTTGCTGCTGCGGCGAAGGCTGGCGCCAGCGTGGCTCGCCTGGGCCCAGGTGCTCGGCTCGGTGGCGTTCGCCACCTCGATCGTGCTGCTGACCGACGGGCGCGACTCACCGTTCTGGTTCACCTACCTGCTCGCGATCATCGGGGGAGCGGTGGTGCTCGGCATGCGCGGCGCGCTCGGGGCTGCGGTGGCGGCAGGGGTGTCGTCGCTCGGGGTGACGGTGCTCGGGCGGCTGTCGAACCAGGCGGACCGGCCCGTTCTCGAGACGGTGACGCAGGTGTTCGCGCAGCTGCTGGTGGCTGGGCTGAGCGGCTATCTCGCTGAGCAGCTGATTCGCGCCCGCGGGAGACTCGTCGAGAGCGAGGGCGAGGTCGCGCGCATCAACGATCTGAGAGACCGCATCGTCTCGGCCATCCCCTCGGGGCTGGCGGTCGTCGATCGTGGAACGGGGCAGGTCCACTTCGTCAACCCGGCCGGGCGCGCGATCCTCGGGCTCGCTCAGGAGGGCCCCGTGCCCGAGCTGGCCCAGGTGCTCCCCGGGCTCTTGAAGGTGCCCGTCGGTCGTCGCTGGGAGCTGATGGTCGAGACGCGACGTGGAGAGCAGATCCTCGGCGTGTCGACCAGCCCCCTCGCGACCGACGGCATGCTGATCGTCTTTCAGGATCTGACCGACGTTCGCCGCCGTGAAGACGAGATGGCGCGCCTCGACCAGCTCGCCGAGCTGGGCCGGGTGTCGGCGACCCTGGCCCACGAGGTGCGCAACCCGCTCGCGTCGATGCGTGGCTCGGCGCAGATGCTCCTCGGCGATGCTCCCGCTGGCTCCCCCCAGGAGCGGCTCGCGCGCATCATCGTGCGAGAGGCCGATCGGCTGGCGTACCTCGTCGATCACTACCTCGAGCTGGCGAAGCCGAAGCCGCCGGACCGCACCCTCGTGCGCCTCGACCGGCTGGTTGGCGAGACCGTGGAGGTGCTGCGGGCCGACCCGGTGGCCCGCGGTGTTTCCATCGAAGAGGCGCTCGAGCCGCGCGAGGAGCAGCTCGACGGCGCGCAGATCAGGCAGGTCCTCATCAACCTGTTGCGAAACGCCTTCCGCGCTGCAGGCGCGAAAGGGCGCGTGCGGGTCACTGTGCCCGCCGCCCCGGCGCCGGTGCTCTTCTCGGTCTGGGACAGCGCCGGCGCGATCAGCCCGGAAGATCTGCCTCACGTCTTCGAGCCCTTCTACAGCCGCGCCCCCGACGGTACGGGCCTCGGCCTGTCAACGGCTCAGTCCATCGCGTGGGCGCACGGGGCGAGGCTCACTGTCACCTCGAGCCCCTCGGAGGGCACGACGTTCACCTTCGTGACGCAGCCGGGTGCCGCCGCAGCCGGGTCGCTGGGCGCGGAGGGGCGGCATGGCTGACATCCTGATCGTCGATGACGAGCCGTCGATTCGTGAGTTCCTCGAGGTCCTGCTCACCAAGCATGGGCACCAGGCGCGCTCTGCAGAGAGCCTGGCCGAGACCCGCGCAGCGCTGGCGACCTCGGTGCCCGACCTGGTCATCACCGACTTCCGCCTCGGCCGCGAGTCGGGGCTCGATGTGGTTCGCGAGGTCCGCGCCCTCTCGCTGCCGCCCGAGGTCATCGTCGTCACCGCCTACGGCACGCCCGCCTCGGCGGTCGAAGCGATGCGGCAGGGCGCCTACGACTACGTCACGAAGCCCTTCGACAATGACGAGCTGCTGCTGCTGGTCGAGCGGGCGATTGAGAAGCGCAGCCTGCGGGCTGAGAACCGCCGGCTTCGCACGACGGCGCTCACCTCGGGCGTGTTCGTCGGCCAGAGTCCTGCGATGCAGCAGGTCTGGGCGATCGTGCAGAAGGTCGCGCCCACCCGCGCCACCGTGCTGATCACGGGTGAGAGCGGCACTGGCAAGGAGGTGGTCGCGCGGGCGATTCACCTCGAGAGCCCGCGCGCCGCGCACCCATTCCTGCCCGTCAACTGCGGTGCGCTGGCCGAGGGCGTGCTCGAGAGCGAGCTGTTCGGCCACGTGAAGGGGGCCTTCACCGGCGCGACCAGCGACCGCCAGGGCATTCTGGTGGCGGCTGGTGAAGGCACGGTCTTGCTCGACGAGGTCGGTGAGCTGCCGCTGGGCACGCAGGTGAAGCTGTTGCGCGTCCTCCAGGAGCGCAAGGTGAAGCCCGTCGGGAGCAGTCGTGAGGTGCCGTTCAACGCCCGCATCGTCGCGGCGACGAACCGGAACCTCGAGGCCGAGGTGCGCGCTGGCCGGTTCCGCGAAGATCTGCTCTTTCGACTCAACGTCATCACGATCGAGGTTCCGCCGCTGCGGCACCGACGAGAGGACATCGCAGAGCTGGCCGGGTTCTTCCTCGAGCGGATCGCGATCGAGCTCAGCCGGCCGCGGCTCTCGCTGTCGCCCGAAGCCATCGAGGCGCTGCGGGGCTACACCTTCCCGGGCAACGTGCGGCAGATGCAGAACATCATCGAGCGGGCGGCGACGTTGAGCGACAGCGACGAGCTGGCGCTTTCGACGCTCCCGCCGCTCGTGCTGGGAACGCCAGTGCCGTTGGAGGCCGAGCCCGACCTGAGCCTGCCCAACGGCTTCTCGCTGGAGCGCCACCTCGACACCATCGAGCGCCAGTACCTGCACGAGGCCCTGCGGAGGTCGGGCGGCGCGAAGACGAAGGCCGCTGAGTTGCTCGGGCTCTCGTTCCGTTCGTTTCGGTACCGCCTCGCGAAGCACGGCCTCCCGCCCGAGTGAGGCTCAGGGCGCGGCTGGCGTGGTCGGTGCCTTGCCAGCGGCCTCGACGCGGTTCGCTTCGCGGAGCGACTCCTCGAGCGCGGCCACGGTCTCTGGCGTCTGACCGCGCATCAGCAGCATCTGCTTGCTGGCGGCGATCGCGCGGGCGTCGTTCACCCGGAGCGCCGTCTGCAGCAGGGTTCGCACCTGCGGGGCGCGGAGGGGCGCGATGGCGGCCGCCTCGAGGAGCAGGGAGACCGCCTCGGTGTAGCGTTCACGGCTCCCGAGCTCGAGGGCGCGCCGAACCAGGTTGTTGCTGGTGGCGCGCGACATGTCGAGGACCAGCGTGCTCGCCCAGAGCCGCGCGTCGTCCCAGCCGGCGGCGCTGAACAGCGCCTCAGCCTGCCTGGCGTTGGCGGGAGACTCGAACTCGACGATGCGCTGAATGAGCGCGCGGGTGATCCGGATCCGTTCCTCCGGGGCGAGCCCCTTGAGCTCCTCGGGTCGAACGAAGAGCCAGCCGATCGGGTCGTCGTCGGGCTGCGGTGGGGCGAGCGCCGGCAGCTCGTCCCGGTCGCCGAGGGACTGGAGGAAGGCGCGCACGTCAGGCCTCGCGCTGAAGGGCTTGAGCGCAGCGAGGCGCTCGGTGGTGGGCGCAGAGAACGCCGCGAAGACCCGGGCCCGCTCGGCCATGACGTCATCGGTGATTGTGGGGATGAGCGCGACGGCCTCGGCCCGCTTGCCCTGCGCGAGCTTCAGGCGGAAGTCGGCGTAGCTCTTGAGCGCGGTCGCCTTCGGGTCGATCGCCGAGCTGGCCCGGAGCATCGCCTTCTCCTCCTGGTTGCGCAGCGGCAGACGGCCGCTCCTCGTCCCGATCGTGTTCTCGAACACCTCGAGCGCGAAGGCCTCGGGAGCCGCCGTCCCCGTGATGGCGGCGGCCGGGAGCGCGCGTACGGGCAGGTACGTCAGCGACTCGAGCAGCCCGCGCTCCCGGGGCCGATGTACGCCGAACTCGATGAGGCCGTTGTCGTCGGTCGAGACCAGCCTGGCGGTCGCCGGGGCCTGAGGCGTCGTCACGGCGGTCACCCGGCTCGCCATGAAGAGCGGCTCGGTGGAGCTCTCGCCCAGCCCTGCCGTCGCTGGGTGATTGACGAGCTGCTTCGCGCGCGCGACGTCGAAGGCGAGGGGGCTCGGGGAGCCGACCATGTAGAACGCCCCGGCCTCGGGCACCCAGTAGATGATCGTGTAGGGGAACGCGCCGGTGAACGCGCCGAACAGGCCCTCGATCGCCGTGTCGGGCATGTCGCCGGGACCGAACCAGGTCGAGAACACGCCCTCGGGCTTCAGGTTCTCGCGTGCCAGCTCGAAGAACTCGCGGGTGAACAGCGCCGACGCGACCCACGGGTGGGCGGGCATCGAGGTGATGAGATCGAACGAGCGAGGTGCGCGTCGAGACGAGACGAGCAGGTGGTTGCGCGCGTCGTTCCGGATCAGCGCGACCTTCGGGTTCTTCAGCGGAGAGGCGTCACCCCAGATCGACTCCACCGCGTCGATCACTCCGGCCTCGAGCTCGGCGACCTCGAGGGCCTCGACTCCCAGCTTGAGCAGCAGATCTGCAGTGCCGCCGCCACCAAGCCCGACCACCAGCGCGTGTTGAGGGGTCCTGGTGTGGAGCCAGGGCGTCGTTGCCACCAGGACCGACTCGAGCGCGATGTGGGGCGGGAGCGCTGCGCGTGAGCCCTGGCCGAGGCCATTGAGGGACAGGCCCTTCGTGCCGGCGGTCTCGGCGACGGTCACGGTCGCCACGTCACCCTCGTAGAAGGTCGTCACCAGCTTCGCGGTGTTCTCACGAAGGCGGACGTAGCTGAAGAAGTCGGACGCGTTCGAGGCAGCCGACAGCAGCCGAGGGTCAGCCTGCGGGAAGACCGCGGCCCCGATCACGACCACGGCCAGGGATGCCAGCAACCGCTGGCGGTGTTCGGCGCAGGTCGCCACCGCGAAGAGCACGACCGTGACCGCGAGCAGCAGGAACATCAGGTACAGCGTGCCCGTCGAGCCGAGCTGGGGAAGCAGGATGAAGCCCGTCACGAGGGACCCGACGATGCACCCCAGGGTGTTCGTCGAGTACAGGCGGGCGAGGGTACGACCGGCGTTCCCGGCCGCGGACTGCATCACCGCGATGAGCGAGGGCAGCACCGCGCCGGCCGCGAGGGTGGGCACCGCGAGGCACGCCAGCACCACCAGGAGCTCCGTCAGGTGCTTCGTCAGCCCCGAGACGCCGCTGCCATCCAGCGTCCCGATGAACCACGACATGGGGAGAATGCTCGCCGAGAAGACCAGCAAGCCGATGAGGAAGAAGACCTGGAACAGCAACGCCGCTGACGCCGTGTGCTTGACGCGCCGGGCGACGGCGGCGGCGATGATGCTCCCGAGCGCGATGCCGATCAGCACCGCCACCAGCACGGAGCCGACGCCGTAGGCGGTGCCGCGCAGCACGATGGCGAAGAGCCGCGCCCACACCACCTGGACACCCGTGGCCACCAGTCCGCCAAGGCCCGCGGCCGCGAACGTCGCGTACCGCACCCGGGCGGGGATCGGATCGTCTGCAGGAGGAGGGGTCGTCGCGGCGAGGCCGTCACCGCTTCTCCTGCTGAGGACCAGGGCCACCGCCGCGACCAGGAAGTTCAACCCCGCGGTCAGGAGGGTGGACTGAAAGACGCCCAGGTTGGGCAGCATGAAGAAGGTCACGAAGAAGGCGCCCAGGCAGCCGCCGAGCGTGTTGAGGCCGTAGATCAGCGCCGTGCCCGGCCCGGCGTCCTCGTCCTTCTCGATCACCCCCACTGACACGAAGGGCAGGGTGGCGCCCATCAGGAACGTCGGTGGCAAGAGCACGATCGTGGAAACCGCGATGCGCAGGAATGCCCCTCCCGCCCCCGGGCCTGGATCGATCGCCGCGATGGCCGTGCCGACCCGGGCCAGGATGGGGTAGAGGACCAGGCCGATCACCCCGGTCGCCGCCTCGAGGAGCGCGTAGGTCGCGAGCGGTCGCTTCGCGTGAACGCTCCTTCTGCCAGCCCACCTCGACCCCAGGGCGAGACCGCCGAAGTAGACCGCGAGGACGATCGAGAACGACGCGGTGGTCGCCCCGAGCCCCAGCGCGAGCAGCCGCACCCACAACAGCTCATACGACAGCCCAGCAAACCCAGAGACCAGCAACAGCGGCAGCACCCACGATCGTCGCACCGCTCCTCCTCGAGAGGGGCGCACGGTCGCAGAGTTCGCCGCCCTCAGATTGACAAAATTCGTCACTCAACTGACTTTTCGCGACACCCGAGAAAGAAGCTGGATGCTGGTGATCCCACAGGTTAGGGTTCGCGAAGAGGCGCTGCCTCTGGCGTCGATCGTGCAAGCTGCGCGCTCGGCGAACTCACTCGCTCACCCTCTCAGGGAGATGTTCATGAACAGGAAGGGCTTTACTCTCATCGAGCTGATGATCGTCGTCGCCATCATCGGCATTCTTGCTGCCATCGCGATTCCCAACTTCGTCCGCTTCCAGGCGAAGGGGAAGCAGTCTGAGGCGAACTCGAACCTCAAGGCGATCTTCTCGGCCCAGAAGGCGAGCTACCCGCAGAACCAGGGCTACTGGAGCGACATCGGCGCCATCGGCTTCTCGCCCGAGCGCGGCAACCGCTACCTCTACGACCTCGGCGCGGCGGCCAACTCCGTTGACCTCGGCATGGAGGCGACCTGTGCCGCGTACGTCGATCGGTCTGCGGCGGCTCCGGTTGCGATGGCTGGCGACTGCGGCCTCACCGCCGACATCGTGAAGCACGGCATGCAGTTCGACAACGCGACCCTCACAGGTCTGATGCTGGCGATGCAGCTGCCCGGCGCGTTCACCCCGGAGGTTCCGGGCAACGCGATGCTGACGGCTCAGGGCGTCAACGGCGCCGCCTGCCCGAACTGCGACTTCGCGGCGGTCGCGATCAGCAACATCGACAACGACATCGGCGCGGATGTGTGGTGGGTGTCCTCGCAGACCCTCGACACGCCGGCCATCGCGGGCTGCCCGCCGGCCATGACGGTCGCCCTCATGAACGCCTTCACCTCGGGCTCTCCTGCGCCCGTCGTGGACGACGTCTGCTACGACGGTCAGTGATTCGTTTCGTGACTTCATCGGTCCGACGATGAGGTTTCGCTGGATCCCTGGAGTCGCTGCAGTCCTCACCCTGGTCCTGGTCCGAGCGGAGCCGTACCCGTTCGAGACCAGGCACTGGGGAGAGATCAGGCCGTTGCTGTTGCGTGAAGGGCTCGCACGATCGCTCGCGAAGCCCGTTCGTCCCCTCCTGATCGACCTGTACTGGCTCCGTGCCCTCAACGGCATGGGCGAGGCGGAGACGGCGGAGCGGAACCAGAACCTGGCACAATACGGGTTCTTTCTCACTGAGCTCGATCCGCGGTTCTTCCACGCCTACTACTACCTCGCGCTGGTCACCCCCTATTCGCTCGGCGGCGATCGGTATCTCAACGGCGAGCTCGCGCTGGCGCTGGTGCGGAAGGGGCTCGCGCAGTTCCCCACCGACATCCGCCTCCGAACGCTGCACGCGTTCCTCCTGACCTACATCGAGCACGACACCCGCGCGGCGGTGATGGAGTTCGTCGAGATCTCGAAGCAACCCAACGCCCCAGCCGCGGCGATCTCGGCCGCGACGGCGCTGTTCGTCGATGAGGGGCGGTTCGACGAAGCCATCGAGATGATCAGCCAGGCAATGGGCGAAGAGAGCCGGGGCGGGCTCCAGTTGCTGTCCGATCGGAAGAAGCAGCTCGAGATCGAGAAGCTCCTGCGGACGCTGGACGCCGCCATCGAGCGCACGCGCCAGAAGACGGGGCGCATGCCGCAGACGCTCGAGGCAGTGGTGGAGGCGGGAGAATGGCCTGCGGAGCTGACCCACGATCCGCATGGCGGCGAGTTGGCCGTGAAAGATGGTCGGGGCTACTCCTCCTGGCTCGTGGGACGAATGGAGGGGATCACCAGGTGGTAAGCGCGGTCGAGACGAGCGGCCTGACGAAGATCTACAGGCTCGATCTCCTCAGCGGAGGCAAACGAATCGTCGCGCTCGACGGCCTCTCGCTCAAGATCGAGGCCGGACACGTGCTGGGGGTCGTCGGGCCGAACGGCGCTGGCAAGTCGACGGCCATCAAGCTGTTGCTCGACCTGATTCGACCGACCTCCGGCACGGCTCTGATCTTCGGCAAGCCACCGCACGAAGCGGCTGCACGCAGAGACGTCGGGTACCTGCCGGAGAACCCGGCCCCGTACGAGTACCTCACCGGCGCCGAGTTCGTGAGGCTCGCGGCGGAGCTCTCCGGGCTGCGTGGGGCGGAGCGGAACCGGCGCGTGGACGAGGTCCTCGGTCAGGTCCAGATGGGCAACTTCGCCAGCGTTCAGATTCGGCGCTACTCGAAGGGCATGGTGCAGCGCATCGCGCTGGCTCAGGCGCTCGTTGCGCGGCCCCGGCTCCTGATCCTCGACGAGCCGACCTCGGGGCTCGACGTGCTGGGTCGAAAGCTCATTCGCGAGATCGTGCTGACCGAGAAGGCCCGAGGGACGAGCATTCTCCTCTGCAGCCACATCATCCCCGACGTCGAGGCGCTCAGCGAAGACATCGCGATCCTCATCGGGGGAAAGCTCGTGAAGGCCGGCCCCGTGACCGAGCTCCTCTCGCACGAGGGGTCCGAGGTCGAGCTCTCTTTCGAGGGCCTCGGGCAGGCGCAGGTCGAGGGGTGGCCGTTCACCATCGTCACCGCAGGGCGTCGCCTGGTCGGCCGCTGCGCCGCCAGTGAGGCGAAGGCCCTCATCAACCGGGCGCACGATCTCGGCGCGACGCTCGTCTCGATGCACCCCATTCGCCAGACCCTCGAGGACACCTTCCTCGCGGCGGTGAAGGCACAGGGGCAACAGGTGGGGAGCGTCATCGAATGATGAACGGCGTACTGACGATCGCCCTCAACGGCTTCCGCGAGTCGAGGCGCAACCGGGTCACCTCGGTGCTCGTCGTCTTTGCCCTCATCCTCGTCTTCTCAGTGACGGTGTCGGTCGAGTTCACGTTCTCGACCTTCGATCGCGTGATGGCCGACTTCGGCCTGGGCGTGATCGGCCTGGTGACGCCCGCCCTCGCCCTCTTCCTCAGCACAGGGCTCATCCCGCGCGAGATCGAGCGGCGCACGATCTTCATGGTCGTCGCCCGGCCGGTGAGCCGCTCGGCGTTCGTCATCGGCCGGTACCTCGGCAACCTCTTCACCGTGGGCTTCCTGTTGTTGGTGATGGCGATCCTGTTCCTGGCGCAGCTCGCGATCATGTACGCGACCACCAACTTCGGCACCGGCATTCACGCGCCGCACCTGGTCGCTCTCTATGGTCTGGCGCTCGAGATGGTCCTCTTGACCGCGGTGGCCTTCACGTTCGCGACGCTGAGCTCGCAGTTCGTAGCGACGCTGATGGCCACCTGCGTCTACTTCATCGGACACATGGCGGAGGATCTCTTCAATCTCGCGCAGCGCACGAAGGTGGTGCCGTTCAAGCTCCTCGGCACCGGCCTCTACTACCTGTTCCCCAACTTCGATCGGCTCGACTTCAAGGACCGGGCGACCTACCTCGACGCGACGCCGATGGGCGAGCTCGCAACCGCGACCGCGTACACCGCGGCGTACACCGTCATCATGCTGTTGATCGCCACCGCGATCTTCGAGCGTCGAGACTTCAAGTAGCCCACGGAAGTAGTCAGGGGCGCTGCGCGGGGCCAGAATCGGCGACGAATGCGGGCGCGCCTCTTGACGGTGTCGATGGTGATCGCGCTGGTCGCTGCCGGCGGAACGTGGGCGAGCCTTCAGCCCATCGTCGCCTCGCAAACCGAGCGGCTGCACGAGCTGACGGGGCTCGCGACGGCCGCGACCCGCGTGGAGGTGACGGTCGCGCTCGTGGGGCTGCTCGATCTCGTGCTGTCGGCGGTGCTCGCGTACCTCGTCATCTCGATCCTGATCGGCGGGCCGCTGCAGGAGGCCGAGCGTCGCGCAGGGCAGACGCTCGCGCGGGAGGGGCGACGACTGCACCACGACACCACGCCCGGGGGCAGCCTGGCGCAGGCGGTCGCCGAGCTGGGCGAAGCGCTGGTCGCCGAGCGCCAGACGAGTGAACGGCGACTCACCGAGCTCACCGTGAACGCGGAGCAGCGCGCGCGGCTTCAGGCCGAGCTGGTCGCCGCCGATCGCCTCGCCACCATCGGGAAGCTCGCCGCCGGGGTCGCGCATGAGGTGGGGAACCCGCTGTCCGGCATCCTCGGGTACCTCTCGGTGCTGCGCATGCGCGCCGAGGGGAAACAGCCGACGCTCGAGGTGCTCGATCGCATCGAGGACGAGGTGAAGCGCATCGACGGGATCGTCCGCGGCCTGCTCGAGATGGGGCGCCCCTCGCGCGGGAAGGCCCAACCGCTCGACGTCGGGCCGCTCGTCGCCGGCTGCGTGAAGATGGTGACCTCGATGCGCGAGAACGCCCAGGTGCGCATCGACGTCGCCTGTCCCGAGGGCACCTTCCTGCGCGCCGAGCCGGGGCCGCTCGCCCAGGTGCTGGTGAACCTGCTCCTCAATGGGTGCCAGGCGACGGGGGGGAAGGGATCGCTCCAGGTGCGCGTGCTCGCGTCCGGCACCAGCGGCGAGATCATCATCGAGGACGACGGCCCGGGCATTCCGCCCGATGTGCTGCCGAAGCTCTTCACCCCGTTCTTCACCACCCGGCCGCCGGGGCAGGGCACCGGCCTGGGGCTCGCGGTCTCGCGACACCTGCTCGGCCAGTTCGACGGCAAGCTGACCGCCGAGAACCGCGCGGGCGGCGGGGCGCGCTTCACCATCTCATTGCCAGCGGTCTGAAGAGGTCGCCCGCGTCTCGGCCCTCGCGTATGTCTCGGGCATGGGCCTGCTGCGCTCCATTCTGGTGGTCGACGACGAGGCGTCGATCCGCCACGTGCTGACCCTCGTCCTCGCGGAGCACGGCTTCGAGGTGCGCGCGGTCGCGGACGGAGAGGAGGCGCTCAAGGAGCTGCAGACGCGACCCTACGACGTGATGATCTCCGACGTCCGCATGCCGAAGCTCGACGGCATGGCCTTGCTGAAGCAGGCGCTGGTCCTGCAGCCCGAGCTCACGGTGCTCGTCATGAGCGCCTACGGCTCGAAGGACCAGGCGCTCGAGGCCGTCGCCGCCGGCGCCTGGGACTTCGTGCAGAAGCCGTTCAAGCCCGAAGAGATCGTCTTCACCCTGCGCAAAGTGGAGGAGCGGACCCGGCTCATGCGGGAGAACCGCCGCCTCCGCGCGCCCGGTGGCAGCGCCACCCTCGACCAGATGCTGGGCACGAGCGAGCCGATGAAGGCGCTCAAGAAGCAGATCCAGCGCGTGGGGCCCGTGAACAGCACCGTGTTGATCACCGGCGAGTCGGGCACCGGCAAAGAGCTGGTCGCGCGCACCCTGCACGAGCTCTCACCTCGCGCGAACGAGGCCTTCGTCACCGTGAACTGCGGCGCGATCCCGGCCGGGCTCATCGAGTCGGAGCTGTTCGGTCACGCCCGAGGCGCCTTCACCGACGCCCGCACCGCGAAGCGGGGGCTGTTCTCGGACGCGCACAAGGGCACCATTCTGCTCGACGAGGTCGCCGAGCTGCCCGCGGCCGCTCAGGTGAAGCTCTTGCGCGTGCTGCAGGAAGGCGAGGTGCGCCCCGTCGGCGAGACCCGCGTCGAGAAGGTGGACGTGCGGGTGATCGCCGCGACGCTGCGCGATCTGCCGCGGCTGGTGGAGCGCGGCGAGTTCCGCGAGGACCTCTACTTCCGCCTGAACGTCGTGCAGCTCCGCGTGCCCCCGCTGCGCGAGCGGCGCGACGATCTGCTGCCGCTCGCGAACATCTTCATCTCGCGCTTCAACACCGCCTTCAACCGGGACCAGCCGATCGTGGGCCTCTCGCCCGAGGCGCAGGCCGCGGTGCTCGCGTACGAGTGGCCGGGCAACGTTCGCGAGCTCGAGAACGCGATGGAGCGCGCGGTGCTGCTTTCGGACGGCACGCAGCTCGAGCTCGAGGCGCTGCCGGAGCGGATCTCCAGCCGTCGCAGCTCAGCGCTGCCGGGCGCCCCGGTGCCCACGCCGACGCCGCAGGAGATGGCGTACTCCCTCAAGCGTGCGATGCGAGAGCTCGAGGAGCGCTTCATTCGCGCGGCGCTGCGCAAGACGAAGGGCAACCGCACACGCGCGGCTGAGCTGCTCGAGATCAGCCACCGCGCGCTGCTCTACAAGATCAAAGACTACGGCATCGATCCCGACGCCGAAGGCGCCCTCGAGCCCTGACGGCCTCGCTCCCGCTCCTCTCCTGATCCACAAGGGGTGGTGGTGCGCTGACGACCACACACCTCTTGAGGTGTAAATACACCTCTTTGACATATAATTATGTGGTCAAAGAAAGATCACTTGGTTTGACACGGGCAGCGCGGCGGGTCACACTGCCGATCCTGATGAACTCGAACGATGAGGGGCCGGGACGGAAGAACCACGTTCAGCACCTGCGCGAGGAGCGGCTGTTGTCGAAGGCCGAGCTCGCGCGTCGCGCTGGCGTCTCGGTGCTGACGATCGATCGCGTCGAGAAGGGCGCTCCGTGTCGCCTCGACACCAAGCGGAAGATCATTCTCGCCCTGGGGCTGAAGGTCACCGACAAGGGGCAGGTCTTCGAGGACTGATCAGCGGGTTTTTTTGAGAGGCCGGGGAACGGCCCTAGTCTGACGGAGCACGCAGCACGAAGGAGCCTGGACGCGATGGCCAAAGGGAAGCTGGCACTGGGGCTCGACATCGGTTCTTCCGGTGTGAAGCTCATCTCGCTGAAAGAGAACCGCCGTCGCGGTGAGATCGTCTACGCGCTGCAGAGCTTCGGCATGAAGCCGCTGCCTCCCGAGGCGATCGTCGATGGCGCGCTGATGAACTCCACCGCGATCGTGCAGGCGGTGCAGGAGCTCGTCGGCGAGCTCAAGCTGCGCCACAAGGAGGTCGCCATCGGCGTCGGCGGCCACTCGGTGATCATCAAGAAGATCTCGATGCCGCGCATGTCGCAGGACGAGCTGGAGGAGGCCATTCAGTGGGAGGCCGAACAGCACATCCCCTTCGACATCAAGGACGTGAACATCGACACCCAGATCCTCAAGGCTGACGCGAACGATCAGACCGGCCAGATGGACGTGCTGCTCGTCGCCGCCAAGAAGGACATGATCAACGACTACACCCAGGTCGTGACCGAGGCTGGGCTCACGCCCGTGGTGGTCGACGTCGACGCCTTCGCCGTGCAGAACTCGTTCGCCGCCAACTACGACGTCCCGGCGAGCGAGACCGTCGTGCTCATCAACGCAGGGGCGGCGGTGGTGAACATCAACATCCTCTCGGGTGGGGTGACGGTCTTCACGCGCGACGTCACCATCGGCGGCAACCAGTTCACGGAAGAGATCCAGAAGCAGCTCAACGTCTCCTACGAGGAGGCTGAGGCGCTCAAGGTCGGTGGCGGCCGCGGCGACGCCGATGCCGTCGTGCCGCAAGAGGTCGAGAAGGTGATGAGCCAGGTCGCCGAGCAGGTGGCGGGCGAGATCCAGCGCAGCCTCGACTTCTACGCAGGCACCGCCGCAGACGCGACCTTCTCGAAGGTCTTCCTCTCGGGCGGCACGGCGAAGGTGCCAGCGCTCTTCAAGACGATCGAGTCACGCGTCGGGGTGCCAGTGGAGATTCTGCAGCCGTTCAAGCGCATCGAGATCGACAACCGGAAGTTCGACCCGGCGTTCATCATGGACGTCGCCCCTCAGGCCGCGGTCGCCGTGGGGCTGGCCCTGCGCAAGCCGGGCGACAAGCTGGGCTGAGAAAGGAGGGCGACCAATGACAGCAATCAGGATCAACCTCCTGCCGGTCCGGCAGGTGAAGAAGCGGGAGATGGGGCGGCAGTTCCTCGTGCTGGTCGCGGGGGCCGTCATCATCGGCGGGGCCGGCAACTACTACTGGTACGCGACCCGCGACGCCGAGCGCACCCGGCGCCAGGAGCAGGTCGCCGAGACCCAGCGCCGCATCGACGCCCTCGAGAAGCAGATCGGCGAAGTGAACGATCTGAAGAAGCGGAAGAAAGAGGTCGAGGACAAGCTGGCCATCCTCGACAAGCTCAAGAAGCAGCGCTCGGGCCCGGTGAAGCTGCTCGACGCCCTCGCCTCTGCGATGCCGAAGAAGGTCTTCATCAACGACTTCGACGAGAAGTCGAACACGGTCCGAATCCTGGGCTCGGGCGAGAGCCACGAGGACGTCTCGGAGTTCATGCGCGGCCTGTCGAACGTCGTGTGGACGCCGAAGGGCATCGGCCGGGTCGTCGAGCGCAAGCGCGACGCGAGGAACGTGCGCGTCGAGCTGCTGGCCTCGGAAGGCGCGATCGAAGACTTCGACGTCAAGCAGCTCTCGAACTTCTTCAGCGGCGTTGAGCTGAAGGAGAGCACGCAGCAGGACGGGAAGGGGAAGAGCTTCGTGAAGTTCGAACTCGCCATGACCGCCAACTACGCGACCTGACCCATGGAACAACTCCTCGAACGCGTCAACAAGCTGCCCATCGCCGCCAAGGCCGGCATCGTCGTCGGCCTGCTCGTGGCGATCACGGCGGCTACCTGGTTCCTGCTCATCCAGGACACCGAGACTGAGATCGAGTCGCTCAAAGCGCAGCAGGTGACGCTCGACCAGACCTACGCAGAGAAGAAGGAGATCGCCGACAACCTGCTCGAGCGTCGTCGCGAGATGGATCAGCTCGAGCAGCGGCTGCAAGACGCGCTCACCGAACTGCCGGAGCGGAAAGACATCGATGAGCTGCTCGCCGCAATGAACGACCTCGGCAAGAAGGCGGGGCTGGAGATCACCCGGGTGACCCCGGGCACGGAGGCGCCGGAGTCGTTCTACGCGCGCATTCCCATCTCGATGTCAGTGAAGGGCAACTACCACGAGATCGCCGTCTTCCTGCAGGAGATCTCCCAGATGAAGCGCATCGTGAACGTGAACAACCTGAAGCTGGGCTCGCCGCTGCCGCGGAACGACAAGATGATCCTCTCGTCCGAGTTCCTCGCCACCACGTTCCGGTTCGTCACGGCGAAGACCAAAGACCCTGCGGGAGGTCCCAAGTGAGGCCAATCGTTTTCGGCGCGCTGCTCGGGCTCGTCTGTGCGAGCGGCTGCGACTCCGACTCGCCGGGCGGCGGTGGCCAACCGGTGGTCGCCCAGCCAGCGCGACGGTCCACGCCAGCCGACGCGGGAGTCGTCACCAGCGAGTCGGAGCCGTACCAGTACTCCTACGTCGCGATGGGCAAGCGGGACCCGTTCCGCAGCTCGCAGGCGGGCTCCGATGACAAGGGGCCCGGCCGCTCCGAGGGGCCCAACCAGGAGCCCTGTGACGAACCGCTGTGTCAGGTCGATCTCGACGACCTGAAGCTCGTGGCCGTGGTCAGCGGCGATGCAAACCCGGTCGCGATGGTGGAGGACAAGACAGGTGTGGGCCACGTGGTGCGACGGAACACGAAGGTGGGGCGGCAAGCAGGGAAAGTGACAGCGATCCTTCGTGACTGCATCGTCATCACCTCCTTCGTCGTGGGGCCTGATGGCCGTGCGCAGCCCAACCGCCAGAACCTGTGTGTCAGCACCGAGGGCCAGGGCTCGAACCCGATTCTCGACCTTCTGAATGGAAAGACGCGAGAGTGAACATGCGTGCAACTGCAATGGAGAGCCGGTCGATGAATCGACTTGTCACCGCAGCCTCAAGCCTCATCTGTCTGACTGCCTTCGCGGCCGACCGCACCGAGCTGTCGTCCCTCACGGTGGCGGCAGCGACTTCCGGCGCGGTGATCCGCGTCGAAGCCTCGGCCGCGCCGGTCTTCACGGTCTTCCGCCTTCAGGAGCCTGATCGCCTGGTGGTCGACATCTCGAACGCCCAGCGCGGCGCGCTCGCTGGCCACTACGACGGACTGGGGCCGGTGAGCGGCGTCGTCGTGTCGCAGTTCAACGACGGCAAGAGCCAGGTCGCGCGGCTCCTCGTCGGACTCGACAAGGCGAGCAAGTATGACGTGCGCGCTGAAGGCACGAGCCTGGTGGTCACCGTGGACGGCGAGGCGCCGCCAGCCGCCGCCTCGAGCGCTCCTGCCGCCGCTGTCTCTCAGCCTCCGGCCAGGAGCGAGGCGAGCTCAGAGCCGACCGCCCAGCCCAGCCAGGAGCCGACTCCGAAGATCGACGAGATCTCCGTGCAGCGACCAGGGACCAGGGTGACCGCGCTCTCGTATGCTCGCGGAACGCTCACGCTGAAGACCGACGGGCCAGTTGCGCGCATCGAGACCCTCGAGCTGTCGGCGCCTGATCGCCTGGCGATCGATCTCGTCGGGCTCTCGGGACCGGCCAGGGCTCCTCGTGTGTCGGATGCGCTGGTGAAGGAGCTGCGCGTCGGGAGCGATGGCCGCCGCTACCGGGTCGTCCTCGAGGGGGCGGACAAGCTGCCAGCCTACGACGTCAAGCGTGTACGCGGCGGCGTGGCCGTCAAGCTCTCGACGTCGCCTTCTCCCTCAGGCGAACAGCCTGAGATCGTGATCGACGGTGCGCGTGTCGACATGGAGCCCCAGGGCGAGGTCGCCACGATCGAGAACCTGGCGTTCAAAGAGGATGGGCCGGGCGGTCGGGTCGAGCTGACGCTCTCAGGCAGGTGTGGCTGGAAGGTCGAGCGCCCCGACTCTCGAAGCGCCGTCCTGACGCTCACCGGAGCCAGTCTGCCTCGTAAGCTCGAGCGCAGCCTCGACACCCAGGATCTTCAGACCGCGGTGAAGATGGTCAGCGCCTTCTCGGTGCCTGGCGCCCAGAACAAGGTGCGTGTCGTGGTTGCTGGCTCGACGGACCTGCTCGAGACGGTCAACACGCGGCCAGGCGTCCTCTCCTGGACGTTCAGGGAAGGGCACCAGGCCGTCGAGTCGGCCACCTCGGATGGTCGGAACACGGCGGGTGTGTCGGTCGAGTCGTCGACGTTCGCTGTCGAGGGCGCCCCCCAGCGGACGCGCTACGTCGGCAAGAAGGTCTCGTTCGAGTTCAAGGACATCGACATTCACAACCTGCTCCGCATCATCGCGGAGATCTCGAAGAAGAACATCGTCGTCGCCGATGACGTCTCTGGCAAGGTCACCATTCGTCTCAGGAACGTGCCCTGGGATCAGGCCCTCGACCTGATCCTGCGATCGAAGAGCCTGGGCCAGGAAGACCTCGGCAACATCATTCGCGTCGCGCCTCTCCAGAAGCTCCAGGACGAGGCCACGAGTCGTCAGCTGCGCGCCGAGGCCAATCGCAAGGCGCAGCCACTGTCCGTGCAGCTCGTGCCGGTCAACTATGCCACTGCCGAGGACATGGCCCTGCGAGTCAAAGAGGTGCTGAGCGAGCGCGGCAAGGTGACGGTGGACATCCGGACCAACACGCTCATCGTCAACGACCTGCCAGAGAACATGCAGAAGGTGAGGGCGATGGTCGCGAGCCTCGACCTGCAGACTCCGCAGGTGTTGATCGAGGCCCGCATCGTCGAGGCGAACATCCGCCAGCAGCGCGAGATCGGTATCCAGTGGGGCGGTCAGTCGGTGCTCAGCCAGGCGACCGGCAACCCCACGGGTCTTCAGTTCCCCAACAACGTGGCGGTCACGGGTGGCGTCGTCGGCGGCAACAACCAGGGCGTCTCGCTGTTGCCCAACTACGCGGTGAGCTTGCCGGTTGGCGCCCAGGACGGCGCGGGCGGCGCGGTCGGCCTCGTCTTCGGCAGCGCGGGCAACGCCGCGACCTTGAACCTCCGCCTGTCAGCGCTCGAGTCGCAGGGCTCGGTGAAGACCCTCTCGGCACCCCGCATCACCACCCTCGACAACCAGCAGGCGCGCATCTCACAGGGTACGTCGATTCCGTTCAGCCAGGTGTCGGCTGCCGGTGCGAACACGGTGTTCGTCGACGCGATCCTGCAGTTGTCGGTCACGCCGCACATCACCCAGGACGGCTCGATCCTGATGCGCGTTCAGGCGAGCAACAACCAGCCTGACCCCGCAAACGCGGGCGCGAACGGCCAGCCAGCGATCAGCCGCAAGGAGGCCCTCACCAACGTGCTCGTCAAGGACGGCGACACGACCGTGATCGGCGGCATCTACGTTCGCCGCGGCTCTTCGTCCACGAACGGGCTGCCGCTGCTCAGCAAGATTCCCGTCATCGGCTTCTTCTTCCGCAACTACCGCGAGCTGGAGTCCAAGGACGAGCTGCTCATCTTCATCTCTCCGCGCATCCTCAATCGCCAGACCGTGGCGCAGAACCTGTGAAAGGCACCATCATGAGAACCTCTGCCCTGATCATCGCGGGTCTGCTGGCCGCTGGTTGCACGCCGGGCGTCGGGCCCATCTACGTCGAGAAGCTGCGACCGATCATTCAGACCGCGAACGGCTGTGGGTTGGCGATGGAGGAGACGGCCATCATCACGCGACTCGATCTCATCGACGTCGCGGCCACCCCCGACTTCGAGGTGGTGGCGGCGCTGGGGGGCCTGGCCGACTTCTTCTCGAACCAGTCCCAACCGGGCGTGGTGCTGTCCGACAACAGGCGCCTCAACCCCGATGCTCGCGAGCGGCTGATGGTCCAACGCATCCTGCTGCGTTACTCCTCACGACCGGCCATTCCCGGCATCACGGCCACCATGACCGACACCATTCCGCTGGTGACGCCGATCACGAGGGAGAACACCAAGGTCCAGCTGGTGATCCCCCTGTTCGGCAAGAACGTTCGCGACCAGCTGGCCAGGCTCAGCCCCAGCAACACCGACCCGCCGTATCAGTTCGTGAGCACCTTCGAGCTGCAAGGGACGATGATGAGCGGCGCTGAGTTCCGCACCGACCCGGTGAGCTTTCCGATGAACCTGGTCAAGTCCGAGGTGAACTGCACCTCGCCGGCCGACCCGCGGCTCGAGCGATACTCGCCGGCCGATCGGGCCCTGTCGTGCAACTTCGTCGGGCTCGGGAAACGGATCGGCAGCAACTTCTGCTGCAACAACCTCGACGGCACCGGCAATCCTGCGCTCGACTTCGGCCGGCTGGGCTGCGACGTTCTGCCCTGATGTTCTCCGAGACCCTCAAGACGATTCTGGACAGCGTCGACGGCGCCATCGCGTGCAGCGTGATGGGCTTCGACGGCATCGCGGTCGAGACCCAGCCGAGGGACATGCCGGAGTCTGGCGTCGCGCTCGATCTCCAGGCGGCCTGGGTCGAGTTCGCGAACCTGATGTCCCAGGCGAAGAACACCGCCGAGACGCTCAAGACGGGGAAGGTCGCCGAGCTGTCGATCAACTCCGAGAAGGTGATCACGCTGTTGCGCATGGTGAACCAGGACTACTTCCTGGTGCTGGGCCTGTTGCCCACTGGCAACTACGGCAAGGCGCGCTACGTGCTGCGCATCAGCGCGCCGAAGGTGGCGAAGGACCTCTGACCGGCCGCGCAAGCGCCGGCTCCTTCCCTTGTTGCCCGGGTACACGGGTGGCGGTAAGAGCGCGCCACCTTTTCACCCTGAGGCACACATGGCTGGAGTGATCGACACGTCCGAGTTCCGCAAGGGGCTCAAGATCGAGATCGACGGAGAACCGTTCGAGATCGTTGAGTTTCAGCACGTCAAGCCGGGCAAAGGCTCGGCCTTCGTCCGCACCGTCTACCGCAGCCTGATGTCTGGCCGGCAGCTCGAGAAGAACTTCAAGAGCGGCGACAAGGTGGGCCGCCCCGACATCGAAGAGAAGGACATGCAGTTCCTCTACTCGCAGGGCGACGAGTACCACTTCATGGAGAACAAGACGTTCGAGCAGACCTTCGTGACCGAGAAGGTGATCGGCGAGTCGAAGAACTACCTGAAAGAGAACCTGCCCTGCCAGGTGCTCTTCTTCAACGGCAAGGCGATCGGCCTCACGCTCCCCAACTCGGTGGAGCTCAAGGTGACGAAGTGCGACCCCGGCGTGCGTGGCGACACGGTCTCGGGCGCTTCGAAGCCCGCCACCCTCGAGTCCGGCTACGTCGTCAACGTGCCCCTCTTCATCAACGAAGGCGACGTGCTGAAGATCGACACGCGTGACGGCAAGTACCTCACGCGCACCGCCACCGCCTGATCCGGAACTCCACCAACCATGGCCGACAAGAAGAAGAAGACCGTCGCGGACTCCGAGGTCGAGCTCACGCCAGGCACCTCTTTCGATCTCGACGCGCTGAGGCAGATCGTCGAGCTGCTGGAGGCCTCCGAGGTGACGAGCCTCGACTGGCGGCGCAACGGCGAGCGGTTGTCGATTCGCCGCGGCCCGCCTCCGGCCAACGTCGTGCAGCCGGTGCAGATGCCGATCTCGCCCGCGGTGCAGGTGATGCCCTCGGCCCCACCCGCGGGGCCTTCACCCGTGCCCGCGCCGCTGGTGCCCCGCCCCTCGGCTCCGCGGGTCGCCGCCGAGGCCCGCGAAGAGAAGAAGGGCCACGTGATCACCTCGCCCTTCGTCGGCACGTTCTACCGCTCGCCCGCTCCTGATCAGCCGGCCTACGCGGAGATCGGCTCGACGGTGAAGAAGGGCCAGGTGCTCTGCATCGTCGAGGCGATGAAGCTGATGAACGAGATCGAGTCGGAGGTGGCGGGCAAGGTCACCGAGGTGCTGGCGCAGAACGGCCAGCCGGTCGAGTTCGGCCAGGCCCTCTTCCGCATCGAATGAGCGCCAGGCCTGGTGCCCGAGGGCGCGGGAGCGAAGCCGCTCCGGGCGCCCTGCCGTGCGACATCTTCAGGAGGTAGCCAGTGTTCAAGAAGGTCCTCATCGCGAACCGGGGCGAGATCGCGCTGCGAATCATCCGCGCGTGCCGCGAGCTCGGCATCTCGACGGTGGCGGTGCACTCGACCGCCGACGCGAACGCGCTGCACGTGCGCTTCGCCGACGAGGCGGTCTGCATCGGCCCCCCGCCGTCGCGGGAGAGCTACCTCAACGTGCCTGCGCTGCTCTCGGCGGCGGAGATCACCCGCGCCGACGCGATTCACCCGGGCTACGGCTTCCTCTCGGAGAACGCCGAGTTCGCCGAGGTGTGCGCGAAGTGCAAGATCGGCTTCATCGGCCCGCGGCCCGACGTGATCCGGCTGATGGGCAACAAGGTGCGCGCGAAGGAGGCGGCCCGCGAAGCCGGCCTGCCGCTGCTGCCGGGCTCAGCCGGGGTCTTGAAGAGCGCCGACGAGGCCGTGGAGGTCGCCAACGAGATCGGGTTCCCGGTCATCCTCAAGGCCGCGGCCGGCGGTGGTGGGCGCGGCATGAAGATCGTGCGTGATCCGAAGGCCATCGCCCAGGCGTTCGCGACGGCGTCGGCCGAGGCGGTCGCAGCGTTCTCGAACGGCGACATGTACCTCGAGCGCTACGTCGAGCAGCCGCGGCACATCGAGATCCAGATCGTCGCTGACACCCACGGCAACGTCGTTCACCTCGGCGAGCGCGAGTGCTCGGTGCAGCGCCGCCACCAGAAGCTGATCGAGGAGAGCCCCTCGCCGGGTGTGAGCCCTGAGCTGCGCGCCGAGATGGGCCGCGTGTCGGTCGAGGCCATGAAGCGCATCAACTACTCGAACGTGGGGACCATCGAGTTCCTCATGGACGAGCAGCGCCGCTTCTACTTCATGGAGATGAACACGCGCATTCAGGTGGAGCACCCGGTCACCGAGCAGGTGACGGGCGTCGATCTGCTCCGCACCCAGATCCTCCTCGCGGCGGGCGAGAAGCTGCCCTTCACCCAGGAGCAGATCTCGATGAAGGGGGCCGCCATCGAGTGCCGCGTCAACGCCGAGGATCCCGTCACCTTCGCCCCGTGGCCGGGGAAGATCACCGCCTACAGCGCCCCGGGCGGGCTGGGCGTGCGCGTCGATTCGGCGGCCTACGAGAACTACGTGGTGCAGCCCCACTACGACTCGCTGGTGGCGAAGCTGATCGTCACCGCTGAAGACCGACCCACCGCGATTCGCCGCATGAAGCGCGCGCTGGCCGAGTACGTGGTGCAGGGCATCCGCACCAACATCCCCTTCCATCGCGCCGCCCTCGACGAAGACGCCTTCCTTCAGGGGGCCTACGACACCCGCTTCGTCGAGCACATGCAGGCGTCGGAGGCGGGTACCGCGCGACTGAAACGGGCCATCGAAGACACCCCGTAAGCTTCTTGGAGGGTTCGCCGGGCTCTGGTACGTTTCTGTTCCTTAGTCTGTTGTTTTTCTTCGCGAAACCCGGTTCCCCCAGGCGTTCTTGGACAAGAACAAGATCATCGAGGCCGCTGGCAAGCTCGTTGCCAAAGGGGCCTACGACAAAGCGATCAAGGAGTACCAGAAGGTCCTGGAGGTGGATCCGAAAGACGTCCGGATCCTCCAGAAGATGGGGGAGCTGTACCAGAAGAAGAACGACAACGTGCAGGCCGCCGCCTTCATCATGAAGGTGGCCGAGAGCTACGCGAAAGACGGCTTCTTCCTCAAGGCGGTCGCTCAGTACAAGCAGGTGTTGAAGCTCGACCCGAGCCTCGTCGACATCAACATTCAGCTCGCCGAGCTGCACCAGCAGCTGCAGCTGATGGGCGAGGCGATGGCGTACTACCAGATCGTCGCCAACCACTACGACAAGCAGGGCGACGTGAAGAAGTCGCTCGACGTCTTGCGGAAGATGGTCGACCTCGACCCTGACAACGTGCAGTCGAGGGTGAAGCTCGCCGATCTCTACATCCGCGAGCGGATGAACGACGAGGCGACCGCCGAGCTGCAGCGGGCCGCCGAGCACCTGAAGCGGCAGAACCGCACCGACGACTACCTGCGCGTCGCCGAGAAGATCAGCGCGCTCACCCCTGACGACCTCAACCTCGCGCGCGAGCTCGCCGAGACGTACCTGTCGAGGAACGATCAGAAGCGCGCGCTCGCCAAGCTGCAGGTCTGCTTCAAGGCGAACCCGCGCGATATCGACACGCTGCGCCTGCTGGGCGTGGCGTTCCAGGGTCTCGGGCAGACGTCGAAGACCATCAGCGTCTACAAGGAGCTCGCGCGGGCCTACGCCGAGCGCGGCCAGACGCAGGAGTCCGAGAACACGTGGGCGCAGGTCGCGCAGCTCGATCCGAATGATCCCGACGTGCTGGCCCGGTCGGGCCCAGCCGAGCCCGAAGCGCCTGCGCCGCCCATGCCGGTCGCTCCGCAGCGCACGGGCACCACCGGCGTGCAGCAGCCCTTTCAGCCGGCCCAGGCCGCGACGCAGGCAGCGCCAGCCCATGTGCCGGCGCCTCGGACGGGGCAGACAGGGCAGCAGGCCGCCTTTCAGCCGCCCGCGCCGCAGGCGAAGCCCCGCAGCGACTCGCTCGGCAAGCTGCTTACCGAGACCGACGTCTACGTGAAGTACGGCCTGCACGACAAAGCGCTCGAGCACCTGCGCAAGGTGTTCGCCGTCGAGCCCGAGAACATCGACGCGCACGAGAAGGCCTACGCGATCTACGTCGCCTCGAACAACCACGCCCAGGCAGCGGAGCAGCTGCTCAACGTGCTGCGCCTCCACACGCGCCTCGGCGATCGGCCGCGCGCCCAGCCCTTCCTCGCGTCGATTCTGCAGCAGAACCCGGGACACCCCGAGGTGCCGGTCTTCCTTCAGGCGCTGCGGCTCGAGGGCGGAACGGCCGCGGTCGCGGAGCACACGCCGCAAGCCGAGGTGGCGGAGGACGCCATTCTCGTCGACTCGAGCGATGACGAGGTGATCGTCGCCGACGAGCCGGTCGAAGAGCCGATCAGCGCCGAGGTCGCCATCTCGTCCGAGGAGGCCATCGAGGCGCCCGAGTACGTGCCCGACGACATGGCGATCGCGCCCGACGACGCCGCGCTGGCCGCCGCCGTCGAGGTCGAGCCCCCTCCCGTGGGTGACGCCTACCCAGAGGCCGAGCCGGTCGTGGCGGACGATGAGGCCTTCGAGCCGCCGACCAGCACCATGTCGCTGGAGGAGGAGCCGCGGACGGGCGAGTTCGAGGCCGCCACCGCCGAGCCGCTCGAGCGCGAGAGCGACTTCGATCAAGACGTCCCGACGCACGGCACGGGCATCAAGGTGCAGGCGCCCGCCGAGCCCGCGAGCGCCGCGACCCGCCAGGCCCCCGCGTACGTGCCGCAGGCCGCGCTCTCGACGAGCCAGCACCAGGCCTTCGTTCCCCCTGAGCCCGAGCCGACCTTCGAGTCGCCGTTCGAGCCGCCCGCGCTGGGAGACGACGAGCACGAAGCGCCGACCCGCGCGATGAAGGCGATCGACCCGTCGATGTTGAAGACGGCGTCGGGCTATCGCTCGGGGGCGGTCAAGGCGCTCCAGGCCCCGCTCGAGGTGGAAGAGGCGCCGGCGCCGCTGACGGGCCCGTCGGCCACGATGGACGAGGACTTCGCGCCTCAGCCGCCCGCGGCGGAGGAGCCCATCGAGGCGCCGCCCGCTGAGGAGCCGGCTTCGGAGGAGTGTGACGAGGCGACCTTCTTCGTCGAGCAGGGCCTCTACGACGAGGCGCGCGAGATCCTCGAGACGGTGCTGATCGCCTACCCCGATCACCAGCGCGCCGCCCAGCTCCTCGCCCACGTGGACGCCGCGCAGCAGGGCGGGGCGCCACCTCCTGCCGAGCCCGGCGAACCCGAGACGCTCAGCGCAGCGCCCGCCGTGCCGCCCAACGGCGAGTCGAAGGACGCCTTCGATCTCGCGCAGGAGCTCGCGGATGAGCTCGGTGACTTCGGCGGTGAGGCCGAGCCTGCCCCTGCAGTCGGTGGCGACGACGACTACCAGGTCTCGGTCGAGGAGGTGTTCGCCGAGTTCAAGAAGGGCCTCGAGAAGGTGGTGAAGCCCGAAGACGTCGACACCCACTACGACCTCGGCATCGCCTACAAGGAGATGGGGCTGGTGGACGACGCGATCAGCGAGTTCACCATCGCCCGCAAGGGGTGCGTCGGGAAGAAGAAGGAGATCGACTGCCTCACGATGGCGGGCCTGCTGCAGGTGATGAAGGGCGACTTCCCCATGGCCGTCGACTCGTTCCTCCAGGCGCTCACCAGCGAGCACGCGACGGGAGAGGTGGAGAAGGCGACCCGCTTCGAGCTCGCAGGCGCGTACGAGGGCGCAGGGCAGGCCGGCCGGGCGCTCGCGCAGTACCTGCGGGTCCAGGCGAGCGATCCCTCGTACCGCGAGGTCGGCGCGATGGTCGATCGACTCTCTGCCATCGCGGTGCCCGAGGACGATCCCGAACCGCCCGGCGGTGGAGCGCCTCCGCCCAGGAAGGGCGGCCCGTCGGGGTCGCCGTCGCGCAAGGTGGGGTACGTCTGAGGTGAGACGCCGATGAGCTACCTCGACTTCTTCGGGCTGACCGCCGAGCCGTTCAGCAACGCCCCCGTCAGCCGCTTCTACTTCAACGCTCCTCAGCACCAGCAGGCCCTCACCCGACTGCTCTACGCGGTGAGCTCGATGAAGGGGCTCGCGGTGCTGGTGGGCGACATCGGCGCGGGGAAGACGACGCTCGCGCGCCGCATGCTCGATTCGCTGCCTGAGGAGGAGTACGAGGCCGCGCTGCTCGTCATCATCCACTCGGGCATCACCGCGAGCTGGATCGTCCGCCGCATCGCGCTGCAGCTCGGTGTCGAGAACCCCGCGCAGGAGAAGCTGGCGCTGCTCTCGCAGCTCTACCAGCGGTTGCTGCAGATCTACGAGCAGGGGCGCAAGGCGGTCGTGCTGATCGACGAAGCCCAGATGCTCGAGACGCGCGAGCTGATGGAGGAGTTTCGTGGGCTGCTGAACCTCGAGGTCCCCGAGCGGAAGCTCATCAGCTTCGTCTTCTTCGGCCTGCCCGAGATCGAGAAGAACCTGAAGCTCGACCCGCCCCTCGCGCAGCGGGTCGCCATGCGGTACCGGCTCGAGCCGTTCAACCAGGACTCGACGGAGGCGTACATCAAGCACCGCATGCGGCTGGCGGGCAGTGCGCGGTCGCCGTTCATGCCCGACGCGATGGAGGCCGTTCACCGGCGCGCTGCCGGCACGCCGCGGGTGATCAACACCCTGTGCGACAACGCGCTGTTCGAGGCGTTCCTCGCCCGAAGCCAGGAGATCCGGGCAGGGTTGATCGAGCAGATCGCCGACAACCTGGGACTCGAGGCGGGCCGCGGAGCAGCTCCCCAACCCGCGGCAAGCGCGGAGCAGGCCCCGGCGGTCGCGCCCCCGGGTGCGCCCATCGAAGCGGCGCCGACGGCCGCACCGCCCGCTTTCCAGCCTGCGCCGGGAATCCCCAGCGCGGTGCGGCGGGATCCCGACCTCGCGGGCGACGAGGGCATGCAGGTGACGGCCACGATCCAGGGCGGGGCCGTGCCGGTCGTGTCTCCGGCGGCCGTGGCCCGGCCGATCAGCTCATCGGGTTCCGGCATCCAACCAGCTCCCACCGCGCAGCCGGCGCCCAACATGCAGTCCATCGTCCCGAAGAGCCCGTCGAGCCTCGTCGCCCCGGTCAGGTCGAGCCCCTCGGGGCTCGCGCCCGTGCGCTCGTCACCTTCGGGTGTGACGGCCCGGTCCACCGAGCGCCCCACCACCCCTCAGGCATCGGCTGCCCCGCCGCCTGTGCCGCCCGTGGTCGCTGAGGCGGAGGGTCCCCCGCCACCGCCGCCTGCCAGTCCGCCAGACCCGGCGTCCCTGCCCGTCGTCCCGGGCACTCCGGTGGAGGCGGCGACGGACGAGAACACCGGACCGGCCGCTTCGTCGAAGCCCCGCGCGGGGGTCGATCTGGCAGAGATCGATCGGTACCTCGAGGGACTTGGCAAGCTGTAGCCGAGGTTGAGTCGAAGGGTCGTGAGGCATGGCACGTTGGCGCCGAGGACGCGTGGTGCTCGCCGGCGTGGCGCTGTGCCTGCTCATGCTCGCGCTCGCGCTGCGCTCGGAGCGGGCCGCGGCCTTCGTGTGCGCCGAGGTCCGCAGTCGGGCGCCGGAGGTGGTGGGGCTCCCCGTGCGGATCGAGCGGTGCGTCATCGATCCTCTGACGGCCTCGGTCGAGCTGGAGAAGCTGTCGGTCGGTGATGAAGCGCAGCCGCTCTTGAGCGCCGAGCTGGCCTCGGTGTCGCTCGCGGGCCTGTTCCCCGGCGGGGTGTCGCTGCAGGAGGTGTCGGTCGTTCGGCCCCGGGTGGACGTGCAGGTGCCCGAGAAGAGCGCCGCCTCCTCGCAGGGCTGTGCGCTCGACGCGCTCGCGAAGATCCGCATCGGCCGGCTCGAGCTGCTCGACGGCCAGGTGACGCTGCGGCTGCCAGAGGGTCGCGAGGTGCGCTTCGACGGCCTCGACGTGCACGCGAAGGTGGGCCGGCGCACGAGCGAGGTGGACGCGTCGCTCAAGCACGGGGTGGTGACGATCGATCGCTCGCGCCGGTTGATCGTCGGCCGGGTGAGCGCCGAGGCGGTGCTGGACGCCGAGGAGCAGCTGCTCGAGATCCAGAAGGCCGAGCTGTCGATCGAGGGGCTCAGCGTGTCGGGGTCAGCCGAGCTGCGCGAGCTCTGCCGCCCGGTCCCCAAGGTGGACGCGAACGGCCAGCTCTTCCTGCCGATGGGGGCGCTGTCGCGGCTGGGGCTGGACCTGCCGTCGCCCTCAGGGCAGGTCTGGGCGCGCGTCTCGGCGGCCGGGCCCATCACGACGCCGTCGGTGCGCGCCGAGGTGCGCGCGAGCCAGATCGCGCTCGGGCCCTTCACGCCTGGCGATTTCTCCGCGCAGCTCTCGTTCGCCGACGGCGTCGCGCGGGTGGACGACTTCGTGACCGCCGCGGGCGACGGCGAGATCCGGGTGTCGGGCGAGGTGGCGCTGCGCGAGAACTTCCCGGTGAAGGCCCGGATCGCCACCAGGGACGCGTCGCTCGCACGCACCCTGGCCCGCGCGAGCGTACCCGGCGCGTGGGTCGACTTCCCCGCGACGGTGAGCGGGGAGGTGACGGGTCAGCTGCTCCCGACGGTGTCGTTGTCGGGGCCCATCGACTTCGCGGCCGGCCAGTTCCTGCTCGCGGCCCGGGCGTTCGACGCGCCGAAGAGCGCAGGCTCCGACATCCTCGCGTTCTCGTCGGCGCGCGGCACCTTCACGCTCGGAGTGACCCCCAGGGGCGTCGTCTTCGACGACATCTCGCTGGGCGTCGGCGCCGAGCAGCGGACGCGCGTCGGGGGCACGGTGCGGCTGGGCATTCGCGACGACGGGGGCCTGGAGCTGGACATCGACGCGCTCGCGTCGGCGGTCGATCTCGCCGACTTCGGCAGCATCTCCGGGCTGCCCTGGTCGGGCACCGGCTCGGCGCAGGTGAAGGTGAAGGGGCCGTCCGAGCGTGTGGTGATCACCGGCCAGACGTCGCTGCGCGACTTCAAGTTCGCCGGCTACTCCCTCGGCGTCGTTCAGAGCCCGGTGCGCTACGAGGGTGACACGCTGTCCTTCGAGGGCATCGTCGCGCAGAAGGGGCGCACGCAGCTCTTCGGAGATGTCGGCCTCGACTTCCTCGACACCGGTCTTCATTCCCGCGCGTCGATCCAGCTGCCCGACGGGCGGGTGGAGGACATCGTCGAGCTGCTCCTCGATCTCTCGCCGTCGATGCAGAACCTGCAGCAGGTGCTGGTGGGCCGGGTCTCGATGGTGGCAGCCATCGACTCGCCCGCGCGGCAGCTCGCGGGGGTGCTGGCGGTGCGCGTCGCCGACGTCGCGTACTACGACCGCCGCCTCGGCGCGGCGAACCTGATCCTGCGCTTCGAGGACGGGCAGCGCCTGGTGCTCGACCCCACCAGCCTCGAGGGGCCCCTCGGGCGACTGGCCGTCGACGGCGTGTGGGACTTCGACGGGCCGCTCGACTACCGCCTCTCGTGGGACGAGGGCTCGCTGGCCGAGGCCGTCGATCCCGCTGGCGCCGAAGGGCTGCCCCTGGCCGGCGCCCTCACGGGGCGCTTCGTCGTGAGCGGCACCACCGACGTCTACGAGGTGACCGGCACCCTCACGTCGGACGAAGTGAAGTGGAAGCAGGCACGCCTCGGGCCGATGAAGCTGGCGCTCACCCTGCTCGGCCGCGATCTCTCCGTCACCGGTCAGGTGGTGAACGGCGTGAACGGGCGGCTCGGGCTCCGCATGAAGAACGACTGGCCGTACGACTCGAGCTTCAAGGTCGAGCTGCCCGACCTGGGGCCCTTCCTGCCAGCGGCGGCGAAGGGCCTGTCGGTGGGGCTCGCGGGCGCGGTGACGGCCGTGGGGCCGATGCGGGAGTTCTCCCAGACCCGGGCGACCGCGTACCTCGAGAAGCTGGTGGTCGCGCGCGGCGAGGTGACGGCGGCGAACGTGGGGCCGGTCGAGCTCGCCTGGAACGCGGGGGCCGTTCAGGTGAAGGCGCTGGCGATGAAGGGGCCGACGACCGAGCTCACGGCCGAGGGGAGCTGGGGGCCGGCGCGCGTCGATCTGCGCTCGCGCGGCGCCGTCGATCTGCGGCTGCTGAGCACCTTCGTGCCCGACGTCGAGCGCACCTCGGGCCGCGTCGACTTCACGGCGGCGTTCGGCGGGCCAGTCGCCGCGCCCACCGTCATCGGCAGCGCCGAGCTCGTCGACGCGCGGTTGGCCGTGAAGGGCCAGGATCTCGCCGTGCGCTCGCTGAACGGCCACGCCGACTTCTCGGAGTCGCGCATCGTCATTCAGGACGTCAACGGCTTCCTCAACGATGGGCGGCTCAAGGCGCGCGGCGACGTGCGCCTCGACAAGCTCTCCCTGGGCGCGATGGAGCTGCAGGTCGATCTCGAGGACGTGACGGTGCAGGTGCGGCCGAAGGTGCCCGCGACGATCTCGGGCGCGCTGCTCCTGGCGAGCCGGGGCGGCACCTCGCCGTACCAGCTCTCCGGGGCGCTCGACGTGGTGAAGCTGCGCTACACCGAGTCCCTCACGCTCGACTCGCTGCTCGAGTCGGCCCGGAAGCGACCGGTGCCGTCCGATGAGCAGCCGCAGGAGTGGCTCAAGCTCGACGTCGACATCGCGGCGGGCAACGACGTGCGCGTCGAGAACGATCTGGCCCGCGCGCGCTTCCTGGGCAAGCTGAAGCTCGCCGGCACCAACGTGAAGCCGGTGCTGGTGGGATCGGTCGAGGCGGCCGAGGGTGCGCGGGCCTTCTTCCGCAACAACGTCTTCACGGTGGGCCGGGCGGTGCTGCAGTTCAACGGCCTGTGGCCCACCTTCGACTTCTCGGCGCAGACGCTGGTGCGCGAGTTCCTCGTCAACGTGAAAGCGTTTGGCCGCTTCGAGGACCCGAAGGTGTCGCTCACCGCCGAGCCCGCCCTGTCCGAGGCCGACATCGTGTCGCTGCTGACCCTCGGCGTGACGACGCGCGAGCGCCTCGCCGGCCAGGCGGGCGCCGGGCTGGCCGCCGAGGCCTTCTTGAGCGCGACCGGCCTCGATCGGCAGGTGCAGAAGTTCCTCTCGCAGAACGTGGGCCTCAAGGACCAGCAGGTGCGGCTCACCACCACCTTCAACGAGGCGACGGGTACGGCCGAGCCGTCGGTGACGTGGGAGTCGAAGGTGCTCAGCGACAACCTCAAGGTGGGCGTCACCCAGCCCGTGACGGGCAGGGGCACCCGCGCGCAGGCCGAGTACCGCTTCAACCAGAGCGTCTCGGCGCGCGCCCAGTGGGACAACCAGAACCAGAACACGACGGTCGGCAACCCCGGCGTCGACTTGCGGTTCCGCTTCGAATGGGAATGACGTCGCTGCTCGCGCTGCTGATCGCCCAGGCGCCGCTCTCCGAGCTGGAGCGGCCCGAGGTGGTGCGCGTCGAGCTCCGCCTGCCGGTCGGCGTCGAGGAGAAGCTGCTCGAGCGCATCACCGAGCTCGTCACCGTGCGCAAGGGACAGCGGCTGTCGCGGCGCGCGGTGCGCCGCTCGATCGAGGGCCTGTTCGAGTCGAGGCGCTTCTCGGACGTGGTGGCGAGGCTGGAGCCAGAGGAGGCCGGCGTCGCGATCGTCTTCGAGCTCTTCCCGCGCCGGGTCGCTGCCGACGTCTTCTTCGAGGGGCCCACCGGGACCGGGGCGCTCCCGCCAGGGTTGCGGGCCGATCTGCTCGCCGCCGGTCGACTGACCGCAGGCGCCGAGTACTGGCCCGAGCGCGGCGAACAGGCCGCCGAGGCGATGACCGACCTGCTGCGACGGCGCGGGTTCCGCGACGCGAAGGTGAGACACACCTCGATCGACGCCGAGTTCGGGCTCGCGGTCGGGTTCGTCGTGACGCCGGGCCCGGCCACCCTCGTCCGGAGCGTGACGATCGCCGGCGACCCGGGCCTCACGACGGACCGGCTGCTGGGGGCCATGGGCGTCGCGACCGGTCAGGTGCTCGACCTCGATGTCGCCCAGGCGGGCGTGGAGGCGCTGCGGTCGCTGCTGCGGCGCGAGCGCTACTACCGCGCCCGTGTGGACGCGCCGGTGGTGTTCGAGGGCGGGCGCCTGGTGGTGCCGGTGCGCGCCGGCCCCCGCTTCGATCTCGTCTTCTCGGGCAACCGGCGGCTGACCGACGCCACGCTCGCGGCGGTGCTCAGCTATGACGGCGAGGAGCAGCTCGACGCTCAGCTCTCGTCGCGCCTGGCGAGGCGCCTCGAGCGCTTCTACCGCTTCAGGGGGTTTCACGACGTGCGGGTCTCGGTGGCCGAGGCGGCCACTCCGGACGGCGCCCGCGCGGCGCTGGGCTTCACCATCGACGAGGGCGACCCCGTGCGCGTCATCGAGGTGCGGCTCTCGGGGAACAAGGCGATCCCCGCGGCTGAGCTGAGAGACGTGCTCGCGCGGGTCATCGAGGCCGCCACCCCCGCAGGCATCATCGAAGCGCACGGCACCGGCGATCCGCTCGCGTTGGAGGGCCGCACCGCGCCCTCGTTCGCGAAGGACTTCCCCAACCCGCCGCCGCTCTCCGTGCTCGACGAAGAGGCCTACGTCGAGGGGCTCAAGGCGATGACGGCGCTGTATCGCGAGCGGGGGTACCTGCAGGCCTCGGTCGCGCTCGAGGCGGTCGAGCGGTCGGGTGGTCGGGCCGTCACGAAGCTGGCGGTGGTCGAGGGTCCCCAGGCCAGGTTCCGGCTCGTGTCGATGCAGGGCGTTCCGCTGGGCTTCCGCTCGGAGACGGTCGAGCTGGTGCGCACCAGCAGTCCGTTCAGCGTCGCTGCGCTGGAGCAGATCCGCCAGGGCGTGCTGCGCGAGCTGTCCCGCCGCGGCTACCTGTACGCCAACGTCGAGACGAGCTGGTCGGTGGACGGCACGGGGGAACACGCCGACTGCGTGCTGAAGGTGTCGGCGGGCCCCCAGGTGCGGGTGAGAACGGTGCTGCCGGTCGGCGCCGAGCGCACCGACGAGGAGGTCGTGCTGCGCAGAGCCACCATGCGGGAGGGGCAGCCGCTCGACAGCGAGAGCCTCTTCACGACGCAGAGCAACCTGCTCGCGACGGGCATCTTCCGCACCGTCGAGGTCGAGACGCTGGCGCCTGAGCGCGCGGAGCCCCTCAAGACGGTGTTGCTCAAGGTGAAGGAGCGCCCGCGCCTGTCCGGAGAGGTGGGCCTGGGGTACTTCCTCGCCGAAGGTCCGCGCGTGGTGCTCGACGCGGCAGCGCCGAACCTGGGTGGCAAGGCGGTCAACCTGGCCCTGCGGGCGCAGATCAACTGGTTCGCGCTCTCGTTCCCTGCGCTCAACCGCAACGTCGACGTCAGCGATCTCGACGCCGTCACGCAGCTCGGCGGCCGTGGAAACCTGTCGGTGCAGAACCGGGGGCTGTTGCCCTTCGACATCGGCTGGCGGGTGGACGTGGTCGGCGAGCGCGTGTTCCGCCCGCAGTTCCGCTTCACGCGGTGGGCCGGCGTGCCCAGCATCGACTGGACCCGGAGCTTCGAGATCCCCCGCATCGACACCCGCCTCAAGGTGACGGCGGCCCTGCAATACGAGCTGGAGTGGGCCCGGGTGCAGGAGACCAGCGCGCGCTCGAACACGGTCCCGCTCACCTTCGTCGATCAGGAGCGCCTGCGGTTCCTCTTCGGGACCTTCGCGCTGCAGACGGTGCGCTTCCAGCCCACGTTCGATCTGCGCGACAACGCGCTCTCGCCGCGCAAGGGCGTGCTGGTGCAGGGCTCGGCGGAGATCACGGGCGCGCTGTACGCGGGCACGCCGATCGCGCCGGGCAGCAGCGTGGAACGGCCGGTGCCCGTCTCGTTCTTCAAGACCTCGGCGCTGGCGACCGGCTACATCCCCCTCTCGCAGCGGGTGGTGCTGGCGCTCTCGCTGCGGGGGGGGCGCATCGTCCCGCTCGTGGCTGACGCCGTGACGCCCCCGGTGAAGCGGTTCTTCCTCGGCGGCGCGACGTCGATGCGCGGCTTCAACGAGGATCAGCTGATCGCCGAAGACCGGCGCGCCCAGTACCGCGGCGAGATCGGGGCCTGTCAGGTGCTCGCCACGAAGGACGGGTGCAGCTCGGCGGCCAACACCGTCGCGGCCGGCCGGCAGATCCCCTCGGAGGGCGGCGAGTTCTTCGGCCTGGCGAAGGCCGAGGTGCGCTTCCCCGGCTTCAGCGTGTTCGACATCGGCGTCTTCTTCGAAGCCGGCAACCTGTGGCTGGCGATGCCCACCGACGTCACCCGCCTGCGCTACGTGCTCGGCAGCGGGGTGCGCTACGTCACCCCCATCGGGCCGCTGGCGGTGGACGTGGGCGTCAACCTGGCGCCGGACCTGATCATCAACGAGCCGCGCGTGGTGGCGCACTTCAACATCGGGGTGTTCTGAGCCCGCCACCGCGACGGCCGAGCGCGAAATGCGTTGGCGGCGGGCGGCAGGGAGTATGGTGTGCCCCGCGTGTTCTACCGGCTCGTCAGAGGCATCGTCGCGTTCGCGCTGCGGCTCTTCTACCGGGTCGAGGTGGTGCGCCACACCGACGACCTCTCGGGGCCGGTGATGTTCGTGGGCAACCACCCGAACAGCCTCATCGACCCCGCGCTGGTCTTCGTGATCACCGATCGACAGGTGACGTTCCTGGCGCGTGAGCCGCTCTTCCGGGCGCCCGTGCTGGGGTGGTTGCTCAGGGGCATCGACGCGCTGCCGGTGTACCGCAAGCAGGATCACCCCGGCCTGATGGAGAAGAACGAGGGCACGCTCGACACCGCGGCCAACGCGCTCGCGGCGAGCCGCGCCATCACTATCTTCCCCGAAGGCAAGTCGCACTCGGCGCCGCAGCTCTCGGAGATCAAGACCGGCTGCGCCCGCATCGCGCTGAAGGTCGCGAAGCAGGGCAAGGCGATGCGCATCATCCCCATCGGGCTCACCTACGAGCAGAAGCACCGGTTCAAGAGCCGCGTGCACATCGAGGTCGGCCAGGCCCTGCTCGTCGAGGCCGTCGCTGAGCTCACGCCCGAGGCCGAGCAGGAGTGGGTGCGATCGCTCACCGATCGCGTGGGTGAGGCGCTGCGCTCGGTGACGATCAACCTCGAGCACTGGGAGGATCTCGGCCTCATCGAGACCGCCGACCAGCTCTTCGCGCTCCGCAACGGCCACCGCGAGAAGGACCCGGAGCGCCTGCGGCTCTTCTCGAAGGGGGCCTCGCTGCTGCGCAACGAGCAGCCTGATCGCTTCGACGATCTCAAGGAAGACATCCTCTCGTTCCGCGCGCGCCTCGAGGTGATCAACGCCTCACCGGGCGATCTGCGGGTGACCTACCGCGGCCGGCAGGTGGGGTGGTTCGTGGTGCGGAACCTCGGCGCGCTGGTGCTCGGCTTCCCGCTCTTCGCGCTCGGCGTGGCGCTCTATTTCGTGCCCTTCATGGCGCTGCGGCTGCTGGCGATGGTGGCGCCGGTGTCACGCGATCGGGTCGCGACGCTGAAGCTCGTCTCGGCCCTCGTCATGGTGCCGGCGTGGTGGACGCTGGTGTCCGTTGGGGGCTGGGCCATCGGCGGCACGGTGGGGCTGGTGGTCGCGCTGGTGGGCGCCTTGCCGCTGGCGCTCTTCACCCGCTACTTCCTCGAGCGACGGCGCGCGGCGCTCAACGACGCCCTGGCGTTCCTGCGCATCGGGAACCGCTCGAGCCTGAGGCAGCACCTGCTCTTCCACGGCGAGCGGTTGCAGGAAGAGATCCAGTCGCTCGTGCAGGAGCTCAAGCCGAAGCTCGACGACGCCAGCACCTGAGCGCAGGGCGGGCGGAATTCGCGAGGCGCCCGACCGAGCGACGGCGGAGTTGAACGAGTCAGCCAGCAGGGGCGGCCTTCGGCTCGGCGAGCTTCCGCCAGCCCCAGAGCCAGATGACGGCGCCGATCGCGAGGGTGATGGGGACGATGACGAGCGCGCCGGTGAGGTTGCCCGTCGCGTCCGAGATGGTGCCGATGATCGGCGGCGAGATGGCGTCACCCAGCGCGTGGATGCAGAGGATCGACAGGCCGAAGGCCCGCGCGCGGAGCCCCGGCTCGACGCTGTTCACCAGCAGGGCGTTGACCGGCGCGTTGTAGGCCCAGACGAAGACCTGCGCGACGACGACGGCGATCACGATCGCGAAGGGGTCGCGCAGCACGAACAGGGCGAGGCACACCAGCAGCGTGGCCGGAACCATGAAGAGGCCTGAGACGGCGAGGTAGGGTTGGCGCGTCACGCCGACGAGTCGATCGGCCACCAGCCCGCCGAGGGCGGTCCCGAGCAGGCCGCCGATCACCGCCGACGCGCCGATGGCCGAGGTCGCCTGCTCGAGCCCCATGCCGCGCACCCGATGCAGGAACTCGGCGAACCAGTCGCCGATGCCGCCGGTGGCGAAGGTGACGAGCGTGTAGCCGGCGACGGTGTTGACGTAGATCGGGTTCCGCACCAGCAGTCGAACGGCCTCGGAGAAGGGCACCTGGCGGGGCGGGGCCTCGTCGAACGCGCCGCGCACCGGGTCCCTCATGAGCAGCGCGAGGCCAGCCACCGCGAGGCCAGGGAGCCCGACGGCATAGAAGGCCGTGCGCCAGCCGTACGCGGTGCCGAGCAGCCCGCCCAGCACGAAGCCCAGCGCCGAGCCCACGGGGATCGCGACGTAGAAGACGGTGAAGACGCGGTTTCGCTTCTCGGGGGGGAAGAAGTCCGCGAGCACCGACGGCGCGAGGGTCGCATAGGCCGCCTCGCCGACGCCGACCAGCGCGCGCGCGACGAGGAGCGACCAGAAGCCGGTGGCGAGGCCGGCGGCGGCCGTGGCGAGCGACCACGCGGCGACGCCGGCGGCGATGAGCACCTTGCGGTTCTTCGTCTCGGCGAGCGCGCCGAAGATCGGGCTCGCGATCATGTACACGAAGACGAAGGCGGTGAGGGGCCAGCTCGTCTCGGCGTCGGTGAGCGAGAGGTCTTCCTTGAAGAGCGACTTCACCGCCGACGGCACCCAGCGATCGACGTAGTTCAGCATGTTCATCGCCGTCAGGACGATGAGCGCGAACACGGCCCCAGGCGCCGCGGAGCGCGCGGGCGGGGCGCCCGCCGGGGGGCTCACGGAGCGTTCCCGAACCGGTCGGTGAGGAGCCCCCAGCGCAGCCCGCGATCACTCACGGTCACTCCGGCAGCGTCGAGGCAGTCGATGGCGGTTCGAAGGATGAGGCCTCCAGCCACGATCACGTCCGCGCGCTTCGGCTGCAGGCCGGGGATCGTGCGGCGCAGCGGCAGCGGCAGGTGGGCCAGCCGCTGGACGGTCGCCTCGACGTCAGCGCGGCTGAGCGTCGCGCCGTGCACCAGGGCGGCGTCGTAGGGCTCGATCTTCTTCGCCACCGCGCACACCGTCGTCACCGTGCCTGCGACGCCGACGAGCTGGAAGCCGACCGGCGGGCGGGGCAGGGCGGCGAAGGTGTCGCGGAGCGCCGCCTCCATCGAGGCGAGCTCGTCGGGCGCGGGCGGATCGGAGCGGATGAAGCGCTCGGTCATGCGCACGGCGCCGACGTCGAAGCTCCTGCGGAACGAGATGGCGCCCGAGGGCTCGCCGAAGATGAACTCGGTCGAGCCTCCACCGATGTCGATGACGACGAGGGGCGCCTTGCCGCCGAAGTCAGCGTGCGCCGAGGCGAACGACAGCCGCGCCTCTTCGTCTCCGGCCAGCACTTCGACCTTCACCTGCGCCCTGGCGTTCACCGCGTCGAGGAACTGCCGACCGTTGGTCGCGTCGCGCGCGGCCGAGGTGGCGCTCACCGCGATGCCCTTCGCGCCGAGCGTGCGGGCCTCCGCCGCGAAGCGCTCCACGACCTCGAGCGTCGCCTCGACGGAGTCAGCCGACAGCAGCTTCGTCTGATCGACGCCCTTGCCGAGGCGGGTGATCTCGGCCCGCTCCTCGAGCGCGCGCCATCGCCCGTCGGCCTCGCGCTCGGCGACGAGCAGGAGCACCGAGTTCGTCCCAATGTCGATGGCGGCGTAGCGGCTCACGAGAGGGGGCAGACTACCCCGGCTTCCTCCTGCGCCCATCGTTTTCCCGACGCCGCGTCAGAGGAGCGAGGGCAGCGCGGCCGCGAGCGCCCGCGCGTCGTCGAGGCACGAGTGCAGGTGGGCTGACACGCGCAGGCACCGACGGCCCTCGAAGGTGAAGATCGGCACCTCGATGCGGTGGCGCTCCCAGAGGGCGTTCTGGAGCGGATCGAGCGCGCCCATGCCGGGCAGCGCCCCCTGGCCCGTCTTCGCGTCGGGCAGCGGCACGGTCGCCATCATGCCGATCAGCGCGTCGGGCACCGCAGGCGCGCCTCCGACCGCCTCGAGCACCAGCGCGCGCATCTCGAGGACGAGGGTGTGGCCTCGCTGGCGAACCTCGTCCCAGCCGCCGGGCACCAGCGCCCCGACGGCGTCGAGCGCGAACGGCACGGTGAGGAAGGGCGTCGGGTCGTGGGTGCCCTGCCAGTCGAACTCGACGCGGAAGCGGCTGCGATCGGTGCGCTGGGCGTTGGCGCCGTGGCTGATGGTGGCAGGCCTGATCTCCGCCTGCAGGTCTCGCCGCACGTGGAGAAACGCCGCGCCCTTCGGTGCGCAGGTCCACTTGTGCAGGTTGCCCGTGAAGTACGAGGCGCCGAGCGTGTCGAGCGCGAGCGCGGTCTGCCCGGGCGAGTGGGCGCCGTCCACCAGCACCCTGACGCCTCGATCCTCGAGCGCGCGGACGAGCGGCGCGATGGGGAAGACGATGGCGGTCGGGCTCGTCACGTGGTCGATCAGCGCGAGCTTCGTCTTCGCCGTCACCGCCGCCAGCACGGCCTCGACGAGCTGCTCCGGCGACGTGACAGGGAAGGGCACCGGGGCGACGGTCACGCGTGCGCCCGTCCGCTCCGCCACGAAGCGCGCGACGTTGGTGCAGGCGTTGTAGCCATGGTTCGTCAGCAGCAGCTCGTCGCCGGGCGAGAACGGCTGGCTGCGCAGCACGCAGTTCACCGCGGTGGTGGCGTTGGTGACGAAGGCGAGATCGTCGGCCTGGCAGCCCAGGAAGCGCCCCAGGGCGGCTCGGGCGCTGTCCAGCATCGGCTCGTACTCGCGCATGAAGAAGCGCACGGGCTCAGCCTCGAGGCGGTCCCGCAGGCGCTGTTGTTCCGCCAGCACCACCCTCGGACACGCGCCGAAGCTGCCGTGGTTCAGGAAGATGACGTCGGGGTCGAGGGCGAACAGGTGCTTCACGCGGCCACCGCTTCTGCCACCTTCACAGCGGCAGATCGAACGCGACGTGGGTGTCTTCGAAGCCCAGGCGCGCGAAGAAGGCGAGCGGAGCGTCGTCGCTGCGGCGCAGGCGCACGCGCAGCCGGGCACAGCCTGCGACCCGCGCCCGGCGCGCCATCTCTCGAACCAGCAGCCGGCCCACGCCGTGGTGTCGGTAGTTGGGATCGGTGACGAGGGCGACGATCTCGGCGTCTGGCGCCGCGAGCCGCAGGACGCCAACGCCCAGCACCACCCCCGCGCGCTGGACGATCAACACCTGCCCGTCCCGCACGCTGGCGCCGCACAACGCCAGCAGCGACTCCGCCTGCGCACCCATGGCCGGTCCGCTCTCTTCCACCGTGGTCTCGACGACTCGCTTCGCCTTCACGCGCAGGGTGATTGCAGGTCGCAGGCCATGGGAGGCGCTGACGCAACGTGTCGTCTCGGGGTGCTTGCGCCATGAGCAGGGTCAATCGATAAGCCGCCCGTCTTTCTTCTCAGGAATCGAGGTCGGCATGCAGGCGTTCACCAGGATCTTCGGGTCGGGCTTCGTCACGGGCGAGACGTTGGTGCCCAACGAGCGCATGTCGAAGGTGTGTGACACGTCGGACGAGTGGATCCGCGAGCGCTCGGGCATTCAGGAGCGCTACTTCGTGAACGAGGGCACGGCCACGAGCGATCTCGCCGTGGGGGCAGCGAAGAAGGCGCTGGCCGACGCGAACGTGAAGGCCGAGGAGATCGACTACATCGTCGTCGCCACCATGACGCCGGACTACTACTTCCCCGGCCTCGGCAGCCTGGTGCAGTCGAAGCTCGGCCTCGGCCACATCCCTGCGCTCGACATCCGCCAGCAGTGCTCAGGCTTCGTCTACGGCCTGCAGGTCTGCGACGCGCTCATCCGCGCCGGCCAGGCGAAGCGGCTGTTGTTCATCGGCGCCGAGATCCACTCCGGGTTCATGCCCTTCAGCAAGAAGGGGTGGGACGTGGTGATGGGCCGTTCGAACGAGGCGATCAGCCAGGAAGAGCGCGACTGGAACTCGAAGTTCCGCCACCTGCTCGTCCTCTTCGGCGATGCGGCCGGCGCCGTGGTGATGGGCCCCACCGATGATCCGCAGCGCGGCCTGCTGGGCTTCTCGCTGCACTCGGACGGCAAGAACCCCGAGGCGCTCTACGTGCCGTCGGCCGGCTTCGCCTATCGCCCGTACTTCTCCGAGGAGCACGTGCGCGAGGGTCGGTTCGTGCCGGTGATGGACGGCCGCAACGTCTTCAAGATGGCGGTGACGCGAATGCCCGAGGCGGTGCTCGAGGTCTGCGCGAAGGCGGGCGTGAAGCTCGACGACATCAACCTGCTCATCCCGCACCAGGCGAACCTGCGCATCTCCGAGGGGGTGCAGAAGGCGCTCAAGCTGCCCGACGACCGCGTGTACAACAACATCCAGCGGTACGGGAACACGACGGCCGCGACGATCCCCATCGCGTACGACGAGTGCCGGAAGGCTGGCCGCATCAAGAAGGGCGATCTCGTCTGCTTCGTCGGCCTCGGCGCGGGCTACCACTGGGGCGCGACGTTGATGCGCGAGTGAAGCGCTTCCGGCTGCCCATCGCCCTCACCGTCGTCGCGCTCAGCGGCGCCTTCTGCTGGACGTGCGCACACCGGCCCTCGTCCGCCCCGGGTCACGCTCAGGGACGGCTCGAGTCCGGTGGCCGTGTTCGCACGTACATCTCGTGGAGCCCCGATGGGCCGGGCCCGTTCCCGCTCGTGCTCGCGCTGCACGGGCGGCTGGGCACGGGCGCGCAGATGCTCACGCTGACGTCGCTCACCGCGCTGGCCGAGCAGGAGCGCTTCATCGTCGTGTACCCCGACGGCATCGGGCGCTCGTGGGCCGACGGCCGCGGCACCTCGCCGGCCTCGAAGGAGGGCGTCGACGACGTGGCCTTCCTCTCGGCCCTCATCGACGAGCTCGTGAAGAACGGGCGGGCCGACGCGCGGCGCGTCTACGTCACCGGCATGTCGAATGGCGGCTTCATGGCCCTCACGCTGGCCTGCCTCGTCCCCGAGAAGCTCGCCGCCGTGGGCACCGTGACCGGCTTCATGGGCGAAGACTTCGCGACCCGGTGCGTGCCAGCCAGGCCGACGCCCGTCGCGATCGTCGCGGGAGACACCGACCCCATCGTCCCGTTCGTCGGCGGTGAGCTGCAGGGCGGGCGGGGCAGGGCCATCGGCGCCGAGGCGACCTTCGCGCGGTGGCTGCAGCTCGACGGTTGTCCTGGGACTCCCGTGGTCACCGCGCTGCCCGACGCCGCGCCCGACGACGGGACGACGATCGAGCGTCGCGAGGTGAGCGGCTGCAGCGGCGGGTCGGCGGTGCGGCTCGACGTGGTGAAGGGCGGCGGTCACACGTGGCCGCGCGGTGATCGCTACCTGCCGGCGAGGCTCGTGGGCCGCGTCTCGCAGGACATGGACGCCTCGGCCGAGCTCTGGCGCTTCTTCAAGCCGTTCTCGCGCTGAGCCTCAGCTGCCCCAGTCGGGCGTCGTGAAGTCGCCCTTGTCGAGCGGCAGCGCGACCTGGTTGTTCCCCTCGAACGTCATCACGTAGAGCGACTTCGAGCCGCCCCGCGTCGAGGTGAAGAGGATGAGGCGGCCGTTCGGCGAGAACGAGGGCTCTTCGTTGTTCTTCGCGTCCTGGGTGAGCCGCTTGATCTTCCCCGTCGCGACCTCGACCGTGAAGAGATCGAACGCGTTGCGCTCGTCGCGCGCCGTGAAGGCGATGAGGTCGCCGCGCGGGCTCCACGCGGGAGTCTGGTTGTAGTTGCCCTGGAAGGTGAGGCGCTTCACGTCGCTCCCGTCGGCGTTCATGACGTACACCTGCGGCGAGCCGGCGCGGTTCGACACGAAGGCGAGCTTCTTCCCGTCCGGCGACCAGCTCGGCGACGAGTTGAGGAAGTACTTCGTGTCGGTCACCTTCGTGCCGCCGCTGCCGTCGGCGTTCGCGACCCAGATCTCGGCGTTCTCTCCATCGGCGACCGAGTACGCGATGCGCTTGCCGTCGGGCGAGAAGTCCACCCCCGACACCATGCGCCCGTTCGACACGAGCAGGGTGGCCTCTGCACCGCCACGCCCGATGAAGAGCTCGGGCTTGCCGCGCTTGTACGAGGTGAAGGCCACCGATCGATCGGGCGCGACCGCGGGCAGCACATTGATGTTGCCGTTCGAGACCGCGGAGGCGTTCTTCCCGTCCCAGTCGGCCACGTACACGTCCTTCCCCGAGGCGCTCTTGCGCACGAAGGCGATGCGGGACTCGAAGGGGCCGGTCTCTTTCGTGAAGTGCTTGTAGACGGCGTTCGCCAGCTTGTGGGCCAGGCGGCGCGCGTCCTTGAGTGGCACGGCCTCGCTCACCTTGAGCTCCTCGCGCCCCGCGTTGACGTTGAAGAGGCGCAGATCGCCGCGCAGGTTCTCACCGTCCTTCGAGAGCTGCGTCTTCACCAGGGACTCGGCGCCGACGTTGAGCCAGTTCTGGAAGGTGATGGTGCTCGCGGTCACGCCTTCCTTCGAGTCCGACAGGTACGACTTGCGATCGAGGACCTGGAAGAGGCCACACGCCTGCAGGTCGAACTGGAGCGCGGCGTCGAACTCGGCGGTGGCCCCCTTCGCCCCGTCGTCCTGCGCGAGAGGCACCGGCAGGGCCAGCGGCATCGGCCTGAAGTTCGCGCCCGAGATCTCGATGACGGGTTGTTGCGCGAGCGCGGGCACAGCGGTGACGACGAGAAGGGCGGCGAGGCGCAGCGGCGTCTTCATGGGCAGGGGCTCCAGAGGGAGATTCGACGTCGGTGAGCGAGGTTACGGCGAGAAGACGAGCGCCACACCGTTCTTCTTCAGGGAGTCACGCAGGTGCGCGGGGGGAGGGCCGAACGGCGCTGCTTTCTTGACTGCGCCGACGACGGCGGCGTCGAAGAGCTCGTTCCCCGAGCCCTTGCTCAGCTCGACGTCCACCAGCTCGCCGGTGACGCCCAGCTTGATGACGACGGTGGCCCGAAGGGTGCGGCGTTCGCCCTCGGGAATCGTGTCGGACACGTCATAGTTCCGCTTCACGACCGCGCTCAGCAGGCCGAAGTAGCGCTCGCCTTCCTGCTTCGACGAGTCGCCGTCCTTGTCGCCATCGGGGTCGCCCTCGGGCTCGTCAGGCGTGGGGCGACCGGTCTTGTTGAAGGCGTCGAACAGGCTCTTCTTCGCGTCCTTCGCCGGTTCCTTCGCGGCGTCCTTCTTCGGGTCGGCCTTCGCGTCCTTCGAGGGAATGGCGACGGCCTTGTCGGGCGGCGCGGGGGTGACGGCGGGCGCGGTCTTCTCGGCGGCTGGAGGGGGGGGAGGCGGCTCCTCCTTCCGAGGGAGCAGCTTCTCGTCACGCTTCTTCCCGAGCCGGACGAGCGACGCCTTGATGGGCTGCGGGTCGAGGGCCACCTTCGGCGGCGCGATCAGCCACCCGATGATCGTGAGGAGCACCGGAAAGACGATGTGCGCCGCCACGGACAACGCGACGAAGCCCTTCAGGGGCGTCGGGCGTGGCTGCAGCAGGCTCTCGGTTCGGGCGCTCACGGCTTCTTCGGCTTGTCGTTGGACACCTTCGGGGTGCCCATCGGGTCCGTGATCATCCCCACGTTGGTGACGCCCGCGCGCTGGGCCGACGCCATCACGTCCACCACGATGCCGTAGGGCAGGTCGCGGTCAGCGTGCAGGTACAGCTCCTTCTCGGCCTGCAGCTTCGCGTTCGCCTTCAGCTTCTCTTCGAGCTCGGCCAGCTCGATCTCGACCTCGCCGATGAAGACCTTCTTGTTGGCGTCGATGGACAGCACGATCTTCTTGTCCGACGCCTCCACCGGCTGCGCCTTCGTCGCCGGCAGGTTCACCTTCACGCCCTGCTGGATGAGGGGCGCGGTCACCATGAAGATGATCAGCAGCACGAGCATCACGTCCACCATCGGGGTGACGTTGATCTCGGCCATCGTGGTGCGGCCGCCGCCCTTGCCGGTGCTCATGCCCATGGCGTTGGCCTCACTTGAAGAAGTGGCGCTTCACGATGTTGAGGAAGTCGTTCGAGAAGTTCGACATCTCGGTGTCGAAGATCTTGATCTTCGAGAGGAACGAGTTGAAGGCAACGACCGCGGGAATGGCGGCGAAGAGGCCGGCGGCCGTGGCGAGCAGGGCGTTGCCGATGGGCGCGGCGACCGTCGCGATGGTGGCGTTGCCCTTCTCGGCGATCTCGTTGAAGGCGCCGAGGATGCCCATCACCGTGCCGAACAGGCCCACGAAGGGTGCGGTGCTGCCGACGGTGCCGAGGAACGAGACGTGCGCCTCGAGCGTGGTGATCTCCTGGAGCGACGCGCGCTGGAGCGCCCGCTCGATGTTCTCGATGCCGCCGAGCCGCTCGCTCATCGCGCCCTCGGCGTTCTGCTTCTGCTGGGCGAGCTTCGAAAGCTCCTCGTAGCCGGCGCGGAAGACGCGGGAGAGGGGGCTGGCCTCGAGCTTCTGGGCCGAGGTGTAGATGGCGTCGAGCCGATTCGACTTCCAGAACGTGTCGAGGAAGGTGACCGACTCGGTGCGCGCCTTGCGCAGCTGCAGCCACTTCATGGCGATGAGCGCCCACGACCAGGCTGACGCGCCCCCGAGCAGGAGCAGCACCGCCAGCTCGATCGCCGACGCACTCTTCAGGACATCCAGGTAGTTGATCGCGGCCAGCATCAGGGGCGCCGGGCTACCAGAGGCGATCGGGGGTTACAACAAACCTCTGGAGAATCAGGCATTTGCCATGTTGAATCTGAATACCGTCGACGAACCCTCGTCAGGAGAGGTCATGACACGCTCACTCCACTCGCTCGCGGCCGTCGTTCTGGTCTCCGTTCTCTCATCGGGCTGCATCATCGTCGGAGGCGGTGGAGGGTCGAACCGCGCCGGCGACATCACGGTGCTGTGGTCGTTCAACGGGCAGCCCTGCATGTTCGTTCCCCAGGTGCAGACCGTGCGGGTGTCGATCCCCGGCGCGCGGCTCGAGAACAACGGCCTCTATCCGTGCATTCAGAACAACGTCGCGGGCATCACGCTCTACAACTTCCGTGGTGGCCGGTACGACGTGACCGTCGAGGGCCTCGACGCGACGGGACGGGTCATCTACGCGGGCTCCTCGAGCCTCGTCGTCAACGGCGATGTCTCGGTGTCGGTGACCCTGCAGCCGACCGCGAACGCCACCGGCTCGGCGCTCATCTCGTGGGTGTTCCCCAACAACCTCGCGTGCAACCAGGTCGGCGACGTGGCTGGAGGCCGCACCGTGTCGCGCGTGCTGGTCAGCATCGACAGCGCGACCGCACAGCCCATCGACTGCGTGCGTGGCAACCAGACCGCGGCCAGTCCCCAGGCGGCCATCACCATCGACAACCTCACCGGTGGTGCAGCGCACACCATCGATCTGATCGCGCAGGACAGCACCGGCTTCTCGTACCTGCGCGCGACGCACTCGGTGACGGTGACTCCCGGCGGCTCGGTTGCTCACACCTTCCAGATGCAGTGGATCGTCGGCAGCCTGCCCATTCGTTGGACGTTCCTGAACCAGGGCGTGACGCTCACCTGCACGCAGGCGAACGTCCCGAGCGTCTTCGTGAACTTCCGCAACCAGCAGACCCAGCGCTACGTGTTCGCTGACGCTCAGGGCAACCCGACCGCGGGCCAGCAGGTCCCGTGCACGAGCCCCAACAACCTCCAGGGCACGTTCTTCCCCTACTTCGAGGCGGGCAACTACGAGGTGTACCTGCAGGCGCCCATCATGGGGAACTCGTACACGTACCAGTCGGGGCGCACGGGCGGCGTTCCGGTGCTCCAGGTGCAGGCCGGCGTGTTCGCCCAGTCCGAGGCGATGGGCCAACAGGTCGTCCTCCAGTAGCCCTGGCGTCGTCGTCACGCGGGCGTGGGCTCTTCGGAGCCTGCGCCCGTCGCCGTTTCTGCCCTCGGCGCTCCCCCGGCCCGCGGTGTGCTACGGCGTGACTCCATGCGGTTCGACAAACACAGCCCCATCGGCGTCTTCGACTCGGGCGTCGGCGGCCTCACCGTGCTGAAGGCCCTCATCGAGCGGCTCCCCATCGAGTCCACCGTGTACCTGGGAGACACCGCGCGGGTGCCCTACGGCACCAAGTCGCCCGAGGTGGTGACGAAGTACAGCCTGGCCAACGCCGAGGTGCTGCTCGAGTACGGCGTGAAGATGCTGGTGGTGGCGTGCAACACGGCCTCGGCGATGGCCCTGCCGGCGCTCCGGGAGCGGCTCCCCATTCCGGTCGTGGGCGTCATCACGCCAGGCGCCACCGTGGCCGCGCACACCACGAAGACGGGGAAGATCGCGGTCATCGGCACACCCGGCACCATCGCCTCCGGCGCCTACCAGGACGCGTTGGCCTCGACCCGGACCGACCTCGAGGTGCACACGCAGGCCTGCCCCCTCTTCGTTCCGCTGGCCGAGGAGGGCTGGACGGAGGGTGAGGTGCCGCGCCTGGTCGCCGAGAAGTACCTCGGCGGTGACCTGCTCACCCGCGGGGTGGACACGCTGGTGCTGGGCTGCACCCACTACCCGCTGCTGGCGCAGGTGATCCAGCAGGTCGCGGGGCCGAAGGTGACCCTGGTGGACTCGGCGCACGCGACCGCCGATCGGGTGGCCGAGATCCTCGAAGAGCGCGACCTGCTCAAGCGCGAGCGGTTGGCGACCGAGCGGCACTACCTCGTCACCGACACGCCCAACCGCTTCCTCGAGGTGGGCGCCCGCTTCCTTGGGCACTCCATCTCCGCGGCGCGGCAGATCGATCTCAAGCTGAAGGGCTGACGGGTCAGGGCCTGTCGACGAACACCCGGACCTGCGACAGCTCGAGCCGCTTCAAGTGCCGCGAGGCGAGCGCCTGCGCCCTGGCAGTGTCGTTCGTGCGCAGCCCCACGCGGCTGGTGAACTCGCCTTCGCGGACGAGGGGCGCTTCCCCGCGCACGCGGAGCACCGGCCCCAGCTCGCGGTCGAGGGCGGAGACGATCGACAGACACCGCTGCAGCCAGGCGCCCACCTCGGTCGCCGGGCCGCGGAAGGTCAGCCAGGCGTTCACGTCGATCGCCTCGCTTGTCTCCCATTCCCCAACATGGGCGAGCTCGTCCAGCAGCGTCGCGGACGTGGAGGCGATCAGGGCCCTGGTGATCGGTCGCCAGGGCTGGGCAGGGCTGAGCACGGTGAAGCCATCGGCCTCGAAGCGGGGCGACGGGTCCAGGCACACCAGGGCTCGTCGGTCGAGCCGCGCGGCCCAGCGCGCCCAGGCCTGAAACGCGTCACCGGGCCCGACGCCGCAGAGCTCTGGATCGTGAAGCAGGGGGCTCGCCAGCAGCACGCCCCAGCCGATGCCGCCGAAGTAGCCGAACGCGTTGCCCTCGAGGGCGCGCCGCCGGCTCCACGCCCTCAGCCGCGGAATGACCGCATCGAAGAGCTGCGCGCGCCCGTGCCGCTCGAGCCGGTCGCGCAGCCGCCGTGCGTCGGCGACCCCGAGCGAGAAGCGTCGGGAGTCCTCGTCCCCGGCGTCAGCGTCGATGGCGACGACGTCGAAGCGCTCGCCGCGCAGCACCTGAGCCGAGACGCGCCGCGCGGGCGCGAGCCGTTGCTGAAGCACGTCGAGGATCGTGTTCGCGCCTCGCTTCAAGGTGACGAGCAGATCGAGATCGCTGCCGGTGAGGCTCGGCGCCCAGGCGCGGGAGCCGAAGGGCTCGACGGAAGCCTCCAGGTCGAGCTCGCGCAAGGTCTCCTCCACCGCCGCCCGGACGGTCCGCTCCAGCTCGTCGGGCGGGCGCAGGACGGCTGGTGGGCGCTCAGCGCCGCGAGCTCCGAGGTCGATGGTCGCGCGCACCTCGAACGTGTTCGCCGGTCGCTCGAGGACGGTGAGCGCGTGGGCCGGGAACGTCAGGCCCAGGGTGGCGGCCTCCCGACGGAGGGTCTGGAGGTCACCTGCGCTGCCCACCCGCCCCAGCGAGAGGTGCGGCGTGAAGGTGCCGCCTTCGCCGCGGTTCTGCTCGAGGCAGAACGGGAACGCTTCGACGAGTCGCGCCTGGAGCGCGCGCAGCGGAGCCGGGTTCGACGGCGCGAGAGCGACGGTGGTGCTCGTCTCGTGCTCGAAGGTGATCACGCGATCGAAGCAGAGCTCCAGCGGCGTGAGGCCGGCCGCCGCCTCGGCCAGTCGGGTGATGGCGGGGGAGAGCTGCGGTCCCTCGACGAAGCCGTAGAGCAGGGTGACGTGCGGCGGCCAGCGCTCGAAGCGTTCGTCGAAGCGGGCGCGGAGCCTCTGCAGGGGGCCCCAGGCCTCGGCCGGCGGCAGCAGCACGACCGCGGTGCGGTGCGACGTCACCCGCCGGGCCGTGGGTTCGAGCGACGCGACGAGCCCGAAGTGATCTGACAGGTGCTGAGGCCCCGTGCCGAGCAGCCGCGCCTCGCGCGCCGTCAGCCGGTCGCCGAAGACGAGGATGCGATCGAGCCGACCCGAGCGGCCCCGCTTCGTGAGCGCGGCGGCGAGCGGGTTGCGCTCGACGTCATAGGTGAGCCCGGGCGCTGAGGGGGTGGCGGTGGCCCATGCGTCGAGCGCTCCCGGGCGCCGCAGCTCGTCGTCCGCTGCGTTGAGGTCGCCGGCGATCACGAGCGAGCCCGAGCCGAGGAGCGTCTGGCAGATCCGCTCGAGGTCGCGCTCCCGCTCGGCGCGCCGGCTGCCCTCCCGATCGCTGGGCAGGTGAACCCCGGCGAGCACGAGCTCGTCGAACGCGCAGGTGAGCACCTCACGGCCGGGCGCCAGCTCGTAGCGAGCCGTCTTCAGCGGGGTGGCGCGCGACAGCAACACCACGTCGGAGTGTTCGCTGGACACGATCGTGTACCGCTCCCGGATCCCGGGGTGCACGCACAGCAGCGCGAAGAAGGACTGCGTCGCTTCGGTGAAGACGACGAGCTCTGGCGAGGCGCTCAGGGTCTCGTCGAGCAGCCGCTTCCAGCGCGCGGGGTGATCGATCAGCTCGCCGTGCCAGGTGTCGCTCAGCACGTTCCACGTCACCACCACGGGCCGCTCGCTGAGGTCCGACGTCGGCGCAGAGGCAGGCAGCACCTCGGCCTCGCGCGGCTCGAGCAGCTCGACCGACACAACCGGTGCGCCGCTCCCCAGGGTGCCCTCGAGCGCCTCGTGGCGACGATCGACGCGCGCGGCGCGATCCCACAGCACCTCGCCGCGGTAGCGGAAGCCGACGATGCGGTGCCAGGGAATGGGGCCGTTCGGCAGGAAGTCGCGGAACGCGATCACCTTGGTGCCAGTGGGGCGATCGGTCAGCACGATCTCACACGCGCTGGCGTCGAACCGCGGATCCCACCGGAGCTGGTGGTAGACACGCTGCCCGTCAGGAAACGGGTGTCTGTCCGGGTCCTTGTCCATGACGCGCGGTGGACGGTAGCAGGACCCGTTCCCTGAACGCGTGGCCGCGAAGAGCTCGGAGTCCGCCATGGGTGCGCCGTTGGACATCGTGAAGTTCCCGCGCACGCCGCACCTCGAAGGATCCGAGCTCCAGCCGGGCGACGACGACGTGCCTCGCATGCGTCGCCGCGCGCTCGAGGGTGAGGTCGTCGTGACCGAGAAGCTCGACGGCATCAACATCGGGCTGCGCTTCGACGCGTCGGGTCGTCCCTGGCTCTTCTCGCGCGCCCACCTGCTCGGCAACGAGCCCTGGTTCGATCGTCTCAAGGCGCAGGTCGCGGCCGCGGCGCCAGCCTGCTTCGCGCGGCTCGGCGATCGGTACGTGCTGTACGGTGAGTGGCTCTACGCGAAGCACACCGTCTTCTATGACTCGCTGAGCGCCTACCTCTTCGTCTTCGACGCGCTCGAGCTGGGGGCGCAGCGCTTCCTGGGCACCGCGGAGCGTCGGGGGCTGCTCTCGGGCCTGGGCTTCGTCGAGGCGCCGGAGCTCTGGCGCGGCCCGGGTCGTGAGCTGCCGCCGGTCGAGGCGTTGCTCGGGCGAAGCCGGTTCGCGTCGCCCAGGCTGCAGGACGCCTTCGAGGCGCTCATCGTCGCGCGGGGCCTCGACCTCGACCGCGAGCGCGCCCAGACCGAGCTCTCGGGCGTGATGGAGGGCCTCGCCTTCCGCCTCGAGCGCGAGGGCCGGTTCGTCAGCCGCTGCAAGTTCGTGCGCCCGGGGTTCAGACAGGCGATCGCGTCGTCGGGATCTCACTGGGCGAGCCGGCCGCTGGTGCCCAACCTGCTCGCCGGGGTCAGGCCATGAGCGCTCGCCCGTCAGCCGTCCGTCTGCCGCCGCTCCCGGACTGGAGCGGTGTGGCGGCCAGGGAGTGGTCCATCGAGGCGGCACGGCGTGTGCGCTCCACGTGGCCTTCGGTCGAGGCGGCCCGGAGCTCCGGCCAGGCGTTGGCGCTCCGGGTCGCGCTCTGGCGGGCGGGCGTGCCCTTCGTGCACCGGGAGCAGTGCGTCGAGCTGGTGCGTTCGGCCGCTGCGCCCGCGGCCGCCACCCTCAGGGTCGTCACGTGGCGCATGTTGAATGAGGTCGCGCCGCTCTCAGGTGAGGCGCGGGCGACGGTCGAGGCCAGCGGAGCCTGGGACACGTGCCGCGTCCCCCGTCCCCCCGCGCCCGAGGGGCTACAGGTGCTGGTGATGTCGGGGCTGCCGGGCGCCGGAAAGGACACCTGGCTCGCCCGCGAATGCCCGGCTCGTCCCGTCGTCTCGCTCGACGCGCTCCGCGCCGAGCTCTCCATCGGTCACGGCGAAGAGCCCCAGCGGATCAGGCAGGCGGCCTTCGCGCGAGCCCGGGCGCTGATCGCGGAAGGCCGACCCTTCGCGTGGAACTCGACGTTGCTGCGAGCGCGCGAGCGGCGGGGGTTGTTCGACTGGCTCGTTCACGCCGGGTGTCACGTCACCTTCGTCTCGCTCGAGGTGAGCGCGCGGCTGCAGCAGGTCCGCAACTCCACCCGCGAGCGCGTCGTCCCACACCTGGCCCTCGAGCGAATGCTGGCGCGATGGGAGCCGGTGCTGCCGGGCGAGTCCCATGCGGAGCGCTTCTTCGAAGACAGCTGTCCGGTCTCCTTCGAGACGTGAGTACGCTGCACGGCGCATGGGGTTCTTCACGTCCTTGCTCCACCCCGAGGGCTTCCACGGCCACGGGCGCACGCGCCGCTTCTTCGAGGGCTGGTACGTCAAGCTCGTGACGGCCGATCGCGCCCAGCGCTGGGCGGTGATCCCCGGGATCTTCCTTGGCCCCGAAGGCGGCGGCGAGGCGTTCGTGCAGGTGCTCGACGGCGCGACGAAGCGCAGCTGGTTCTGCCGGTATGAGCGCACCGAGTTCGACGCGAAGGTCGGCTCGTTCGACGTGCGCGTCGGCCCGAACTCGTTCTCAGCGAAGGGCGTCTCGCTCGCCTTGCGTGAGGGGCCGCTCCAGGGCCAGCTCTCGTTCTCGGAGCTGAACCCGTGGCCGGTGACGCTCGCCGCTCCGGGCATCATGGGCCCCTTCGCCTGGGCGCCGTTCATGGAGTGCTACCACGGCGTCGTGAGCCTCTGGCACTCCCTGTCGGGGACCCTCAGCGTCGAGGGTCGTGAGGTCTCGTTCGATGGCGGCGTCGGGTACCTCGAGAAGGACTGGGGCCAGGCCTTCCCCGCGGGCTACGTGTGGATGCAGTCGAACCACTTCGCGACGCGCGAGGCCTGCGTGCTCGCGTCGGCGGCGATCATCCCGTGGCTGACCGGCAGCTTCCCCGGCCTCATCGCGGGGCTCTGGGTCAAGGGCACGCTCTACCGCTTCGCGACCTGGACCGGTGCGCGCCTCGAACGCCTCGTGCTCGAGGACGAGCGTGTTCATCTGGCGTTCGCCGATCGTCGCCATCGCCTCGAGCTGACGAGCACCCGGCCCGCTGGAGGCCTGCTGCACGCGCCCGTGCGCACCGAGATGCACAAGCGCGTCGAAGAGTCGCTCGACGCCCGAATCGAGGTGCGGCTGTCGGAGGTGGGAGGCGGGACGGTGTTTGAAGAAGTGGGGGAGGTCGCCGGTCTGGAGGTCCACGGCGACCTCGAGCGCCTCATTCGCATGATCCAGCCGACAGGTAGGTGAAGGTCGCAGCAACCTCCCGGTCCCGGCCGGGTTCCAGTGAAGACAAAGGAGAACACACCATGAAGGGAATCCTCGGAGTGCTCGCCGTCTGCGTCGCGTTCGCCAGCTCGGCCCAGCCCATTCGCAACCGGGTGGAGCGCGCGAACGATCGGAAGGACCTGCGGCAGGATCGTCGCCAGGTCGCCGACGACGCGAGAGACCTCGGCGCTGTGAGCGCGTTCCTCGCCGCGTACGATCAGGCCGTGTCGAAGAACGACGCTGCCGGCATCAAGGCGGCCGACGCGCAGTTCCAGGCGTACCTGGCGCGCGAGGCGGTCGAGGCGAACCGCGAGGTCGCGCAGGCGCAGCAGGAGGTCCGTGAGGACCGCCGGGAGGTGCGCTCGGATCGACGCGAGCTCGGGCAGGATCTCGCGCTCGGACGGCGGCCCGGTGTCGTCGCAGATGACGCCCGCGACCTCGCGCGCGACAAGGCCAACCTCGCTGACGACAAGGGCGATGCCGCCCGCGAGCGAGCCGCGCGCAACCGGCTCTTCGTCATCCGCACTGAGCTCGCGCCGCTGCAGGGCCTCGTGGACCCCGCCGCGACGGCGAAGAAGCGTGTCCTCTACGCCGAGGTGGTGACCCTCGCGCAGCGCGATCTGCAGCGCACGAAGGTGGAGCAGCGGGAAGATCGCCGCGAGCTCCGCGAGGACCGCCGCGAGACCCGCGAGGACCGTCGCGACCCGATCCGCTGAGCTGGCCGGAACAGCGCGCCAACCGCGAGACCCGGGAGCACCGTCGCGACTTGATCCATCGGTCTCGACGAGGTCGCTCGGTGGCGGGCCGACGTCCGTTCGCTGAGCGGCTCAGCGCGCCACCGCCGCGAGGACCGTCAGGACCTGAACTGCTGACGGACGGGGAACTCAGAGCGCGCCGACCGCCGCGCGGAAGGAGGCGACCGCGCGGTGGTAGTCCAGCAGCGCGTCGATCTCGCGCAGCTTCGCTTCGGCCGTCTGCTGCTCGCGCAGGTTCACGAAGAGCAGGGTGGAGTCCCCGAGCTCGAAGCGCTGGCGCTCGCCCTGCTCGAGCTTCAGCGCCACCTCGACCTCCTTGCGCGCGAAGGTGATGCGCTCCCGCGCAGCCGCCAGCGCCGACCGGGCGTCCTTCACGTCGGCCGCGACCCGATCTCTGGCGAGGCGGAGCTGCGCGTCGAGCTTCGAGATCGCCGCCTCGGCGCTTCGAATGCGGCCAATCGGGGCGCGGTACAGCAGGGGCACGTCGAGGAGCGCGAGGAACTCGACCTCGGCCTGACCGAGCTTCGGGTCCGCAGTGCCCGGGTCACGGCCCAGGTCCTGCGAGAAGACGAAGCCGACGTCGAGCCCCGGCCAGAGCTGGTTCTTCTGGAACGACACCTCGATCTGCTGCTGGCGGTGCTGCACCAGCAGGCGCCTGACGTCTGGACGACGGGCGAGCGCGTCGTCGAGGCTCGCGTCGTCGCCGAACGTCGGACTCGGCTCGGGCAGCGCGCCTGGGAGCCGGGCGTCGTCAGGCTGAACGGGGTCGCCGCGGTCGTCGCGCAGGAAGAGGGCGAGCTCGAACGAGGCCTGCTCGAGGCCACGCTGCAGCTGAACGACGAACGCCTCCCGCTGCGCGACGGCGCGCAGGTTGTCCTGCTGATCGAAGAAGGGCACGTCGCCTGACTTCACCCGCACCGAGAGCTGCCGGTCGCGATCGCGGGCGATGCGCAACAGCTCCCGCGCCACCTCCCGCCGGCGCCCGGCAGCGACCCAGTCCCAGTAGCGGAACGCCGCGACCCGGGCCACCTCGAGGCGCAGCACCGCCTGCGACTCCTTCGCGCCCTCCTGGCCCAGCGCGGTCCGTGAGAGGTTCGCCCGACGCCGGTCGATCCACAGGTTCCGCAACAACGGGGCGGTCACCCCCGCTCTCAGCTCACCCGCGGGGTACGTCTCGCGCTCGCGGTAATAGGCCTGAATGCCGATGGTCGAGAGCGGCTGGCCGATGCGGTACCCGGCGAACGCCGTCACGCCCGTGCCTGGAATGGCTCCCTCGACCGCCGAGTCGAGACGCAGCTGGGGGTAGGGCCCCAGGCGATCGGGTGTGAGGAAGCTCCGGGCCTTGAAGGCCGGGTCGAACGCGCCCTCGGCGGTGAGGGCGTCGGCGTCGGCGGCAGCGAGATCGGCGCGCGCGCCTACCAGGGTCGGGTACGCCTGATCGGCGGCGGCAAGCACCGCCTCGAGGCGCAGCGCGCCGTCGCCCTCGCCCGGGGCCGTGGTGATCGTCGAGCTCACGCTCCACGAGGGCACCATCGCCACCCGGTGCACCACCGCTCCGGGCCGTGGGGCGCCGACGAGGGCCGGCTCGGTGGGAGCGCCGAGCAGGACCGCGAGCACGACCCCGATCATCCCTTTGCCTTGCCCTTGCCGGACTTCGGCTGCGCGTCCGCCGGCGTCACGGTGGGCGGGAACGCGTTGAAGCGCCGCCACAGCTCGAAGCCCAGCTTGACCTGCTCGAGCATCACCCAGCCGTTCACCCGCACGCCCTGGCGAAGGTACAGGCCCGTCGGCCACGGGTGATCGAGCTGCCCGTCGCCGTTCGCGTCGGTGGGATCCGGCAGGATGAGCAGACGGAAGTGGCCCGAGCCGTCGTCCGAGGCGTCGATCACCGCCACCTTCCCGCCGAAGGTGCCGATCGCGACCGAGGGCCAGCCGGTGAACTGCACCGCGGGCCACCCCTCGAACTGCAGCCGCACGTCGCGGTCCTTGCTCACGAGGGGCATGTCGTTGCCGTCGATCCACAGCTCGACCGCCCGCACCTCGGTGTCAGGCACGAGCACCAGCAGCGGCTCGCCGCCCTTCACGAAGACGTTGCCCATGCCCTTGAGGAGCCGCAGCACGGTGCCGTCCATCGCGGCCTTCACCTCCATGGTGGCCTGGCGGGCGAGCCGAACGTCGAGGCGGGCGAGCTCGGCCGACGCGTTGGCCTCCTCGGCGCGGGCCGAGGCCTCGGAGGCGCGGGCGTCGTCGATCGACGCGGTGACGTCGTTCATGACGCGCGCCTGATCCTGCTCGAGGGCCAGCTCTTCACCCATCGCCGCCTGCAGGTTCGCGAAGGCGCGCTGCACCTCGGTCGCCGAGCGCACCGCCTCGAACTCGGCGAGTTCGACGGTCCGATCAGAGGCGAGGCCCTGCTTCTGCAGTTGCTTCTGGCGATCGACGTTGAGGCGCGCGATGCGCTCGGCTTCCTCTGCGGCCTCCTTGGCGCGGGTGGCAGCGGCGGTGCGTTGCTTCGCCATCGCGACGCGGCTCGAGGCGCCCTTCACCGCCGCCGCGCGCGACGACTCGAGCGCCTTCTGCCGCGACACGAGGGACGCCGCGCGGGCGGCCGCGGCTTCTCGCCTCGCGACCACGGCGTTGCGCTCGTCCATCAGGCGCTGGAGGATCGCCGGGTCGTTGTCCGTGATCTTGAACAGCTTGTCGCCCTGCTTCACCACCGTGCCTTCCTGCACGTACCACTCGGTGACGTTGCCCTCGATGGGCGCGGTGATCTCCTGCTGCCGCTCCATGGGCGCGAAGGCCACGACGCGCCCCTTGCCAGAGATGGACTGTTGCCAGGGGACGATCAGCAGCGCGAGGGCCGTGATCACGAAGCCCGTGGCCATCAGCCGCGCCAGCACGCGCAGCGCCCGAGGCGTCCGGACGAGGGTCATGGCCGCTGATTCGGCCAGCGAGCTGGCGGTCGCGGTCGGCAGCAACGGAGCGTGGCTGGGCGGGCTCATGAGTGCTGCGCCTCCGGTGGTGAGGGCGCCAGTGGCGTGACGACGCTGTTGAGATCGCGGACCTCGGTGCAGGCTCGCGCCAGGGCTGACCCGGGGTCACTCACCAGGGCGATCAGCGTCCACGGCGTGTCCTTGCGGGTGAGCGCAGCGACGGTGCGCGCGCGGGAGACGGGATCGAGCGCGTCGAGGGTGTCGTCCACCACGATGAGCCGGGGGCTCGCCGCCAGCGCCCGCGCGACCACCAGCCTCAGCGCCTGCCCCCGCGAGAGCGGAGCGCCGGACGACTCGAGCTGCGTGTCGTAGCCCCTCGGGAGCGAGCGGATCTCGTCGTCGAGACCCACCCGCTCGACGGCGCTCCGCACCTCCTGGGGCGTGATGCCGGCCCGCGTGAGCGAGACGTTCTCGTACACCGTGCCCGAGAAGAGATCGTCGGGACGGATCAGCATGACCTCGTCATGGACGGCGCAGGAGCTCGCGCGGCGCACGTCCACCCCGGCGAGCTCGATCGCGCCCTGATCGGGCTGGCGCACCGCGGCGAGCAGATCGGCCAGCTCACGCCGGTCGTGCCCCACCAGCGCCAGCCGCGTGCCCGGCTTCACCTCGAGCTCGAGGCGCACGCCATCGACCTCGACACCCGCTGCGCGCACGCCGATGGGGCCGGTCCCCGGGAGCGCCTCTCCGGTCATGCTGCCCTCGACCTCGAGATCGATGAGGTGACCGACCTTGGTGAGGCCGACGACCAGATCGTACGCGCCCTCGAGGATCTTGCCGAACTTCGTGATGGCCGCGGTCACGGTGGCGACGATCAACTCGGCGGCGATCAGCTGGCCCAGGGTCAGCGACTCGTTCACGACGAGGAAGCCACCGAACCCGAGCAGCACCGCGCTGGCGACCACCTGGACGCCCAGCGCTCCGAGGGTCTGCCCGAAGATCACCCTGAAGTGACGGCGACGCGCCGAGAGGTACTTGCGCGTCAGCGTGTCGGCGCGGCTCTGCGCCAGCGCCGCCCCTCCAGAGCCGCGGAACGCAGATGGCGTGCGCGCGAGCTCCTGGAGCCACGCGGCGACCTCGTACTTCGCCTTGCTCTCGTCGAACGCCGTGCGAACGCCGCGGCGCAAGGGGAGCAGGATCACGGCGTTCGCGGCGACGAGGATCACCAGGTCGAGGGCGAGGAGGGCGGGGTGGTAGAAGCCCAGCACCAGGAGCCCGAAGGTGATCTGCATGAAGGCGCCCACGCCTTCGGTCAGCACCGTGGCGAGGGTCTTCTGCACCGTCATCACGTCGAAGAAGCGGTTGACGAGCTCGGGCGTGACGGGGTGTGCGTCGTGCTTCGCGCGCGGCAACCGCCACGCGATGTCGAGCGCAGCCCTGGCGAAGGTGCGCGCCTGGAGCGCCTCGATCACCCGGCTCTGCAGCGCCTTCAAGGTGGCCTGGAACCCGAGGGCGACGAGGAAGAGCAACGAGAGCACGACGATCGGCTGCAGCAGCGTGCCGAAGGCCACCGTGGTGACGAGCGACTGCACGGCGACCGGCGTCGCCAGTGACAGCACGCCGACCGCGGCGCTGTAGATGACGACCACCCAGACGTCGTCACGCTCGAGGGTGAGCAGCGCCCACAGCCGATCCCACGGGCGCAGGTGCACGTGGTGGGGGTCCTCGCCGTCTTCACCGCCGAGGACGGCCTGCGCCGAGTGCGAGGTGACCGACAGCGACTCCATCGGCGTCGAGGGCGAGCAGTGGAAGAAGGCGACCGGAGCCCTGCCAAGCACGGCGGCGAGCTGGGTCTCGTCCATCCACTCGGCGTGGCCGTGGCTCGTCTGCACGTGCAGCCGGAAGCCATGACGCTCGGTGAGGATGAGCCAGCGAGGCCCTTCCGGCGAAGCCGCCACCGTCACCAGGGGGAACGGCAGCGTGTGGACGACGAGGTCGTGGGCCGACAGGGCGACGGGCTGGCAGGTCAGCCTCAACGAGGTGGCCGAGATCCGGAAGCTCTCGAGCAGCGTGGCGGCGGTGATGGGGCCCGCGCTCAAGCTCGCCCGCGCCTCGTCACGCAGCTTGCCGGGATCGAGCTCGTGAGAGACGACGTGCGCGACCTGCTCGAGGCTCCAGACCAGCGAGTCGGCGGCAGGGCCGAACGCAAGTGCCGGTGGACTCTGAGAAGGTGGGACCCCGGTGCTCATCCAGACCCACCTCAGTAATCACCGCGGTGCGTCCTGCAAATGGAAAACATCGGTCAGGTCACCCGACCTTACGCGAACGCCGGCCTTCAGGGGAGGAGGCCGGCGCCCGGAGATCGGAGGCTGCTGGTGCTTCAGGCCTCGACCTTCACCGTGAAGCTCTTCGGCTGGGCGGCTTCCTTCTTGGGCAGTCGCACCACCAGCACGCCGTGCTTGTAGGTCGCCTCGGGCGTGGTGCCCTCGACGGTCTCGGGGAGCACGAACGAGCGGGCGAAGCGGCCCCAGCTGCGCTCCTGACGCACCCAGCCGTTCTTCTCTTCCTTCACCTCGGCCTTCCGCTCGGCGGACAGCGTGAGCACGTTGCCGTCGAGCTTCACCTCGATGGCCTCGGGCGTGACGCCGGGCATGTCCACCTTCAGCTCAATGGCCTTCTCGGTCTCGACGACGTCGGTGGCCGGCACCATCGTCCGGGCGGCGTTCTCGGGCTGCGAGGCCGCGGGCGCGAAGTCACGGAACAGCTCGTCGAAGTCGCGCCAGAGAGAGGGGAAGCGGTTCATTCGGGTCAGGGTCATGGTGCAGCTCCTTCTGGTGGTGATCGGGAGTGGTCTCCCGGGAACGCGGGGAACGTGAGACAGGATCGGGAGCTGTCAAGGCACCGCAGCGCAGGGCGGGCCGGGTTGACGGCCGCGTCGGCTGCGTTACCAGGCCTGGCACCGTGAGGCCGTGGCGTGGTGGGCGGGCGCTGAGGCAGATTCGGCCCGTGCGCTTCCCCGCTGCGCTGCTGGCAGGCCTCCTCGTCGCGCTCCCGGGACAGGCCCAGCCCGCTGACGAGTTCGCGCTGCCAAGCTTCACCGTGGACGCCGGCGTTCCCGACCCGCGCCCGTTGTCTCCCCCGCCGCTCACGAGCACGCCTGCCGAACCCGCGCCTTCAGCGTCGCTTGCGCAGCCTGGTCCGCCCAGAGAGCCCCGCTGGCCACGCGCGACGATCTCGATCGCCGGCACGCTCTCGGGCCGCAAGGAGTTCACCGCGGGGGTCGAGGTCTTCGCCGGCGTCGCGTTCGGGGCGCCGCAGGTCCTCTCGGAGACGAGCGGGGTGCGCGAGGTGGCGGGGTGGATCGTCGTGCCTGGCCTGACGGGCGCGTGGTCGCGGTTGTCAGGACCAGTCTGCGCAGGCTCGGACTTCTGTGGGCAGCGATGGACGGGCGGGGCGAGCGCGCGGGTTGGCCACGCGACGGGGACGAGCACGCCCGACGGCGTCGTGGCGCTGAAGCGCTTCTTCTTTGGCGAGCTGTCAGCGCAGGTGGGCGGGGTCAACGTGCCTCCGGCGCCGCTCACGGTGGGCTCGCGCTGGGCCGAGGGCGTGTTCCAGCTCCGCGGAGGCGTGCAGCTCGGCACGGGCGGCCGCAACCGGCAGGCGAGCTCGAACCTGCTCGTCCACCTGTGTGCGCTCGTCGAGTACCTCGCCTTCAACCCGGTGGGGCAGGGCGTGCAGTTCGGCGTCGTGTTGGGCGTGGGCTTCTGACACCGGGAGAGCGCGCGCTCACACCGAGCAGTTGCATCGATGCCGTCGAGCCGCGGCGGGCGCCGCTGCCTCATGCCGGTCGCCGGCGCGACGGAATCGAATCAAGTGGGCGGTGGGGAACCGTCACGGCCGCTTCTTCGAGGCGACGAAGCGCCGCATCGAGCCGTCTCGCCGGCGGCCTTCCTCGTGAATGACGAAGCCGTTGGCCTCGACGGTGTGCTCGGTGTGTCGGTTCGGGTGGCAGCCTCCAGCGACCAGCGTCCAGGCGGGCTGCAGGGTGTCCTGCATCCAGCCGATCGGCGCCGACTCGTGGCGCACATGCTCGAGCATGCGGAGCTGGCCGTCGGCTTTGAGCACGCGACCGATCTCGTCGAGGCCGACGTCTGGCCGGGGCACGGTGCAGAAGACGAGGCTCGAGACGACGGTGTCGAAGACCCCCTCGCGGAACGGCAGGGCCTCGGCCGAGGCGCGGACGAGCGGGCGGTTGGGCGCCCTGCGCTTCGCCTTCGCGATCGCGTCGGCGTCGGGCTCGAGCCCGATCACGGTCAGCGAGGCGTCGTACCGCGGCAGGTTGCGCCCGGTGCCGCAGCCCACCTCGAGCGTCACGCCATGCGCGCCGCGCACCAGCCACTCGCGCCAGCGCGACAGTCCGGTCCACTCCATGACGCTGCACATCGCGTCGTACACCCAGGGGATCTGCTCGACGCCTCGCATGGGGCGCTTCTCTCACTCGCGGACGACGGGTGGAATCGGGAAGAACGTGTCGAGGTCGGTGTGCTTGCGCAAGCCCATCGCCTCGCGCTGGACCTCCAGGTTCCAGCGCTGCTCGACGACGATCTTCCGCTGGGCGGCGTATTCCTTCACCAGCTCCCTGCGCTTCGGCCCGGGCGGACACGGCTCGAGCTTCTTGCGGAGCGCGGCGCAGGCGGCGATCGCCTCTTCGATGACGCGCCCGGTGCGGCCCAGGCTCGAGGCCTTCTCGCGGTTGATCTCGGCGGCCATCGCCGCGTCTGCGGCGAGTGCGCGTTGCACGTCCTTCTTCATCGGGCGGAATACCAGGCAGCCACGGCGAATCGATCGGCGAACGAGGGCTGCACCTCGTGCTCGATCACCTGGGAGCGGAACACGACGCACGTGTCGAGGCTGGGTTCGACCTCGAGCGGCGGTTCGACGAAGAGCGTCAGGCGGCCGCCGTGGGTCGGCTCCCACGCCGGGTTCAGATAGACGATGGCCGTCACGCGCCGGTTGTCGTCTCCGGGGAAGGCGTCACGGTGCCGCTGGTAGCCCGCGCCGTTGGGCGGATAGTGCGCGAGCTGGAGCTCGGTGCGCCGCAGGCCCAGCCACGCCAGCTCGTTGAGCTGAAGCCGCAGCTCGTCAAAGCGTCGCCAGACGTCGTGAAACACGCCGGTGACGTGTTCGTCGAGCCAGCAGATCGAGTCGCCCCGCACGGCTTCGTCGAGTCGGTGGTCGGCCCCGCGGCGGACCCCGGCCCGGCGCAGCTCGCCGCCCTCGAGGCGGGCTCGGGCATCGGCGCACGCAGCGGTCGCGAGCGCGGGACCCAGGAAGCCTGCTCTGACGAAGAAGCCCCGGGCGCCCAGCTGCTCGACCTCGGCGACGCTCAACCCGCTCACCCGGACAGTGTACCGCGGCGCCCGACCACGTTGCGCGCGGTCCCCAAACCGTTCAGACAGCGTGGTGGCGATGACCCCCGTCGAGCTCGAACAGCGCCTCGCGCAGCTCCCGAACCAGCCCGGCGTGTACCTGATGAAGGACAAGGCCGGCCGCGTCATCTACGTCGGCAAGGCGGTCAACCTCGCGAACCGCGTGCGCAGCTACTTCAACCCGGGCACCTCCGACACGCGCGCCTTCGTGGCGTTGCTCGATCGTCTGCTGGGCGCCCTCGAGACCGTGGTCGTCACCAGCGAGAAGGAAGCGCTGCTGCTCGAGAACGAGCTGATCAAGAAGCACCGGCCCCGCTTCAACGTGCAGTGGCGGGACGACAAGCAGTTCCTCTGCCTTCGTCTCTCGAGCGAACACCGCTACCCGCGGCTCGAGATGGTCCGGCGCCCCAGGCGCGACAGCGCGCGCTACTTCGGCCCCTACGCCTCGGCGGCCTCCATTCGCGAGACGGTGCGCGTGGTGAACCGCTTCTTCGGTCTGCGCACCTGCTCGGATCACGTGCTCGAGACCCGGAAGCGCCCCTGCCTGCTGCACCAGATCGGCCGCTGCCCCGCGCCGTGCGTGGTGCCCATTCCCGCCGAGGACTACGCCCGCAACGTCGAGGCCGTCGCCCTCTTCCTCGAAGGCCGCAGCGAGCCGCTGCTCGAGACGCTCCGCGCGCGCATGAAGGCGGCGTCGGGCAAGCTCGAGTTCGAGGAGGCGGCGCGGCTGCGCGATCAGATCATCGCCATTGAGCGCAGCGTCGAGCGGCAGGCGATCGCGACCACCGAGGCGATCGATCAAGACGTCTTCGGCCTGTTCCGCGAGGGCGATCGCATCACCCTCTTCAGCCTCTTCGTGCGCGGCGGGCGCATCACCGGCGGCCAGGCCCACCACTTCCAGAGCGAGTTCCCCGACGACGAGCTCGTCACCTCGTTCGTCAACCAGTACTACGCCGACGACGCCTTCGTGCCGAGGGAGGTGTTGCTGCCGGGCAGCCCCAACGAGCCCGAGGCGCTCAGCGAGCTGCTCTCGGAGCGGAAGGGCGAGAAGGTGCGGGTGCTGGTGCCCCAGCGCGGCGAGAAGACCGAGCTCGTGCGGCTCGCCTCGAAGAACGCCGAGCGTGCCTTCAGCGAGCGCAAGCGGAGCCGGGACGAGGTCGAACAGACGCTCGAGCGCCTGAAGGACCGGCTGCACCTCTCGAAGCTGCCGCACCGCATGGAGTGCTTCGACATCTCCCACCTCCAGGGCACGGCGATCGTGGCCTCGCAGGTCTCGAGCCTCGACACGGAGCCGGATCCGTCGCGCTACCGCCACTACCGGCTCAAGACCGTGGCCGGGAACGACGACTTCGCCTCGATGCACGAGGTGCTCGGGCGGCGCCTGAAGCGCGGCCTCGAAGAGGGCGATCTGCCTGATCTCATCGTCATCGACGGCGGCAAGGGCCAGCTCGCGGCGGCCGCCGCAGCGATGCGTGACCTCGGCGTCGAGGGCGTCGATCTGGTCTCGCTCGCCAAGAGCCGCGATCTCGACTCGCTGGCGCCGGACGAGAAGCAGGACCGCAGCCCTGAGCGCGTCTTCCTCCTCAACCGGAAGGACCCGGTCGTCCTGCCGCAGACCTCACCCGAGCTGTTCGCCCTCACCCGTCTGCGGGACGAGGCGCACCGGTTCGCCATCACCTACCAGCGCAAGCTCAGCCGCAAGCGGGGCCTGGCGTCGGCGCTCGACGAGGTGCCGGGGGTCGGCGAGGCGCGGCGCTCGGCCTTGCTGCGTCACTTCGGCAGCCTCAAGCGCCTCAAGGAGGCGTCCATCGAGGAGCTCTCCGAGGTCGAGGGAGTGGGCCCGGCCGTGGCCGAGCGGCTGCATGCGTTCCTCCACGCGCCCAGGGTGCGCGCGACGGACGAGGACGTCATCAGGAGCTCGTCGCTCGACGACGCCACCTGAGGAGGACGCCGGAATCCCTGATTTTTCGTTGCCGCCCCACGCGAGGCTGACATACACATCGCCGTCCGTTTTCAGCCCTCACTCCGAAGGATTCCCATGCGGCTGTATCCCAAGCTCGTTCCGCTCATCGCGCGCGAGATCATCGACCGACTGGCCAAGGACAAGGACATCGAAGTCGAGCCGATTCGCATGGCCGACGCCGAGCTCGACATGGCCGCCATCATGCGTGAGTACCTCGCCAACGAGGAGCGCGTGAACCAGGCGACCCGCGAGGCCCTGGAGCGACGCGGCTACGATCAGGCCAAGTTCAGCCAGGTGAAGCGAGAGATGGCCGACGTCCGCGGCTTCAAGCTGGGTGACGAAGGCATCGAGTTCCTCATCAACCAGATGCTCGAGTTCCTGCTGATCTCGCGGAACATCGAGGAGGTCTTCGCCGACGATCACCAGATGCGGCCGAAGATCCTGCAGGTGATGAAGAAGCACCTCGACATCGACGAAGAGATCGATCGTGAAGCCCGTGGTCGCCTGAAGCACCTGCAGGAGGGCACCGGCGCGTACGAGATCGAGTACCAGAAGACGCTGGAGCAGATCCGCCGCGCGCGCGGCCTCATCTGATCGATCCCGGCATCACGAGGCGGCGGGGAGCGCACGTGCGAACGGCGCTCCCCGTTTTCGTCGAGGCAGCTCAGCCCTCGCGCAGCTTGCCGGCTGCCTGCGAGAGGCGGCGGCGGAGCTGGGCGACCACCACCATCAGGTACTCGAGGCGGTTCAGCACGCGGAAGTCCTCGGCGGCCTCCATCAGGGCGATCGGGGCCGGCTGCTCGTTGCGGAGCAGATCGAGGATGTCGGTGAAGTGCGCCTCCACCTCGGCGATCGCGTCGAGGCCCTCGCGGAGATCGTCCTCGAGGAAGTCGAGCATCACGGCAGTGTCTTCACGGCGGGGCAGGTGCTCCTCGAGCCGATCCACGGACTCGCGGATCGCGTCGACGGAGCGGGAGAGGGGAACGACCGTGCGGGCTGTCTGCATCGCGGGCATGGAGCAGACGCTACAGGCGTGCAGCGGCCCGGCAAGAATTCGGCTCAGCGCGAGCCCGAGAAGTGCGCCGCCCAGGCGTCTTCCTTGAAGCCGATCAGCACCTGGTTGCCGTCCACCAGCACCGGGCGCTTCACGAGCTTTCCATCGGCCGCGAGCCACTGCACCAGCGTCGCCTCGGTCGCGGCGTCCACCTTCGCCTTGCCGAGCGCGCGGTAGCTCTGCCCCGAGGTGTTGAGCCACTTCTTCACCGGCTGGCCGCTCGCGGGGATCCACCGGTTGAGCTCGGCCTTGGTGGGCGGCTGCTCGACGATCGGCCGCACAGACACGTCGATCTTCTTCGCCTTCAGCCAGGCGAGCGCTTTCTTGCAGGTCTGACAGCCGGAGTAGCTCAGGACGATGGGCATGCCCGGCTGACTACCACTTCAGGTTCGCCTTGTTCTCGGCCTTCGCGCCCTTGTCGCCGGGACGGCTGAAGCTCGTCAGCGTGGCCCGCACCGCGCCCAGATCGATGCTGCCAAGGGCGGCGATGGGAATGCGTCGCTCGTCCGCGGTGATCCAGACGTGAATGTCGCGCCGCGCGTCCTGCCAGTCGTGGCGCGCCGCCTCGCCGGCGAGGTGCCACGTCTCGAACTCGCCCACGGGCAGCGAGACGTGCTCCTTCGGTTGCACGGTGCCCCAGACGCGCCAGATGCGACGAATGCCGTACACGTCGAAGCACAGCCGCTTGCCTTCCTTCAGCTCGAGCTGCCGCATGAGGAAGATCGCGCCGGCCACGTCGGTCACGTCGTTGCCGTACGAGAGCTCAGTGGTGGACTGCTGGCCGTTGATGCTGCTCACCAGCTTCGCCGTCTTGTTCTTGCGGAACGTGACGTCAGCCACCCGGTGCCACTCGTTCTCCTGCGCGTCTTCGTAGTAGCGCGCCGGCCGCAGCGTCCTGGGCTGCAGGAAGCTGGTCCCGGTGCCGTCCACGCGGCGCACCTTCGAGAAGAACGTGTTCGTCTTCGCGTGCACCTCGATCGGCATCAGGCCTTCACGGACCGGGAGCACCCGCATCGTCATGGTGCCTGCCTTCGCGCCGAGGGCATCGAGGTCGTACTCGAGCGTCTCGCCCGGGCCGAAGGCGATCGGCTGCTTGATGCTGCCCAGCGGCAGACACTGCGAGTCGGTGGGGAAGGGCGAGATCGCCTTCACGCCGCCGTCCTGCGCGAGCGCCATCGTCCCGCCCAGGCTCATCAGCACCACCAGCGTTCGAATCGTCGTCACCGCTGACTCCTCCATGGGGCAGGTCTGTCGCGCCCTGCCTGACACCGACGTCACGTGCCAGAGGCTATTCAGGGTCGATGCCCGGGGGGAAGCAGCACCCCCGCCAACTGGAGATCACGGGCGCTCGATCATCCAGGCGAGGGTGTCGCGCAGGCTGAAGCGGGGGCGGAGCCCGGTCAGCGCGCCGAGCTTCCGGTCGTCGCCGATGATCCGCCAGACCTCGTTCTTCCGGACGAGCGCGGGGTTGACGGTGACGGTCAGGCGGTGGCCGGTCAGCTCACCCAGGAGCTCGAGGATCTGCTCCACGCTTGAGCCGACTCCGCTGCAGAGGTTCACGACGTCGAACGCGGTAGCCCATGTCCCGAGCCGGTCAGGTCCGGGGCTCGGGGATGGCACGCAGCAGCGGCCAGCGGGTTCGTGGTGCGATCGAAGCCCCTTCGTACGGAGCTCGTCCGGGTCGGCTAAGATCGGCCGACCCTTCACCGTGGAGTCGTGCCGTGCGCCGTCTCGTGCCGCTCAGCCTCGTCGTCGTGTGCGCCTGCGCGCCCCCCACCCAGCCGCCTCCACAGCAGCCGAAGGTGCGCACCACCTGGCGGGTGATCACCGGCGTCTCGATGGGCGGCATCGGGAGCGCCGCCCTCGGGCTCGCAAACCCGGAGCGCTTCGACGCCGTCGCGCCGCTCGGCGGCCCGCTCGACTACGCGTTCTTCTCGCGCTCGATGGATCAGTTCTTCACTGGGGGCTTCTGCACGAAGGCCGAGATCGAGGCGATCCTCCGGCAGGATCCCGTGCGGCTCAACGACCCGAGGGCGTTCACCGCCTGCTCGAAGCGGCCCGCCACCTTGCCCTTCGAGCACAGCCAGGACTTCAACCACTGGCACGTCACGCTCAACGGCGGCACCTTCGACCGCGAGTCCTACGGGCGCATGATGACCGACCTCGCGCTCGCCTACGGGAACTTCTTCACCGAGAACCCGGCCTCGCCCGCTGCCCCGCCTGGCGTCGATCCGGCGAAGGTGCGCCGCTTCGCTGCCGACTTCTGCAGCAACCCCATCCGCGTGCGCGGGCTGCGCAACGCCGAGTACAACCCCGACGGCGCGTACGACGCGATCACCTTCTGCGACGGCGAGCCGACGACCTGGTACTGCCGCGCGACCGGCGAGCGCGTGGACTACTGCTCCGCCCCGGCCAACATCGCCAGCCCGCTGCCCGTGGCCCAGGAAGAGAGCTTCGCCGATCGCTTCTGCGCGTCGAAGGGCGGGGCGGCGAAGGCAGGCAAGGGGGACTCCGAGGCGAAGCTGAAGTTCCTCGATCTGGGCGGCTACCGCGACCCCTGTCGGCAGCCGACGAAGCCTCAAGGCATCGTCCTGGCCTACGACTTCAACGGGAACGGCCGGCGCGACTTCGGCGAGCCGATCGTCAACAACGGCCACGAGCGCTTCGACGACGTGGGCGCAGACGGCTGCCCCAACGAGCGGGAAGACGGGAAGGGCGGCTGCACGACCACCGTCACTCCCGGCGCGGTCGATCCGAACAGGGACGACTACGACGTCGAGAAGAACGCCGCCGGCACCGAGCAGAACTGGGTGCACGACGAGGGAGAGCCGTTCAGGGACCTCGGCCTGGACGGCGTCGCGGGGACGCAGGACATCGGCGAGGGGAACGGGGTCTTCGACGAGACGAGCGGCCGCCAGCGGCTCAAGCAGTACGACGGGCGCACCAACTACCGGAAGCTCGACGCGGAGGGGCGTCGGCGGCTGCACGTGGTCGCCGATGGAGGCGCCCGCGACATCTTCAACCTCGGCCTGATGGCGCAGCACCTCTTCTCGGCCGTCCGCGACGCGCTCGGCGCCGATCAGGTCGGCTGGTATCGCGACTTCACCGAGATGCCCGGGATGGCCGATCGCCAGGGCCGGTACGATCCGTGGACGAAGCGCTGGGCCCAGATGCCCCGCAACTTCGTGACGCTCTACGGCAAGGCCACCCCGACCGATCAGGATCGCATCGACGGTGAGGGCGATCACGTCGGCACCAACGAGCAGGCCCTGTTCCGCTTCGCCACCATCTTCAACTGGGCCGGCTCGCTCTGGCCCAGCCTCGAGAAGCCGCCGGTGCCCACGCAGGCCAATGGCGTGCAGAAGTCCGAGTGGTTCCAGTCGAAGGCGCTCGGCGCGAAGTGGGAGTACGCGATCGCGCTGCCGGCCGGCTACCACGACGCTCAGAACGCGTCGCGCCGCTACCCGGTCGTCTTCATGTTGCACGGCTACGGCATGGACCCCAGCTCGTTCGTGCCGAGCGCGCTCGTCGCCGACAACTACGTGGCCAGCCCCGCGCTGGCGCTCCGCCCGCTCATCTACGTCTTCCCCTACGGGCGTTGCTGCTGGGTCAACGCCGCGGGGCAGAAGGACTGCCGCGAGACGGATGACGAGCGGCGCGAGTTCGGCGACCTCCCGGGGTGGGAGCGCGAGTGCAACTCGGGTACGTTCTGGATCAACCGACGCGGCTACACGCCCGATGACGCCACGAAGTACGGAGACGCCTTCTTCGAGCTCATGGACCACATCGACGCCACCTACCGCACGCTCCCGGCCTCCGAGGTGGACGCCCGGTGAACCAGGTGAAGATCGAGCTGGTCCGCGCCGACGTGACGACGCGGGTCGAGAAGGATCCCGTGCTCGCCGGCTCACGGCTGGTGAAGGCCCTCGGGCCCCGCTGGCGTGACGTGCTCAAGCAGGGCCGGGCCAAACGCGCCGGTGATCGCGCCGTGATCTTCCAGCAGGGCGACCCGGGCGAGTCCCTGGTGTTCGTCCTCTCGGGGCATGTTCGGCTCTTCGCGCGAAAGGACGCGGACACCGTCGAGATCGGGTTGGCGCACGCCGGCGACGTCGTGGGCGAGGCCGAGGCGGTTGCTGGCAAGGGCCTGCGTGTGATGTCCGCGGTGGCGAGCGGCGTGGTCGAGCTGCTCGAGCTCGACCGGGCGCCCCTGTTCTCGCTCGGTCAGCCAGTGAGCCGCGCGCTCGAGCAGTGGCTGAGCGAGCTGCAGGCGCAGCGCCTGAAGGCGCTCGATGAGATGGCCGATTTCCTCAATCGCTGGTGACGCAGGGAGGCCGTATGAGCGGTGGTGGACTCAAGGACTGGGCGGATGACGACGACGATCGTCCCAGGGGCGTCGCCGGCAAGCGGCTGAAGGACTGGGACTGCCCGAGCTGTAACGCCAACAACCCCAACGAGGAGCTCGTGCCCGAGAAGGGCGGCGCCGAGCTGCGCTGCAACTACTGCGGCGTCGAGTTCAAGGTGACGGTGACGGACGAGGGCCGCTTCAGGTTCAAGGAGCTCTGACGAGGCTCGACGTGCTCGCGTGGTGGTGGCGAGCTCCCCGGACACCGGACCGAGGCGCTCCAGCTCCCGGCAGCGCCGCGCGACCCGACCATCAGGAGAGGGGAGTGACTGGATGAACCACTTCCCACGCACCCGGTGAACTCCCACGTGAGCCTGCGCTGAGGGCGCGGACCGAGCTGTGCGCTCCGCGTCCGCACGATGACGGAGGCGGGCTGCCAGAGGCTCGCGACCTCGGAGCCCGCGCTCGTTGACGAAGCCGCCCTCTCTCTCACCGACCCGTGCTCGGGAGGCGAGCTGCCTCAGGCGGGCCGGGCTCCCAGCAGCGCAGTGCCCACGCGCACCAGCGTCGCGCCCTCCTCGATGGCGACCTCGAAGTCGGTCGTCGAGCCCATGCTGAGGTGCGCGAGCCCGAGGGACTTCGCCAGCGCCGCGAGCTGCCTGAACGCCGGCCGCACCCGCTCGGGGTCGTCCTCGAGGGGCGGCATGCACATCAGCCCGGTGACCTCGAGGTTCGGCAGCGCGCTGACCTGCGCCAGGAAGCCCCGCACCGCGTCGGGCGCCAGCCCCGCCTTCGACGCTTCGCCAGCGACGTTCACCTCGATGAAGCAGACGAGCGGCGCGCCCGTGCGGCGACGCGACAGCTCCTGAGCGACCTCGAGACGCTCGAGCGCGTGGAAGACGTGGGCGGCCTTCGCGACGTACTTCGCGTTCTTCGGCTGCACCGGGCCGATGGCGTGCCAGCGCAGCCCCGCGCAGTCGGCCAGCGCCTCGTGCTTGTCCCGCAGCTCCTGCGCGTAGTTCTCGCCGAAGTGCCGCAAACCCAGCCCGTACGCCAGGCGCAGCACCTCGACCGGTTGCTTCTTGGTGACGGCGACGAGCTGCACCGTGTCGCGGGCCCGGCCCGCCCGGTGGCAGGCGGCGGCGATGCGGGCCTCCACGGCCGCCACGTTCGCGCGCAGCGCCTCGTCGCTCAGCATCAGCGCCCCCAGGGAAGCGTGACGCCGGCGCGACGCAGCAGCTCCACCGACTCCGCGAGCGGCAGACCGATGACGCTGGTCGCCGAGCCGTTCAGCTCGGAGATGAAGGCGCCAGCCCGGCCCTGCACCGCGTAGCCGCCCGCCTTGTCGCGGCCTTCCCCGGTCGCCACGTACCAGTCGATCTCTTCGTCGGAGAGCGCGCGGAAGACGACGTCGGTGCTGACGACGAGCGACTCCACGCGCCCGGCTGCGACGGCCACCCCGGTCAGCACCTGGTGGGTTTGCCCCGCGAGGCGCCTCAACATCGCCGCGCCCGCGAGCACGTCGTCACCCGGTTTCCCCAGGATCGCGCCGTCGATCACCACCGAGGTGTCGGCCGCCAGCACCACTGCTCCGGACCGCTCGCGCTGCACGGCTGCCGCTTTGGCGCGCGCGAGCCGCTCGACGTAGCTCGCCGGCTTCTCGTCAGGCAGCACTGCCTCGTCGAGGTCAGCCGAGATCACCTCGAACTCGAGCCCGAGCTGACCCAGCAGCTCGCGCCGCCTCGGAGAGCCCGACGCGAGGATGAACGGCTTCACCGCTCAGCCCTCGCCGAGCACGCGATCGATGGCCTTGTCGTTGGTGGTGACGGTGCCCTTCGCCTTGAGCGCCTTGAGGAACGCCTCACGCACCTCGAACTGCTTGCCCTTGACCGCCTCGAGCTGCAGCTGGTCCTTCTTCGCGGTGAAGTCCTCGTCCGAGGGCAGCTTGCGCTCGTCGATCGTCACCACCGCGAGCCCCGAGGTCGACGCCGTGGGCCCATCGTCGATGGTGAGCACCTGATCGACGACGCCCTTCTCCTTGCGGTCCATCAGCAGCTTGAAGACCGCCGGGCCACCGCCCAGGGTCGGCGCCGAGTCCGCGCTGGCGTTGAACTCTCCGGTCTCCTTCACCTCCGGCCGCGTCTCGGCCTTGAAGTTGAAGTTCTTGTCCTCCTTCGCATCGGCAGGGAACAGCTCGACCAGGGTCTTGCCCTTCTTCAGCTCGGCGAGCGTCTTCTCGGCGTCGGCCTTCGCGAGCTCCTTCGCCTTCTCCTTCGTGAAGAGCTGGCCCGCGAGCTCGAGCTTCACCGCCTCGAGGGGCTTCGTCTCGGGCGCCTTGCGGTCCTCGATGAGGCCGATGTGGAAGCCGATGGGCGACTCGGTCACCTCGGTCACCTCGCCGGGCTTGAGCGCGAAGAGCTTCGCCGCGAAGTCGCTGGGCAGCTGCGTTCGCTCGACGAAGCCCAGGTCGCCGCCCTTCTCCTTCGTCTCGGTGTCCTCGCTGAAGTTCTTCGCCATCTCGGCGAACGACTTCTTGTTGTCGACGATCTCCTTGCGCACGTTCTCGAGGCGCTTCTTCGCGTCGTCCTTCACGGCCGCCTCGGCGTCACGCGCGACCCGGAGGAGGATCTGGCGGGCCTTCACGCGCTCGTCGATGAAGAACTTGAACTTGTTCGCCTCGTACTCCTTCGTCAGCAGGTCGCCGTTGGCGGCGGCCCACTTCTCGAGGTCGGCCGGCTTCGGCACCGCCACCTTGTCGGCGTACATCGAGGGCGTGAAGCGCACGAAGGTGGCCTTCGCCGAGTTGCCTTCCTTCTGGTAGCGCGCCCGCACCTCGTCCTCGCTCACCGCGACGGACGCCTCGACCACCTGCAGGAGCTTCTGCGCCGAGAGGCGGCGACGGACCTTCTCCTCGTACTGCACGGTGGTGCTGCCCTCGTACTGGTTGATGATGTCCTCGTAGCGGACCTGGTCGAACTTGCCGTCCTTCTGGAACGACGGGTCCTTGAGGATGAGGGCGACCACCTCGTCGTCCGACGCGCGAATGCCCTGGGCCTCAGCGGCCTGCGCGAGCAGCTCGCCGTTCACCAGCTGATCGACGACCTGCTTGTGGATGCCGAACTGCTTGAGGAGATCGGCGGGGATGCCCTGCTGGCGGAAGTTCTGCGCCTGGTTCGAGTACGCCTGGGCGAACTCGCGCAGCGGCACTGTCTGCCCATTCACCGTCGCGACAGCCTCGCCCTTCGGGTCCTGCAGCGCGCCGAAGCGGTCGCACCCGGAGGAGCCGGGGCCCCACTGCAGGCCGAACAGCACGGCGAGCGCGACGATGAGCGCGTAGTAGCCGGTGCGGCGCCAGTCGGGGGTGGTGGTCTGCGGGGTGGAAGAGGTTGAATTACTCATGGACTTTCAGGGGGTTGGCAAAATCGAAAGCTTGACCTGTAGGATCGGTCCCCACAACATGCAAGGGCTTTCCCGCTCGGGCGGAAAGCTCGCGCCTCGCTCGCCCGTTCGTCTCACGTTCCCCAGTGCTCTCGTTCCTCAACCGATATCGCGAGCCGCTCCTCGTCGGAGCGCTGATCATCGTCCCGCTGATCAGCTTCCTCTCGCGGGGTGGCCGGGGGCGCGAGCCGAACTTCCTCGATCGCTCGGTGCTGGCGCTCTCGTCGCCGCTGCAGTCTGGCCTCACGCTGGTCTTCTCGGGCGTCACCTCGACGATGGGGGGCTACGTCGCGCTGCGCGGTGCGCATGACGAGGCGGGGCAGTGCCGCGCGCAGCTGGCCGAGGCGCAGGCCGAGCTGAACACCCTCACCGAGGCGAAGGCCGAGAACACGCGGCTGCGCGAGGTGCTGGGCTTCGTCGATCAGCAGAGCGGCCCGACGGTGATGGCGCGCGTCATCGGCCTCAACGCGACCCCGCAGTTCCAGTCCTTCCGCATCAACCGCGGCGAGGAGCACGGGGTGCGCGTGGGCATGCCGGTGGTGACGCCGAAGGGCGTGGTGGGCCAGGTCGTGCGGTCGGTGGGCGGCTCGGCTGACGTGATGGTGATGCTCGACCCGCAGTCGCGCATCGGCGCGCTGGTACAGCGCTCGCGGGTGCGCGGCACGGTGGTGGGCGCGGGTGACGGCCAGAAGATGCTGCTCGACTTCGTGCGCCGCGAGGACGACATCGTCGATGGCGACGTGGTGGTGACCGCTGGCACCGACGGGATTTTTCCGCGCGGCCTCAAGGTTGGAACCGTGAAAGGCGTCTCCCGCCCGACGGTGGGCCTGTTCCTGATCGGCCAGTTGGAGCCCGCGGTCGATCTCGGCCGCGTGGAAGAGGTGCTCGTGCTGCCGGTGACCGAGCTCTCGGCGATGCGCGCGAAGGAGGGGAGCCGATGAAGGGCGCCCTGATGACCGGCCTCGCGCTGGTGCTCCTGTCAGTCGAGGCGGTGCTCGTGCGCACCTTCGGCTTCGAGGTGACGCGCATCGACGTCACCGTGGCGCTCATCGTCTTCCTGGCCGTGCGTTCGACGACGATCGAAGGAGCCCTCAGCGCCTTCGCCATCGGCTACCTCGTCGATGTCTTCACGGGTCGGCCGTCGGGGCTCTTCCCCGCGCTCGGCGTGCTCGTCTTCCTGCTGGCCCGCGCCGCCGCCCAGCTGCTCGACGGGAAGTCGCGGCTCGGCTTCGCCTTGTTCTCGGCTGGGGCGACGGTGGGCCACTCGCTCCTGGCGTTCCTGTTGATGTGGTTGACCTCGAAGAGCGCCGACGGGCGCGTGTTGTCGCTGACGGCGGTGCCCGCGCAGGCCTTGCTCACGGGGGGCGCCGCGGCGCTCCTCTTTCCGCTCCTGGTGAAGATCGAGCCCGGTGAGCGCGAGCCGCGCGGAGGCCTCGCGTGATCAAGCTCGGGCAGAAGAGCGACGCGAAGGATCTCAGGCCGCGCATCATCGGCGTGGGCGTCTTCTTCGTCGTCGGGCTGCTCGTGTTGTCCATCAACCTCTACCGGTTGATGGTCGTGCGCTACGAGGAGTTCAACGCGCTCTCGGTGGACAACCAGTTCAAGGACGTGCGGCTGCGCGCGCCCAGAGGGCTCATTCGTGATCGCCGCGGCGAGGTGCTGGTGGACGCGCGGCCCAGCCTCGACGTCTTCATCACGCCCGCCTTCTGTCAGAAGTGCGCCGCCGAGGTGATCCCCCGGCTGGCCGAGGTGCTCCAGTGGGACGAGGAGCAGCGCGCCCGCGTGGAGGCGCTGGTCAAGGCCGCGCACGGGCCCCAGCGCTACCAGCCCCTCATCGCCTCCGTGGACATCTCGCGCGAGGCGTTCGATCAGCTGCTGGCGAGGCAGTTCCTCCTCCCGGGCGTCGATCTCGAGCCGGTGCCCCACCGCAGCTACCGCGCCGGGCCGACGCTGGCGCACATCCTCGGGTACATGAACGAGATCACCCAGGACGAGCTCACCAGGCTGAACGGCTCGGCGGAGCGGCCCCCCTACGCGCTCGGCGACTACATCGGCCGCAGAGGGGTCGAGCGGTCCTTCGAGCACGAGCTGCGCGGCACGGACGGCTGGGTGAAGCACGTCGTCAACGCGCGTGGTGAGGTGATGCGTGACGCCCGCGGCAACGTGCTGCGTGGCGGCCAGAGCGTCTCACCCGCGCCAGGCCGGAACGTCGTGTTGTCCCTCGATGCGCGCCTGCAGGCGGAGGCCGAGCGGGCGTTCCCGGGAACCGCGGGCGCCGTCATCGCCATCGAGACGAAGACGGGCTTCATCCGCGCGATCGTCAGCCGCCCGGCCTTCGACCCGAACGAGATGACCGGTCGGGTCTCGCCGAAGCGGCTCGGGCAGCTCAACCAGGATCCGCTCCAGCCGATGGTGTTCCGCGCGGGCGCCGAGCACTACCACCCGGGCTCCACCTTCAAGCTGGTGACGCTGTTGGCTGCGCTCCAGGCTGGCACCGTCACGCCGAGCTCGCAGGTGGGCTGCAACGGTGGCTACACCCTGGGCTCGCGGCGTTGGCGCTGTCACAACGAGCGCGGCCACGGGCTGGTGGACGCGAAGCGCGCGGTGCAGGTGAGCTGCGACACCTACTTCTACCGGGCGTCCGACCAGCTCGGCATCGATCCCATCGCGACGATGGGCAAAGCCTTCGGGCTGGGCGCCATCACCAACCTCGGCGTGGCGGCGGAGGTGCCCGGCGTGATGCCCGACAGCGCCTACCACCACAAGGTGACCCCCGGCGGCTACACGAAGGGCATGGCGCTCAACACCGCCATCGGCCAGGGCGACGTCAACGTCACGCCGCTGCAGCTCGCGGTGTTGTACTCGGCCATCGGCAACAAGGGCCGCGTGCTTCAGCCGCAGATCGTGCAGCGGCTCGAGTCTCCCGACGGCAAGACGCTCGAGGCGTTCTCCGCGAAGCTGGTGCGCGAGATCCCGATGACGGACGATCAGCACAGGCTGCTCATCGACGCGCTGATCTCGGTGGTGAACGAGCCGGGCGGGACCGCCACCCGCATCCGCTCGAACGAGTACACGATCGCCGGCAAGACGGGCACCGCGCAGGTCGCCAGGCTGGGGCAGGTGCGCCTCAAGAAGGAGCAGATGGACTACTTCGAGCGCGACCACGCGTGGTTTGCGTCGTTCGCCCCAGCGGAGGATCCCGAGCTCACGGTGGTGGTGCTGAACGAGCATGGTGGCCACGGCGGCAGCGACGCGGCGCCCACGGCGGCCGCCGTGTTCGCGAAGTACTTCGAGCTGAAGAAGGCCGACAGCTTCGCCCTGGGCGAGGAGTGGATTCCGCCCAGGCCCCCGAAGCCGGTGCTCTTCGCGAAGCCAGCCGCGGCGCCGCCCGAGGTGAGCGAGCCGGGCCTCGCCGGTGACGTGCCGCCGCCGCCCGAGACGACCGTGCAGGCGAGCCCGCCCGCGCCGGGAGGTGGCCAGTGATGGAGCTCTCGGCCGAGCGCCGCAGCGTCTCTCAGATGCCGTGGCTCGTGCTGCTGGCGACGGTGCTCACCGCGGCGGTGGGCATCTACAACCTCGCGAGCGCGTCGCGGCCTCCGAGCGCGCCGATGTGGAGCTCGCAGATCGCCTACTTCTTCGTGGGCGCCGCGGTCGCCGCGGTCGTGGCCTGGGTCGATCCGAAGCTGCTCGAGCGCCTCGCGATCCCCATCTACCTGGTGAACCTGGGCGCGCTGGTGGCGCTCAAGTTCTTCGGCCACAAGGCCAAGGGCGCCGAGAGCTGGTTCGTGCTCGGGCCGCTGCGCGTGCAGCCGGCCGAGTTCATGAAGATCGGCATGCTGCTGATGCTGGCGAAGTACTTCCAGGACGACTTCCGGCCGCAGCAGCCGGCGTACGGGTTCCTGCGCCTCATTCCGCCGGCCGTCATCGCGCTGATCCCCACTGGCCTGGTGCTGGTGCAGCCCGACCTCGGCACGGCGCTGATGATGGCGTTCACGACCATGACGGTGTTGCTCTTCGCGCGGCCGACAGTCGCAGTGTGGATCGTGCTCGGCGTGCTCGCGCTCGCGGGGGTGGGCGTCTTGTGGAACGACTACGTGCGCACCCAGGCGACCGAGCCGCGCTTCACCGTCATCCGCCACAAGCTCAAGAAGCACCAGGACGCGCGCATCACCGGCTGGCTCGACCCGACGAGCGATCTGAAGGGGTCGAACTACCACGCGATGCAGTCGAAGATCGCCGTCGGCTCGGGCGGCGTGAACGGCAAGGGGTGGATGGAGGGCACCCAGACCGGCCTGCGCTACCTGCCGGAGCAGCACACCGACTTCATCTTCAGCGTCTTCGCCGAAGAGCAGGGCTACCTGAAGTGCGTGGGCCTGCTCGTCTTGTATGCCCTGCTGTTGCTCGGCGCCCTGGGGGTCGCCGCCACTGCGAAGGACCGGTTCGGCGCCTTCGTGGCCGTAGGCGTGGCCGCGATGATCTTCTGGCAGGTGTTCGAGAACATCGGGATGGTGACGGGCCTGCTGCCGATCACGGGCATCACGCTGCCGCTGATGAGCTACGGCGGCAGCTCGATGGTGTCGGTGCTGACCGGCATCGGGTTGCTGGTGAACGTGAGCCTCAAGCGCCAGCGCAGCACGCTGTGAGCCCGAGCGAGCCGGACGCACGAGAGTCCCTGGTGTCTCAGGTGCCGGGCCCTGCAGGGGGCTCCGCCAGCCCTCCCCGACGCCGACTTCGTGGAGCCTCGTTGTGCCGAGCGGCCTGGCGTGCAGTGATGCTTGCCATGCGCACACCCCCGCTGGTTGCCCTGACCTTGCTGCTGGGCTGTGGAGCTCCGCCATCTGCCGGCGACGCGGGGGCCGGAGGCGGAGGCGGCTCGGCAACGGCTGGTGGTGGCTCGGCGATGAGCGGCGGATCAGCGGCCGGAGGCTCGGCGACCGGTGGGGGCTCTGCGACGGGAGGTGGCTCCGCGACGGGAGGTGGCTCCGCGACGGGCGGTGGCTCCGCGACAGGTGGGGGCTCGGCGGTGGGCGGCGGCTCGAGTGCCGGCGGCAACCCGTATTCCGGAATCGACCCCCTCGCGGACGCAGGCCCGGCCGTGCTCGTCGATGGCGGCTTTCAGTTCACCGAGGGCCCGCAGTGGGTGCCCTGGCTCGGCGGGCTGGTGTTCAGCGACATTCCCGCGGACCGCATCTTCCTGCTCTCCCCGCCGACCACCATCTCGACGTTCCTCACGCCGACCGGGAACTCGAACGGCATCGCGCTGCACCCCAGCGGAGATCTCGTCATCTGCCAGCACCAGGGGCAGGTCGTCCGCCGCCAGCCGGATGGAGGGACGAGCGTGGTCGCGTCGCAGTTCGACGGCGGCCGCCTCAACTCCCCCAACGACGCGATCGTCCGGAGCGACGGCACCATCTACTTCACCGACCCGACCTACGGCGGCACCGGCACCGTCGGCACGCGCGGCGTCTACCGGGTGACTGCCACGGGCGAGCTCTCGCGCCTGTACTCGACGAACACCGGGCAGCCGAACGGCGTCGCGCTCTCGCCTGACGAGTCAGTCCTCTACGTCGCCGACTCTCAGCTCTCCGAGGTGCGGCGCTTCGACGTCGCGCCCGACGGCACCACCTCGAACGGCGCGCGCTTCACCCTCACCAGCGCCGGCGGCCCCGGCGGCAACGGCGGAGACGGCATCGCAGTGGACGTGAACGGCAACCTGTACGTCACCACGTCGGTCGGCGTGAAGGTGTACCGGCCCGACGCGGGCTACCTCGGCCGGATCCAGGTCGGGCAGCAGCCGGCGAACTGTGCCTTCGGCGACCCGGACAGGCGCACGCTCTACATCACCGCGCGAACCGGGCTCTACCGCGTGCGGCTGAACGTGCCGGGCCCGTACTGACAGGGGACGTTCCCGGGCAGCGAACCATGCTTCGATGCGGCAGATGACGTCGCCCGTGGACCACTGGAGGCGCCGCTCGCTCGAGCTCCGCGCCGTGCGGGTGAGCGGTCGCCAGCTCGACGCTGGTGGGTTGATGACCGCCGCGATCGCCGCCGACGTCCGACGGGAGCTGGGGCTCCATGGCGCGCTTCACGTCGTCAACACCGGCCTCGCGAGCGTCGAGCGGTTGGTCGAGCTGTTGCCAGCGCTGGGCTTTGGCGAGGCAGCGCGGTTCGAGCTGGGCGGCCGGACGAGCAGGGCGACCCAGCAGAAGTGGATCGCCCCGGGCTTGCGCCGACTCGACTACTACCCGCCCGAGCTGCACCTGCTCGCCAACAACGAGGTGCAGTACCGCCGCTCGAGCCCACGCCACGTCCTCTTCGCCTGCCTCGAAGCACCTGCTGAGGGCGGGCGCGCGCTGTTGCACCCCGCCGCCGCGGTCGAGCGCGCGCTTCGCGAGACAGCGCCGCAGCTCCTCGACCGCATGCTGCGGCACGGCTTCTCCATCGAGACCGGCTACCTCGACGCAGCTCACCCCGAGAAGGCCAGCAACACCTTCCAGTCGTGGCAGGAGCGCTTCGGCACCGCTGACGCCGACGAGGCGCTTCGGCGCGCCCGGACCGAGACCGACGACTTCGACGCCTGCTGGTGGGGTGAGGCGCGCACGTTGATGACGCGCATCACGATCTCCGCGAGGTGGCCCGACGAGCGGGGCACGATGCACCTCCGGCTTCCCCGGGTCGCGCTCGATGCGCCGACCGCGCGTAACGGCTTTCGTCGCTTCCCGCTGGGGAACGGCGACGCGCTCACGCCCGCCGAGGAGGCGTTGGTTCGCGAGGCGCTGCTCTCGACGGCTGAGGGGCTGGCGCTTCACCAGGGCGATCTCGTGCTCTTCGACAACCTGCGCTTCGGCCACTCGCGCGAGTCCTTCACGGGCACGCGGCATGTGCTGGTGGGCATGGCAGGCGAGACCTGGGATCCGGCCCTTCGGCCGACGCCGATCGTCCGGCGCTCCGCCCCGGCGGAGCAGCTCGCCGACGACCGCGGCAGCTACGCGTTTCCCCCAGCGCTCGTTCGTCGAAGCCAGCGCTTCAGCGCGCGCGTGTTCGATGCCGGCGGCAGGCTCGATGACGCGACCGCGGCAGCCGTCTGGCGGGAGTTCTCGCGCCACGGTGCGGTCCACGTGCAGAACACCGGCGTCACAGCCGATGACGCGGGGGCCCTGCCCGAGCCGATCCTCCGCGCCCTGCATTTTGGCGGCGAGGCCGCGTTCCCGTGGGGTGGCATGAGCAGCGGGCGGACGACGCGCAGACAGTTGAGCAGGGAGCTGCGCGCGACCGATCAGTACCCCGCCCACCTCTGGCTCCTGCCCCACAACGAGGTGCTGTACCAACGCTCGATGCCTGCGCGGCTCCTCTTCTTCTCGGCAGGGCGGCTCGCGGAGGCCGAGGGCGGGCGAACCTTCGTGCACTCGGCGAAGCTGCTCGAGCAGACCCTGCGCGAGCTGGGTGGAGGGGCGCTGCTCGACGAGCTGCGGCGGTGCGGCCTGCTGATCGAGATGGGCTTCGTGGACGACGGCCACCCCGAGCGACACCTCAACTTCTTCCGGTCCTGGCAGGAGCGCTTCGACACGGGGGATCGCACCGAAGCCGAGCGGAGATGTCGCGCCTCGACGCACCAGTTCGACGAGTGTTGGTGGAGAGACGAGGGCGGGGGCCACGCGACCCTGATGACGCGCATCCGGGTGCCAGCGTACTGCGACGGCCACCTGCTGTTCCCGCGCGTCGCGCTCGACGAGCCATCGGTTCGCAACGGGCATCGCCGCTACCCACGGGGCGACGGCGTGGCCTTCTCCAGGCTCGAGCTCGACCTCCTGTTGCACGCGTTCCTCGAGACGCGCGAGGGGGTCGCGTGGAGCGCCGGCGACGTCCTGCTCGTGGACAACGTTCGGTATGGGCACTCGCGCGAGGCGTACTCCGGGCCGCGGACACTCGGCGTGGCCATGGCCGGCGTCGTTGACGTGGGGCCGCCGCCGTGACGCCGAACCAGTTCCGCCGCGCCGCAGACATCACCTCGCCTGGAGAGCTGCGCGACGGCCGGTGGCGCCTGTTCGAGCCGCCCGCCCCGGTGGAGCGGCTCCTGCGTGGTGGGCGCCACTGGTTGCGGCCGGGCCTCACGTTCACGCCGTACGCGAACCCCACGCCCTGCAACGCCCACTGTTCGTTCTGCAGCGAAGAGCTCTTGCGCACCGACGCGGCCCGGCTCTCGGCGAAGGCCATCATCGGCGATCACGAGCGGTACTTCCGGGGCCTCGCGCTGGCGTGGCGCGAGCTCGAGGGCTTTCCGATGGGGTTGAGCCTCTCGGGCCTCGAGGCGACGACCCACCCGCAGTGGTTGCTGACGCTGCTCGAGCTCGTGCGGGCGCACGACGCGCTGTTCCCGTGGCGCGTGCTGTACACGAACGGCTCCGGCCTGGCGGGCGACGAGCGGTTGATCCCCGCCCTCGCCTCGGCGCGCTTCGACCGGGTGGAGCTGTCGCGGTGTCACTTCGATGAGGGCGTAAACCACCGGGTGATGCGCTTCGATCGGGGCGTCGCGATTCGACGGCGCGAGGTGTTCGACGAGACGGTGCGCCGCATCCTCGGCGCCGGCCCTGGCCTCAAGCTCGTCTGCATCCTCAACTCGCAGGCCGTGCGGTCGCTCGAGGACGTCGAGCGCTACCTCGACGAGGCGAGCCGGCTGGGGGTGAAGCAGGTCGTGTTCCGTTCGCTGAGCGAGCTGGGGACGCTCTACGTCGAGGGCCGCGAGGCCCGGTGGATCGAGGCCCACCGCGTGTCGGTGCGCGAGCTGCTCGACGCCCTCATGCCCGAGCGGACGCCGCGCGAGGGCTGGACGTTCGAGGGCATGACGGTCGGCTACTACTACTGCAACGAGGTCTACCGGCGCGGCGGAGTCGAGGTGACGTTCGAGTCGGCGAGCTACGTCGCGCACGCGGAGGGCGTGCAGCGCGGGGTGCTGCAGAAGCTGATCTTCCACTCGACCGGTGAGCTGTGCGGAGACTGGGTGCCCAACGCGCAGGTCGTGGGGAACTACTTCGAGTGATCGACAACGGCCGGCACTTCGAGCTGCTGAGGTCGCTCGCCGCGAGCGGTGTTCGCTTCGCGGCGTTCGGCACCGCGGGGCTGCTGCTGCGCCACGCCGAGCTGCGGTCGCGCTATGCGCTGGGTGACGCCGATGTGCTGCTTCCCGTCGGGCAGCTCGAGGGCTTCGTTCGCTGGGCACGGGGGCGCGGCGGCGAGGTGACCTCGTGGGGGGAGCCGTTCGTGCCGGGGATGGCGGTGCACGGCAGGTTCTACGTGCGCGCCGTCATCGACGGGCTGCTCCTCGACGCGACCTACGAGACCTTCCTCGAGCTCGACGAAGCGCTGCGCGAGGCGACTGCCTGCGACGGCGTTCCCACCTGTTCGGACGAGGTCATCTGGCGCGCGAAGCTGAGGAAGGACCACCAGGGCGCGCTCGCGTTCGCCAGCGCGATGGGGCTCGAGGTGCCGCCGGGTGCCTTGCGCGAGTCGCAGCTCCGGCGCCAGGCCGCGACCCCCTGAGCACGACGGCGCGGCCGGCTCGCCGTTCTCAGAACACCTCTTCCGGCAGCTCCATGAGCTGCAGCGTGCTGCCAGAGACGTGCTTCGGCAGCATCGCCAGGTTCGGCAGCACCTCGCGCGCGAAGAAGCGGGCCGAGGCGATCTTGCCGTCGTAGAAGGCCGCGTCGTCCTTGCTCGCGCCCGCGCGCTTCGAGAGCGCCACCGCCGCGTGGCGGATGAGGAGCCAGCCGATCACGAGCTCGGCGGCCCCGAAGAGCAGCCGGTTGCCCTGCAGGCCCGCGTGGTACAGCGACTCGCCCAGCTTCTCGAGCAGGTGGCCGAAGGCCATCTCGACGTTGGTGAGCGCTTCGCTGAGCGCCTCCCGCTCCTTCGCCAGCGCCTCGCCCCCCTCGTTCGACTCGATCGTCGCGCGGATGCGCCCCAGCAGCACCTGCAGCGTCGCGCCGCCGTCCTTCGCGAGCTTGCGGAAGATGAGATCGAGCGACTGGATGCCCGTGGTGCCCTCGTAGAGCGTGTCGATCTTCTGATCGCGGATGTACTGCTCCATCGGGTAATCCTGCAGGTAGCCCGAGCCGCCGAGCGTCTGCAGCGACACCGACAGGATCTCGTAGCCCTTCTCCGAGCAGTAGCCCTTGATGAGCGGCAGCATCAGATCGTTCAGCGCGTCAGCCGCGGCCGCGCGTTCGTCGTGGTGGCCGCCGAGCAGCTCGACCTCGTCCTGCAGCGAGGCGGTGAAGAGGATCATCGCCCGCATGCCTTCGGCGTGGCTCTTCTGCAGCATCAGCATGCGGCGCACGTCGGGGTGGTGGATGATCGACACCTTCTTCGCGTTCTTGTCGCGCGCGTTCATCAGGTCGGGGCCCTGCACGCGCTCCTTCGCGTAGGCGAGCGCGTTCAGGTAGGCCGTCGAGAGGGTGGCGGCCGACTTCAGCCCGACCGCCATGCGCGCGTGCTCGATGACGTGGAACATCTGCTTGATGCCCTCGTGCACGTTGCCCACCAGCAGACCCCGCGCTGGCTTGCCGTCGCCGAACGTCATCTCGCAGGTGGCTGACGACTTGAGGCCCATCTTCTTCGCGAGGTTCGTGCAGAAGACGCCGTTGCGCTCCCCGAGGCTGCCGTCGGCGTTCACCCAGAACTTCGGCACGATGAACATCGACAGACCCTTGGTGCCGCCGCCCGCGCCCTCGGGCCGTGCCAGCACGAGGTGGATGATGTTCTCGACCGCGTCGAAGTCGCCGTTGGTGATGAAGCGCTTGACGCCCTCGATCTCCCACACGTCATCTTTGACGTGCTTCGCCTTCGCCCGCGCGTTGCCCACGTCGCTGCCGGCGTCGGGCTCGGTCAGCACCATGGTGCCGCCCCAGCGCCGGTCGATCATGCGCTGGCAGTACAGGGCCTTCTGCGCCTCGGTGGCGGTGCGATCGATGATGCGCGGCAGCAGGTTGCCGAGGAAGTAGAACGCGAGCGCCGCGTTCGACCCGAGCACCATCTCGAACGCGCCCCAGGCCATCGACGGCGGCGCGCCGAGGCCGCCCAGGTGCGTCGGCAGCTCGAGCTGGTTGAGGCCGTTCTCGAAGTAGGCCGCGAAGCTCTTCTTGAGCTCGGCCGGCAGCGTCACCGTGCCCGTCTTCGGGTCCAGGCGGGGCGGCTCGTGATCGCCCGCGCTGAACGAGGGCGCGAGCTGATCGACGCAGATCTGCTTGTAGCTCTCGAGCGTCTGCCGCGCGGTCGCCTCGTCGAGATCGCCGAACGGCTTCTTGCCGAGCGCCGCCTTCCCGATGTCGAGGAACTCGAAGAGGTTGAAGAAGGTGTCGCGGAGGTTGGGCTTGTAGTGGTTCGCGTGCGCCATGGCGGCGCCTGCTCACCACAAACCCGAGTGTCAGTCACGGGTGCTATGAGCTGCCCGTGGACTGGAACAACCCGCGTGAATGGCTGTCGCTGGTCGCTGACCTGTTGGGATCGGTCGGCTTCGTCCTGACGCTCGTTACCCTCGTGACAGCCAGGAAGCTGCGAGCCGAGATCCACATGAAGCGGCGCCTCCCGCAGATCCTCTCTGACATGTCCCAGGCTCACCGTAGGTTTCGAAGCGCAAAGGGGCAGGGCTCCCGCCAAGCGTGCGTTCCGGAAGCCCTTGAGTTTCAAAGGCTGCTTGGGGAACTCGCGAGAATGGGAAAGCCGGTTGAGGTCCCGCCCACTCGGGTCCTTGCCCTGAACGACCTCGTCGTTCGCCGGAACTTCGACCAGTTGGAGTCAGTTGACGAACTCATGCAAGATGCCGTGAAGCAGATGGAAGACAAGGTGAAGGCGCTTCATGACTGACAAGCCCTCCGAGATCTCACGCGAACAAACCGAGCAACTGTTCGAGAAGCTCCGTAGCAAGACCGTCTCTGCCGACTTGAAGTGGACGAGGCTCCCCTTCGAGCGCGCTGCGGGGCTTGTGCCCGGCGATGGCATTGTGCGCGCCGCCTTCTGCGCGACCCTGGAGGGCGCGACGTTCGCCGCGATCGAGTACGACAGACGTGTTTGGTACGATGGCGGTCGAGACGACTACACGCTCGTTCCAGAGATCCTCTGCTCGATCATTGACGGTCAGAACCGAGTGTTCGACTTCCAGTACGCAAGGGGCCTGTCAGGGCTGATGGACGCCATCAAGGCACAGGTCTTTCAGATTCCGGCGCTTGTTGAACGCATTCTGCAGACAGCCTGACTACGAAGTCGCCAGCAGCGCCTTGCCGCCCTCGAAGACGAACTGCACCGCGATCGCCGCGAGGATGAGGCCGAAGACGCGCTCGAGAATGGCGATGCCCGTCTGTTTCAGCACGCGCTTCACCACGTTCGCGCTGCGGAGGAGCAGGTAGGTGATGAAGAACGTGATCGCGATGCAGCCGATCACGATGGCGGCGCCCGTCCACTCACCGCCGTACTCGGCCATCAGCACCATCACCGTCGCGATCGCCCCGGGGCCCGCGAGCAGCGGCATGGCGAGCGGCACGATGGCGATGTCTTCCTGCTCGGCGCCCTCCTGGGCCTCGGCCGCCGAGGTCTTCGTCGCCGGGTGCTGCGCGCGCAGCATGTCGAGCGCGGTCAGCATCAGCAGCAGGCCGCCAGCCACCCGGAACGCCGCCAGCGTCACCCCGAAGACCTTGAAGATGACGGTGCCGAACATCGCGAAGAAGACGAGCACGAAGAGCGCCGTCACGCAGGCCCGCCGCGCCATGGCCCGGCACTTCTCGGGCGCGTCGTTCGCCGTCATCGCGACGAAGAGCGGCACCACCCCGATCGGATCGACGATGAACAGCACCGCCGGCAGCGCGATGAGGAAGGTGCTCCACATCGCGTCACACGGTGAAGCGCAGCTTCCAGACGACGGTGAACGCCTCGACGAAGATCTTCCGGCTCATCTTCGACTGCCCCACGCGGCGATCCTCGAACACGATGGGGATCTCCTTTACCGTGAAGCCCTTCTTGAGCGCGCGGTAGGTCAGCTCGATCTGAAAGCCGTACCCGCTGGAGAGCACTTCGGAGAGGTCGATGCCCTCGAGCACGCGCCGGTTGAAGCACTTGAAGCCGCCGGTGAGGTCGCGGATCTTCACGCCGAGGATCGTGCGGGCGTACAGCGAGCCACCCTGCGAGAGCAGCTGCCGGCCGACGCCCCAGTTCACCGTGCCGCCGCCCGTGACGTAGCGGCTGCCCAGCACCAGGTCGGTGCCCGCCTGCGCCTCGTCGATCAGCTTCGGCAGGTACCGCGGGTCGTGGCTGAAGTCCGCGTCCATCTCGATGATGTACTGGTAGCCGTGCTCGAGCGCCCACGAGAACGCGTGCAGGTACGCCCTGCCGAGGCCCTGCTTCTTCTCGCGGTGCAGCACCTTGATGCGCGGCTCCTTCGCGGCGAGCTCGTCGGCGAGCTGCCCGGTGCCGTCGGGCGAGTTGTCGTCCACCACGAGGATGTCGAGGCGCGGATCGGCGGCGAGCACCGCTGTCGAGATGGGGCCGAGGTTGTCGCGCTCGTTGTACGTGGGGATGATGACGAGAGCCGGGTTCATGAGCGAGCGCGCGCATAGCGCACGCTGTGCCTTTGGGGAACCGTGCTAAGCCCTCCGCACCCATGGCTGAGACGCTCGGGCCGTACACCCTCGACAAGCGCATCGGGTCCGGCGGCATGGCCGACGTCTTTCTGGCCCACGGGCCTCGCGGCGTGTGTGTCGTCAAGCGGCCGCACGCGCACCTCTGCGCCAACCCCGACTTCGTGCGCATGTTCCTCGACGAGGCCGCGATCCTCGCGAGCGTTCACCACCCCAACATCGCCGAGATCTTCGACCTCGGGCAGGTCAACGGCGCCTACTACCTGGCCATGGAGTACGTGCCGGGCTTCGATCTGATGACGATCAGCCTCGAGCACGAGCGCCAGGGCGAGCTGATGGCGCCCGAGCTGTGCGCGCGCATCATCGCCGACGTCGCCGGCGCCCTGCACTCGGCCCACGACGCGAAGCACCCGAAGACCGGTCAGCCGCTGAACCTCGTGCACCGCGACGTCTCACCGCACAACGTGCTGCTGTCCACGACCGGCGTGGTGAAGCTGATCGACTTCGGCGTCGCGCGCGCCGCTACCGCCACCCACCGCACGCAGGCCGGGCTGGTGAAGGGCAAGTACCCGTACATGGCGCCCGAGCAGATCACCGGGCAGGACATCGATCGGCGGGTCGACGTCTACGCGCTCGGGCTGGTGCTGTACGAGCTGCTCACCAACACGCGCGCGATCGCCGGCAACACCGAGGTCGAGCAGATCGACAACGCGCGCGCGTCGCGCATTCGCCCCATCGAGCAGCTGCGGCCCAACCTGCCGATGCCGCTCAGGCAGATCCTCGCCAGCTGCGTGCACCCTGACCGCGAGGGCCGCTACCCGACCGCGCTCGCGCTCAAGGAGGATCTCGAGAAGTACCTGCGCTTCGTCGGGCAGCCGATCGGCCAGGAGGATCTGCTGCGCCTGTTCCGGGTCGTCGCGGCCGAGGTCGCTCACCTCGAGCCGGGCACCCCACCGCACCTCTCGCCTGGCGGGGCGCAGCACACGTGGGGCGGGGCGCGTACCGAGCAGGAGATCCCCTCGGATCCGGGCGCGCGCTCGTCCACCGCGGACCTCGCCCTCGGCGTCGCCCCCACGGCCCCGTCGATGCGCGTCACCGCGCCTCCCGTTCAGCAGGCCACGCCAGCGGAGCCGCTGAAGCCGGTGCTGCCGACCGAGCAGCCAGACGCCCTCAAGCCCACGACGCAGCTGCCCGCGCCGCTCCCGCCTCAGCTGCAGTCGACCGCCATCATCGGCGACCGGAAGAGGGTGCGCGACGCCGTCGCCGACGAGCTCGTCGCTTCGCAGGACGCCGGCAAGTCTTCGCTGACGAAGTGGTTTGTGCTGGGCGGGCTCGCGGTGGTGGTGATCGTGTCGGTCCTGCTGCTGAACCCTGGAGGCCGCCCCGCCGCCAGCTCGCAGGACGCGGGGGCTGCGCTGGTCGCTCCGATCGCCGTCGTCGACGCCGGCGCCGATGTCGAGCCCGCGTCGCCAGCCGAAGACGCCGGCTCGGCGTTCGTGTCGACGTTCCCCGAGGTTGACGCGGGCGACCCGCGGGCGTCAGTCGTTCGCGTGACCTCCGACATCGTCATGCGGGTGACGAGCGGAGGCCATGACTTCGGGAACACCCCCGCCGTCCTCGAGCTCGCGCCGGGCCATCACCTCATCGAGGCGACCAACGGCGCCTTCATGTGCACGAAGTCAGCCGAGGTCGATCTCGAGCCGGGAGACGCCGTCGATCTGAAGCTGGTCAACGCGCGCGCCCGGCTGACGCTCAAGGTGGAGCCGCTGGGCGACTTCTTCGTCAACGGCCGGAAGCTGCCGGGCAAGCCGAACTCGCTCCGGGAGGTGACGCTGTGCGAGGGGACCTACACCATCAGCGCGGCCTTCTCGGGCGTGAAGTCGAAGCCGAAGAAGGTGAGCGTCTCGGCCGGAAACGACATGGAGGTCAACCTCGGGCCGCTGGTGCCCTGAGCTGACCTCCACGAACCCTTCAGCTGCTGCTCAGATCTTCTGACCGGTGAACGCGATCGTCGCGTTCGTGTTCTGTGTCTGCCCGCCGCCGGTCTGCGAGACGGTGAGCAGCAGGTTCAGCGTCAGGCTCGTCGTGGTGAGCGTGCCGGTGCCGCTGGTGAGCGTCGTGCTGCTCATGCCGTTCGTCTCGGTGATGGTCTGCGCCTGCCCGCCAGGGAAGGTGAGCGCGTCACCGCTCTTGGTCGCCGTGTACGCGAGCCCGGTGGACTCGAAGACGAGAGAGTTGGGGTCGTTGCTCGCGAAGACGGTCACGAGGTCTCCCGCGATGGTCTTGGTCTGGGTCATTCCCCCGGCCGACAGCGTCTGCGTGGTGGTGCCACGGTAGATGCCGATCGGGTTGCTGCAGGCCGACAGCGCGAGCACGGCGAGGACCACGGCGGAGCGGAGCAGAGTGGGAAGGTGCATGAGCGGGATGAAAAGCAGAGGACTCAAGGCCCCGCAACTTCCTTCGTGAGGTACGAGCGCACGCGCTCGGCCACCCGCGCCGCGGCCCCCGGCGGCCCCAGCGACGCGCGCACCTGGTCGAGGCCGACCAGGCACGCCTCCCGCTCCGGCCCGGCCCACAGCTTCTCGAGCTCGGCCACCACCCGCGGCACCGTGACGTCCCCCTGAAGCAGCTCGGGCACGACCCGGCGCTGGGCGAGCAGGTTGACGAGGCAGAAGTACGGAATGCGCACCAGCGCCTTGCCGACCGCGTAGGTGAGCGGCGACACGCGATAGATGGTGACGAACGGCCGCCGCATCAGGCCCGCCTCGAGCGTCGCCGTGCCCGACGCCACCAGCGCGACGTCGGCGCTGCCCACCACCTCGGGCGCGCGGCCGTCGATGAGCGTCGCCTCGACCCCCGCGAACGCGCCCTGGAGCAGCTCCTTCGGAAGCCCGGGCGCGACCGGGACGACCACCTGGAGCCCCGGGTGCGCGTCGCGCTGCGCCTGCGCCACCTCGCGCATCAGCGGAGCCAGCCGAGCGATCTCGGAACGCCGGCTCCCCGGCAGCACCGCCAGCACGGGCCGCGCCGGATCGAGCCCGAGCGCTCGACGGAAGTGCACCGGCTCGGCCGCTCCTGGGACCTGATCGAGCACCGGACTGCCGACGTAGATGGCGTTGACGCCCCGCTCCCGCAGGAACGGCTCCTCGAACGGCAGGATGCAGCAGAGCTCATCGACCAGCGCGCCGATGCGCCGCGCCCGGCCCTCGCGCCACGCCCACACCATGGGCGCCACGAAGTACACGACGGGAATGCCCAGCGCCTTGAGCCTCGCGGCCAGGCGCAGGTTGAAGTCGGGCACGTCGATGAGGAGGGCGACTGACGGCCGGCGCTCCTTCGCGGCGCGCTCGAGGTCGCCCAGCACCTTCAAGATGCGGGGGATCTTCGGCAGCACCTCGGCGATGCCCATCACCGAGATCTCGTGCGAGCCGTGGATCAGCTCGAGCCCCTCGGCCGAGAGCTTCGGGCCGCCCATGCCGAAGAACGCGAGGTCCGACCGCGACCGCTTGAGCGCCCGCACGACGTCGGCGCCGTGCCCGTCCCCCGACGCCTCACCTGCCACGACGAGAACGCTCGGCGGCCTCACGCGCCCGTGTGTACAGTGCCGCGGCCCGTGTCGTCATCTCCACTCGTCGGCTCGATGCTGAAGCTGCTCGCGCTCGGGCGGAGGCACCGGTCGCTGCTCGTCGTCGCCTTCGCCTGCATGGGCCTCGTCGGCCTCACCACGGGGGCCTACGCCTTCCTCATGGGGCCCGCCCTTCGGTTCCTCCTCACCGGCGGCGTCGAGGGCCTCGGCCTGGTGTCCCGGCTCTTCCCCGAGATCGCCACCTGGCCCCGCGAGCGTGTGCTGGTCGCGCTGCCCGTGGTGGTGGTGATCGTCGGCGCGATCAAGGGCGTCGGCTACCTCGGGCAGTTCTACTTCGTCGGGCTCTTCGGCCAGCAGGTGGTGAAGGACCTGCGGCGGCAGGTCTTCGCGCGGCTGCTGGGGCTGTCTCCGGGGCAGCGGGCGCGGCTGCTCTCGGGCGATCTGCTCAGCCGGTTCACGGCCGACGTGGCCGCCGTCGAGCAGGCGGCGACCTGGACGGTGGCCTCCTGGCTGCGCGACACCCTGCAGATCGCCATCCTCGCGGCCGTGGCGGTGGCGCTGTCGTGGAAGCTCGCGCTGCTGACGTTGACGGCGGTCCCGATCGCGGTGGTGCCGGCGTCACGCCTCACCCGCGCGCTGATGGCGCGGACGCGTGAGGGGCAGACCGCGCTGGGCGCCCTCGCCGGCCAGGTGCAGGAAGGGCTGGGCGCGTTGCGCGCGATTCAGGCGTTCAACGCCGAGGTGGCCGAGGCCCACCGGTTCGAGCGCCGCACCGCCGCCGCCGAGGTGTCGCTCTCGCGGGCGGCCTGGGCGCGCGCAGCCGTGCCAGGCGTGATGGAGATCCTCGCCTCGATCGCCATCGCTGGCACTCTGGGCTGGGCAGCCTCGAGCGGCGCCGTCGAGCCCGAGGCGCTCGTCTCGTTCCTCGGCGCGGTGATCCTCCTCTACCAGCCCGCCAAGGACCTCGGTCGCGTGAGTCAGTTCGCCATCACCGCGGGCGTCGCGCTCGAGCGGCTCGAGGCCGTGCTCCGCCTGCCGGTGCGCGTCGAGTCCAGGCCCGGGCTGCGCGACGCGCCACCCCTGTCGAAGACCATCACCCTCGAGCAGGTCGCCTTCTCATGGGACGGGCGGGCTGCGCTCGACGGCGTGAGCGTGACCTTCGAGGCCGGCAAGGTGACCGCGCTCGTCGGCGAGAGCGGCAGCGGCAAGAGCACCCTGGCGACGCTGCTCCTGCGCTTCGAGCAGCCGTCGGGCGGCCGGTACCTGCTCGACGGGGTGGACGTCGAGGGCCTGTCACTCGCGAGCGTGAGGCGCCAGTTCGCGCTCGTCACCCAGGAGCCGCTGCTGTTCTCGGCCAGCGTGCGCGACAACCTGCTGGTCGCGAGACCTGGAGCCGACCCCTCGGAGCTCGAAGCCGCGTGTCGCGCCGCGCAGGCGTGGGACTTCATCGGCGCGCTGCCCCAGCAGCTCGACACGCCGATCGGAGAGCGCGGGGTGACGCTCTCGGGCGGCCAGAAGCAGCGTCTCGCGCTCGCCCGGGCGCTGCTCAGCCGCGCGCCGGTGCTCATCCTCGACGAGGCGACCTCGAACCTGGATCCCGAGAGCGAGCGTGACGTGCAGGCGGCCCTCGAGCGCTCGCTGCCCGGCCACACGGCGATCGTGATCGCCCACCGCCTCGCCAGCATTCGCGGCGCCGATCACATCGTCGTGTTGGATCGCGGGCGGGTGGTGGAGCAGGGCTCCCACGACGCCCTGCTGGCGCGCGAGGGCGCCTATGCACGGCTCTGGCGCTCCCAGGGCGCAGCGCGTGGAGGAACCTCGCCCCAGTCGATTCCGTGCTAACGCGCGCGGCGATGCGGCTGCTCTACGTCCTCGCGACCTGGGTCGCGTTCACGTTCCTCTTCCCGGTGCTGGCGCTGATGAAGAAGACGCGCGACGGCCTGGCGCAGCGCTTCGGCTTCTACGCGCCCGGCGTCGTTCCTTCGGGCGGCTCACCGAGGATCTGGCTGCACGGCGCGAGCGCGGGCGATCTGTTGGCGCTCAGCCCCATGATCGATCGGCTGCGGGCGCGGTTCCCCGAGGCGAAGGTGATCATCTCGACGATCACCAACACCGGCGCGCTGATGGCGCGGGAACGTCTCTCGAAGAAGATCGACGCGGTCGTCTATGCCCCGTGGGATCTCTTCGGCGCCACCCGCCGGGCCGCGCGGGCCCTCGCGCCGGATCTGCTCGTGCTCGAGTACACCGAGATCTGGCCGAACCTCATCCGCGCGGCGCACCAGCGGGGCGCGCGCATCTGCCTCACCAACGGGCGCTTCTCGGCGGCGCACCTCGGGCGCTATCGCGCCTTCTTCAGCCTCATCGGCAACCCGCTGGACGACGTCGATCTCTTCCTCATGCGCGAAGACGACGAGGCCGAGCGCGCGCTCTCGTTGGGCGCCTCGCGCGAGCGCGTGCAGGTGACCGGCAACACGAAGTTCGACGCGCTCGTGCCGGGCGAGGCGGTCGAGGATCAGGTCCTGCGAACGGCGCTGGGCCTCGACGCTGCCGGCCGCGTGTGGATTGCCGGCAGCACCCATGAAGGCGAGGAGGAGCTGCTGCTCGAGGTCTACAGGCGCCTCGTGTCCGAGGTGCCCGACCTGCGCCTCGTGATCGCCCCCAGGTACATCGATCGCGCTCAGAAGGTGCTCGCGCTCATCGAGGCCGCGGGCCTTCATGGGGGCCTGCGCTCGACGGGGAACCCGCAGGGGGCCCCGGTGGTGGTGCTCGACAGCATCGGGGAGCTCGCGCGCGCCTACCGGCTCGCGACCGTGGTCTTCGTGGGGGGCTCGTTCACCAGCCGCGGCGGTCAGAACATCCTCGAGCCGGCTGCCCAGGGTCGGCCGGTCTTGTTCGGCCCGCACATGGAGAACTTCCGCGACTCCGTTGGCGTGCTCGTGGGGCGAGGCGGGCTGCAGGTGAAAGACGCCGACAACCTCTTCAAGGTGCTCTCCGAGCTGTTCTCGCGGCCTGACACCATCGAGTCGCTCGGCGAGCTGGCCCGCAAGGCCGTCAGGCAGGTCTCCGGCGCGAGCGATCGCAACGTCGACGCGATGGCGAAGCTGCTCGCGGAGCGCCGGGCGTGAAGATCCTGCATCTGCTCGCCTCGCCCTTCTTCAGCGGCCCGGCGGAGTCGCTCACCCAGCTCGCCCTCGCTCAGCGAGACCTCGGCCATGAGGTGTCGGTCGCGGTCGATCGGAAGCGCGTCAGCACGCCCGCCGAGGAGCTCGCTGCCCCCAGGCTGGAAGCGCTGGGCTTGTTGTCCAGCGCAGGCCTCGAGCTCTCGGTGAAGTCGTCTCCGCTCGCCGTCACGAGGGACATCCGCACGCTCAAGCGGCTGGCTGTCGACGTGGTGCACGCCCACTTCAGTCACGATCACCTGCTCGCGCGGTGGGGCACGCCGAAGGGGGCGCGGCTCATCAGGTCGATCCACGCGCCCCGCTCGGTGCGCCGACTGATGCCGCGCGCCGACGGGTGGACGGTGCCCTTCGAGGGCCTGGCCCGGCGCTTCCTCGGCCAACGCGTCCTCGTGCTCCCGCCCGTCGTCGATCCGGCCTTCGTGCCACCCATCGACAGGGTGTCGCTGCGACGCGCCCTGCAGCTCCCCGACGTGCCGCTCATCGGCATGATCTCGACGTTCCAGACCTCTCGCCGCCACGAGCTGGGCGTCCTCGCCTTCGAGCAGCTCACGAAGCGGCGCCCGGAGGCCCACCTGGTCCTCATGGGCGATGGGGAGCTGGTGCCGCGGGTGCAGGCGCTGGTGAAGGCGAGGGGGCTGTCGGCGCGCACGCACTTCGTGGGCTACCAGCGGGGCGCAGACTTCGTTCGCTGGCTCCAGGCGCTCGACGAGGTGTGGCTCCTCGGGCTCGGAAACGACTTCTCGGCGCGTGCTGCTGCGCAGGCTCGCGCGTGCGGGGTGCGGGTGATGGGCGTCGATGAGGGGGCGCTCCCACAGCTCGCCGATGTGCTCGTCGAGCGCTCGGCCGAGGGGATCGCGGCGTCGGCGCTTGGCCCTGAGCGGCGCGTGGTGACGCTGGAGTCGCCGCAGGCGATCGCGCTGCGGGTGCTCGACCTCTACGGAGCGGCGCCATGAGCACCCTGGAGCGCCTCTGGTACGGCGAGGCCCGGTCGCTCGAGCGCGCGGCGGGACGGTCCTGGCACCGCGTACCGACGACACGGAGCGTCCTGCTCGACCTCGACGGAGCGGCGTCATGAGCACCCTGGAGCGCCTCTGGTGCGGCGAGGCCCGGTCGCTCGAGCGCGCGGCGGGACGGTCCTGGCACCGCGTACCGACGACACGGAGCGTCCTGCTCGACCTCGACGGAGCGCCGTCATGAGCACCGTGGAGCGCCTCTGGTACGGCGAGGCCCGGTCGCTCGAGCGCGCGGCGGGATGGTCCTGGCACCGCGTACCGACGACACGGAGCGTCCTGCTCGACCTCGACGGAGCGGCGTCATGAGCACCCTGGAGCGCCTCTGGTACGGCGAGGCCCTGCCGCTCGAGCGCGTGGTGGCGACCGCGCTCCTCGGCCCGGTGTCGCTCGCGTGGCGGGGCGTGACCGCGGCGCGGAACGCCTTGTTCGACCTCGGCGTGTTCCGCACGCACCGCGTGGAGGGGCTGCAGGTCGTCTCGGTGGGTAACCTCGTCGCCGGAGGCTCGGGGAAGACGCCGCTCGTCATCTTCCTCGCTCGCTGGGCCACCGCCGCCGGCAAGCGCGTGGCAGTGCTCTCCCGCGGCTATGGCCGGCGCAGCAGCGCGCCGCTCCGGGTGGACCCCGCCGCCCTGCCTGACGAGCTCGAGAGCGGCGACGAGCCCAGGCTGATCGCCCGAAGCGCCCGGGTGCCGGTCTACCTCGACGCCGATCGCGTGCGGGCCGCGCGCCGGGCGAGAGACGAGGGCTTTGAGGTGGTGCTCCTCGACGACGGCTTCCAGCACCGCCGCCTCGCCCGCGACGTCGATCTGCTGATCCACGTCCCTGAGGCGTCAGGCGCGGTCCTGCCCCTCGGCCCGTGTCGCGAGGGCCAGTCGGCGCGCCGTCGGGCGACGGTGGTGTGGAACGGGCCGGCGTCGGTGGACCCCCGTGGCGGCCTCGTGGTGTCGGGCCTTCGTGGTGCCCCCTCGCTCTCTGGTGAGGCCGTGGTGGCGCTGACTGGCATCGCCCGCCCGGCTCGCTTCGTCACGTCGCTCGAACGCCTGGGGGCCCGCGTCGAGCTCCACGTCGCGTTCTCCGATCACCATCGCTTCACGACGCGTGAGCTCGACCGGGTGCGTGCGGAGGCAGGCCGGCGCTCCGCCCGCATCGTCACCACCGAGAAGGACGCTGAGCGGCTGCCGTCCGGGTTTCCGGCCGTGGTCGTCGAGACCCGACTCTCGGTCGCTGGAGGGCTCGACACGCTCGCGCGCGCGCTCGGGTGGCCTGCGGCTTGTGCGCCTCCAGGCTCGGTGGAAGAAGGCGCGCCGTGAACCGGCTCTCGTCGTTCCCGAAGGTGCGCGTGGTAGTCGTCGGCGATCTCGTCGCTGATCACTATCTCTACGGCCAGACCGAACGGATCAGCCGCGAGGCGCCAGTGCTGATCGTCCGGCACGAGCGCGACGAGGTGAAGCTGGGAGGCGCCGCCAACGCCGCTGCCAACGCCCGGGCGCTCGGGGCGCGCGTGACCGCCGTGGGCATGCTCGCAGCTGACGAGACGGGCCGTGCCATGCGGGCGCTCTTCGAGGAGCAGGGCATCGGGATCGAGGCGGCGGGCGGGCGCGGCCTGCGTACGGAGACCAAGCTGCGGATCCTCGCCGGCGGCCTCAGCACCTCCCGCCAGCAGATGTTGCGCGTCGATCGCGGCGCGGTGGGTCCACTGCCGCCGCCCGTGCGAGCGGCCCTCGCGCGCGCCCTGATTCGCGCGGCTCGCAGCGCCGACGTCGTGGTGGTGTCCGACTACGGCGCCGGGGTGGTGTGCGACGAGACCCGCGAGGTCGTGCGCCAGCTCGCGCGTCGCGGCGTGCCCGTCTGTGCCGACTCCCGGTTCGCGCTGGCGACGCTCGGTGGAGTCACCGTCGTCAAGCCCAATGAGCCCGAGCTCGCCGCCCTCACTGGCCTGCCAGTCGCGACGGACCGGGACGTCGACCGCGCCGCCTCCGCCGCCCTCGAGCGACTCGGCTGCAAGGTGCTGCTCGTGACCCGCGGCCGCAAGGGCATGGTGGTCTACCAGGCCGGCGAGCGCCCCGTGCGCCTCCCCGTTCACGGACCGAAGGACGCGGTGGACGTCACCGGCGCGGGTGACACCGTGATCGCGACCTTCGCCGTCGCGGTTGGCGCTGGTGCGTCCTTCGTCGAGGCGGCGCGGCTCGCGAACGTCGCGGGGGGGCTCGTGGTTCAGAAGCCCGGCACCGCGACCGTCACCCGGCCCGAGCTCGCGCGGGAGCTGTCCCGGTGAACAAGCGCGTCACCCTCGAGCAGGCGGCCGACCTGACCCGGCAGTGGCGCGAGCGGGGCCTCACGGTCGCCCTCGCGAACGGGGCGTTCGACCTGCTGCACGTCGGGCACGTCAGGTACCTCCAGGGCGCGAAGGCGTTGGCCGATCGGCTCGTGGTCGCCGTGAACTCCGACGCCTCGACGCGCGCGCTGAAGGGACCCGGGCGACCCGTGATCCCCGAGGGCGAACGGGCCGAGCTGCTCGAGGCGCTCGCCTGCACCGACGCGGTGTTGATCTTCTCGGAGCCTGACGTGCGCCAGGTCCTGCGCGCTCTCAAGCCCCACTTTCAGGTGAAGGGCACCGACTACACGCCCGACACGGTGCCCGAGCGGGCCGAGCTCGAGGCCTGGGGAGGCCAGGTCGTCATCGCCGGCGATCCCAAGGACCACAGCACCACGGAGCTGGTGAAGGCGCTGGCTCCGAAGCCGTGACGCCGTTGCGGTTGATCAGCGGGCGGGTTGCGCCTACGGAGCGCTCATGCTGCGCAGCATGACGGGCTTCGGGAGTGGCCGCGGGGTCGTGACCGACGAGGAAGTCGTGGTCGAGGTGAAGTCGGTCAACCACAAGTTCTGCGAGGTGAAGGCCCGCTTGCCGCGTGAGCTGTCCGCCCTCGAGGCGGCGCTGGTCCGCCGCGTGAAGGAGCGCGTCGCCCGGGGGTCGCTGGAGCTCACCGTCAAGCGGTCCGGGCGCGGCGCGACCGCCCTGGTCCCCGTGGTGGACGCCGGCCTCGCGAAGGCCTACCGCGCCGCGTTCGCCGAGCTCGCGAGGGTGACCGGGCTCCCCGACACCGCCTCCGTTCGTGAGCTCTCTGCGCTGCCGAACGTCATGCGCCTCGAGGAGCCCCAGGTCGACCTCTCGAAGGTGAGCCAGGCGCTCGACGCCGCCGTCGATCAGGCGCTCAGCGCGCTCGAGGCGATGCGCTCGACGGAAGGCCGCGCCATCGAGAAGGACCTGCTCGCTCGCCTCGAGGCGGTCGAGAAGTCGGTGCTCGAGGTGGAACGCCTGGCCCCGGTGTCCATCGACGAGTACCGCGCGCGCCTGTCCGACCGCATCGCCGAGCTCAGCAAGGGGCTGTCCATCGACCCGCAGCGCCTCGCGCAGGAGGTCGCGTTCTTCGCGGAGCGCTGCGACGTGGCTGAAGAGCTCACCCGGCTCAAGTCGCACTTCGTGCAGTTCCGCGCCTTGTGCGCCGCGGCCGATCCAGCCGGCCGGAAGCTCGACTTCCTCGTGCAGGAGATGCACCGCGAGGTGAACACCACCGGCTCCAAGAGCGCCAACGCGGCGATCGCGGGGCACGTCGTCCAACTCAAGGCCGAGCTCGAACGGGTTCGCGAACAGGTCCAGAACGTCGAATGAAGACGAACCCCGAGATCCCCGCCGCGCCCGCGCCCGGCCTGCTGCTGGTCCTCTCTGCTCCTTCGGGAGCAGGGAAGACGACGCTCGCGCGACGCCTCGAGCAGGAGTTCCCTCGCGCCCAGTTCTCGATCAGCTACACGACGCGTGATCCGCGCGGCCAGGAGAAGAACGGCGTCGATTATCACTTCATCGACGCGAAGACGTTCCTGCAGATGGTGAACCGCGGCGACTTCATCGAGTGGGCCGAGGTGCACGACAACTACTACGGCACCTCGCGGGGCATCATCGACAGCGCCTTCACCTCGCGCGGCATCGCTGTCTTCGACATCGACGTGAAGGGCGGCCTCAAGATCAAGTCGAGGTTCCCCGACGCCGTGCTCGTCTTCATCCTCCCTCCCTCGATGGAGGAGCTGGAGCGCCGGCTCCGCGGGCGTGGGACCGACAAGGACGAGACGATTCACCGCCGGCTGCTCGCGGCGCGCACCGAGATCGAGAAGGGCCTCGAGTCCTACGACTACCTGATCATCAACGACGACCTCGAGGCGGCGTTCACCGAGCTCCGGTCCATCGTGATCGCAGAGCAGGCCCGGCGCGGCCGCGTCGATTTGAGTCGGCTCAACCTGCAATCGCCTGATTTCGCTCAGAAATGGGCGCCGCAGGAAAAGTGAACGAGGGGAGTTGACTCCCGAGGTCCCGATCTGTATATGCGCCGCCCCTCGTTGACGGAGGGAACCGGCGGGCGGGCAGGAGGGGCAGGGCGAGTCGCACGAAGCGAAGCAGGTCAGGAAGTCGGCAGCACCGCAGTCACAGGTGAATACGGCCCAGGCTCAGCACCTTGATGCTGATCACCTGATCAACAAGCCTCCCCGCTCGGCGGGCGCGAAACAGCGAAAGGCTTGACGAGTTCGAGGAAGGCGATGTAGTACTCGCCCTCCCCGCTGGACGAAGCCCTCCGGAGATGTCCTGAGGCAACGAACAGCGGCGCTGACGCAAACGGGAAACCGGTTGCAAACGGCGACAGAAGATGTAGAAGCGCCGCCCCCCGAACACTGGTTCGGAGCGGCAAGCAGCAAAGCGGTTCAACCGCTCGTTCTTTGAAAACTGGATAGCAAACCCAAGAAGTTCTGCGGGTAACACGCAGTTCATTTGAGTGCTGAGGCTACGGCTTCAGCATCCCTCGCAGTCGTCGCAAGACGGCGCGAGAGAGCACAAGACAACTCTTTCTTTGGAGAGTTTGATCCTGGCTCAGAACGAACGCTGGCGGCGTGCCTAACACATGCAAGTCGAGCGCGAAAGGAGCAATCCGAGTAGAGCGGCGCACGGGTGCGTAACACGTGGATAATCT
>JAEUJQ010000039.1 GCA_016793095.1 Myxococcaceae bacterium | reverse complement strand
GGCGCGCCGCCGGTGTGCGCTCCTCCGCTCTGCCCGCCTCCGCTCTGCCCTCCACCGCTCTGCCCGCCTCCGCTCTGCCCGCCTCCGCTCTGCCCGCCACCGCTCTGCCCGCCACCGCTCTGCCCGCCGCCGCTCTGCCCGCCACCGCTCTGCCCGCCCCCGACCTGCCCGCCACCGCTCTGCCCGCCACCGCTCTGACCGCCACCGCTCTGCCCGCCACCGCTCTGCCCGCCACCGCACTGCCCGCCACCGCTCGGCCCGCCACCGCTCTGCCCGCCACCGCTCTGCCCGCCACCGCTCTGCCCGCCACCGCTCTGCCCGCCGCCGCTCTGCCCGCCACCGCTCTGCCCGCCCGCGACCTGTCCCCCACCGCTCTGTCCGCCACCGCTCTGTCCGCCACCGCTCTGCCCGCCTGCGACCTGCCCGCCGCCGCTCTGGCCACCGGCGACCTGTCCCCCACCGCTCTGCCCGCCGCCGCTCTGCCCGCCGCCGCTCTGCCCGCCTGCGACCTGCCCGCCACCGCTCTGCCCGCCTGCGACCTGCCCGCCGCCGCCCTGGCCACCGGCGATTGCACCGCCCGCCTGTCCGCCTCCGACCAGTCCGCCGCCGACACCGCCGCCACCCGCGGCTCCTCCGCCAGATTCACCGCCCCCGGTCGCGAAGCCTCCGGAGGAACCACCGCCCACGGACGTCGAACCTCCGCCCGTTGACGAGGTTCCGCCACCGGTAGACCCGGCATCGGGAGCCGGGGTGCCTCCACACGAGAGCAGAACGAGAACGTGAAGAGCGACGAGGAATCGCACGAAGCCTCCGGTGGGCGGGGGTGGGAACCGCCAGACGCGCTCAATGCGCTGGCCCGGCGGATTGGATCGTTCTCGATGAACTCCGAATGCGGTGGGCGCCTCTCTTGCGGCATCCGACAGGGGCGACGCGCGGTTGAGCGTCCACGAAGGCAGCCGCGCCGATGCTCCGTCAGTCGCTGACGAGGGCGTCGGGGCTGTTGCTTCGAAGCGGCGCGACGGGACGTGCGCATGTAGAGTCGGACGCAGATGGTGACGGCCCTCGTCACGCTCCTCGCCGCGAGCACCCCCGACGCGGTTCAACGCACCAGGCTCGCGTGGGAGGCCGCACCGGACTGTCCGGAGCGCGAGGCCTTCGTGGCAGCCCTCTCGTTTCGCACCGCGCGTGCCGAGGTAGTCGGCGACGGCGACGAGACGAAGGCCCTCATCGCCATCCGCATCGAGCGCGTCGGCCGGCGCTTCCGTGGCACGCTCGTGCTCGACCTGCCGACGGGCGTCACCCGCCGCGAGGCCTCCAGCCCCCGGTGCAGCTCGGTCGTCGAGGCCTTGAGTCTGATGTCAGCGCTCGTCATCGACCCGGAGCACGCGAAGATGGGCCCGCTCCCGTCTCAGCTGCCCGTCCCAGCCCGAACGCCACCACCACCAACACCGGTCGAGCCGCCCGTCGAGCGCTCCGTCGACCTCGAGCCACCCGCGCCGGCGCCTCCCGTCGAGGCCCCCGCCATCACCGTCGCGACCGCGCCCGCACCTTCACCCGCTCCTTCGCCCGCGAGCCTGCACCTCGGCGCTGCGCTCCACCTCACCACCGCCATCAGCGGCCTGGCTGACATCGGCGGCACGGCGCATCTCTCGTACCAGCGCGCGCGCTTCCTCGCGCGGCTCGAGCTCGGCGGAGGGAGTGGCCGCGTGGTCTCGGCTGCGCAGGGAGATGGGCTGTACCCGTTTCATCTGCTCGCAGGCGTGTCGGCCGGCGTCTTCTTCGTTCCCGGTCCCGTCCAGGTCGATCTGCTCGCCACCGTGCAGGGCCTCCTCTTCACCGTCCGCGCACCGAGGACCACCCAGCCGCTCGAGGTCGTTCGACTCAGCCCCGCGGTCGGCCCCTCGGTCGGGCTCCTGCTGCGCCTCGGCCGGTGGACGGTGGGCCTGCGCGCGTTCGTCGGCTTCAACCTGCGCCTCGACACCTATGTCATCGACCCCGAGGGGGGCGTCTTCACCAATCCCCTCGTCTTCCTTCAGCCATCACTCGTCGGAGCTCTTGCGCTGTGATCCGATTCACCCAAACCCCGCATTGAGACCGTGCTCAGTCCACTCATCCTCTCGCTCGAAGCCGAAGCCACCGCCCGCGGCGCGAAGCAGACGGCCGCCCAGCAACTGCGGCTGCGCGAGCTGTTCGGCGCCCACGCGGACCTCGTCTGGAGGTTGATTCGCCGGCAGGGGCTGACCGCAGATCAAGCCGACGATGGCCTGCAGCAGGTGTTCATGGTGGCGCTCCGACGGCTCGACTCAATCAAGCGCGGCAGCGAGCGCTCCTTCCTGTGTTCGACCGCCATCCTGGTGGCCCGAGAGCTGACCCGGCACCGCGAGGACCTGCCTGGAGAGCTCCCAGACCGGCCCGACGAGGGAGACCCGGAGGACTCGCTGGAGCAGAAGCAGCAGCGCGCCCTCCTCCAACGGGTGCTCGACCAGCTCGAAGAGGAGCTGCGATGGGTGCTGGTGCTGCAGGACATCGAAGGCCTGAGCAAGCGTGAGTGCGCCGAGGTGCTCGAGGTGCCTGAAGGCACCGTCGCCTCGAGGACGCGGAGGGCTCGTGAACGATTCCGTGAGCTGCTGGCACAAGAAGCGAGGGAACGATGAGCGAGCGCGACGATCTCGACAAGCTCACCGAAGCGCTGAACGCGGCCGGTCGCGCCGAGCGGCCCTCAGCGGCGAAGAAGGAGGCGATTCTCGAGGCGGTGCTGGCGAAAGCGCGCGGACCAGGCGGCGGCTCCCGGGGCGGGCGCCGGCCGGTGCTGTGGCTGAGCGCGATCGCCCTGTCGCTGGCCGTAGGGACGTGGTGGGTCAAAGCGCGCGCCGCACCCGCTCCGCGACTCCCGTCCGAGGTGCCGGCGGCCGATGTTCGACAGCCCGCCGTCGCGCACCCGGGGCTCGACGTCTCCAACGATGCACCGGCGGCTCCCGTCCAGCCAGCAACCAACGAGGCTGATGGTGGCGCGCTGGCAGCGAAGGCCGCATCGGGAGAGCCGCTCGTGCTCCCGCCCGCAGCTCCGCGGCGCACGGTGGTGGAGGACGACGACGCGCTCGCGCGAGAAGTGCGGTTGCTCGACCAGGCGCGTGCGTCCGTCGAGAAGGAGCCGGCGCGGACCCTCACCCTGCTCGAGAAACATCGCCGGGAGTTCCCAGCGGGCGCGCTCGTGGTCGAGGCGGAGCTCGTGAGGATCGAGGCCTACCTGAAGAGCGGCAGGCGAGTTGACGCCGAGCGGATCGCGGAGCGGCTCATCGCGACGAGCCCCGACGGCCCGGTCGCCGCGCGCGCACGACGCCTGCTGGGGGAGGCTCCCTGAGCCGCGTCGTCCTTGCCGTCGCCGTCTTCACGCTCGCAGCTTGTCCAGAGCAGGTGCTCATCGGCATCAACGCCCGCGATGACGGCGGGGTCGAGTCCGATGGCGGCTCGGGAGGCAGCCTCGCCGGAGGCACGGCGGGAGGCGTCGCAGGTGGCACCGCGGGGGGCAGCGTCGCAGGTGGCACCGCGGGAGGCAGCGTCACCGGTGGCACCGCGGGGGGCAGCGTCGCAGGTGGCACCGCGGGAGGCAGCGTCGCCGGTGGCACCGCGGGAGGCAGCGTCGCAGGTGGGACTGCGGGAGGCAGCGTCGCAGGTGGGACTGCGGGAGGCAGCGTCGCAGGTGGCACCGCGGGTGGGACTGCGGGAGGCAGCGTCGCAGGTGGCACCGCGGGGGGCAGCGTCGCAGGTGGGACTGCGGGAGGCAGCGTCGCAGGTGGCACCGCGGGGGGCAGCGTCGCAGGTGGCACCGCGGGGGGCAGCGTCGCAGGTGGCACCGCGGGAGGCAGCGTCGCAGGTGGGACTGCGGGAGGCACCGCCGGCTTCGTGTTCGAGCTGCAGGCTCCGTTGTGCCTCGAGCCGGGCGAGCCCACGACGGTGCAGGTGCGCGCGCTGAACGTCGGCGGGAGCATCGGTACAGCGGTCGCGGTCGTTGTGATTCCCTCCGCGTTCTCGATTCAGTCGACCGGTGGGTGCAGCCCCGCCGGGTCGGCCCCTGACGCGAGCTGGTGGAGCTGCGACGGCGGCGCCGTGGCGCCGGGCAGCCTGACGACGTTGGGGTCCTTCCAGCTCCAGGCCCCGGCGCAACCAGGGCTGTATGCGTACGAGGCGAACGACGCGACGAGCGACGGTGGGGTGCGCGTCTTCACCGGCGTCACGGCCCTCGGCACCCTCGCTCTCGATCCCACCACCGGCGGCCGGTGGGATGCCGGAGCCTGCCAGGGCCCCGGAGTGATGAGCCTCGCCGCCTGCATGCCCGGCGACCTCGTGCGCGACACTCTCGAGTTCCTCCCGGACGCCTCGGTGCGCTCCGACGACGGAATCCCTGCGACGTGGTCCCAGTCACCCACGCGCCGAAACGTCTGCTTCCAGAGCTTCGGCCCCTTCGGAGGCAACTTCTTCCGCGGCGTCGCCCTCGGCCCCCGCTGCTTCGGTGGCGTCACGGACAGCTGGGTGACGGGCGAGCGCTTCATCGCAGCGTGGGAGATGTGCTTCTGAACGGCGTCCAGGGTCGACCACGGGGCGACGACCCAGAGAGCTGCGGCGCCGCGCGGTCGAGCGCGCCAGGAGGAGCGCATGCTCTCCTTGCCCCTCATCGTGCTGGTAGCACCTGGCCAGACAGGCGTGACCGAGCCTGCCTCTTCTGTACCCGACGCTGGAGAAGCCGTGCGTGCGCCGGAACCGCCGCCGCCCGCCGAGCAGCCGCGTACGACAGCGCTCACGCCCAGCGCCAGCGACGAGCCCCTCGCCCTCGAAGACACGGGTCGAGCACGAAGGGGGGCAGAGTCGGTGCTGCGTCGCGCCTGGGGCGCCGAGAAGCCAGACGAGGCGCTGGCGCTCAACCTGGCCCTCGCCATGGCGAAGCAGAACAAGCCGGCAGAGGCCAGGCGGTTCGTCGCCGTCGCACGGCGCAGCAAGCGCGCCGATGTCCGGACGCAGGCAGAACGGCTGGCGCGCACGCTCCATTGAAGCCCCAGTCCCGGTCGCGGCCTCGAAGCGACGATCCGAGAACGAGCTGCGGCGCGGCGCGTTCGAGCGCGCTAGGAAACGCGCATGCTCTCCTTGCCCCTCATCGCGCTGGTGGCGCTCGGCCAGACAGGCGTGGCCGAGCCCGCCTCTTCGGCACCCGACGCTGGAGAAGCCGTGCGTGCCCCCGAGCCGCCGACGCCCGCCGAGCAGCCCCGAGCGACAGCGCCCGTGCCCGCGGCCGCTGCGGAGGCACCCCGACGGCTGTTCGATTCCCTGCTCGTCGACTTCGAGGTGGGGGCGGCGTACCTGTTCCAGAACGACGGCCGCTACGGGCCCAACGGCTCGAGCTACACCGCCGCCGAGGTCGGCCAGCAGCGCAACCTCGCCGTCGCGCTGAGGTTGGCGATCGAGGCGCGCTTCGCGCGGCGCCACACCGTCATCGCGACCTGGGCGCCGCTCGACCTCACGACGCGCGCCACGCTGACGCGTGACTTCACCTTCCAGACCACCACCTTCACCGACCGGACCGTCGTCGATCACCGCTACCTCTTCGACGGCTACCGGCTCAGCTACCTCTTCGGCCTCGTGCAGGGCTCGCGCTTCACGCTCGGCGTGGGCGCGTCAGTGCAGGTGCGCAACGCGTCGGTCGAGTTCCGAACGGTCGACGCCTCGCCGGCGATCTTCGCGGTCGAGCGCGACATCGGGCTCGTCGGCGCGCTCAAGGTGCGCGCGCGCTTCGACGCCGGCATCCTCTACGCCCAGGCCGACGTCGACTTCTTCAACACCTTCGGGCTGGGGCTCCCGGCCGGCATCCACGACGTGGCGCTGACGATGGGGGTCCCCGTGATCCCCGGCCTCGACTTCCTGCTCCGGCTCCGCCTCGTCGGCGGCGGCGCCAACGTGCCGTCCCGCGAGATCTACAACTGGGGCAACTTCGGCTTCGCGGTCCTCGGGGTGCGCGTCGACGTGCCGATGCTGTGGGAGCACTCGCGGAAGCCCTGACCGCCTCGTCGCGCGAACTGGCAAGCCGTTGTTCGAAGATGGCTCGGACGGGTGTTTGGCCGAGGGTGGATTCGAACGCACGCTCGGGCTGCCCACCGCCGCCCTGCAGCCCGGAACGCGCCTGCGCTGAAGCGGCTCTCGCGGACGGCAGGGCGCAGAGTTTTCGCCCCCCCCGCCCGCGGCACCCTTCTTCTTCGTCGTGGCTCTGAGACGGCAGAGCGGCGCGGCCGCCTGACGACGCTCTCCAAAGAAGTCTCTCATCGAGAGGACGCCATGAATGTCGAGCGCCTGCGCGAGTTGGCCATCAGCGACACGGGCTTCGTCTTCGACCCGTACTCGGGCTTCACCTTCAGCGTGAACGAGACGGGCCGCTTCATGCTGCAGGCGCTCAAGGCCGGCCACGCTGCCGAGGCGGTCGCCGCGCAGCTCGCCGAGGCCTTCGACCTCACCCCGTCGGACGATCCGTCGCGCGACGTGCACGAGTTCATCCTCATGCTGCGCGAGCAGCAGCTCCTGCCGCACGACGACGATCGGGAGGGGTGACGCGATGCGCTCCAGCCCGACCGTCGCCGTCACCGGGCTCAACGCCACCGACAACCCGGGCCCCGGCGTCGCGGTGCTGCGCGCGCTGCGGGCCGCCCCCGACTTCCACGGGCGCCTCGTCGGCCTCGCCTACGACTCCCTCGACCCCGGCATCTACCACCAGCCGCTCGGGCTCTCGGCGGCCTACCTCATCCCCTACCCGAGCCAGGGCCTCGAGGCGATGCGCGAGCGCCTGTTCGAGATCCACCGGCAGACGCCCTTCGACGTCCTCATCCCGACACTCGACTCCGAGCTGCCGTCGATGATCGCGCTCGAGCCCGAGCTCGCGGCGAAGGGCGTGCATCTGTACCTGCCCACGCGCGAGCAGTTCGACCTGCGCTCGAAGGCCCGGCTCGCCGAGCTCGGAGCGCGTGCCGGCCTCGACGTGCCCGAGACGCGCGTGTTGTCCGACGTGCGCGAGCTGTACGACGTGCACAAGGACGTGCCGTACCCCTTCATGGTGAAGGGCGTGTTCTACGGCGCGGTGAAGGTGAACGCCGTCGACGAGGCGGTGCACGCCTGGCACCAGACGGTCGCGAAGTGGGGCCTGCCCGTCATCGTGCAGCAGCACTACTCCGGTGAGGAGTACGACATCGTCGCGGTGGGTGACGGGCGCGGCGGCCTCATCGGCGCGGTGCCGATGAAGAAGATGCTCCTCACCGACAAGGGCAAGGGCTGGGCGGGCGTCGCCGTGAAGGACCCGACGCTCATCGAGATGACCGAGCGCTTCATGGCGGCCTCGCACTGGCGAGGGCCCTGCGAGGTCGAGGTGCTGCGCACGCACGAGGGCCGCTCGCTGCTGCTCGAGGTGAACCCGCGCTTCCCCGCGTGGACCTTCCTGTCCGCGGGCGCCGGGCAGAACCTGCCCTGGGCCGTCGCGCGCCTGGCGCTCGGTGACGCGGTGGCGCCGATGCGCGACTTCAAGGCCGGCACCATGTTCGTCCGCATCTCGCTCGACCAGGTGACCAGCATCGACCGCTTCGAGCAGATCGCCTCCACCGGCGCCATCACCTTCGAGAAGGAGAAGGACCCGCCATGATCCGCCCCCGCTACGAGCGCCCGACGTTGATCCGCCACGTCGCGGGCATGATGAACAAGTACGCCCGCGTGGGAGCGCTCAAGCCCCTGTCACACGTCGATGGCGTGCCGGTCGCCCGGCTCGTCGAGCAGTTCGGCTCGCCGCTCTTCGTGTTCAGCGAGCGCACCATCGTGCAGCGGCAGCATGAGCTGAAAGACGCGCTGGCCCTGCGCTTCCCGCGCTCGCAGCTGGCCTGGAGCTACAAGACGAACTACCTCGACGCCGTCTGCCGCGTCTTCCACCGGGAGGGCAGCTGGGCCGAGGTCGTCAGCGAGCTCGAGTTCGACAAGGCGCGGCGGCTCGGCGTGCCCGGCGAGCAGATTCTCTTCAACGGGCCCTTCAAGCCCGAGAGCGCGCTCGACAAGGCCTTCTCCGCGGGGGCCCGCGTGCACCTCGACCACTTCGACGAGATCCTGCGCGCCGAGCGGGTGGCCGAGCGCCGCGGTCTGCACCCGAAGGTGACGATGCGGGTCAACCTCGCCGTGCCGGGCACGCCGGCGTGGTCGCGCTTCGGCTTCAACCTCGAGAACGGCCAGGCGCTCGACGCGGCGAAGCGGCTGCGCGCGGGCGGCCGCCTCGAGCTGGCGGGCCTCCACTGTCACATCGGCACCTTCGTGCAGGACGTGGACAGCTACCGGCAGGAAGCGAAGAAGCTGGCCCTGCTCGCCAACCAGCTTCAGCGCGAGCTCGGCGTGCGCGTCGACACCATCGACCTCGGCGGAGGTCTGGCCTCGCGCAACACGCTGCACGCGCAGTACCTGCCCGGCGACCAGGTGACCCCCTCGCTGGCGCAGTACGTCGAGGCCATCGCCGAGGGGCTCGAGGCGCTCGACGCGGGCGCAGCGCCGCCCACCATCGTGCTCGAGTCGGGCCGCGCGCTCATCGACGAGGCGGGCTTCCTCGTCACCACCGTGCACGCGACGAAGCGGCTGCCCGACGGCCGCCGTGCGCTGGTGCTCGACGCGGGCGTCAACGCCCTCGTCACCGCGAACTGGTACAAGCACGACGTCGTCCCCGCGCAGGACTTCGCGGGCATGCCCGAGCCCACGGTGATGTACGGCCCGCTGTGCATGAACATCGACGTGCTGCGCGACCAGCTCCTCTTCCCGCCCGTCGCCCCTGGCGATCGGCTCGTCTTCAAGAACGTCGGCGCCTACAACGTGACGCAGTGGATGCAGTTCATCGTCGAGCGCCCGGCGGTGGTGCTCGTCTCGCGCTCGGGTGAGCCGGCCGTCATCCGCCGGCGCGAGTCGCTCGACACCCTGGTGTCGCAGGAAGAGCTGCCCCCGTGGCTCCGGTGACCGCCACGCCGCGCCGCGGGCTGCGCTGGCTCGTCGACGCCGTGCTCGCGTCGTACGCGCAGGTCTTCTTCAGCGAGGCGCGCCTCGCGGGCCTCGTGCTGCTCCTCGCCACCGTCTTCGCCCCGTGGGCGGGCCTGCTCGGGCTCGGCGCGGTGCTGTGGGCGATCGCCCTCGTGCGCGTGGCCCACTTCAACCTCGAGCGCGCGGGCCGCGGCCTGTACGGCTTCAACGCGCTCTTCCTCGGGCTCGCGCTCGGCACCTGGTTCGAGCCCTCGGCCGGGGCGGTGCTGGCGGTGGCGCTCGGCGTCGCCGGCCTCGTGCTGCTCCAGGTGAGCCTCGAGACGGCGCTCGGCTACTACCTCGGGCTCCCGAGCGTCAGCCTGCCCTTCGTCGTCGTCGCGCACCTCGCCTGGCTGGCCAGCGCCGCGGTGGCCGGCCTCTCCCCCGCCCCGGCGACGCTGCCCGCCGCCGACGCCTCGTTCTGGGGCGGCTACCTCGCCAGCCTCGGCGCCGTCTTCTTCCAGCCCACCTGGCTCGCCGGGGCGCTGGTGCTGCTGGCGCTCGTGCTGTCGAGCCGCATCGCCGCGCTGCTGTCGCTCGTGGGCTACGCGGTGGCGATGGGGCTGCTGGCGGTGGTGCACCCCTCGGTGGCGGTGGCGCCGGCGCTCGTGGGGCTGAACGCGCTGCTCGTCGCGGTGGCGCTGGGCGGCATCTGGTTCGTCCCGCAGGGCTCGAGCTTCGTGCTGGCGGCGGTGGGCGCGGCGCTCGCGTCGGTGCTGACGCTCGCCCTGTGGGGCGCGTTGCAGCCGCTGGGGCTCCCGGTGGTGGTGCTGCCCTTCAACCTCTCGGTGCTGCTCGCCGTCTATGCGCTGCGCCAGCGCCTGCGTGACGCGGCGCCGAAGACGGTGGACTTCGTCGCGGGCTCACCCGAGGTGAACCTCGTCTACTACCGCACCCGGGTCGCCCGCTTCGGCCGCCTGCGCACCACCCGCCTCGCGCTGCCGTTCTCGGGCCGCTGGACGGTGACCCAGGGCGTCGACGGCGCGCACACGCACACCGGCCTGTGGCGCCACGCGCTGGACTTCGAGGTGCTGGGCCCCGACGGCCGGGCCTTCAAGCACCAGGGCGCCGAGCTGCGCGACTACCACTGCTACCGCCTGCCCGTGCTGGCGCCCGCCGACGGCCGCGTGGTGAAGGTGGTGCGTGACGTGCCCGACAACCCGCCGGGCCAGCGCAACCCGACCGATCCCTGGGGCAACCTCGTCGTGCTCGAGCACGCGCCGGGCCTCTACTCGCTCGTGTGCCACCTGGCGCCCGGCAGCGTCGACGTCGCGGAGGGCCAGGGGGTGCGGCAGGGGGCGCGGCTGGGGCTGTGCGGCAACAGCGGCCGCAGCTTCGTGCCCCACCTGCACCTCCAGCTCCAGGCCAGCCCGCGCGTCGGCGCGCCCACCGTCGAGCTCGAGCTGCACGACGTCGCCACCGTGACGGGCGACGCGGTGACGCTCGCGCGCGCCTGCACTCCCGGCGAAGGCGCCCAGGTGAGGAACCTCGAGCGCCGCGACGACCTCGCGCGGCTGTTCGACGTGCGCGTCGGCACCCGCTGGCGCTTCGAGGTGCGCGACGGCGCGGGCGCCCCCCGCGTCGAGGAGGTGACGGCCCACCTCGACCTGCTCAACAACCTGTTCCTCGAGTCGTCGCTCGGCGGGCGGCTGTACTTCGACAGCCTCGCGCGGCAGTTCGTCGTCTACGACGTGCAGGCGCCGCGGCGCTCGGTGCTGGCCCTCGTGCACGCGGCGCTGCTGCGCGTGCCGTACGAGGTGGCCGACGGCCTGTCGTGGGACGACGTGGTGCCGCGCCGCCACCTGCGGCCCGCGGCGCTGGCCTGGCTCACCGACGCGGCCGCGCCCTTCCTGGGCGACGACGAGGAGCTGGTGCGCTTCACGTCCGAGCTACGCGGCGACGCGCTGGTGGTGCGCGGGGCGGGCCGGGGCCTCGAGACGTACGCGCGGCTGTCACCCCGCGGCCCTCTGGAGCTCACGTTGACGAGCGGCGGCGTCACCCGCCGCGCCACGCTGCTGGAGCCCACGCATGCCGAGGTGGAGCCACAGGCTGGTCGTATCGCTGACGCTGGCGTGCACGCTGGCTGAAGCGCGCGCCGACGGCACGGCCGACCCGTCGCCACGGCGCTACGAGTCGGCGCGCGCGCAGGCGGCGCGGGCCGTGGCCGAGGGCCGCTTCGACGACGCCGCGGCCACGCTGGCGGGCGCCATCGCCGACTTCCCCGAGGACTTCGCGCTGCGGCTCGAGCTGGGCTACGCGCGCCTCCGCAGCGGGCAGGCGCGCGAGGCCGAGGCGGCGTACCGGGCCGCGCTCGAGCTGAACGACTCGTCGTACGAGGCGCGGTGGGGACTGGCCGACGCGCTCGCAGCGCAGCGCCGCTGGGACGACGCGTCGCGGGCCTACGAGGCCATGCTGGCGCTGAGGCCCGGCGCTCCCGAGGCGCGCAGGGGCCTCGCCCTGGTGTTTGCGGGGCAGGGCCGCTGGGCCGAGCTGCGCGACGAGACGGCCACGCTGTTGGCCGAACGCGAAGACGCGCAGCTCCACTCGCTGCACGCGCTCGCGCGCTTCTGGCTGAGGGACTTCGGCGGAGCGCAGGCGCACTCCGAGCGGGCTCTCGCGCTGGCGCCGGGGGACAGGGCGGCGCGGCTGGGGCTCGCGTGGGTCGCCCAGCGGCGGGGGCAGCGGCGCGCGGCGCGGGAGGGCTTCGACGGGGTGCTGCGCGAGGCGGCCGCCACCGACGCCGAGCGCGCCTCGGCGCAGGAGGGCCTCGACGCGTTGGGCCCGGCCAGCACCGTCGAGGGGCACGCGCACGGGCTGCTGCAGTCGGCCACCGACCACCCGGCGCGCGCCACCGAGTGGGGCGTGGTGGCGGGGCTGGACGCGGTGCTGGGCGATCGCTGGCTCGTCGGCGCGCGATACCGGCACCTCGAGGCCCTGACGAGGGGCAACGCGGCCAGCTTCAGCAACGACGAGGGCTGGGGCCGCGTGGGGCTGCAGGGCGACGGATGGTCGACCGCGGTGTACGGCGCGGGCGTCTCGTTTCGTCCGCGCAACGGCGCGACCGCCGACTGGGCGTCGAGCGGGTGGATGGTGGGCGGCGCGGCGCGGGTGACGGCCTGGGCCGACTTCGGCGCCTCGGTGACGGCCAGCGTGTACCCCGACGGCGTCGTGGGCCAGGGCGAGGTGGGCGCGACGCTGCCGCTGACGGGCTGGCTGTCGGTGGCCGTGGCGGCCCGCGGCCAGACCTCGCCGGGCGGCCTTCGGCTCGCGGGCCTGGGCTTCGTCCAGCTCCGCGGCGCGCGCTGGGGGCTGGGCGCGGGCGGCGGCTATGGCGCGCAGCTCCACCCCGTCGAGCTCGACACCTGGGCCCTGTACGGCGTGAACGACGAGCAGCGCTGGCGGGCCACGCTGCGCGGCCACCTGCAGGTGGGCGCCCACGTGCGCCTCTACGCCTCGGGCGACACCGAGGCCTGGCGCTCGTACGCGAGCGGCGCTCCCTTCACCGACAGCCTGTTGTTCCGCGCCGTCATCGGCGTGGGCGTGCACTTCCCCGGAGGATGACGATGCGCTCCCTGAACTCCACGTTGCTGTGCCTCGCCCTGGTCGCCCTGCCCGCGGCCGCGCAGTCGGTGCCCGAGCTGTACCGCCAGTCGTACCTGCTCGAGGGAAAGGGCGACGCCGCGGGCGCGCTCAAGGCGATGGACTCCCTCGGCGCGAAGGGCGTCACCGACTACACCGCGACGCTGCGGCGCGGCTGGCTGCTGTACCTCGTGGGCCGGTACACCGAGTCCACCGCGGCCTACGGCAAGGCGATGGCGCAGGAGCCGAAGGCCGTCGAGCCGAAGCTGGGCGCCATGCTGCCTGCGATGGCGCTCCGCCGCTGGAAGGACGCCGAGAAGCTGGGAGCAGACGTGCTGGCGCTGGCGCCGGGCGACTACCTGGCGCTCAGCCGCACGGCCTTCATCCACTACCAGCAGAGCCGCTGGGACAAGGCCGAGGCCTTCTACAAGCAGGCGCTGGCGCTGTACCCCTCGAACGTCGAGATGCAGCTGGGCCTCGCGTGGACGTGGCTCAAGCAGGGCAAGCCGGCCGACGCGAAGGCCCGCTTCGAGGCGGTGCTGCAGGTGGCGCCGGACTCCACCAGCGCGCTCGAGGGGATGGCACAGGTGCCCTGACCCCGCCTCGCGATGCGCGATGGGGCCGAGCCAGCGCCCTTCCAGAATCGGCTCTCTGCCTGCTGAGCACGGCCCGGTCACCCGGGGCTGCGGTCTCTCAGCCTCACCAGCTCAGCCTCGATCTCGGCCAGCTGGGCGCGCACGTCGCCGTGCCAACGGGACTTGCGTGGGTCGGCCAGCACCTTCCGGCTGCGATGGGCGAGCCGCTCGAGGTCGGCGATGCGGCCCCGCGGCGGCCCGACGCCTGCCGCCAAGGGCTGGCCCTCACCCGTCTCTGCGCGCGCAGCCTCAGCCAGGGACAGCACGATGGGCTCGAGCGAGAGCACCACCTCGGTCGACGAGACGAAGGCCTGGCCCACCGGCACCGAGCGCTCCTTCCCGTGCTCGTAGAGGCGCACGAAGACGGGCACCAGCCGCTCATCGGACATGACGGCCCCCCAGCCGGGCCCTCGCAGCGGCGAGCGCCGCCTCCGTGCGGGTGTCGTCGTGGAACGCCCAGCCCGTCGAGCCGGGCCAGGGCCACCACCCCACTGGCGCGCTCGTGTAGGCCTGCAGGGTCCACGAGGAGCCCGTGCTGTAGCCCGCGAGCCGCGCGGGGTTGAAGGTGCTCGCGCTCGTCGCGACTCCCCCCACCACTCCTTGCGGCCCGGCCACGACGTCGAGGGCGCACCCTGCGAGCACCAGGCCCGCCGTGGGCACGTCGTTGCTCGTGAGCGTGCACGTGCCGACCGCCGTGTAGCGGCCGCTCGGCAGGTCGAAGACGACGTAGAAGTTCTGCGCGAGCCCCGGCGGGAAGAGGAAGTTCGTCAGCTCGACGCAGGCGGTCGCGCGGCCCACGCGCAGCACCTTCGGCAACACCACCCGCCCGTCCACGGCCCGGGTGTGCTGCGACCACAGGCTGGCGCCGAGCTTCACGTTCACCCGGAACGGGGCCTGCGCGCAGACGCTGTCGTCGGGAGGGAACGCCGGGTCCTCGACCGACCGGAACTGGTACGTCACCTCGTCAGCCCATGCACGCGCGGCGCTCAGGCCCGCGCACACCATCACCACCAGCAGCGCCGTCTTCATCGCTCACCTCCAGGAGACCTCGTAGTCGGTGTCCAACACGTCCAGCCGCCGGCCCGTCACCTTCGCGTCGCGGCCGCCGACGGCGCTCACCACCTGCTCGAGCACGCCCTCGTGGTAGGGGTGCGGCATGAAGTCGCGGCGCATCGAGAAGACGCAGCTCGAGGCGCCTGTCCAGGTGACGCTGCGCACCCCGTAGCTGACCGCCGTCTTGTAGCCGCTCGACAGCGAGTTCATCAGCCGGCGGGGGTCGCTGCCCGACAGCATCAGCAGCGTCTTCCCCACCGCCGTGCCCAGGAAGTCATCGGTCGCCTGCCGCCCGAGGGAGCGGATGCCCTCGGCGAGCTTCGCGGGCGTCGCGCCCTGGGCGACCAGCTCGGCCGCCAGGAAGGCCAGCGGCAGGAACTCGGCGATGGGGTAGTTGAAGAAGTCGACGAACTTCTGCGAACGCGCCTGCTTGAGGCGGTCCACTGCCTCGCCGCCCTTCCGCTGCACCGCCACGAAGAGCCCGTTGAAGAACATGCCCTTGCAGGTGTCGCTCGAGCTCGCGAGGGCGAGCCGCTGCGCGAGGTCGTGCGCGTCGAGCGTCAGCGGCTGCAGGGAGCCCGGGGCGGCGTGGCTGGCGTGCGGCGTGGGCTGCGTCATGACGACCCTTTCAGAAGACGAAGAGCTGCGCGCCGGCGTGAACGTTGGCGCCGACCGCGGCGAGCAGGCCCAGCTGCCCCGAGCCGAACCGCACCGCGCCCTGGCGCAGGTCCTCCGACAGGAGCACGAGCATCCCCGCCGCCGAGGTGTTGCCGTAGCGGTCGACGTTCATCGCCACCTTCGCGAGGTCGAGGCCCTGCCTCGTCGCGAACGCCTCGAGCACGCGCCGGTTGGGCTGGTGCAGGTAGAAGCGGCTGACGTCGTCCTGCTCGACCCCCGCGCGCGTGAGGGCTTCGGACAGACACCGCGCCATCACCTCCGGGTAGCTGCGCGCCACCCGCGGCCCGTCGACGATGAAGGCGAGCTCGGCGTCGCTCGCGCGGCCCTGGTGCACGTGCCGCAGCGCTCCACCGCCCCGCCGCAGCACCAGCTCCTCGTACGAGTTGAGGCTCATCGACGCAGTGATGGAGCCCGGGCCCCCGTCGTCAGCCTTCAGCACCACCGCGCCGGCGGCGTCACCGAACACGTACATCGACAGGAAGCCCGACAGGCCCTTCTGGCCCGGCGCCGGCGACAGCTCGGCGGTGTACGTGCGGCGGTTGACGAGCGGCGAGGTGAAGGCCGAGGCCACCACCAGGACGGTGCGCAGCGCGCCGTGCTCGAGCATTCGTCGCGCGAGGTCCATCACGTAGGGCGTGCCCCCGCACCCGTCGTCGATCACCATCGCGTACGCGTCGCTGCGCAGGCCCAGCCGCTCGTGCAGCGCCATCGCGTCGTGCGAGAAGTTGAGCTCGTCAGGCGTACAGGTGACGAGGAAGAGCGCGTCGACCGCACCCGCGCTCACGCCCGCCATGTCGAGCGCCTCGCGACACGCCACCTCGCACATGTCGGTGTTCGAGATGGGGTACAGGCGCTCCCCTTCCGGCGGCGGGAGCGCGACGCCCGTCTCGTCGTCGAAGTCCCAGAGGAAGCGGCGCTCCAGAATGCCCGTCTTCTCGGCGATTCGCTCGGCGGTCCAGCCCGGAACCGCCCGCGCGATCCGCTCGTTGCTCACCGCCCGCCGTGGCACGAAGTGTCCCGCGCCGGTGATTCGTGCCCGCATCATTCGCTGCCTCCGGCTCCTCGCTGAGCACCTCCCGGGCCACGCCCAACCCTTTAATTCTCCTGAGTTCCGGTGACCTCAAAACCTCATTTCTGAAGCACCGGTCGCCGCTTTTCGAGGGAGATGCGATGCTTCAATTGTGATGCACCAGTTTCTCGAGCGAAGTCATCGTCGGCCGCTGCAGGTGCGGGTGGTGACGGAGCCGCCCATTCCGCGATGTTGGAGCGTCAACATCAGCCAGACCGGCATCGGCCTCATCGGGAGCCCACCGGGAGGGGTGGGGCCGGTGGAAGGAGAGACGGTCGAGCTCGAGCTGCGGCTCCCGAACGACGAGGTGCCGCTGCTCATCCGGGGCGAGGTGCGCTGGCGGCACGACGCGCCGAACCGCGAGCAGGCCTCGACGGCGTTCGGGGTGGTGTTCACGGGGTTCGAGGAGGACGGCGCCCTGCGGCTGGCCCGGTACCTCGCGGGGCCGCCGGTGCGGGTGGCGGTGGCCTACGCCGACGCGGCCACGCGGCAGCTCATCGAGGCCGCGCTGGGCGACGTGGTGCAGCTCGAGTTCGGCGCCGAGAACCCCGAGGTCGAGGCCATTCTCGCGCGGGGCGACGTGTCGGCCCTGCTCATCTGTGGCGACGACGAGGTGCGCGCGCTGCTGCTGGCCGAGCTCGCCGCCGCCGTCACCGAAGACAACCTGACGTTCGAGGGCCGCCCGCGCGATCTCGCCGCCCGGGTCGTGTTCTGCGCGATGGCCGCGCCCGACCACCTCGCGACGCTCTTCGACCAGAAGAAGATCTCACGGCGGCTCGTGCCCCCGTTGGCGGTGGAGAGCCTGCGGGCCGCGGTGATGGACGCCTGCGCCGAGCACGCCCTGCGCCTCGAGCAGGAGCGCATGGCCCAGGAGCTCGAGCGCAACCTGCAGCGTGAGAAGGCGCTGCGCGCGGGGCCGGCGCCCAGGCCCATCGAGGCGGGCCCGGGCTTCCAGAGCGCGGCCATGCAGGGCGTGCTCGAGCAGGTGCGCCTGGCGGCGCCGTACAAGGTGGCCGTGCTGCTGCAGGGCGAGACGGGCACCGGCAAGGAGGTGCTCGCGCGCATCGTGCACCGCATGTCCGAGCGGCGCGATCGGCCCTTCGTGGTGCAGGACTGCGGCGTGCTGAGCGAGACGCTGCTCGAGAGCGAGCTCTTCGGCCACGTGCGCGGCGCCTTCACCGGCGCGGTGAGCGACCACCCCGGGCTGTTCGTGCTGGGCGACGGCGGCACCGTCTTCCTCGATGAGATCGAGAACACCACCCCGGCGCTGCAGGCGAAGCTGCTCCGCGTGCTCGAGACCGGCGAGCTGCGGCCAGTGGGCGGCACGCAGACGCGCCGCACCGACGTGCGGCTGGTGGCCGCGAGCAACCGGGACCTCTCGAGCGACGTGGCCGCCGGCCGGTTCCGCGGCGACCTCTACTTCCGCCTCAACACCTTCACCATCGACGTGGCGCCGCTGCGCGAGCGGCGGGAAGACGTGGTGCCGCTGGCGCGCTGGTTCGTCGACCTCTTCAACCACCAGCACGGCAAGGGGGTGATGGGGCTGTCCACCGCGGCCGAGCGGGCGCTGCTCGCGGCCCCGTTCCCGGGCAACGTGCGCGAGCTGCGCAACGTGGTGGAGCGCGCGGTGCTGGTCTGCCCGACGGGCGCCCTCATCGAGCCATCGCACCTGCCCCGCGCGTTCGGGGCCCGCCCGCCCGCCGGCGTCACGCTCAGAGACCAGGTCGCCCGGGCCGAGCGCGAGGCCATCGCCGAGGCGCTCGCGCGGCACCACGGCATCGCCCGGCGCGCGGCGCTCGAGCTGGGCGTCGACCCGGTCACCTTCGCGCGCCGGGCCCGGCGCCTGGGGCTCGAGCTCTCCCGTGGGCCTGCTGGAGCGAAGTGAGCCGACACCCCTGTACCCGCCCGCGAAAGTGGTATCTGGCCGCCCATGACGTTCAGCCTCGTATTGGCGCTGCTGTCAGGCGCACCCGGTGATGGCGCCGACATCGACGAGTTCTCCCTCGAAGCGCTGCTCGACGCGCCCGGCGAGGTCGCCACGCGAGACGCCAGGACGACGCGCGAGGCGCCCAACGTCGTGCTGCTGGTCACGCGCGAGGAGATCGTGGCCTCGGGCGCCAGGGACCTGCTCGAGGTGCTTCAGCTGCTGCCGGGCTTCACCTTCCACCACGACGTCACCGGCGTGGTCGGCGTGGCGTTCCGCGGCCTGTGGGGCCACGAGGGCAAGGTGCTGGTCCTGCTCGATGGCTAGGAGCTGAACGAGCTCCTGTACGCGGTCACGCAGTTCGGTCACCACATCCTCGCGCACACCATCGAGCGGCTCGAGGTCATTCGCGGTCCCGGCTCGGCCCTGTACGGGGGCAGCGCCGAGCTCGCCGTCATCAACGTGGTGACGCGGCAGGGACGCACGCTGCAGGGTGGCGAGCTGGCCGGGCGCTTCGCCGCCGGGCTGCAGGGCTTTCACGACTGGTCCCTCGCGGGCTCGGCAGGCGCCCGGCACGACGCCGAAGACGTCGAGTGGAGCGTGCACGCGGCCCGCGGCGAGGGCCGCTTCACCCGTCGAACCTGGACGGACTACCAGGGCAACTCGGCCCCGCTCGGCGACCAGCCGCTCGACCCGATGATGCTGACGGCGAGCCTGGCCTGGAAGCGCCTTCGCGCCCGCGTGCTGGTGGACGACCAGGTGCTGGGCCAGCGGGTCGGCTACGGAGAGCTGCCCGGGCCCAACGAAGTCTCGACGTTCCGTACGATGCTGGGCGACGTGCAGGCCGACCTGCCCGTGGGCGCGACCCTCACGCTCCGCCCTCGCGCGACCGCCCGCCTGCAGGTGCCGTGGCGGACCGCCGACGAGCGCTCGCCCTTCTTCTACGACAAGTCGGCCTCGCGCCTGCTCGTCGGGTTGACGGCCTTCTGGCGGCCGCTCGAGTCGCTCACGCTGTCGGGCGGCGTCGATGGCTTCTGGGACCACGCGTGGCTCAACAACGAGCGCGAGCTGGGTGTGCAGAGCCGCTTCGACGGCCGCTCGACCGTCAGCTACGGCAGCGTCGCGACCTGGCTCCAGGGGCAGTGGGACACGCCCGTCGTCAACGTCACCGCGGGAGGCCGCTTCGAGTGGCACTCGGCCGTGGGGGCCAACGTGGCGCCCCGGGTCGCGCTGACGAAGCAGCTTGGCCCGGTGAACCTCAAGGCCCTCTACGGCGGCGCGTTCCGCAACCCCTCCATCGAGAACCTGAACGGCAACCCGACGCTCAAGTCCGAGCGCACCCACGTCGCGGAGGCCGAGGTGGGCGTGACGGTCGGCGACTTCACGTACCTCTCGGTGAACGGCTTCTACACCTCGCTCAACGCGCCCATCGTCTACGGCGTCGATGCCGAGACCGGCGAGGAGTCGTACCGCAACGGTGGGGTCGTCTCGACCGCGGGCGCCGAGGCGCTGGTGCGGCTGCGGGGCCGGCACGGCTCGCTCACCGCGACCGCGGCGCTGGCGGCGCCAGTCATCGCAGAGGACATCGACACCTGGTTGGTCCCCGGGGCGCCGACGCCGACGCTGCTCGCGATGCCGCTGGTGAAGGCCACCGCCTTCGGCCGGCTCCGGCTGACGCAGCGCTTCTCGCTCGGCGGCAGCGCCGTCTTCTTCTCCGGCAGGCAGGCGCTGGTGACGCCGACCGACGTCTTCGATGGCAACGGCGTGGTGGGGCAGCTCGCGCCGGCGCTGCTGCTGGCGCTCTGGCTGGGCGCCGACAACCTGGGCCTCGAAGGGCTCTCGGCGCAGGTGGGCGTCGGGAACCTGCTCGACGCGAACGTCGCCTTCGCCCAGCCCTACGCCGGAGGGACGGCGCCCATCCCCGGGCGCGGGCGCGAGTTCTTCGTGCGCGCGAGCTACGCGTTCGGAGCTCCCGCGAAGTGAGGTGGCTCGCCGCCAGCGCTTCACTGCTCATCGCGACGGCCGCGGCCGGTCAGGGCGCGTCGGCCGAGGTGCCGGTGTCGCAGGCGATGCTGGTGATGCTCAAGGTGCTCACCTACGACGAAGGCTTCGAGCGCCGCGGCCAGGGTGACTTCGTCGTGTCAGTGCCCGCGTCGAAGGGGCGTGAGGCCGAGGCCGCTGCGCTCGTCGCGAGCCTCCAGGGGCTCGAGGTGAAGCGCATCAAGAAGCGCGCGCTCGTCTACCGGGTGACAGGGGCGGGCGGCGACGACGCGGGCGGCGGCGACACGGCCGACGCGGTCCTGCTCTCGAGCGCGCTCTCGCCCGAAGACGTGAAGGCCGCGCTCGAGGCCGCGAAGCGCCAGGGCCGGTACTCGCTCGCGCTGACCGCGGCCGACGTGAGCGCCGGGGCCCTCGTCGGCGTGGTGGCGACGAACGGCAAGCCGCAGCCGATGGTGAACGTCACGACGGCCCGCGCGGTGGGCGCGACCTTCAGCGTGGCGGTGCTGCGGGTCGCGCGCACGGTGCAGTAGCGCTGGCTGACCACGCCGCGGGTGGACCCCTGACGGCTGTCCACGGTCAGGCGAGTCACGCGAGCGGGTTGAAGTAGAGCGCGTCGAGGTCGAGCTCGACGTTCACCGAGGGGAGCGGCACGCGCTGACCGGGGCCATAGGGCGTCATCAACCACGAGGCTCCGGCGCCGCGAGAGAAGACCTCGATTCGCCTCTCCGTCTGCGAAATGAGCACATAGTCGCGGAGCGACGTGAGGTGCTGGTAGTGCGCGAACTTCTCGCCGCGGTCGCTGGCCTCGGTGCTGGCTGAGAGGACCTCGACGATGATGAGTGGATTGGTGATGGTGTTCTCGTCGTCCGGGTCGTGCTCGAGGCGTCCGCAGACGACGAACGCGTCGGGGTAGGTCGACCGATCGGTGTCGCGAACCCGAACCCGGACGTCCGAGCTCATCACGACACAGGGGCGGCCCTGGAGCGTGTTCCCGAGGGCTCGCATCACGTTCGCGGCGAGGCGGCCGTGTTCAGGCGTGCCCCCTGCCATCGCCCAGACCTCTCCCCGGAGAAACTCGTGCTTCTCCGAGGCCGCTCGCTCGAAGGCGACGAAGTCCTTCCACGACATCCGGGGCTGCGTGACTGCGGAAGCCATCACCACAGCCTACTCGACTTCCGCCGAAGCAGCCGTCAGGGCGCCGGGGTGCCGAAGCCCGAGTTGCTCAGCCAGATGACGAAGCCGCCGCTGCCGCTGACGGTCGAGCGGGCGAGCTCGCCGCGGGCCTGGACCCACGTGTTCAGCCGGTTGGCGTAGCAGTTCTCGGCCTGGCAGCCGCCCGCGCTGTCGGCACCCACCATCGTGAAGCAGGCCTGCACGTACGTCGCGGCGCCTGGCGCGTCGCGCAGCTCGCCGCACGCGTACGCGATCCACGGCCGGTTGGGGTCGACCGAGACGGGGAAGACGCGGGAGACGAAGGCGCGGTCGAAGCGCACGGGGCGGTCCACCAGCTCGGCGCGGCGGGCCCACGCGTCGGCCACCGTGTCACTCGTCGGGCCTCCGGGGGTCCAGGCCGCGAGGGACTGGAAGAGGCCGGTGACGGCGCCGGTGCCCACGCCCGCGGCGTCGGTGTACTCGTTGAGGGCGCTCCAGCGGCTGCGCAGCCCGACGCCCAGGGGCCGGTTGGGGCCGCCGAAGTAGACGAAGTCGAGGGCCGTGCGCGGCAGCCGCCACATGTCGCTGGTGCGCGCGGTGTTGAGGAAGGTGACGGCCTTGCAGGCGTCTGCCGCGGTGAAGAAGACGCCGTCGCGCTTGCCGGCTGCTTCCTGGCACGTCGCCGGCGCGGGCGGCGGCGTGGGGGTGCTGCCCAGCGCGCGGGCCGCGAAGTCGCGCAGCTTCGTCAGGGCGGCGCTGCCGATGCCGTACGTCGCCGCGACGGTGGCGATGGAGGTGTGCGGCCGCGCCAGCTGCAGCTTCTGGCGCTGCAGCCCGGTGAGGCCCACGTCGTTCAGGAGCAGCCGCGCGTCGTCATTGCAGACGGCCACCACCTCGGCGGCCTCGGCGCCCGAGAAGCGCACGCCTTCCACCACGACGTCTTGCAGGCCGTAGCGCGGCGTCGCGTAGCGGTCGATGGCGGCGATGGCCGAGGCGCCCACCCACGCGATCGCGTCGAGCTCGGCGATGGACTGCAGCAGGTCGTCGTCGCCGGTGCCCAGCGCGCCGTCGGGCCCGCGCACGTGCGCCACGATGTTCCGCGCAGCGCGGCCGTCGAGGCCGACCTCTCCGTCGAGCAGCTCGACGGTGGCGTCAGGCCCGTTCAAGAAGGCGAAGATGGCCGACGCCGTCAGCTCGGCCTCCACCAGCTCGACGCCCTCGTCCTCCGCCGCGTCGGTCCACACCGCGACCGAGTCGGGCCCGCAGGCCGAGACCAGGACCGCCACCACCACTGAGCTGAACACGCGCATGCAGATGCTCCCGGAGAGGGGCGCACCTACACCTGCCTACAATCATTCCGCAAGGGGCGGTCTCTCTTGCTCGAGGGACGCCCGGCTCAGATGACCCAGGTGACACCGAGGGACAGCAGCGTGGTGTTGTTGTCGGAGAGGTCGGGCAGCATCTCGTACAGCGGCCAGAAGGCCTGGACGACGAGGCCGACCCGCGGCGTGATGAAGAAGCGGCCTCCGACGTTGACGTGTGCCGCGCCCGTGAAGGATGAGGATGCAGGAAGAACCGACCTGGGTGGGAGCAGATCCGGCAGGTCCTGAGTGAGGCCCTTCCGTAGTTCGTTTCTTTCTTCCGTTCTCCGGCGTCCTCTTCTTGCTTTCTTGCGCGTCGATGCGTTTCCACATCCGCCCTGCGCTGCCGTGGCTGCTCTCGTCGCTCTCCGCATTGGCGTGTCTTCACCCTCAACGCCAGGCACTCATCGGAACGCCAGCCACCCCCGCCGCCCCGAGCGGACTCGCGCCACTTCGGCTCAGGACGTTCACGGTGCCCGCTGGTGACTCTCCTGTTCGTGGCCCAGCCGACGCACGCGTGACCCTCGTCATCTTCGGCGACCACGCCTCGACCTTCACCTCGACCATCGACTCCCTGCTCAACGAGGTCGCGAACGAGTTCAAGGGTGACGTGCGGGTGGTGTGGAAGGAGAGCCGCTTCGGAGTGACGGGCAATCAGCGCCCGGTCGCGCTCGCCGCCCGTGCCGCGCACGAGCAGGGAAGGTTCTGGCCCATGCATGAGCTGCTGAACCTGAACATTTCCCTCACGTGGGGCGATCACACGCCGACGGCCGAAGAGCTCGAGCGCGTCGCGCAACAGGCCGGCGTCGATCTGCCGCGCTTTCGAGCCGCGCTTGCCTCGACTCAGGTGAGCGAGGCAATCGAGCGCGAGGCGGCGCTCGCCGATCAGCTCGGAGTCCGGGACGTACCCTGGGTGTTCGTCAATGGCGGCGACCTGGGTCCCGTGCGGCAGCTCTCCGATCTGCAGCGCGCGGTGGCTCGCGCCCTCGCCGAGGACGAGCGAGCAGACATGCCCGTGGGCCTCTGCGAAGCGGTCGATGGCGGCGAGGCGCTGCCCATTGGTCCAGAGACCGTTCGCCCGGTGTGCAGCGGGCTCTGGGTTGATCCACGCGCGACGACCGAGCAGCTCAATACCGCGACGACTGCCTACGCAGAGGCGCTCCGCTACGCCGGCGAGGTCTTCCCGAACCTTCGCACGATGCCGCTGCGGACCGTCTTCTGCGTTTCCGACGAGTGCGCGCGCCACTTCGTCGGCGACACGAGGCGATCGCTCACGCTCGACCCGGGCAGCCAGCCGCGCGGCGCGACCTACCGCTGGGAAGGTGGGACGACCATCGTGCTCACCGGCATCTGGCGCGCCATGATCTTCGACCTCGCGCACGAGTTCTCACACGCTGCCGTGACGGGAAAAACGAGGGGCAAGCGCCTGCCAGCGTGGTTCGACGAAGGCCTCGCGGCGAGCGTCGGTGATTCTCCGCACTGCCCCCCGGGCACGCCGCGGGGTGTGGACACGCTGCTTCGGCTCCAGACCAGCGGCGTCTTCTTCCGGTACACCGATCTCCGCGGGAAGTTCGAACCGACCTATTGCCAGGCGAGAGCCGAGGTTGAGGCGTGGATTCGGAAGAACGGGCGCCGCCGCCTCGACGAGGTGCTCGAGGGGGTCGGCGGCGGCGCCTCATTCACTGAGCTCTACGGTCCCCTCGTGCTCCCCTGACGAGCCGCGGCTTTCGGAAAGATGAGAGCCTCGAGGGGTGTCGTTGTCCGAGCCCAGCCTTCGCTCACCCTCGCCGGCTGACGACACCCTCTCTCTCTTCGAGCAGACACGCCGAGGCGAAGCCGACTGAGCCGAGAGTCAGCGATCGTTGCATGGGCCGTGGGTACCACGACCACGCCTTCGAGCCGCCGAGCGAAGTCGAGCCGCGCCTCGGACCAGGCGAGAGACCTGACGCCAGCGTGGTCCCTCGTTCCCGTCAGGGCGCGTACGCCATCGGGTTCCGCTGCTGTCAGTGACGGCCGCGCCGGCAGCGCCAGCGACGGAGCGACGCCCTACTTCGCCTTCGGGCGGAACACCTTCGGCGCCGCCGACGTCCCCTCGAGGAACGCCCCGCCGATGAGGTCGATGCAGTACGGAATCGCCGGGAACACGGCCTCGAGGCACTCGCGAATCGCCGCCGGCTTCCCCGGCAGGTTGATGATGAGCGCCTGCTTGCGGATGCCGGCGGTCTGCCGCGACAGAATCGCCGTGGGCACGCTCTTGAGCGACACCTGCCGCATCAGCTCGCCGAAGCCCGGCATCAGCTTCTCGCACACCGCCTCGGTCGCCTCGGGGGTCACGTCGCGCAGCGCGGGGCCGGTGCCTCCCGTCGTCACCACCAGGCTGCAGCGCTCGACGTCCACCAGGTCGACCAGCGTCTGCTCGATGGTGGCGCGGTCGTCCGGGATGAGGCGGTAGACCTTCTCCCAGCTCGTCGCGAGCCACTCCGTCAGCGTCGCCTCGATGGCCTTGCCCGAGAGGTCCTCGTAGACGCCGGCCGAGGCGCGGTCCGACATGGTGACGATGCCGATGCGTGCAGGAGCGCTCATTGGACGGCCCTCTACCCCACTGCCGGCCGTGACGGGCGATCTCCCCTCTGTCATGGTGCCGCGCCGCTTCGCCCCACTCTCACGACAAGGCGCGTTCGATGACCATCAAGGCCGACAAGTGGATTCGCCGCATGGCGCTGGAGCGGAAGATGATCGAGCCCTTCGAGCCCCGCATGGTGCGCGAGGCCGAGGGCCGCAAGATCGTCTCCTACGGCACCTCGAGCTACGGCTACGACGTGCGCTGCGCCGACGAGTTCAAGGTCTTCACCAACATCAACAGCACCATCGTCGACCCCAAGACGTTCGACCCGCGCAGCTTCGTCGACATCAAGGGCCCCGAGTGCATCATCCCGCCCAACTCCTTCGCGCTCGCGCGCACCGTCGAGTACTTCCGCATTCCGCGTGAGGTGCTGGTGGTGTGCCTCGGCAAGTCCACCTACGCGCGCTGCGGCATCATCGTGAACGTGACGCCCCTCGAGCCCGAGTGGGAAGGCCACGTGACGCTCGAGTTCTCGAACACCACGCCGCTGCCCGCGCGCATCTACGCCAACGAGGGCGTCGCGCAGATGCTCTTCTTCGGCAGCGACGAGGTCTGCGAGACGAGCTACCGCGACCGCGGCGGCAAGTACCAGGGCCAGACGGGCGTCACGCTGCCGAAGACGTGAGGGGTGGGTGAGCCCATGTCGCGCGCTCCGATTCCCACGTACACGTTCGCGCTCGTGGTGGTGAAGGCGGGCCGCAAGGTGGCGCTCGTGCGCGACCGGAAGGACGGCGTCGCCTGGTCCCTGCCCGGTGGTCGCGTCGAGGCTGGCGAAGAGCTGCTCTCGGCCGCGCGCCGCTATGCCGCCAACGAGACGGGCATGCCGGTCGAGCTCGAGGGGCTCTTGCGGGTGCAGCACACGCTGGTGGACGGCGGGGAGTCACGGCTGCGCATCTGCGTCGTCGCCCGGCCAGCCGATGACCGCGCGCTGAAGACGGTGGCCGACGAGCACTCGCTCACCGCCCAGTGGTTCACCCGCGAGCAGCTGGCCACGTTGTCGCTCAAGAGCGGCGAGGTGAAGCAGTTCGTCGACCTCGCGCTCGACGGGCCCGTCTACCCGCTCAGCCTCCTCACCTGGGAGAAGGGATGAGCGACGAGCTCCTCGCGCGCCTCGAGGCGGCCACGTGGGTGCCGAAGCTCACCCGCGACGGCTCCCGGCGAATGCTGGAGGTCGCGGGCGAGGCAGCCCGGCAGGTGCTGGTCTTCGCGCTCGACACCGGCCAACCCGAGGCGGTCGGCTTCTGGCGCTCGTTGCAGTACCGCTACCAGCCGCGGGACAAGCACGGCCGCCTGTCCACGTCGCTCCAGAAGCACCTCGTCACGGTGGCCGGCGGGCGCACGGTGAAGCCCTCGAAGCTCGAGGCCGCGGTCGAGGCGCTGCTGACCGCCGCGCCAGATGGAGTGGACGCCGCGCGACAGGCCATCCTCGGGCTCGGGCAGGGTGTCTCGCTCGCGCACGCGCACGGCATCTACGTGGCGGTCGTACGGAAGACGCCAGCCGGCGCCCAGCCAACGAGCCCGCCGCACCTCGGCGGCCCGATGCCAGAGCTCAGCGTGTACGAGACGGTCGAGCTCGCCATCGCCCTGGCGCGCCTCGCGACCTCGAAGCGGCCGAGCGCCGAGTGTGACGCCCTCATCGCCCGCGCGGTGCGGGTGCTCGCCCTGGTGCGCGCGGGCCGGGAGAAGACGGCGAGCGCGGCCGACCGGGAAGTCCCGAAGCCCTCGTCGTCGAAGGGCCCTGCCTTCACGCTCGCCCGCGCGGCGGTGAAGGAGGCGTGGACGACCGACCACGTCAGCGGCCGCGGCACCTCCATCAAGAGCGGCGCGCCCGCGGGCCTCGAGCTGGGCGACCCGGCCTGGTGGCTCACGCAGGTGGACGAGCAGGTGATGCGCGGAGATGCGCGCACTGCCTGGGAGCGCAGAGGGCAGGCGACCTCGAGCCCCATCGCGCGCTGCGTCTACCGGGGCGGAGACGCTTCGACCCGGCTCTGGCTCGCGCAGCTCGAGTCGGGCGGCTACGCATTGCTCGTGAAGCTCGGGCGCACGTGGAAGTCCGTCGAGGGCGACCTCGACTCGGTGGTCGCGACGATTCCCGACGCGTGGTTCACGCAGGCGATGCCCCTCATCGAGTCACGGCGCTGAGGACGCCGCCTCGGAGGATGCTCCGGTGATGGACGTCCCCACACTGCCGACCAACGCCCCCATCGTGAAGCTCGGGCGAACGTGAAACGCCGTCGAGTGCGACCTCGACCCGGTGGTCGCGATTCCCGACGCGTGGTTCACCCAGGCGATGGGCGTCCCCACACTGCCGACCAACGCCCCATCGTGAAGCGCACCGCCGGGCGCTGACCGCGCTCACTTCACGCGGTCGAGCAGCACCCGCACCGTGCCCTCGAAGTCATCGACGTGCACCCAGTGGCCGGCCGGCAGCACGTCCACCGTGCATCGCCCCGACGGGTGGCGCGCCAGCGTCGCGGCGCGTTCCCGGTCCGCCTCGTCGAAGACGCGGGAGCGCTCCCCGATGACGAGGTGAAGCGCCGGGCCGTCACCCGCCGCAAGGCGCTCGAGCACGGGCCAGCAGTCCGTGTCGAAGTACGACGAGAGGAGCGCGCGAATGCGGCTGACCGACAAGCCGAGGCGAAAGCCGGCCTCGCTCCGCACGAGGCTCATGCCCAGCCACTGGGCGATGCCGCGGTCGAGGCCCGCCCCGCCCAGGTGCGCGACGAAGGCGTCTCGGGACGCGAACGTCACCGGCGCGTCGTCGAGCGTCGCCAGCACCTTCATCGTCAGCTCACTGCCGCGGAAGTCACGGCGCGGGCCGGGGGCGCTGTCGAGGATGACGAGGTGCGCGAGGCTGGCGAGGCGCTCGGCGAGCAGCATCGCGACCTTCCCGCCGAAGGAATGGCCCAGCACGGCGTGCACGGGCACCGGCAGCTCCGCGGCCGTCAACGCGACGTCATCGGCCGCGGTGACGAGCGAGTCCTCGCCCTCGACGCCCTGCGACCGTCCATGCGCGCGCAGGTCCACGAGCACCGCCAGCCACTGCGGACGGGCCTCGACGAAGCGCCGCGCGAGGGTGCGCAGGTTGGTGCCCTGCCCGAGGATTCCATGGAGCAGCACGAGCGCCTTCGTCGGTGACGAGCCCGGCGCCTGGAGCGTCTCGTGGTGCAGCCTCATCAGAAGACGCAGACGCCGCCGATGATGGGGAAGACGACGCAGCGGTTGCTCCCCGCGCAGCACGGCGCCGTCGCCGAGCAGCTCTCCCCCTCGACGCGGCAGTAGCACACGTTGGTGCTGGAGCTGGGCGCGGGGCCGCACGTCTGGGGCGAGCCGGCGCGGCACTCGGCGTTGCTGCCCGCCATCGTGCAGCCGTCGAGGCAGCGGCCAGTGCCGTCACCGCTGGGCCCGGGCTCGCACACGCCGTCACCACCACACGACCCGCCGGACCTCGCGCACCAGCCGTAGCAGTACCCGCCGTTGCTGCTCGCGCGCAGGCACAGGCCCGACTCGCAGTCTGCGTTCCCCGAGCACGCGCCGCCGTACTTCGGGCGCCCCTTGTCCTTGAGCTCGCACAGCTTGCTCCACGGGTTGCAGCCGTACATGCCGCCGAGCGGCCGGCAGTCGGAGTCCTGGGCGCACATCGGCGTGCACCAGTTGGGAGACGCGCTGTCGTCATCGTCGTCATGGCAGGCATACCCGGCGCGACAGCCCGAGCTGCCGCTGCACCGCTGCCGGCAGAAGGCGCCGAACTGGTCGCCGAGGCACACGGAGTTCCCGGGACAGCCGCTCGTCACGCCCGCGTCGCTGCGGGAGCAGGTGTTGAGGCCCGCGATGCACGAGCCGCCAGGCCAGCCCGTGGTGTCCTCCGCGCGGCAGGCGCCCGAGGTGCACTGGCTGCCGAAGAAGCACGGGTCGCCGACCGCGCGGTTGCTGCAGCTCGGCTGCGAGACGCAGTCCATGTCCGCGCAGTCGGCCACGCCGTCGCAGTCGTTGTCGCGCGTGTCGGCGCAGGCCGTCGCGTCGTTCTCGGTGCCCATGCCGACGCAGTCCATGTCGGCGCAGTCGGTGCGCGTGTCACCGTCGTTATCGAGGCTGTCGGTGCAGTTCGTCTCGGCCTTCGCGCTCATGCGGCACACACAGCCTGCGCCGCACGTCACCAGGTTGCAGCCGGTGTCCTCGCAGTCGATGAAGCCGTTGTTGTCGTTGTCGATGCCGTCGTTGCACGCGGTGTTCTCGGGCATCGGGTTCGACGAGCAGGTCGGTGTGCCGACGCAGTCCATGGTGTCGGCGCAGTCGCGCTGCCCGTCGCCGTCGTTGTCCGCCTTGTCGTTGCACGCGGTCTCCCGCCGCCGGCCCATGCCGCAGGTGCAGCCCATGCCGCAGGAGGTGTTGTCACAGTCGGGAGAGTCGAGGCAGTCCGCGTTGCCGTCGCCGTCGTTGTCCATCATGTCGGTGCAGGCGGTCTCGACCTTGCGGCCCATCTGGCAGGTGCAGCCGGCGCCGCAGGCGACGTTGGCGCAGTCGGGGTCGGCGCAGTCCATCGAGCCATCGCCGTCGTTGTCCATCATGTCGGTGCAGGCGGTCTCGGCCCTCATCAGCGCGCGGCAGGTGCAGCCCATGCCACACGCCCGCATCGCGCAGTCGGAGTCGGCGCAGTCGCGCTGGCCGTCCGAGTCGTTGTCCACGGAGTCGCCGCACTCGCCCTCGCCGCGGTTGCCGCCGACGCACGCGCAGCCCGCGCCGCAGGTGACGCCCTCGCAGTCGGAGTCGGTGCAGTCGGCGCGCGAGTCGCCGTCGTCGTCCATCATGTTGCCGCAGTCCACCTCGCCCCGAACGCCGCCGTCGGTGCATGCGCAGCCCACGCCGCACGACTGGTTGACGCACGCCGGGTCCCTGCAGTCCTTCTTGCCGTTGTTGTCGTTGTCGATGGCGTCGAAGCAGCCGAGCGGCGCCTCGGCTCCGCCGTCACCGCAGCCGGGCTTCCCCTGGCAGTCCGGGTCCGCGCAGTCCACCGTGCCGTCGCCGGTGTCGTCGATGCCGTTGTCGCAGTTCTCGATGCGCAGGCAGTTGATGTCCACCTGACAGGCCGGGTCGCGGCAGTCGGTGAAGCCGTTGCGGTCGTCGTCCACGCCGTTGGTGCAGTTCTCGAGCGGCACCGAGCAGATGGCCTCGCTGAAACACGTCGGGTCGAGGCAGTCGGTCTTGCCGTCGCCGTTGTCGTCCATGCCGTTGCCGCAGATCTCCTTCCGCACCGGTGGGGGTGGCGTGCAGCCTGCCTCGAGGAGCCCGAGGCAGAGGAGGAGCGCGGCGACGAGGCGCATGGGTGTGCTGGCCATAGCCCACTGGGGCAGGGCCGGGCCAGCGTGCCGCGGCTCCGTGTCGAAGCTCAGCTCGCGGCCGCGAGGTGGGCGCCGGGCGGTCTGGCAAGCGCGCGGCGCACGGGTGAGCGACAATGCGCGGGGTGCGCTTCGCCTCGTGGATGTCGGTGACGTCGCTCACGCTCTGTGCGCTGGGCGCGAGCATGACGCTCTGGCGCCGGCCGTCGGTCTTCCCGCTCACCCACCCGCTCTTCTGGGCGACGACGGGCACGGTGCTGGCGGCGTGGCTCTTCGTCGCGGTGGCGCTCGCGGGCGCGGTTGCCAGGCGCGAGGCGCTCGCCTTCGTCGCGGGGCTCGCGCCCGGCGTGCTGCTGATGGTGGGCGCGCTGACCGGCCGCTTCTCCTTCACGGCGACGAACGGCAGCCTCTTCGGCGTCCCCTTCGTCGTGGGCGTCGCGTGGGTGGTGACGACGTGGCGCGCCTACCGGGCCCTGCCGCCGAGCCGGCGGGGGGTGCTCCTCGCGGTGGCGCTCGGGGTCGCGCCGCTGGGCGTGGTGCAGGTGCGCGCGCGGGTGCCTGCGCCGGCCGGCACGCGGCCGCTGCTCACGGACCTGCCACCGGCCTCACAGCCTGCTCCTCCACCGGGCGTCACCGTCTCGCCCGACGGCGCGCTGCGGCTCGCCTGTGGAGCCGGCGCCCTCACGCTGTCGCCGCTCCTCGTCTTCCAGGACGCGTCGGACGACGGCTTCTGGCCGCTCGCGCGCACGCCGACGACGCAGAAGGCCACCGAGCGCCCGCTGCTCGAGGGGCCGCTCCGCCGCGCGGCGCTCGCCGTCTCGATGCTGGACGGAGGCGTTCTCGTGGACGCCGCCACGCTGGTGCCGAAGGCAACCGCCTCACACCTGAGCCGCTTCACCGACTTCACCGTCACCGGCCTCGTCCAGCCGAGCGCCGCCTTCGCCGCCACCGGCCCCACGCGGCTGCCCGTGCTGCCCTTCGACTACCCGAAGGGCCGCCCAGCCCACTTCGGCGCGCTCACCGCTTCGGGTGACTTCGTCATCTGGCGCGCCGCCGACGCTGAGAAGGGGCCCTTCACCGAGCTCGCGCGGGGGCCGCTCGCGCGCGCCGCTCCGCTCGCCTTCACGCTCTTCGACGGCGACACGCCCCAGTGCCGGGTGACCTGGCTCGACTTCGCCGCGCAGGCCGACGTGTCGCTGTCTCCCACCGCGGGAGAGGGCGTACCTGTGAACGTGGTGCAGTTCGGCCGGCCGGCGCAGGACGAGGCGACGGTGCTCGTCATCGTCTCCCTCGCGGCGACCGGCATTGGCGCGGGCCTCGACACGGTGCTGCACGCGCCCGGCGTCTACCGGAACCGGGTGCTCGTCGAGCAGCTCACCGGGCCTTGAACTGCTCGTACGCGCGCTGCGCCTCGACGACCTTCTTCGCCAGCGCGTCGAGGCGCATCGACGTCACGCCCTCGTCCACTGCGCCCTTCGCGACGTCACCTTCCACCGTGAGGGCGTGCACGCCGCAGCCGCTGAGGTCGAGCCGGCCGCCCTGCTTCTGGGACAGCGCCAGCACGAGCCGGTCGCCCTTCTTGAGGCCCGCCACCGAGGCGTTGCAGTTGCCGCCGTCGGCGCCTTCGACCGTCACCACGCCCGCCAGGTTCGCGCCGGCGAGCTGCTGCTCGACCTGCACCTTCACGCGCTGCTCTCCGGGCGCCGTCACCTTCACCAGCACCACGGGCCCGCTCATCGCGTTGGTGAGGAACGGGCTGTCGGTCGCGCACTTGCACGCGAGCGCGCCACCACCCAGGAGGAGCACCACGGCCGCGAGCACCTGCTTCATGCGTCACCTCGGAATGTTGGCGCCGATGGCGCGGAAAGGCTCGACGGACGCGGTGGGCACGCGGCGCAGCGTGCCGGGCTCGATGGTGAAGAGGCCGAACTGGGCGTCGTAGCCCTCGGCCCACTCGAAGTTGTCCATGAGGCTCCAGTGGGCGTAGCCGCGCACGTCGGCGCCGTCGCGGAGCGCGCGCTCCAGGGCGTGCACGTGCTGCACGAGGAAGGGCGTGCGCAGCGTCCCCGAGCGGTCCGCCAGCCCGTTCTCGGTGACGACGAGGGGCCAGCCGTACGCGGCGAAGCGGACGAGGAAGCTGTGCAGCCCGTCGGGGTACAGGTCCCACCCGAGGTCGCTCGTCGCGCGGCCCTTGCGGTACGTCAGCGTCGAGAACGAGGGCGAGCCGAGGTCGGTCCGCACCAGGTCGCGCGTGTAGTAGTTGAGGCCGAGCACGTCGATGCTGCCCGCGAGCCCCGGCACGACCTCGTCGATGGTGATGGCGCCGGGCACGTCGAGGAGCACGCGGCCCGTCTTGAGCGCGCGGGGAATCGCCTCGTTCGAGTAGTCGTCGGTGAGCGCGGCGATGGCGACGTCGAGCGGGCTCGTGGTGGCCGGCTGGAAGTACCGCACGTGGTGCGCGACGGCGATGCGGGTGGCGAAGCCGTCACCGTCGGCGTCCACGTCGTCCACCTCGCGCAGCGCCTGGGCCATGCGCGCGTGCGTCTTCAGCATCATCGCGATGACCTTCGTCTGGGTGACGGTGTCGTCCTTCTTCCCGGGCGGGAAGACGCCACGCAGCCAGCCCTGCACCGCGTAGACGTTGGGCTCGTTGAGCGTCACCCACCAGTCCACCTGGTCCTTCAGGTTGCCGGCGACGCGGCGGGTGAAGCGCTCGAGGTCGCCGCGAATCGCCTCGCCCTCGAAGCCGCCCGCGTCGGCCACCCAGCGCGGCAGGGTGAAGTGCTGCAGCGTCACCATCGGGGTGATGCCGTTCGCGCGCAGCTTCACGCACCAGTCGCGGTAGCGCTGCATCGCCGCGTCGTTCCACTCGCCCTTCCTCGGCTCGAGGCGGCTCCACTCGACCGAGAACCGGTAGGTGGTGGAGCCGAGCGCCTTCATGGCGGCGAGGTCGTCGTCGAAGCGGTTCCAGCTGTCGGTGGCGACGGTGGCGCGGTCCCGGTTGCGGATGTGCGGCGTGCCGTCGGGGAAGCTGCCGGCCTCGAAGACGCTCCAGTCGTTGTCGAGCCCGCCTTCAATCTGGTGCGCGGCGGTGGCGGTGCCCCAGAGGAAGCCGCGCGGCAACGCGCTCCCGAGGAGACCGGGGTCAGCGCTCACGTCGTCGAGGCCCGCGCGGGGCTGGCAGGCCGTGACGGCGAGGGCGAGGAGCACGACGCGCTTCATCGCGCACCTCCCCACGTGCCCGAGACGAGGAGCAGCGCCGACTCGACGTTGCCGAGGCGGAAGCCGAAGGCCGTGACGCGCAGCCCGAAGCCCTGCACGAGGTCGACGTCGGCAGAGGCCAGCAGGCCGAGCGGCGCCACCCAGCCCAGCGAGAAGCGCCCGTTCGGCACGCGGAGGTCGACGGACAGGTGCGCAGGGACGAGGCCGAGGTGGTCGAAGACGCCGAGCGTGAGGCCCGCCGCGCCGAACGACACCGACGCACGCACCGACGGCAACACCTGCACCGACGGCTGCGCCTCGGGGGCCACCTGTGTGATGACGCCCGCCACCACGGCCCAGCGCTGGCCTGAATAGCCGACGCGCGCAGCGCCGGTGAGCGAGAACACGGTTCCGCCGCGCACGAGGGACGACGAGACGAACGCGCCGCCCTCGACGACGAAGCCGGCCAGCACCCCGCGCGCCGAGAGCGTGGGCATGAGCGCCGCTTCACCGAGCCGCGCGCCGGTGACGGTGTACGCCGAGCCGAGCACCCCGACGCCCGCCGCGACGTGCGAGTCGAGCAGCCGCGCGGCCGATGGGTCGGCGGCGAGAACGAGGCTCAGCACCAGCGACGTCATGGGCCGAGCATGGCGGAGCGGCGCGGCCGACGCGAGCGGCTCGACTCTGCCGGGCGCGACGCGTCAGCGGGGGCAGGCCCGCAGGAAGAGGGGCACCCGGGCGAACGAGGCGCTCAGCTCGCCGTTCCCGACGAAGCTGCCCCGCCCTCGACGCGCGAGGTCGTCGAGGACGAACGCCCCTGTCGCGCGGGCGTCGGCCGTGCGCATGCCGAAGAAGCCGTCGCACGCGGCTCCGCAGCGCTGTGCCGTCGCGTCGTGAAAGACCTGCCAGGTGTGCAGCCGCACCTCCGCGAGCCCATGCTGACCCGCCACCGCCAGCAGGTCATCGACGGCCTCACCGAGCTGCCACTGCTGGTTGAGGTCACCACCGGGCACGAAGCCCTCACGCTCCCCGGGGAGGGTGTCGGCGAGGGGGTCGTTGCACCACGTGCCCGCGCCCGGCGTATCGGGCCAGCGCTCACCTGGCAGGGCCGGCGGCATGGGAGCCGCCACGTCAACGCTGGAGCACCGCGGCGTCGGGAGGCCTGCGCTGACCAGCAGCACGGCGTAGCGCGTCCGCGCGCGGGCCTCGGCGCCGAGGCGCTGCGCGTCGGTCGTGATGAGCTGCGTCGCTGCGCGCAACGCCCGCTGCAGGTTCGAGCGGCCCGCCAGCTCGCTCTGCAGGCTGGTGACGCGCGACCGGAGCAACGGCTCCGTCGGGCGTCGGAAGGTCGTCGCCACCGTGGTCGTGCCGAAGGCGACGAGCGCGACCTCGGCGTCGCGAAGCAGCGCGGCCTCATCGAGCGCGGCGAGCAGCGCCCGGGTCCTCGCCGGCTGGAAGACCCCTTGCGGCACGACGACGGCGTCGCAACCGTTGGGCAGGTCGCCGGTGCCTGGTGGATCTGCCACGCACATGAGGTCGCCTTGATCGACGACGAAGACGAGCTTGAGGCGGTCGTCCGGCCCGAGCGGCTCGGGCGCGCAGGTCGCAGCGCCTCCTCCGGCCGGGCTCCCCCCCGCGGCCCCGGTGGACCCACCGGCAGCAGCGCTCCCTGCGGCTGTCCCGCCTGCGTTCGCCCCCTGGCCGCCAGCGCTCGCCGCCCCGTCTCCGCCCACCACCGCCGGACGACCACAGGCCACCAGGCACCCCACCAGCACCGTCAGCGCTCCTCGTGTCATGCGCAGCTCCCTTCGAGTCTTCGTCAGAACGACACCGTCCACGACACCGCGGCGACCGGGCCTTCCGCGGCCGGAAGGACGCCGAAGACGGGCAGCTCCCAGACGGCGCCGAGCACCAGCCAGGTCGCCGCCGAGACGGCCGCGACGACGAGCCCCGCCACCCCGATGGCGTTGCCGACCCCCACGAGCCGATTGCGCTCGAGCCGGGCGCGCTGGTCGAGCTGCTCGCTGGCGCCCTGTTGACTCCACCCCAGGGAGAACCCGGTGACGCCCATCGCGACGCCAGCGAGGGTGGAGATGGCTGCGATGCTCCGCGCCACCATCGCGGCCCGCGGCGGGCCCGCGACGGCGAACGAGGCGAGCTCGGGTGGCGCCCAGGCCTCCGCGTAGCGGCTCACCTGCCCCTCGTCGAAGGGCGTGAGGAAGAGCCGATCGAGCGCGCGATCGACGGAGCCCCGCGCGGCGGGCGCAGACGGTCCCACGCCCAACGCGGCGAGCTGCACCTCAGCCGAGGCCAGGACGAGCTCGCGCCGCTCATCCTTCGAGCGGACGTAGAGCGGTCGCTCGGGGGGCAGCTGCAGGCGCGTGACGTGGCCGGGCGCGGAGTTGACGTCGAGCAGCCGCTCTCCGTTGGCGCGCTCGAGGTACACCGGCTCGGCCACCGGCCCCAGCACCCCAGGCAGGCTCCAGGCCAGCACCGCGGTGCCCAGTCCCGGCTTGCCGCCCGGGGGTAGCGAGAGGAAATCGGGGCGGAGGCGCGGGTTCTCGATGGCGGCGTTGGCCGTCTCGAGGAAAGCGCCCAGCTCGGCGTACGAGACGGCCCCGTCGCGGTCGGCATCAGCGGCGCCACGCAACGCCGAGCGCACCTCGTAGCTGAAGACGCCGGCCTGCCACTTCTCCCACTCGTGCGAGTCCTTCGCTGACGACGCCGACAACACGAAGCCAACCGAAGGCGGCCACGACGGCTCTGGCGCGAAGACGGCGGGCATGGGCAGCCGCAGCCCGCCAGGCCCCTTGCTCGCGACGAGCGCGCCCGAGCGGCAGGCGTCGATGACGACGTGGGCCACCGCAGCCGGGGCCCGCGCCACCAGCTCGTCATGCAGCACCGCGCGGGTGAGGCGGCCGACCTCGAGCCCGAGGAAGCCGACGCCGTCCTCGACATCGCCGTGCCCCGAGAAGACGAAGAGCCACTCGACGCGCTCACCGTTCGAGTGCGCGCGCTCCATCGAGGCGCGCTGGGCCGCGAAGGCGCCCTTGAGGGCGTCGAGGGTGGGCGGGGCGAGGGGCGCGGTGCGTGGGTGGAGCCTCCGCGTGTCGGCGTCGGGTGAGGCGAGCAGCACCGACTCGACGCCCGCCTCGAGGAGCAGCTCGTGCATCGCGACGGCGTCGTCGTCCGCGAAGCGCAGCGGGGCCGCGCGCACGCCCTCCCCCGTGTTGCTCCCGACGACGAGCGCGAAGCGATGCACGGGCGCGGCCGCCAGCACCAGGAGCAGCGCGGTCGTCACGGCAGCACCTCCACCGTCACCGACGCCGCGCGCGGCGCTCGCACCCGGCCGGCCTCGACGTCCACCACGGACACCGGCGTGTCGAGGAAGAGCGCGTGGATGGTGAGGAGGCCCGGCGAGAGCTCATGGCGAACAGCCTCATCGAGCCGCACCGGAGCGTTCGACACCCCGATGGGAACGGCCGACGGTCGCGCACCGGGGTCCGTCCACGCCGGGTAGAACCAGAAGACGCGACCAGCGGCGTCTTCGGCGTACACCATGATGGCGCGCGCCGAGCTGCCCGGCAGGTTGCGGTACGAGAAGCCCAGCGCGTCGTCCCGATGCATCGTCGGGCCCAGCCGCGTCACCTGCCCGTCGCGCAACACCCACGCCTCGAAGCCCGTCAGCTCGGCGCCAGACGCGCCCTTCTCGCGCACGCCATCGTCGCGCAGCATGACGGCGGTGGCGGTGACGAGCGCGAGCCCGGCGGCCACCGCGAGGGCAGCCGCCACCCGAAGGCCCGGCCCGGACCGGACCGGCGCGGGCGCGGCGTCAGCCATCGCCCAGAACCCGTCCCGCAGGTCGAGGCCCTCGAGCCGCGGCGCAGGCGCCTCGAGCGCGGCCACCAGCGCCTCGAGGCGCGCCTGCTCGGCCCGGAGCGTCGGCGAGGTGGCGAGCTCGGCCCGCAAGGCCTCGGCGCGACGGGCCGTCACTTCCCCTTCCGACAGCTTCACCAGCTCGTCGAACCGGGTGTCGGTCATGGCGCCTCCCCTGGCAGCGCGCTGGCCAGCGCCTGCATGGCAGCGAAGAGCCGGCTCTTCACCGTTCCCACCGGCACGTCGAGCACCTCGGCGATGTCCTCGAGGGTGTGGCCTCCGGCGTACCGGAGCACGATGACCGCGCGAAGCTTCTCGCTGAGCTTCGACACCTCGGCTTCGACGAGCTGCCGGCGCTCCTCCGCGAGGATGAGGGCGTCGGGCGGCGGGGGCGCGTCGGGCGCGACGTCGAGCGCCGCGAGCCTGGCGTCGGCGCCGCCCCGGCGAGCGACCAGGTGGCACTGGTTGAGCAGGACGCGACGCAGGAAGAAGGGGAACCGCCCCAGTGGCCGGTACGCGTGACGGGCCCGGTACACCTCGAGGAACGTGGCCTGGCAGGCGTCACGCGCCGTCGCGACGTCACCCAGGTACTTCGCCGCGATGCGCAGCAGCGCCTGCTGGTGCCGCCCCACCAGCACGTCGAAGGCCTCCCGGCGGGTCCGGGAGAGCGCCATCAAGGCGTCATCATCGCGACCCTCGAGCGCGAAGAGCGGCACCACCTTCGAGGTGGAGGGTGACGGGTTCATTCGATGACGAGCACCACGTTCTCCGCCGCGTCCGCGATGACGAGGTCGCCGTTCCAGAGCGAGACGACCGCGCCCACCGCGTGCAGCCTCGCCGCGTCCAGTGGCCCCGGCAACACCATGGGCACGTCGTGGAGGCCGACATACGGCGTGAAGGCAGTGGCGCCGGGCGCCAGCGTGTGCAGGACGCTCTCCTGGTGAGCCGTCGGGCTGGTGACGGCGCCGCTGAGGCGGCCTCGAGAGAACGTGAGGGCGTGGGTGGAGCCGAGCGCGCTGGCCTTGTGCTCGACGACGCCGGTGGTGAGGTCGATTCGCTTCGTTCCCCGGGCCGCCCCGGTGAGGGTCGCCCACAGCGCCCCGGCGGGGTCGAGCGCATAGCCGGCCTCGGGAGTGATGGGGTCTGACGGCCAGGGCGGGGGCACGGCGATGCGCTGGGGAAGCGGCGCGCCGCTCTGCCCATCGAGGAAGCGCACGGCCGAGCCCTCGAACCAGGCGATGCGGCCATCGTCGAGCGCGCCGAGCAGCCTGAAGGGCGTCTCCGAGAGGACGACCGGGAGCGTCTCCCAGGCCCCGCCGAACCGCGGGGCGCGTCGCAGGCGCGGCGGCTCCGTCGCGCTCCGCGTGATGACGTAGACGAACGTCTCGTCGACGGCCATGGACGTCGCGATGACACCCGTGAAGCGGGTCGTCACGACGCCGCGGCGGTCGATGGTGCGGATGGTGCCCGCGAGCGGCTCGGAGACCCACACGACGTCTCTCTGCGCGGCCAGGACGACGCCCTCGGGCGACGGGACCGCGAAGACGAAGCGGGCCGAGGCCTGGGCGCCGTCGAGCTGAATGGGCGCACCCGGTGACGGCCGGCCAGCGACGACCTCCTGCAGGAAGAGGCGCCGGAGCCGACGAATCGAGTCCGGGGCGGGGAAGAGCAGGTCGTCCGGACCAGCGGGGTCGCGGGTGAGGGAGCGGGCGTCGATGGCTGTCTGGGACCCGGAGGTGCCCTCGATGCGACCGTCAGCCCGGAGCGCGACGAACTCGGGGGCCTCGCCCGGCGCGGCGACCCACGCGTCGACGTCGATGAAGCGCCGGCCCGCCACCGGCGGGAGCCGGGTGGACACGGCGCGGGTCGTCAGCTCGACGGCCTTCACGGCCGCCCCGTCCTGGTCGACCAGGAAGAGCAGCTCACCGGCGACCGCGAGGCGACCGGGCTTCGACAGGGTGGCCGCGTCGATGAAGACCTCGGTGACTTGAGAGCTGCGGTCCCACCGGCGCACCTCGGTGAGGTTGCTCCAGTAGACGTGCGTCGCCGTGGCCGCGAGGCCGTACACGCCAGACCGGGGGCACACCAGCGTGCGCACCGAGAGCTCGGCGGGGCTGAGGGCCCGAACGCAGCCCTGGTCTTCCACCAGCACCTCACCGGCAGGCGACGAGGCGAGGAGCGAAGGGAACGCGAACTGGGCGGTCTCTCGCGGGCCGTCCGTCATGCGGGGCGTGTCGCCCGGACGCACGCCGCGGAAGAGGGTCTCGACGGCGCCCGACGCCAACAGCACGCGACGGAGGGCCATGGGGGACGCCCTGTCGAGGAAGTAGTACGCGTCGCCGACGACGACACCGTCTATCGGGTCAACCACCCGCGCCAGTGGCCCGACGCCGTCGATGGGGCGAGACGAAGGCCCGCCGGGGTCTCCCGCGAGCTGGGACAGCCGCAAGGGGCGCACCACCACGGTGGCTCGCGTCACGCCGCCCCGCGCTCGCGCGACGACGTGGTAGGTCCCGGGCTGGGTCGGCGCCGCATAGACGCCCGGCGCTTCGAAGCTGCCTCCACCCTGGCCTTCTTCCACCGACCAGCTGACGTCTTCACTCGTGGTGGTGAAGCGGAACCGGCGCTCGACGCCCAGCTCGACCGAGAGCGGGCGCACCTCGGGGCCGGGCACGAGGGGGCACCGGCCGACCTCCGTCACGCAGACGTTCGAGCCCTCACAGCAGACCCACCCCTCGGCGCAGGGACAGGCAGCGCCGTCGACCGGCAACGGCGGGGCGCATGAAGCGAGGAGAAGGAGACCGAGGCTCAGACGCATGTCTCCCCCAATGCGCGGGCGGGCAAGAAGGTTCGGTGGGAGCTGCCCATGATGCCTCGATTCCCTCGTGGCAACGGCTGTGCCAGAGAGGCGGCGTGTTCCAGGTGGGCCTGTACTCCGAGCTGCTCCTCGCCTCGACCTCCCCGGCGCGTCGCGCGTTGCTGGACGGCCTCGGCCTGCCGTACCGCGTCGTGCCGCCCGAGGTGGACGAGACGGTCGCCGAGGGCACGCCGGTGGTGCAGGCCGTCGCGCAGCTCGCCGAGCGCAAGGCGCGGGCGGTGGCCATCCGCTTTCCGCGCTGCCTCGTCATCGGCGCCGACCAGCTCGTCTCGCTCGACGGCGCCGCCATCGGCAAACCGCCGGACGAGGCAGCGGCCTTCTCGCAGCTCAAGGCCTTCACCGGCCGCTCGCACGAGATCCTCACGGGGGTGTGCGTCGTGGGCCCCGGCTACCTCGTCACCGAGGTGGACGTCGCGCGCCTGCACGTGCGGCCGCTGTCCGACGACGAGGTGCGCGGCTACGTCGCCACCGGCGAGTGGAGAGGCTGTGCCGGCGGCTATCGGGTGGAGGGCAGGGGCCAGGCGCTCTTCTCGCGCATCGATTCAGGGCCTGCCGATGCAGCGGGTGGTGCGGCTCTTGCGCGAGGCCGGCGTGACGTTCTTCTGACTGACGCAGCGCTTCGCCCGGCGCTGGAAATCGCTGCCATCACCCGCGCGGCGGGATAATGCGCGGCTCATGTCCTCGACGACGCAGACCGCTCCGCTGACGTTCGACGTGTTCTGGCGCTGGCTCGCCGACCACCGCAACTGCGTCGTGCGGGCGGGCGCAGGCGACACCGTGCTGTTCGACCACGAGCTCGCGCACTGGGAGTTCTTCGAGGAGCCCGACAACCGCGCCGTGGTGCAGCTCATCGTCGGCAAGGGCCTCGTCGGCGAGCTCGTCATCGAGCGCAGCGACGTGCTCTTCGTGCAGGTGCAGCCCGACGTCGAGGACCCGGGCCGCGGCTACTTCATCTTCGACTGCATCGGCGGGCCGCGAGAGGAGAGCTACCCCCTGTACCACTTCGTGCTGTCGCACAGCATGGAGGGCACGGGCGGCCAGCACGCCATGCTGAAGCACTGACGGGCTGAAGACCGGCCGGGGAGCCTCAGCGCGCGGGGTTCACCCTGGCGTCGAGGAACGAGTCGAGGAGCTGCCCGTCCTTGAGGACCGACGTCCGGAGCACTGACGGAGCCGGGCCCGGGGAGTGTCAGAGCGCCGGGTTCACCTTCGCGTAGAGGAACGAGTCGATGAGCTGCCCGTCCTTGAAGACCGACTTCCGGAGCACCGCCTCGCGCACGTAGCCGTTCTTCTCGAGCACGCGGGCCGACGCCTGGTTCCACTCGAAGACGCCGGCCTGCAGGCGCGCGAGGCCGAGCTGCTCGAAGCCGAAGCGGGTGAGCGCTGCGACCGCCTTCGTCGCGATGCCACGGCCAGCGAAGGGCGCGCCGAGCCAGTAGCTCACCTCGGCGCCGCGCGCGTACACGTCTGAGAGGGGGTGAACGCCGCAGGCCCCCGCGACCGCCCCGGCGACGTCGATGAGGAAGATGCGGTTCGGCGAGGGCTGCGCCTGCCTGGCGATGAACTGGTTCGCGTGCTGCAGGGTGTACGGGTGCGGGAACAGGTCGCGCATGTTCCGCCAGACGCCACGGTCGTTGGCGAGCGCGGCGAGGGCCTGCGCGTCGTCCGCGTGGGGAGCGCGCAGCGAGAGTCCGTCGAGGTCGATTCTCATGCGGAGCAGACGCTATTCCTGTTCACGGGCTGACCCCACAGGCTCGACCAGCGGCTCAGCGCTCGAGCTTGAACTCCACCGTCGGGCTCTCGAGGCGGCGGCGCGACGGAGCGCGCCAGGTTCATGGCGCGGCCTCGCAGGGGGCTTCCTTCGCGTTGACGACCTGCTTCGCCTCGCGGAACGAGAAGCCCGCGCGCACGAGGGCGGCGAGGTCCTTCTGGCGGCGCTCCTCACGCTGCCGCACGCGGAAGACGCCCAGCTTCTTGCGCCTGGCCCAGGTCCACACGGCGTCGGCGTCCGTCGTGGGCTGGCTCGCGGTGGCCTGCTTCACGAGGTCGGCCCCGAGGCCCGCGCGGCGCAGCTTGAGCGCGATGGACCGCGCGCTCGTGCCGCCGCGGCGCAGGCTGGCCACCTTCGAGGTCGCGAGCCGCTCGTCGTCGAGGTAGCCCGACAGCCGCAGGCGCGTGATGACGATGGCGATGAGCTTCTCTGCGTCGCCCTCGACCTCGGCGCCGTCGCGCCCCCAGCGGTGCACGCGCCGCTTCAGGACGCGGGTGAGGCCCTCCACCGACGCCGAGAAGCGCCGCAGGTGGAACAACGCCACGTTCATCAGCCGCTGCTCCGTCACCTTCCGCGCCATGAGCCCTTCTGCCACAGCACTCTGACATCCGTGCACGAGGACAGCGTTGCTGACTTGCCGTCGAAGGGTGAGCGTTACCTCTGCCGCGGGAGGAGCCGCTCGGCAGACCAGATGACGAACGCTGCTGGCGTCTCGAAGACCACCAACCACTCACCCGCTTCGGTGACGGCGACGACCCGCTCGACGTCCTCTTCGACCTCCAGCCTCCATGAGTTCGAAGGGGCGGACGCCGGCGAACAGGTCCTCACCCATCTCCGGCTGCGTGAGCTGCAGGGCAAGGAGGCGCTTCGACAAGCGGCCGGCGTCATCGGAGAGCGTCATGGTGACCCGGCAAGCTGCCGCACGATGACTCCGGCAACCACGACGCGCGCGCCTCGACGACCTCGGGCAGGTCGCCGTCCCTACCCGCACCTCGTCCAGGTTCGACCTCGACGCGCCCCGGCCTGAGTGACGAGCACGAAGCGGGCCTGCCGAAACCGCGGCGCGCGCCCCACGGTGGCCCACATGCGCTCAGGTCCCACTGGAAAAAAACCGTACCAACGCTTCCTTGACCGATGTCATGCTCCCCGGTTCCGCCGATCGATTCCGAGGAGAGGTTCAGCGAATGCGTTCCGCGTTGGAGTTGCCCTCGGGTCCGGGGCGCAGGCTGCTGGTGGCTTCGGTGTGCGTGGCGGTGACGTTCGGGTGCCAGTGTGGCGAGCCGGTCCCCGACTCGATGCTCTCGGGGCTCGACTTCGTCCGCGAGACGCCGACGTTCCCGAACTACGCCGACGAGCTCACCGGCTGGGCGCTCGATGTCGATGACGCGGTCGCGCTCTTCGGCGCGGAGGCCGTCTGTGTTCCGGAATCGTCACCGTGCGTCGTCACCGAGCTCGCGCAGGCGTGGATTGACGACGTGAACGAGACGTTGAAGCACGGCCACTCCGAGGGCATCGCGCTCACCACCCTCGCGTTCGAGGCGGGCACGCTCTCGCCCTCAGACTTCGGCGCCGGGTCGGTGGCCGAGCTGAGCCTGACGAACCCCGCGCTCATGCGCGCGATCGCGCGACGGGCTGCGACGCAGAAGATCCCCGCGGCGCTCGCGCGCGACCGGTCGTTCCAGGCGAAGGACGTGATGCCGTTTCTCACGACCGCCCTGATGCCCGACCGCGCCGAGCAGTGGCGCCTCGCGGTGGTGATCAAGGACGAGGCGGGGTTCCGCGCTGGGCACTCGCTCGTCCCGTTCGGCTTCTTCCGCGGGGCGCAGGCCGGGCAGTTCGTCATTCGCGTCTACGACAGCAACTGGCCGGGCCAGGAGAAGCGCCTCTTCGTCGACACCCGCGCGAACACCTGGACGTACGCGGGCTCGGAGAACGCCGCCTCGCCGCGCTCGTACTCGGGCGACGCGACCAACGGGAACCTCCTCTACTTCTCTCCGCTGTCGGCGCACGAGGGGCCGTTCACCGCGCCGTTCGCCGCCGACGCGCGAACGCTGGTCGTCGCGGCCTCGGGCTCGGGCGTGACGCTGAAGGACGAGGGCGGCGCGGAGGTCGGCGTCACCACGAGCGGCCAGGTCACCGAGAAGGGCGGCGCGGTGCGACCCGCGTTCGCGCAGTCGCCCTGCGTGCTCTGCCCCGCGCCGGCCGAGACCGTGAACTACACGCTCAGCCCCGACGCGGGCATGGGCGGCCGGCAGACCATCTCGCTCGAGAACTTCGGCAACAACTCGGCCGACGGCGGGACCGTCAACGTCACCGGCGCCGGGCTCTCGGTGCGGATGACCGGCGTGCGCACCGAGACGTCGGGCGCGCTCCTCGAGGTGCAGGGCCAGACCGTCACGTACTCCTCGGCGCAGAGCTCGACGCCGACCACCGTCACCGTCACCGTGGCCGGACCGAACGGCAGCAGCACCACCGTCACCGTCAGCCTGAGCAGCAGCCCGCTGGGCACCGTCACCATCGACGCGAGCGACCCGAACAACGTCACCGTCACCGTGCGCAACCAGCTCGGCGAGGCGGTGTCGGGCACCGTCACCGTCACCAACACCGCCTCCAACGGGCAGAAGAAGACGACCACCGCCGCGATCGAGGCGAAGCAGGGGAGCACCTCGACGGCTTCCGTCCAACCGGGCGTCGGCGCGACCGTCAGACCCGCGCCCGGCACCGCCTGCGACAACGGGCGCCTCGACCGGACCGTCGCGGACGGCGGCACGCTGGGCGCGGAGACCGACGTCGACTGCGGCGGCCTGTGCCCCGGCTGCGGCGAGCGCAAGCGGTGCCTCGTCGGCGCGGACTGCCAGTCGGGCGTGTGCGCCGCGAACGTCTGCCAGCGACCCAGCTGCTTCGACAACGTCAGGAACGGCACCGAGCTCGAGCCTGACTGCGGCGGCTCATGCTTCCAGAGCTGTCGCGTCGGCCAGATGTGCCGCTCGGTATTGGACTGCGGCGGCACCCTGGGCGCGGGCCCCGCGTGCGTGCCCGACCCCGATGGCGGCGTCACCCGGTGCCGTCAGACCGAGCGCCGGACGCTGCTGGTGACGGGGCTCGGCGCGGACTCGCAGTTCAACCTCAACGGCACCAGCATCGACGGCGTCTCGTACGCGGACTGGCGCGTCACCGGCAACGCGACGAGCTCGGTGTCCGTGCCCTTCGTCTCGCACCGCTACACGTTCCGGGCGGGGGCCGATCTCCCCGCGCCCTACCAGAGCAACCTGAACTGCCAGCTGGTGAACCCCACGAACGAGCCCGAGCTGCTGCGGCAGGGCGGCTACGGAGACGGAGGTCAGCCCTCGCTGGTGTGTTCGCGCCAGCGCACGTCGCTGGTCGCGAGGCTGAGAGGGTGCGCGGGCCTCGGCGTTCCGTTCACCGCGCGGCTCGACTCCGCCAGCCGCTCGTTCGACCCGCAGCTCAGCGGCAGCGGCGCCGACATCAACGGCGTCGCGACGGTGGACCTGGGCACCTACCGGACCGACGCGACGGTGCTCGGGGTCTACCGCGGGTCGGTGAGGTACGGCACGGGGCCCGGGGGCGTCGCGGTTCGCCAGTCCTGCCCCGAGTACTCCCAGCTGTTCACCAGCGCCGGGAACCGGACGTGGGCCGAGGCGACGTACGACTGCACCTGCATGTCGGGCGACTTCCGCGGGCCGACCACCGCGGGCAACCCGTGTACGAACGCGCAGAGCGTCTCCCTCAGCGTCGGCACGGGCCGTCAGCTGCAGGGCAACACGGCCGAGAACAGCAAGAACGACTTCGTGTTCCTCCCCGACGCGGGGTGCGCGGGGAACGCCGACCTCACGCAGAGCGGCAGCGACCAGGTGTACCGGGTGACCGTGCCCGCCGGCGCCGATCTCACCGCCCGCACCAGCAACACGTTCGACCTCTCGGTCCTCCCGAGCCTCGCCGCCTGCGGCACCAACAGCTCCACCTCGGCGACGACCGGCACCGTCGGCGCCACTTGCTCGGCGCGCAGCTACGCCGGGTTCGGCCTCAAGCACTACAACCCGGGGCCCGGCGCGCAGGACGTCTACGTCGTCGTCGATGGCCGCACGCGCGGCAGCCAGGGCCCGTACGACCTCGTCCTCACCATGCTGCCGCACTCGACGACGGTGACGGGCAGCCCCTGCTCGGCGGCGACCCCCGTCTCCCTCGACGGCGGCTATGCCTTCGTGTCGGGCTCCATCGGGCTCACCAACAACTTCGCCTTCGCCGCGGACAGCACCGGCTGCGCCGCGTCGGGGCCGCCGAACCTGTCCGCGCGTGACGTAGCCTACCGGTTCGACGTGCCGCCGTTGACCCGCGTCGATCTCAACTTCACGCGCGGCGCGTGTGAGGTCGTCACCAACTTCGTGAAGGGCACCGCGTGCGGCATGAACGGCCCGGGCGCGTCGGCCTCCGGCACCACCGGCATCAGCTGCACGGCCGCGAGCAACCCGTACCAGTGCGCGTACACGCTGACGTACCAGAACCGCACCACCGCGACCGAGACCGCCTACCTCGTCGTCGAGTCCGGCGACGTGACGACCGGCGCGACCTTCGCGTTCACCGCGACGACGCGGGCGGTGCAGCTGACCCAGTACCAGACGGTGGCGGGCCCTGCGGTCGACGGCAACCCGTGCCAGCTGACGCAGGTGCGCAGCGGGGCCGCGTCGTACCGCGACGAGATCTTCACCCAGCGCAACGACTTCTACGTGCCCAGCTCGTCGACGTGCGTGACGACGAGCCTCAACGGCGCCACCCCGTCACCCTCCGGCCCGGACACGGCGATCGGCTACGAGCTGCTCCCGAACCACGAGCTGGCCATCACCGCCGAGGCCTACCGGCCGTACCAGCAGCCGCCGACGTTCTTCCTCCGGGCGGTCGCGGGCGAGGCGGCGTGTGGCGTGAACGGCTCGAACTTCGTCGACGCGGGCACGGTGGGGCTCACCTGCAGCGCGAGCGCCCAGGCGCGGCAGGGCTACACGGACTACGCCCAGGAGCTTCGCTACACGAACGCCTCGGCGGCGACGCAGGCCGTCTACGTCGTGCTCGACGCGGTCGATCCGCTCCCTGCGGGCATCCGCTACGAGGTGTTCGCGCGCATCTTCGCTCCCGACGGTGGCGTCGATGGAGGCGTGGCCGACGCTGGAGCCGTCGACGCCGGCCGGCCCGATGCGGGTCCGCCCGACGCGGGTCCACCCGACGCAGGCCCACCTGACGCGGGCCCACCCGACGCCGGTCCACCCGACGCAGGTCCACCGGACGCGGGAGCGCCAGACGCCGGACCGCCAGACGCAGGGCCAGCCGACGCCGGCCCGACGGACTCGGGCACCCCGGACGCAGGGCCGACGCCGTGCTCGACGGACTCTCAGTGTCCCTCGAACAACTGCTACTGCGCGGGCAACTCCGGCAACTGCGCGGGCGCGGGGCAGTGCGCGCCGGGCCGCGCGGTCATCAGCATGCCGACGACCGGGACGACGGTCTCGGGCACCTTCACCGTCCCCGCCGCCTGCACGCAGGTGTTCATCGCGGCCTGGGGCTCCGGAGGCGGCGAAGCCGAGGAGATGTTCCCCGGCGTCACGCGCAACTCGGGCGGCGCCGGCGGCTACGTCTCAGGGCTGTTGAGCGTCGCGCCCGGCGACGTCATCACGGCCTGGGTGGGGCGCGGCGGGCAGAACTCCTCGGGCATCATGGGCGACGAGGGCGCGGGCTCGGCCTTCGGCACCGCGGCGAACGGCGGCGGTGTCGAGGTGGGCACCACGGCCGGCGGAGGTGGCGGGCTCACCAGCGTTCGCCAGACGGGCAGCGTCACGCGCAGCTTCGTCGTTCCGGCAGGTGGTGGCGCCGGCCTCGCTGCGGCGGCCCAGCCCGCGGGCGGAATGGGCGCCGGCTCGGCGTCGACGCTCTCGGGCGGCAACGCGCAGACGGGCACCGAGGGCGGCGGCGGCGGCGCTGGCCAGAACGGCGGCAACGGCGCGAGCACCTTCCAGGGCGCGGGAGACCCGGGCGCGTACGGCACCCTGCCGTCGGGCCTCACCTCCGAGAACGGCACGGTGAACCCGATTCCGGGCATGGCGTCGAACCCGGCCCAGACCGCGACGCAGAACTACGCGCTCTGTCCCTCGGGGACCGGCGCAGGGCGGGGCGGCAACGGCTGTGTCGTCGTGAGGTGTGCACCATGAGGTCGACCTTCTTCTTCGCGGCGGCGAGCGCCGGCGTGTTCGCGATGGCGTGCGGTGACGACGCCGCGTCAGCCTCTCGTCAGCGGCTCGGGGAGACGTGCCCGGCCGATCAGGTGCTGTGGACGTTCGACTCGACCGCGCCCGGCCCCAACAACGCGCGCAGCCAGGGCGCCGCCGACGCGGGCCCCGCCGTCGTTCGCCGCAACGTCGTCACGAGGGTCAACGAGGTGGTGTGCCGGTTCGCGACGCGCGGGCCTGGCGGCTTGATCACGGCGATCGAGAACGGGGCCAACCAGGCCACGACCGCGAACAGCTCCTGCCGCGACCTCACGAGCTGCGTTCTGCCGACGAACTGCATCAGCGAGTCCATCCGGCAGCTCAACCCCACGCTCTACGCGCAGCGGCAGGCCGCGCAGATCGGGACGAGCCTCTGGTGGGAGTGCTCGGACGGCCGGGCGTACCGTTCGGACGATCGCAAGGACCTCGCCGTCATGGGCTGCCCGCAGCCGGCGCCGCCGGCCCCCTCGCAGACCGCCCGCACGGCCTGCGTGCCGCGCGTGTGCAACGGGTCGATGCGCCGGGACGAGAACATGAACTGCGTGCCGGATCTCACGCGCCCGGTCATTCGCGAGCAGCAGCTGCGGCTGCTCCCGCTGTCGATCACCCCGCGCTTCATGCCGTTCGAGACGAGGTCAGCTGGCAGCGCCGAGGTGCACGCGTCGACCGGGCGGCCCGTCGACAGCGCGGCGCTCGACCGCCGCCTCGACCAGGATCAGCTCTACACGATCTCCGGCGGCCTCCAGTACGTCGGGGTGGCGCCTCCGTCGCACGCGCGCGCTGCGCTGTGGCTGAGCGAGGTGCACGCGGACGGCATCGACGGCGGCACCCGCGGCGTCTCGCGTGCTCCGACCGAGTCGTTCCGCTGCCTGGTGAAGACCTTCGACGTCGGCGTGCGGACCGCGGACGGCGGCGCGGTCGCCGCGGGCCTGAACACCGCGACGTTCGCCGGTGACGTGGTGATCCCTTCCGACTGCTTCAACGAGGCGATCGCCTACCAGCAACAGTATCCGTACATTCCCCTCACGACGCTGGTGTACCCGCGCGCGAAGGTGAGCGAGCTGCGGTTCCACCTCTCGTTCGATCTCGAAGACACGACGCACTACGTGCCGAGGGGGAAGACCCAGGCCGAGGCGTGCGGCGCCGACCCGCTCGAGTTCTTCTACGTCCGCGCCAAGGACACGTACGACTACCTCTCGTACTACCGGCAGCGGGAGGTGGCGCCGACCGACCTCTTCCGCGAGGCCCCCAGACCCGGCCTCGATCCCGTCGTGCGCAGCACCTACCACGGCTACTTCGACGGTCGCTGGGACAGCACGCTGTACCCGGGGAATCGACTCGAGATGGGCTTCACCGACGTCCGCGTCGAGCGCCCCGAGGTCACCATTCGCGTGAACTCGGCGGCGACCCAGACCATCTCGGTCGGCGGAGACTGGTACATCGCCCTCGGCCAGGTGATCTCCCAGAGCTTCACGGCGAAGCTCCGCGTGTACCTGGTGCCGCGCGACACGAGCGGCAACTACGCCGCGCCGGACCCGGTCGAGGGCTTCCCCACCATCGGCGCCATCGACCTGCCGGGCACGGGAGGCGACGGGCGGCCGGGCGTCGGGCCGCTGGGCGTGACGGTGAACGGCCGGTTCATCGTCGACGCGGCGCTGAAGCAGAAGTTCCTCTCGCCGACGTCGCCGATCTACGTCGAGACGGGGCAGCGCACCTTCGAGGTGCTGGGCTGCTTCGAGGCGCGCGCTGGTGACTACTGGATCACGCCCGAGTACTGGCGCACCGACGTCAACTACGACTTCGGCGCCGGTGGCATCACCGCGGGCAACGCCGCCGACACCGCGCGCGCGTTCCTGCCCCGCGGCTTCCCGAGCCCCGGCCGCGCGTGCCGGTGGTCGAAGGTGCCGCTCGTCGTCACCATCGACAAGTCGATCGGCGCCGTCGAGCCCATCGCGGACACGCTCTGGCAGGGCCAGGCCAACAACCAGTCCGGCGGCAACTCCTCGGTGAAGCAGTCGAACGACAACGACTCCGACCGCACGTGCCAGGCGATGGCGAACGGCAGGCAGCGCTGCGAGCAGGGCAGCCTCGGTGGGCAGCGCGGGCAGGGCGACTACGGCAACAGCTACTACTCGACCTCGACGTCGAGCGTGTACTCGCCGGGCAGCTTCCGCATGACGAACGGCATGCCCGACGACGACTCCGCGTCGTCCGGTGGCGCCGAGGTGCTCGGCTACCAGGTGCTCGACCCCGCGTCCGACGACGACACCGAGCAGTGGCAGGCCGATCCCGTCAACCGGAAGCGGAAGCTCACCCTGACGATCACCCCGCCGTGGGACGCGATCTGGGCCGCCATCAAGCGCGCGAACGAGGGCAACACGAACCCCGAGTGGGAGGTCGGCCGGTACGCGGGCCTCATGGGGCTCGGCGTGGGCTGGGGCTACAAACAGCCGGTCGGGAACTTCGGGCTCGTCACCTTCACGGTGTCGGTGGGCTTCTCGCTCGCGCTCGTCACCAGCGTCTCGCACTCCACGGAGCCCGACGGGGCCTACCAGTGCATCGTGCCCGCGCCGACCGACGGGTCGACGCCGAAGCCGTGCGTGCAGCTTGGCAACGAGGCGCGCGACTTCAAGGAGGCGGTCAAGGACTGCGGCATACGCGGGGCGCGGCTCGCCGAGCTCAGCAGCATCGACGAGGCCGCCGTGGTGCAGACGCTGCTGTCGGGTGCGGGCGCGCCGGCCGAGGCGATGTGGGTCGGCGCCCAGCAGTTCGACGAGTTCAACCCGTCGAGCTGCGCCTTCACCTGGGTGGAGTCGCAGTGCAGGGCGCGGCACAAGACCGGCTACCGCTGGCTGTCGAACGACGAGACGTTCGCCTCGGGCACGGGCTCAGGCGCGACGACGGTGGACGCCTCGCGCGTCTTCTTCACCGGTGGCGTGCGCGGAAGCCTGCTCCCCCGAGCCCCCAGCCGGGCCGCGATGACCATCGACCGCACCGGCGCGGCCTCGTCGTCGGCGATCACCACGGCGCGGCCCTACGCCTGCCTCTACGACGCGGCGCGCAGCGACGTCCCCATCACGCTCTCGGCGGCGGTCGAGCTCGGCGTCGCGGCGGGCATGGGCATCGAGTGGTGCTACCCGACCGACGAGGTCGGCATCTGCCTCGCGGGAACGCTCAACTTCGTCGCGATGAAGGTGGCGCCGACCGTCGAGACGACGATGCACCACCTGACCGACTACACGGACCGCCGGGCGCGCCGCGACAACACCAACCTCTTCGCCGAGTGGGGCATCACGCTCCTCGAGGGCGCGGTGGAGGTCAAGGTGAAGGCGTTGATCTTCGAGTTCTCGTTCACGCTCCTCGAGTTCAGCGGCTTCAAGCTCACCGGGGGCAAGCTGTACGACTTCAACTTCCCGTCGATGGAGCGCTTCCGATGAGGCCCCTTCGTGTCGTCCTGGTGGTGGCCGCGGTCGCGCTCGTGACGGCCGTCGCCCTGTGGAGCGGTGACGGAGCGCAGCCGTCCGAGGCCCCCTCGGGGCCGGCCTCCCTCGTCCGGGCGATCGCCTCGACGCGGCCGCTCGAGACGACGGGCTGCGCCTTCGAGACCGGCGACCGGGTCGACGTGAGGCTGTCGGTGCAGAGCTCGGTGGACCTCTCGAACACGCCCGTCCCCTCGGGGGCGCGCGCGGTGCTGGCGGAGTCGCTCGAGGCGACGGCGCGGCTCGAGGTGCTGGCGGCCGACGCGACGCGGGCGCTCGCGGTGGGTGAGCTCACCGACGTCTCGGTCACGGGGCACGTGCCGGCGAGCGCCTACGCCGGCGCCTTCCTGCTCGAGCTCGACGAGGCCTGCGAGGTCGTGCGCTTCGCGCGCCACGAGACGACCCAGCCGCCCGAGGCCCGCCTGCAGCAGGCCGCCCTCTGGGAGCTCGGCTGGCGGTGGACGAAGGGGCAGGAGTCGCTCACGCGCCACAACGCCCGGGGCGCGTACACAGCGGGCGCGACGACGGCGAAGGTCGACGGCGCCCTGCTGGCGCAGCGGCGCGTGCAGTCGTACGGCCAGCTGTGGTTCGGCGGCGAGGCGACCCACGTCACCGGCTTCTCGTCGGTGCGACGGGGGCAGGGGCGGTGGTTCGACACCCTGGAGACGGACGAGACGCTCGAGGCGACGACCGGCACCACCCGCACGCGGGTCCGCGCGTCGGCGACGGCGGGCAGCCAGGCGCTCTCGCACCTCGATCACGACCAGCGCCACTACGTCTTCGTCGACCTGCTCTCGAAGGCCGTCGCGCGTCGACAGGCCATGCCCGTCACCGCCACCGATCGGGCCCTGCGCACGCAGATGGCCGACAAGTCCGCCGCCGAGGCGGTGGCGCTCACGCAGGCCGCGTCCACGCGGGACCAGAACCTCGCGGCGTCCTGGCCTCCGCTGCGCGCCTTCCTCGAAGCGCGGCCCGAGAAGACGGGCGAGGTCGTGGCCGAGCTCAAGCGGGGCAAGGTGACCGAGGACGGGCTCAACCCGTTCTTCATCGCGATGGGCAACGCGCGCACGCCCGAGGCCCGCGACGCGCTGCTCGGCCTGATGCGGGATCCGGTCGCGCCCCCGACGGTTCGGGCGCGGGCGATGTTCTCGTTGGTCGATCGCGCCGACGTGGGCAAGGAGCTCGCGTCGGAGTTCCGCACCTCCTCCCAGGCGCTCGAGGGCGACCCGACCGGCGCCCCCCGCTTCGTCGCGACCGAGTCGTTGCTCGCGGTCTCCACCATGGCCGGGCGCAACGAGGACCCTGACGTTCGCGCAGAGGCGCTCGCGGCCGTGCGAGATCACCTGAGCGCGTCCGCCGATCGCCGCACGCAGGGCACCGCGTTGAAGGCGCTGGCGAACCTGGGCGACCCGGCGCTGCTGGGTGAGGCCGTGCCCTTCACGACGTCTCCCGAGGAGGACGTGCGTCGCGCCGCCGCGAAGGTCGTTCGCCGCATGCCCCCCACCGACACCGAGGCGTTCAGCGTCGCCTTCCTGCTCAACGAGCGCTCGTTGTTCGTGAAGAAGGACCTCTTCGTCACCATCGAGGCCCAGCACTTCGACGCGAAGGCGGCGGCGGGCGAGCGGTTGGCGCGCGTGCTCGTCGAGGAGCTGCGGAGCGAGGAGCACGGCGTCATCGCGAGGAAGGCCCTCTTGAGGCTCGTCGGCGGCTCCGTCGTCGCGCAGGCGCCGGACGTGCGGGCGCTGCTGAAGGCGCAGGCGAAGCGGGCGCTCGCGCGCCGGGACGGGCTGGCGAGCGTGGCGCTCGAGCTGTTGAGCCCCGACGAGATCCGCGAGGTGGCCCCGTGAGACGCGCCCTCGTGATCGGCATGGTGGTGGCCTCCTGCTCCCAGCCCTTCTCCGAGCCAGACGTGCTCGGGCGTGAGCTGCCTGGCCAGGGTGATCCGCCACGGCGCACGCTGCCGAAGTACGACGCCGACGCCGGGAGCCTCGAGCTCCCCGACTCCGGCTGTTGCCCGGTGCGGTTCGCGCACGCGGCGTCGAGCGAGGCGGCGGCCGAGCTGTTCGGCTTCAGCGGCCCGTTCGTTCCGGCCATTCCCCTCGTTCGTGACGGCGGCGTCTGGGAGACCCTCGTCTGCATGCCGCGCGCGCGGGTGCAGTACGCCTACCGCCTCTTCCTCACGCCCGACGTCGACCCCGACGCTGGCTTCTTCGAGGTCGTCACCCACAACCCGAACGCGCCCACGCTCGCGTCGCGGCAGTACGGGCTGCTCAACGAGTTCGAGGGCACCGACGCCGGCAGCTGCGCGGACCTCGACACGCGGCCACACGGAGACACCACCGTCGTCGACGCAGGCCCGGTCTCGGTCCCGTTCGACGCGGGCAGCGAGCCGCCGGATGGGGGCTGACGCCGTGCGGGCACCGTCATCGAACTGCAACTCAGAGGGGCTCCTCGTGACCGGCTTTCTCACCCGACCCCGAATGCGGCGGCGCTGGCTTGGCCTGGCGCTTTTCGTGTGCTGCTGGGCGCCGCTCGCGGCTGCGCAGGGCGGCAGGCTGCACCTGAACGCCGACCTGGGGCTCGGCGCGCCGCTGAGTGGCCGCTTTGGAACGGCGATCGAGACGCGGTACGCGGCGCAGTCGTTCGGCCCGCACCTCACGCTCGGCCTCGACTACCAGGTGCTCCCGCCGCTCGCGCTCGAGCTCATCGGCGAGGTCGGCGTGCAGCTCATCCCGTCGTGGCTGGCCGTGCGCAACCTCGAGCAGGTTCCTTCGACCGTCGTGCTCGCGGGCGCCGGGCTCGGAGCGCGGCTGCGGCTGCTCGACAGCGACGCGGGACATCTGTGGACCTCGCTGCACGTGGGGTTTCGCGCCTTCGAAGGCGCGCAGCTCGCGGTCGATGGCGGCGGTGGCTACCTCTTCAGCCTGACGCGGCGCTTCGGCCTGGGGCCGTTCGCGCGTGCGCTCGTCCTCGCGCCGTCTGCGACGTCGAGGCGCGGAGCCACCGTGCTCGTCACGCTCGGCGCCGCAGGCTCGTTCGATCTCCTGCCCGTCGATCCCACCCCTCCGCCGCCGGCCGATGACGACGGCGACGGGCTGACGAACGACGTCGAGCAGCAGCTGGGGACCGATTTGAAGAAGGCCGATACCGACAGCGACGGGCTGCGCGACGACGCCGAGGTCTCCGGCAAGACCGACCCGCTCAAGGCTGATACCGACGGCGACGGCGTGCCCGATGGCGTCGAGCTCACCAGGCGCACCAACCCGCTCCAGCCCGACACCGACCGCGACGGGCTTTCGGATGGTGACGAGCACGCGAAGGGCACCGACGCGCTCGAGCCCGACACCGACAAGGACACCCTGGCGGACGGCGCTGAGGTGACGGGCCAGACCGACCCGCTCAAGGCGGACACCGACGGCGATGGTCTGCCGGACGGCGTCGAGGTCGCGGGGCGCACCGATGCCCTCAAGTCCGACACCGACGGCGACGGCGTCTCCGACGGTGACGAGGACAAGAACAAGAACGGTGTCGTGGACGAGGGCGAGACCGATCCGCGCGTGGCGCCTCCGCCCGACACCGACGGCGATGGCGTGGCCGACCCGTCGGACAACTGCCCCGCGGTGAAGGGGCCGGCGGACAACCAGGGCTGCCCGAAGGAGAACAAGCAGCTCGTCGTCATCACGAAGGAGAAGCTCGAGATCCTCGACAAGGTGTACTTCGACACCAACGGCGCGACGGTGCAGAAGCGGTCGTGGCGCCTGCTCGATCAGATCGTGTCGATCCTCACGGCCCACCCGGAGATCAAGAAGGTGCAGGTCGAAGGGCACACCGACAACGTCGGCGCCGCGGAGAAGAACCAGAAGCTCAGCCAGCGCCGCGCCGAGGCCGTGGTGAAGTACCTCTCGACGAAGAAGGTCGACCCCTCGCGCCTCGAGCCCATCGGCTACGGGGCGGCGCGGCCCGCGGTGCCCAACGACACGCCGGCCGGCAGAGAGAAGAACCGCCGGGTCGAGTTCAAGATCGTCGGAGAGTGACGCGGAGCGGATCGTCTCGGTGGGCGTCGAGGGCGCCCGGGTTCAGCACGCGTTCCAGGACCATGCCGGCCGTCTGCGTCGTCGAGGAGGACGATCCGACAGCGACGACGATGGAGAGGATTCACCCTTGAGCGTGAGGGTCAGGCGGGTGGTCGACCTGCACCACGCGCTCGGCACGCAGGACCTGACGGCGACCACGCGCATCGCCCGCCCAGTGGCGCGACGTCGCTCAACGCACCCTCGTGCGTCGCCGCCCAACCACGAGTCGTGGTGCTCGAGCAGGCCATAGACGTCACGTGGCAGGAGCAAGCGCCGGGCAGCCGTGGAGGGTACAGGTGTGCGGCCAGCAGGAGGCGCGCGGCTCAGCCGCGACTGCGTCTCGGTCCGACCGCCGACGATGGCTCCCGGTCCGAGACGTGAGCTTCGCGCAGGCCCTACACTCCCCTTCACAGTCACCTCCTTCACCTGGGACCATGCCGTCCCGTTGGGGGTCGAGGTGCTCGCGAACCGGCGAGAGGCGCTCGACCTGTTGGAGCGTCGCCTGAAAGCGGAGCCCAACTTCTGGACCGAGGTCACGTTCGTGCTGGCACTCTACCGGTGGCACGAGAGCCGAGGTGAGCAGCCACCGGAGCGCCTGGATGCGAGGCTTCAGGTGGCGTGCGAGGTGCGGGCACCGTTGACCAGGCTCGTGCGAGAAGTCGTCGCGGCATGGCCGGGTGATCGGCGCGACCGGACCCTGTTCGCGCTGCCGCTGCCCGAGTGGGTCGAGGTGGAGCCGGCGATGTGGGGGAGGATGGTGGCGCAGCGCTACGACGGCTGGTCGTTCCTGGATCTCGCTGCCGATCGTGGGGAAGCCGCGCGCAGGGCTGTTCGGGCGATTGCAGCATGGCAAGGCCGGCCACCCTGGAAGCAGGAGCGTCCTGCGCGAGAGGCCTTGCGCGTGTTGGCTGCGCTGGGTGTCGAAGCAAAGACCGCAATCGATGAGGCTCTGGGGAACGCGGCGCCGGCAGGGCGGGAGGTGCTTGAAGTCGCGCGGAGGGCTCTCGACAAGGGAATGAGGCGAAAGTGACGGGAGCGTTGAGAGTCCGGCTTCCCAATCAACGTGGGGCGCGGCGCTGACCACGGTGCCGCGCGCCAGGGCGCTGTCGGGCCTCGTTTGCGCCACCGTCGAAGCACACGACGGCCTCGGGTACAAAGGCCCGCCATGAGCCAGGCCTACCCGCACCTCTTCCAGCCGCTCGACCTCGGCTTCGTCACCCTGCGTAACCGTGTGGTGATGGGCTCGATGCACACGGGGCTGGAGGACCGCTTCTGGAACTACCCGAAGCTGGCGGCCTACTTCGCGGCCCGGGCGAAGGGCGGCACCGGGCTGCTCGTCACCGGCGGCATCTCGGTGAACCGGCGCGGCTGGCTCCTGCCCGGCGGCGGCACCATGAACTCGAAGACCGACGTCGCCAACCACCGCAAAGTGACGCAGGCGGTGCACGCGCACGGCGCCCACATCCTGATGCAGGTGATTCACGCCGGCCGGTACGGCTACCACCCGTTCTCCGAGTCGGCGACCGCGACGAAGTCGCGCATCACGCCGTTCACCCCGCGCGAGATGAGCACCGCCCGCGTGTGGAAGGTCATCGCCGACTTCGGGCGCGCGTCGGCGCTCGCGCGGGAGGCCGGCTACGACGGCGTCGAGGTGATGGGCAGCGAGGGCTACCTGCTGAACCAGTTCCTCTGCCGGCGCGTGAACACCCGCTCGGACGAGTTCGGCGGCGACATTCACGGGCGCATGAAGCTGGGCGTCGAGGTGGTGAAGGCGATTCGCGCCGCGGCCGGGAAGGACTTCATCGTCATGTACCGGCTCTCGCTGCTCGACCTCGTCGAGGGCGGGAACACGGGCGAGGAGATCGTCACCACCGCGAAGGCGCTCGAGGCCGCAGGCATCACCCTGCTCAACACCGGCATCGGCTGGCACGAGGCGCAGGTGCCCACCATCGTCACCTCGGTGCCGCGCGCGGCGTTCCGCCAGGCGACGCGCCACGTGAAGCAGCACCTCCGCATCCCCGTGGTGGCGTCGAACCGCATCAACATGCCCGACGTCGCGGAGGACCTGCTCGCGACGGGTGACGCCGACCTCGTGTCGATGGCGCGGCCGCTGCTCGCCGACCCCGACTGGGCCAACAAGGCGAAGGCCGGCCAGGCCGACGACATCAACACCTGCATCGCGTGCAACCAGGCCTGCCTCGACCACACCTTCTCGATGAAGCGCGCGTCGTGCCTCGTGAACCCGCGCGCCTGCTTCGAGACCGAGCTCGTCTATGAGCGCGCGACGACGCCGAAGCGCGTGGCGGTGGTGGGCGGCGGCATGGCGGGCGTCTCGGCGGCCACCGTCGCGGCGGAGCGGGGCCACCAGGTCACGCTGTTCGAGGCCGCGGCCGACATCGGCGGCCAGTTCGACATGGCGGCGAACGTGCCCGGCAAGGAGGAGTTCAAGGAGACGATCCGCTACTTCCGCCGCGCGCTCGCGAACACGAAGGTGCAGGTGAAGCTCAACCATCGGGTGACGAAGGGCGAGCTCGACGGGCAGTTCGACGCGATCGTCATCGCCACCGGCGTCACGCCGCGGCTGCCGCGCATCCCCGGCATCGACCACCCGAAGGTGTTGTCGTACCCCGACGTGCTGCGCGCGAAGAAGCCTGTGGGGAAGCGGGTGGCCATCATCGGCGCAGGCGGCATCGGCATCGACGTGGCCGAGTTCCTGCTCGCGGAGGAGTCTCCGCAGCCCGTCGCCTCGTGGGCGAAGGAGTGGGGCGTGGACTTCGCCTCCACGACACCCGGCGGGCTCGCCCAGCCGGTGAAGCCGACGCCGAAGCGGGAGGTCTTCCTCCTGCAGCGCAAGCCGGGGCGCATGGGCTCAGGGCCGGGGAAGACGACCGGCTGGGTGCATCGCATCGCGCTCGCGCGCCACGGCGTGAAGATGATGCCGGGCGTCGAGTACGTGCGCATCGACGACGAGGGCCTGCACCTGCGCGTCGAGGACAAGCCGGTGCTGCTGCCGGTGGACCACGTCGTCGTCTGCGCAGGCCAGGAGTCGGTGCGCGACCTCGTGCCGGTGGACGCGCAGGGCAAGCCGACGGACGCGCGGTACCACGTCATCGGAGGCGCCGACGTCGCCGCCGAGCTCGACGCGAAGCGCGCCATCCGCCAGGGCGCCGAGGTGGCCGCGCGCTTGTAAGACGAGGGGAGCCGCTCAGCGCGATGGCGGCACGTGTCGCCTCCGGGGCGACGTTTCGGGGCGTCGACCTGCTCACCCTGTCGCTCCCGCGGCGACAGCGCCTTCCACCGTTCGAGCGCTTGAGCGGGCTGCGGCTGGCACCGTTCGTGAAGCGAGTCCGGCGCACGCCTGCGAGGCAGGCAACACGAGGAGAGGCGCATGAAACGAACGTTCGCGGTCATCGGAGTCGTGACACTGCTCGGCTGCGGCACGCCTGACGCGGTGACGATCGACCTGCCAGGCGACGACGCAGCGCAGGTCGAGCAGGCCACCACCGGAAACGTCCTGCGAGACAAGGCGTACCGAAACACCGTCGGCTGGCTGTACACGTCGTACTGGCCAACCGTGCGACGGGGCTGTGTCGTGGTGGCGGTCGCTCGGAACGCGGTCCTCAGCGCCGGGCACTGCGTCACGGACGACCCGTCTGGCTTCCCGCTCATCACCATCCGCTTCGGCGACGACGTTCGATATCCAGAGACGTACATCGTCGAGGCGAAGCAGGTCGGCGGCTGGAAGTTCGCGCCCGACCTCGGCATCGTGCAGCTCGACCGCTGCTACAATCAGCTCGTCCCCGCGCGGCTGCTCTCGGCGACGCAGTTCGACCAGCTCCAGGCGGAGAGCCCCTCGCGTTGGAGGTACGTCGGCTACCAGCACGTGGACCCGGACCGGGCCGGCCCGCGGGTGCACTTCGCGCCCGTGACGCTGGTGGGCACCGGAACCAGCCCGTACCAGACGCGGTCTCACCCCGGCATGAACGTCGCGGTCGGCGACAGCGGCTCACCTGTCTTCCGCGACCCGTCACCCATCGGGACAGCCTCCACCGGGTTGTGGTTGTCCGGCGTGATGGCCACGACGTCGCGGAACGCGAGCGTTCCCGCCGTCCGCGACCAGCTCGTCAGCGTCTTGAACGCGCTGCCGCCGTGCCCCGACGTGGACGCCGCGGCAGACACCGTGAAGTAGGAGCTACTCGACCGCCTGGCGCTGGCCCGCGGGAAACCGCTCGCGCAGCGCCGCCGCGTCGAAGCTGCCGGTCACCTCGAGCGACGTCGAGAAGCCCGGCTCGAGCGTCAGGTACGCGTCGATGGGCCACCAGTGCGGCTGGCTCCCGGAGAGCGCCGGCTTCGTCGCCGGCTCCGTCACGTCGAACACGTGCGCCGCGTTCACCGCCACCTCGGTGCCGGGCACGCCGTCTCCGCGGTTGAGCCACTGCTCGACGAAGTCAGCCTTCGCGCCGAAGCGACTGCGGCCCCACTCGAAGTCGAGCCCCGCGCCTCATCACTCCTTCAGCCTCTCGTGCGCGCTCACCCTCGACAGCGTCTCGGCCAGCAACAACAGCGCCTTCGTCAACGACGCGACGAGCTCAGCCGGCTCGGTCAACTGCGGCTGCGCGCGCTGGAGCCGCCGGGCGGTCGCGAGCGCACCCACCATCAGCCGCATCGAGCCCAGCACCGTCGCGAGCTCGGGCGCCTTCTGCGCGACGGCGGCGAACGAGTCGACGAGCCGCTCCAGCTCGTCGATGGACTCGGCCTGCTCGCGCACCTCGTGCTCGGCGCCCTCGAGCTCGTCGGCCACGCGTTCCCGCTCGCGCTGCGCCGCCTCGAGCTCGACCTGCAGCCCCTCGAGCCGACTGGCGAGCGCAGCGTCGTCACGGGTCTCGAGCAGCTTCTCGAGGTTCGCGACCTGGCCTTCGAGCCGCTGCACCTCGGCCTCGAGCGCCCTCGAACGGCGGCGCAGCGCTCCCACCCGGGCGGTCAACGAGTCCATGCAGGCCACCTCCTATCGCACTGCACCGCCGCGTCGATGGAGTCGGCGGTGGCGTCGCGTGACCCGCGCAGCCTGGCCCCTCGACTATGCGATGGTGTCGCCATGCGCTTCCTCCCCACCCTGCTCGCCCGCGGTCCGTCGACGCCGCTGTCCCGCTACACGGAGTGGAACGGCGCGCTCTACCTCGGCATGGGCCTGCTGCTCTACGCGTGGCCCCAGGCGGCCCAGACGCTCTTCTTCGCGCCTGCCTTCGTCGGCTCCGAAGCCGGCCTCGTGCGCATGCTGGGCGTGGTGCTGGCCGTCGTCGGCTGGTTCTACGTCATGGGCGCGCGCACCGGCGCCGACTCCTTCGGCCTCGCCACCGTCGTCGACCGCCTGCTGGTGCCCGCCTTCCTCGTGCCGCTCGCGGTGACGGGGGCCGTGGCGCCCCAGCTCGCCCTGCCCTTCGCCGTGCTCGACCCGCTGCTCGCGGTGGGGGCGTTCCTCATCTGGCGGCGGACGTCGCCTGCACCACGGTGACGAGGTCGTCCGGCGTGAAGGGCTTGGGCAGGAAGGCGTCGGCCAGCGGCGACGGGGCCTCTTCGGTGTAGCCGCTCATCAGGACGATGCGGGTGGCCGGCGCCAGCTCGCGCACGGCCTTCGCGACCTCGTGGCCCGTGAGCCCCGGCATGCGAACGTCGGACAGGAGCACGTCGAAACCGCCGCCCTTGAAGCGGGCGACCGCGTCGGCTCCGTCAACCGCCTCGACCGTCTCGCACCCCGCGGCCTCGAGGATGCGACAGGCTGCGCGGCGAATGGCCGGCTCGTCATCGACCACCAGCACGCGGCGCTTCCCGGCCGCGCGGGGCTCCGGCTGCTTCCCGGGCACCGACGGCAACCAGACGGTGAAGCGGCTGCCCCTGCCCGGCTCGCTCTCCACGTCGATGGCGCCGCCCGCCTGCTCGACGATGCCGTGGACGGTGGACAGCCCGAGCCCCGTGCCGCGGCCAGGCTCCTTGGTGGTGAAGAAGGGCTCGAAGAGCCGGCGACGCTCCTCGGCGCTCATGCCGCGCCCGGTGTCGGCCACCCACACCTCGACCCCGGCGGCCTCGGCCCGGCGTGCGTCACGCATGCCGATGGTGATGACGCCCTCGTCCATCGCGTCGCGCGCGTTCAGCACGAGGTTCACCACCACCTGCTCGAGGTGCCCCGGGTCCATGCGGACGTGGTGCGGCCCCGCGACGCCCGAGACGTCGAGGCGGTGCTTCGCCGTGAGGGTGCGCGACACCATCTGCGTCGTGCGCTTCACCACCGCGCCAGCGTCGAACACCTCGGCGTGCGTCGGCTGCTTGCGGCCGAAGGCGAGCAGCCGGCGCGTCAGGTGCGCGGCCTGCGTCGCGGCCTCGTCGGCGTCGCGCAGCACCGCGCGCTCGTCTTCATCGAGCTGCGCCTGCTCGAGCAACGCGTGGGCCGTCTGGATGACGGTGAGCAGGTTGTTGAAGTCGTGCGCGACGCCGCCGGCGAGCTGGCCGATGGCGTCGAGCTTCTGCGCGTGCCGCACGCGCTCGGCGAGCTGGTTCGCGGCCGTGCGGTCGACGACGAAGCCACGCACCCCGATGACGTTCCCCTTCGCGTCGAGGACCGGCCGGGAGTACTCCTGCAGGTCGAGCGTGGCGCCGTCCTTGCGCCTCCACTTCAGGTCGACGCCCACCAGCTTCCCTTCGCGCCTCGAGCGGTCGAGCAGCGCCGGCCGGTCAGCGGCGTTCACGTACAGGTCGCGCGGAATGTCGAGCGCCAGCACCTCGGCCTGCGTCGCGTAGCCGAGCATGCGCACGAAGCCGTCGTTGACCGACACGAACTTCCCTTCGAGCGTCGTCTCGAGCAGCCCGACGCCGATGGCGTCAGCGAGGTCGCGCACGCTCGCCTCCGCGTCGTCGCGCGCAGCCCGGCTCTGCTCGGTGTGGAGCAGCAGGAAGCCCAGCGACAACGCCACCTCGTTGAAGACGGACAAGGCGAGGCCCCACGATGCGACGACGCGCACGTCACCCAGGAAGGGAAAGTCCGCGTAGTGAACGGCCGTCAGCACCGCCGCGAAGACGGTCAGGCGCGCGCCGAGCCCATCGGGACGTCGGGGCAGCCCCCACACCGAAGCGGCCACGGCGAGGTAGCCAGCCGCGAGGAAGAACATGGGCCCGAGAGAGGCGACCACCAGCGGCACGTCGAGGAGCGCCAGCACGCCGCCGGTCACGAACGCGAGCGCCGCGAAGGCGACCCACCCCCGCTGCCACGGCCGGCCGACGAGCGCGAAGGTGCCGCGGAGCATGAGCAGCACCGCCGCGACGATGAGGATGAAGGCCAGCGGCCGCACCGCCGCCGTCCCGGGCACCTCGAACAGCGACGGAAGGACGAGCGTCTGGGCGAGTCCCTGGAGCGCGAAGGCCCACGTCCACCAGCGCAGGTGTGGAGCGCGCTCGGCGCGGTAGAGGCTGACGAAGATGACGAGGCGGAGCGCGTCGACGAGGACGGCGAAGACCGCGAGGCTGAGTTCGCTGCCCGCCATCACCGGGGAGGCTAGCCCACTCTCAGCGGCAGTGAACTTCGTCGCCCCACGGGTTGAGCTCCCTGCGTGCCGCCCCTGTCAGAGCGGCCCGTCGTCCGGAGTCGTCGATGAAGCGGTTCGCGCACCCGTCTCGCCGAGCGCCCTGCGGGTGCAGGGAGACCTCAGCGGTGAGCGGTCAGGGGATGACGAAGTCGGCCACGAAGCGCCCGGCGCCGAGGCCTCCGCCGCTCGCCTGGTTCGGCTGGAAGCTGCCGCAGTAGTAGCGGGTCTGCCCGAAGACGCGCACCTCGACCTCATAGGGCACCGAGCCGGTGGCGCTGCAGTTCTGCCAGTAGTTCACCCGCACCACGTACCGGCCGCTCCACGGCGTCACCCCCGGCGAGTAGATGATGTTCTCGACGTTGACGTTGTCGATGCGGCAGGCCGCGTTGGAGTCGAGGTCGAGCCAGCCCTTCGCGCCGCAGCGCACCTGGGGCGGCAGCGGGAACGGCAGCGGGATGGGCGGCGGCCCGGCGTCGACGTTGGGCTGCTGGTAGAAGACCTCGCAGGTGCCGCCGTCGGGCAGCGGCTCGACGACGTAGAGGTCGAGGTCCTCGGCGTCGCGGAAGCGCAGCGTCACCTGCAGCGGCCCCGAGGAGCCACGCAGAACGCAGCGGCCGCCCTGGCAGACGTAGCCCTTCGGGCACTCCGTCGTGCACATCATCGGCGTGGGCGGGCTGCCGGGCAGGCACCGCGCCGTGACGCCTCCGTCTCCCCAGTTCACCGTGCCCCCGCCGCCGCCTGCCCCGCCACCACCGAAGCCACCGTCGTCCACCACGCAGCTGCGCGTGCCGAAGGTGTCGCAGACGGTGCCGGGCGTCGTGCAGTCAGCGGTGTTGCGACAGCCGATGCAGCCGGCCGCTGGAGCGATGGTGACGTCGCAGAAGGGCGTCGCGCCGGAGCAGCCCTGGTTGTCGTCGGTGCAGACCTGGCAGCGGCCGAGCCCTCCCTGCCACAGCCGGTTGCAGACAGGCGTCGCGCCGGAGCAGCCCTGCGTGGCCGTACACGCGACGCAGCGACCCACCGAGCGGTCGCAGATGGGCGCGTTACCCGCGCACGTCACCGGACAGTCGAGGCTGCCGCCGTCCACCTCGCCGCCCGCCGTGCCGCCAGCGGTCGAGCTGCCCCCGCCTGTCGCGAGGCCGCCCCCTGTGCTCGAGGCGCCACCACCAACACCTGAGAGGCCTCCGCCCGTCCCGGTGGAGGCCAACACGCACGCGCCGGTCTTCGCGTCGCAGGTGAGACCGGGCCCGCAGCGCGTGCCCTCGCACAGGTTGCTGGAGCCACCACACTGACAGGCGGCCCAGACGGCAGGCAGCAGGGCGAGGAGAAAGAGACGACGCATGCGCACTCCAGGGTCGGCCGGGCAATTGCCTATCGCATGGAATGGTCTGCGCCGGCTACCCCTCTTCGTGGGTGCCTGGGCCGCGCTTCCCTCGTAAGACGCGACCGTCCATGGGTTCCGTCCGCCTCGCGCTCGGCCTCGTCATCGTCGCGACAGGCGCCGTCGCACAGCCACAGCCGGTCGCCGGCTTCGACCTCGAGCGCTTCACCTTGAACGCCGGCGCCCGTGAGACGCTGACGGTGGACACGGGCGACCTGCTCGACGCCCGGCGCCTGAAGGTCGCGCTCGCGGGCCACTATGCGCACCAGCCGCTCGTCTACGAAGTGGATGACGTCCGCTCTGGCGCGCTGGTGCGCAGCCGCGTGACGCTGCACCTCGCGGCGGCGTTCGGCCTCTTCGACTGGCTCGAGGCGGGGCTGCAGCTGCCCGTCGTCGCCTACCAGGGCGGAGATGACCTGACGGCGTTGGGCGTGGCGCCGGTCGTGCCCACCGCCCTGGGCGCGCCGCTGGTGCAGGCGCGGGTCGCGTTCCTCCGCCAGGACCGGGACAAGCCGCTCGACCTCGCGCTGACGCTGGGTGTGCTGCTGCCGCTCGGGTCCTCCCTGGCGCTGACGAAGGACCCCGGGCTCGGCCTGGCGTTCGTCCCGCGCGTGTCGGCGGGTCGCTCCTTCGGCCCCGTTCGGGTGGGCGCGGCGGTGGGCGCGACGGTGCGCGGCCAGGCGGTGCTGAGCCCGACGAGCTCGAGCATCGCGGACGAGGTCGGCAGCCAGCTCGACCTCGGGCTGACGGCGTCGACGACGCGGCAGCTCCACGTGGTGCGCGGCGAGGTGGGCGTGCGCGCCCTGGTGCCGTTCACCCGCTCCAACGCGGCGGTCGAGGTGCTGGCCGGCGTGCGCGCGGCCTTCCTGGCCGAGGAGCAGCTCGAGGTCTTCGCCCTCGCCGGCCCGGGGCTCGGAGGGGCGCCGGGCACTCCCGCGTTCCGGGTGCTGGCCGGCCTGGCCTTCACGCCGTCTTTCGCCGCGAAGCAGGCAGTCCCTGCGAGCGATGGCGCAGGCGCCGACCGCGACGGCGATGGGGTGACCGACCCGAACGACGTGTGCCCCGACAAGCGCGGGCTGGCCGCGAAGCAGGGCTGCCCCGACACCGACCTCGACGGAGACGGTGTGCTGGACCTCTCCGACGAGTGCCCGAAGGTCGCGGGCCCGTCCGAGATGAAGGGCTGTCCTGAACCGGCCGCGGCGCCCTGACAGCCTCACCGGCTCGTCCCGCCGGGGAGGTCGCTCGTCGTCGACCGCCTCCGGTGGGAGGGCACGAGCTGCGGTGACGTCGTCGCCGACCAGATGGACGGTGGCGTGAGCCGGTCCATGAACGCGCCGCTGAGGAGCCCTCCCGGGGGCAGCCTGCACGCAGGGCTGGGCGCCTCGAGGAGCCTGGCGGCGAGCCCGCGGGTCACAGCCTCGTGTCGTCGACGTGGTTGTACGGCTGGCCCGCGGGCACCGTGACGCCGTCGATGATGCGCTCCTTCGTCGAGATGGTCCACACGTCCACCGTCGGGTCGCCGTCGAGGTCGCCCACTCCCAGCACGGTGAGGTCGCACTTCGGGCACTCGCCCGACAGGCCGACCTCCCGCCAGAGCGCCTCATCCACCGCGTCTTCGAGCTCGTCGTTGCTGAAGACGGGGAGATGGTTCGGAGCCGCCTCGACGCCGGTGAAGGGGCCGCCGGCGGTCCGGGTGGACCCGCCTGGCCGTCGCTTGCCCTCGACCGAGAAGGCGTACAGGTAGCGCCCGCCGACCGGTGAGAAGCCGACGGCGTCGACATCGGTGGACCAGGCCTCGTGCTCGGCGAACCAGGAGCGCTCGGCGACGTACGCCGCCTTGAGGTTCGACTTCACCTCGGACTGCTTCGAGCGCGCGCCGAAGCGGGAGTAGCTCGGGAGCGCGATGGCCACGACGCTGGCGATGCAGCAGAGGGCCGCGACCGCTGCGGCTCCGACGGCGATGACGGCGCCGTAGCTCTTCCCTCCTCCGGGTGGAGGCGCCGCCATGGGGTTGGGCCCGAGCTCGGGGGGCACTGGCGTCACCTCAGCCTCCATCCCGAGCCGGCTCAGGCTCGATGCTCACCAGGTGTGGCCGCGCCACCAGCGCACGGACCCGCTGCTCGACGTCACGGTCCACCGCCTCGACCCACTCCCGCTGCAGCAGGAAGAGCCGCTCGAGATAGCCGGGCACCGAGTCGGGCAGCCCGCGCGTCTTCTCGTGCCGCATGGTGATGCGCAGCTGGTCCTTCCCGAAGAGCAGGTTGAAGAGGCACGACACGTCGTTCGCCCACGGGTTGCCCTCGACGGCGTCGCAGCTGGACAGGTCGGCGCGCTCGGGGCCCGGCGCGACGCGGGCCGGCGCGCTCTGCATGAGGTCCACTCCCGCCGCCAGCTGGGCACCCGAGAAGCGCCCCACCTCGAGCGTGCCTGCGCGCACGACGTAGCGCTGCTTCGGAACGAGCCCCGAGACCGCGAGCTGCAGCGACCCGAGCGAGAGCAGCGCCTTCGAGTCGAGCGCCTTCGCGTCGGCGAGCGGCAGCACGAAGGGCAGCGGCGGCGGTGCGCGCGAGAGGTCGAGCACCAGCGGGCCGTCGCCCGTCCAGGGAACACCGCCGTCACCGCCGTTCACCACCGCCGTGCCGTCGCGCACCGTCACCTTCACCCTGGCGGGCCCGACGTCGAAGCCGGTCGTGGCGAGCACCTCGGCGGCCATCACCCCGTGCAGCGCCGGCCCCGGGTGAATGCGGTCGGGCATGAGGTTCTCGGCGCGCTTCGCCGTCTTCCAACCCATGAGCGCGCGGGTGACGGCGTCGTTCACGGGCACCAGGGGCAGCGCCCGCTCGGCGGCCGTCTTCTTCGAGAACTCGAGCAGCTCGGCGATGCGCGCGACGCGGCGGCGGTTGAACGCGTTCCCCGCGCCGACGGTAGTGTCGTAGGGCGTGGTGTCGAGCCAGACGACGCGCCGCACCTTCGCCGCCTGCAGTCGGTCGAGCAGCGCCGTCATGTTCTTCTCGAAGGCCGCGCCGCTGCTCCCCTCGGGGTACGAGGCGTCGTTCATGCCGAAGTTGACGAACACGACGTCGGGCCTCTGCGAGAGCACGTCGACGTCGAGGCGCGCGAGGGCGTCTTCCGCCGTGTTGCCGCCGACGCCCGCGTTGATGAACGTCATCGTCCACTGCGGGTGACGGAGCCTCACCGAGAGCTCCACCAGCCGCGTCCAGGTGTGCAGCACGGTGATGCTGTCGCCGAGGAAGACGACGCGGTCGCCGTCACGAAAGAGCGGCTCTGGCGGAGCGCCGGCCAGCACGAGCGCGAGGGCGAGGGACGTCATCGAAGCGCCCATCATGCTCAGCGGTCCTTCCCGAACACCACGCCGCCGTCGGTGAACGTCACCGTGGTGAAGAGCGCGAGCTTGAGGCGGCCGCGGTGGTACGGGTCGTTCGCCGTCAGCGTCGCGTTCTGCACGAAGACGTCGGTGATGCGGAAGCGCTTCACGAGCGAGGCGACGGTGCCGAAGTACATGCGGTAGTCCACCACCACCACCTGCTCGAAGTGCGGCAACAGCAGCGGCCCGAGCGGGTTGCCGAAGGAGTTCTTCACCAACAGCGCGCGCCGGCCGTTCTTCACGCCCTTCGCCTTCGCCGCCATCAGCGCCGCGTCGCCGCCCATGTAGACGAGGTACCCCTCGCCCTTCTCGTCGAGGAACCGGCGCTGCTGGGGCACGTCGTACTTCGCACCGACGTAGCTGACCGACTGGTACTCGACCGGCGGCACGGGGTACTCGGTGACGTCGGGCGCGCGCTCGAGCTGCAGGTCCTGCGTCATGCGGAAGAGCGAGCCGAGCGTCGGCGTCCGCAGGCGCTTCCACTCGAAGGAAGCGCGCGGCAGCGGCTCGAGCCCGGCGGCCTCCAGCATCGCGCGGTACGCGTAGTACGCGCCCAGGCCCGTCCAGTGGTGGTCCGTACGGTAATAGATGGGCTCGCTCGCGTGCGGCGCGAGGGCGGCGGCGACGTCCACCCACGTCACGGACGGCGGCAACGCGTCGCGGACGACGGCGAGGTTGTGCAGCTCGTCGGCGCTGCGCTGCTTCTGCGAGAGCGGCAGGTAGAAAGCTCCAGCGCCAGGCACCATCACCGCGTAGACCCGCGAGCGCGGAAAGGCAGCGCCGTACGACGCGAGCACCTTCGCGAACTTCGTCGCCGTCTCGTCGGTGGCGTCGAGCAGCATCATGCCGCGCCCCTTGTGGATGAGGACGCCACCCATCTCGGTCATGCGCGGCTCGACGGGCTCCTCGACGCCCGCGTCGTCCGTTTCGAGCTCGGCGACCAGCGCGCCACCGTCGTCTGCTTCCACCGTCACGCCGGCGTCGTCTCCTGCGTCCGGTGTGCCCGCGTCCTCGTCGGCGAACGGGTCGGCTTCGACCGCCGCGTCGGCGACCTCGACCACCGGCGCCCAGTCCTGTTGCTCGAAGCCTCCCAGCGCCCCACCCTTTGCCTTGTAGACGGTGGACTCGCGCCGCACGCCGAAGCGCGCGCGCAGCGCGAAGGTGAACGAGACGAAGTGCTCGCGCAGCGGGAAGTGGTCGGCGACGTAGAGGTCGAGGTCCTTCGCGTACCGGCCCGAGCGCAGCGCCTCGAACGTGAACGCCGGCAGCTTCGCCAGCGCGCGCGCCTCGACCTGGGACACCTCGGCGCGCGTCGGCGCCACGAAGAACCACGCGCCCAGGCCCACCAGGAGCACCGGCACCGCCACCGCGCTGAAGAAGATGGAGGGGCGCACGGGTCAGAACCGGTAATAGAGGAACGGGTTGTAGCTCTTACCCACCAGCATCGCGGTCGCGAGCAGCGTGAAGAGGACGGTGGCGAGCCCGCGGCCGAGGTGCACCAGGGGCGGGCGCTCGTGCTGCGTGTCGGGGAAGACGAGGCGCTCGAGTGGGAGGCAGAGCGTCACCGCGAACGCGAGCCAGAAGCCGTGCGTCATCACCAGCTGGGCGGTGTCGGCGCCCACCAGCGGCGCGGCGGTCGCTCCGAACGCGAGCGCGAGGAAGCCGCCCAACGTCTTCAGGTCGGTGAAGAAGAACAGCGCCCACCCCACCATCACCACGAAGAGCAGCCAGAGGTGCTGCACCACCCGCGGCAGCTTGAGCAGCGCCTTGCCGAGGAAGGCCCGCTCGAGCGCGATGTGCACGCCGTAGTACAGGCCCCAGAGCACGAAGTTCCAGCTCGCGCCGTGCCACAGGCCGGTGAGGAACCAGACGATGAAGAGGTTGCGGTACGGCCGGTGCCCGCGCCCGCCGAGCGGGATGTAGACGTAGTCGCGGAAGAAGGTGGACAGCGAGATGTGCCAGCGGCGCCAGAACTCCGTCACCGAGCGCGCGACGTACGGGTGGTCGAAGTTCTCGAGGTAGTGGAAGCCCATCATCCGGCCGAGGCCGATGGCCATGTCGGAGTAGCCCGAGAAGTCGAAGTAGATCTGCAGCGTGTACATCGCGAGGCCGAACCAGCCGTCGGCCACCGACAGCCCGGCGAGGCCCTCGACGCCGAGCGTCTTCTTCACCAGCTCGCCGGCGACGTTCGCGACGCAGACCTTCTTGAAGAGGCCGAGCGCGAAGCGCAGCACGCCCGAGGCGAACAGGTCGATGGAGTGGCGGCGCGCGTCGATCTGATTCGCGATCGTCTGGTAGCGGACGATGGGGCCCGCGACGAGCTGGTGGTACAGGCTGACGAAGAGCAGGAACTTCGCCCAGCTGCGCTGCGCCTTCACCTCGCCGCGGTACACGTCCACCACGTAGGAGATGGACTGGAACGTGTAGAACGAGATGCCGACCGGCAGCGAGAACGGGGGCGCCGCCAGCGTCGTGCCCAGCGCCGCGTTCACCGTCTCGACGAAGAAGCCGCTGTACTTGAAGACCGCGAGCAGGCCGAGGTTCGAGCAGAGCGAGGCGACGAGCGCCGCCTTCGCGCGCGGGGTGCCGCGCCAGCGCTCCACCAGCAGGCCGATGCCGTAGTCCACCGTCGTGGTGAGGAGCAGCAGCGAGATCCACACCGGCTCGCCCCACGCGTAGAAGAAGAGCGAGAAGGCGATGAGCAGCCAGTTGCGCCAGGTGGGGTTCGACCACGCGAAGTACAGCACCAGGTTCGCTGGCAGGAACGCGTAGAGGAAGACGAGGCTCGCGAAGACCACTGGAGCCCCAGTTCAAGCAGACCTGCGCAGGCCGTCCATTCGGCGGCGGGGCGCGGGCGTGTAGCGGCGGCGGCAACAGGGGCGTGCGCGCTCCACCAGCTGAACCACCCGCAGGTACTGGCCCGGTGGTGCGCGTGAGCCCTTTTCTCGACGCGCGAGAGCGGCCCTCCTGCGGGAGGCGGTGACGCTGCTGCTGGCACCACGGTTGCTCTGGAACGGAGAAACGCCTCACCACTTCAACGAGGAGCCTCCCTTGCCTACGCGAATCGACGCCCGCACCGTTCGTCCCCCGCCAGTCTCGCTCATCACTGCACGGCCGCCCCGGCCTGCCCCTCGTCCCTCACCGGACAGCTTCGTGGGCACAGTGACCGTCGCGACGCCCGCCTCTCGCGCGCGCGTATCGGCGCCGGTGTTCTTCAAGATGGACGGCTCGCTCGAGACCGGCCACGCGCGCGTCACCCTGCCCGCAGGCGCCTTGAGCGCGGCGGAGCTCCGGGCGCTGACCGGCGTTGGCACGTGCCCAGCGCCGTTCTCCGCGGACGAGCGGGTGAAGGTCGGGAGCTCTCGCGGCGCAGTGACCATCGAGGTCCCGGCGGCGCGGCTGGGGCCGTGGCGACAGGCCGACGTGCCGCTGCTCCTCGGGACGAAGGCGGGCCCGCCGCTGATGCTCACGCTCAAGCCCCACTCGCTCAAGGCCGACGTCACCGCCGCCGAGGTGGCGAACGCCACGAAGAACCTCGCGCGCTACGAGGCCTGCGTCGTCGACGCGAAGAAGGACCTCGCGATCGCGCTCCAGCTCCAGGCGAACCCTCCGCCCATCGAGCGCGCGGGCGAGCTGGCCGCGCTCGAGCCGAAGCTGCAGGCCGCGCAGACCCTCGTCGCTTACCGCCTCGGCGGTGCGCGGGCGACCGTGCTCACCTCGAAGGCGCCGGTGCTCGCGGTGGCCGCGTCGCTCCTGAGCGGTGACGTCGCGCGCGCCGGCCGGGCGCTGACGAAGGCGAACAACGAGGCCATCGCCCTCGGCGACCGCCAGGCGCAACTCGAGCGGCGGCTCTCGGCCTCTCCCGGCGATGCCAGCATCGCGCGGGACCTCGCCCTGGTCTCGACGAAGCGGGAAGCGGCCGACCGCGAGGTTCGCGGCGGGACGCGTGAGGTGCAGCGGTTGCTGCTGGGCGTGGACGTCGAGCAGCTCGCCCGCGCCGAGCCGGTGTTGCGGCCCTCGCTGCCGACGAACGAGACGCTGCGCACCGCGCTCGTCGAGGCGCAGCTCGTCAGGAACGAGGTGGAGTCGCTTCGCGAGGGCGTTCGCCGCGCCGTCGCCGAGCAGCCGCGCCTGCTCGCCGGGAAGGTCCGCGTCGCGAAGGACAGCCTCGCGAACTGGGAGCGGCTCGTGGCCGACACGAAGGCCCTGCTCGACCGCTTGACGACGAACCCGCTCGTCGAAGACGTGCCCCGCGTCGTTCGCTGAGCGGTCGAGCCAGCCCCGCGGGGCCGCTGTCCGTCAGGCCGACGAAGGCGGGCGAGCTCGCCACGGCGGCGGCGTCAGTACGTCGCAGGTCGATTCGGCAGCACGGTCATGCCGACGAAAGCGGGCGAGCTCACCATCGCCACCCGACCGGCCGGCGTCAGCACGTCGCAGGTCGACTACGGCAGCACGGTCATGCCGACGAAGGCGGGCGAGCTCACCATCGCCTGCTGACCGAGCGGCGTCAGCACGCCGGTCGCCGGGTCGATGCGCAGCGCGTGCACCGTGCCCGAGCCCTGGTTGCCGACGAGGAGCAGCGTTCCACCCGGGTCGACGTCGAAGTGCCTCGGCGTGTTGCCGCCGGTCGGGGCGTGACCGACCAGCGTGAGCGCTCCGGTCTGAAGATCGATGGAGAAGGTCACGATCGAGTTGTGGCCGCGGTTCGAGCCGAAGACGAAGCGGCCGTTCGGGTGGACCTGCACCTCGGCGCACGTGTTGGTCCCCATGAACCCCGCCGGCAGGGTGGACTTCGTGTCCACCGGCGTCAGCCGGCCATCGGCGCCGATCCGGAGCGACGTCATCGTGTCGTCGAGCTCGTTGATGAGGAACGCCCACTGGCCACTCGGGTGCAGCGCGAGGTGTCGTGGGCCTGCCCCTCCCGCGGTGGCGACGGTCGCGGGAGTGAGGGGAGTGAGCGCGCCGGCGTCACCGTCGAACCGATACTGCGCGACGTAGTTGGCGGCCTTGCAGGGCACGTAGACGAAGCGGCCGGCCGGGTCGGAGATGATCTGATGCGCCTGGCCCCCCGAGGCCTCGGTGTCCGTCGCCGGGCCGAGGCCGCCGTCACCGTCGCGCACGGGAAGGACCGCGACGTTGCCCCCGGTGTAGTTCGCCGCCATCACCCATCGCCCCGAGGGATGGACAAAGACGTGAGCAGGCCCGGCCCCCTGCGAGCTCACCCGGTTGAGGAGCGCGAGGCCTCCATCGGCGCGCAGCTCGAAGGCCGCCACCTGTCCGGGGTTCCCCTCGTTGACGGCGTAGAGCCGGCCCCGCGGGACGTCGAACGCGAGGAAGCTCGGGTTGGTGCCGCCGCTCGTCGAACCGAGGAGCGTGAGGCCGCCTGTGCTCACGTTCACCGAGTACGCGGTGATGGAGCCGTTCCCGCTGCCGACATACGCGTGGAGACGCCCGGCTGTGCCACCTCCAGAACCACCCGAAGAACCTCCGCCCGCAGAACCTCCGCCCGCAGAACCTCCGCCCGCAGAACCTCCGCCTGCAGCACCTCCGCCTGCAGAACCTCCGCCTGCAGCACCTCCACCCGCAGAGCCTCCGCCCGCCGAGCCTCCACCGGCCGCGCCGCCACCCGCGGAACCTCCAGCCGGGGCGCCGCCTGCGCTCGAGCTTCCTCCGGCCGCCCCTCCAGCCACGCCGCCTGCGCTCCCGCCGTCGTTCGACGAGGGAGCCACTCCACAGGAGAGCGCGACGGCGACGACGGCGACGAGCGGGAACGTGAGCTTCATGCGACCGATGATGTCACGGCCCACTTCACTCGTGACGACGTCAGCGGCAGTAGCCCGACGGCTGGCACGTCTGGCCCGTGCCACAGGGGAGCGACTGGCACCGCGGCAGACACACGCCCTGAGAGCCAGCGCCGGCGGAGAAGTCGCAGACGTAGCCGGAGCGGCAGGTGGACTGGCCCGCGCCCGGTGACGAGCACTTCTCGAGGCAGACGTTCGACACGCACCAGCCCGGCCCGATGATGGGCAGGCCGCCGCAGTCGAAGCCGTCAAAGAGGCACGTCGATGAGCAGTACCCGCCCGAGGGCCAGGTGGTGCGGCACACCGGCGAGGCGAGCGTGCCGCCGTAGCACTGGGAGTTCATCGAGCAGGGCGCTCCCGTCGGCCGCGGGGCGTCGGTGCACACGGCGTTCTGACACTGCTGGTACTGCCCGCACACCTGGCAGGCGTTGCCCTGCTGCCCGCACGCCGTGTCCTCGGAGCCCACGACGCACTGGTTGCTCTGACAACACCCGGTGGGGCAGCGCGCCGGGTTGCACGTCACCTGCGCGCCGACGGTGGCGGCGATCGAGAAGGGCCCGGCCGAGCTGCCCTGAGACGAGTCCACGATGACGTACGCGGTGACGGTGCTGCCCGACACGTTGTTCCAGAAGGCGACATCGGGCGCTCCCGCCGCGCCGGTGTTGGCGCCCGTGACACACTGCCGCGCGCACGAGGGGACGCTGGTGGCGATGGAGATGCTGGTGTCGAGCATCGCACCCTGGGGCGTGACGGTGACGTCGAGGCCCTGGCCGGGCCCGACCTGCACCGCGTAGACGACGTCAGCGCCGAGGCGACCGAGTGACGCGCACGAGGTGCCCGCGGTGTAGTCGTTGGTGAAGCCGAAGGTGCTGTCGTTGCGCGCGACGCCTGACTGCAGGGGGAACGGGGCCTCACAGCGGTCGCCGATGGTGAGCGGCTGGATGGACCAGCTCAACGTGAAGGCGCCGACCGAGGTGCTGGATGAGTCCACCACCACGAAGACGTCGTCACCTGAAGCGGTCGCCACGTCGATGGTCTCGGCAGCCCCCGCGGCCTGCGCATTCGCCGAGGCGTCACAGAGGCGTGGTGCGCCGTCGCAGCGCGCGACCTGCCCGACCGTCGCGCTCACCGAGACGTCCCACGAGGAAGACGGCGTCACCGTCACCGAGACGCGCGCGGCGCTGCCCACCTGCAGACGGTAGACGCGGTCGGGCCCCGAGGTGCCGACGCAGCCGCTGCCCGCGCCGTAGTCGTCGACGAAGCCCGACAGCGTTCCCGAGCGCGAGCCCGGCGAGGTGAGCAGCACGGCCGTCGCGCACGTCTCTCCTGTTCCTGAGACGACGCCGCCAGCGCTCCCGCCTGCGAAGCCGCCGCCCGTCGTGCTCCCGCCCGCGAAGCCGCCGCCCGTCGTGCTCCCGCCCGCGAAGCCGCCGCCCGTCGCGCTCCCACCCGCGAAGCCGCCGCCCGTCGTGCTCCCACCCGCGAAGCCGCCGCCCGTCGTGCTCCCACCCGCGAAGCCGCCGCCCGTCGTGCTCCCGCCCGCGAAGCCGCCGCCCGTCGCGATTCCGCCCGCGAAGCCGCCGCCCGTCGCGATTCCGCCACCGCCGGCGCCAGCCGCCCCGCCACCCGCTGAGCCCTGACACATCCCCGCCACGCACATCGCCCCTTGCTCACAGACCACACACTCGTCGCCACCGCGGCCGCACGCGAAGTCCACCGTCCCCGACTGGCAGACGCCCTCGACGCAGCAGCCCGTCGGACAGTTCTCTCTCGAGCACGACGCCGAGCCGCCCCCCGTCCCACCAAGGCACCGTCCTCCCCGGGGCGCGCCGTCGGAGCCCTTCGGCAGCGCCGAGCATCGCGCCTCGTTGCACCCACGGCACGTCTCGCCACCGGTGCCGCACTCGGAGTCGAAGACGCCCAACTGGCAGACACCGTCGAGGCAGCAGCCCGCACAGGTGTCGCGCCCACACGCGCCCGCGGAGCCCCCGCCTACCCCAGCCGACCCGCCACCCACGCCGAAGGTCGACTGGATGCACGCGCCGAGCTGGCACGTCATGCCCGACAACGTGCAGTTGGTGCACGCCGCGCCGACAGAGCCGCAGGAGCCCGGCTCGATGCCGCTCACGCACTGGCCCGCTGACGTACAGCAACCCGTGCAGTTCCCAGGTCCACACCCGCCCGCCTGCACCGTCGCGTTGCAGCCTGCCATCGCCAGGACCGTCACCACCATGACCACCCGCATCGTCGAAGCCTCCGTCGGCCGACTGGCCGCTGTCCACTTGCTGGAATGAGACAACCCCTGCCCCTCGAAACGCTATCGCTCGCGACACGAGCCATCGTCGCTGCGCCACACGTCGACGTCGTCGACCTCGATGGTGGCGCCGGTGGTGTGGCTGGTGTCCGAAAAGACGAGCAGGCCCTCGTCGCCCACCTGCGCGTTGACCTGCACGGCGGCCAGCGTCGGCGGCAACCTCGACCAGCTCCCCCACGGCCCCGGCATGTCGAACATCTGCCCCACCGCAGAGCCCGGCGGCCCCAGGTAGAAGCGCAGGCTCACCGCCGACGCCGTGCCGCGAACGAAGGCCCGGGCGCAGTAGACACCCCCGCGCCGCACCTGCAGCCGCCACGTCGAGACGAACTCGTTGTTGAGGAGCCCGGGGACGACGGTGAAGCGCAGCGCCCGCCCGCTCCGCCCCGGAACGAAGTCCACCTGCCCACCGCCCCCGGAGGACTGGAACGGAGGGGCCGCCCCGCACTCGAAGTCACCGTCGGCCGCGAGGTTGGGCGGAGCCACCGTCGACGACCCACACAGCCCCGCGTCGATGCCCGCGTCCGGAGCGCCACCGTCCGCCCGCCCGGCATCTGGAGCGCCCGCGTCGAGCACCCCTGCATCGACGCCGCCGTCCAGCATCGGGACAGGCGACGAGGCGTCGGGCCCGGCGCTCACCATCGCGCGCCCCGCGTCGTGGCCACCCGGCGAGCCACCGCCTCCTCCGCCTCCGCACGGGGCGCACGTCGGCACCGCCCCGCACGTCGGGAGCGTGCACGGGCCCTCCTCTCCAGGTGCGCCACCGCACGCCACCAGCACCAGCACCAGCACCCCCACCCCCTGCGCTCCTGGCCATCTCGACATGCACCCTCCATTGACGTGACGAGTTGTGTTGGAACGGGCCCCGCATGTTTCTCTTTGCCGTCAGCCTGGTGCTCGCTGCGCCACTGCCGACGGTGCTGTCGTTCTCGGGTGACGGCTCGTGCGGAGACGAGCGCGCCGTCCGCGACGCCATCACCGTTCGGCTGGGCCGCGACCCCTTCCGCGACGGCACGCCGGGGCCGCGCTTCCTCGCCAGCATCACTCGGCAGGCTGGCACGCTCTCGAGCAGCCTCTCGGTCGATGGCGGCGCGCCCCGCAAGCGCACCTCGGCTGACTGCCGCGAGCTCCTCCAATCGCTCGCGCTCGCCATCGCGCTGGTGCTCGAGGCCGCCACGCCCCCGCCCCCTCCAGCGGAGCCGCCTGCGCCGCCCCCTCCAGCACCCGCGGCCGTCGTCAGCGTGAGCCCGGCCCTCTTCGCGAGCGGCGGCGTGTCACCGCACCTCACCGCCGGAGCGGCCGTGGCGCTGGGCGTGCGTGTGGACCGCTTCGTCGCCGACCTCGAGGTGCGCTTCGACGTGCCCGCAGCCACCACGCTGAACGGAACGACCTTCAGGTCGTTCCCCGTGCTCGTGACTGCGGCGCCGGGCCTCGCCGTTGGGCCCGTCAGGCTCTCCGCGCCGTTCTCGTTCGGCGGGCTCTTCGTCAGCGGGGCCTCCGCAGGCAGCAGCGTGCTGGCGCTCGGGGGCGTTCAGGCCAGCGTCGTCATCGCGCTCGGGAACCGGTGGTTCCTCGAGCCGTTCCTGCGCGCGCAGGCCAGCTTCGTGCGCGTCACCGTGCTGTCGGGGACCACACCGGTCTGGACGACGTGGCCCATCGCGGGGCTGGCGGGCGTCGCAGTGCGGCACGAGTTCGGACAGCCCGCGACCCCGGGGACTTGAGTTCTTCGTCCGTTCGCAACAAACCCCGGCCCCTCGTTCCAAGAGCCTTTCGAGATGACGATGGACGCCCAGACCCTCGAGCGGGTGTACCAGGCCGAGCTGGGCGCGGTGCATTCGTTCCTGGCCCGCCTCGGCGCGCCGGCAGGTGATGCGCCGGACCTGCTCCACGACGTCTTCCTCACCGCCTTTCGCAGGTGGGCCTCGTACGACCCCACACGCCCGGTCCGCCCGTGGCTGTTCGGCATTGCGTACAACGTCTACGGAGACTGGAAGAAGACGGGCGCCCGTCGCTTCGAGGAGTCCCGTGACGAGCTGCCTGAGCAGGGCGATGGGGGCGACCTCGAGGCCCGCGTCGAAGCCCGGAAGACCGGCGCGCTCGTGCAGCGAGCCCTGCTCGAGCTCGACGAGCCCAAGCGCGCTGCTTTCGTCATGCACCACTTCGAGGGCCTGTCGCCGAATGAAATCTCCGAGGTGATGAACGTGCCGCCCGCGACCACCTACACCCGCCTGCGCACCGCGCGGCTCGAGTTGACTGCCGCCGTCCGCCGCCGACAGGCGCCGCCCTCTGGAGCCGCCGCATGAATGACCTCGAGCTCGAGCCCCTGCCCGACGACGTGCTTTCGGCGCTCTCCCAGGCGCCCGTCGCGCCGCTGCCCCCCGGCGTCGTCGAGGCCGTGCTGGCGAAGGTGCAGGTGTCGGCTGGCCTGGCCGGTGGGGCCGCGGCGACGGCCTCGGGCGCCTCGTCAGCGAGCGGGACGACTTCCTCCAGCGCAACGGGGGTGTCGTCGTCGGCCGCGCCCGCGGCATCGACCAGCGCAGGGGGCGTGGTGGCGGCGAAGGGCGGCGCGACGCTGCTGCTCAAGGTGCTGCCGGCGCTCACCCTCACCGTGGGCGTGGGCCTGGGCATCGCGACGGACCGGTTGGTGTTGCGCCCGACCGCGGTGACCGAGCGCCTCGTGGTCGAGCGCGTCGAGGTGCCTGTCGCTGCGCCCGTGGAGGAGAAGCCTCAGCCCGTCGCTCGCCCGACGCCAAGAAGACCCGCGCCTTCGCCTGACACGCTTGGGCGCGAGCGGGTGCTGCTCGACCTCGCCCGCTCGTCGCTGGCGTCGAGAGACACGGCCAGGGCATTGGCGGCGGTGCAGTCGCATGAGTCCCAGTTTCCTTCGGGGCAACTGGTCGAGGAGCGCGAGGCGCTCGCGGTGCAGATCCTGTGGGCGGGCGGGCGGCAGGACGAAGCCACGCGCCGCCTCCACGCGTTCAGCCTGAAGTTCCCCGACAGTCCGCTCAGGTCGTCCCTGGACGCGATGATGCGTCGGTAGAACCTCGCGGTCTCCGCCGGCGCGTCGCGTGTCTCCGGCGCGGCGCGTGTCGCGGCGGCGGTGGCTCGATCATCGCGTGTCGGACGCGTCGCGTATCCGAGCCCGTCGCGTGTCTCCGGCGCGGCGCGTGTCGCGGCGGCGGTGGCTCGATCATTGCGTGTCGGGCGCTCGATCATCGCGTGTCGGACGCGTCGCGTATCCGACCACGTCGCGTGTCTCCGGCGCGTCGCGTGTCTCCGGCGCGTCGCGTGTCTCCGGCGCGTCGCGTGTCTCCGGCGCGGCGCGTGTCGCGGCGGCGGTGGCTCGATCAGTGCGTGTCGGGCGCGGCGCGTGTCCGGGCTCCGGAGCGGCGCGCGTCGGGTCAGGGGGGGGTCG
>JAEUJQ010000030.1 GCA_016793095.1 Myxococcaceae bacterium | reverse complement strand
CTGCGGCTGGTGGCTCTGCGGCTGGTGGCTCTGCGGCTGGTGGCTCTGCGGCTGGTGGCTCTGCGGCTGGTGGCTCTGCGGCTGGTGGCTCTGCGGCTGGTGGCTCGGCAGCCGGTGGTAGCGCGGCCGGTGGCTCTGCGGCCGGCGGCTCTGCGGCCGGTGGCTCTGCGGCTGGTGGCTCTGCGGCCGGTGGCTCTGCGGCCGGTGGCTCCGCGGCCGGCGGCTCTGCGGCCGGTGGCTCTGCGGCCGGTGGCTCTGCGGCCGGTGGCTCTGCGGCCGGTGGCTCGGCCGGTGGCACTGCAGGTGGCACTGCAGGTGGAGCGGGCGGCGGCTCGATGATGGCGACCGGCGAGAACTGCAGCAGTCCCTTTGTCATCGGGGCCAACGACACGGCGAGCGGAACCACCACCGATGGCGGTCACGACTTCCTGTTCAGCTCTTCAGCCGGCTGTACAGGCTCATCATCGACTTCCACGGCGCCCGACGTCGTGTACCAGGTGGCGGTCCCGACCTTCTCTCGTGTGACGGCAACCTTCACCACCACCTGGGATTCGATTGCGAACATCATCACCAGCGTTCCGAATTGCGGTGCGCTCGATGGTGGCGTCTTCCGCGGCCAGGTTTGCGCGAGTGGGCGTGACACACCCGACAACGCGCCCGTTCGCTATGTCAATACTTCCGGGACCACCCAGAATGTGTTTCTCGTGCTGGATGGTTGGGGAAGCGGGAATGGTGCGTATTCGCTCTCGACCGCGACGGGACCAGTGGGCGCGGGCGACGTGTGCGAGAACGCCGTGCCACTCACGGCTGGAATGCCTTTGATGGGCGAGGCTCTCAACGCCGCGGACATCGGGCCCGACTACTCAGGTTCCGGAAGCGGCTGTGCTTCGAGCGCGGCGGGCAATGACAAGGTCTACAGCATCTCGATCCCGTCCGGTCAGCGCTTGGTGGTCAGCGTCACGCCAACAGGGTTCGACTCAAGCCTGTCATTGGTTGACGGAGCCTCTGCCTGCGCAACCAGAACGTGCGTTGCGAACGCGAATGCCAGTGGAACCGGCACCGCCGACACCCTCACGTTCTTCAACAGCGGGCCGACCCGTACCTTCTTCCTCATCGTCGACAGCACCTCTTCGACGACGTCCGGGACGTTCGACATCTCGGCTGCGCTCCAGACGCCTGTTGCAGGAGATGTGTGCACGTCGCCGACCGACCTCACCGCCCTCCCGATGAACACGGCCCGGGGCCAGTCCACCACGGGCCTGGGCGCGGACTACTCCGGTTCTGGGAATGGCGCCGTCTGCTCGACCGCCTCCGCTGGACCTGATGCGGTCTACTCGCTCGTCGTCCCTGCTGGCGCGCGCGGCGTGTTCACTGTCACACCAGACGCCGGGTTTGATCCCTCGCTCTCCATCGCGGTGTCGGTCGCAGACTGCAACAGCCGCACGTGCGCTGTGGGTACGAATGCGGCGGGCGCCTCCGCTGCAGAGACGGCGAGCGCCAGCAACCGAACCACCGCCCCGACGACCTTGTTTGCCTATGTTGACTCGACCTCGACGGCTGGAGGTCAGTTCGACATCGTTGGCATCGCCGAGCCCTCGCCCCTTGGCGACTACTGTGGCAACGCGCCTGTGCTCGTGCCTGGAATGCCCCAGACCGGCACCATCGCGAACTACACCAACGACTACGTCCTCACGGGCACCAACTGCTCGTCTGCTGTGGCGGGTCAGGACCGGGCCTACCAGGTGGACGTTCCTGCCAACAGCCGCCTCAGCATCACGCTCGTCGCCGACGGTGGCTACAACCCCGTGCTGAACCTGGTGGATGGTCCATTCTCCAACTGCGACTCGACGACTCGGGTTTGCGTCGCGAATGACAACACCGGAGGCACGAACGGAACCGACGTGGTCAGCATCGCCAACCCCGGAGCTGCCACTCGGCCGCTCTTCGCCATCATCGACTCGACGAGCGCGGCCCCTGCCACGGCGTCATTCCAGATCACCGCCGCTGTCACCATGATTGCGGCCAACGATCTCTGCGAGTCGGCCGGCGCACCGATTACCGCGAGCGCGTCGTTGATGGGCGATCTCTCAACGGCCCAGCCCGACTACAACTGGAGCGGTCAGGCGGGCTGTACGTCGTCGGGTACTACCGGTCGTGACCTCGCGTACACCATCGTTATTCCAGGTGGCCAGCAGCTCAGCGCCGTCGTGCAGTCGACGAGCGGGACGTGGGACCCGTCGCTGCAACTCGTCGATGGGACGAGCTGCGGGGGCAGCACTCAGACCTGTGTTGGCGGAAGGAATGCGCTCGTGTCGACCGCGGCCGGTTCCGGGGAAGCGCTTCAGTTCACGAACCCGGGCACCACCTCACGAACCGTCTCGCTCATCGTCGACACCTCGACGACGACGCCGGGTCAGTTCGCGCTGCAGATCGTGCTCGGTCCAATCGTGAACTACGCAGCAGCCCCCATCATGTCGGCCTGCGACGACATGACCGGCGCGACCGCGCTCTCAGGGGTGACTGGTGACGACGTCACGTCGGCAGTCACGGCGCTCCCGTCTGGATTCGCCTTCAGCTACTTCGGCGTACCCGCGACGCACTTCTCAGCGAGCTCCAACGGCTTCGTCCAGATCCACCACCTCGCACCCTCTTTGACTTCGAGCACCGCCTTCAACGCGAGCATTCCCGATTCGGCGACACCGAACGGGCTGATTGCCGCGCTCTGGGACGACCTGAACGTCGGAACTGGGGCCAGCGGCACCTACAACACCTTCGGCATGGCGCCGAATCGCCGCTTCACCTTCCAGTGGGCGAACTACACCTTCTTCGGTGGCGAGTCGGAGCAGCTCACGATCCAGGTTCAGCTCCACGAGACGACAAACCTGGTCGAGGTTCACTACTGCTCACTGGTTCCTGCGATGACCATGAGCAGCGCCGCCCGTACGTCCGGAGGCAGCGCAACCGTCGGGGTCGAGTCGCTCGACGGCAGCCGCGGTACCCAGGTCTCGACCAACAGCGTTAACCCGGGCATTGCCACCGGCGGGGGCTACCGCTTCACGCCGTGAGCTGAGCTGAGCGACTGACTTACGCGGGGCGCTCGGGCAACCGGGCGCCCCGTTTGGTATGGCGGGGCATGTCGAAGAACCCGCCCTGTGGCCTCTACCGCACCACGCGCCCGCTCGAGCAGCTCCCCGCCGGCCGGCTCGTCATGTTCCACGACCACGGCGACCCGGGCCCCGGGGTCTACCTGCCGCGCGCCTGGACGCTGAACCGCGCCGAGTGGCACGCGCAGGGCATCACCTCGCCCGGCCCCGAGTGGAGCGCCACCCTCGAGCCGCTCGCGCCCGAAGGCCTCTACGTCGTGCGCGAGGACTTCTTCTGCTGCGACAAGCAGTGCACCCGCTTCCCGAAGGGCCAGCTCGTGCAGCTCGGCTACGACGGCGAGGCGACGCCGATCCTCTTCCTGCCGGAGTGGACCGCGAAGGGCCTCGGCTTCCCCGAGCGCGGCACCCGGCTCGACCGCGACCGCGTGGCGAAGCTCGAGCGGCTGCTCGTCGCTCAGGCCGCCGACGCGCCGCGCGAAGCCTGGGTGCACTGACGGGCCCAACGGCTACCATGCGCGGCCATGCGCGCGTTCGCCCCCGCCGTGCTCGTCGCCTTCGTCGCCGCCTCGTGCCGTCACGTGCCCACCCGGGAGGAGGTCGTCACCGTCGAGGTGCAGCAGAGCGCCGGCGTGCTGGCGGACTCCCTCGTGAACGGGCTGCGCGCGAGCCCCGCGGTGCCGCCCGAGTTCACGACCGACGCGGCGCGGGAGTCCTTCAAGACGGGCTTCGAGAACGAGTTCGCGCGGGCCTCGGGCGTACCTCCGGAGCAGGCGCGTCAGACCCTCGTGTCGGCGGCCGAGGCGCTGCGGCCCACCGACGAGACGAAGCGCGCCTTCGTGGCCGTCACCGCGGCGATCATCCTGGCCATCCCCGACCTCATCAAGACCGGCAAGGTGGTCGCGGAGGTCGGCACGGAGGTGCTCAAGGTGCTCATCCAGATCCCCGGGGCCCTCCTGCTCGGCCTCAAGTAGCCGGGCCGTCCGCGGGCTAGAGCAGCCGGAAGCGCCGCACGATCGTCTGCATCTCTTCCGACAGGTTCGTGAGCTCCTGCGACGCGGCGGTCATCTGCGAGACGGCCTCGGTCTGCTCCTCGATGACGCGCTTCACCGCGTCGGTGGCCTGAGCGTTGGCGCGGGCGACCGAGGAGATCTCGGTCATCGCCTGCACCATCGACTCCGAGCCCTTCTGCTGCTCGCTCGCGAACGTGCTGATGAGCGCCACCTTCTCGGCTCCGGCGCGCGCGCTGTCCGAGATGCGGCCCATGGAGCGCACGATGGTGGTGAGATCTTCGCGGCCCTCGGCCAGCTCCTCGATGCCCTCCTTCATCGCGCTCACGACGAGGGTGGACTGCTGGCTGATGTTGCGGGCGAGCAGGCTGATCTGCTCGGCGCTCTTGCCCGCGCTCTCGGCCAGCTTCCGCACCTCGTCGGCGACGACCGCGAAGCCACGGCCGTACTCCCCCGCGCGCGCGGCCTCGATGGTGGCGTTGAGCGCCAGCAGGTTCGTCTGCTGCGCCACCTGGGTGATGGCGTCGACGATCTTCGAGATCTCCTGTGTCTTCTCACCGAACTTGAAGACCTCGCTGCTCGCGGCCTCGATGCGCGAGAAGACCTTGCGCACCTTCTCGCTGGCGAGCGTCGCCGCGTTCGAGCCCTCCACCGCCGAGGCGCTGGTGGCGGCGGCCGCGCGGGTGGACTCCTCGGCCGTCGTCGCGGTGCGCTGCAGTGCCTGGGCCATGTCGGTGATGGCGGTGCTGGCCTTCGTCACCAGCGACTTCTGCGCCTCAGCCCCGTCGGCGATGCGGATCATGGACGAGCCGACCTCGGTGGCCTGCGCGTTCACGCCCTCGGCGCTCGCCTCGAGGGCGGAGGCAGACGAGGCGACGGACTCGGCGGTGCGCTGAATCGAGCTCACCAGCTCGCGCAGGTTCTCCTGCATGTTGGCGATGGCCACCGCCAGCTCGTCGATGTCGTCGCGCAGGCCCGCAGCGTCGACGTTCACCCGGCGGGAGAGGTCGCCCCGGGAGATCTCGAGGGCCGTCTGCGACAGGGTCTTCACGCGGGTGACGCGCAGCACGAGGGCGGGCAGGGCGATGGCGAGCACCAGCGTCACGATGGCCGCAGCGATGATCTTCAGCGACCAGTCCCACGAGGCGCCCAGCGCGAAGAGGGCCACCAGCGCCGCGGCCAGCACCACATAGCCGGCGAGGATCTTGAGGTGCAGGGACACCTGAGCGCGGCGCTCGTCGGTCCGACGAACGACCTCGGCGATGGGCTCGCGCCGGGGGACGAGGGGGCGGGACACCTGATCGCGAAGCGGTCGGGGCACGACGAGGTGTGTAGCCCGACCGGGGCCCGTTCTCCACGCTCGCGACGCGTCGGCCTCCGCTCATCTCCGTCTGCAGCCTGCGGGAGCCTCACCGGCGACACGACGGCGGCGAGGTCAGTCGCGGTCGAGGCGCAGGGTGACGCCCTCGCGCGCCCCGAAGATCTCGAGCTCTGCGCCGACGGTGCGGGCCCGGTCGGCGGCGGTGAGCACCTTCGCGTCGACGTCACGGTCGCTGTGCATCGGGTCGTGGTGCGTGAGCGCGAGCTGCCGCACGCCCGCCTGAATCGCGAGGTCCACCACCGTATTCGCGCGGGCGTGGCCCCAGCCCACCTTCGTCGGGTACTCCTCGTCGGTGTACTGCGCGTCGGCGATGAGCAGGTCGGCGTCCTTCACCGCGTTCACCAGCGGCGCGGGCAGCCGGCGCAGCATACGCGGCGACTTCACCGGCTGCTGCTGATCGGCGAGCAGCTGGTCGAGCTCGCTGTCCGTCGCGTACACGCACGCCCTGCCCCCGTGCTCGACGCGGAAGCCCGAGGAGCCGCCCGGGTGCTTCTGCTCGAAGCGCCGCACCACGAAGTCTCCCGCCTCGACCACGTCCTTCTTGAAGGCCTTCGGCACGATGCGCGCCGACAGGTCCTTGAACGCGACGGGGAAGTACGCGTTCGACATCTGGCCCGAGAGCAGCTGGTAGTTCTCGTTCTTCTCCGAGCCGTAGACCGTGAGCGTCGTCGTCGGCAGGTACGCCGGCCCGAAGAACGGGAAGCCCTGAATGTGGTCCCAGTGCGGGTGCGAGAGGAACAGGTGCAGGTCGAGCCCCTCGCGAGGCGGGTTGCGCAGCAGGCTGACGCCGAGCTCGCGCAGGCCCGTGCCGGCGTCGAAGATGAGCACCGTGCTGTCGCTCCGCAGCTCGATGCACGAGGTGTTGCCGCCGTAGCGGCGCGTTCGGGGACCAGGGGTGGGAATCGAGCCGCGCACACCCCAGAAACGGACGAAGAAGCCCATCGTCAGCTGCCCTCGCTGTAGATGAAGACGACGTCACCGAGCTGCACCTGGTCGCCGTCGCGCAGCACCGCCGCGTGGACCTGCAGGCCGTTGAGGAAGATGCCGTTGCGGCTGTCGAGGTCTTCGATGGAGTACTCGTCGTCCACGCGCAGCAGCTGGGCGTGCGTGCGGCTCACGTCGTCGCTGTCCAGGCGCAGGTCGGCGGCGCTGCCCCGGCCGATGACCAGCGTGTCGTCCGACAGCTCGTGCCGCTTGGGGCTGCCAGGGCCGGCCGTCTGGTCGAGCACGTGCGCGCGCCGGGGGCGTGGCTTGAAGTTCGCCGGCAGCTTCGTCATCGCCGTCTGCGGCGAGTCGTCGTCGATGGTCTGCGTACGCCTCGAGGCCATGGGCTGACGTTACCCCAGCGCTGCGCCGGTCAACCGCCGAAGGCAGTACGCCATGCGTCACGGCCGTGGCCGAAGAGCCGCCGCACCGTCTTCGCGGTCGCGCACACCTTGTCCCCGACGAGGATCCGGTGGCCAAGCAGCACCGCGTCTTCGCCCACCGTGCCGATGAGGTGCGCCTCGACGGTGACCTGCTCCTCTGCGCCGATGGCCGCGCGGAAGTGCACCGACTCGGCGAGCGGCGACAGCTGGAGCGCCGGCAGGCCCGCCTTCGCCAGCACCCGGCTGGTCGCCTCGTCGCAGAAGTCGACGTACGCGGGGTGGTTGATGTGGCCGAACGGGTCCATCCACAGGTGCCAGGTGTGGAAGCTGAAGGTGAAGACGGGCAGGCCAGGGAGCGCTGCTGCCTCGGGCAGCGCGACCGAGGGGAAGCCTTCCTCGCGGAGGAACGCCGAGTAGATGTCCTGGCCGGCGCGAATCGGCTCGAGCGCGCGAGACAGGTACGCCCACTCCTGCGAGGCGGCCGCGACCAGCTCGGCGCCAGCGAAGAGCCGCACCTCGCGCGTGAAGAGCATGTCGCGGCGGGCGCGCACGGGCCAGGTGCGGCCCACGAGGCGGTCTTCGAAGCGCACCTCGCGCGTGTGCGTGAGCGTCATCGAGCGCACGACGAACATGGTGCCCGCGGACTCGTAGCGGGCGGGGCTCCACCCCACGTCGGCTGACTGGTCCACCACGACGTCCTGCATGGCGCGCCAGACGTCACCTGCTCGCGCTGCCAGCCGGGGCGAGAAGGAGTTGCGTTGAAGGGTGACGGGGAAGGCCTTCGCGCTCGCCGGAAACGTCAGCATGGGGCGCGCACTGTCGCACCAACTGCCTTCGCCGCGCAGTGAATCGGCCAGCCGAGACGGCCGCGCGGCTTCACCCCAGCAGGCCGGCGCCGCTCACCGAGAGGCCAGCGATCGCGCGGGACGTCAGCGTGAGGGGCGCGTCGAGCACCATCGTGTCGTGAAACGCGCCGCCAGACGGCTTCCAGACGAGCTCGGCTCGCCGGTCCACGAGGTTGAGCAGCCAGACCTCAGCGACGCCGGCGCGGGCATACGCGGGCAGGTGGCCGTCGCGAACCCGCTCGAGGTCGAGGGCATCGGCGAGCTCCACCACCAGGGAAGCCGTCATCGGGTGGCGGACCGCGCGGGCTGCGTCGGCGCGCGTCACGAGGCTGAACGCCGGGATGAGCTCGGTGTCGTTCGCGAGGGTGAGGGGCTCCTCGGCGCGGAGCAGGAAGCTGGCCGGCAACCCCTGGTCGAGGCGCCGATGCAGCTGCGCGGCGATGGAGGCCTGCCGGTCGGTGCGCAACGGCCGCTCCAGCACGAGGCCGTCGAGCAGCTCGGTGCGGCTCCCTCGCTTGAGGACGTTGAGGTCGAGCAGCCGGTGGTACTCGTCGATGGAGAAGGGGCGCGGCGTGGCGAACACGGGCCCCAGCCTATTCCGGTCTGCGCGGATCGGCTGAATCCCCGGGTGGCCATCGTGCCTCTCAACCGGCATAGACTGGCCCCGAAAGGACCCCCTCACCATGGCTGCGAGCACGCTGGAGCTGACCGAGACGAACTTCGAGGCCACCCTCGACAAGGGCGGCATTCTGCTCATCGACTTCTGGGCCGAGTGGTGCGGGCCGTGCCGCGCGTTCGCGCCGGTCTTCGAGGCGGCGGCGAAGAAGTACCCCGACATCGTCTTCGCGAAGGTGGACACGGAGGCGCAGCAGGGCCTCGCGGCGGCCTTCGAGGTGCAGGCCATCCCCACGCTCGCCGTCTTCCGTGACGGGGTGCTGTTGGGGCGCAACGCCGGCGCGCTGCCAGCCGCGGCGCTCGACGGCGTCATCGAGCAGGTGCGCGGGCTCGACATGGCGAAGATCAAGCAGGAGATCGCCGAGCAGAAGGCGAGCGCAGCGGCGAAGAGCCCCTGAGCAGACTCACTGTCAGCCGGCTTCGGGGGCGCGGAAGCGGCGCACCATCAGGAGCAGGAAGACGGGCCCACCGAGCAGGGCGGTGATGACGCCCACCGGTGGCTCGGTCTGGAACACGCGGAACATGAGCCGGGTCGAGAGATCGGCCAGCACCAGGAAGGCTGCTCCCAGGAAGGCGCTGGCCGGCAGCGACAGGCGTTGATCGGCGCCCAGCACCAACCGCGCGAGGTGCGGCACCAGCAGCCCCACGAAGCCCACCAGCCCCGAGAGCGCGACGGCGGCCGACACCGCCGCCGAGGCGAGCAGCAGCAGCAGCACGCGCGTCGAGCCCACGTCCACCCCCAGCGAGCGCGCGTCGTCGTCGCCCAGCGTGAGCAGGTTGATGCGGTGGGAGAGGCTCCACAGCGCCGCGGTCGAGACGCCGATCACCGCGCCAGTGAAGCCGAGCGCGCTCCAGGACTCGTGCCCGAGGGCGCCCGCGAGCCAGAAGAGCACCTCGCCCAGGCGATCCGGCGCGACCAGCGCCTTGATGAAGATGATGGCCGCGAGCGCGAAGGCGTTGAAGATGACGCCCGCGAGGAGCGTGTTCGTCGACCCCTCCCCACGGCTCGAGCGCCCGACGGCCAGCACGAGCAACGTCGCGAGCGTCGCGCCCAGGAGCGCGAACACCGACGTGCCCGAGAGCCCGGCGAGGCCCGCGGTCGTGAAGCCGAGCGCGATGGCGACCGTCGCGCCCAGCGCCGCGCCCCCCGACACGCCGAGCACGAACGGGTCCGCCAGGGGGTTGCGCAGCAGCGCCTGGAGCATCGAGCCGGCGGCCGCGAGCGCCGCGCCGACGAGCGCCGCCAGCACCACGCGCGGGAGCCGCAACGACACGAGGATGGTGTGGGCCGTGGTGCCGTCGGTGAACGCCTCGCTGAGCGACAGCGGCTGCTCTCCAGTGGCGAGGGCCGCGAGCGCGCAGAGCCCGACCAGCAGCGTCCCGGCGCCGCTGACAGCCACCACGCGGACGGCTGTCGCGCGCACGCGCCGGCTATAGCACCGCCCCCAGTGAAGCGAGCCTCGTCGCGGCGACGAACGTGCACGCGAGCGGCACCTCACGACGCGGATTGGACCGGGCTCCGTCGCACGCACGGCACGAACGTGCACCGCACGCGAGCGGCACCTCACGACGCGGATTGGACCGGGCTCCGTCGCCCCGACGAGCGTGCATGCACGCGAGCGGCAATCGCGACGCGGATTGGGAGGTCCGTCGCGGCGACCGCCCGTGCACGCACGCGAGCGGGACGTCACGACACGCGTTGGACCGAACTCCGTCGCGGCGACCAGCCCGTGCACGCACGCGAGCGGCGCGTCTGGACCGAGTTCCGTCGCGGCCTGCCACTCGGCCCGACAGAGTCCCGTGTCGTGTCGGGCGGACGGCGCGCCTCTCAGAACTCGAGCAAGACGCCGCGATGTAAACCTCGCGGGAGGCGCCTGGCGGTCGCTGCCCACTCGGGTGCACAGTCGAAGTGGCTCGGAGGCCTCCTCGTTTCGCGGCCCTGGGGGTGGCAACCGCCTTGCTCTGCCTCGCGCCATGCATTCTCGACTGCTGATCAGCCTCACGCTCCTCTCCTGTCCCGCGCTGGCGCAGGTCGCGTTCACTGACGACCTCAACGGCGCGACGACCGGCGCGCGCAACGGCGGCCAGTTCGTCTCCGGTGGCGGCTGGCAGGCCGGTCATCAGGTGAAGTGGGACCTCGGCGCCGCGCTCACCGAGGGCAGCTTCTCGGTCGAGCTGCTCAACTGGAACCCCAGCTTCGACAGCCCGCAGCACCAGTTCGACAAGCAGCAGATCCTCGCCATGTACGAAGCGCCGCACGGCTCCCCGCACCAGGCCGACGCCGACTCACCGAAGACCTCGTCGTGGCAGGTGCGCACCGGCGCGAACTACAACAACTGCTTCAAGTTCCTCTCGAGCCCCGCGGGCTTCACCGACCGCCAGGAGACGCGCATCTCGCGCCAGCCGGGCGAGCTGTCCCCGGCACAACCACACACCATCGAGGTGCGCTGGACGCGCGCCGGCAACGTCGCCGTCTTCGTCGATGGCGTCGAGGGCGTCACGCACCGGCACGGCACGGCGCTTCGCCTGCGCTACGTCTTCATCGGCACCGATGACGCGCCGGGCGGCACCTATGGCCCGCAGGCCGGCGTCATCTTCCGGAACGTGCGGGTCAACGGCACGACCGCTCCGGTGGTACCGCCAGTCGACGCGGGCGTGCCGCCGACGCCAGGCGGCAGCCCCTCGCGCTTCGTGCCCAGTGCCGACACGTGGACCGACCCGCTCAACCCGACGGCGGTGCACGGCAGTGACGGCGACCTGCGCACGGGCGGCGATGGGCGCACCATCTACTTCCGCTTCGACGTGCAGGGGGTCGGGCAGGTGTCGCGGGCGCGGCTCGTGCTGCGCGCGATGAACGCCGGCGGCGGTGGCGACGTGCGCCGCGTGCTGGACACGTCGTGGAGCGAGACCTCGGTGACGCACCAGAACCGGCCGATGCCCGAGCCGTCGGTGCTGGCGAGCCTGGGCCGCGTGGAGATCGACTCCGAATACGCGTTCGACGTGACCAGCGCGGTGCGGGGAAACGGCGCCTGCGCGTTCGCCATCACCTCGACCGACGGTGACGGCTCGGGCTACCTCTCGCGCGAGTCGGCGGAGAACCGGCCCGAGCTGGTCGTCGAGTGGAGCGGGACGCCGGGCACGGGTGGCGGCTCGGCCGGCGGAGGTCCGGCGGCAGGCGGCGTCGCGGGCGGAGGGGCGGCTGGCGGTGGGAGCGCGGGAGGCGGCGCGGCCGCGGGTGGCGCCGCCGGCGGAGCAGCGATGGGCGGCGGTTTGGCGTCGGGCGGAGGTCAGGCCGGCGGCGCGAGCGCTCCGACGGCAGGTGGTGAGCCGGCGCAGCGGATTCAGGTGAAGGGCGGCTGTGCAGCGGCGGGTGGCGGCAGCTCGTGGTTCGCGCTCGTCATCGCGATGGTGCTGGTGACGACCCGGCGCCTCCGCGACTCACGCGTGAGGGCGAGGGTCCACTGAGCGCGTCGCCGTCGCGCGCGAGGCGGGTGTCGCAGGGCTCGTGGCCGACCGACGCCAGCGCGTTGACCAGCGCGGCCCACGTCAGCGCGCTCAGCCTGCGTCGAGCGCTCGTGTAGCTGCACCACGCCACTGAGCGGTCGGCGCCGACCGAGACGAAGCGCGCGCTCGGGCGACAGCTGCTCAGACCGGCGACTGACCGGAAGAGGCCGCGCCGCGGGTCGCGACGATGTCCTGGCGATGCGCGGCTCGCGCGTATCGACTCCAGCTGGGCACCCGCGCATGGTGCGCCGCATGGCCTTCCTCTTCGGACGCAAGCAGGTCATCCCTCCGCCGAGCGGGGAGCACGCCGTCGGCACCAGGCGCTTCGACGTGAAGAACGCCGCCGCAGCCCGGACCGTGTGCGTGCAGGCGTGGTACCCCGCGCAGCGAGGCGATGGGCCGACCGAGCCGTACCTCGACGACGTCGTGCGCGCCGCGCTCGCCGAGTTCACCCGGGTGCCGAAGTTCCTCCTCCCGCAGAACCCGTCTTACAGCCATCCGAACGCGGCGCGGGTCGCAGGCCGGTTCCCCGTCCTCCTCTTCAACCATGGCTTCGGCTCGTTCCAGAAGCAGAGCACGTCGCTCATGGAGGAGCTCGCGAGCCACGGGTTCGTCGTGCTGAGCGTCGGGCACCCGTCGGAGTCGCTCGTGGTGCAGTTCGCCGACGGGACGAGCCAGGGCCGCCGCGCCGACCACCCGGCGTGGGTCGAGATCACCGCCGGCCTCGAGAACCTCGAGAAGAACGTGCGAGAGCTCGAGCCGCTCTTCGACCGCGCGCGCGCAGCGAAGGACCCGGGCCGCCTGCGCGAGGTGATGAACGCCATCGCCGCCCACCGCTCGTACGCCGTGCTTGCGCCGCTCGTGACGGCGTGGCGGCAGGACACGGCCACGGTGCTGGACCAGCTCGACGCGAGCCCGCTCGCGGAGCAGGTGGACGCGTCGCGGGTCGGCGTCTTCGGTCACTCCCTCGGAGGCATGGTCGCGGGCCAGCTCGCGATGAACGACCCGCGGGTGCGCGCCGGCATGAGCTACGACGGCGCGCAGCTTCCCTTCCCGGGAGACGGGCCCTCGGCGCTGCCCGTGCCGTTCTGCTTCGTCTACGCCGATGCGTCGAAGGTGGGAGCAGCCACCGCGCGAAGCGAGGGCATCAACGACGGCTTCCTGGGGCCAGGCGGCTGCGGCGTCGTCATTCGCGGCGCGTCGCACCTCAACTTCACCGACATGAACAACCTCTCGATGATGGCGCGCGCGCTCGGTCCCATCGATCGGGTCGAGATGGCGAAGGTGCTTCGGGCGATGACCGTCGGCTTCTTCGACCATCACCTGAAGGGAAAGCCCCTGTCCGGCTTCACGCCGTCGCCCGCCTTCGAGTTCACGACCCGGCGCGCGGGTTGACGGTCAGCGAGGCAGCACGGGCACGGACACCTCGACGGGGCCCGAGAGGCTCTTCATGAACTCCACCAGGTCCTGCTTCTCCTGCGGCGAGAGCCCCAGCGGCTTGATGTCCGCCGACAGGCTCGGCCGCTTCACCAGGCCACCCACGTCATAGAGCTCGACGACAGCCTCGAGCGTCTTCGCGGACCCGTCGTGCAGCCACGGCCCGCGCCGGGCGGTGTCTCGGAGCGACGGCGTCTTGAAGGCGTGCTGCAGCACCCGGAACGACTGAAAGGCCGGCAGCCCGCCCCGGCCCCGGTCGTCATCGGCGACGCCGATGTCGTGGAAGCTCTCGTCCGTGAAGCGCCAGCCCGAATGACACTTCACGCAGGCGCCCTTCGTGTTGAAGACGACGAAGCCGCGCTTCGCGGCGTCGCTCAACGCGGTCCGCTCGCCCGCGACCCACCGGTCGAACGGAGCACGCCCCGACACGATGGTGCGCTCGAACGCCGCCAGCGCCACCGCGACGTTCTGCGCCGACACGCCCGCGTCGGGGAACGCCCGCGCGAACGCCTCCCGCCAGCCAGGCACGGCTTCGAGCCGCGGCGCGAGGTGCTCCTCGGGCAGGTTCATCTCCGCCGGCGACGTGATGGGGCTCAACGCCTGCGCCTCGAGCGTCTCGAAGCGCCCGTCCCACATGAACGTCTGGCCCCACGCGACGTCGAGCACCGTCGGCGTGCGGCGTGGCAGGGCCTTGCCGTCGCTGCCCAGCCCGCGCGGCAGCCCGTCTCCCCAGCTCAGCGACGGGTTGTGACAGGTGGCGCACGACATCGCGCCGGAGCCGCTGAGCAGCGGTTCGAAGAAGAGCTGCCGCCCCAGCGCGACCAGCTCGGCCCTCGCCGGCTTCACCGAGGCGGGCCGCGCGGTGGCCTTCGCGAAGGCACGTGCCTGGAGCTCGAGGGGCGGCTCCTTCGGCGCGGCGGCGAGGAGGACGACGAGCAGCGCCTGCATCACTTCACCTTCACCTTGAGCTTCATGCCCGGGTGAATGGCGCAGCGCACCTCCACCGTCCCCGGTGTGTCGAACGTCACCGGCGCCCGCTCGCCTGGCCGCTGCACCGGCAGCTCGAAGCCCCCCTCCTTGCTGAAGACGCTGTGCGCGACGTCATCGTCGTTGACGAAGGTGATGGAGCGGCCCACCGGCACCGTCACCTCGGCCGGTGAGAACTGCTGGCCCTTCTGCCGCACCTCGATGGCGCCGTCGGGCCTGCCCGCTGCGGGCTCGACCTTCACCTCGAGCCGCATCGCAGGGTGAATCGCGCAGCCGAAGCGGAGCGTGCCCGCGGTCGTCAGCTCGACGCGGTCCCACTGGCGCGGCTTCTGGCTCTGGATGGGAGGGCTGGTGGTGTCGTCGAGCGCGTGCACCTCGTGCTCGACCTCGTCCTCGTTCACGAAGACGAGCGTGTCGCCTACGCGCGCGGTGACGGCCGTCGGCGTGAAGAGCTTGTTCTTCTGGTGGATGAGGAAGACCCGCGCCTGCGCGGCCTGCGGCTTCGGCGCCTGCGCCGACTTCTTCTTCTGCTCCGCGGGGATGATGGACCAGACGTACGCCGCGACGTCGGCGAGCTCCGAGGGCGACAGCACCTCCTGGAACGAGGGCATCACGCCCTGTCGGCCGTGCTTCACCGTGTCCACCACGCTGCGCAGCGAGTTGCCCCACTGCAGCGGCTCGCGCCGGAAGTTCCGCGGCTTGAGCGGCAGGGTCGCGCCGACCGGCCCGTGGCCGTCGGCGTCTTCGCCATGGCACAGCGCACACCGGTCGAGGAACGTGGCGCGGCCTCGCTGCTCGGCGGGCCCGGCCAGCACGGGCTTCACCGAGCACACCAGCACCAGCGCCGCGAGCACCCCCACCAGCCTCCAGGCGAGCCGCCCGCTCACGGCTGGTACTCTCCATACGGCGAGCCGTTGAAGCGCCGCAGCGTGGGCGCCTCGTTGCCCTCGAGCGTCACCTGCACCGGTGTGTCACTGTCACAGGCGGTGACACGCAGCTCGACGGTCGCGCCGTTGGGCTCCGCCACCTTCAGCGTGTGGGCTCCAGCCGGCACGTTGTCGATTCGCCAGCTTCCATCCTCGCGCACCTGCGTGGCGAGGCTGCGGTCAGGCACCACCATGACCCAGGCCCGCATCTTGCTGTGGATGTCGCACTGAATGCGGAAGCCACCTTCCCTCGTGAACGTCGCTGGCTCGGGCTCGGCCTTCGAGTTCGGCTTGATGCGCACGGTGGTGCGGTCGCTGCTGAACACCGAGTGCTCGACGGGGGTGTCGCGGTTCGGGAAGGCCACCGAGTCGGCGCGTTGGATGATGAGCGTGCGCGGGGTGAACTGCTTCTTCACCTGGGCGATCTCGTGGCGCGTGGCGGCAGGCAGCGACATGCCCTTGCGCTTGCCCTGGGCGACGTACACCACGACGTCGCTCGGCGTGAGGGTGGCGTCCCTCGTCGAGAACGCCACCGTGCCTGTCACGCTGCAGCTGGCCTTCGCCGAGGGGGCTGGTGGTTGCCCGAGGCCCATCGACGAGGCGAGCAGCGTCGCGGTGACGAGGACGGTGGAGCGCATGGTCAGTAGCTCACGACGACGCTGGTGGTGAAGACATCGTCGGGGAAGTCGGGGCCGACGAGCTCGCGGTTGAAGGTGTACTCCGCCTTGAGGGCCACGCGCCGCAGGGGCTCGACCCGCACGCCGGCTGTCGCCCGCACGCGCACGCTCTCGTAGAGCCACTCGCGCGCGAACGTCATCGTGCCCGAGCGCCAGTCGACCCGCGCGTACGGCGTGAGCCAGCGCAGCGCGCGCCAGCCCGCCTGCAAATAGGCGCCGCGGTAGACGAGACACGAGGCCGCCGTGCACGGCACCGCCTCACCTGCGAGGACGCCCGTCTTGCCGGCCGCTCGCCCGAACATGCCCTCGGCCGTCAGCACGAGGACGGACAAGTCGAGCTTCGCCGCCGCCCCCGCGTGGAACTGCCACACCGTCGGGTCCGACTGCCGGTCCTGTACGCCGACCTGCCCGTTGACCGAGACCTCGAGGCCGTTCGCGACCCGCCTTGCCAGCCGCACCGCCGCCGCTCCCAGACTGGAGCGCGCTGCGGAACTCGTTGAAATCCGGGCGGACCTCGCCTGACACCGGCGAAGTGACACGACACAGTGTGACACCCGCCTGCGCTCAGGCCGGTGCCGCGCGTCGGGTGCGGAGTGGCCGGCTCAATCGAGCTGTCGCAGGGCCTCCGTCACACGGTCGAGCTCGTCCTTCGGGCGCTCGAGGCGCTCGAGCAGGTCGAGCAGGTGGTTCAGCTCCCGGCGCAGCTCGGCGTCTGGAGCGCCGCCCTGCCTCATCGCGTCGATGCCCTGCTGGAGGCTCTCCGCGGCGGCTTCGAGCGCTCCCAGGCACTCCTGGGCGCGGGCCAGCACGGCGTGCTCGCGGCCGAGCCGGGCGACGTCGGCCTGCGGCATCTGCTGGCGAATGGCGAGCGCGCGGCCGACGTGGGTGCGTGCGCCTTCGCACGAGCCGTTGCCCAGCATCACCACGCCGACGTTGTGTTCGGCCAGCGCCGTCTCGGGGTGCGTGGGGCCGAGGGTCTGCTCGCGGATGCGCAGCACCTCGAGCAGCAGCGGCTGGGCCTCGGCCGCGGGCAGGGACAGCGCGTGGTTGGTGAGCGCGCGCGTCACCAGCGGGTGCGAGGGCGCGAAGTGTCGGCGCCGGAGCGTCAGCGCCTTCTGGAAGGCCTCGCGCGCGGCGGCGACATCGCCTTCGCGGGTGAGCAGCTGGCCGAGCTGGCTCAAGCGCAGCGCCTCGAGCAGGTCCGGCTGGCCGAGCCGTGTGGTGATGTCCTCGGCGGTGGCGGCGGCGTCGTGCGCAGCGTCGAAGCGGTCGCGCTCGGAGTACCAGCCGACGAGGGAGATCCACGCGCTCGCCCGCTCGTCGTCGGCGCCTGCACGCTCGGCGAGGCTGGCGGCGCTCTTCAAGAAAGACTCGGCGTCGGGGCGGCGCAGCTCGGCGGAGAGCTGGCCGGCCAGGAGCTGTGCCTCGGCTTCCACCTGCAGCGCCTTCTCGTCGTGCGCGGTGGAGGCGACCTCGAGCGCGGCGCTCAACCCCTCGGTGTAGCGCCCGGCCGCCCTCAACACCCGCGCGCGGCTCAGCTCCGGGCGCAGCTCGCGATCGGCCTCGGTGTCCTGGGCGAGCGCGGGGAGGGTGGCTGGTGAGGCCTCGCAGGTCCCCACCGGCTGCACCTCGAGGGTGACGGTGGCCTGCGCGTTCTCCACCACCTGGGCGTCGGCCGACGCGAAGACCTCGGCGAGGCTCGACAGGGCGTTGCTCCGGGCGGTGAGGCAGCGGGCGGTCGCTCGGCGTGTGGGGCTCGATGCGTCGAGGAGGCAGAGCGCACGTGAGGCGTCGGCCCAGGCCCGCGTCTCGGGCTCGAGCTGCGTCCACACTCGGGCAAAGGCCTCGCGCCCGGGTTCGCCTGCGCTGGTGACGAAGGCGTCCTTCATGGCGGCGACGCGGGCGGGCCCCCAGGTGGTGGCCATGGTGGTGTCGACCTTCGCGAGGCACTCACGGGTGGCGCGCTCAGCGGGGCTCTCACGGAAGACGAGGGCGCCGCCCGCCACCCCGAACGCGACGAGGCCCGCGACCGCCAGCGCGCCCCGCCAGAACCGCCGTCGCGTCTGGTCGGGGTCGCTCGCGACGGCGGTCAGCAGCGCGTCCATCGACGGGTACCGCAGCGAAGGGTCTGCGGCCAGGCCGCGCGTCAGCACCCGGCGCAGCCAGGCGGGGACCTGGGGCGGGAAGCGCAGCTCGGCGTCACCGCCGTCGAACGGCATGGCCCCGGTGAGCGCCCTGAAGAGCGCCAGGCACCACGAGTACTGATCCGAGGCGGGCGTGACGTCGCGGCGCGCACGCTGCTCGGGCGACATCCACGCCGCGGTGCCGCCGCCGGTGGCCGAGGAGCTGCCGTCGAGCGCCCGCGCGAGCCCGAAGTCCGTCACGTGGGCCATGCCGTGCTCGTCGAGCAGCACGTTGTCGGGCTTGAAGTCACGATGGACGATGCCCGCCGAGTGCGCGGCGGCCAGGCCCCGACCTGCCTCCCGGAAGCGGTCCAGCACCGCGTCCACCGGCGGCTTCGTCTCGAGCCACGCGGCGAGGGTGCCCCCGGCCATGAACTCCATGGCGATGAAGAGCTGATCGGCGAAGCGACCGACGTCGTGCACCGTCACCACGTTCGGGTGAGAGAGGCGCGCGAGCACCTGCGCCTCCTTGAGCAGCCGCGCGCGCTGCTCGTCGCTCGCGTCCGCGCCCGTCTTCACGCGCACCAGCTTCAGGGCCACCTTGCGGTCGAGCTGCGGGTCGTACGCGCCGTAGACGACGCCCTGCCCGCCCGTGCCCAGCGCGTCCAGCACGACATAGCGGCCAACGGAGGTGCCCCGGGACAACACCTGCGCCGGCCCCGGCGGGGAGCGGTCGCTCGACGACGAGTCGAGCTCCTGTGAGTCGGGTGGGGTCAGCGCCGCAGACACGGGTTCGAGAGCTCTCCGCAACGTTCGTGCCACCACTGGCTCCGCCGCGCAAATCCCCGTGCAGCGGCTGCTGACACAGCACGAGCGCGACACAGGCTGTGTCACCAACCTCATGGCCTGATTTTCGCTACCGTCCGCTGCCCATGTCGCAGAGCACCCAGAGCGAGAGCGTCGTCGAGACGAACGCCGTGTCCGTCCCCGTGCCGGGCGCCATCCTCATCTTCTCGGGCCGCGCGCCGCAGTACCGGCCGGTCGTCCTGCCCCGGGACGGCGTGCTGCGCCTCGGCCGGGAGGACATCGGCGGACTGCCGGTGCCGGACGAGAAGGTCTCGAGACAGCACGCCGAGGTGACGCTGAGCGACGGCGACTTCCAGGTGAAGGACCTGGGCAGTCGGAACGGCACCTGGGTGGACGGCGCCCGCGTCGAGGGCACGGTGAAGGCGAGGTCGGGGGCCGTCGTGCGGCTCGCCCAGACGGTGCTCTTGCTCGAGGCCGACCTGCGCCGCTGGCTCGCCGGGCACGTGAAGCACGACGACGTCATCATCGGGCCCACGCTGCAGCAGGCGCTCGACCGGGCGACGGTGGCGCGCGCGACGAACGCCCACCTGCTCGTGCGTGGCGAGAGCGGCGCGGGCAAGGAACTGGTGGCGTCGCGGTACCACGAGGCCGGCGCGCGCAAGGGACCCTTCGTCGCCGTCAACTGCGCGGCGATTCCGGCGAGCGTGGCCGAGCGGCTCTTCTTCGGCGCGGTGAAGGGCGCCTACACCGAGGCGAAGCAGGACGCCGAGGGCTACCTCGCGGCCGCCGACGGCGGTGTGCTGTTCCTCGATGAGATTGCCGAGCTCGACCTGCAGGTGCAGGCGAAGCTGCTGCGCGCGCTCGAGACCGGCGAGTACCTGCAGCTCGGCGCCGCGACGCCGCGTAAGGCGTCGGTGCACGTCGTGGCGGCCTCACATCGGGACCTGCGCACGGCGGTGGCCGCGAACACCTTCCGCTCGGACCTCTTCTACCGGCTCTCGCAGTTCGAGGTGCTGCTGCCGCCGCTCCGGGAGCGCAAGGAAGAGGTGCCGTGGCTCATGCGGCACGCGCTGTCGGGGCTTCCCGTCGAGCTCCACGCCACCGCCGTCGAGGCGGCGCTCGTGCGGCCGTGGCCCGGCAACGTGCGCGAGCTCTTGTCCGAGACCCGGAAGGCGGCTGCTGCAGCGCAAGCCGAGAAGGGCACCGTGCTGAGGGCCGAGCACCTCGCGCCGCAGGCCGGGCAACCGGTGGCGGGCGGCGCGCCGGTGCCGCCGGCGTCGTCTCGCGCGTCCGTCGGCTCGGGTGTGAAGCCGGGCGCTCCGCCCGTGCCGAGCAGCGGCGACCCCGACCGCGAGGCCATCATGGCGGCGCTCGCGGCGACGGGGAACAACGTGTCGGCCGCCGCGAAGCAGCTCGACATGCACCGCACGCAGCTCTACCGCGTGATGAAGCGGCTGGGGCTCTTCCTGCCCGACGCCGAAGAGCCCTGACCCACGGCGCACGGCTCACCCGGGCACGCCAGACGGGGTCGGTCGGGCGGGCGCTCTCGCTCTCGGACGCGCTCTTCCTGCCGAGGAACTCGGATCAGCTGGTCGCCTGGCCAGGCGGGGCCACGACGGCAATCGCCGGTCTCTGGAACCTCTCGGGTCGGGAGCGACTCGTCGCGGGCGCGCTCTCCTCAGGGAGGCAGACGGCCTTTGCGTTCAGCCGCAGCGGGATGCTCGTCGTCAGCACGCCGCTCGGCGCGGCCGTGGTTGATGCCGGGACCGCCGACGGTGGCACCTGGTGGACCTTCTACCAGTTCGAGCACCTGCTGGGCCTGCCGGACGGCCGGCTCGTCGCGTTTCCGCTCGATCCAAACTCCGTCGCGCTCATCCTCACCCCACAGCTCCGCGAGCCGGTGCCCGTCGAGGTGATGAGCGCCCCCGTACAACCACTCCTGACTCCGTCCACGGCTCGACCAGCAGCTGGTCGCTTCGGGAACCGTGTGCGGTCCCCGTCGCGAGCACGACCCGCTCTTTCCTCTCGAGGGCCGGCCGCGTGGTCGGGGCCTGCTCGGCAGCCGGGGCGGTGGACCCGGTCGGTTCTCACCTCAACGCCGCGACGGGGTTCGTCTCTCAGCGCTGGGCAGTGGACGACGACGGAGCGGCGCTGCCTGCCGCAGCCCGCAGCCCGTAGACGCGCTTGCGAATGGACTTGAAGACCTCGGGCAGCGAGCCTGTCTGCGCGGCGCGCAAGATGGCGTCGGGCAGCACCATCGCCGGGTCGGAGTCGATGATGTACACGACGAGCGACTGCTTGCCGTCGGCGCCCCACGGCAGCACCTTCCACGCGCCGCTGTCCCGGTTGTAGTTGCCTCGCACCAGCGACCAGGACCGCATGAAGTGCCCCTGCGGCTCCTCGGTCACCTTCGAGCGCGTGTCGGCCCACAGGTTCGGCAGCGGGAAGGGCAGGGCGATCTCGTCGAAGCAGAGCGACTCGCCGTTCTCTTCCTTGCGCGCGCTCGACTTCGTGTTCGGCATGAAGCGCGAGAAGTGCTCGCAGTCGCGCACCACCGGCCAGACCTCGCTCGTGGGCGCCTCGACGAGCGCCATCGACTCGGCGCCGATGCCCCGGTTGTCAGTCGGAGTCCGGTCGCGCACCACCACGCCGCGACGCTCGAGCAGTTGCCGCTCCTCGGCGGTCAGGCTGGGAAACGCGACCGGGTCGGCCCACGCCGCGGCGCAGGCAAGCAGGGCGATGGCGGGGGCGAGACGCGACGACATGAACGCACCGTACCAGACGGGCGTCGCCCGCTGACAGACGCCACCCGGCAAACCTACGGGGCGCTCGGTTGCTCGACGCGCGGCACCTGGTCGCTGCTGCGTCGGCGGGTGAGCAGCTCACGAACCCGGGTCACCAGGGCCTCGGCGGTGAAGGGCTTGGGCAGGGCCGAGACCGTGCCTTCCGCGATGCCGCGCACGAGCAGCTCCTCCTCGACGTGGCCGGAGCAGAGGAGAATGGGAGCTCTCGGGTAGAGCTGTCGGAAGCCCTCGATGAGCTGGTGGGTCGGCAGGCCCGGCATCACGCCGTCGGTGCAGAGCAGCTCGAGGTCCGCGGTGTGACGTCGCGCGAGCTGGAGGCCCTCTTCGGCGTTGGAGGCCTCGACCGCTTCGATGCCCGCCTGCCGGAGCGCGGTCGCCATCGTCGAGCGAACGCGCGCGTCGTCTTCGACGAGGAGGACACGGTGGGTCACTCCGACGAACGCCTCGGGGCGCGCGCTCTCGTGCACGACGGGGACCGGTTGGTCGGCGGGCGCGACGGGAAAGGCGACCCTGAAGGTCGAACCCACTCCAGGCGCGGACTCGACAGTGACGAAGCCCCTCGCCTGGGTCGCGATGCCGTACACCGTCGCGAGGCCGAGCCCGGTGCCACGCCCCATGCTCTTGGTGGTGAAGAAGGGCTCGAAGACGCGCGCGCGGGTGGCCTCGTCCATGCCGACGCCGGTGTCCGTCACCGAGATGGTGACGTAGCGGCCTGTGGGGTCTGGGGCCTCGGGCGGCAGTCCAGGCGGCTCCGCCAGGCTCGTGCGGAACGTCAGGGTTCCCCCGCGCGGCATCGCGTCGCGGGCGTTCACCGCGAGGTTGAGCAGCACCTGCCCCACCTGGCCAGCGTCGGCCCACGCCAGGGGCACCTTCGTCGGCGCGTGCTGGAGCTGCACATCGTCGGGCAGCAGCCGGCGGAGGGCGCGGATGGTGTTGGTGATGGACGCCTCGACGTCGACGGGGCCGAGCTGGGTGACTCCTTTCCTCGCGAACGACAACAACTGACGCGTCAGTTGGGCTGCCTGGGCCGACGCCTCCCGGATCGCCGTCAACCCTTCCTTCTTCTCCTCCTCACTGCGAGCGGTGGGGAGCAGGTCGGCCCACGTCATGATGACGACGAGCAGGTTGTTGAAGTCGTGGGCCACGCCTCCGGCCAGGCGACCGATGGCCTCGAGCCGCTGTGCTTCGACGGCGCGCTCCTCTGCCTCTCGTCGGTGGGCCGCGGCCACCCGCTCTCGCTCCGCCGCCTCGGCCGTCGCTCGCCAGGCCTCGACCAGCCGCTCGAACAACCCGGTCAGCACGAAGATGAGGAGCCCGGTGGTGAGGGAGGTGAACGCCGCGAGGCGGATCCAGTTCGCGAGGATGAAGGGGTCGGTCGGGGTGGTCTGGATCCAGGGCAGGGCGTTGCGTGAAGCGAGCACCCCGTACCCCAGCAGCACCACCCCAAAGGCTCCCAGCACCCCGAGCGCCACCCGTCGCCCGAAGAACGTGCCCGCGAGGATGGCGCCGGTGAGCCCCGACAGGAACGGCCCCGGAGACAGGCCAAGCACCGACGGCCCGGTGACGCCGATGCCGAAGAGCAGCCCGACGACGAGCACCGCCTGGAGCCGCGGAGGCGCGAAGACGCGCGCGAGGACGAAGCCGACCCAGGCGCCCGTCACGTAGAGGACGGGGCCGTCGATGCTCACTGGCCTGCGAGACACCACCCAGGCGACGATGATGATGGGCATCACCGTGGTGACGCCGGTGAGGTACAGCCGGGCGATCGCCGTGCGCCACTCGCTCAAGCGCTCGAGGGTCGCGTCAGGAGTCCCCACGAGACGAATGTAGCAACCAGGTCACCTCCCGGCACGGCCATCGACGCGGAATCTCACGGGAAGATCGTCTCTGGCGCTCGCCCGTTGAAGGCCGGGTGCGACACCTCCCCCGCCTCGCGCTGCTGGCTCTCCTGTTCGCCGGGTCTGCCTTCATCACCGCCTCGAGCCTCGGGTACTTCGACGACGAGAACCTGCCCCCGTTCGTCATCGAGAAGCTGCCGGTGCGCTTCGAGGCGCTCTGGCTCGGGTCGCTCCGCGTGCACGTCCTCGCAGCGGCGCTCTCGCTGCCCTCGTGTCTGCTGCTGATGACACGGTGGCTGCAGCGGAGAGTCGCCGCGCACCGCTGGCTGGGCCGGGCGACGGGGGCCGTCATCCTGGTGGGGCTGGTGCCCTCCGGCGTGGTGCTGGCGTTCGACGCGAAGGGAGGCCCGCTGGTGACGGTGGGTTTCCTGCTCTCGGGAGCCCTCATCGCGTACTTCATGGTGCAGGGCATCGTGAGCGCGCGCCGCCGTGAGCTGCTGGTGCACCGCCGGGCGACCTGGCACGTCGTGGCGCAGATGAGCGTGGCCGTGACGTCACGGGCGCTGCTGCTCGCGCTCGAGGCCGCCGCCATGGACCCTGACGTCGCCTACGTCGTCGCGCTCTGGGGGCCGGTGCTGGCGAGCGCAGCCGTCGTCGAGTTGTTGTCCCTCACCTCCGAAAGGAACCGCCGTGAAGACCCTCCTGTCGTCGCTGCTCGTGGTGCTCTCGCTCCTTCCCTCGTTCGCGTGGGCCGCTGAGCCCGTCGCGCCTCAGGCCGACGCGCAGGCCAGGGTGGAGACGAGCCTCCTCAAGCCGCTCGCCGAGGCGGAGGAACACCGCAGCCGGTTCTCCCGCGCCCGCCTCCCGCCCCGCGAGCGCCGCGTGCGGGTGACGCAGACGACGCCGGTGGCCGACGCCCAGGGCCGCGAGTTCCTCGCCTTCGCCATCGACGTGCGCTTCGGCGCTGGGTGGAAGGACGCAGACGTGGTGGGCTGCGTGTACCCGGCGAGCGGCGAGGTGTTCGTCAAGCGGGGCGACTCGTTCCGACCCTCCGGCGTTCTCCTCGGAAAGAACGTGAAGCCCGTCGCCGGCGTGTGCGCGTCACCCGATGGCGCGCTGGCCGCCGCGACGCCCTGAGGCGGCTCAGGAGCGCCGTCGCTGCACCACGAAGACGACCGTGCGCACGACGGTCACGAGCAGGGCCACCGCGGCGAACGGCACCGGGTGCTGGGTGAGCGCGCCCACGGGAAACCCCAGCAGCACCCCCAGCGCGAGCCCGTGGAGGATGGCGCCCGGCAGCGTCTTGACGGGCCCGCCAGGCCCTCGACCGGCGCGCCGGCGACACACGGAGGCCGCGCGCGGCTCATGGTACGTCCCACAGACCCGACACCACGCCACGGACATGGGCAGACTGTAGACCAGCCGCGCGGGCGCTGCGGGCGCGGTGAGCGGCCTCGCGCCGGGGTCGAACGAGCGACTCGCCCCGCGGTCGACGTCCCTCCAGCCGCCGGGGCTGTCGAGGGGACGCTCGCACAGAGCTCAGTCGACCGGCTTCGTCGCGCGCACACCGAGGACGTTGGGCAATTCCCACTGCCGGTCGTTGTCGTCCCGCGGGAAGAAGCCTGTCTCGTAGCTGCCCGAGAAGTCGAACGAGACGTCCTTCGTGCGCACGGTGAGGCTCGCCTCCGGGCCGCCTTCGACGTGCATCGCGCGCGTCACCCCGAGCCCCGACGTCAGCACCCGCGTCATCAGGTCGGCCATCTCGAAGGGCGTGCGGGTGAAGCAGAAGAGCAGCCGGCCCTTCGTGTCCAGCGCGACGAAGGCCTCGCTCCACTTGCGGCCGTTCGGCTTCCACACGTTCTCCCCAGGCGCCTTGATGAGCCTGAGGTTCTGCACGACGGTGCGGTACGGCTTGACCGCCTCCTCGAAGTCCGGCGCGTCGCGGTCGAGCATCGTCGCCTTCGGCAGCCCGGGCGACGACGGGTCCATCGCCAGCACCGACTGGTACGTCTTCTTCCAGCGCTTCTGGTTGACGTGGTCGCCGTGGACGAGGCGGCCGACGTTCGAGCGGTAGTCGGTCTCGAACATGCCGGCGTTGATGACGACCGAGAAGCCCTGCTGGCTGCTCCACTGGGTGGCGGTGCGCATCGCGCCCGACTCACTGGCGAGGCCGAGGTCGAGGGAGGTGAGCTCCGGGTCGACGCGCACGACGTGCAGCTTCCCGTCGCCGGCCTCCGGCTTCTCGACGAGCGTCACCTTGCCGTACTCGACGCCCGGCTGGAGCGGCTTGAAGGCCACCTCGGCCCCGGCCGTGAGGGCGAACGAACACACGACGAGGCCGCAGCACCACGCGCGCTGGCTCATGTCGGACACTCAAGCAGGTCTCGTGCCGCGTGGCGGTTCTGATGGACGGGACGGCCTGGAAGCGAGACGGTCTGCGCGGTCGCACGCCAGGGGGTGCTCATGGGCTTCAAGGGTCACGCGCTCTTCTTCGGAGCGCTCGGTGCGCTGTTCGGTGTGTCGGAGTTGCTGGCCCCGGCGCAGGTGCTCGGGCTCTTCTCCGTCGAGGCGGACGCTGGCGCCGTCCTCATGGCGCGCGTTGGCGCCGGGCCACTGAATCTGGGCTTCGGGCTCTCGGCGTTCCTCGCCGCGTCGACGCGTGACGTCGGCGCGCAGCGCGCGGTGCTCTCGGGTGGGCTCGCCTACGCCGTCGCTGCGAGCGCGGCCTCGGTGTTCACCGGCCTGCCCGACCTCGCGAGCCCGCTCATGTGGTCGATGCTGGCCATCGCGGTGCCGCTCGGGGTGAATGCTGCGCGGCTCCTGCTCACGTCGCGCAGGAGCGGCAGCGCGGTCTGAGGGCTTCGCTGCACACCACGGTGCGCAGGCCACGCGTAGTACGGTCGCTGGTCATGTTCTGCATCCTGCTCGACCGCGTTCCGCCCCCGACGCTCGCGACCCTGCTCCGCGCGACGCTCACGCCGCCACTGGACCGCGTCCGCGCGGAACGCCGGTCGTCGCTCCGTCAGAGGTACCTCGAGGCGGGGTACAGCGACGCGGAGGCCGACCGGATGATCGCGCTGGTCGTCGACCAGGAGCGAGACGAGCCCGTGGTGAAGCAGCTCAAGGCGAAGGGGCCCTGGGCGGTGTGCATCTCGACGCTGGAGGGGAGCCTGTGGAATGCCGAAGCGCCGGGTCTCGAGCTCATCGAGGCCACCGCCGCCGCCCTCGCGAACGAGAGCGGGCGAGGCGTCTGGTTGTTCCTCGACCGGCCCTCCGACCTGCGCGCCGCCTCGCTGGACGCGCGCGGCAAACGACGGTGGGCAGCGCCGGCAGAAGGTGAAGAGCCCGAGTACTCGAAGGAGCCGCTCAAGCGCGTCGCAAAGGAGCTCAAGGTCTCCCTCCGCGCGCTCGCTGCGCTTCGCCTCGAGGCTGCCAGAGCTCCGCCGCCACGAGGCGTGCGGGTCCAGGAGGCCCCCCGGTTGTGGACGGTGCTCGACGCGAAGCCTGAGGCCACCAGCTGACCAACGAGGTCACCACCCGCTGGCCTGCTCACGCACGGTGCCGTCCGCGACGAGCCAGCGCGTCGTCGCCACCTTCGCGGCGAGCTGGCTGTCGTGGGTCACGAGCAGTAGCGCGCCCGGGAACGTCGCGAGCGCCTCCTCGAGCCGCTCGATGGACGGCAGGTCGAGGTGGTTGGTGGGCTCATCCAGCACCGCGAGCCAGGCGCTGCGCCCGAGGCCGAGGGCGAGCCGGAGCTTCCGGGCCTCACCGGGCGACGGGCTCGTGGTCGTGAGCAGCACGTCCGGCTCCACGCCCAGCGCGTGGACCAACTGAAGCACGCGCCCCCGCTCGTCCCTCGGCAGGTCGTGAAGCACCGCGAGGTCGTGCTCGACGTCCTGCGGCGTCAGCTCCTGCGGCAGCACGAGCACCCGCTCCTCCGGCAGCGCCGCGGCCACGACGAGCGCGCGCAGCAGGGTGGACTTACCGGCGCCGTTGCGACCCGCGAGCACCACATGCTGCCCGCGACGCACGGTGAGGGAGAGCGCCCGGAGCAACGGCTCGCTCGAGGCGGGGTGGGGCAGGTCGCCGGCGAAGCGCGCGATCACGCTGCGCGGGCACGGCTCGTCACGCAGGAACAGGTCGCGACCCGCCTCGTCGCGCACGGTGATGGCCGCGAGCCGCTCGCGCACCTCGTCGGACTTCGCGACGCTCCTGCGGAGGGCCGCGGCGTGGGCGCGCTCGGCCGTCTCGACGCGGTAGTTGGCGCCGAGCCCCCGTGCGTCGGCGTCCTTCGCGCTCTTCATGCGCGCGCCGGCGTTGCGGGAGCGCGTGCTCGCCTCGTGTCTGCGCCTGCTGGCGTCGAGGCGCCGCTCCTCGGACTCGAGCCGCCGCTTCGTCTCCCGCTGCGCGTCGAGCGCCTGCTCGTCCTCCGCGCGCCACGCGGCCTGCGCCACCGAGAACGCGCCGGGCCACAGCCGCGCGGTGCCGCCGTCGAGGCGCAGCGTCGCGCTCGTCACCTCGTCCAGCAGCGCGCGGTCGTGGGAGACGAGCACGCCGACGCCGCGGAAGTCCGCCAGCGCGTCGCGCAGCCACCGCGCGGCCCCGGCGTCGAGGTGGTTCGTCGGCTCGTCGAGGAGCAGCACCTCGGGCTCCCGCCACAGCGCCGCGCCCACCTGCCACCGCTTCCGCTCGCCGGGAGACATCGTCGCCCACCGCGCGAGCATCGCCGCGTCCAGCCCGAGGCGGCCGTGGAGCCTGCGCGCGAGGCCATCGTCCGCGCCGGCGAAATCGCGCACGCCGGCGTCGAGCGCGTCGACCTCCTGCGTGCAGAGGACGACGGAAGGCGGGACCCGCAACGCGCCGCTGGTCGGCTTCAGCGCGCCGGTGATCAGCCGGAGCAACGTCGACTTGCCGCTCCCGTTGGCGCCAACGAGGCCCGTCCAACCACGGGCGAGGTGGAAGGTGGCGTCGTCGAGCAGGGCCCGATCGGCGAAGGAGAAGGATACGCGCTCGGCGCGGACGGCAGTGGATGACATGGACGACTCCCGAAGAGGGCGGCGGTGAAACGGCTCGCTGTGCTTCGAGTCAGGCGTTCATTCGGGGCGCCCGCGAAGGCGACCGCCCGGTCGTAGCCCAACCCCTGCGCGACGGGCAACGTGCGAAGCGAGCTGACAAACGCACTCGAATTTCGAGGTCCACCGCGGCCGACACCTCTCTCACAAGGAAGGCACCCCGTGACCATTCGCACCAACTCCTCGAAGTTCCAGAAGCTCGCGCCGCGCCCCTCGACGCCCCCGAAGCCTGCGCACACGAACACACAGGCCAACCTCAGGCTCGACACCTTCAAAGCGGTGCTCCCACCGGTGAAGAAGGTCGTCGAGTTCGCGCTCGAGAAGCTGTTGCCGAAGACCCTGGGTGACAAGCGCACGTCGGGCGACGCGGTGCGCGAAGCCGATGAGCTGCTGCGCGGGCCTGCCGTCGACCGCGACTCCGAAGGCACGGCGCAGACGATCCGCGACGCGGCGAACGTGAACGACTCCCGCGACACCGACGTGGAGTCCACGCGGCACAAGGCGGCGCTCGAGCAGCTCAAGGCGAACGAGGCGCTCGAGGCGGCCGCCCTGAAGAGGCTCTCGCCCACGGAGCAGCAGCAGTACCAGGCGGTGAAGCAGCGCTGCCTCGACGCGAACGACCCGGTCGCCGCGCTGGCGCTCGAGAAGCTGCTGCTCGACGGCAAGCTGCCCGGCGAGAAGGACCTGAAGGGTGAGGGCACGACGCTCGACCACTCTCGAAGCTGGCCGACGAGAAGACGCCGCTCGCCGAGGGCATCGACCGCAACCAGCTCGTCACTGACCTCGTGCAGGAGCTCGCCACGCCCAGCTCCATCAACCAGGGCAATCGTGGCACCTGCGCGCCGACCACCATTGCCATCCAGCTCGCGATGAACGACCCGGCCGAGTACGCGCGCATCGCTGCGGGACTCGCGAGCCCCGACGGCAAGGTGACGCTGGCCGGCGGTCAGACCATCACGCGCGAGGACGGCACCGCGTCCCCCGACGGCACCACCCGCAGCGTCACCCAGCGCCTCATCGGCTCGGCGTTCATGGAGCTCGCCAACGGCGACCGCGACTACCAGAACGAGAGCGGCGAGGGGGCTGGCGCGTGGAGCGACAAGCTCGACGTGCTCTACGAGGCCGTCACGGGCCGGAAGATGAGCGACCAGCGCCTCACCACCGACGAGCAGCGCGCGAAGGCGATGGACGTCATCGACACGCAGCTGCGGGCGGGCGCCAGCGTGCCGGTCGCGTTGTCGTGGGGCGACGGATACCACAAGGTGCTCGTCACCGGGACCGAGACCATCGACGGCAAGGAGTACGTCACCTACACGAACCCGTGGGGCCGCGAGGAGCGCATCCCCCGCGAGGACTTCGAGAAGCGCCTCGCCGACATCAGCTACGACCCGCGCGCGCAGCTCGTGGGCACCATCCTCCAGGGCGTGGACAAGGTGAAGGACGCCTTCGAGCGCGTGGACCCGAAGGACCTGCTCGCCGACGTGCGGCTGTCACAGTTCGCCTCCGTGAAGCTCTGAGCCCGCTGGCGCAGGCGGGACGGCCCGGGAGCCGGCTTCACTTCATGCCGACGAAGAGCGTCTGAACGTCGTCGTCTTCATCCAGCTCTTCGAGGAAGCGATCGACCTCGGCGCGAGCCTCGGGCGGCACCTCGACCGGGTTCTTCGCGCGCCAGACGAGCGCGGCGGACTTCACCGTCCAGTGCCCGGCCTCGAGGGCTTTCCTGACCGCGTCGAGGTCTGCGGGGGCGGTGTAGAAGTGCGTCACGCCCTCGTCCCCCGCCTCGAGATCCTGCGCGCCGGCTTCGATGGCGACGGTCTCTGCGTCGGCGCCCGCAGGGCCAGTGGCGTCGATGGCGCCGAGCCGGTCGAAGTCCCAGCTGACGGCGCCGGTGGCCGCGAGCTGCCCGCTGCGGAAGTGTTGGCGCACGTTGCTCGCGGTGCGGGTGCGGTTGTCGGTGAGACACTCCACGATGATGGGGACGCGGTGCGGCCCGAAGCCCTCGTAGGTGACGCTCTCGTACGTCACCTGCTCGTCGAGCAGCCCCGCGCCCTTCTTGATGACGCGCTCGAGCGTGTCCTTCGTCATGTTGACGCTCTTCGCGTACTCGATGGCGAGCCGCAGCCGCGCGTTGGAGGCCGGGTCAGCCCCCGCCTTCGCGGCGATGAGCACCTCCTTCGCCGCCTTGCTCAGCAGCTTCGCCTTCGCCTTCGAGTTCGCCTCGCGTCCCTTCTGCTTCCACTGAGCGCCCATGGCGTTCGCATAGCGCGAACTGACCAACGGCGCGCGCCCGGAGGTGCGAGCTCACGACGGCGGCGCTGGTCGAAGGTCCACTGCTCCCCGGCCCCTACCACTCGGTGCGCGTGACGACCGGCAACTGCAGCGCGCGCTCGCGGTCGAGGTCCAGGTTGCCCACGTGCAGCGAGATGGGCGACTGCACCCACTTGTAGATGCTGATGGTGAAGAGCCGCACGAACTTCGCCACCCACGTCGAGAGCGTCTCGGGCTTCACCTCGGGGAACATCGTCGTCACCGCGGCCAGCACGTCCTTCGGAGACAGCTTCTCGCCGGCGAAGAGGTGGAAGCACGCGTCGAGCACGGGGAAGGGCATGAGCTCGTCTTCGCCCACCTGGTTGTGCGCCAGCTCGGGGCCCGCGGGCTTCGCGGTGACGGCCTTGATGCCCGCGTACCCGTGCTTCTCGTACAGGTAGTCGAGCAGGTACATCACCACCGTCTTCGGCAGGTTCGCGATGACGGCGAGCGCGCCCATGAGGTCGCCGCCGATGGTGGTGTAGCCCACCGCCTTCTCCGACATGTTGCCCGTCTGCAGGAAGAGGCCGCCCGAGGTGTTCGCCCAGTTCCACATGCGCTGCGCCCGCAGCCGCGCCTGCACGTTCTGCTGCGTGATGGGCGTCAGCTCCTTGCCGGGGCCGAGCATCTCCTTCGCCGCCGTCATCTCGCGCTCGAAGGCCTCGTCGATGGACACCACGGTGAAGCGCACGCCCAGGTCCTTCGCGATGGTCTCGGCGGCGCTGCGTGTGTGCTCCGACGAGAAGCGCGTCGGCATGTAGAACGTCTCGATGGGCACGTTCGCGCGCGTGGCGTAGCGGTGCGCGATGAGGAGCGTCAGCAGGGAGTCGCGGCCGCCCGACAGCGCGATGCCGAGGCGCGAGAAGCCCTTCGTCTTCTCGAAGTAGTCGCCGATGCCCAGCGAGAGCGCGTCGAGCAGGTCTTCGCAGTACTGCTCCTTCGCTGACGGGCGCGCGTGGGGCCCGGGCAGGAAGAAGCTGCGATGGTCGGGGAACGGGTAGGTGAGGCCGTCGCGCCTGGTGGCCACCTTCACCTCGAGCACCGGCACCTGGCTCTCGCGCGCGGCCCAGCTCTTCCGGTCGTCGCGCCAGGTGGTGTTCTCGGTGCGCAGGCGGTTGGTGCGCTCGAGGTCGACGACGGTCGCGGCGCAGGCCTGGCGGAACCGGGGCAGCTCGAGCGCCATGCGGCCGTTCTGGTTCACGAAGCCGCCCCCGTCGAAGATGAGCCCGTCCTGCGCGCCCACCTGGTTCGCGTAGGCGATGGTGCACTGGTGGTCGCCCGCGCGCGTCGAGACGAGCTCGCGCCGGGTGCCGTCCACGCCGATGCGGAACGGAGACGACGACACGTTGCAGATGAGCTCGGCGCCCGAGTACGCGCGGCGCTTCATCGGCCCGTCGGCGCTCCAGATGTCCTCGCACACCTCGACGCCCACCAGCCCGAAGTCGCACTGGAAGAGGAAGTCGCCGAGCGGCACGCCGCGGTGCTCCTCCTTCATGCCAGGCAGGCCCCGGGCGAAGGTGCGGCCCTCGTAGAAGATGTTGTACGTCGGCAGCTTCTCCTTGGGCACGAGGCCCCAGATGGAGCCGCCGCCCACCACCGCCGCGCAGTTGTACCGCATGCCCCGGTGGATGACGGCGACGCCCAGCACCGAGACGAGGCTCAGCGCCGCGGTCTCTCGGGCGAAGCGCTCGAGCTCGGTCCACTGCCGGTCGACGAAGGCCTGCCACTGCACGAGGTCCTCGGCCGGGTAGCCGGCGATGCACTGCTCGGGGAAGACGGCGATGTTCGTGTGCTGCGCCGCGAGCTCCTTCGCCAGCACGAGCGCCCGATCGACGTTGGCCCCGAACGCGCCCACCGTGGTGTTCACCGACGCCAGTCCCACCTTCACGAGCCGCATGGCTGCCTCCGCGAGAAGTCGCGCGAGCGTGCCCGAGCGGCCGACCGGTTGCACTCGCTGCGTGTCAGGCTGCGCAGCTCGTTGCACAGGGTCATCGCGCAAGCCGCTGATGCCTCTCGCCGCCGCGCTGGCGCGGGTCCTGCTGAACCGCCAGGCATGCTCACTGCCCTGCTCTCCGCTGTGCTGACCACCTCCGCTGCGGAGCCCGCGCTCCCCCCGCCGCCCCTGCTCTCCGTCGAAGGAAGGGCGGCGTCGCTCGTGTCGTCCGAGGCCCGGCTCGCCGAGGTGGAGCACGAGCTCGCGGCCCTCAACGCCATGCCGGGAGGACTTCGGGCGTTGCAGGTCATCGGGCTGGTCGCGACTGCAGCCCCGCTGACCTACAGTCCGTGATGGCGGTCTGGCTGGTGGGCGCGGTCATCGCCGAGGCTGGCTGGGTCGGGGTCGTGTTCTCGCCCTTCATCTTCACGTTCGGGCTCGTCTACGCCTTGCCCGTCTGGGGTTGGGTGGTGGCGGGCGTGGGCCTTGCGCTGGTTGGCGCCAGCGCGCTGGCGTACCAGCATGTGCTCGCGCAGAACGCCGAGCAGCGGGCGTCGCTCTCGAACGAGCGGCAGGCCATCCTCTCAGCGCGTCTGGTGGAAGGCCCGGTGAGTCCACCGGTGCTGACCTTCTGATCCGGAGGTTGAAGTGACAGCCCGCCCAGAGCATCGTCCCCCGCCATGCGAACGGGCACGTTGGCCTCCCTGCTGGTGCTGGTCGCCTGCAGCTCACCTGTCGGCGCGGTCGACGGAGGCTCGGCCGGAGGCCTGGCCACGGGAGGGGGAGGCGCGGCAGGAGGCTCGGCCGGTGGCGCTGGTGGCGCGCCTGGTGGGAGTGCTGGTGGCTCGGGCGGCGGCGCGGCGATGGCGGGCGGCGGAGCTGGCGGCGCGCTCGACGCAGGGCGGCAGTACGACCCGGGCTCCCTGTTCGGCCCGCTGTGCGACCCGGCGCTCGAGCGCGCGTTCATCGACGCCTGCCGCATGGAGCCGGCCAACCCGTTCGGAGCCTCCCGCTGCGCGAGCATTCGCTTCCCCGATGGCGGGGTCCTCTCGCGCGAAGAGGTCTTCCGCCTCGTGGACCAGGGCACCGTCGAGGCGTGCTCCCTGTTCGGCGCCGAGCGCATGCGCTGTCTGGCGGCGGTCTTCCCGGCGTGCGCGGCGGCGCGCGACGCGGGCCAGAGCACGCTGCAGTTGGTGGTTCAGCAACTCGACGCGTGCACCGCCGCACTGGGGTCCCGCTTCGCTCAGGGCTGCTACGACGCCTGCGACCAGGCCTCCAGCGCGTGCCTGATGGCCTGCCCCCGCACGGACGCGCAGAGCTGCTCCGACTGCGCCGCCGGCTGCGGCCGGACGTTCGCCACCTGCGCGCGCCCCTGCCTCGTGCTGCCCGACGCCGGCTATCCGGACGCGGGGCGCTGAGTGGACACCACCGCGAAGCAGGCCGCGTCCTTCGTTCCCGGTGACGGCCCGTCGCTGCCGAAGGGACTCCAGGCGGCGCTCGACGCCATCGTCGATCGCGAGCTCGCCGGGCGCCTCGAGCGGCTCGGCCTGGCCGCGGCGCGCTGCATCGAGCAGCTGCAGACCATCACCCTCGTCAACCTCGAGCCGACGACGGCTGACGAGGGGAGCGCCGATCTCTCGCTGTGGGAGCAGATGGCGCCGGCCGTGGCCGACACCGTCGCGTCCATCTCGGGCCTCACCGTCGTCATCGACCACGAGTTCTCCGAGCAGTCGTCCCGCACCGGCGTCTTCTCGATGGAGCGAAGCGATGAGCGCGCGGAAGCCGAGGCAGCGCTCGTGTTTCGCACGGTGGCCAGCCTGCTCAAGCGCGAGCTGCAGCAGGTTCGCGACATGGTGCGGCGCCCCGAGCTCATGGCGTCGCGCTGGGCGTTGCTCGAGGAGCTGCAGCGCCTGCGCGCGGACTTTCGTCGGCGGGTGGGAGACGCCGTCTACCTGTCGGCCGCCGCGACCGGCCTCGTGCGCCGCGACGACGTCGTGCCCGGGGCGAGCCAGGAGGTGCAGCGGGCGCTGCTCTATCGCGCGACGTCGGCCGATCTCATCAAGCAGGTGAAGGCGCGGCTCGCCCGGGCCGACGAGCCCCTGCCACGGCTGCTGGCGTCGTTGCGGTCGGATCTGGAGCTCTTCGCGTCGATGCCGGCGTGGCGGCACGTGCACGCAGGGCCGAAGCGGCACCTGCTGCTGGTGCTGTCGCTGCTCTCACATGAGCAGGTCACCCGGCCGTCGGTGGAGGAGGCGATGCAGGGGCTGCTCGACGTGCTGGCCGAGCTCTCCGAGGCGATGACCCGCGAGGTCCTCTCGTCGCACGACCTGCAGGTCATCGTCGAGGCGGGCTCGCGGCTCGAGCAGGCACGGCTGCACGTGAGGCTGGGCACCGGGGCCGAGAGCTGGGCGCTCGGCGCCGCCCTGTCCATCGTCGAGAAGCTGCGTGGCCGCGACGAGCGCCTCGACACCCTGGCGCGGCAGGTGCGCAAGGACCTCGAGGACGGACTCACCGAGAGTGTGCAGGCCGACCTCGACGAGCTGCGGGTGGCGCTCGGGCGCCTCGGGCTGTGAACGTGACGCCCGTGGGCCTCATGAAGCTCGTGCTGGCCGGGGTGATGGTGCTGGGCGCCGGGCTCTCGGCGTTCGCCTTCGTCGCCGCGCCGAACTTCCACCAGGTGCTCGACCAGGGCGCAGGATGGATGGTGGACCGTGCGCGCGACGCGCCCGTCGAGGGCGTCGTCTTCGTCCTCGAGCCGCTGCTGGCCGCCGGTCAGCTCGTGCTCGCGTGGGCGCTGGTGAACCGTGGAGGCCGCGCCGTGGTGGTGACCGCGAGCATCGTGGCCGCGCTCGTCGTCGTCGGGCTGCTGGGCCTGCTCGCGCTCAGCGTGGGCTCGGCGGCGGCCGGCGGAGCACACTGAGGCTGTGCGCTCAGGCGGATCGGCGGGCGAACAGCGCGGCGCGGCTGGTGAGCCCCGAGGCCTTCACCGCCACCGCTTCGGCGGTGAGCTGGAAGTGGGCGAGGTACTTCGCGACGCGCTCCTCGAGGGTCGGGGCGGCGATGCGCTCGCAGAGCTCGTCCGGCGCGTAGCTGCGGCAGACCTCGGGGCGTGATTCGTAGGCCGTGCAGAGCGCGTCGGGGCCCAGGTGCGGGCACACGAGGCCCAGCGGCTTGTCGAGCGCGGCGATGTCGGGCGCGACGCAGCAGGCGCCGCACCGCGTGCACTCGTGGGCGCCGGCGCTCACGGGGCCGTTCCGAAGTACACGTTGTCGAGGCAGGCCGTGTCCTGCGGGCCGTCGACGAACTCGCCGCGAATGCGCAGGCCGGTGAGGTCGCGCAGCACCGCCCGCACGTCGTCGTCGGTCGCCGGCTGACCGGTGTCCTGCACGATCCACCCGGAGCTCCCGTCGAGCCCCACGCGCCGCGGCGTCCAGTCGGTGCCGGGCGGCCCGTTGAAGCTCTTCTCGAGCGCCAGCCCGCGGCCGGTGATCACCACGTCGCGGCCGCGCTGCAGGTTGAACTGCTGGTTGATCTTGAGGTCGAACGTCAGCAGCTTGCCGGCCACGTCGCTCACTGCGCCGAGGAACTTCGCCGGGGCGACGAAGTAGAAGAACTCGGGGTCGGCGTCGGTGGTGCAGATGTTGCCGTTCTGGTTGCCGCCGGTCGGCCGGAAGGTGGGCCGCGTCGTGTCGGCGTTGCCCTCGATGAGCCAGCCCTCGTCGTCGCCCTCGAAGAGGCTCGCGGCGCGCGAAGGAATCGGGCTGCAGGCCGTCGCGAACGCCAGCGAGACGAGGGGAAGGAGCCGCCGCACGGGACACGCCTATAGCAGAGCCAGTGGCCGCGTCACGGGCGTGGGAGCCACGGCTTCATGCCCGCGAGGGTGAGCGCCGACGCCGCGACGCGGTCGATCTCTGCCGCCTCGCGCTCACACGCGCGCCGCACCGCCGCCCCGAAGCGCGGGTGGAAGAGGCGGTGCGCCGAGTGCACGCGCGTGGGCTCGAAGCCGCGGCTGATCTTGTGCTCGCCGCCGGCGCCCGGCTCGAAGGTGGTGCGCCCCGCGCGGATGCAGTCGTCGATGGAGTGGTAGAGGCAGACGTGGAAGTGCAGGAAGGGGTGCTCCTCGAAGCAGCCCCAGTAGCGGCCGTAGAGGTGCGTGGGCGTGTGCAGGTTGAACGCGCCTGCGATGACGTCGCGCCCGCGCTCGGCGACCACCAGCTCGATGGCGTCGGGCATCGCGGCGAAGGCGCGCAGGAAGAAGTCGCCGGTGAGCTGCACGGGGCCCCACGAGTAGCGGCTGGCGGTGGCCTCGTAGAAGCGGGCGGCGAGCTTCGCGTGGTCGGCGGTCAGCTCGGCGCTGCGGATGGTGCGCAGCGAGAGGCCCTGCTTCGAGGCGGCGCCCCGCTCGCGCTTGAGCTGGTTGCGGCGGCCCGAGTCGAAGCGTGAGAGGTAGTCGTCGTACGTGCGGTAGCCGGGGTTGCGCCAGTGGTACTGCAGCGTGCCGCGGCGGAAGAAGCCGAAGGGCTCGAGCGCGCGGGCCTCGTCCTCCGGCGGGAAGAGCACGTGCACCGACGAGGCGCCCTCGTCTTCGGCGAGCTGCACCGCGGCGGCCAGCATCGCCTCTCGCAGCGCGGCGACGTCCTCACCGGGCGCGACGTGCAGCTTCGGCGCCGTCACCGGAGACAGCGGCATGCCGATGAGCAGCTTCGGGTAGTAGTCGACGCCGAACTGCTGCGCCGCGTTCGCCCAGCCGAAGTCGTAGACGTACTCGCCCATCGAGTGGAACTTCAGGTAGGCGGGCAGGGTGGCCACCAGCGCGTCGCCGCGCCACATGGTGAGGTGCCGCGCCTGCCAGCCGCGCTCGCGCACCGCCGAGCCCGACTGCTCCATCGCGTCGAGCCACTCCCAGCGCGTCACCGGCGGCTCTCCCGGAGAGAGCAGCGCGTTCCAGGCGTGCTTCGGCGCCTCGGACACGGCCTCGAGCACCTTGAGCTTCAGGGGGGGCATCGTCGGGTCCGAGTTAACCGGCAGGCCGCGCCGCTGCCCAGCAATGCGGTAGAAGCGCTCATGCGTCATGGACTCTTCGCCCTGTGCCTCGCGTCGTGCAGCCCTTCACCCATCACCTCTCGCGAGACGGTGAGCGCCTGCACCCTGGGCCGGACGGCGGACTACCTCGGGCGCTTCAAGGTGCTCGGTGCCACGAACGAGCGCGCGCAGCTCGAGCTCCTGGAACCGCTCGTGGCGAAGGCCCCCAACGACCAGCGGGTTCCCAGCGAAGCGCTGCGGCTGCTCCGAGAGGCCGGTCCCGGCTACGGCGTGCTGGTGGAGCGGGCTCTGTCGGCCGACGTCATGCCGCGTGGTGACGTCATCGCCTTCGTCGTCTGGAACGACGGCGTCTTCGCCGATCCGTACGGTCAGGGGCTCTTCGTGCGCCGACAGGACGGGCTGTTCACCAACGCCGTGAAGTACGAGCCTGACGGCATCAGCGAGGCGCAGCTCTTGTCCGAGGCGAGGCGCGGCTCCGCCCTGGTTCGGCAGGGCCCGACGGGCGACTGCGACCGCTAGCTCGAGGAGACCCACTTTCGGCCACCAGCGGATCGTCAGGTGAAGAACCCATTGCAGGGCGGCTTCGTGCCGCGAGCAAGGCCCGCGCTCACGGAGAAGCACAGCGGAGCGCGTGCTGCCGCAGGTCGCTGTAGCAGATGGTCGGCGAGCCGCTGCTGGCGAGCGCAAGCGACGCGCCCCAGGCCGCTTCCTCGAGCCCCTGCAGGGCCACCGTCTTCCACTCGGCGCGTCTGGCGCGGCGGAGGTAGAGGATGTTGCCGCCCGGCTCCTGCAGCGCGAGGCGCGCCTCCCCCCCGCGGTCGAAGGTGAGCGAGGTGCGGAGCCCTGCCTTCACCGACAGCAGCGTGTCCACGCGAAAGCCCCGACCTTCACGCGACGCGACCCGCAGCTTGTCGCGGCGCAGGTCGAAGTAGCTCAGGTGGGGCCGGCCCTCGGCGTCCAGCGCGAGTGACGGCCCGACCGCCCCGCCCGTCACGTCCACGAGCTCGACCTCCCACTTGCCTCGCGTGAAGCGTGCGTACTTCAGGAGGCGGCCCTGCCGGTCGACGTACCCGATGTGCGGGCGCCCCTGCGCGTCGAGCGCGAGCGTCGTCTCGGCACCCACGTCGCCCTCCGCGTCCACCGTCTCGACGAGCCACGCGCCGGCGTGCTTCCAGGCGTACTTGAGGTCGCCGTTGGTCAGGTCGTAGTAGCTGATGTGCGGCTCGCCCTGTGCGTCGAGGGCCAGGGAGCTGTCCACGCCCACGCTCTCGAGCCCATCCACCAGCTCGAGCTCCCAGCGGGCGCCGGTCCACCGCGCGAGGCGGAGGCTCTGCACGCCGAAGTCGAAGTAGCTCACCTGAGGCCGGCCCGCCGAGTCCAGCGCGAGCGAGCTGACGCCGCCGACGTTGCCGAGCCCGTCCACCGTCTGAGCGACCCAGGCTCCGTCGCGAAGATGGGCGTACTTGAGGCGCCTCCGGTCTCCCGCGACGAACTCGTAGTACGTGACGTGGGGAGCGCCCGCCGCGTCGAACGCGAGCGAGACGTGCTGGCCCATCTTCCCAGAGCCGTCGACGATGTCCTCGCGCCAGGCCTCGAGCGCGAGCTGCGGAGTGGCGTGTGTCGAGAGTGAGACGAGGAGCGACAACCAGGTGAGGCGGTTCATGAGTCCTCCGTGAGGCCGGGTGCGCTCGGCTCACGCGCCGGGCGGCGGGAACTTTCCTGCGCGCGGTCGGGGCCGCTTCACGTGGGAGGAAACTGTGCCCGGCCTCGTGCGTGGTGCCGGCATGACACGACCATTTCGGGTGACCGTCGTCGGCGGCGGCCCAGCCGGGCTCGCCGCGGCGGCCAGGCTGCTGGAGCAGGGAGGGGACAGGGTGAAGGTGCGGCTGCTCACCCTGGGCCACCACCTCGGAGGAAAGGCGGCGTCGTGGAGAGACCACGAGGGCCGGCTCATCGACCACGGCCAGCACGTCGTCGTCGGCTTCTATCGCGAGATGAAGGCGCTCCTCCGACGGGCCGGCGTCGAGCCGAAGGCGCACCTCTGGTCGAACCGGGGCCACACCTACATCTACGAGGACCGCGACGGGAAGGTGCACGACCTCGCGCTCCACCGGAACCCGCTGCTCACCCTGGCCGCGACGGCAGGCTACAGCGGGTTCACCGCCGCCGAGCTGGCCGGCATCACCGCCTTCGTCTTCCGCACCGCCGCTACCTGGACCCAGCTCGAGTCGCTCGAGGGCTTCGACGACATGTGCTTCAGCGCCTGGTGTCTCGAGAACGGCCTGCCCGAGAGCGTGCTCCGCACCAACGCCTTCCGTGTCTCCCGAGACGGGCAGCTCAACTACCCGGGCGAGATCAGCGCCTACCAGCTCCTCAAGGCCCTCTCGGCGTTCGATCGCGGCTGGGAGACCTGCGAGTACGGCTTCCCCGACGGCGGCATGACGGACCGCTTCTGGGACCCGATCGGCGCCTACATCAGCCGGCTCGGCGGAGAGCTGCGCTTCTTCCAACACGCCGTCGGGCTCGACCGCGCAGGAAAGCGGGTGACGGGCCTGCGCGTCGGTGAACCGAGCTCGAACGGCCATCACGAGCACGACCACCGCGGGCCCCAGCAGGCGCTCGAGGTGAAGAAGGGCTCAGTGCGCGTCGCGACGGACTTCGACGCCCTCATCCTCGCGGTGCCCGAGGGCTGCTTCCGGCGGCTGTGCGAGGGCGACGCCGGGTTCTGGTCGCTCCCGCCCTTCAAGCGCATGCGGGCGCTGCGCAGCGTGCCGCCCCTCGGGCTCCAGATCTGGCACCGCGCGCCGGTGACGAAGCAGTACCAGAGCGTCATCGCCGGGCTTCCGCCGCCCTTGTCGTTCGTGCTCGACAACAAGCCCGTCGTCCGCGAGTTCCGCGACGACCCACGCTACGGCTCGGTGCTCTACTTCGTCGGGCAGGAGGCCGGCTTCGAGGGGCTGGACGACGACGCGCTCCTCGAGCGGTGCCTGGCGTCGCTCAGGCCGTTGCCGGGGTTCGAGCAGATCGACCGAGAAGGGGTTCTGCACTTCGCCGTCATGCGCAACCGCGGGCCCCAGGGCCGGTACTGGTACACCGAGCCGGGCACGCTGCACCTGCGGCCGACGACGGTCACTCCGCTCGAGAACCTGTTCCTCGCCGGTGATTGGATTCGCAACGAGCTCGACTTTCCGTGCATGGAGGGAGCGGTGCGGAGCGGACTGGCGGCGGCGGACGCGGCGCTCGCGTGGAGGGCCTCGGCGTGAGGTCCACGGCGTTGGCGGTGCTGCTGGTGGGCTGCGCGAAGCACGCGCTGGTGGGCGCTCCGGCCGTCGCCGACATTCGCCTGCCGGTCGACCACGGCGCGCACCCGGCACAGACCGAGTGGTGGCACTTCCACGGCCACCTCGTGGACACCAGGGGCCACGCCCACGACTTCTTCCTCGGCTTCGTCCGCTGGCACACCGACGACGATCGCCTCGCCTTCATCCCTGTCCGGTTCGTGGTGGACCCTGGTCAGGCGGCGGTCTTCTGCGTCACCGATCGCGCGGGCAAACAGTACTTCGGCCGTGAGAAGTACGCCTTCCCCGACGTGTGGGCCGCCTCGGCCGCGACAGGGCTGCTCGACCTGCGCCACGACGAGTGGGCGGTGCGTGAGGAGCCCGACGGAATGCACCTGCGCGCGTCGGCGAGGGGGGCCGAGCTCGAGCTGGTGCTGGGCACCGGCAAGCCCGTGGTCCTCGAGGGTGAGAACGGCCGGTTCGAGACACCTCCGCACCTCTTCTACACGCTGCCGCGCCTGCCGGCGGCCGGCACGCTCACGCTCGACGGCGAGCGGCTCGAGGTGAAGGGCGAGGCGTGGGTGAAGCACGAGTGGGGCTTCCTCTACGGCGACGAGGTCGCGGGCTGGGTCTGGTTCGGGGTGCAGCTCGACGACGGGCGCGAGGTGCAGGTCGGGTTGATCAAGGACCGTCAGTGGCGGCCGATGGCGGGCTCCTTCGCCGAGGTCGTCGAGCGCGACGGCACCGCGCGCCGGCTGAAGCTCGAGCAGGTGGGGGTGATGCAGACCGGCGAGGTGTGGACCAGCCCCCGCAGCGGCATCACCTGGCCCGTCCGCTGGAGACTCGAGCTGCCGGAGCGAGAGGGCGCGCTCGAGCTGTCCACCACCGTGCCGGGCCAGGAGCTCTTCTCGTTCCCGACGCCCATCTGGGCGGGCTCGCTCGAGGTGCGCGGCCACCTGGAAGGCAGGGCGGTGCGGGGCAACGCGATGGCCGAGGTGTTCGGTGTCGAACAACCGTTCTTCCGCTCGCTCTACCGCTCAGGGCCTCCGCAGGCCGCGAGGAGCGCTCCATGAATCGTCGTGAGCTGGTGGCAGCAGGCGCCGGGTGGCTGTGCGCGTGCGCGCGCGTGCCGCGCGTGGGCGAGCACCTTCCACGCACCGCGGGCACGAGCGCGCGGCAGTGCGATCACGACCTCTGCCGGTTCTGGCGACCCGGTGAGGCGACCGTCGAGGTGCTGGACGAAGGTCACCGGGTCGGCCGCTGCTCCCTTGGACTTCCGGAGGACGTATGAAGCGGCTCGAGTCAGTCGTGGCTTCGGCGGTGGCGGTGCTGGCGACGTCCGCGCTCGCCGAGCGAGGGCTGGTCACGGCCGCCCTCCAGGCCGGACAGGTGCTGGAGCTCGCGCCCGTCGTCGCCGCCGAGCGGAGGACGCCCATGCTGGGCACGCTGACGTACGGGCTCTCGGAGCGCTGGTCCCTGGCGAGCGGGCTGGGCCTCGAGTTCCAGGGCGGTGGGCCCACCCTCGGCTGGTTCCTCGGGCCGCGACTCTCGCTCTTCCGCAATGAGTGGTGGTCGGTCGAGGCGTTGCTCACCCCGGAGGTGCTCTGGCGTCCGAGCACGCAGCGGGTCGATCTCTCGGCGCGGGCCGGCGTGGCGGTGCGGTGGCTGATGATGTGGGGCGTGGGGTTGGCGCTCGAGCTCGGCGCGCGCGGCCGTTTCGACGCCCAAGGCCCGTTCACGCCCGCGCTCGAGGCCTACGCGGTGGGTGGCCTGTACATCGAGGCGTGAGTGGAGCGGCCCTGCCGTCGCGGCGAGGGCGAGCCCGAGGAGGAAGCCATGCAGACGTCGTCGCCGAAGTGGTGGAGCGGAGTCAGGGTGTTCCTGATGGTGAGCGGCTGTGCATCGGCGCCACCCCCACAGCCGTGGACGCACGTCGGACCGAGCCGGACGCTCGAGATTCTGGTGCGGCGCCAGTGCACGTCCTGCCACGGCGTGGACACGGTCTTCGGAGCCGCGACCACCACCCGGGAGTCGCCCCGCGACCGAGCTTGCACCGCCGAGGAGCCCGCCGACGGCTTCTGTCACGTCCCCGCGCTCGCCTCGATGGAGCGGTTTCGCGCGTCGTGGCTGCGCGAGTTCCTCGCCGCCCCGTTCCCCGTGCGTCCCGGGCTCGCGCAGCCGATGCCGCCCACCGACCTCACCGCCCTCGAGATCGACGCCCTGGTGACCGGCTGGAGCGCGGAAGAGGGGCCCGAGAGCGAGGCGAGTCGGCCCAGCGCCGCGGAGTTCGAGCAGGGCAGGGCCCTCTTCACCGTGCGGGGCTGCCACGCCTGCCACCAGCTCGGCGCTGTGCCCGCCACCTCGAGCGAGCCGGGTCGCCTGCTGGCGCTCGCGCCCGATCTCGCCCACGCGCGGCGCCGCCTCACGCGCGCCACCCTCGAGCGCTTTCTGCGTGACCCACGCGCGGTCGAGCCCACCACCGAGATGCCCGCGCTCGGGCTCTCTACCGGCGAGGCCCGCGCCCTGGCCGGCTTCCTCGTGTTCGCGCCTCTCGCCGCCGCGCCCAGCGCTCCCTGACTGCGCCCCTTCTTCTCCAGCTCGCCTGCGCCGTGACGCCGGTGGAGCTCGCGGAGGACCTCCGTCACTGGTCCGCGACGCAGTGACCTCTCGTCTGGCGTCACCCATCCACCCGGATACCTCGGTGCCGGCCGTGCACCAGCGCCACCTCGCCCTGGCTTCACGCTGATCAAGCGTCTCGGGCGGCGCCGCGAGAATTGAAAGTCCACGCCCGCTGTGGGCACCATCGCACGATGACCGCGCGGTGGCTGACGTTGCTGCTCTGCCTTGCGGGCGCGCTCACCCACGCACAGGACGGTGGCGTCACGCCTGCGCCCACCACCGTCGCGGTCGATTTCACGCAGCTTCCACCGGCGACGTGGACCGAGCTCGAGGTGCTGACGCTCGAGAAGAAGGTGCTCGTGCGCCTGGTGCAGGACGGGTTCGCGGTGATGGCGAAGGACGCCGGAGCGATGGTGCGGCTCACCGTGTCGCGACGGGAGAACACGCTCGTCCTGGGGGCCAGCACCTGCGCGCGCGAGCAGACGACCGACGTTCCGCTCGGCGCCGCGCCCCTGGGAGAGCTGCACCTCGAGGTGGCCCAGCGGCTGGCAGCGCTCGCGCGACGGTGTGCTCCTCCTCCTGACGAGCCGCGCCCGCCCACGTCCGGGGATGCTCCAGCTCCGGCGGCTCCCCCGCCGTCGAAGGGCCTGAGGCTCGGCGGCTCGATGGGCTTCTTCTTTCGCGCGGGAGGTACAGACCCCGTCCTTCGCGCGGCGGTGCGGTACGGAAGGACGCTCGGGGTCGAGGTGACGGCGGGCTTGGTCCTGTCGGGGGTGACGGAAGTGACGGTCTTCGAGGTTCCGGTGCTCGTGGCGCTCAGCCTTCACCTCGATCTGGGGAAGGGCTTCGCGCTCGAAGCGGCGCTCGCGGCGGGCGTCTTCGTGCACACCTTCCTGCTGGCGGACCCGGCCCGAACCGACCGCGCCGGCGTGCGGGTGGACGTGATGGCGTCGCTGCCCGTGACGCTTTCCTTCTCTCCGCTCTCGTGGGGTGGCATCGGGCTGCGGGTGGCGCCGTCGCTCGTCTCGGGCGTGCATCCCCGGGGCGGGTGGACGAGAGGGCTGGCGTCCGTGGAGGCGTGCGGGCTCGCGTTTCTCAAGTTCTGAAGTGGATTCAGGCGGTTCTGACGACCACGAGGAGAGGGAGTGGTGGTGGACGACGCGCGAGGAAAGTCTGGAGCCGCTCGTGCGTGTGAGCGCAGATGGTCGTCTCTGAAGCACTCCTCCTGATGCCCTCTCGACCTCGAGCGAGCGAGGCGACGTTCGAGCGGCTGTACGACGCGCACCGCCGCGAGGTGTTCCGCTGGGCGCTCCGGTTCGGAGGCGGGCGCGCGACCTGGGCAGAGGACGTCACCCACGACGCTTTCATGAAGCTGTGGCAGCACCTCTCGCGCGTGGACACCGAGACGGACGTCGGTGGCTGGCTCTATCGCGTCACCGCCAACCTCGCGCTGAGCCGGCTGCGTCGCGATCGCTCCTTCACCTCGCTCGTGACGCGGTTCTTCACGGACGAGGAAGAGGCCGCCGAGTCCGCCGATGTCGAGGTCACGCTCAAGGAAGAAGCCCGTGCCGCCCTGGAGGCTCTGCGCGCGCTCCCGCCGCGAGAGGCGATGGTGCTGACGATGAAGGTGATGGACGGGAAGAGCCAGCGGGAGATCGCCGAGGCGCTCTCGATGTCCGAAGGGTACGTCTCGAAGCTCGCCGCGCGTGGGTGGGACCGGCTGCGCGCCGCGGGGTGGGAGGTGCCCGATGCCGCGTGACCTCAAGGCCGCGATCACTGAGGCCCAGGAGAGGCTCGAGGACGCGCACGGCGCGCAGGCGACCGAGCGGGTTCGTCAGCGGCTTCGAGGTGGCTCCCGTCGCCCCCGCCGGGTTCGCTGGGGACGCGTCGCGGGCGCCGCGGCGGTGGTCGCCCTGGCCGTCGTCGTCGCCGGCTCGATGCGGGAGCAGGAGCGCACGCTGGGCCGCTATGTGGTGCTCGAGGGTGGGCTGAGCGGGGCGGTCGAGGGAGCGGTGCTCACGATTCGCGACGGACATGGCGTGCTGCGTGACGGGGCGCTGGGCGCCGACCTCGAGGTCAGCGCCGCTGCGTCGCTGCGGCCTCTCGACGACGGGCTGGAGGTCGTCGCGGGGAAGGTCTCCCTCGACGTGGACCACGCCCACCCCCGGGCAGCGCCCTTCCGCGTGCGCGTGTCTCACGGGCTCATCGAGGTGCTGGGGACGCGCTTCATCGTCGTGCAGGGGGAGCTCGGGGGCGAGGTCACCTTGCTGCGCGGCTCGATTCGCTTCCTCGCGGACGACGGGCAGCGGCGGCTGCTCGAGCCCGGTGAGACACTCCGCTGGCCGCTCCCGCCTGTCGCCGCTGCCATCGAGGCTCCGGCGCCCGCGCCGAAGCCGGCACCGGCCCCCAGCACACCGCCCCGCACCCCGAGGCCCACCGCAGCGCCGGTGAAGGAAGCTCTGGGCACGCCCCCCTTCGACGTCGCCCAGTTCATCGACGAGCTTGCGCTTCTGCGAAGCCGCGGAGCGTACGAAGAGGCCGTCGCTCGACTGACCCGCACGTTGGCCGAAGGACACGCGCCAGCCACCGACGAGCGACTCTCGTTCGAGCTGGGCTCGTTGCTCGGGCGACAGCTTCGCGACGCAGAGCGAGCCTGTGCGCACTGGCGCGAGCACCTTCGGCGATTCCCCCAGGGGCGCTACCAGGCCGACGTCACTCAAGCGCGCGCCGAGCTTGGCTGTCCGTGAGGGAGCCGCGCTCGCCCCAGCGCCCACGCGGAGAGCCGCCGGTCCGCTTCACCGTCTCCTGAAGCGCCGAGTCAGCGTGCAGGCGATGCCCTCACCGGGCGCGACGTGCAGCTTCGGCGCCGTCACCGGAGACAGCGGCATGCCGATGAGCAGCATCGCGCCCAACGCCTCCAGGGACGGCCTGCTACGGTCTGCCGATGGTGCGCATCGGCGTGCTTCTCGCGGTGGCGATGCTCTCGTGTGGGCGGTCGGTGCTCCCCGACGAGTGGGCGGCAGGTCAGGAGGCCTCGACGGCGGCATCGGGCATGCCCGCCGCGGCCGCGTGCGAGGGGAGGGTCGCCGCCTTCATGGTCCCGGCGGAGGTGTGCCCACCGGAGCGCCGCGGGCTCGACGACGTGCGCCGCGCGGTCGTCGGCACCTGGACGGGCACGGTCGCTGACACGTCGCACCCGGGCGTGAACGAGCCGGCCACCGTCACCTTCGCGCAGGACGGCGCCCTGACGCTCGAGGCCAGGCGCGGCTTCGGGGGCCCAATCTGGCCAGACAGAGCACGCTACCGGCTCGACGCGCTCACGAACGCCTGCGATGGACACGCGGTGCTCTTCGAAGCGGGGGGCAGCCGGCAGCAGGGGACCTTCTGGTGGATCCGCCCGTGTGGGCGTCGTCTCTGGTTCAGCTACAGCAGCGTGAACGCGGGCCTCCGCGTCGTCCACACGTTCCGCCTCGAGCGCTGACGCCTGCCTGGGCGCCTCCTCGTCATCTCGCGAATGACGCCAGCCGCGGCGAGTTGTCGCGGGCGTCCACCGCGCCTCGCAGCTATACGCGCGCCATGGCGAAGTGGCTCACCCTGGTCGGCGTCCTCGCGCTCTTCACCATCGCGTTGCTCGCGTACGTGAAGGTGCGCTCGCCCTCGAAGCTCGAGCGCGCCGAGGCGCTGGCCCACGCCCCGAAGAAGGCGCTCGAGCCGCTCTTCCCCGCGCCCGCCTTCGCCTACCCTGATCAGCACGGCGCGACCGTCACCACCCAGACGCTCGGCGGGAAGGTCTGGGTCGCGAACTTCATCTTCACCACCTGCCGCACCATCTGCCCGCTGCTGTCCGCGCGCATGGTGCAGCTCCAGCGCGCGCTCAAAGACGCCGACGTGCGCTTCGTGTCCTTCTCCGTGGATCCGGAGCACGACACCCCCGAGGTGCTCGCCGCCTACGCGCGCAAGTGGGCGCCCGACGAGCCGCGGTGGGCGCTGCTCGCCACCGACGCGAAGACGCTGCCGCTCACCGCCGCCGGCTTCCACGTCACCGCCGAGAAGAACAAGCCCGGCGAGCTCGACCCCATCCTCCACTCGTCGGTCTTCGTCCTCGTGGACAAGGCCGGCATGGTGCGCGGCGTCTTCGACAGCGAGCACCGGGAGGACCTGAAGGCCCTCGAGCAGGCCGTGCGCACGTTCGCCGGAGCGCCCGCTCCCGCCCCCGAGCAGGGCGCGCCCAGCGGCGTCGAGCTGTACCACGCGCAGTCCTGCGCCACCTGCCACGAGGCCCCCGAGCTCGCGCCGCCGCTCCTCGGCCGCGCCGGCAGCCGCGTCTCGTTCGACAACGGCCTCGTCGCCACCTTCGACGCCGACTACGTGAAGGAGTCGCTGCTCGCGCCCGACGCGAAGCGCGCGAAGGGCTACCCGCTGCACATGCCGGCGTACGACCACCTGTCCGCCGAGGCGCTGCTCGTGCTGACGAAGTACGTGCTCGAGACGAGCGCCGAGGGCCCGTCTCCCACCGCCGAGGTGCCCGTCGAGGTCGACCCGGTCTGCCACATGAAGGTGCGCGCCGTGCCCGACGCCCTCTCGTCCGTGCACGAGGGAAAGCGCTTCTTCTTCTGCTCGAAACATTGCCTCACCCGCTTCACCGCCACCCCCCTCGTCTTCCTGCCCACATCTCCCGACGCCGGCGCCATGCCTTGACGTGAAGCAAGGCAGCGCAGGCGGATGATCGGCGCTTCTGACGGAACGGGAAATTTGGTTGGCAGGCCGGAAACCCTGTGACAAATCGCGGCGTCGCGCCAGGCAGCACCCCGCGACAGTCCTGCGCGCTGGAGCATTCGAACATGCACCGACTCATCACTTCGACTCTCGCCATCGCGACGCTGGCGACGGTGGGCTGCATTCGCCCTGACGGCGCGAAGAAGACGCTGCCCGGCAAAGAGCTCTTCGCCGCCTGCGCCTCGTGCCACGGCGAGACCGGGACCGGCCAGGCGAACATCGCCGCGCCCAACATCGCCGGCCTGCCCGCCTGGTACGTGGAGGCGCAGCTCGTGAAGTACCGCAGCGGCGCGCGGGGCAACCACCCCGAAGACCTCGAGGGCCTGCGCATGCGGCCCATGTCGCGGCAGATGATGGACGAGGCCGAGGTGAAGGCCGTCTCGGCGTACGTGGCGACGCTGCCGGCCGTGAAGCAGGCGCCGTCGGTGCAGGGCGGTGACGCGTCGGCGGGCGCGGCGGCCTACGCCACCTGCCTCGCCTGCCACGGTGACAAGGGCCAGGGCAACCAGGCGCTCAACGCGCCGCCGCTCGCGGGCCAGTACGACTGGTACCTCGTGAACCAGCTCAAGAAGTTCAAGGCGGGTGTCCGCGGCGCGAACCCGGCCGACATCACCGGCGGCCAGATGCGCCCGATGTCGATGACCCTCGCCGATGAGCAGGCCATGAAGAACGTGGTCGCGCACATCTCCACCTTCTCCCGCTAGAGGCACCCATGGCTGACGCTCCGCAGACGCCCGGTCAGACGTCCGACAAGCTGGCGCAGACCCTCTTCTTCCTCGTGGTGGGCGGCGTGGTGGCCTACGTCGCCGCCGTCTTCCTCTTCGCTCTCTGAACAGGAGCCGATACGTGATCGAGCACTACGTAGACTCCGCCTCGACGTTCTCCGGCGACATCGACAACGTCATCCTCGTCATCCTCGCCAGCGTCGGCTTCTGGTTCATCCTCGCCGAGGTCGTCTTCTTCTGGCTCATCCTCAAGTTCCGCGCGAAGCCCGGCGTGAAGGCCCAGTACATCTCGGGCGAGAAGCCGCACGAGAAGAAGTGGGTGACGATTCCCCACTACGCGACGCTCGTCTTCGACGTGGCCATCATCATCATGGCCATCAAGGTGTGGCACGACGTGAAGATCAACCTGCCCGAGCCCGACAGCACGGTGCGGGTCATCGCGCAGCAGTGGGCGTGGACGTTCGTGCACCCCGGCCCCGACAACAAGCTCGACACGCCTGACGACATTCAGATGGTGGACGAGCTGCACGTGCAGGAGAACAAGACGTACCACTTCGAGCTGACCAGCCGCGACGTGCTGCACAGCTTCTCGGTGCCCGTTTTCCGCCTCAAGCAGGACGCGATCCCCGGGCGCATCATCAAGGGCTGGTTCAAGGCCACGCAGACCGGCCAGTACGACATTCAGTGCACTGAGATCTGCGGCATCGGCCACGGCATCATGCCCGCGCGCATCATCATCGAGAACGAGGCCCAGCACCGCGTCTGGAACACGACCAACGCGCCCAAGCTGGCCGAGGTCGCCCCGACGACGCCGCCGACCAGCGCAGGAGGAATGCCATGAGCACCGCGGCTCACGCCGAGCAGGACCACGCCCACGGGCACGCGCACCACGACGAGGGCTTCATCAAGAAGTACCTCTGGTCCACCGACCACAAGATGATCGCCATGCAGTACCTGTTCACCGGCATGGCGATGGCGCTCATCGGTGGCTTCACCGTGTACGCCTTCCGCATGCAGCTCGCGTTTCCAGGCATGTCGGTGCCGGGCTACGGCCGCGTGACGGCGACCGACTACAACGCGCTCGTCACCACGCACGGCTCGGTGATGATCTTCTGGGTCGCGATGCCGGTGCTGATCGCCGCGCTCGGGAACTACCTCATCCCGCTCATGATCGGCTGCGACGACATGGTGTTCCCGCGGCTCAACCGCCTCTCGTACCAGCTGTTCCTCATCAGCTCGATCGTGCTCATCGCCTCGTTCTACGTGCCCGGCGGCGCGTTCGGCGGCGCGTGGACGTCGTACCCGCCGCTGTCGGCGAAGGCGGAGTACAGCCTCACCGGCCTGGGGTCGTCGATGTGGCTGCTGGCGGTCGCGCTCGAGTTCGCCGCCTTCCTCCTCGGCGGCATCAACTTCGTCACCACGGTGATGAACTCCCGCGCGCCGGGCATGAAGATGTTCGACGTGCCCATCGTGGTGTGGATGATCATCATCGCGTCGATCCTCTTCATGGCGTCGGTGGGCCCGCTCATCGCAGGCGCCGTCATGCTGCTGTTCGACCAGCAGATCGGCACGGGCTTCTTCGACCCGGCGAAGGGCGGGGACCCGGTGCTGTGGCAGCACCTGTTCTGGTTCTTCGGGCACCCCGAGGTCTACGTGGTGCTGCTGCCGGCGATGGGCATCGTGGCCGAGATCATCACCGTCTTCTCGCGCAAGAAGCTCTTCGCCTACAAGACGGTGCTCTACACGGCCATCGGCACCGGCGTGCTGTCGTTCTTCGTGTGGGCGCACCACCAGTTCATCGCCGGCATCGACCCGCGCATGGCGAACGTGTTCAGCGTCACGACGCTGCTCATCTCGATCCCCGTCGCCGAGATGGTGTTCGTCTACATCGGCACGCTGTACGGCGGCTCGATTCGCCTCACGACGCCGATGCTGTGGGCGCTCTCGTTCATCGCCGAGTTCCTGCTGGGCGGCGTGACGGGCATCTTCCTCGGCGCGTCGGGCTCGGACATCTACTTCCACGACACGTACTTCGTGATCGCCCACTTCCACTACACGTTCTTCCCGATCGCCTTCATCGGGTCGTTCGCGGCCATCACGTACTGGTTCCCGAAGATGTTCGGGAAGATGATGAACGAGACGTGGGGCAAGGTGCACTTCTGGGGCACCATCATCTCGTTCAACTTCATCTTCATCCCGCTCTTCTTCCTCGGGGCGCGCGGTGACCACCGCCGCATCTACGACTACCGGCACTTCCCCGACCTGATGAAGGCCGGCATGCAGGACATGCGCATTCTCGCGACCCTCGCGCTGCTCGTGCTCCTCGCGTTCCAGGTCGTGTTCCTGGTGAACTTCTTCTACTCGCTGTTCAAGGGCGCGAAGGCGCCGGCGAACCCGTGGGAGGCGAACACGCTCGAGTGGCAGGCGCCGTCGCCGCCGCCGCACGGCAACTTCCCGCAGGGCCTGCCGAACGTCTACCGGGGCCCCTACGAGTACAGCCACCCCGACCGCCAGGCCGACTGGTGGCCGCAGACCGAGCCTGAGCCCACGAAGTCCTGAAAACGAGCGACCTGTGATTCGACCGATCGCAACGACCCGCGAAGTCACCGGGATGCCCACCGGGCGTCTCGCCGTCTGGTGGCTGATCGCCTCCGAAATCGTCATCTTCGGCGGCGTGCTGGGCAGCTACATCATGCACCGCCTCGGGCACCCCGAGTGGGCCAACCAGTCGGTGCACACGAACACCTGGGCCGGCGCCTTCAACACGTTCGTGCTGCTCACCTCGTCGCTGTCGGCGGTGCTCGCGCACAACGCGGCGAGCCGGGGTGACGGCAAGCGCGCCGCGAAGCTGCTGTGGGCCACCATCGGCGGCGGCGCGGTGTTCCTCGTGGTGAAGAGCTTCGAGTGGACCAACGAGATCCAGCACGGCTACACCATCACCTCGAACACGTTCTGGTCGTTCTACTACACGGCCGCCGGGCTCCACGGCCTGCACGTCATCGCGGGCATGATCGTGATGATGTTCGTCGCCGCCGACGCCGCGAAGAACAAGGAGCTGCAGCGGGTCGAGAACGCCGGCCTCTACTGGCACTTCGTCGACCTGGTGTGGATCTTCCTCTTCCCTCTCCTCTACATCGCGAAGTGAGGCGCGCCCATGTCTGACAACGCACACGCTCCCGCGGCGCCCGGCGCCGAGCCGTCGAACGCGCACGGCCACGCGGCCCACGACGACAAGTTCTACATCAGGATCTGGGGCATCCTGCTCGTGCTGCTCGTGGTGTCCGTCATCGGCCCCGAGCTCGGCATTCGCGTGGTGACGCTCATCACCGCCTTCGGCATCGCCATCGTGAAGGCGTACCTGGTGCTCAAGAACTTCATGCACATCGGCGTCGAGAAGAAGTACGTCGCCTATCTCCTCATCACCATGGTGGCCCTCATGGTGCTGATGGTGGGCGGCGTCGGCCCTGACGTGCTCCGTCACGACGGCCACCGCTGGTCGAACGTCGCCGCGAAGAAGACCGTCGAGGAAGGCCTCAAGGCCGGCGGTGGTCACGACGCGCACGGCGGCGAGCACAAGGCGGGCGAGAAGCCGGCCGAGCCCGCGCCCGCGCACTGACGACCGAGGCGGCCATGGCGCTCGCAGACGCAGGCGTTATTCCACCCGCGATGACCGCGCCGCGCCCGAACCGTCCCGTCGTGCCCAGCGCGGTGCTGGGGACGCTCATCTTCGTCGTCGCCGAGGTGATGTTCTTCGTCGGCTTGATCAGCGCGTTCACCATCAGCCGCTCGGGTGCGCCCGCGGGGACGTGGCCGGTGCCGGGCCAGCCGACGCTCCCGAAGGACGCGACGCTCTACAACACCCTCGCCCTGCTGAGCTCCGGAGCCCTCCTGCTCGTGGGGCAGCTGCTGCACGCCAGGAAGAAGGGCTCGTCGAAGTGGGCGGTGCTGGCCTCGTGGCTGCTCGGCGCGGCCTTCGTCGCGCTCCAGGGCCGGGAGTGGGCGCAGCTGCTGTCAGGTGGGCTCACCTTGACGTCGAGCCGCCTGGGCGCGTTCTTCTACCTCATCGTCGGCATGCACGGCGTACACGCCATCGGTGCGCTGGTGGTCCTGGGGCTGGTGGTCGCGCAGCTCTTCCGCGGGGCGCTGAAGGGGGGCCTCTTCTTCGGAGCCCAGGTCTTCTGGTACTTCGTCGTCCTCATGTGGCCGGTCATCTACGCCCGGGTGTACTTCTGATGAACGCGCTCGTGCTCGCCTGCTCCGTGTGCGGCGCCGGCCAGGAAGGCACCGAGTGGGCCTACCTGGCGATGACGGGCGTCGTGTCGCTCCTGCCGCTGGCGATGATCGGCAGCGTGGCCTTCTGGCTCTATCGGGCGTCGAAGCAGCGCGACGCCGAAGACGCGCAGCACACCGGCGTCGAGCGCAGCGCGACCCCCGAGCAGCCCTGACGGAGAAAGAGGACGAGCATGAAGCGGAGCCTGGTGACCCTCGGAGTGCTCGCCGCAACGACGAGCCTGGCGCAGGTGCAGGTGAAGATCGACGTCGCCCTGCCCACCATCGTCTTCGAGGCGCCGCCGCCGCTGGTGGTGGTGCAGCCGGGCGTGCAGGTGGTGCCCGAGTATGACGACGAGGTCTTCTTCGTCGATGGCTGGTACTGGTGCCGCCGCGATGACCGCTGGTTTCGTACGAAGACGCACCGGGGCGGCTGGGTCGTCGTGGAAGAGCGGGGAGTGCCGGTGACGCTGGTGAGGCTCGCGCCCGGCCAGTACCGCAAGTGGAAGAAGGCGGTGAAGGACGCGGAGCGCGACGACGACGACCGCGAGCGCGGGCGCGGGAAGAAGAAGGGCAAGGGCAAGAAAGGTGACGACTGAGGTCCAGCCAGAGCAGCCGACGTCGCTGGGCCCGAAGTGGCTCAACCCGTACGTCGTCGCCTTCGTCGTCGGCGTCATCTTCCTCACCGCGCTGCCCTTCCTGCAGAAGCGCTTCCTCAAGGCGCCGCCACCCATCGCCGCGCTGGGGCAGTGGTCGCTCTCGACGGTGGACGACGGCCGCGCGTTCGGCTCGGCGGAGCTCGCGGGCAGGGTGGTGCTCTTCTCGTTCGTCCCCGCGCCGTGTGACGACCGGTGCATGGAAGGCCAGCGCGCGTTCGGGCGTGGCCTCGACCACACCGACGACCTCGACAACGCGATTCAGTTCGTGTCCGTCGTGAAGGCCGAGACCGCGCCGGCGCTGAAGGCGATGGCGATGGGCCGTTGGCAGCTCGTGACGGGTCCGGATGAGAGGCTCGCGCCGGTGCTCGGCGCCTTCCACGCCGCGTGGGCGCTTCGCGGCGGCTTCGACGCCGGGTCCACCGTGCCGGAGCAGATCGCCCTGCCGGCGTTCGCCCTCGTGGACCAGCGCGGCATGGTGCGCGACTTCTGGCGCGCCGACCAGGCGGGACGCGGGAACGCCATCAACGCCGCGCGGCTGCTCGCGAAGCACGGCCCCGACCCCTGAGCGAAGCGCGCCGCTCAGCGCTGGCGAAGCGGCTCGCGGGCGGCCTCATGCCCGTCGGGCCAGGGCGAGCGCGCCCAGGAGTCAGCACTGGCACACCTGACGAAGGCTCCGCACCTCGTCGGGCCCGGTGCCCGCCGGCCTCGCCGACCGCAGCGCGGCGCATGGCGATGAGCGCTGCTTCTCGCGTCGTTGCCGCGGGCCTCATCGCACGTGGGCGCGAGGCGTCTTCGCGAGCGCGACAGCACGTGGAGATCGCTCGTGTTCGAAGTGAAACGAATGGCTTGCAGCAGGCTTGATCGCGATCGCTCTCGCCGAGGGCGGGTTCGGTTTCTTTCTTGAGGCTCCGGCCCGTTACCGCTACACGCGGCACGCTCTCGCGAGGTCCCCCCGACAATGGCTCAGATCTTCCCGAAGTGGTGGAACCAGACTCCCGGCCTGGCGCTGTTCGGCACGGTGGTTGGCGGTGGCGCCGTGACGTTTGCCCTCTACTGGTGGGCGTCTCCGTGGCACACCGACGTCGGCTACAAGCCGTCGCAGCCCATCGAGTACAGCCACAAGCTGCACGCGGGCGACATGCAGATCGACTGCCGGTACTGCCACTCCTACGTCGAGCGCGGGCCGCACGCCGGCGTACCTCCGACGCAGACGTGCATGAACTGCCACTCCCAGGTGAAGAAGGACTCCGAGAAGCTCAAGCCGCTGCGCGACTCGTGGCAGAGCGGCAAGTCGGTGGAGTGGGTGCGCATTCACAAGACGCCCGACTTCGCCTACTTCAACCACTCGGCCCACATGGGCGTCGGCGTCGGCGAGAACCGCGCCGCGGTCGGCTGCGAGACCTGCCACGGGCGCATCGACACCATGGAGGTCGTCAGGCAGACGCAGCCGCTCTCGATGGCCTGGTGCCTCGACTGCCACTCCGACCCCGCGCCGAACCTGCGCCCCGTCGAGGCGCTCACCGCGATGGGCTGGAAGCCGGACCTCGGCTGGGCCGAGAAAGCCACCCGCATCGCCGCCACGTTGAACCCGCCGGGCAGCCTCTCGGGCGCCGCGAAGCGCGGGCCCAACGGCGAGCTGCTCACCTACGCGACGGCCGGGTGCTCCGGCTGCCACCGCTGAGACGTCTTCGTCTTCTTCCTTCGAGACCGCCCCCATGAAGAAAGACCCCTACGCCCCGATTCGCGAGCAGATGAACGAGACGCCGACCTACTGGCGCTCCATCGCGCACAAGGAAGGCGCCCCCGCCGTCCGTGAGCAGCTCGACGTCGAGTTCCCCAACGGTGTCGTCCCCGCCGAGGGCTTCAACCGCCGCGACGCGCTGAAGATCGGCGGCGCCGCGATGGCGCTCGGCTCGCTCGCGGGCTGCGAGAAGCTGCCGGCGCGCCGCCCGCAGGAGGAGATCCTGCCGTTCGTGAAGCAGCCCGAGCAGGTCGTGCCGGGCGTGCGCATGTTCTACTCGACCGCCATGCAGCGCTCCGAGGGGGCGCTGGGCCTCATCGTCGAGGCGAACAGCGGTCGCCCGACGAAGATCGAGGGCAACCCGAACCACCCCGGCTCGCTCGGCGCCACGGACATCTGGGCGCAGACCGAGGTCCTTCGTCTGTATGACCCTGAGCGCGCGCGCGCGCCCATGCAGGGCGGCCAGGCCAGCACGTGGGAGAAGTTCGACGCGGCGTTCAAGGAGCTCGCCACGAAGTTCGCCGGCGCGCAGGGGCAGGGCCTGGCCCTCGTCGTCGAGGACGAGCTCGGCCCGACCGCGGAGCGCCTGCTCAAGGCCATCACCACGCGGCTCCCGCAGGCGAAGGTGGTGCGCTGGGACCCGCTCGCGCCTGACAACCAGCACCAGGGCGCGCACCTCGCGTTCGGCGCGGGCGCGCGCGTTCACTATGACCTGACGAACACGAAGGTCCTCTTCGCGCTCGACTCCGACTTCCTGGTCTCGGGCCCCGACCACCTGAAGCTGGCGCGGCAGTTCGGGGCCAGCCGTGCGGTGCACACCCGCGACGACCTCGCGAAGATGCAGCGGCTGTACGTGGCCGAGTCCGTCTTCAGCGCGACCGGCACCAACGCCGACCACCGCGTGCGCGTGGCCGCGAGCCAGGGCGTGGACGTGATGAAGGCGCTGGGCAAGGCGCTCGCGGCCAACGGCGTGGACCTGGGGCCGCTCGGCGCATTCGAGGGCGGCGCGCTGCCCGAGAACGTGACGAAGTTCATCTCGGCGCTCGCGAAGGACCTCGCCGCCAACAAGGGCGCGGCGGCCCTCTTCGTCGGTGAGCGGCAGCCCGCGGCGGTGCACGCGCTGGCCTTCGCCATCAACGCGGCGCTGGGCGGAGGGCTCTCGGTCTCGCAAGGTGACGCGGTCGCGCAGGGCGACGCCGCCGAGCACCCGAGCATGTTCGAGCAGCTCGCGGCGCTCACGAAGGCGCTCAACGAGAACGCCATCGACACCGTCGTGCTGTGCGACGTGAACCCGGTCTACACGGCGCCCGGCGCGCTCAAGTTCGGCGAGGCGCTCGCGAAGGCGAAGACGTCCATCCACCTCGGGCTCTTCCCCGAGGAGACCGGCACGAAGGCCACCTGGCACGCGCCGCTCGCGCACTTCCTCGAGTCCTGGGACGACGCGCGCGGGTGGGACGGCACGGTCAGCCTGGTGCAGCCCATCATCCTCCCGCTCTTCTCGGGGCGGCCGCTCACGTCGCTGCTCGCGGTGCTGGCGGGCGAGGCCGAGACGAACGACAAGAAGCTCGTCGAGGCCACCTGGCGTGCGACCGGCGGCGTGCTGGCGAACGAGAAGGCCTGGCGCAAGGCGCTGCACGACGGCGTGGTGCCGGGCACGGCGTTCGCGACGGCCGCGGTCGCGGCGAAGCCGGCCGAGATCGCCACCGCGGTGAGCGCGGTGAAGAGCGTGACGCCCGCGAAGGACAGCTACGAGCTGGTCGCGGTGCAGGGCCACCCACGGGACGGCCGCCTCACCAACGTGTCGTGGGTGATGGAGCTGCCCGACACGATGTCGAAGCTCTGCTGGGACAACGCGCTGCTCCTCAGCCCCGCGCTCGCGAAGGAGCTGGGCATCGGCAGCAAGGTCGAGCGCAACGGCTACACCGCCGACCTCGTCGAGGTGGCGGCGGGCGGGAGGTCCATCACGGCGCCCACGTTCATCCTGCCGGGTCTGCCCAACGGCACCGTCTCGATGCTGCAGGGCTACGGCCGGGCGCTCGGCGAGGTGGCGAAGGGCATCGGCGTCGACGTGAACCCGCTGCTCGACAACGGCCTCGGCGTCGTCACGGGCGTCAAGCTGACGAAGACCGGCAAGACGCAGGTGCTCGCGTCCACGCAGGACCACTTCTCGGTGCCGGCCTCGCCGCTCAAGGAGCTCACCTTCGTCGGCATGCTCGACGAGCCGGCTGACTCGCCCCACCGGAAGCTGGGCCTGTCTGACCGCCCGCTCTTCCGCTCGGCGACGGCGAACACGTACCAGAAGGACGCCAACTTCGCGCGCAAGGGTGACATGCCCGCGAACCTGGTCACCCTCGGCACGCCGAAGAACCGGCCGTCGAAGCCGATTCAGCCGCACACCGAGGTCATCTACGAGGGCCAGCAGTGGGGCATGGTCATCGACCTGTCGGCCTGCATCGGCTGCAACTACTGCGCGATCGCCTGCCAGGCCGAGAACAACATTCCGTCCATCGGCCGCGAGCAGGTGCTGCTGGGCCGCGAGCTGCACTGGATTCGCGTCGACCGCTACTTCACGGGCGACGTCGACGCGCCCACCGCGGTGCACCAGCCGGTCGCGTGCATGCACTGCGAGAACGCGCCCTGCGAGCCCGTCTGCCCCGTGTCTGCCACCGTGCACGACGAAGAGGGCGTCAACACCATGGCGTACAACCGCTGCATCGGCACGCGGTACTGCGCCAACAACTGCCCGTACAAGGTGCGTCGCTACAACTACCTGGACTACACGCACAGCGCGAACGTCTACGTCGAGCCGTACTGGCAGGAGCGCATGAAGACGCTCAAGCTGCAGCGCAACCCGGACGTCTCGGTGCGCTACCGCGGCGTGATGGAGAAGTGCACGTACTGCGCCCAGCGCATCGACGAGGCGAAGATCGCCGCCAAGCGCAAGGGCCAGGACCGCAAGGCGCTGCCTGACGGGTCCATCGTCACCGCCTGCCAGCAGGCGTGCCCGACCAACGCCATCACCTTCGGCAACATCAACGACGAGAAGTCGAAGGTGTTCGCGCTCAAGAGCAGCGAGCGCAACTACGAGATGCTGCAGGAACTCAACGTACGCCCGCGCACGACGTACCTCGCGCGCGTTCGCAACGAGAACGAGGAGCTGGCCTGATGGGAACGCCAACTGCCACCGTGACGCTGCCCGACGACCCGAAGACGCGCGGCGACGTCGTGCTGCCCGAGGTCATCGAAGGGCGTGAAGCCCTCGTGCGCGGGCCCCATGACTTTCACGCCGTCACCGAGATGGTCGTGAAGATCAACGAGTACCCGCTGCTCAAGACGCCGAACGGGCTCAAGTTCGGCATCGCGCTGGCGGCCGCCGGCGCCGCGATGTTCGGCGGCTACGTCGGGTACCTCTTCTGGGAAGGCCCCGGCATCTGGGGCAACAACACGCCGGTCGCCTGGGCGTGGGACATCGTCAACTTCGTCTTCTGGGTCGGCATCGGCCACGCCGGCACGCTCATCTCGGCCATCCTCTACCTGTTCCGGCAGAAGTGGCGCACGAGCATCAACCGGTTCGCCGAGGCGATGACCATCTTCGCCGTCATCGCGGCCGGCTCGTGCGTGGCGCTGCACACCGGCCGCATCTGGATGGACTACTACCTGTTCCCGATTCCCAACCAGATGGGCCTGTGGCCGAACTTCCGCAGCCCGCTCGAGTGGGACGTGTGGGCCGTCAACACGTACTTCCTCGTCTCGCTGCTGTTCTGGTTCACCGGCCTGGTGCCCGACTTCGCCACCCTGCGTGACCGCGCGACCATCAAGTGGCGCCGGTACTTCTACGGCGTGCTGTCGCTCGGCTGGCGCGGCTCGATGCGCCACTGGATGACGTACGAGAAGGCCTACCAGATCCTCGCCGCCTTCTCGGCGCCGCTGGTGCTCTCGGTGCACACCATCGTCTCGTTCGACTTCGCCGTCTCGCAGCTGCCCGGCTGGCACACCACCATCTTCCCGCCCTACTTCGTCGCCGGCGCCATCTTCTCGGGCTTCGCGATGGTGCTCACCCTCGCCATCCCCGCGCGCGAGTGGCTCGGCCTCAAGGACCTGATCACCGTTCGGCACATCGAGAACATGAACAAGATCATCCTGCTGACCGGCTCGCTCGTCGGGTACGCGTACGGCATGGAGTTCTTCATGGCTGCCTACTCGGGCAACCAGTACGAGGGCTTCACGTTCCTGAACCGCATGGGCGGCCCGTACTGGTGGGCGTACTGGATCATGATGAGCTGCAACGTCATCACGCCCCAGCTGTACTGGTTCAAGAAGATCCGCACGAACGTGAAGATCACCTTCGTGCTCTCCATCTTCGTGAACATCGGCATGTGGTTCGAGCGCTTCGTCATCACGGTGACGTCGCTGCACCGAGACGCGCTGCCCTCGAGCTGGGAGTACTTCGTGCCGGTGACCGAGGTGTTCTTCTTCGCGGGCACGTTCGGCCTCTTCTTCTTCCTCTTCCTCCTCTTCGTGCGCTTCTTCCCGGTCGTCGCGATGAGCGAGGTGAAGTCGGTGATGCCGCAGGCGAACCCGCACTGGGAAGGCTACGGCCACGCGCACGCGCACGGCGGCCACGCGCACGGCGAGCACGCCCACGGTGACGCGCCCGCGCCGGTCGCCTCGGGAGTGCCCGCCACCGCGGTCGCCACCTCGGGAGGTCACTCATGAGCGCCGACAAGAAGCTGTGGGGCCTGCTCGCGCAGTACGAGAACCCGGCGACGCTGACCCACGGCTGTGAGCGGGTGAAGGCGGCGGGCTACGAGAAGTGGGACGCGTGCACGCCGTTCCCCGTGCATGGCCTCGACAAGGTCATGGGCATTCCGCCGACGAAGCTGCCCTGGGCGGTGCTCATCGTCGGCCTCACCGGCTCGACCTTCATGCTGTTCTTCCAGTCGTGGGCGATGGGCTGGGCCTACCCGATGATCGTCGGCGGCAAGCCCCTGTTCTCGATGCCGGCCTTCGTGCCTGTCTGGTACGAGGTGACGGTCCTCTCGAGCTGCGTCACCGCGTTCCTCGCGAACTGGATCATGAACGGCCTGCCGCAGCCGTACCACCCGGTCTTCGCGTCGAAGGCGTTCGAGCGCGTCACCGACGACAAGTTCTTCATCATGATCGAGGCAGAGGACCCGCGCTTCAACCTCGAGGCGACCAAGAAGCTGCTCTCGGAGTCCGGCGCCACGCTCGTCGAAGAGCTGGAGCCCTGAGGTCACCATGCGAAACGTCTTGTGGAGCGGAGTCGTGGTGCTGGTGGGCCTCTCGTGCCGTGGCTGGGAGTCCGAGAAGCCGCCCGTGCACCTCATTCACAACATGGACACCCAGGAGAAGGTGCGGCCGTTCCGCAAGGACACGACCGGCCTCTTCCCCGAGGGCCGCACCATGTTGCCGCCCGTCGAGGGCACCGTCGCCATCGGGCAGCTGAACGACGACGACGCGTGGTTCAAGGGCACCGACGAGAAGGGCGAGTACGTCATCAAGCTGCCGGCGAGCATCAAGGGTGACGACGGCGCGCCGAAGAGCGACGTCATCGCCCGCGGGAAGGACCGCTACAAGGTGTTCTGCGCGCCCTGCCACGGCCCCAACGGCGACGGCGACGGCGTGGTGAACACCTCGAAGGGCCTGCTGGTGCCGCCGCCCTCCATGCACAGCGAGCGGGTGCGCGAGCTCTTCAACGGCAAGCTGTACGCCGCGATGGCGGTGGGCGTGAACAACGGCAATATGGCGTCGTACGCGGCGCAGCTGCCGGTGGAAGACCGCTGGGCCGTCGTCGCCTTCGTGCGCGACCTCGAGCGCCAGAAGGACGGCAACCAGTCGTGGGAGCCCGGCGGCGACGCGGGCCCACCGGTGGACGACAAGGTGGCCAGCGCCGAGCTCGGCAAGAAGCTGTACAAGACGAAGGGCTGCAACGCGTGCCACTCCATCGACGGCTCGAAGCTGGTGGGCCCGTCGCTCAAGGGCCTGTGGGGCAAGACCGAGAAGACGAGCGCGGGCGACGTCGTGGTCGACCTCGCCTACGTCACCGAGTCGATCCGCCAGCCGATGGCGAAGGTGGTGGACGGCTACCCGCCCGCGATGCCGCCCGCGGTGGTGACCGACGTCGAAGCCGAGAGCTTCGCCAAGTACTTCGAGACGCTGAAGTGAGGACCTCGTGAGCCACGCCATCGAAAAGCCGACCGACATCACGATTCCCGCCTCGAGCCTGTGGGCGAAGCTGCCCGTCATCGGCGGCGCCATGGCCGTCATCGGGCTCGGCGCCACGCTCGCCTCGGCGACCGGCGAGAACAAGGCCCGGGCGATGTTCTCGTACCTGTGGGCCTTCGAGTCCGTGCTGGCGCTCGCGCTGGGCGCGCTCGGCTGGGTGCTCATCAACCACGCGGTGAAGGCGTCGTGGCACGTGGTGCTGCGCCGCATCGCCGAGACGGTGGCGGTGACGCTGCCCGTCTTCGCGTTCCTCTTCATCCCCATCGCGACGCTGGGCTTCCATGAGCTCTACCCGTGGACGCACGCGGACCACATCGACGAGATCCTCGCGCGCAAGACGTGGTTCCTGACCTCGGGCGGCTTCTTCGCCCGCGCGGCGCTCTACTTCGGCATCTGGTGCGTGCTGGCGTGGGTGCTCTACAGCACCTCGACGAAGATGGACGCCGAGACGAACCCGACGGTGCGCGAGGGCATGGTGAAGCGCCTGGTGGTGGTGAGCACGCCCGGCATCGCGCTCTACGCGCTCTCTCAGAGCTTCCAGGCCATCGACTGGATGATGTCGCTCCAGCCGCACTGGTACTCGACCATCTTCGGTGTCTACTACTTCGCGGCGTCCATCCTCGCCTTCAACGCCTTCCTCGCGCTGCTGGCGATGGGGTTGCAGAAGGCGGGCGTGCTGACGAAGGCCATCACCACCGAGCACTTCCACGACCTCGGGAAGTACGTCTACGGCTACGGCGTCTTCTGGGCGTACATCGCGTTCAGCCAGTTCATCCTCATCTGGTACGCGAACATTCCGGAAGAGACCGAGTTCTACATGGTGCGCGTCGAGGGTGGCTGGGAGTACATCTCGTACGCGCTGCCGGTGCTGCACTTCTTCGTGCCCTTCTTCTACCTGGTGTCGCGGCACGTGAAGCGCCACCGCACGGGCCTCGCGATCGCGTGCGTGTGGATGCTCGTCATGCACCTCGTGGACATGTACTGGCTCATCATGCCGAACTTCGGCATGCACGGCGGCGGGCACCACGAGCCGCACCTGGCCCTCTCGTACCTCGACGTCACCGCGCTGCTCGGCATGGTGGGCGCGCTGTTCGCGGTGTTCGGCTTCTTCCTCAACAAGAACAAGGCCGTCGCCATCAACGACCCGCGCCTCGGCGAGTCGCTGGCCCACGAGAACTTCTGACGAGTTCACTGAACGGCCCTGCCGCTCCGCCACGTCTTCGAGCGGAGTCGCGGGGCGGTGGTGTCTCCGCCGACGAGCCCCGCATGCGCTCCGCGCCTCACCGCCCGAGTAGCCGATGAAGCGGGTCTTCCCCTCTCGCTCGAGGGCCTCCCCGCGCTCGAGCACGCCGGCGCCCCACGTTCGCCTGCCGCCGCCCCACGTTCGCCTGCCGCCGCCCGGCGCCCCTCGCGACGCCTCTCTCGGATGACGCCCCTCCTCGCCATCGCGTTGGTGCTCGCCCAGGACGGCGGGACGCTGCGGTTGCGCGCGGTGGGCGACATGATGCTCGGCACCTCGGTGCCTGAGGGCCACCTCCCGCCAGCTGACGGCGCCACCCTGCTGGAGGACGTCGCGCCGCTCCTTCAGGACGCGGACCTCACCTTCGCGAACTTCGAGGGCCCGCTCTGTGACACGGGGACCTCGGCGAAGTGCCGCAAGGGCGGCAACTGCTTCGCCTTCCGAACGCCCACCCGCTACGCGCCGTACTTCAAGGCGGCGGGCATCGACCTCGGCTCGACGGCGAACAACCATGCGGGCGACTTCGGTGAGGCCTGCCGCCGCGAGACGGAGCGCGCGCTGGACGGGCAGGGCATCGTCTGGAGCGGACCGCCGGGCACCATCGGCTCCACCACCGCGAAGGGGAAGCGGGTGGCGCTGGTGGCGTTCCACACCTCGACGGCGACGAACGACGTCAACGACGTCGCGGCCGCCAGGAAGCTCGTCGAGCAGGCTGCGAGCACACACGACGTCGTCATCGTCAGCTTTCACGGCGGCGCCGAAGGGCTGGGCGCCGACCGCGTGAAGGACGGCCCCGAGAAGTACCTCGGCGAGAACCGGGGCGACCTGAAGGCCTTCACCCACGCCGTCATCGACGCGGGAGCTGACGTCGTCTTCGGTCACGGGCCGCACGTGTTGCGGGGCATGGAGCTGTACCGCGGCCGTCTCATCGCCTACTCGCTCGGCAACTTCGCGACGTACGGCCGCTTCAGTCTCGGCGGCGCGCTGGGCGTCTCGGTGGTGCTCGAGGTCGAGCTCGGCGACGACGGGCGCTTCGTCACCGGGCGGCTCTTCTCGACGAAGCAGGAGGGCAGGGGCGTGCCGATGCGCGACGAGGCCCGCCGCGGAGAGAAGGCCATCGCCGAGCTGTCCTCGAGGGATTTTCCGAAGACGGGCGTGCGGGTGTCGGCCGAGGGTGTGCTGTCGGCGCGGTAGGCGTCCGACCCGCGTCCCACTGGCATGTCGAAGCGAAGAGGCTGGCCTTCTGCGGCCGACCACGCCGACCGGACGGGCGACGTCGCGCTCACACAGCGAACTTGAGGCGCGCGAGCCGCTGGCTGATCCAGAACGGCCGGGAGGAGAGTGCAAGGCAACGCGGAAGGCACCGGGGCCCTGCTCATCGAGCTCCCCTATGGCGCCGGCATGGGACTGCTGGACAGGTGACGTCGAGCCGAGGCCCTTCGACGGCGCGATGACCGAGCAGTGTCGTGGCCCGCGAACTCAGCGCCGGACATCGCCGCGCTCGCGGCCCGCACGCCTGACACCGCCTCAGACCTGCGTTCGCGCAGTGGCCTCGGCACGCGAAAGATGTGCCTCGGCGTCAGAGCTTGTTGAGCCAGGGTGACGTCATCACGCTGAGCGGCAACGTGCGCCGGTTCGCGGGCGTCAGGACGAGCAGGTGTGGCGATTGGTAAGGGCAGGACACCAGTCGCCCATCTGCCAGGGCGGTGAGGCCGTAATGTGTCGTGGAGCGGATGTGGCTCGCCGCGAGGTCGACCCCCCCGTCCGGCAGTCTCACAGGCAGTTGGCTGAGCAACTGGATGGTGACCCCGCCGTCGCGATCGATGATGGCGTACTGTCCCTCCCGGCCGTCGGTCTGGATCGCGTAGCCGAAGCCGTTGGTCGACCAGGCGCCTGAGACGAACGCGCCGCGGGTGGACGCCGACTCGACCACGCCTCCATCAGCAAGCAGCCGCACGAACGGGCGTCCATCAAGTGTCGGTATCAGGAGCGGGTCGCCATTCTCGAGCAGCAGGCCGCCCGAGTGTCCCGTCACTTCGGCAGCCCTCGAGCTCGCCCCGCTTGCGTTGACCCGCCACGAGGCGTTGGCGCCTCGAGGGACGAGCAGCACGCTCGCGCCATCTCCAAGCAGCACAGCGCCTGAGAAGTAGTTGCTGGTCGTCGGGCCCGCGTCGATCGGGAAGAACTGAGCGCTCGCGCCCAGTTGTCCAGTCGCGAATCCGGATCCAGTCAGGCCCGCAGACACCATCGTGCCCGACAAGGTGACCACTGCGCCCTCGAACTGGACCCCGGCAACGCCCGGCAGCGAGTCCACGACGAATGTGGGCGTGAGGGTGAGGAAGCCGTTCGCCTGGTACTGCGTCGCGACCACGGTTCCGTTGGAGAAGAGTACTCCTCCCTCCCATTTCGCCAGTTGGCTGGAAACGCTGCCGACAGTCCGCACCGAACCATCGGGCTGGTACTCGACCAGGTTCTCGGCGTTTGCCGGAATGCAGATGACGGAGCCGTGTGCGGAGAGCACTGAGCCAACGAAGTGAGCACCCGACGACGACAGGCCGGGAATCTCGACCAGCGAGAACTGCACGCTCGCGTCGGTGTTGCCTGTCGCGAAGAGCGTCTGTGCAACCTCGGTCCAGCTCGCTGGCCATCCTGCATCCCAGGAAAAGGAACCACTGTCTGGAGTGCCGCCTGCCGTCCCACCGGCTGCCGTCCCACCCCCTGCCGTCCCACCGCCTGCCGTCCCACCGCCTGCCGTCCCACCCCCTGCCGTCCCACCGCCTGCCGTCCCACCGCCTGCCGTCCCACCGCCTGCCGTCCCACCGCCTGCCGTCCCACCGCCTGCCGTCCCACCGCCTGCCGTCC
>JAEUJQ010000012.1 GCA_016793095.1 Myxococcaceae bacterium | reverse complement strand
CCCCGAGCAGTTCGTCACCTCGTCGGTGGTGAAGCCCGACTCGGCCTCGTACATCGTGAACCAGAAGGTGCTGGTGCCCATCCAGGCGGGCGACCCGCTGCTGTGGAGCCAGTTCGAGACGACGAAGGCGGCCGAGCGCCTGTCCACGAAGGTGCAGAAGAAGGCCCGCGCCATCACCATCGAGACGAAGGGCGCGCAGTCGGTCGGCGGGTGGGTGCGCCCCAACGATCACGTCGACATCATCGGCACCTTCAAGGATCCGAACACCAGCGAGCAGGTGGCAGTGACGCTGATGCAGAACGTCATCGTGCTGGCGACGGGAAAGATCACCGGCACCACCAACATCAACCTCGTGCCCGACGGGCAGCGCGAGTACGCGAACGTCTCGCTGCTGGTGATCCCCGAGGAGGCCGAGATCCTCACGCTCGCGCAGGAGCTCGGGGCGCTCACGCTGTCGCTGCGCAACGAAGACGACATCGACATGGGCACCGAGCGAAACCACCACACCACCATCCGCACGCTGTTCGACGGTGAGCGCATGGCCCTGGTGCAGAAGGAGCGCCTCAACCGCATCGTCATCATCCGCAACACCAGCGTGGCGCACGAGGAGGTCCGATGATCGCCACGCTCGTCGCCCTGGTCACCGCCACCAGCACCTTCGCCGCCGTGTTCCCGCTGATTCGGGCCGAAACGCCGAGCGCGCGCGCCAGCGCCGGTCAAGCCGCTGACGAACTCCCGCCCCGACGGGCCTGCCGGCGGATCACCATCATCAAGAAGCCCGCCGCAGGGACGGTGACGCAGGGCTGCTCGTCATCGCGGAAACGCCCTTGCGTCCGCAGGCGGTATTGGTGAGGCATGAACCGGAAAGACGACTGCGCGAACGCAGGTCAGCCCACCACGCGGTTCTTGCCGGTCCGCTTCGCCGTGAGGAGCGCTTGATCGGCCGCGTCGACGAAGTCGTGCAGCCCCATGCCGGCCGCCCACGAGACGAGGCCCACGCTGCAGGTGACCGTGAGGGTCTGCGCGTCCGACACCGGGAATGGCTCGTCAGCCACCGCCCGTCGCAGCCGCTCAGCCAGGGTGCGCGCCGCCTCGGCGCCGACGCCGTCGAGCACGACCGAGAACTCCTCACCGCCGTAGCGGTAGACGGCCTCGGCGTCGCGCACCGAGCCCCGCAGCCGGTTCGCGAGGCCCGCGAGCAGCGCGTCGCCGGCGAGGTGCCCGAACCGATCATTCACCCGCTTGAAGTCGTCGAGGTCGACCATCACCAGGGACAGGGCGCCGGGGCGGGCGGTGCGCACGGCAGCCGTCAGGTGTTCCATGAGGGCGCCGTGGTGCCCCAGGCCGGTGAGCGCGTCGGTGCGCGCGGCCCTCGCTTCACGCTCGAAGCGCCGCGCGTTCTCGACCGCCCGCGCCGCCTGATCGGCCACCAGCGAGAACACGTGCTCGAGCACCGGATCGCTCGTCACGCCGGTGAAGACGTTGTCGGCGTACAGCACGCCCTCGACCCCGCTCGCGCCCGTGAGCGGCGCCGCGAGCCCGGTGGCGGAGTCGAGCAGCCCGCCGAGGTCGTCGGAGCCGTCGCCCGCGCGCACGAGGCGCCCTTCCCGGAACGCCCGCGAGACCGCCGAGCCGCCCTCCACAGGCACCCGCGTGCGCCGCACCTGCTGATCGAGCGGCGCGTGCGCGCTCCGCGCCTTGAGGCCCGCGTCGTAGAGCATCGGCAGATCGTGTTCGGTGGCCTCGATGGCCTTCCACACGCGATCGGCCTCGGCCCGATCCCTCGGGCCCACGGCCATGGTGCCCTCGAGGACGCCGCGCACCGTGCGATCGCGCAGGAACAGCATCGCGCGGTTGAACCCGAGGCCGACCCCTGCGGTGACACCGGTCAGCACCGCGTAGCAGGTCGCCTCGAGCTCGAGCGCGCCGTGGGCCAGCCGCGAGACCTCGTGCAGCAGCGTGATGGCGTGGCGCAGCGCGGCGTTCTCGCGCTGGAGCTCTTCGGGGACCGTCGGCGGCATCGCCACGGTGCGCACGGTAGCGCAACGCTCAGGTGAGGTGATCACCGTCGGCGTGGCGACGATCTTTCCGTCTGGCTGAGGAGCTGGAACCGATGCCCATCCTCAGCCGGGGGTCCTCCGTGGGTCGGCCGCAGCGCTCACGCGACGCGCCGAAAGGTGTAGGGTCTTTCCGCGATGCGTCGGCTCCTCGTCCTGTCGGTGGTGCTGTGGCTGGCGAGCTGCAACTGCGGCTCCTCGACGTACCTCACGGGGGGCCGCGATGGCGGGCGCCTGCTGCCCGACGGTGGGTTCGCCGGCGCCGAGGGCGGAGGGAGCGGCGGGAACGGTGGAGGCGGGCAGGGCGGCGGTGGCTCGAACCTTCCCGATGGCGGGTGCGTGCCGGCCATCGTCGCCACGGTGCGTGACTTCCGCGAGGCGCACCCCGACTTCGAGGACTTCCTCGGCTCGAAGCGCGGCATCGTGCAGCCGCTGCTCGGTCCCGGCTCCAAGCCCGTCTACGGCCCCGAGCCGCGGACGATGCCCATCGTCACCTCGGGCGCCGCCAACTTCGATCAGTGGTACCGCGACGTGCCGAACATCAACATGACGTTCCGCGAGACGCTGCCGCTCACCCAGGCCTCGCCCGGGCGCTTCGTCTACGACAACCCGAACTTCTTCCCGCTCGACGGGCGTGGCTTCGGCAACGAGGGGCACCCGCACAACTTCCACTTCACGTCCGAGATTCACGGGCGCTTCACGTACCGCGGCGGCGAGGTCTTCACCTTCCGAGGCGACGACGACGTCTTCGTCTTCGTCAACGGCCGCCTCGCGCTCGATCTCGGCGGCGTGCACGGCGCCGAGTCGGGCACCATCGACTTCGATCAGCAAGCGGGGGCGCTGCAGTTGACGCGGGGCCTCACCTACCCGCTCGACGTCTTTCACGCCGAGCGCCACACGACCGAGTCGAACTTCCGAATCGAGACGACCATCGACTGCTTCGTGCCGGTGGAGATCCAGTAGGGCTCACTGCCCGTCGGACTCGAACATCCGCGGCACCGCGACCCGCACCTGGTGGTACCACTTCGGGTCCTTCGAGCCGATCTTCCCGTCCTTCGTCACCTTCACCACCAGCACGCCGTCGTCGAACGAGAGCACACGGTGGTGCTCCTGTTCGCCGAACACCGTCACCCGGAGGTACGGCTCCCCGTTCCACTTCATCACCTCGGTCTTCTGCTTCGGCGGAGACTCGAAGTTGGTGTGGGTGAGCGCGAGCTTCCCGGGCGGCCCCTCGAGCTTGAACGAGAGATCCCCCGCCTCGACCGCCCGCGTGATCGACACGTTCGCGAGCGAAGGATCGGGGCAGTCGTACCGCTTCTCGAACGAGCCGAAGCTGCAGCCGTCGACGAAGTCCATCAGCAGCAGAGCCCTCGCGAGCGCCTTCGCGTCGACCGGCTTCGGCTTCATGGCCTCGAGCTCGTCGCGGCTCCTCGCGGCCTTCTTCAGCGCTGCCTTCAGTTGCTCCGAGAAGGCGGCCAGGTCGGGCTGCTTCGTGATGGGCACCTGGGCGAGCGTGGGGCCTGCGGCGAGGAAGAAGACGAGGGCGACTCGCATGTGCTGGAAATACCACGGTCAGCGTTCCTCGTTGCGCAGGGCGACAGGCCCGGGTGTTTTTCCCTGCTGACCACTCGACAAGTGGCCTGTTTGTGCGCTCAATGCACCCGTTTGCCTTTCTCGAAGGGAGCACCACCCCATGGCGCAGCCGCTGAAACACCACGTGAAGCTCGAGCAGCAGGACGCAGGTCTCGCGTTCGTCTCCATTCGCCTCGAAGGCGACCTCACCGCGGCGGCGGCCAACCCCGTCACCGCAGCGGTGAAGGCGCAGGTCGAGAAGCTGGCCGGGCGGCCCTTCGGCATGTTGTTCGACCTGCGTGACGTCACCTCGTGCGACGACGGGGGCGCGGGGGCGATGCAGCAGATCGAGATGAGCGCCGCTGGCACCGGCCTCGAGGTGGTCGCGCACCTCGTGAAGCAGAAGGAGCTCGTCAAGGCCGCGCGTGAGGCGACGAAGGAAGTCGGCGCCGAGAAGCTCTACGGCACCTTCGACGATGAGAGCGCGGCGCGCCGGTTCGCGTCGGGCCTCGCCAACTGACTTCGCACCTCCTCTTCGAACGAGATCCACGACCATGAAAGTCAACCGGAACCAGACGAACGTCGTCGGCAACACCCCGGCGCCCACCGCGAAGCCCGAGCCGAAGCCGGCGTCGACGACGGAGCAGGTCGCGAAGGGCTGGGGCACGACCGGCCCGGCGAAGACGACGCCTGAGGTGAAGGCGCCGGCCAACCAGCCGGGAAACCCGGTCAACGACGCGGTGGCAGCCCTCACGAAGGCGATGAAGGGCGTGGGCACCGACGAGGCCGCGGTGTTGAAGACCCTCGAGAACCAGCCGCCCGCGTTCATCGCGTCGGTGTCGAAGCAGTTCGAGGCCAGCACCGGCCAGACGCTGCGCAAGGCGCTCAACTCGGAGCTCTCAGGCAGCGATCTGCGGCGCGCCCTGGCGACCCTCGATGCGTCGCTCGTCAAGCCGGGGGGCGGGCCGACCAGCGGTCTGGCCGAGAAGATCAACGCGCTCCGCCAGCAGGGCACCATCTCGGAGTCCGAGCTGGTCAACACCTACAAGGCGACGACGAACAACAAGATCGAGCTGCTCATCAAGGGTGACACCGCGTTCCCGAAGGTCTTCGAGGCCATCGACAACGCGAAGGATCACATCCACATGAGCTACTACATCTTCAACGACGACAAGCTGGGCAACCAGATGGTCGACAAGCTGATCGCGGCGAAGCAGCGCGGCGTCGACGTGCGCGTGATGATGGACGGCATCGGCTCGATGCTGATGAACCCGATGAGCGGGGGCAACAAGCTGATCAAGAAGCTGCAGGACGCGGGCATCGAGACGCGCTCGAACCACATGGTCGACGTCACTCGCGACGACCAGGTCCTCAACGCGCCTGACCACCGCAAGATCGTGATCGTCGATGGGAAGACGGGCTTCACCGGCGGCATGAACGTCGGTGAGCACTACCTCAACGAGTACCACGACGTGATGGTGAAGGCCGAAGGCGACGTGGTGAAGCAGATGCAGAGCGAGTGGATGAGCGCGTGGATGCACCTCGGCGGCAAGGTGCCGGGCGACGACGCGAGCGTGAAGTCGCGCTACTTCCCCGAGTACAAGCCGGGCGAGGCGCCGGGGAACCAGAAGATCACCACGGTGCAGCACATCCCCGGTGAGAACCGCGCGATCATGCAGACGTACCTCGATCGCATCAACACGGCGACGAAGAGCATCCACATCGAGAACCCGTACTGCACGAACCCCGACATCCAGAACGCGCTCATCGCGGCCGCCAAGCGCGGCGTCGACGTGCACGTCATCCTCCCGGGCGAGTCGGACCACGGCTTCAGCCACCTGGCGGCGCGGCAGAAGTACCCCGAGATGCTTCGCGCGGGCGTGAAGATCTACGAGTACCCGGGCTTCAACCACGACAAGGTGATGGTGACCGACGGCAAGTTCACCACCACGGGCTCGTCGAACCTCGATGACGTGGCGCTGTACCACGTGTACGAGATGAACCTGAACGTCGAGGACGAGAAGTTCGCGAAGGACACGCTCGACCGGCTCTTCACGGTGGACATCGCGAAGTCGAAGCCGATGAAGGTCGAGGACATCTCGAAGATGCAGATCATCACCGGCAAGTTCTGGAACCTGTTCTCGCACTTCATCTGAGGCCAGTCGGCGGCTGAGGACTCGCGGCGGGGTCGGCGGTTCGCTGGCCTCGCCGTCGTCGTTCGCGGCACCTGATATGAGGGCGGCATGGCTCGCCGCTCTCGTCTCGTCGCTCCCACCCGTCGTGAGGTGCTGATCGCCGGCAGCGCGCTCGCCGCCACCTCGGCCTGCCCCTCGACCTCGAAGCCCGACTCGGGACCGCGCACCGTCGATCCCCAGCCGTTCGACAACGCCGCGCGCATCGCCTTCGCGCCAGCCGCGGTGCCGCTCACCGAAGTGCTCTTCCCGCAGACCGTCTCCTCCGGCGCGATGACGAAGGCCTCCGTCGTGCTGTGGACCCGCGCCGAGGGCGCCGCGAAGGTGACGCTGCGGGTGTGGCGCGAGGTGGGCAGCGACGCCGAGGTGGCGCTGGTGAAGGAGCAGGCGCTCGACGTGCCGGCCGACCACGGCAACGTGAAGGTGCGCGTCGAGGGGCTCGCCCCCGCCACCTGGTACTCGTACGCGTTCTTCTCGACCGACCTCGCCAGGCGCTCCCCCATCGGCCGCGTGCGCACCGCCTTCCCCGACGACTGGAAGGAGCCGCTCACCATCGGCGGCACCGCGTGCGCCTCGTACCGCTACCGGCCCTTCAAGCCGCTCGAGGCGATGGCGAAGGAGCCGGTCGATCTCTGGGTGCACACCGGCGACGTCTCGTACAACGACGGCGCGGTCGATCTCGCCACCTACCGCGCGAAGTGGCGCGAGCAGCTCGCCGATCCGGGCTACCGGGCGCTGATGCCGGCGGCCGGCGCGTACTTCACCTGGGACGACCACGAGTTCACCAACAACATCGACGTCGAGCGCGAGGGCCTCGGCAGCGTGCTCGTCTCGAGCGCCATCACCACCTTCAAGGAGACGCTGCCGCTCGAAGACGGCCCCGTCTGGCGCTCGTACCGCTGGGGGCAGACGGCGGAGTTCTTCGTCACCGACCTGCGCACCGAGCGCAAGGGCACCACCCGCGGCACCCCGCAGGAGCAGTTCGTCTCGCCCGCGCAGCTCGACTGGCTCAAGGCCGGCCTCGAGGCGAGCCCCTGCCACTTCAAGGTGGTGCTCGTGTCGGTGCCGATGGCGAACTTCCCCGAGGCGTCGTGGCCCGGCCGGAACGACCGGTGGCAGGGCTACCAGGTGCAGCGTGAACAGCTCTTGTCGTTCATCGACGCGAAGGGCCTCGACAACGTGTGGTTCCTGTCCGGCGACATTCACCTCGGCACCATCCACCGCGTCGAGGCCGTGGGCGCGCGACGGAAGTACTTCGAGGTGTGCCTCGGTCCGGCCGGCAACGTGAACCCGCTCTCGGTGGTGCTCGAGCCGGGCTACTCCGCCAACCGCGCCGACTTCTTCCCGCCAGCCCAGTTCCTCTACGCGTCGGGCGCGTTCCAGGCGACGACGCTCACCTTCGACCCGAGGGCGAACACCGTGCGTGTGCGCTTCCTCGATCCGAAGCAGGCCGAGCCGGTGACGTGCGATCAGACCGTGAAGTTCGGGGAAGGAGCCTGACCCTATGGTGTCTCGCCGACATCTGCTCGAGCTCGGGACGGTGGCGCTGCTCGCTCCGAAGTGCGCGACCACCCGGCGGCCGGTGCGCACCGTCGTGGACTCGCCGCGCGTCGCCGCGTGGAACAAGGCCCTCACCGTCGAGGCGAAGGAGGTGTCGGTCACCGTCGCGCCCGGCGCCGTCGACGGCGTGGTGCCCGACGCGCTCCGCGGCGCCCGCGCGCTGTGGAACGGCCCGGCCATGCTCGCGCTTGGCGGCCGGCTCGCGCACCCCTTCGACGGCCACGGCTACGTGCGCGACTTCCGCTTCACGAAGGAGGGCGGCGTCGAGCTCGTCACCCGCTTCGTCGACACCGAGGCCTTCCGCGCCGAGCGGTCCGCCGGCCGGCTGGTGCACCGCGGGCTGGCGACGCTGCCGTTCGACCCCTCGGAGGACGGCGGCGCGGCGAAGAACCGCGAAGCCCCGCCGTACAAGAACGTCGCGAACACCACGCTGACGCCCTTCGCCGGCAAGCTGCTCGCGGGCTGGGAAGGCGGCCCGCCGCACGCGCTCGATCCCGCGACGCTCCAGACGATGGGGGTGGAGCGCTTCGGGGTGCTCGGTGAGCGGGAAGCGTTCCTCGCGCACACGCGGCTCGATCGCCGTCGCGGCGTGCTGGTGGGGCTGTCTCCCGCGCCTGGGCGCGTGACGACCTTGCGCTTTCGCGAGATCGGCCCCGACTTCGTCGAGCGCGTCAGCACCGAGGTGACGCTCGACGCCGCCAGCTTCGTGCACGACTTCGTGATCACCGAGCGCTTCTACGTGCTCGCGCTCAATCCGCTCTCGGTGAACCTCTTCACGTACTTCTCGATGACGCGGGGCAACGCCACGTTGATGGACATGCTGTCGACCGCTCCCGAGAAGGCGCGCGCGGTCGTCCTCGTGCCACGTCCGCCCGCCTCGGCGCGCGGCGCCCAGAAGGCCGAGCCGATCGCGGTCGCCACGCCGGCGCCCGTCTTCGCGGTGCACTACGGGCAGGCCTTCGACGACGGCGACTCGGTCGTGCTCGACGTCTGCGCCTTCGAGGACTTCACCTTCGGCAACGAGTTCGGCTTCACCGGGCAGACCTCGCCGCTCGATCCCTCGCTCCCCGACGAGCGAAAGCCTCAACGCCTGGTGCGCCTCACCCTCTCTCCGCAGCAGCGCACGTCATCGGTGAAGGTGCTGTCCCGCTACGGCATCGACTTCCCCCGTGTCCACCCGGACCTGGACGGCGTGAAGGCGCCGTTCCTGGTGGCGGCGACGCGCGCGGACGTCACGCACTCCGACCCGTTCGACTCGGTGCTGACGCTCGACCTCGACGACCTCGAGCGGCCCGAGGCGGTGTGGACGACCCCCGGTGACACCTTCATGGGCGAGCCGCTGCTCGTGCCCACGCCCGGCGGTGGCCCGACGGACGCGCACGTCGTGTGCTGCGTGTCCGACCCGTCACGCGACCGCACCGACCTGCTCGTGTTCGACGCGAAGGCGCTCACGAAGGGCCCCGTCGCGCGCGCGAGCGTGCCGCTGCAGCCCTACGCCTTCCACGGCGTCGCGCTGCCCGCGTGAGCCATGTCCACCCGCCTCCTGACCGTGCTCCTGCTGCTCACCGTGCCCGCCCTCGCCGACGTGCCCCCGGCGAACACCACCGGCTGCTCGAGCAAGAAGGTGGGCGACTCGTGCGAGACCGACGACAAGAAGAGCGGCGCCTGTCGTGACGCGACCTGCACGCGGCTCGACTACTCCCGGGGCACGCCGCCCCGCAGCATCGAGGCGCCGTGTCTGAAATGCGATCCGAAGTCGGGCGGCTGCTCGTCGACGGCCGGTGTTGCGCTGCCGGCGGGGGCCTTCGCGCTGATGTCCCTGCGTCGGCGCCGCTGACGGCGGATGAACCCTGCGCTCTGGCGTCGCGCAGGCTTGTGCGAAGATAGTTCGATTTAATCGAATGCGCTCGTTGCTTCTTTGTGATCGTGTTGAAGACTTCCAGCGGGTTGCGGCAGAATCATTCTGCTGGACGAAACAAGTTCTGGCTCGGAACGAGAATGTAGGTGTTCCTGCTCCATCGCTCTTCACCCCCCCCACCTGAGAACGACTCCATGAGCCTCGACGCCATCCGCCGCGCGGCGACCACCGCCCTGTCCAACCACCGCATCACGCGTGACGAGGTCCGCTCTCTGTTCACTGCGGCGCGCACGACGGGCGGCAGCGTCGACGCGGGGGAGCGCGCCGAGCTGCAGCGCCTCCTCTCGACGCACGCGACGAAGTTCACGCCCGCGGCCCGGGCTGAGTTCGCGCGCCTCATCGGCAGCCCGACGCCGCAGCCGCCGCCGCCGCCCGAGCCCACCCCCACGCCGGGGCAGCCCGAGCGGTCCACCATCGAGGCCCGAAAGCCCTGGTCGACGACCTACTGGCCCATGGCTGGCAGCGGGAACCCCGACGGGTCGGCCTCGTCGAACCTCTGGGCCAAGGACGGGCCGATGGCGAAGTTCGACGCGCTCCTCAAGGCGCGCGGGCAGGCCGAGGGCGCGCGCAACTTCGAGCTCAAGCCCGCGCTCAACTGGCTCATCAACAAAGAGACGGGCCACTACGTCCCGCACTCGATGCTCAGCGAGAAGGACGCCGAGCGCACGACGGGCGTCGACTTCAACGCCAACGGGAAGATCGACGCCGACGTCGCCTGGGACTTCCTCGACGGGCGGGGGCAGTTCGGCAAGGACGGCAAGATGGACGGCACCATGAGCGTCGGCTGGTGGGGCAGCTGTGACAAGGTCGCCCTCGCCGGGGTGCTCTTCGAGGAGCCGAAGAAGGACGTCACCCTCAACGGCGTCACCTTCACCACGCAGGACATCAAGGGCCTGCTCACCGTCATCGCTGACAGCCAGGCCGGCGGCTACGACTTCAAGGGCGACCGCTACGACAACAACCCCGACCTCGTCCGCCTCAAGAATGGCCAGGAGCTGCGCGGGACCATCACGTCGGAGCTCAACTTCAAGGCCGACGGCGCTCGCCGCCAGCAAGACTGGCAGATCAACGCCAATCAGCTGCCCGACGAGGTGAAGGTGAAGCTGATGGACGGAACCGAGCGCACCCTCAAGAAGAGCGAGCTCAGCTTCGTCGCCCGGGAGGACAAGCGCGACGATCCCGTCCTGATGCACGAGACCATTGGGGAGTGGCTGAAGTCCGGCCGACCCGCCGTGATGGACAAGGACTCGGGCGACCACGTGTGGAACTACAACTTCTACAAGGCTGACGACACGCTCTACCGCGACGGCCTCAAGCCCTCATGGGGCAGGGACGAGCTGCTGAAGGACGGCTTCAAGGGCCCGGCCGGCGACGGGAAGATCGTCTGGGTCGAGCGCCAGGTGACGTTCATGGGCTCGGGCAGCGAGACCTACAAGTACTGGCTCGAGGAGAAGAACGGGAAGTTCGTCAACGGCGGCTGGGCGCCTGAGAGCAAGAACCCCGACTTCCTCTGGCGCCCCTCGGGCAACCCCACCTTCGCAGGACGCAACGAGCGCAACCCGTTCGTCGATCCGAAGATGGTGAAGGAGATCTACGAGGCGTCGATCGCGCCCTGAGGTCAGGTCAGCAGCTCGGCCAGTCTGGTGACGATCCGCCTCGGATCGTGCGGCAGCGCACGGTCGAGCGCCACCGACACCTCGACGTCGTCGCCGTGACTGAGGAGCGACACGCTCATGCCGATCGTCCCCGCGACCGGCGCCGAGACGACCAGCCGCGCCAACCGGTGTCCGCCCAGGGTGACCGTGCCCCGCGCGCCAGGCACGCTGGTGAACAGCAGGGACGCCTTCCCGGTGAACAGCGCCACGCCGGCACGCTCGAGCAGACGTGGCAGCAGCCCCAGCCCGCCAAGGACGAGGAGCGCGACCTCGGTGTCAGGTGCGTCCTTGAGGGCCGGCAGGGTCGAGCTCAGCTCGGCGATGCGCTCGTCGAGGGTGTCGGCCTGCGGCAGCGGCAGGAAGACGAGCCCGAAGTGGTTGCCGCTGTTCGCCGCAGCGCCATGGACGAACACGGGCACCAGCGCGCGCGCCGACGGCAGCGGCTGCCCGGTGCAGCGGCGGTGCTCTTCGTCCAGCGCCATCGAGAACGCGGCCATCACGAGGTCGGTCAGCGTCGCCTTGCGCGCGTGCGCCCGTGAGGACAGCGCGGGGAGCGGCAGGGGCGGTGTCCAGGCGAGGTCCTTGCGCCCGGTCAGGCGCGGTCGGAGCGGACTCGGCGGCTCGTGGGAAAGGGCCAGCAGCCGAACGAGGGCCCGGGCGTCGTCTTCGACGCGGGCGAGGCGCTGCCTCAGCGCGCGAGGCACCTCAGGGAGCAGGGTGCCTGCCACCGCTCGCGCGCCTTCGTGCCGCTCGGCGACGTCGAGCAGCGTGCGCAGCAACGTCACCCCGTCTCCCACCGCGTGATGGACCCGGACGATGAGCGCGACCCCGGCCGCCCCGCGGTCAGCGACGACCATCCGCCACAGGGGCGCCGTCCGCGGCAGCGGGGTGCTCACCACGCGGGCCACCAGCACCCGCAGCGCTTCTTCGTCCGGCGGCACTGTCACCCGCTCGACGTGCGCCAGCGGCTCGAAGCGCTCGACCGGCTCCCAGGCGGCCCACAGCGGGCCGGCGGGCACCACACGCGACGCGAAGCGCGGCTGCTTCGCGAGCCGCTCGACGACGTCCACCAGCGCCTCCCAGGGCAGGCCCTCGGCGAAGAACAGCACCGCGGTGATGACCATCGGATTGTGAGGGCTGTCCATGCGCAGCCAGGCCCGATCGACGAAACCGAGGCGTTTGCGTTCGAACACGACGGGCAGACGATAGCCCCATCACCGGGTCGCGTCGCCTCCGGTCGCTCAGACGAATCCGGGACGTTCTCTGGCCTCGGCCCGCGCTTCGACGCCGCTCGACGCAAGCCCGCTCGAGCTCGGCGGGGAAGCAGGGTGCGGCCCGCGGTGAGGTGGTCGTGTAGCGTCAGGCGCTGACCTCGCCGCCTCCCCGGGTTCGACATGCTCACTGCGATCGTCTGCGCGGCTCTGGCGTCGTGCCCACCCAACACGTTCTGCAGCACGACTGGCCGGCCCACGACGGCGACGCTGCTCGGGGCCGCGATCCGCCCAGGCTCCGACGACGCCTGGGTGGTGGGTGAGTCTGGCACCGCCATGCGGTGGAACGGCTCCGACTGGCAGCTCGTGCCAACGGGCTCCACCGACCGCCTGCACGAGGTGGTGGCGTTGGGGCCGGACGACGTCTGGGCCTCGGGCAACGACTCGCTCCTTCACTTCGACGGCGCCTGGCGGCAGGTGACGTCCGCCCGGGACGCGCTCTTCGGGCCGCTCGTCCAGGTCCGACCCGGCGTGGTGTGGCTGCTGGGGCGGAGCCCGCACGTCCTCGAAGGCGGCCGGGCAACCCCTCTCACCGGGCCCGCGGTCTCTCTGAGCGCCGAGGGCTACGTGATCTCGGCAGCGGCCTGTGCGCCCGATGACGTCTGGTCGCTGGTGCGTTCTCCGCGCGCCGGGCTCATTCTCCTCCACTGGAATGGCGCGACGGTGAAGACGCTGCGTCAGCCGTTTCGCCTCGAGGTCGGCGCCATCGCTTGCGTCGAGCGCGTGGCCTGGGTCTCGACCGACGACAGCCTGCTCGCTTGCTCGGCCAGCGGCTGCGACGTCGTCGTGGCACCGAAGGCGCCTCGCCTGATCGAGGGCAGGAGCGCCCCACACCTCATCGCAGAAGGGCGGCTCTGGAGACGAGAGAAGGGCTCGTTCCGGGAACTGGGTCCGGTCCTGCCTGAGGTCTTCGCCGGGCTCGCGATCGGGAGCGACCGTGGACTCCTGTACGGAAGGTCGGGCGCGGTGCAGTTCTTCGAGGCGGGCCGGCCAGTGCCTTCGCGAGTGGTCGCCCTCGGTCGTCTGAGCCGCGCCGCGGCGACGGAGGACGGCCGCGCGTGGGTCGCCTCCGAGCTCGGGCTCTTCATCTGGAAAGCGAACCGCTGGGCGCGCGACGTCGCCGTTCCCTGGAAGGGGCCGGTCGAGGCGCTGGCCACCGCGGGCGCCGATCTCTGGGCGGTGGCGGACGGCCATGCCTACCGCTCGGCTCAGGCGCGATGGAGGCAGATGACGGACGACTCGGTGGCCGTGCACGGACTCTTCGCGCGTGGCCCGTCCGACGTCTTCGCGTTCGGCCACCAGACCCTCCGGCACTGGGACGGCCGGGCGTGGCGCGAGGTCGTGAAGACGAAACCAGGCTTCTCCTGGAGGCGGGTGACGGGTTCGAGCGCCACGCTCTATGCGCTCGCGGCGGGTCCGAGACCCGAAGAGGCCGACGGCCCGTCAACGGGCCTCCCCGACGAGATCCTGGTGCTCGAGCCCGGCGCGCAACCCAGATGGATGAAGGCGCCAGGGCGCCCGCGCGATCTCGCGCTCGTGCGGGGTGCGCTCTGGAGCACCAGCCCCTCGTTCGCCGCGCAGTGGTCGGAGGGCCAATGGGTGCCCGTTCGAGAGGCCGCGGGGACTGCCATCGTCCCCACCCCGCAGGGCGCGCTCTTCCTCAACGACTCCCTCCGCGCGACCGAGTGGGACGGTGAGCGCTTCACGGTCCTGACCCTGCCAGGACCAGCTCGGGTGGGCGTCAGCAGCGGCTCGACCGTCTGGCTCGCTGGAGACGAGTCGGTGTTCCGGAGGATGCCATGACGCTCGCGAGACCCATCGCGGTGGTGCTGAGCCTGCTGATCGTCCGGGTGGCGTACGCGGACGGGTTCGCCGACAAGCCGTCGCGGAGCATCGAGCGGGACGAGTACCTGGACGCCGTGGAGCGCGGTGACGCTGCAGCGACCCGCAGCGCGTTGAAGAGCGGCCGCGGAACCCCCGATGCCTTCAGCGGCTTTCACTCGCTCGACGCCACCCCCCTCGCCGTCGCGGTGCTCAGGGGACACGTCGAGGTCGTGAAGGTGCTTTTGGCGGAGAAGGCGAACATCGACGCGGCCGAACACGCGCGAGGCCTTCCGCCGGGGTGGACCCTGCGGTGCGCCGCCGCGCTGCACGGGCCCGCACTCGAGCAGCTCGTCTCGGTGGCGAAGGCCGGCACCACCGAGGGCTGTCTGAGCGAGGTGCGCTTCATCGGCGCAGCTGGTCGGGGCTCGGTGAAGGCCATCACCACGGCCACCTTCGCCGAAGGGCTCAGCCTCGAGGCTGCTGAGCTCGCCCTGTCGGCCGCCGTCAAGACGGGCAAGCCCGAGGTCGTCAAGGCCGTCATCCGAGCGTCGAGGAACCCGGCGCTGGCCCGCCACGTCAGGCTGGAGTTCGTCGCCGACCCTGCCGTGCGGTCGGCGCTCTCGAGCAACGACGCCTCGGAGTAACGCGCGGGTCCGACGCCAGTCCTTCACCGAAGGACGTGCGTACCGCCAGACGCGCCTTCCATCACCACGTTGCGGCGCGAGGCCCACGCGAAGTTGGCAAGCACCACCGCCTCGCGGGCCTCAGGCCTGATGTCGGAGGCGATCCAGGTCGGGCCCTGGATGTCCGAGGTCGCGAGCCAGCCCTCCGCGTTCTCCACGACGAAGCCCAGGTGGGGCGAGTTGCCCTTCTCGACGGTCTCGAAGGTGGTCTTCACAGGGAAGCGCTCGCCGCGCCACGTCACGGTTCCACGCAGCGGCTTCTCAGCGTCGCCGGTCATCTCCAGGGTGAAGTCGCGACCGGTGCACGAGACGGTGTAGCGCGCCTTCGTGAGGCGAATGCCGCCGAACGCGAGCTGCGGCTGGTCCGGCGCGGCGCCGCAGGTGATCTCGGTGAAGGGCTTCCCGGCGCGGGTGACGGCGAAGGTGACGGACCGGGCCTCGACGGCGGCGCGGCCCCGCAGCATCGCGATGCCGATCGTCAGGGACTTCTCGACGACGCCCTTCACCTGAAACTCGCCGAAGCGCATCACGTTGCTGCCGTAGTCCCCGACGGCCCGCTGGGCAGTCGGTGCGGTCGAGGGGGCCTTCAGGGTGACGGCGCAGGCAGCGTTGAGGACGAGCGACGAGAGGACGGCGAGGCGAAGCGGGGACATGGGTGACTCCGGGGAAAAGGTGGACAGCGGCGAGCGAAAGAGCAGGCCAGGGGCCCGCGCAAATGCCCGGACTGACGAGGTCTCGTCTCACCGCGAGGACAGGCGCCTGCTGACGAACCGTCTGCAGTCAGGGTCGTCAACGTTCAGCGCGGTGAGCGCGCACGGCGAACCCGCCGGCTCCGCAGGCCCTCGATCGTGAGAGGCGGCCGGAGCTGCGAGGGAACGCGAGATCCGGAGGATCCGCCGTGCATTCTGGCCGACGTCAGGGGCGCCTCATCGCCCGCGAGACGCCATCTCCATCGACCCCCTGCGCCGCGGGCTTGATCGCGTGTTCGACCTGAAGAGCGAGCCCTCCAGCGAGGCCTTCCGCGGCTGGGTGGCCAAGCATTTTGAGCGCGTCATGGGAGTGGTGCGCCAGCAAGGAACTCTCACGCGCCATGAAGGTCGCGAAGACGGCTTCTCCGGCGGCGACGACGAGCTCCCGCTCGGCCGCAGTGACAGCGCTCCGGTCGGCGGTGCCAGCAGACAGGCCTGCCCGCGCGCGATCCACCTCAGCCCACTTCGCGTTGAGGTGCGGCGCATTGAACGCAGCCACCGCGAGGAATCCCCCCGTGACTCCCATCGCGATCGACGACACGAGCTTCGACCCGGCCACGAGATTGGCGTCTGCCTCAGCCCGGCTCTCGACGAGCGCTGGGCCGCTCGCGCTCCAGGACCCCGGCTTGACGCCCTGCTCAGCCTGCATTGCCTTCGCCATGCCCGAGTGCAGCTTGAGGGTCCGGTACAGGGTCGTCTCGCCTCCTCCGCCCACGATGTGGGCTTCCTGCCGCATGAGCGCGGCCCGCTCCTTCAACGACTGGCTCAGGGATTCACGAGTCACCTGGCCATCACTCGCGACGCCCAGCGCCTCACGGAGCGCGCTCGCGGCGGCCCGGTTCTCTGCGCTCGCTGGTGGCGCCTCGAAGCGCGCGAGCGTCGCCAGCATGAGGTCGAGCTGCTTCGGGTCACCTGCGGCGCGCTCGAACCTCTCGGTGGCCACCTCGAGCTGGTGGGTGACCGACTCGCGGAGCTGCTGCGCCGTGTTCGTCCGCACGTTGTGGTTCACCTCTCGAGCGAACGCGCGTTGGACGTTCTGCTTCTCTTCGGGCGTGGCGTTCGGGAGGCGCTGCGAGATGAGGTCTTCCACGGCCAGCTCGACGAGCTCACGAGGAACGGTCTTCAGCATCTTCTGGAACTCGTCGCTCTTCGCCATCGCCGCCGCGAGCGCCGGTCGGGTCCGCTGGTCCTGACAGTCGATGAACTGGCCGAGCGGCTCCAGGATCGTCGAGAAGCCCTTCTGGAGCGCCTTGCCGTTCGCCTTCTCGGCGTCGGCGAGCCGCTGGAGTTCGGCGGGAGAGCACGCTGGGCCGACCTCGTCGCCGCCGGCAGCCGCTGGCCCGATCCCGAGCCCATGCGAAGAGGCGGGCTGGTAGGCGCTGAGGGTCGAAGCGCTCGTCGTCTCGGTCGAGGGCGTCTTGCAGAGCGGCGCAGCCGGTGACGAGGCGGCAGGCTCGCCAGTGACCGGCTGATACAGCGTAGGGGACGAGAACTGACCGACCTTGGGTTCGCTCATGGCAGCTCCGAAGAGAGAGGGTGAGAGCCGCGCAAGTCCACGCCCCGTGCCACGGAGAACCATCGAGAATCGCGTGCTCGCGTTGATCGCAGTCTCGCGCGCTGCACCAGGGCGACTGGACTCCCCAGACGCGCCCCGCGCCCCGCGCCCTCGATGTCAGCCCCGTCGGCTATGAGAGGCTGGCGCACATCTCGTGCGGTCTGGAGGGCGTGTCGAAATGGCGAAGGGCGTGAAGACCCACTTCACCTGTCAGGCTTGCGGGTACGTGTCGGCGAAGTGGCTGGGGCGGTGCACGGAGTGCGGCACGTGGGGCAGCCTGGTGGAAGAGGTGGAGCTGTCGCGGGCAGCCCAGGAGCGACCGGCGTGGGGCGCCTCGACCGGGCAGGCGAAGCCCATACTCCTCAAGGAGGTGGACGGAACCCGCGAGGCGCGGCGGCTCACGGGCATCGCCGAGCTCGACCGCGTGCTGGGCGGCGGCGTGGTGCAGGGCAGCCTCGTGCTCCTCGGCGGCGACCCGGGCATCGGCAAGTCCACCATGTTGCTCAGCATGATGGATCGGCTGACGCGCGACCGGCCCGGGCTCTACGTCTCGGGCGAGGAGTCGCTGCAGCAGACGAAGCTGCGCGCGGAGCGCCTCGGCGTCGCGAGCGACCTGCTGCATGTCTTCGCCGAGACCGATCTCGAGAAGATCCTCCAGGCCACCGAGAAGCTCGCGCCGGGCACCCTCGTGGTGGACTCGATCCAGACCATGTTCCTGTCCGAGCTCGGCAGCGCGCCCGGGAGCGTGAGCCAGGTGCGCGAGTGCGCCGGCCGCCTGATGGCGTGGGCCAAGAAGACCGGGGTCCCGACGTTCATGGTGGGGCACGTGACGAAGGAGGGCTCCATCGCGGGGCCCCGCGTGTTGGAGCACATGGTCGACACCGTCCTGTACTTCGAGGGCGAGCGCGGCCACCCGTTCCGGCTGCTGCGGGCGCACAAGAACCGCTTCGGCTCGACGAACGAGATCGGCGTCTTCGAGATGAAGGGCGCGGGGCTCACCGAGGTGCCCGACCCGAGCGCGTTGTTCCTCTCGGAGCGGCCGAAGAACGCCGCAGGCTCGGTCGTCACCTCGACGCTCAACGGCACCCGGCCCATCCTCGTCGAGGTGCAGGCGCTGGTGGCGCCCACCGGCTACGGCACCGCGAGGAGGACGGCCATGGGCGTCGATTCCCAGCGCGTCGCGCTGCTCGCCGCGGTGCTGGAGAAGAAGGAAGACGTGCAGCTCGTCGGGTGCGATCTCTTCGTCAACGTCGCCGGCGGCATGAGCCTCACCGAGCCCGCGAGTGATCTCGCGGTCTGCGCGGCGCTGGTGTCGTCGCTGCAGAACCGCGCGGTCGATCCCCAGACGCTGGTCCTCGGAGAGGTCGGCCTCGCGGGTGAGGTGCGCGCCGTCGGTCAGGTGGAGCCGCGCCTCGCGGAGGCCCAGAAGATGGGCTTCAAGCGCGTGGTGATGCCGAGGTCGTCGGCGAAGCGGCTGGACCTGGAGCTCAAGATGGAGGTCGCCGCCGTGGACTCGCTCGGCGACGCGCTCAGGCTGCTCTTCTGACCCTCACTCCTCGAGGAACTCGGGCTCGCACGCGTAGCGTGGGCAGATGTTCATCCACGAGACCTGCCGGTAGCCCTCGTCACACGCGGGCACGTAGTACGCGCAGACCCCCGGAGGGGTGCACTGACCGGTGGGCAGGGTGCACCGATCGGCTGTGCGCTCGAACGAGGCCAGCTGACCGCTGGGGCAGCGCGGCGGACGCGCGATGGGGCAGGGCACCACGCGGTCTGGCAGCTCGACGAAGACCTGGCTCGCCGTCACCGTGACGTGCCGGTTCTTGCGCACGATGGTGCCAGCGATCACGGTCTTCCCGGAGAAGACGCGTGACCTCATCCACTGCTCGTCGACGAGCATCGCCAGCGCCGCCGAGACGTCGACGTCGGTGGACATGGTGTGGCCGGTGGCGCGGTTGAGCCGCGTCGTCTGCAGGTACGCGCACGGCGTCGTGAGGCAGGCGATCTTCGTCGGGAAGACGCCGTAGAACCTCTCGCTCGGGCCGAAGGTCTTGCCCGGCATGCCGCGCCACGCCCGCTTCACGAGCAGCGTGCGGGTGTCGAAGCGCGATTCCTTGGGGCCCAGACGGCCGAAGACGACCAGCTGGTGATCGGGCGCGCCCCTGACGGCGTCCTGCGCGCTGTCCGGCAGGCTCGACTCGGAGAAGTCGAACGCGCTCACGTAGCGCTCCTGCATGGTGCTGTTGAGATCCTTCACCCAGTAGCCGCCACACATCGGCGAGACGCAGCGCCGGGAGTCGCGGCGCGCGATGAGGAACGTGTCCTTCGTCGTCGACAGCTCGAACGAGTCGTCCTCGAGCGCGACCTCCTCGCCTGTCAGCTCCACCTCGGCCGAGGAGACCCCACAGCCCGCTCCAACCGCCAACAGCCACATCGCCAGCCAGGTCTTGTGGTTCATGGTGGGTCCATGTGGGACGAAGTCAGACATGAAGTCAAGGGGCGCCAACCAGCGCTGCGACGGATCGGGGTCGAGCGACGCGAGAGGCTCAGCGCTTCTGCGAGGCGAGCTTGTTCTTCGTCTGCTCCCAGGCGGTGACGTCTGCCACGCGCCGGGGAAACTTCGCCGACACGAGCGAGCCCAGCTCATGGTCCTTCATCGGCGCCACTGCCTCGCGCACGGCCTGGGCCATCTCGTGAGCGGTGCGGAACCGATCCTCAGGCCGCTTCTGCAGCGCCCTGGCGATGATCTCCCACCAGTGGTTGGGGACGCCTGGCGGGCGCTCCAGCGGGTCGTTGACGATGCTCTCCATCGTCTTCGTGTCGTCGTGCTGGTCGAAGGCGCGTTTCCCCGTCAGCGCCTCGTAGATGATGAGCCCCATCGAGAACAGATCGCTGCGACGATCGATGCGCTCGGCGGTCGCCTGCTCGGGTGACATGTACAGCGGCTTGCCCTTGACGATGCCGGGCAGCGTCACCGTGCGCGCGTTGCGCATCTTCGCGACACCGAAGTCGAGCACCTTCACACGCCCGTCGAAGCCCACCATCAGGTTGTGCGGCGAGAGATCCCGGTGAACCAGGCCGAGCGCGTGGCCATCATCGCCCTTCGCGTCATGCGCGTGGTGCAGGCCCTCGAGCGCCTGCGCCAGCACGGCCGAGAGCAGCGCCTCGGGCAGCGGTCCGTGCGGCCAGTAGATGACGTGATCGAAGTCGACTCCGGCGATCAGCTCCATCGCGATGAAGTACGAGCCGTTCGCCTGCCCGAAGTCGTAGATGGTGACGAGGTTGGGGTGACTGAGGCGCATGCCCAGCTTCGCCTCGTCGAGGAACTGCTTCACGATGACGTCGTCGTCAGCGAGCCTGGGCAGAATGCGCTTGAGCGCCACCAGCCGTGACACGCCGCCGGGGTTCACCGTGCGCGCCACCATCACCTGCGCCATGCCGCCGGTGCCGAGGGCGTTGAGCAGCTCGTAGCGGCCGATTCGGCTGTTGGGCTTGAACTCCCCCGCGGCCGCCAGCTCGTCGAGGCGCTCGGTCGCGGTGTGCCCCTCCGAGAGGGCGATGAAGGACAGCACCGAGGAGTCGAACATCTCGGCGATCGTCTCGACCAGCTCCATCACCTGTCGGCCGCCGTCCGAGAAGTGCCCGGGCAGCACGAAGCCGATGCTGCCGAGCGCGAGCTTGCCGATGTCGAGGGGCGCGACGAAGACGGTCCGGTCGGCATCGACCTGAACCGGCCCACGCGCGTCAGCCCACCGCACCACGTCGAACAGCCCCGTGCCCCAGACCCGCGTCAGCACCGGCTCCTGCGTGCCCTTCAACTGCAGGAAGCCCGCCTGCGCGTGGATCATCCGCGCCGCCTGGGTGAGGAAGACGTCGGCGGCGGCCGTGAGCCCGAGCTGACGCTCGAGGCAGTCTTCGAGCACCTCGTCGGCGAGCCGCTGCACCGCGACCAGCCCGCGCAAGAAGCGGACCTCTTCGTCCACCGACTCGAACGTGAGCGGCGCTCGCATCATCACGGCCGCGGCTACTTCTTCTCTCCGGACTCGGCCGCGTAGATGGCGTCAGCGATGCGGTACGCGCTGCCTTCGAGCTGCTTGATCGCCGGCCGGATCTTCTCGGGGTCGTTGGTGAGCAGCTGCTTCTGCAGGTTCTCGAGATCGACCTTGATCTCGTCGCGGTCCTTCTCCTTCAGCATCGACGCGTACTCCTCGAGGGAGCGCTCGGTCGTGTAGATGAGGCCGTCTGACGTGTTCTTGAGGTCGGCGAGCTCTTTCTTCTTCTTGTCGCCCTCGACGTTCGACTGGGCGTCCGAGATCATCTTCTGGATCTCGGCCTCGGTGAGGCCCGAGTTCGAGACGATCTTCACCGTCTGGACACGGCCGGTGCCGAGGTCCTTCGAGGACACGTTCACGAGGCCGTTGGCGTCGATGTCGAAGGTGACCTCGATCTGGGGAACGCCACGCGGCGCGGGCGGAATGCCCACGAGCTCGAAGCGCGCGAGGGTCTTGTTGTCGGCGGCCATCTCGCGTTCGCCCTGAAGCACGTGCACGCTCACCAGCGGCTGGTTGTCGGTGGCGGTCGAGAAGATCTGGCTCTTCTTGCAAGGGATCGTCGTGTTTTTGTCGATGATCTTGGTGAAGACGCCGCCGGCGGTCTCGACGCCGAGCGACAGCGGCGTGACGTCGAGCAGCAGCACGTCCTTCACTTCGCCCTTGAGGACGCCGCCCTGAATCGCCGCTCCGACCGCGACGACCTCGTCGGGGTTGATGCCCTTGTGGGGGTCCTTGCCGAAGAACTGCTTCACCTTCGCCTGCACCGCGGGCATGCGCGTCATGCCGCCGACGAGCAGCACCTGGTGGACCTGGGCGACGGCGATGCCCGCGTCCTTCAGGGCGATCTTGCAGGGCTCGATGGAGCGCTCGACCAGATCCTTCACGATCTCTTCGAACTGCTCGCGCGCGATCGTCTCCTGCAGGTGCTTGGGACCCGAGGCGTCGGCGGTGATGAAGGGCAGGTTCACCTCGGTCTCGGTGGCGCTCGAGAGCTCATGCTTGGCGCGCTCGGCCGCCTCCTTGAGCCGCTGCAGGGCCATGCGGTCCTTGCGCAGGTCGAGCCCGCCGTTGGCCGCCTTGAACCTGTCAGCGAGCCAGTCGATGAGCTTGTTGTCGAAGTCCTCGCCGCCCAGGTACGTGTCGCCATTCGTCGCCTTCACCTCGAAGACGCCGGAGTTCAGCTCGAGGATCGAGATGTCGAACGTGCCGCCGCCGAGATCGTAGACGGCGATCGTCTCGGCCTTGCTGGAGTCCTTGTCGAGGCCATAGGCGAGCGCCGCCGCCGTGGGCTCGTTGATGATGCGCAGCACGTTGAGGCCGGCGATGCGGCCGGCGTCCTTGGTGGCCTGACGCTGGCCGTCGTTGAAGTACGCGGGGACCGTGATCACCGCCTCGGTCACGGGCTCGCCCAGGTAGTCCTCGGCGGTCGCCTTCATCTTGGTGAGGATCATCGAGCTGATCTCGGGCGGGCTGTGCTTCTTCCCGCGGATCTCGACCCAGGCGTCGCCGTTCTCGCTCGCCACCACCCGGTAGGGCACCATGCCCGCGGCGCGCTTCGCCTCGGGCGAGTCCAGCCGACGCCCCATCAGCCGCTTCACCGCGTACACGGTGTTCTCAGGGTTGGTGACGGCCTGCCGCTTGGCGATCTGCCCGACCAGGCGCTCGCCAGCCTCGGTGAACGCGACCATCGAGGGCGTGGTGCGATTGCCCTCGCTGTTGGGAATGACGACGGGCTCGCCGCTCTCCATCACCGAGACGCAGGAGTTCGTCGTCCCGAGATCGATGCCGATGACTTTACTCATGACCCCCTCACACCACGTCGGAAACGGTTCAGGAACATCAATGGGCCTCTCACTCGCCCCGAGGCTCGGTTGGCGCTGACGCCGGCTCAGCTGGCGCCTCGCTGCCCGGTGTCTCCGCCGCCGGAGCCGCCTTCGCCTTCGAAACCACCACCAGCGCGGGGCGCACGAGGCGCTCGTTCAGCGTGTAGCCTCGCAGGTACTCGGAGAAGACGTGGTTGGGCGGCACCTCGTCGGTCTCGGCCGCCGACATCGCCTCGTGCCGGTTCGGATCGAACGGCTGGCCCTTCGACGCGAACGACTTGACGCCGTGCCTGGCCAGGGTGTCCTCGAAGAGCTTGCGGATCATCTCGACGCCCTTCTTGAGGCTGTCGAGGTCACCGCTCTGGCTCGCGTGCCCGAGCGCGCGGTCGAAGTTGTCCACCACCGGCAGGAAGTCCTTCAGCAGCTTCTCGTTGCCGAACTTCTGGACCTCGTCCTTCTCCTTCTGCGCGCGCTTCTTGAAGTTCTCCAGATCGGCGACGGCGCGGAGCATCCTCTCGTGCTCGTCCTTCACCTTGCCCATCAGCTCGCGACCCTTGGCCATCGACAGCTCGAGCTGGGTCTTCAGCTCGTTCAGCTCGTCGTCGGCTTGAGGCTCCGGGGCCGGGCCGGGCGGGGCGGTCGTGGCCGATTCGGCGGCGGCAGGGTCAGCAGCCGGGGGCGCCTCGCCGCGCACCGCGGCCTTCGCCTTCTCGACGCTCTTGAGGGCCTCGTTGATGAGGTCGTCTGCGATGTTGGTAGAGAAGCTTCCCTTCTCGTCAGGCTGGCTCACGGCGGGCGAGCGTACCCACAACGAGCACCGTCGTCTTGCGAGAAGCTGTGGGGAGCCGCGGTGCGCTAAGGTAGGCCCCGCATGGGTCAGTGGACGACGTTCCGGTGGGGGGCTGTGCACTTCGCGGTCACCAGCACGCCGACGGCCTCCCGGCCCGAGCCGTCTCTGACCGGCGCTGAGCGCGAGGTGATGGCGCTGCTCCTCGAGGGGAAGACGAACGCGCAGATCGCGAAGGCCCGGAAGACGGCCGTGCGCACGGTGGCGAACCAGATCGCCAGCCTCTTCAGGAAGTACGGCGTCGGGTCGCGCGCCGAGCTCGCGGCCCGGGTGCACTCATGAGCGGCGCGAAGACGGTCGGCGTCATCGAGGCTGCGTACGCCGTCGATCGCGCCACGCCCGAGTGGCTCGACGGCGTCGTCAAGGCCGTTGCTCCCGTGCTCGACGCAGGCCATGGCGTGTGGGCTGGCCTCTACGATGCGTCCAGGCGCGACGCCTTCCGGATCGGCTCCTTCGCTGGCGTCGGCGTGCCGGCCGAGCGCCTCGAGCTGCTCAAGGCAGGCGCCGAGACGCTGCCGTACGCCGTCATCGAGCGCACCTTCGTCACCCGCACCTGCGGCACGCTCTCGCAGCTGCTCGGCGCTTCGTTCCTCGACACCAACCCGCTCGTCGAGGCGTTCCAGCAGACCTGGGGCATCGCTGACAGCATCGGCATCAACGCGCAGGATCCGACGATGTTCGGGTGCGTGCTCGGGGTGCCGCTGTCGAAGCGCCAGCCCGTGTCAGCGGCCTTCGGGGCCCGGTGGAGCCGCCTGGCCGCCCACGTCGCCTCGGGGTTCCGTCTGCGCCGGCAGCTCGACGCGACCCTGCAGCGGGGACTCGACGGCGCCGAGGCCGTGCTCGAGCCTGACGGCGCGCTCGCCCACGCGGAAGGCCCCGCGACCGATGGCGCCGCCCGGCTCGCCCTGCGCGGCGCCGCGGTGGCGCTCGACAAGGCCCGCGCCAGGGCCGTGAAGACGCCCGACGCCGACGCCGCCATCGAGGCCTGGCGGCCGCTCGTCGAGGCCCGATGGACGCTGTACGACCACTTCGAGCGTGACGGACGGCGTTACTACGTCGCGCGCCGCAACGATCCCGCGCTCGCCGAAGACGCCCTCACGCCCCGGGAGCGGCAGGTCGTCGGCTTCGCCGCCCTCGGTCACTCGAACAAGCTCATCGCCTACGAGCTCGGCCTGGGGGCCTCGACCGTGGCGACCCATCTCTCTTCGGCCGCGAAGAAGCTGGGCCTCACCAGCCGGCTCGCGCTCATCAAGCAGCTGCGCGCGTCACGGGCGCTCGACGTGGAGTCGAGCTGAACGCCGCGCGGGAAGGCAACTGGCAAACGGCGTCGCGCGGTGAGATGGAGCCTCATGCTCTCCGCCCTCCTCCTCGCCGTCGCCCTCACCGCCGAGCCCGTCGTGCGTGGGAAGGACGCGCCCCGCTACCCGATCGGTGACAAGGGCTTCGCCACGCTCTTCTGGAACGCGCAGAACGGCTCCCCCAACGTCTCGGTCGGGCAGCTCGAGCTCAAGGCCGGCGCCACCGTCGCCGAGCACGATCACGGCGCTGCCGCCGAGTACCTCGTGGTGAAGCAGGGGGTCTGCGAGCTCACCACCGGCGGGCAGACGGTGGTGGTGAAGGCCGGCGACGCGGTCTTTCTTCCCGCGGGGCAGAAGCACTCCGCGAAGATCCCGGCCGACGCGAAGGAGCCCTTCGTCGCGGTGCAGCTCTACGCGCCGGCGGGCCCGGAGCAGCGCTTCGTCAAGCCGCCTCCCGACGCCGGCGTGAAGTAGTCAGGCGTCGTCCTCGACCGGCTCCACGGGCTTGCGGCCGATCGACTTCTTCTTCGCAGCGCCCTTCGCGGTGGTGGGCTTCTTCTTCGTCGCGCCCCGGCCGACCGTCTTCTTCGCGGGCTTCTTCACGGCTGGCGCGGGTGGTGGCGCTGCGTCCATCGCGGGCGGCGCGGCGTTCACCGGCGTGGGCGCGGGGGCGGGCGGTTCCTCGACGGGTTTCTCGGCCGTCGTCTTGATCCGGCTGGCCACCTTCTCGAGCGCGCCCTCGGCCTGCTTCACGCCGTCTTCCATCAGCGTGGCGAGCTGCTCGGCGGTCTTCCGCGCCCACACCGAGGCCTCATGCACGCCAGCGCGCACCTTCGCCTGGCGCTCGGGATCCTGGGCCTCCTTCACGAGCTTGTCGGCTTCGCGCTTCACCTCCGCTGCAGCCCGCTTGAAGTCCTCGCCAGCCTTCTTGAGAAAGCCCCTGAACTTCGCGTCCCACTCCGAGCCTGAGTCGTTGTCGGGCATCTGTCTCTCCTCGAACATGGCTTCGTAGCTCCTGTCGGCGACGGGGCAAGGCTCGTGTGGCGCGGGGACAACGGGCCGCGGGCCGCGCGATTTCCGTTATGGTGCCACCAATGCCCAGAGTGACCCGCCCGAACGGCGCTCCCAGCGCTGTGCCCGCAACGCCTGCCGCTCCCACGAAGCCCGTCGCCGAGACACTCGCCGCCCAGCCGGCCGCGCGACCCTTCACGCCGAAGACCGGCCCGGTGACGGTGAAGGACACGACCGCCATGGAGGCGCCAGTCGCCGGCCCGAAGTCCCCGCCGTCACGGCCGGCCGCCCCCGTCAGCGCGTCGTCCACCCAGGCCCCCGCGGCCACGGTCGCCGTCGCGTTCGATCGAATCCAGGCCCCCGGTGGCCCCGCGAAGGCCCGGCTGTTGTCGGACGGGCTCGACTCCTGGAACGCGCGCATGGACGTCATCGAGGGCGCGAAGACGTCGATCGACGCCTCGTACTTCATCATGGAGAAGGACCCGTACGGGTACGCCTTCCTCGGCGGCCTGCTGAAGAAGCAGCTCGAGGGCGTTCAGGTGCGTGTCAGCACCGACGCGATGGCCGACACCTTCGGCAAGCACGGCTTCAAGATGCCCGGCAAGGGGAAGGACTACCTGCAGGAGCTCGTGAACCACGGCGCCGAGGCGTACATCTATCACCCGATCCACGAGCGGCCGCTCGCCTTCCTCAAGGGCGGCTACGCGCCGTTGGCGTCGAACCACGACAAGATCCTCGTCGCCGATGGGCAGCGCGGCATCACTGGTGGCCGCAACATCGCGCGCGACTACTTCGCGAGCCCGAAGGACCTCAAGGGCGCCTGGCGAGACATGGACGTGTTGCTCGAGGGCGGCGCCACCGCCGGTGGGCTCAAGGCCGCCTTCGACGCCGAGCTCGCCAACGGAGACGCGTCGAACCGCGTCTCCAGGGATCGCCTCGGCAACTGGGACAAGAAGGACCTCCAGCTGCTCGGCTCCTGGGAGCTGATGCAGGCGTGGCTCGAGGCGCCGCCGCTCACCGATGCCGAGAAGGCAGCCATGCGTGCCGACCCGAAGATGGGCGAGGCGCTCGTGGCGGGCCTCGTGCAGGACGCGCTGGCGAAGGCGCAGGGAGCACTGCCGGAGAAGCTGCGCCGCGAGCCCAGCAAGGACGACGTCGAGTTCCTCACGGAGCAGGCGAAGGAGCTCGTCACCCACCTCGAGACCCGCGGCAGCCGGCGCGCGTACGACGCGGGCGGCTCGGGCACCCACCAGACCGAGGCGAAGATCATCGATCAGACCTCGGCCGCCGAAGGCAAGCGCGTCAACGGCATGGCGCCCGCGCTCGTCGAGCTCGTCGAAGGCGCTACGAAGCGGCTCGTGATCGAGAACCCCTATGTCGTGCTGACGAAGGACATGATGGCAGCGCTCGAGCGGGCCAGCGCCCGCGGCGTGCAGATCGACATCATCACCAACAGCCCGCTGTCCACGGACTCCGACGTCACCCAGGCCTTCTTCCTCGAGGACTGGCAGACGATCCTCGCGCGCTGCCCCACCGCCCGCATCTACGTGGCGACCGGTGACCGCAAGTTCCACACGAAGAGCGCGGTCATCGACGACGATCAGACGGTGGTGAGCACCTACAACCTCGACCTGCTCTCGGGCTTCGTGAACGGCGAGGTGGGCGCGGTGGTGAAGTCGAAAGAGCTCGCGAAGGACCTGCTCGGCGCCCTCGAGGCCGACACGAAGGACCCGGCCAACGGCTTCCTCGAGTACAAGATCAAACGCGACGAGCAGGGCAACCCGGTGCTGAAGGAAGGCCGGCCGGTGTCCGAGTTCGGGCCCGAAGATCACCTGCCGAAGGACGTGCTCGAGGCCTACGCGAAGAAGCGCAACCTCTGGGGCAACATGCTGCGCAACAACGTGCCGTACTTCGAGCCGCTGCGGCACGACCGGTGAGACCGGAGTGCTGAAGCTCATCGAGCAGGGGACCAGCAGCGGCGCGCGCGTGTTGCTGTTGCACAGCTCGGGCATGTCGTCGCGGCAGTGGGCGCACCTCGCCGGCCGCCTCGCGCCCGCCTTTCGCGTGACGTGCCCCGACCTGCTCGGGCACGGCGCCAACCCCCGCTGGCCCGCCGACCTGCCGTTCCACTGGGAGAAGGACGCCGAGGCGCTCGGCGAGGTGCTCGCGTCGCTGGGTGAGCCGGCGCACCTCGTGGGGCACTCGTACGGCGGGCTGCTCGCTCTGGCGCTGGCGCGCGCGCACCCGGGCCGGGTGCTGAGCCTCGCGCTGGTCGAGCCGGTCGCCTTTGGCGTGCTCCGCGGCACGCAGTTCGATCCCGAGCGCCTCGCCGCCGACCGGGTGCCCGAGCGCGGGCCCGTGCTCCCGGCGGAGAAGACCGCCGCGTGGCTCACCTGGTTCGTCGACTACTGGAACGGCCCCGGCGCCTTCGCCACCCTGCCGCCGCGCATGCGCGAGGCGTTCGTCGCCGCTGCGCCCGTCATCTACGGCGAGGTCACGACGCTCCTGGGCGACCCGACGCCGGCGTCGGAGTGGGCGCAGCTCACCGTGCCCACGCTGCTCGTGAGGGGCGAGCGCTCACCGGTCGAGGCGCGCGAGATCTGCGCGGTGCTCGCCGGGGCCCTGCCCAACGCCAACCTCGCCGACGTCGCCGGCGCCGGCCACCTCTCGCCCCTCACTCACGCCGACGCCGTCTCGGGGCTCATCGAGGCCCACCTGGCGAAGCTCAGGTGAGGCGCAGTGGTTTCAGAGAGCAGGGGGTTGCGGCGGCTCAGGGCGACGGAGGCGGTTGCTGCTTGCCCGGATCCGGCTCCTTCGGATCGCGCTTTGGTCCGGGGCCGTGCTCCCAGCTCTCGGGGAACTGCATCTGGCGGAACTTGATCCACAAGAACCAGGTGATCGCGCCGACGAAGACGAGGCCCGCGATCTCCTTCAGCGTCCATCCACCGCCCAGCTCGATGGCAAGAGGGAACATCACGGCTCCAGGGAAAGGGTGACGGCGGCCTGAGCCGGCCGGGTGGAAAAGGGTTCAGTCCACGAAGAAGTCGGGCAGCGGAGCGACGTTGGGATCGACCGCGTAGGACGTGAGGTCCTCGACGCCTTCAGCGCGCAGCACGTCCTCGTCGATGAAGAAGTTCCCGGTGCAGTCGCGGCCCTTCGTGAAGATGGCGTGCGCCGCGTCGGCCATGATCTCGGGCTTGCGCGAGGCGCGCATCATGTCGTCGCCGCCCAGCATGTTGACGGCGGCGGTCGCGATGGTCGTCTTCGGCCACAGCGCGTTCACGGCGACGCGCCCGTGGAACTCCTCGGCCATGCCCAGCACGCACATCGACATGCCGTACTTCGCCATCGTGTAGGCCACGTGTGGCCCGAACCACCTGGGCTTCATCGACAGCGGGGGCGCGAGGTTGAGGATGTGCGGCGCGTGCCTCGACTGCAGCAGGTGCGGCAGGCAGGCCTGGCTCACCAGAAAGGTGCCGCGCGCGTTCACCTGGTGCATCAGGTCGTACTTCTTCATCGGCGTCTCGAGCGTGCCGGTGAGCTGAATCGCCGAGGCGTTGTTCACGCAGATGTCGACGCCGCCGAACGCCTTCACGGTCTGCTCCACCGCGGCGTACACCTGCTCCTCGGAGCGGATGTCGCACATGATCGGCAGCGCCTTCCCGCCGGCGGCCTCGATCTCCTTCGCGGCGGTGAAGATGGTCCCGGGCAGCTTGAGGTGCGGCTCGGCCGTCTTGGCGGCGATGGCGACGTTGGCGCCGTCTCGGGCCGCGCGCAGGGCGATGGCCAGGCCGATGCCGCGGCTGGCGCCTGAAATGAAGAGGGTGCGGTGGGCGAGGGGCTTCATGGACGCGGCGTATAGCGCCTGCGTCACCCATCTGCTCGCGAACTCGCCGCGCCGAAACGGAGTATCCTGACGCCGTTCATGTTGCGCTCGTCGTGCCTGCTCCTCCTCTGCGTGGGCTGCTCGTCTTCGGTGCCGGGTCCGCTCGTCCGCAGCGTCGACCCGCGCGAGGTGTTCCAGCAGGCCACCACGCCGGTGACGATCACCGGACAGCTCCGCGCGTCGGTGAAGGTGGACTTCCAGCGCGACGACGGCTCGACGCGGAGCGCCCAGTTCACGGCGCAGCTCGAGCGGGGCGACGTCGTCGTGGACCTCACCGAGGTCGTGTTCGTCGAGAGCGGCATCCTGCAGGCGCGCGTGCCCGCCGGGCTCGAGCTGGGGGGCTGGGCGCTCGTGGTGACCGACCCGCTCCAGCGTCAAGCGCGCCTCGACGACGCCGTGGTGGTCGTGGACTGCCGCTCGTCCTCCTGTCGGCTGGCCGACGGGGGCGTGCTCGATGCGGGCCCGTTGCCTCGCGACGCCGGTGTGGATGGGGGCCTCATCGACGGAGGCGCGCTCGACGCGGGTCCAGTCGACGCCGGGCCGCAGCCATGCGGGCAGCTGACGTTCAAGGACGATGACCTCGACGGCTTCGGCGAGCCGGGCTCCGAGGCCATGCTCTGCGGAGCGGCGCGCACGATGAGCGGGGGCGACTGCGATGACCTCGACCCTGGCGTCCACACCGGCGCGCGCGAGTTCTGCAACCGGGTCGATGACGACTGCGACGGGCAGGTCGACGAGGGTGCGTGCCCGCTCCTCAACCCGAACTGGATCCGGCGGCTCGACGCCACCACCAGCCAGGACTGGCGGACCGTCTCGATGTTCGCGCGTGGCGCCGGGTGGATCGCCGGGCGCGACGACGTCTGGGGTCGCCTCGACGGAGGCTTCTTCGAGCCTTCGAGTGCGAGCTGTCCCAATGACATCACGAAGAGCTGGGCGAGCCCCACGGGCGATCTCTACGTCGCCGGTGGAAACCCGGCGCTGGGTCGTCTCGCGACCCACCTGCGCGCGGCTCCGGGCTGCATGGACCTGCGCATGCTGTCCGATCCGCTGGCCGGATTCTGGGGCGTGGAGGTCGATGGCGGGCTGCGGCTCAAGGGCGTCTTGAGGAACACGCGGAGCTTCGAGCTCACGCCCGGCGGGAGCGCCATCGAGTCCTCCTCCAACCTGTCGGGCAGCGTGCGGCTGGCAGATGCGCACCAGGCCAACGGCGTGCTGGTCGCGGTCGGCAGCGAGGCCGGCGAGATGCGCGCGTACACGCTGGACGCCGATGGCGGCTGGGGTTCGGAGCTGATCGGTGCGCTGCCCAACGGCTCCCTTCAGGGGGTCTCGGTGCTGTCGGCGACCAGCGTGTTCGCGGTCGGTGATCAGGGCGTCGTGCTCGAGAAGGTGGGGACGGCGTGGCGTCGGCTGCCGGCGCCCACCACGGCCACGCTGACGTCGGTGCTGGCCTTCAACCCCGCGCGCGTGTTCGTGACGTCGTCGGACGGCGCGGTCCGCAAGTGGAACGCTCGCGGCTGGCAGACGCTCTATTCGAACGACGGCGGGGCGCCGCTCAACGACCTTCATGGCGTCGTCGAGGACGATCTCTGGGCCGTGGGCGATCGCGGGTGGCTCGTGCACTGGCCCGAGTAGCGACGCGCGCCTGCCGCCCGGATTCCGTGCGCTGACCGGCGCGGCTCGCTAGACACCGCCCCATGCCGTGGACCTCCGAAGACGCGCCTGATCAGGGTGGCAAGCTCGTCGTCATCACCGGCGCCAACTCGGGCCTGGGGCTCGAGTCCACGCGCATGCTCGCGGCGAAGGGCGCCACGGTGGTGATGGCCTGCCGCAATGTCGAGAAGGGCGCGCAGGCCGCGGCGTCAGTGCGCACGCGGGTGCCGACCGCGCAGCTCGAGGTGATGGCGCTCGATCTCGGCTCGCTCGCCAGCGTCGAGGCGTTCGCGGCGGCGCTCGCGTCGAAGCACCCACGCGTGGACGTGCTGATGAACAACGCGGGCGTCATGGTGCCGCCGTTCACGAAGACGGCCGACGGGTTCGAGCTGCAGCTCGGCACCAACCACCTCGGGCACTTCGCCCTCACGGCGCGGGTGCTGCCGCTGCTCGAGGCAGCGCCTTCACCCCGCGTCGTCAACACCAGCTCGAACGCGCACAAGTTCGGCCGAATCCGCTTCGACGACCTGCAGAGCGCAAAGGGCTACGCGAAGTGGCCCGCCTATGGCCAGTCGAAGCTCGCGAACCTGCTCTTCACGTACGAGCTCGAGCGCCGGCTCCGCACGGCCGGCCGCAAGACGATCTCGGTAGCCGCGCACCCCGGGTACGCCGCGACGAACCTGCAGACGGCCGGCGCGAAGCTCGAGGGCTCGTCCTTCGGTGAGGCGCTCATGAAGGTCGGGAACGCGCTGCTCGCGCAGTCCGCCGAGCGTGGCGCGCTGCCCCAGGTCTACGCGGCCGTTCACCCGGACGTTCAGGGTGGCCAGTACTTCGGGCCCGACGGGCTGCTCGAGATGGCCGGGTTCCCGCGCGTGGTGCAGTCGAACGCCGCTTCACGGGACGAGGCGGTCGCGCAGCGGTTGTGGCAGGTGTCCGAGGAGCTGACGAAGGTGTCGTTCGCGCTCGGCTCACCGCCCGCGTGAGTCGGGGAGGGCTGCCGAGGTGCGCGGTCGTCTCAGCTCTCCCACGTGGGGGAGGCTCCTCCACCGAGGAGCGCCCTGAAGACTGCGTTCGTGCAGGTGTCGCAGCGCTCCCGCGCGCAGGATGCGGATCCGGCGGGAGAGCTACCGAGCCTCGGGAGAGAAGGACCGATCAGGCTCCACGCAGCGCCCGCTCGACCCCCGGGCCGCGGCATCAGCTGACGTGCTTCCAGGCGCCGCGCAGCGCCGCCCGCGTCGACGCGATGGCAGCCTTCGTCGCGGGTCCCACGCCAGCGGGGAACTCGTCTCGCCGCGCGCCGCTCATGACCTCGACGCACGCGTGGACGGACTGCGCGAGCCCATCGAGGTCGTAGCCACCCTCGAGCAGCAGCACCAGGCGGCCCTTGCACGTCTCGTCGGCCAGCTGCTTCACCGCCGTCGTCATGGCCGCGAAGCCGCGTTCGGTGACGTTCATGCCGCCGATCGGATCCGCGCGGTGCGGGTCGAAGCCGGCTGAGACGAGCACGACGTCAGGGCAGAACTCCCGCGCGATGGGAAGAAAGACGTCGTGGAAGACGGCCCCGTAGTCCGCGTCAGCCTGGCCCCCGGGCAGCGCGACGTTGACGGTGAAGCCGCGCCCATCGCCGGTCCCGATCTCCTCGGGCGCGCCGGTGCCCGGGTAGTACGGGTACTGATGAGAGGACATGAACAGCACGTCACGCCGCGCGGCGAAGGTGTGCTGGGTGCCGTTGCCGTGGTGCACGTCCCAGTCGAGCACGAGCACGCGTTCAGCGCCGGCCTTTCGCGCGGCTTCGGCGGCGACGGCGACGTTGTTGAAGAGGCAGAAGCCCATCGCGTGAGCCCGCTCGGCGTGGTGGCCCGGAGGCCGCACCAGCGCGAACGCGTTCGGCGCCTTCCCCTCCAGCACCTCGAGGGTGGCCTGGGCGGCGGCGCCGGCGGCGAGCAGCGCGGCCTCGGCGCTCCCCGGACTCATCGCGGTGTCGGGGTCGAGCTGCGCGGACTGGCCCGCGAGCGCCAGCACCCGGTCCACGTGAGTGGCGTCGTGCACCGCGCCCAGCTCTTCCCGCGTCGCGGGCCGGGGTGATTCGCGCGTGGTGTTGGCGATCGGCGCCTTCTCGAGCAACCCGGTGATGGCCCGCAGCCGGCCGGGAGATTCGGGGTGCATCGGACCGGCGACGTGGTTCAGGAAGCGGGAATCTGCCCACAGGCGGGTCGTCATTCTTGAAGCCTCCAGACTCGCTCCATACAGTCCTCGCCCGTGGCGGCGCGATCTCAAAGGGTGGGGCTGACGTGGGCGATCTTCGGCACCTTCACCATCGCGCTCGTCGTGCTGGTGCTGGTGCTCTTCATCCTCCTGCCGCGGCAGGCCGAGGGGCCGCTCGAGGACACGCTGTTCGACCGCGGCAAGGCCGTGGCGCGCGAGATCCAGCGCAAGATCGTCATCGGCGCGCGTGACACGCTGGACCAGGACGCGTCGGCCGAGATCCGCACCATCATCGGCAGCGAAGAGGAGATCCGCTCGGCGTGGGTGCTGGTGTGCCAGGGCGCCGAGTGCACCGAGCGCGATCTCATCGCCGTCAAGCCGAACACCCCGGCGGAGCTGACCCGTGAGGTCCTCCAGGCGTTCAACAAGGGCAACCGCCGCTCGCGGATCATGCTCGACTCAGGAGACCTGCTGGTCGCTGACGAGGTGGCGCCCCGCACTGGCGCCGGGCGCGGCCACGTCGTCGTGGTGCTCGACACCATCCGGATCCGCCAGGCGATCTCGAGCCTTCGGCAGATCCTGCTCGTCGCGCTGCTGGTGAGCGTGGCCGTCTTCATCGCCCTCGTCGGCGTCTTGTCACGGGTGTTGCTGATCGCGCCCATCCGCCAGATGCGGGCGCAGGCGGCGCGGCTCTCGGAGGCCGATCTGAGCGGGCGGGTCGAGGGCGCGACCACCCGCGAGCTGCAGGAGCTGGCTGACGCGCTCAACATGATCGGCCAGGGCTTGAGAGACACCATCAGCCGCGTACGCGGCGTGGCCGAGAGCGTGGCGCAGGTGATCGATCAGATCTCGCGCTCGGCGGCGACGACCTCGGGCGGCTCGGCCACGGTGCTCACCCGCGTCGAGGAGACCTCGAGCGCGATGGTGCAGATGCTCGCGAGCCTCAAGGGCATCGCCGAGAACGTCGAGACGCTCTACGGCAGCGCCGAGGACTCGAGCTCGAGCATCCTCGAGATGGCCACCACGAACGACGAGGTGGCCGACAACGTCACCAAGATGGCTGCGTCGGTGGAAGAGACGACCAGCGCGATCGAGCAGACCACGTACTCCATCAAGGAGGTCGCCCGGAACGTCGAGGACCTGCTCAAGAGCGCCGAGGTGACCTCGTCGTCGATCCGCGAGATGGACGTGGCCATCAGCCAGGTCGAGACGAACGCCTACGAGACGGCGCGCCTGTCGGAGCAGGTGTCGAAAGACGCCGAGCTGGGCGCCGAGTCGATCACCAAGACGATCGCGGGCATCGACAAGATCAAGGACAGCTCACGATCAGCCTCGACCGTCATCGAGCAGCTCGGCCGTCGCATCCTCGAGATCGGCAACATCGTCGACGTCATCGACGACGTGGCGGAGCAGACGAACCTGCTCGCGCTCAACGCCGCCATCATCGCCGCGCAGGCGGGCGAGCACGGCAAGGGCTTCGCGGTGGTCGCCGAGGAGATCAAGGACCTCGCCGAGCGCACCGGCGCTTCGACCAAGGAGATCGGCGATCTCATTCGCGCGGTGCAGGACGAGTCGCGCAACGCCGTCGGCGCCATGAACCAGGGCGTGCGGCACGTCGAGGACGGCGTCGTGCTCGGTCGAGAGACCGAAGGCGCGCTCAAGAAGATCCAGGAGTCGGCCAACCGCTCCACGCAGATGGTCAAGGCGATCGCGCGCGCGACGGTGGAGCAGGCCCGCGGGTCGAAGGACGTGACGGCCGCCGTGGATCGCATGCGCGAGACCGTCGAGCAGATCAGCAAGGCGACCAACGAGCAGGCGCGCGGCTCGGAGCAGATCATGAAGAGCGCCGAGCACATGAAGCGGCTCACCACGCACGTGACGCGCTCGGTGCAGGAGCAGGCGCACGGCTCGAAGCAGATCAGCCGCTCCATCGAGAACATCAACGAGATGGTGACGCACCTGAACCGCGCGCAGAAGGAGCAGACCCGCGGCTCGGAGCAGGTGCTCAAGGCCATCGAGACGATCAAGTCGGTGTCGGAGCAGCAGAACCGCTCGGTGAAGCAGCTTGAGGAGGCGATCGAGACGCTGCGCCAGCAGGGCGAAGTGCTGCGCGGCGAGATCCGCCGGTTCCGGGTGTAGCTGCGACGCGGTGACGACAGCGCGGCCCGGGTCCTCAGAATCCCGAGGGGCGCGGCCTTCGTAACCGGGCGCAGAGAGAGCGCGCACGTTGGCGCGGTCGATGCTATTCGGTCGCGGCACATGCGAACGCGCGCTCTGCTCGTCCTCTTCGCCGTGATCGCCGGGTGCCAGTGTGGTCCGGCCGTGAACCCGGTCTGCACCGCCGGCGAGCCGAACCAGCGCGCGAGCGTCGCCGCGTGCACCTCGACCCGCGCGCCCAGCCGGTTGGACGCAGGCGCCCTGGTGGCCGACGCCGGGTGCAACGTCGACGCCGACTGCACCGCTGGCCGCAACGGGCGCTGCTTTCAGGGAAACGGGCTCACCGCGGCCGCGCGCCTGCAGTGCTCGTACGACGAGTGCCTCGTGGATGAGGACTGTGGCGCCGGCAAGGTCTGTCAGTGTCAGCCCCGCGGACCGCCAGAGCAGGGCTTCACCGGTCACCTGTGCGTGACAGCGGGCTGCAAGACGAACGCGGACTGCGGCGCGAGTTGCTGCTCCTTCAGCAACGCGTTCTGCAACAACGATCGGGCCACCGGGTACTTCTGCCGCTCAGGGCGGGACGAGTGCGGCTCCGACCAGGACTGCGTGGGCGACGGCGGCGTGACGCCCCGCGACGGGTTCTGTGCGTGGGATCCAAAGGCCACGCGGTGGGCCTGCAGCCGCGGCTTCTGTCAGCCCTGAGCCGTCACCTGCAGCAGCGAGCGGTCCGTGTGATGTGGCAGTTGAGTCGCGGGAGACGCTCGCGCGGTGAGGTCCGGGTGAAGCGCCGCCGTGAGTCGCGGGAGACGCTGCGCGCGGTGAGGTCCGGGTGAAGCGCCAGCCTGACTCGTCGGGGACGCTCGCGCGGTGAGGTTCGCGTGAAGCGCCACCGTGAGTCGCGGGAGACGCTGCGCGCGGTGAGGTCCGGGTGAAGCCACCGTGAGTCGCGGGAGACGCTGCGCGCGGTGAGGTCCGCGTGAAGCGCCAGCCTGACTGGTCGGAGACGCTCGCGCGGTGAGGTCCGTGTGATGCGGCAGTTGAGTCGCGGGAGACGCTCGCGCGGTGAGGTCCGGGTGAAGCCACCGTGAGTCGCGGTGAGAGTGCGCCGACCGCTGAGCGCCGCGCGTCAGCTGCCGGACACCCTCCGGATCCCTCCGGGCCGGGGCTTTCGTCAGCGCGCGCGCCAGGCAGCGTCGAGCCGCTCGAGGATCCACTCGTTGCCGCCGAACGCGAGCCTTCCCCCTGACGCAGCCTTCGCTTCGGCGAGCCACCTCGCGAGGCGCTTGTCCGCCATCTCTGCGTCGCCGCCCGCCTTCGCGATGCAGGCCTCGAGCAGGTCGCCGTACCAGGGCAGCGACTGCTTCTTCCGGACGACCTCGAGACACCGGACGGCCTCGTCGCTGTCGCCGTCGACGAGCGCCGCGATGGCGCCGAGCTGGTGGAAGACGTCGGTGTGCACCCAGCCGGGGGCGTCTTCGACGACCTGAGAGGCGGGCTGCAGCAGGGCCTTCGCCTCGGCGAACTCGCCGCGCTCGAGGTGGTGCACGGCGTTGATGAGCGAGATCGGCTCCGGCGCGGCGCCGGCGGGCGGGAGCAAGGCGGGGAAGTCGAGGCCCGCGGTCACCTCCCTGGGGCGCCGCCCGGCGAGCACGGCCTGCACGACGGCGAGGTACGTCCAGTGCGCGACGATCCGCCGGCCGCCGAGCATCTGGTCGACGTCGTTGCCGGCGACGGCGGTGGCCTGGCGGAAGCGGCCGGGCGTGGCGGCGGAGACGACGACGAGGGCGCCGGCGACGAGGAAGATGCCGAGCGGTGAGGTGATGGGCTCGGCGCGCAGCGCCCAGGCGAGGGCGAGCGCCGCGAGCGCCACCAGCGTGACGAGCGGCCCCGCCGCGGCGACGATTCGTAGCCGCCGACGCAGGTCGTGCGCGCCGATGGGCAGGGTCGAGATGCGGCCGCCGAGCGAGAGGCCGGCCCACGACCAGGCGCGATCGCGGGCGCTCCACTCGACGGGGCCGAGGGCGACGGCGTCGAGCTGGAAGCGCATGAAGCGCGCGGCGACGAGGTGGCCGCCTTCGTGGAGCAGCAGGTGCACGAACCACCCGGCGAGCGTGAGGCCGGTGATGCGCAGCGCGACGGGGCCGACGAGAGACCAGCCGCGGGCCTCGCCGAGCACGTAGAGCCGCGCGAGCGCGCCGCCCGTGAGCGCCCAGAACAGCACGCGGCGGAAGCGCTGAGCCGGGGTCACCGCGCGCCGGCTCCCTTCAGGGCGGTGACGGCGAGGGGGAAGAGGGGCTCGGGCACCGCTGCGAGCACCTCGTCGAGGTCGCCCTCGGTCACCAGCCGCTGAGCGCCGTCGGGCCCTGGCACGACCGCGAGGAAGCGGCCGTCGTCGAGCAGGGCGAGGCTCAGACCGGAGGCCTCGCGCCGCCCGGTCGTGCCGCGGAAGACGACACGCTCGACGCGCCCGACGCTCTGGCCCTCGGGGAGCAGCGCGGCGAGCTCAGCCACGCAGAGCGCCTCGTTCACCTCGCGGAAGAAGCGGGCCTTCACCGTCGCGCGGACCCGCCGCGTCGCGCGCTCGAGCAGCTCGACGAGCTTGAGTGTGCGCGCGCCGCTGGCGACCTGCTGGAGCGTCAGCAGCACGCCGACGAGGCCGTGGCCCGAGTTGCGCGTTGCGAGCGGCCTGCCGGCGGCGATCTCGGCGGCGATGGGCAGCAGCGCCTTGCGCTCCCCGTCGTCGAGGGCGAGGTCGGCGACGGCCGGCGCCAGCCTGACCGCGAGCACCCGCTTGTCCCACGTGCGCGGCGCGAGCCCCCACGCGAGCCAGGGCGCCGGAGGCCAGTCCTGCTGCAGCACGCCGGCGAGGAGCGAGGCCACCGGGGTGAAGGGCCCGAGCGCGTCCCGGGAGGTGCGGCGCAGCGAGGCGAAGACCCAGGGCATGAGGGCCGAGGCGAGCCGGAAGGCGGAGGCGTCGCGCTCGGCGCGCGCGAGCAGGCCCCAGGAGACCCACGGGCTGTTGGGGGCGTCGACGGCGACGTCAGGGCCGCCGAGCGCGAGGCTCGCGGCGAGGGCGTCTTCCGCGACGCCGCGCTCCGTGGTGGCGACGGGGCTGTCGACCCACCGGTTGGCCTGGTGGTGCCGCTCGAGCAGCGCGCGCGCGCGCCAGGCGTGGGTCGCGGCGCTCTGGGGCTCGGCGTCGAGCCGGCGCAGCAGGGCGTCCCCGCCAGACGGGCGGGTGGAGCCCTGGTTGAGGAGCTGCGCGAGCACCGAGTCGAGACCGCGCCCGCCCTCGGTGAGCACCCGCGCGCCCTCGGCGGTGGTGACGGTGACGGCGCCGCCGTGAAACTGGCACTGCACCTCGAGGGTCGAGCCGAGGCGCAGGCCGTACAGCCAGTCGCGCAGGTCGGACGGCACGACGACGGGGGCGCCGTTCCAGATGAGCGCGGGGCCTTCCGTCACGTCGAGGCGGAGACGCACGGCGGCACTATCTCGCAATTGACTGGCCGACGCGGCTGCATACCGTTGCCGGGTGCTGGAGGAACGCGACTACCTCATCCGCCAGGTGAAGCGGCTCGCCGAGCTCATCGCGCGCGTGCTGAAGCTGGCGCTGACGGACCCGCCGAAGGCCCGCGCCGAGCTCGACACCGCCGCGCGGATCCTCCTGGGCATGGAGCCGTCGACCCTCGCCTTCGTCGACGCCGCCTCGGCCGCCCAGGTGCTGGGTCGCGCCGACAAGGTGGCGCTGTTCGCCACCATCCTCGAGGCGTACGGCGACCTCGAGCTGCTCACCGGCGCGACCCACGCAGCCCGCCGACACTTCCTGCACGCGCTCGACGTCGCCCATGAGGCCCTGCGCCTCGACCCGAAGAGCGCCGACGCCGCCGCGCTCGTCACGCGCCTTCGCGATCGACTCACCTGACCGCAGACCGCGACGCCGGCCCAGGCATCACCGTCCAGGGCGCGACTCCGGGCTCTCCGCGAGAGCGCGGGTCCGCTCGTCGAGCCAGGGCGTGAAGGCCGGGTCTCTTTCGCAGGGCCCCGGTCCGAGCCGCAGCAGCGCGGCGCCGTCATCGGTGGCGACGACCTCTCCCGCGCCAGTGCCCTCCTCGACGATGACGTAGTTGTAGAACCGTGAGGTCTCTCGCGGCAGCGGGGCTTCGGAGAACGGCACGTCACGGTGCAGCGCGTAGTAGCCGAACGTCGCTCCGCGCGTCCCAAGCTCGAGGCCCAGCCCGCACAGATCGCGCTGGCGCCCGGCCACCATCAACAGCCGCGTGACGTTCCCGCCCGAGTCGTACGCGCTCACCGCCTCGCCGCGGCCGAGCTGCGCGAAGGTGAGCGAGTGAAACGTCACGAACGAGAACAGGCTGGTCGCCAGCAGCACGCCGGCTGCCGTGCCGCCCACCGGCCACCGCCAGCCCACCAGCTGCTCCACGCCGGCTGCCGCACCAGCGCAGGCGAGCGGCAGGAACGGGACGATGAAGCGCAGCTCCTTGTGGGGCAGGGCGAGGTGCCCCAGCAGGAACGCCAGCGCGAGGCCCACCACCGCCGGTGAACGCCGGAGCCCCACGACCGCGAGCACCGCGATGGCCACCCAGTGGGGCCCGAGGCTCTTCACCAGGTACCTCGTGTAGAAGGCCGGTGGCGCGGTGCCCCACTCGGCGGCGCGGCCCTCGAGGAGGTTGAAGCGCAGGTAGTAGAGGCCCGAGTGCAGGAAGCCGCCCCAGGCGTACAGGTCGAGCAGCCCGTAGACGACCGCCCAGAGGCACAGCACGCCGAGCACGATCAGCGCGTCACGCCGGCGGTGTTGCAGCGCGAGCACCAGCACCGCGCCGGCCGCGAAGAGGCCGCAGTGGATTCGCAGGAGCACGGCGAGCCCCAGCATTGACGCCCCGAGGACGAGCTTCCTCAGCCGCGGCGCCTCGAGCAGCAGCGCAAGCCCCCACACCACGGGGAGGGCCGACGCGACCTCGCTCATCGCGCGTGGCGAGAAGTAGATGGCGAGGCTCATCCAGCAGTAGGCCAGCGCGCCGACGACGGCTGAGGGCAGGGCGCAGCCCGTCGCGCGCGCAAGCCGGTACACGCCCCAGACCGTGCCGACCGAGGACAACGCGAAGAGCGCCCGCACGACCGGGACGTAGACGGAGGGGTCGTCGAGACCCAGGGCCGCGAGCGCTCTGAGCACCCCCGCGATGGCGCCGGGCAACAACACGTTGCGCGCGCCAACGACGAACTCCCACGCTACCAGCGAGTAGCCGAAGGCCATGCGATGCGCCGGCTCGATGGACTGGAAGACCTCGTCGGGCCAGTAGGTGCCGTGGTCGGTGAAGGCGAGCCACAGCCGCGCCGCCGCGCCGCTCACGAGCCCTGCCGCGAGGAGCACGCGCCACGGCAGAGGTCTGGTCCACCACGAAGGGAGCACGCCGCTGCTCCCTCGCACGGCTGCGCACCCGGCGGAACGAGAAGTGTTGGATTCCGAGCGGCGCCGAGCCCGCTGGTATAGGTACGTCGGCGTCATGACGGCGCCGGAGGCTCCGACCCCTCACCCCGCGGAGCAGTCGATGGCGCTCACCGGCCGCCAGCCTGCCGCTGCTCGAGTTCGGCAGGGAGCGCGAGAACATCGACCTCTCGAAGGTAGAGCTCTCGCACTACGCGCTGCGCTCGCACGGCGTCGCCTTGATGATGCTGAGCCAGGGGGAGAACCCGAAGATCGAGCCGCTCACCGAGGCCGGGAGTGGCAGCGTCCAGGACAAGAAGAAGGCGAGGCTCGCGGCCATCATCGAGAAGCTGAACGAGCTGTTCCAGGGCGACCTCACCGATGACGACCAGCTCGTCTACGTCGACAAGGTCATCAAGACGAAGCTGCTCGAGTCGACGACGCTCATCGAACAGGCCGCCAACAACACCAAGGAGCAGTTCGCCGCCTCGCCCGACCTCGAGAAGGAGCTGGTGAACGCGCTGATGGCGGCGCTGGAGGCGCACGAGACGATGAGCGCGCAGGCGCTCGGCTCGGAGAAGGTGCGGACGGGGCTCAAGAACATCCTGCTGAACTACGCCGGGCTGTGGGAGGCGCTGCGGGCGAAGTCAGCCTGAGCGCCCGGCCGCCTGTCTTCGATCAACCTGCGTTGGAATGCCCCCCACGGCCGGCAGCACCGACCTACAGTCGCTGCTCCTTCCGCCGACTGGAGCCCGAATGCGCGCGTTGTACCGACTCGCCGAACGACCGACCTGGCGCCTCTGGGCGATCGTCACCTCCGTGTCGCTGCTCCTGCTCGACGGGTGCTCGCGGTGCCCGGCGGGTCAGGTGTTCGACGAGCGCACGAACGCGTGCCTTGATCACGTGGTCGGCATTCCGTGCGCCGCCGACCTCTCACGGAGCTGCGCTGCGAGAAGGTGCGAGAACAGCTCGCACTGCTCGGCGCAGGCGGGGGCTCCGACGGAGTGTCGCGAGACCCCGTCGGGGAAGATGTGCGTCGTCCCGTTCGAGGATGGTGGGGCGGATACGGCCTGCATCTTCTCAGGCTCGGCGACCACGCTCGAGCGAGCCTGTGCCGAGTCGCACGCGCTCATCTACACCTGCCCGGGAGGTGGCCCAACGTGCACGCAGAGGCGGTGCTCCAGCGACCTCCAATGCACCGATGTGGTGGCTTGCGTCGATGGGCTCTGCGTTCAGCGTGGAGGCGCCCCGGTCTGCTACGACGCCGACGGTCGCTGGTTTGAACCCGCCTGCGATGGTGGCGTCACGGTGCCGACCTACACCTGCCCGGGAGGTGGCCCCACGTGCAACGTGAAGCCGTGCGCCAACACCAGCCAGTGCGCAATGGTAGCGACCTCCTCGGAGTGCATCGATCGACTCTGCGTCATCCGGTACCTCAACCCCCTCGGCTCTCTCGAGAGCTACCCGATCTGCCTCGATGACGCCGGGAGCGGGTATGCGCCACGTTGCGATGGTGGCGTCGGTGATGCGGGCACCATTGACGCGGGCTCCAGCGACGCAGGCGGCTTCGACGCGGGCTCCAGCGACGCCGGAGCCATCGACGCGGGATCCATCGACGCGGGCACCATGGATGCGGGGCCCATCGACGCGGGTACCATCGACGCCGGCTCCGACGCTGGCGTCATCGACGCGGGTGCGCCGGACGCAGGCCCAGGCATCATCCTCACCTTCACCGCCTCCCCGACGACGGGTGACGCCGGCATTCCAGTGACGTTCACCTGGACGACCAACAACGCCGACCGATGCTCGTTGGTGCCCAGCCTCTTCAGCGTGCTCAACCCCAACGACTCGGTGACCTTGACCGTCGCCGCCACCACGACCTTCACCCTGACCTGCTACCGCCAGAGCGAGCAGGAGTCGCGCTCCCTCACGGTGACCCTCACGCCGCCGCCCGTCTCCATCACCGACTTCTCGCTGGGGCCCTCGCCGCTCTCGCTCGGTGACGAGGTCTACCTCTCGTGGACGGTGGAGAACGCGAGCGCGTGCTCCATCATGCCCGGCGCCCTCGACGCCGGTCCCCCTGGCGGCACCATCACCACCATTCCGTCCGGCGACACCACCTTCACGCTCACCTGCTCAGGGCGCGGTGGCCCGGTGAACGCCTCGGCGTCCGTCGTGGTGATCCCCAACAACCCGCCCAACGCCACCATCCTCGCACCCGACGCCGGCGCTACCTTCGAGCTCGGCGACGCCATCAGCCTCGAGGGCACCTGCACCGACGACCTCGCCGGAGGCCCCGACCTCTGGCCCTCGTGGTCCACCGTGCCTGGCCAGCAGAGCGTCGGCAGCGACCTCGTGACGGTGACCCGAACGCTCCCGGTTGGCGCTCATACGGTCCAGCTCCAGTGCATGGACACCCTGGGCAAGACGGATCCCACGCCGCCGCAGACCAGCTTCACGATCACCGCGCCGCGCGTCGCGTCGGCCTCCGTCGCCTTCGCCCACATGTGCCTGCGCACCGTGAGCGGGAAGATCTTCTGCGCGGGAGACAACCGGCAGGGCCTCCTCGGCAACGGCTCCACCTCGACCATCGCGGTCACGCGCCCGGCACGGGTCGGCATCCGCACGGACTGGGCGCAGGTCGTCACCGCCACGAGCGTGACGTACGCGCGCGCTGGGGACGGAACCGTGTGGCTGTGGGCGCAGGGCGCGCCGACGCCAGTGCAGGTGGGCACCGCGACCGGTTGGACGCACGTCGCGTCATCTGGGTCCCATCGCTGCGGGCTTCGCGGCGGAGAGCTCTGGTGCTGGGGCTCCAACTTCCGCAGCCAGCTGGGCATCACCAACGGCTCCCTGACGGATCCGACGCGAGTCGGCACCGCCTCGGACTGGACCTGGGTCGCCACCTCGTCGGACGGAACCTGCGGGCTGCGCGGCTCGACGGCCTGGTGCTGGGGGCGCCCGCTCGGCACCGTGTTCTCCACGCCTGGCAGCATCACGCAGCTCCAGGTCGGCCCAGCCATCACCTGGGCCACCGTGTCGCTCGGGGCGGACTTCGCGTGCGGCCTCGACACCGCGGGCGCGCTCTACTGCTGGGGGAATGACGCGGCCGGGCAGCTCGGCGACGGCGTTCCAGGCGCGTCGAGCCCTGCGCCGGTGCGGGTCGGCATGGCGTCGGACTGGGTCGAGATCAGCACCGGCTCTGCGCACGCCTGCGGCCGACGCGGGAGCGGCAGCCTCTGGTGCTGGGGCGACGACTCCTACGGCCAGCTCGGCAACGGCGACGCCGGGACGATCGCGACGCCCACCCAGGTCGGCTCCGCGACGGACTGGATCAGCGTGAACGCGGGAGGCCCCTCCGGCATCGGCACCTGCGGCGTTCGTGACGGTGGTGTCGCGTTCTGCTGGGGCATCGACGACTGGGGCCAGGCGGGCGTCGGCCAGCTCGCGCCAACCGTTCAGGTGCCCACGCCGATCTTGTTCGGGCCCTGATCGTCCCGCGGGGTGTGCAGGCTGTCCCGCGTCGGTTTCCGGGCGACGGCCAGAGGCGTGGTGTACAGACCGCCCCATCGTGACGGCGCCTGAGGCTCCGACAGGGCAGTCGATGGCGCTCTCCGGCCGCCAGTGGGGCATCGTGCTCGTCGTCGCGGCCCTGCAGTTCATCAACATCCTCGACTTCGTCATCGTGATGCCGATCGGCCCGCGGCTCGCGCAGGCCCTCGACTTCCCCGCCTCGCACCTGCCGTGGATGAACGGCAGCTACACCGCGACCGCCTCGGTGATGGGCCTGCTGGGCGCGTTGTTCCTCGACCGCTTCGATCGCCGCAAGGCGGTGGGCGTCGCCATCGCTGGCCTCGTCATCGGCACCGCGCTGTGCGGCCTCGCCGACGACTTCGTAATGCTGCTCGTCGCCCGCTCCGTCGCCGGCGCCTTCGGCGGCCCTGCCACCTCGCTCTGCTTCGCCATCATCGCCGACACCATCCCCAACCACGTGCGCGGGAAGGCCATGGGCACCGTCATGGGCGCCTTCTCGGTCGCGTCGGTCTTCGGCGTGCCCGCTGGCCTGTGGATGGCGGAGCACTTCGGCTGGCGCGCCCCGTTCTTCTCCGTCGCGGCCGCCGGCGCCGTCATCGGGGTCGTGTCCATCTTCCTGCTGCCGCCGCTCACGGGGCACCTCGGCACGCCCCGGCGCTCGCTCGGCGATCTGCTCCGGCTGGTGCGCGAGCGCGACGTGCAGTTGTCCTACCTGATGACCGCCATCGTGATGTCGGCGGGCTTCGTGCTCATCCCCAACATCGCTTCGTACCTGCAGTTCAACCTCGGGGTGCCCGAGGCCCACATCAAGTACGCGTACCTCTTCGGCGGGGTCGCCAGCTTCGTCGCCACCCAGCTCGGCGGGCGCGCGGTCGATCGCCTCGGCTCCTTCCGCGTCGGTACCGCCGGCACCCTCCTCGTCATCGGCGTCGTCTTCACCTTCTTCTACCTGCCGCGAACGTCCCTCGCGTCGTCGATGGTCTTCGTCGCCTTCGCGGGCTTCATGCTCGCCCAGGGCCTGCGCAACGTCTCGTACAACACCCTCACCACCAGGGTGCCCGACCCGGCCCGGCGGGCGACCTTCCAGAGCCTCCAGTCGGCGGTCCAGCACGCCGCCACCGCGCTCGCGGCCTTCAGCTCGGGCCTCCTGCTCGCCGAGGTGCCGCGCGCGCCCCTGCCGACGGACGTGCCGGGCCGACCGCTCCGCGCCCTCGTCGGCATGGACACGGTCGCCCTCGTCTCGATGGCGCTGTCTCTGCTCATCCCGCTGTTGCTCTTCGTCGTCGAGCGCCGGGTCGTCGGCCGGCGCGCGCCCGCCCGCTGAAGAGACCGGGACGCCCGGCCCATGCGGTTCGTTCCGGCCGTGCGGCTCGACCCAGGCCGTGCAGTTCATTGATCCCATGGCGGTTCCTCGGCTACACGCCGGCCATGACTTCCTTCCGCCGCCTCTCGCTGCTCTCGCTCTGCCTCGCCGCCACGCTCGCCTCTGCCCAGGACGAGGTCGAGGTCGCCACGCCGAAGTCGTCGGCCACCACCGAGTCCGGCGCGGGCGGCCGCAAGCCCATCACCCGCGGCGATCGCGAGGCCGCCATCAAGGCCGAGGCGGAGCGCAAGAAGGCCGAAGAGGAAGCCGCGAAGAAGGCTGCTGAAGAGAAGAAGAAGGCCGACGAAGAGGCCGCCCGCAAGCTCGAGGCCGAGAACAGCGCCCGCGCGAAGGCCGAAGCCGAGGCTCGTGCGAAGGCCGAGGCCGAGGCGAAGCGGCTCAAGGCCGAGCAGGAGGCCGCCGAGGCGAAGAAGAAGGCCGAGGAGGACAAGAAGCTCAAGGCCGAACAGGAGAAGCAGCGCCTCGAGGAGGAGAAGAAGAAGCTCGAGGAAGAGAAGAAGCGCCTCGCCGCCGAGGAGAAGCAGCGCAAGGAGGACGAGAAGAAGGCCGCCGAGGAGAAGAAGAAGGCCGAGGCCGAAGAGAAGAAGCGCCTCGCCGCCGAGGAGAAGGCGAAGAAGGAAGAGGAGAAGAAGCTCGCCGAGGAGAAGAAGCGCGACGACGAGCTCGAGAAGAAGCGCCAGGAGATCGAGAAGGTGCGCGTCGAGCTCGAGAAGAAGAAGGCCGACGCCGAGGAGAAGAAGCTCAAGGAAGAGCAGGCGAAGCTCGAGGCCGAGGAGAAGAAGAAGAAGGCCGAAGAGGAGGCGAAGGCCGCGGCGGAGGAGAAGAAGAAGAAGGAAGAGGAGTTCAAGAACTCCGCCGAGGAGAAGAAGCGCCTCGCCGAGGAAGAGAAGAAGAAGAAGGAAGAGGAGAAGAAGGCCGAGGCCGAGAAGAAGAAGGCCGAAGCCGAGGAGAAGAAGCGCCTGGCCGAGGAGGAGAAGGCGAAGAAGAAGGCCGAGGCTGAAGAGAAGAAGCGCCTCGCCGAAGAGGAGAAGAAGAAGAAGGAGGACGAGAAGAAGGCCGCCGCCGAAGAGAAGAAGCGCCTCGCCGAGGAGGCGAAGGCCGCGAAGGAGGCCGAGAAGAACGCCGCCGCCGAGGCGAAGCGGCTCGAGGCTGAGGCGAAGAAGCTCGAGGAGGAGCAGAAGAAGGAAGCCGCGCGGCTCGCTGCCGAGGCCGCGAAGCAGCCGCCTCCGTCGAACGAGCCCTCACGCCGCGTCGTGCGCCCCGGCGAGACCCCGCCGCCCTCTCAGAACGTCGCCACCACCACCACGACCACGACCACCGCCACGACCCCGCCGCCCGCGAACACGCCGCCGGCCGGCACCCAGCCGAAGGGTCAGGCCCCCGACGCCTATCTCGGCGGCAAGGCCTCAGTCGGCGCCATGATCCCCGCGCGCTCGCTCGATGAGGCGAAGACCGACCCGCGCTTCGCCGCCGCTGGCCTGGTGGAGGACGCGCGCGTGAAGGTCATCTCCCTCACCGACAAGTTCCCGTACTACGGCATCCCGACCAACGGCTGCGGCTCGGGGAAGAGCTTCGTCATGTCCGAGCTCATCTCGCCCTTCGACGGCCTGCCCGCCGGCATTCCCGTGGTGCTGCGCATCGAAGACGCGACCCTCGGGCCCGCGCGCGCCGGCTCGAGCCTCGCGTTCTCGGGCCTGCGCCGCGCTGGCAAGGCCCCCGACGGCACCTTCGTGTACTGCGGCAAGGGCACAGCCTTCCCCGTTCGTCGGTAGCGGAGCGCGGGGCGAGCGACTACAACCGGGGTCGCGATGCTCAACATCGGCACGGGCGAGATCATCTTCATCGCGGTCGCCGCGTTGCTCATCCTCGGCCCGAAGAAGCTGCCAGAGTTCGCCCGCACCATCGGCAAGCTGGTGCGGGACTTCCGACGCCAGACGGACGACGTGCGACACACCGTCGAGCGAGAGTTCTACAAGATGGATCAGGAGCTGACGCAGCCCTCGGCCCAGCCCGAGCTGCCCCCGGTGGTGCCGCAGGCCGCGCCCGACGCCATCGCCCAGGGCCACGATCATCACGAGGGAGAGCTGCCCGCCCCGCCTGCGCTCCCGGCCCTCCCGCCGGCCGACGACGTCTCGTCCCAGGTCCTCAAGGGCGCCAGCAGCGGAGAGCCCGTCGCCCTGACGACCGAGCAGCCTGACCCCGGCCCCGGGTCCGTGCCCGCTGCGCCCCCCACCGGACCCGAGCCGGAGAAGGCCTCGAGCTGACATGGGCGCGGCCCCGACCCCCGAAGAGTACAAGATGAGCCTGTTCGAGCACCTCGCGGAGCTCCGGACCCGGCTCGTGCGCGTGGTGATCGTCGTCCTCGTCCTCGGGGTGCTCTCGCTCACCTTCGCGCGCGAGATCTACGGCTTCCTCATGCGCCCGGTCCTCATGTCGCTGCCCAGCCAGTCGGCGCAGCTCATCTACACCTCGGCCATCGAAGAGCTGAACGTGCTGATGAAGATCGGCCTCTACTCCGGCGTGTTCCTCGCGACGCCGGTGCTGCTCTGGCAGATCTGGGGCTTCGTCTCGCCGGGCCTCTACGACAACGAGAAGAAGCTGGCGGGGCCGTTCATCGTGTTCGGCACGCTCGCCTTCGTCGCGGGGGCCGCGTTCTGCTACTTCGTGCTGCTGCCGCAGATGTTCCAGTTCCTCCTGCAGCGCGAGGACGTGGCCGTCATCGAGCAGCGCATCGACACCGGACGGCTTCGCGAGCAGGACGCACTTCGCTACCTCGCGCTCGGCGACCCCCAGCACGCCGGCGCCCTGGCCCGGACGGCGGTCGGCGATCTTCAGGCCGCAGGAGAAGGACGCACCACGGACCAGGGGCTCGGCCCTGCGCTCCTGCCCAAGCGCAGCGTCGACGTGATGGCGCGCATCGAGGGGCTCGGGCGCCTCGTCGACGCGACCCGCGCGGGCTTCGGCGAGCAGGCCAGGCCCGTGCTCACCCAGGTGATGGCGAAGCGCCTCGAGGCCATCTCGGCGTTCGGCCAGGGCGAGCTCGACAAGGCGCAGCAGCTCTCCGACGAAGGCGCCGGGCTGCTGGCTGGGGTCGCGGCGGCGCAGGCGCAGGACTTCGCAGATCTCTGGAGGCTCGAGCGCACCCTGAGCGTCGGCCGCGCCACCGTCGACAGCATGAACTGGACGAAGCCCATGCTGTCGATGAGCGAGCAGCTGTCGCTCGTGCTGGTGCTCGAGCTCGCCTTCGGCCTCATCTTCGAGCTGCCCCTCGTGATGATGGTGCTGGGCATGGTCGGCCTCGTCTCGTCGGCGTTCCTCTTCAAGTACCAACGGCACGCGCTCGTCATTTGCCTCATCGCCGCCGCCATCCTCACGCCGACCGGCGACGCGGTGAACCTGGCCCTCATGGCTGGCCCCATGCTGCTCTGCTACGAGCTCGGCGTGGTGCTCGTCTGGCTCGTCGAGAAGCGCCGGAAGAGCCAGGCACCTCAGCCGTCCTGAAGGCCGGCCGCTCTTTCCGGGTGGAATTGCTTGCGCGTTCAGCACCGCGCCACCATCGTTCAGCTTGCATGGCCTCGGAGTCCGACACGCCCCCGATCGTCCTCGTCGTCGATGACGAGCCCGACATTCGAAGGCTGGTGCGGCTGATGCTGGGCCCCAGCTACCAGGTGCTCGAGGCCGCCGACGCCAACGAGGCCATCGCCCTGGTGGCGGCCAACGACGTCGAGGTGGCCATCGTCGACGTCATGATGCCCGGCAAGACGGGCTTCGAGGCCCTGCCGTTGATGCGCGAGAAGGCGAAGCGACGGCTCGCGGTGCTGTTCCTCACGGCCCTCAACGATCAGGAGCATCGGAACCTGGCGCTCGAGGCGGGCGCCGACGACTACCTCGCGAAGCCCGTCGATCGCCGGGAGCTGGCGCTGCGCGTACAGCACTTCGTCCGCCTCGGCCGGCAGGAGCGGCTCATTCGCGAGCAGCTCGAGGCGCTCAGCCAGCTCCAGGCGCTGAAGGACGACCTGGTGGCGATGCTGGTCCACGACCTGCGCAACCCGCTCACCGCCGTCACCAGCGTGCTGCAGATGCTCGAGCCGAAGATCCCCGAGCACGAGCGCGGGCTCTTCCTGCTCGGTCAGAAGGCCGTGCAGCGGGTGCTCACCGGCGTGAACGATCTGCTCAAGGTGCGCATGCTGGAGCGGGGCGAGCTGCCGCTCGAGCGCGCGCCGGTGGACGCCGCGTCGCTGGTGAAGCAGGTGACTGACACCATGGCCGGTACGGCGCTGAGCTCGAAGCTCGAGCTGGCCTCCGCGGTGCCTGCCGGCATTACGCTCTCCGCCGACGCGCAGCTGCTGACCCGGGCGCTCGAGAACCTCGTCGCGAACGCGCTCCGCCACACGAAGGACCGGGTCGACCTCGAGGTGACCCAGCACGGCGGGTCCGTCAGCTTCGTCGTGCACGATCGGGGGCCCGGGGTGCCCGACTTCCTCAAGGCCGAGCTCTTCGACATGTTCGGCTCGGTGGCCCTCAAGAAGGCGGGCGGGCGGCGCGGGCACGGGCTGGGCCTGTACCTGGTGCGGCTGGTGGCGCGCGCGCACGGCGGCGAGGTGACCGTGCGTGATCGCGAAGGCGGCGGCGCGAGCTTCGAGCTCACGGTGCCCGCTGGGCCCTCGACGTGACGCTCAGACGACGCGCGCGGCCAGCAGATCCTGCACGTCGATGAGGCCAACGGGCCGGCCGTGGGAGTCCACCACCGGCAGCTGATCGACCTTCGTCTCCCGCATCATCGCGGCGGCCGTCAGCACCAGCTCGTCGGGGGCGATCGTGCGCGGCCGCTTCGCCATCACCGTCGAGACCGCTCTGCCCAGCGCGAGGGGGCCTGCCTCGGCGAGGCGGCGGAAGTCGCCGTCGGTGAAGATGCCGACCAGCTTGCCGGCGCGATCGACGACGTTCGTCGCGCCCGGGCGACCTGGCGTGTTCGTCATGACGACCAGCGCCTGCGAGAGGCTCGCGGTGTCGCGCACCAGCGGGTTCGCGGCGCCGGCGCGCATCACTTCCTTCACCTTGAGCACGCTGCGGCCCAGCTTCCCTCCGGGGTGGAAGGCGGCGTACCGCTCGGGCGTCAGCGCGCGGCGCCAGGCCAGCGTCATCGCCAGCGCGTCACTCATGGCGTGCAGCGCCGCCGAGCTCGCCGTCGGCACCAGCCCGATGGGGCACGCCTCGTCGATCAGCCCGATGTCCAGCACCACGTCGCTGCCCTTCGCGAGCGGTGACGTCGGGTCCGAGGTGAGCGCCACGACCTTCACCCGGAGCCGTCTCAGCGGCACCAGGAGCCTGAGCAGCTCTTCGGTGGTGCCCGAGTTCGACAGCGCCACCACCACGTCGTCCGGGGTGACCCGCCCGAGGTCGCCGTGCGCCGCCTCCGCGGGGTGGAGGTAGAGGGAGGGCACGCCGGTCGAGGCCAGCGTCGCCGACAGCTTCTGCGCGATGAAGCCCGGCTTGCCGATGCCGGTGGTGACGATGCGGCCGCGGCAGGCGTCGAGCAGCTCGAGGGCGGCCAGAAACGGGGCGCCCAGGCGCGCCGACAGCGACGCGATGGCGTTCGCCTCGGTCTCGAGCACCGTACGGGCCCACGCCAGCTGCGCGCTGCTCGACCGCTGCCTCGTGCGTGACCGCCTGGCCGCCATGCGATCGGGGCGTCTACACCCTCACGTGTCCGAGGGGAGCGCATTTCTTCCGTGACGCGTGCGTCGCCCACAGGGCCGGTGTAAGCCCCGGCGCCGCCAAACCTCCCTCGGAGCCGACCGTGTCGACCGACGCCGTGAAGGAACCCGCCACCCTCACCGAAGCCCTGCTCGGCAAAGAGCTCGTCAACATGCCGATGCTCGCGAAGTTCCGCGCCTGGCCGGTGGAGTACCGAACCACGCTCGTCGCCGCGCTGCTCGGCGCGCTCGTGCTGATCCCCTACCTCGGCGCCGTCGGCCTGTGGGATCCATGGGAGACGCACTACGGCGAGGTCGCCCGCGAGATGGTGCAGCGCAACGACTACGTGCACCCGTACTGGGAGAACGCGTGGTTCTTCTCGAAGCCTGCCTTCACCATGTGGATGATGGCGGTCGGGCTGCAGGCGGCTGACGGCGGGCCCATCGTCGGCGTGTTGCTGGGTGGCCTGCTGCTCGGCGTCGGCGTCGCGCTGTTCCTCGGGAAGCTGGGCAAGCCGTCGCAGCTCAAGGAGTTCTGGGGCGCGGCCTTCTCGGTGCCGGGCGTCCTCTTCCTCGGCCTCGGGCTCTGGGGGCTGGTGGCCTCGACGCCGTGGAAGCTGGCGCACGTCGCGACTGGCGACGGCGGGCTGCCGCTCTTCACCGAGTGGGGCTTCCGCATGCCCTTCGCGGTGTTCTCCATCGTCGCGCTCTCGCTGTTGACGTACGCGCTCACCCGCACCGTCAACGGCCGCGCCGCGCTCGCCGCTGCGCTCGTGCTGGTGACGATGCCGCTCTACTTCCTCATCTCGCGGCAGGCCGTCACCGACACGCCCTTCATGAGCGCGCTCCTCGCCGGCATCGCCTGCGGCATGGTGGGCCTGCTGGACACCGAGTCGAAGTACCGCTCGGAGTTCTGGTACGCCTCGTACGCCTTCTTCGGCATCTCGACGCTCGCCAAGGGGTTGCTGGGCTTCGGCATTCCGATGGTGGTGATGGCGCTGGTCGCGCTCATCTGGCTCGCCTGGGCGCCCGAGGGCACGCCGCAGCACTTCAAGCTCAAGGCGCACGTGGACTGGGCGATGAAGTACGCCGCGAAGCCGCTGGGCATCGCGCTCGGCGTGGGCGTGGTGGTGGGCGCCATCGCCGCGAGCATCGGCGAGTCGCAGCGCACCGTCTTCATGGCGGTGCCGATTCGCGAGAACAACCAGGCGATGCTGTCGGCGTCGCAGTGGCTCGGCATCATGTGGGGCTCGCTCGCGTTCTGGGCCGCGGCCACGTTCCTCCTGGGCCAGGAGCTCAAGAAGGTGACCGAGCGCCCGCCCGCGCTCTTCGCGCTCATGTGGGAGATGCGGCTCGGCACGGGCCTGCTCCTCTTCCTCGCCGTCGCGCTGCCCTGGTACTACCGCATGTTCACCTTCGCGTCGGTGGACGACGAAGGGAAGCTGTTCTGGTTCCGCTTCATCATTCACGATCACTTCGCGCGCCTCGGCTCCGGCGTGCACACGACGACGCCGGGCGGTGACTTCACGTACTTCATCCTGCAGGGTGGCTATGCGTCGTTCCCGTGGGTGCTGCTGATCCCCGGCGCGTTCGCGACCGTGGGCCGGCTCAAGCTGCGCGGCGCGACGGCGACCGATCTCGTGGGCCTCATCGCGGTGCTCTGGTTCGCGGTGGCCTGGGGCCTCATCGGCGCCTCGGCTACGAAGTTCCACCACTACGTGCTGCCCATGCTGCCGCCGATCGCCATCCTCATCGGCATCTTCATCGATCGCGTGTGGGAGGAGGGCATCGAGCAGCACGCCCTGGTGCTCCTGCTGGGCCTGCCCTTCGCCATCCTCGTCGGGAAGGATCTCGTCACCACGCCCAAGAACTTCACCGATCTCTTCGTCTACAACTACGACCGCCCGTACCCGCAGTTCCTGATGGACCGGCCGGCCTTCGGCTCCACACCGCTGAAGACGACGATGGGCTACGGCTTCATCGTCGGTGGCATGTTCGCAGGGCTCTTCGCCTACTGGCGCTCGAAGGTGTCGATGTTCACCGCCGGCCTCGCCACCGCGCTCGTGTTCGCGCTGTGGTTCAACTGGGGCCACTGGGTCGATCTCTCGCACCACTGGACGCAGCGCGATCAGTTCTGGCGCTACTACACGAACCGCCGGCCGGGCGAGCCGATCGCCGCGTTCCTCATGAACTGGCGCGGCGAGACGTTCTACTCGCGGAACACCGTCAAGCAGATCAAGGACAACGCGAACGTCGGCATGTTCAACTACGCGGCCCAGCCGGGGCGCGAGTGGGCGCTCGTCGAGCACAACCGCCTGGGCATCTTGAAGGGCGCGATCGGCCCCGACAAGAACGTCACGCTCATCGACAAGGACCTCAACAACAAGTTCGTCCTCGTCACCATCGAGTAGGCCCGGCGGGAATCGCGGCGCGCACACTCCGGTTCGTCCAGGTCCATGCAGGGCATTCGCGTCGAAGGACTCGTCAAACGCTTCGGCGCGCGCACCGCGGTCGAGGGGCTGTCGTTCGAGGTGCGGCCGGGTGAGGTGTTCGGCCTGCTCGGGCCCAACGGCGCCGGCAAGACGACGACGGTGCGCATGTTGACGGGGCTGCTGACGCCGACCGCGGGCTCCGCCTCGGTGTGTGGGGTGTCGCTGCCGCTCCGCACCGATGACGACGGCGTTCGGCTTCGGCGGCAGGTCGGCCTGTTGACCGAGCAGCCCGGCCTCTATGACCGGCTCACCGCGCGCGAGAACCTCGAGTTCTTCATGCGCCTCAACGAGGTGGACGGGGGCTCGGCGTGGAAGCTCGCCTCAGCCCTGCTCGAGCGCTTCGAGCTGAAGGGCCGCGAGGACGAGCCGGTGGGCGGGTTCTCGAAGGGCATGCGCCAGAAGCTGGCCATCGTGCGCGCCCTGGTGCACTCGCCCGAGGTGGTGTTCCTCGACGAGCCGACGAGCGGGCTCGACCCGCAGTCCGGGCGCGTGGTGCGCGACGCCATCGCCGAGCTCGCGAAGGAAGGGCGCACGATGGTGCTCTGCAGCCACAACCTGCCCGAGGTCGAGCGGCTGTGTACGCGCGTCGCCGTCATCAAGAACACGCTGCGCACGGTGGCGAGCCTCGAGGAGCTGCGGCGCGAAGGCCTCGCGCTCGACGTCCAGCTCGAGGGTGACGCCGCAGGCTACGCGGGGGCGCTCGCGACGCTGCCGTTCACGGTCGGGCACCTCGCCGAGGGCAGCCGGCTGCGGGTGATGCTCGATCGTGAGGCCCAGGCGCCCGACGTCATCACGTGCCTCGTCCGGGCCGGCGCGCGGGTGCACTCAGCGCACCGGGCGGCGAGACCCCTCGAAGAGGCCTACCTCGAGCTCGTGCGCGAGGAGGTCGGGTCGTGAGCTTCCGCCTCTCGCGCGCCCTCGCGGTCTACCGGAAGGACCTGCTCGATCTCCGGAAGAACCGCGGGCTGTTGTGGTCGATGGCGGCGCTGCCGCTGGTCATCGTGGTGACGCCGCTCGGCGTCGTCTGGGCCTACGTGAAGAACCCCAACGACCAGGGCCTGCGAGCCGTCGCGCTCTATTACGATCTCACCGTCGATCTCTCGAACACCGCGCGCTTCCTCGTCGACAAGGTGCTGGCCGACTGGTTCGTCATCTACCTGGTGATGCCGGTGTTCGTGCCGATCCTCATCTCGTCTCACGCGGTCGCCGGCGAGAAGGAGCGGCGGACCCTCGAGCCCCTGCTCGCCTCGCCCGTGACGCCGCTCGAGCTGGTGGTGGGCAAGTCGCTCGCCTCGCTGGTGCCGTCGGTGCTCGTCTCCACGGCGGCCTTCGCGCTGCTGTGCCTGGGCGTCGATGTGGTGGCCTGGCCGCTCGCGAAGGAGCTGGTGCTGCCGAACCAGATGTGGCTCTTCGGCGTCTTCGTCATCGCGCCGCTGTTCGCCTTCTTCGGCAACGGCGTGGCGGTGCTCATCAGCGCTCGCGTCGGTGACTCGCGCCTCGCGCAGCAGCTGGCGGGCTTGATGGTGCTGCCGCTGGTGGGCCTGGCAGCGGGGCAGTTCGGCGGGTGGCTGCGCGCCGGCACCGGGTACTACGCCGTCATCGGTGCGGTGGTGCTGCTGCTCGACCTCGCCATCGTGGTGGCGGCGCGCCGGTTGTTCGATCGGGAGCGCCTGATGAGCCGCTGGGGCTGACCGGCGGCCTCAGCGCTGAAACAGCAGGTCGCTCACGCGGGGAGCGAGGCCTCGAGGGCGCGCGCGGGCAAGGCGTTCGCCGTTTCGAAACGTGCGTGTGCGGCCAGCGGCGGAGCTCAGTGGCCGTGTCGTCCGCCCCCGCGACCGCGACGGCGAGCTGCGGTGGGCTCCGTCGAACGCGCGCTCAGAACGCTTGCGGCGGGCCCGGCGCCGCGCTGTCTTGCGCCCCGGAGGTCTCATGATTCGTCGTGTCATGCCCCGTCTGAAGCGGCTCGCGAAGGGGCGCCGTGGGCTCGATCGCCGCACCGTGCTCGTGGGCCTCGGCGCCTCGGGGCTGTTCTCCTGCCTCAAACGTGACGGCCTCATCCGCACCGAGGCGCCCCCGCGCGTGGCCATCGTCGGCGCCGGGTTGGCTGGCCTGTCGTGCGCGACCCGGCTGCTCACCAGGGACATCGGCGTGACCGTGTACGAGGCCAACAACCGGGTCGGCGGCCGGGTCTACACCGATCGCACCAGCTTCCCGGGCCGCTCCGTCGAGCTCGGCGGCGAGTTCATCGACGCCTGGCACGATCGCCTGCGGGGCCTCGTGGGCGCGCTCGGCCTCGAGCTCGACGATCTCTGGGAGGACGACTCGGTGTCCGAGATCCTCGCCTACGTCCAGGGTGACATCCTCACCGAGGACGAGCTCGAGCTGTTCGAGCAGCGCTTCAAGCAGCAGGTGACGGCCTCGCTCGCCGCCCGGCCATTCGACCCCGCCGAGGTCACCTACAAGCGCTGGGACAAGTACAGCCGGGCCATCGACGCGATGTCAGCCGCCGAGTGGCTCGATCGCGCCCGCATTCCGCGCGACAAGGTGCGCACCATTTTCGAGGCGGGCTTCGTCTCGCTGTACGGCGGCGGGCTCGAGGAGGCGAGCGCGCTGGTGCTGCTCAACGAGGTCATCGGCTCGGGAGCCGACAGTGACGAGCGCTACGTCGTCGCAGGCGGCGCCGGCCAGGTGGCCGAGCTGCTCGCCCAGCGCTTCCCGAAGGACGTGCTCAAGCTCGAGCACCGGCTCACGAAGGTGAAGCACCAGGAGGGAGGCAAGGTCGAGCTCACCTTCGACGTCAACGGCGCCACCAGGACCGAGACCGCCGAGGCGGTGGTGCTCGCGCTGCCGTTCTCACTCCTGCGGTCGGTCGAGCTCGACGCGCCGCTGTCTCCCGCGAAGAAGGAGGCCATCGCGAAGCTGCACTACGGCGCCGGCAGCAAGCTGTGCGTCGGCTTCGAGGGCAAGCCGTGGCGCGCGCTGGACGCCTCGGGCACCGTCTTGAGCGACAGCGGGTTCCCCTTCTGTTGGGACGCGACCCGCCTGCAGGAGCCCGAGGACGGCGTCATCACGTTCTTCACCGGTGGCTACGAGGGGCGCGTGCTGTCGAAGGTCGATCTCGGCGTGCAGCGGGCCGGCCTGCTCGAGGTGCTCAACCGCGTCTTCCCGGGCGCTCGCGAGGCGGCCCGCGCCGAGAACGTGGCGGTCACGTGGATCGACGAGCCCTTCGCGAGGGGCGGCTATTCCCTCTACGCCCCGGGGCAGGTGACGACCCTTCGCGGCTGTGAGGGCGAGCCCGAGGGTCGGCTCTTCTTCGCCGGTGAGCACACCAGCCTCGAGGCACAGGGCTTCATGGAGGGCGCGGTGCGCTCTGGCGCGCGGGCGGCAGACGAGGTTCGCGCGCTGCTCGGCTGACCGTGGCTACGGCAGCTTCACCTGCGAGGCGTCCACGTTGAGGACCAGTTCGAGCAGCTTCGCGGCGAGCTCTTGCGCGCGCTTCACCTCCGCCTCATCTCCGCGCTCCTTGCCCTCGCTGTAGATGGCCAGCGGCAGGCCGGTGAAGCCGATCAGCACCTCGTAGAGCTGCTGCTTGTCCTTCGCCGACGCCTTCGCGAACTCCGGCGACTGGTCGAGCGTCTGGCTGATGGCCGTGAACAGGGCCTGGCTGGTGGCGTCGCTCGGCTCCTCCCCGCCGGTCGCGATGGTGGCGTTGCCGATGATGAAGAAGGCGAGCGCGCCCGCGACGTTGTTCCGCCACGCCTTCGTCTCGGGCTGCGCTTCGAAGGCCTTGCGGGTCTCGGACACCAGCATCGCCACCGCCGCCTTCTCGTCGGGGGTCGAGCCCAGCGCGTCGCCGAGCTGGGTTGGCACGGTGCTCTTCGAGGGCTTGAAGGCGCCCAGGTTCTTCGGCGCCGGCGGCGGCGGGCTCACCGTGAGGCCCTGTGGCGCGGACGAGGGCTGGCCCCGCTTCGCCTCGGCCTCGGCCTTCTCGACGGCGGCGAGGCCCCACTTGTTGATCATCGCCTGGCGCATGGTGGCGCGCTGCAGGTTGAGCTGCATCGTGTTGTACATGCCTTGCGTGGCCATCGCGACGCCGAACGAGCCGTACACGGTGCCGTAGCCGGTGTTCCAGCCGCCAGCGTTCGAGTTCCACGTCTGGGCCGCCGCCGGGAGCGCGGCGAGGGCAAGAGCGATGATCGAGGAGCGCATGGACGCGGGTGTTAGCACTTCACGCGCGCGCTTCGACGAAGACCTCGGCCCACTCGACGGGCGACAGCCAGCTGCCCTTGTCCACCCGGTACTCCGAGAAGCCCGCTTCGCCGAGCAGCTGGCACCACTGGGACACCGAGAAGATGCGGACCTCCTCGAGGCCGAAGACGGCGTTCTCGACCAGATCGATGGCGCCCCAGCCGAAGAGGTGGTCGCGCCGCGGGTCCACGAGCACCATCAGCCCACCGGGTTTCAGCACCCGCCTCATCTCGCACAGCGCCTTGAAGTGATCGGGGTAGTGGTGGAACGAGTTGGTGCAGATCAGCTTGTCGAAGGCGCCGTCTCTGAACGGCAGACGGCCTGCGTCGCCCCGGAGCAGCCGGCCGTGCAGCTCGGGCTCCTGTCGAGCCGTGTCGAGCATGCCCTCGGAGTAGTCGAGGCCGATGGCGACCGCGCCGAGCTGCCACAGACGCGCGGCGCCGTCCGCAGGTCCGCAGCCGAGATCGAGCACCGCCTGGCCAGGCACGATCCGCAGCCGCTCGATGGCGAGCCGCTGAATGCGGCGCAGCTCCCGGCCGAACGGGCCGGTCCGGTAGAAGCGTGACCAGACGTCGAAGAAGCGCCCGTGCTTGTGGAGCCGCTCGTGGTCCATGCGGCCAATCCACCATGGGAAGGCCCCGATTTCCCGCCTTTCCGGTCAGCCGGGCCCATGCAATGGTCCGCCGGCCCGATCGTTGTGGGACCTTGCAGTGTCACCTGTCGGCGCCTGCCTTCGAGGCGCCGCGTGCTGGAGGATGGGATGGGATTCTTCGACAACCTGAAGACCGAGGCGAAGCGCAACTTCATCGCGCGCGCCGACGACGCCAAAGATCAGATCATCTACAAGTACCCCGAGCGGAACATCCGCATGTTCACCCAGCTCACGGTCCAGGCCGATGAGATGGCGATGTTCGTCAAGGACGGTCAGGTCGTCGGCAAGCTGGGCGCCGGCCGCCACAACCTCGAGTCGAACAACATCCCCTTCCTCTCGAAGCTGCTCGAGAAGGTGACCGGCGGCGACCTCTTCATCGCCGAGGTCTACTTCGTCAGCACGCGTGAGTTCACGCAGATCAAGTTCGGCGGCCCCATCGGCGACGCGCGCGACCCCGAGACGGGCCTCGCCATCGGCACCATGGTGTACGGCGACTTCGCCTTCCGCGTCATCGACCCCGAGAAGCTGATCATCGGCATGGTCGGTCTGCAGAAGACCGAGAACGAGAGCTTCGTCGGCTGGTTCAAGAGCCAGGTGATGAAGGTCATCAAGGACCGCATCGCCGAGCTGCTGGTGAAGAAGAAGTGGCCCCTGCTCGACGTCACCTCTGGCGCGTACACCGAAGAGATCGAAGAAGAAGTCGTGGCGGGCATGGACAAGCACACCCAGAACTACGGGGTGAAGATCACCGCCTTCGGCAACTTCACCATCAGCATCAAGCCGGAGGACGAGGCGACGCTGAAGAAGCTGTCGAAGGACGTCGCCTACTCGCGCCTCGCCGGAGGCTTCCAGCAGTACGCGCAGGGGCAGGCGATGCTCGGCGCCGCCGAGGGCATGGCGAAGGGCGGCGGCGACGGTGGTGGTGGCGCCGGCAACGCGCTGGGCGGCATGGGCATGGGCATGGGCTTCGGCATGGCCCAGATGTTCATGAACCAGCAGCACGGCCAGCAGCAGCAACAGCAGCAGGCGCCGCAGCAGGCCGCGGCTCCGGCTGGCCCTTCGGTGATGGATCGCCTCAAGCAGCTCAACGAGCTGAAGACGGCGGGGCTGCTCACCGACGAGGAGTTCGCCGCCAAGAAGGCCGAGCTCATGAAGATGCTCTGAGCCAGCCGCCAGGGCGTTGCCTCGCACGCGCCACGGTCCTCACCAGGATCGTGGCGTTCGTGTATCTGGGGCCCATGAACTGCCCGCGCTGCGCCGTCCCGCTCGTCGACGTCACGCCCGACCTCGCGCTGCCCGACGTGCACAGCCTCAGCTGCCCCACGTGCCACGGACACTGGCTCGCCCAGAAGGATCTCGAGCGCCTCGAGCAGGACACCGAGGTGCGATGGCTCGAGCTACGGCACATCCCTCCGCCCGAGCTTCAGGCCGAGCTGTTGACGTGCCCGGCGTGCACGCCGGCGCGCCACCTGAACAAGATCGAGAGCCACGCCGACCGGAAGGTGGTGCTCGACGCCTGCGAGCACTGCCACGGCGTCTGGCTCGATGGCGGCGAGCTCGAGGCGATTCAGCAGAAGGGCGTCATTCCCGCGCTGTTCGACGCCGTGCGGTTCCTGCTCAGGCGGTGAGCTGGGTCCCTCGCGCGAGGTCGGCTACCATGAGCCCGATGGGTCAGACCGCCCGCCAGCGCATCGCCTTCGACGAGTACGTTCGGATGGAGGCGATGAGCCCCCTGCGCCACGAGTGGCTGGACGGAGCAGTCTGGGCCATGGCTGGCGGCACTCCCGACCACGCCGCGATCGCCGTCAACGTCACCACGCAGCTCGCGACGCAGCTTCGGGGGAAGCGGTGCCGCGTCTTCGGGGCCGATCTCCGGGTGCGCGTTCGCGCGACCGGCCTGGGGACCTACCCTGACGCATCCGTCGTCTGCGGCGCCCTTCAGTACGACCCCGACGACGTCAGCAAGACGACCGCGGTGAACCCGAAGGTGATCGTCGAGGTGCTCAGTCCCTCGACCGAGGACTACGACCGCGGCGAGAAGCTCGAGCACTACAAGAAGCTCCCCACGCTCGAGGAGATCGTGCTGGTGGCGCATGACGAGCGACGCATCGAGGTGTGGCGTCGCGAGGGCCGGCGATGGCGTCGTCACGACTTCACGGCAGGGGTCGCCGAGCTGCACTCGTTGAAGTGCGAGCTGTCCGTCGCCGAGGTGTACCGGAACCCGCTCGAGGACTGACGGCCGGCCCAGGCGCTCGTGCCGCCACCCTCAGGGAACGCCCGCGTCGGCGTCGACGCGCTGCGGCTGGGGCCACGGCCGCGGCACCCACCGGGGCTCCACCGACTTCGGCTGCGGCCACGGGCGCGGCACCCAGCCACCGTCACGAACCGGCGCGCTCATGATGCGCTCGCGGGGCCACGGCCTGATGGTGAGCTGCGGCTCCACCGTCTTCGGCGCAGGCCACTCCGCGATGGCGAGGCCTCCGTCACGCTGCCCCACCGGCGTCAGCTCGAGCGTGCGCTTCCAGAACGCCGTGAGCGCGTCGCCGAGCGGCACCACGCGCGCCTCGACGGGAACGGACGAGCCTGCCCGCCACAGCTCCACCAGCGCCCGGGCCGCCGCCTCGCTCTTGAACCACGGTCCTCCGACCGCACCGTCGAGCTGGCTGCGCAGGTGGTCGCCGAGCAACATGGCCCTCAGCGTCGTCGCCGAGCGCAGGGCCTCGTCGACGTCGAGGCGTACGCGCACCATGTCCGCCTCGGTGTGGAGCACCCCAAGCGCCCTCGTGAAGATGGCGGCGGCGCGAGCGTTCGCTCCTTCGTCGTTCTTCTCGAGGCAGTCCAGGCGCACCAGGTAGGCGGCCGCGGCTCGCCGGGCCTGGAAGAGCCGCTGCACGGCGAACGCGTCGATGATCGCCCGGCGCGCGGGCTCCTGCAGGCCCTGGTCCTGCAGCCAGACGTCGTCGCCCACGAGGCTGGCGAAGAGCGCGCCGCTGGCCTGGGCGAGGGCCGTGTCGCCGAGGCGCTCGAACTCGAACCGGCCCACCGTCACGTGCCGCAGCGCGAGCGCGACGCCCAGCTCGGAATAGAGCAGCTGTTGATCGCGGAGCCCTCCGAGCGGACGGAAGCTGAGGCGCACGTCCTCGGGTCCACCCGGCGTGACGGTGAGCGGTAGCGGGTTCTTCTTCGCGCCTTCCGAGAGCTCGAGGGAGAGCCCCTTGAGGCCGTAGAGGCCGAGGGCGCTCAACGTCGAGATGGCCCGCGTGGGGATCTGCTTCTTGCCGAAGGCCAGCTCGACGTCGGCTGGCACGCGCATGAGGCGCGGGAGATCGGCGCGGGTCAACGACGCGATCGGCAGCTTCGTGTCACCGGCGTTGAGGCGCTCGAGCGTCAGGCGCCACGCCTCGCTGGTCACGAGCAGCACGCCCTCGGCCACCCGCCGCATCGCCTCCGGATCCACGTCGCGCAGCTCGGTGGCGAAGACGAACGGCGTCCTGGGCGCCAGGACCTGCGCCGCCTTCGCCTCTCGCGCCGCCAGCGCCGCGTCGAGCTTCGCGGCCGCGACGAGCGAAGCAGTCCACAGCGCCTTGCGCTTGAGCGCGCTCTTCTCGGTCGCGAGCAGGCGGGTGAGGTCGGCCCAGCGCACGTCCTTGCCCTCGAAGGAGAACGTCAGCGACGCCTCGAGCTGGGCGATCGCTTCGGTCTCGGGCCTCAAGGACTCAGCCAGGTGCTCGGATTCCAGGAACAGCGCGAGGTGCTCGAGGGCGTGGGGGTCGTCGACGCCCTGCGCGATGGCCAGGCTCAGCATCGCCCGACGCTCCGGAGCGAGCAGCGCAGCGCGCCCGCCATCGGCGCCGACGTCGAGCGAGGCTCCGGTCGTCCACGCGGCCCACAGCCGCTCGTCGAGCGCCCTGCTGAACGCGCGCGCCTCGCTCGACAGCGCCTTCACCGCGACGCGCAGCCGCTCGGCCTCCGGGTCCGTCGTCCCTGCGTCGATGACGCTCGCCGAACGGTCGGCCTTCACGCTCGTGTCGGCGCGCGGGCAGGCGAGGGCGGCGAGCAGGAGCAAGGCGGTGATGATCCGGCGGCGGAGCGGCATGCCGTGCACTGTACCCGCACGGTCCCACGTCGAGCGCACCATCATTTGGCTACGCTCGGCTCGATGGACACTTTCGAGCAGCGCGTGCGAGCGGTGGACTGGCGGCGCTTCCACCACGCCTACGGACCCGCGGTGGACGTGCCCGAGCTGCTGCTCGCGCTCGCCGAGGCCGACCGGGACGAGGCCGGCTTCTCGGAGGCCGTGAGCGCGCTGTGGGGTAACGTGTTTCATCAAGGCACCCGCTGGGGCGTGACGGCGAAGAGGGTGCCGTTCTTCATCGAGCTGCTCTCGGACGGCCCGAGGTCGCCCGAGGCGCGGAGCTTCCTGGTGAAGTACCTGCACCACCTGGCGGTCGGCTATCCCGAGAGCCTGTTCCCGTAGCACTTCGCCCTCGACGAGTGCTCCGCCGTGGTGAACGAGCTCGAGGCGCTCGGCCTGCCGCAGTCTGCCATCGACGGTGACGTCTTCGGCGAGGACCTGCCCGAGCCGGTGCAGGCCGCGGCCGATCGGATGACGGCCTGGTGGGAGCGCGACTGCTTCCTTGCCGTCGAGCGCGGTGTTCCGTCGGTGCTCGAGGTCCTCGACGAGGCGGACGAGGAGCTCGCGCTGGGCGCGATCGCCCTCGTCTCGTCTTTTCTCCGACAGCGCCCCCGCTCGGCTCCGCGGCTGTGGGCCATCGCCTCGGACCCGGCAGCGAAGGGCAGACGCGGCCCCGCGCTGGTGGCGCTCGCCCGGCTGGGTGAGGCGGTGGTGGAGCCTGCGCGGGTGTTGATGGACTCGGACGACAGCCTCGACGGGCTGTACGCGGCCTGCGCCGAGGTCCTCGGCTCCCCGAACCCATCGGAGATCGCCCGCCGCCGGCTGACGGGCCTTCGCGATGACGCTGGGCAACAGGCCTGCCCCTTCTGCGGCGAGGTCGCAGCGCTGGTGGCGCTGTGCCTCGAGAAGGCGCCGCCGAGCGACCCGGCCGAGGCGATGACGCAGCTGACCGCCATGCTCGCGAGCGCCAGGGGCTTCCAGAAGATGAGCGTGCTGGCGCGCCTGCTGGGCGTCGCGTTCCCCACGCCGCTGCCCGCGGCCGCGCCCCTGTCGTCCTTGCAGCATCAGGCAGTGGTGGCGAGCGTCGAGCACGGGTTCTGGATGGAGGGGACGAGCTTCGCGAACCAGTCCGACCTCTTCCGCGCACACGGGCTGCCGACCGAGCGGGAATCGCTCCGCCGCCTGGTGCAGCCCTGAGCGCGTCGCCAACCACGCCGCTTCGTGAGAGACAGTCGTCATGCCCTCCCCCGCCCAGTGGGCCGCCGCGCGGGCCCGCCAGACGATGTACGCCGCGCTCCGTCGCTTCTTCGCGTCAGAGGGCTACCTCGAGGTCGAGACGCCGTGCCTCGTGCCGAGGCCGGGCCTCGAGCCGCACATCGACCCGTTCGAGGTGCCCTTCGTGCCGCAGACCGACGTGGGCACGAAGCGCCCGCTCTACCTGCACACCAGCCCCGAGTACGCGATGAAGCGCCTGCTCGCGGACCCGGGCTGCCCGCCGCTCTTCCAGCTCTGCAAGACGTTCCGCAACGGCGAGGTGTCGGCGCACCACAACCCCGAGTTCACGATGCTCGAGTTCTACCGGCCGCACGCCGACTACGCGGCGATCATGGCCGACCTCGAGCGCGCGCTCGCCGCGGCAGAGGTGGCCGTCGCGCCCGCCCGCGGCTGTTTTTCGAAGACGCCGTACGAGCGCCTGACGGTGAAAGACGCGCTCCAGCGCTACGCCGAGCTCGATCTCTCAGCTCACCCTGACGGCCCCTCGCTCAAGCGCGCGGCCGACGCGAGGGGCGTCTACACCGGCACCTCGACGGACTTCGACGACGTCTTCTTCCACGTCTTCCTCGAGCGGGTGGAGCGACGGTTGGGGCATGAGCGCCCGACGTTCCTGATCGAGTACCCCGCGTCGATGGCCTCGCTCGCACGACTCAAGCCCGGCGACGCCTCGGTCGCCGAGCGCGTCGAGCTCTACGCGCACGGCGTCGAGCTGGCCAATGGCTTCTCGGAGCTCACCAACGCCGCCGAGCAGCGCGCCCGCCTCGTCGAAGAGCAGGCGCTCAGACGGAGGCTCGGCAGGCCTGTCTTTCCCCTCGACGAGCCGTTCCTCGAGGCGGTCGGTCGCATGCCCCCCGCTGGCGGGATCGCCGTCGGCGTCGATCGGGTGTTGATGCTGCTGCTCGAAGTGACGCAGATTGCCGACGTCGTGCTCTTTCCCGCCAAGGACTTCGTGTGAGAGATCTGTTGAGAACGCTGGTGTCGGGCGCGAGCGTCGTCGGGTTGACGGGCACCGCTTCGAGCCTGGTCGCCGTGCTCACCCTCGTCGACGAGAACGCGCCTGACCCCGTCATCCGTGCCTGGGCTGATTCGTTGCTGAGGATCTCTGGCGTACGCACCGCCTGCCGTGGCCTCGAGAACCTGCCCACGGGCAACTTCGTGCTGTGCGTGAACCACCAGTCGAACTTCGACGTGCTGGTGCTGTACCGCCACATCCACCGGCACATGCGCTTCGTCGCCAAGCAGCAGCTGCGGAAGGTGCCGGTCCTCGGCTACGCCATGGAGCGCGCTGGGAACGTCTTCGTCGATCGCACGGGCGGAGAGGGTGACAAGGAGAAGCTCCGGCAGGCGGCCGACGCCGTGCGCAACCGGGTCAGCGTCGCGTTCTTCGCCGAGGGGACGCGCAGCGAGGACGGCGTGCTGCGCCCCTTCAAGAAGGGCGCGGCCATCATGGCCCTCGAGGCGCAGGTGCCGCTGGTGCCGGCGGCCGTCGCGGGCACACACGAGATCCTGCCGAAGGGCACCGTCACCATCCGCCCCAGGCCCGCGGCGCTGGTCATCGGCAAGCCGATCGAGACGAAGGGACGCGGGGTCGATGATCGGGAGGCGTTGACGCGCGAAGCCCACGATGCGGTCGCCGGCCTGCTCGCCGAGGCGAACGCGATGCTCCCGACGCTCTGAGTCGGCGGCTGTCGGAGCCACGTCCGTCGTCGTTCGTCGAACGAGTTCGCGCGCTGCCCAGGGCAGCTCACCGGCCCGCGAGCTTCGCGAGGGCGCCCTCGAGCTGGACCCCTCGGGTCAGCACCGGCGCGAAGAGATCGCCGAACTGCGCCAGACGATCGAGCACCACCGCGCGGGTGAAGGCCCTGGGGTCGAGCGACGGCGTCACCTCGTCCCAGCGCAGCGGCGTGGACACCGGGGCGCGATCGACGGCGCGGAGCGAGTAGGGCGCCACCAGCGTCTTGCCGCGGAAGTTCTGCAGGTGATCGAGGAAGAGGCGGCCTCGCCGCTCCTTCTCGTCGTGCGAGAGGCTCACCGCCTCGGGGAGCAGCTGCGCGACCATCGAGCACACGCCGAGCGAGAAGCGGTGCGCCTGCTCGAGGGTCTGACCAGGCGCGAGGGGCACCAGCACGTGCAGTCCCTTCTGACCGCTCGTCTTCACCACGCTGGGCACCTCCAGCAGCTCGAGCAACCGCCTCACCGCGGTCGCGACCTCGATGACCTGCGGCCAGGTGGTGCGCGTGCCCGGATCGAGATCGACGACGGCCCAGTCGGGGTTCATCAGCGAGCCGACCCGCGAGGACCAGGTGTGGAACGTGAGCGCCGCCTGGTTCACCATCCACAGCAGCGCGTCCGTGTTCTGCACCAGCAGGCGGCGATCGCCGTCGATGGCGACCGCGTCGAGGTAGTCCGGGGCGCGGGGCGGGGGCCGGTGCTGGAACCAGGTGAACTCGTCGATGCCGTCAGGCCACCGCTGCGAGACGACGGGGCGATCCCTCAGGTGCGGCAAGAAAACCGGCGCGATCTCGCGGTACCAGTCGAGCACGTGCTGCTTGGTGATGCCGTCGTTCGGGTAGAGCACCTTGTCGGCGTTGGTCACGCGAGGGGGCATCGACAACGAGCGCTTGAGGGGCAGGGGCGTCGGCGTCGCTGAGATCGCGAGCGCCTCACGTGGCCCGCCGCGTCGGTACGCGATGACGCCGGGCAGGCCGAGCTGGCGCACCTTCGCGAGCACTTCGTCGAGCGAGCCCTCCAGCACCTCGGAGCGCACCAGCGGGGCACCCGAGGGAGGGAGGCGTTCGCGGCGCGTCGTCCGCGGCGCCCCGGAGAGGTCCTGACCGTCGTGGACGAGGACGTCGGACACCATCAGCACCGGAGCCGGGCCTGTGCCCTTCGAGGCGCGCTCCTTGAGCAGGGCGAAGTCTGGCCGGCCGTGCGCGTCGAGCACGCAGAGCCTGCCCTCGAGCACGAGCTCATCGGCGGGGAGATCGCGCACCGTGAGCGCCACGTTCTGCGCCGGTGCGGACCACTCGCGCAGGTCGTCCGCGAACACCCGCACGTCCTGGCCGGCCTTCGCCACCAACACCGGGTGTCCGTCCCACGCGACCTCCAGCTCGAACTCGTGGGACGACACGCCGAGCGCCGCCACCTCGTCAGCAGTGGCCATCCGCAGGTGCGTCGGTTTGAGCCGCGACGCGAGCCGCCAGGCGGTTGGACCGGAGGAAGCGCTGGCACGGCGAGGAGCCACGAGGGGACGGTAGCCCGGCGCGACCACTCCTCAAGCCCGGCACGGGTCGTTCCCTCAAAATGAAACGGGGCGCACGCGAACGTGCACCCCGTCACTTCGACGAGTCGGCTGACCGTTACTGCGCGGCCTGCGTCTGCTGCCTGAAGAGCTGCGCCAGGCGGAAGGCCGAGAACTGGGTCAGGTTGTAGACGTCGCCCTGAGCCTGTGGCGACTGGTCGCCCTGGCGTGACGTCATCAGGCCCTTGACCATGTCCATGATGCCGCCGCTGTTCGCGATCTTGCTGCCCATGCCGATGATCGAGCCGAGGCCCGTGTTGCTGAGGAGCGAGCCGGCCTTGCCCAACAGGCCACCGCCCAGGTTGCCGACGAGGCCGCCGATGATGCCCTTGAGGCCGCCGCCGTTGATCACGCTGTTCGCGATGCCGACGATCTTGGACGCGCCAGCGATGAACGGGCCGACGCCAGGGATGAACGAGGCGAGCTTCCCGATGGGGCCGTTGAGGATCTTGCTGGCAAAGCCGACAGCCTTCTTCGCGAAGTTACCGATCTTCTTGAACGCGCTGCCAATCTTCTTGATGAAGGCCATGATCGACTCCTGTGAGGGGAAGGGGAGACTGCTGTGAAGTGATTCTCGTCCGCTGAGACCGAGAGTTGCGTGGGAACTTGCGGCTGCAACCAGTTGAAAGCTCAGAACTTCCCTGGCCGGCGGGACTTCTTGACCGTGTCTTCGAGGTCCGGATCAGGAGCGGCCTCGACCGGCTTTCCGCCCTGCGCCGCGAGCTCGAGCGTGTTGCGGCGGGGCGCGTCAAAACCACTGGGGGCCTGGCCTGCCTTGAAGGCCTCGACGCTCTGGCGGACGTTGGCCTCGAGCTGCTCGGCGGTGGGGGGCTCGACCCCCATCTTCCTCAAGTCGTCATCATCGACGACCAGGAACCCCGGCTCGGTGCCCGGGTTGTTGATGTAGTAGCCGATGGTGTTGACGTACTCATCGAGGTCCTTGCCCAGCTCCTTCGCGATCTTCGCCACGTTCGGATCCGCGAGAATCTTCGCGCGCAGCTCCGCGCTGATGGGGGGAGGCGCGTCGAGCATGTCGACTTCAGGGTTGCCGGCGGAATCGGTCTCGTCAGTCATGGTGCACCTCGGATCAGGTTGAGGGGGCGCGAGTATGGTGGCTCGGGGGCGCGCTGTCGATGGGCGCGGAAGCGGTTTCGGGCTGTCGTTTCCACCGCTCGTGCATCCACACCCACTGGTCGGGTCGAGCGCGGATGGCGGCCTCGAGCTTCGCGGTGAGGGTCGCAGTGAGCGCGATCACCGTCGCCTCGTCATGGCGTTCGGGCACCGGGACCTCTTCCAGCTCGAGGCGGTACTGGTGCGGCCCGACGCGCGGGCACAGGCCGACGATCAGGGCGGCCTTCGTGCGCAGGGCCAGATCCGCCGCCGCGCGGGGGGTGGACGCGAGCTGGCCGAAGAACGGCACGAAGACGGACTGCACCTTCGTGTCCTGGTCGATCAGGAGGCCCAGGATCTTCCCAGCACGGAGCTGCCTCAGCATCGCCTTCGCCGCCCCGGGGTGCCCGCGCCAGATGGAGCCCGTGTTACCCGACGCGCGCAGCTTCTCGATGAAGGCCGTGGTGCGGGGATCGCTGGCCTCCCGCGCGATGCTGGTGCCGTGGTAGCCGCGGGCAGTGACTCCGCGAGCGGTCAGCTCCCAGTTGCCGATGTGGCCGGAGACGAACACGACGCCCTTCCCACGGGCCAGCGCCGCGTCGAGCACGGCGCGGCTCTCCTTCGGCCACTCGACCCACTCGTCGAGCCTCTCGTCGATCTGTCGAACGCAGACGAGCTCGCCAACGCAGCGGCCCAGGTGCGCGAAGCTCGCCCGCGCGATGGCCTCTCGCTCGGCCTCCGGCTTGTCGGGGAAGGCGCGCGAGAGGTGGGTGAGCGCCTTTTGCCGTTCCCTGCGGGCGAGCGTGAAGGCGAGCCGTCCGAGGGAGGCGCCGAACGACGACGTCCACTCGACCGGGAAGAGCGAGGCGAAGGCCGCCGCCGCGCGCAGCAGCAGGTAGCGCACGAAGCGCTTGAGCCGTTTGTGAACCGGAACCGGCGTTGCCACGCTTCACGCTCTACACCGCCCGCCGGCGCTTGTGACCCGGCCCTGCTCGCGGCATGACGGGGTTCGATGATGACGCCTCTGGACGAGCTCGCGACCATCCTGAAGCCAGCCGCCGCGGGGCTGTACCTCGTCTCGACCGGCAGGGCCGAGCAGCAGGCGCTCCAGCGCTCGCTCTACCGCGTGTCCACGGACGCAGAGGTCGAGCGGGCCTTCCGGCGGAACCTCGAGAAGGTCGCCTCGGCCCGTGGGGTGGTGCTGGGGATCCCGAGCGACGTGGGGGCGGGGTTCCAGCGGGGCGCGAACCTCGGGCCCCAGGCGATCCGCGCGCGGCTGCTCGAAGACGACGCCGACTGGCCGGCGAAGCTCGAGGCGATGGGCGTGGTGGACCTCGGTGATGTCTTCGTCGTGCCGCAGCTGCTCCACGACGACATGCTCTCGGCCGCGCAGCTGGCGCAGACGCGGGCCGCGCTCTACCCGGGCCTGGGTGAGTCGTTGCCGGTGTCGCCGTTGTCCATCGCCGAGCGCGCGTGGACGCTGCTCTTCTCGCTGAACCCCCGACTCAAGCCCTTCACGCTGGGCGGCGACCACTCGACGGCGTGGCCGGTGGTGCGACCGTTGGACGCCGCGCGCCGACGCGCTCCCTGGGGCATCGTGCAGTCCGACGCCCATACCGACTTGCTGCAGGAGCGCCTGGGAGTGACGTACTGCTTCGCGACCTGGAGCTGGCACGCGAACGAGGTGCTCGGCCGCGCGGGCCGGCTGACGCAGGTCGGCATTCGCGCGACGGCCCGCACCCGGGAGCACTGGGAGTCCACCCTGGGCGTACGGCAGTTCTGGGCGAGCCACGTTCGCGCGAACCCCGACCGCGCGCTCGACGAGGTGCTCGCGCACGTGAAGGCCACGGGCGTGGGGGGCGTGCTCTTCTCCAACGACATCGACGGCACCGACTCGAGGTGGGCCGACGCGACGGGCACGCCAGAGCCCGATGGCCTCGAGCCCGACTGGCTGGTGGCGCTCATCCGCCGCCTGGGCTCGGAGGTCGGGCTGCTGGGAGGTGACGTGATGGAGGTGGCCCCGCCGCTCACGCGGACGCCCGACAGCGCTCGGCGCACGGTCGGCCTGGCCGCACGCTACCTGCGGGAGACGCTGGCCGCGGCGCTGTCATGAACGGGAAGGCTGGCTCTGCGCGTCAACTGTGGCAGGGTGCGCGCCTCATGAAGCCGTCGTTCGCCGTGCTCGTGTTCGCGCTCGCCGCCCTGGCCGGCTGCAAGTCTCCGTGCCGGCAGTTGTCCGAGCGGCTGTGCGAGTGCCAGCAGAGCAGCTTCGATCGCAACACCTGCCTGCAGCGCGCCGCGACGGCCGAGTCGACGGCCTCGATCACCGCCGCTGACAACCAGCGCTGCGCCGAGCTCGTCGAGGCCTGCGACTGTCGGCTGATCGACACGCCCGAGGGCAAGCAGAAGTGCGGTTTCTCGCGCCGGCCCGCCTGTGACGTCGATCGCGACGCCGGGTGTGTCGAAGACGGCGGCTTCTGAGTCAGAGGAACGGCGCCAGCCTCTCCATCGACCAGGTCCAGAGCTTCTCCTGCGCCACCTCATCGACGGCCAGGGGCGACGGGCGTCGGTGGCTGCCGTCTTCGTCGTAGTAGAGCCCGGTCTCGCGGCCCGCCGCCTCGCTCGACGCGCAGTGGAGGCTCGCGCGAGCGCCTTCTTCGGGGGTGCGCATGAAGAGCATGGCGACCTGCCGGAGCGGCGTGGGCGCGGCGCGCCAGATCTCCGAAGCGATCACCCCGGGGTGCAGCGCGTAGACGTTGACGCCCTGGTCCTTCCACCGCCGGGCCAGCGCGAACGCGAACTGCATGTTGGCGAGCTTCGACCGCATGTACTCGGGCCAGCCGGTGTATGAGGCGAGCGGCCGCTCCACCGCTGCGAAGTCGATGGGCTGGCTGGTCCGCTCGTGGGCGCGGCTCGCGACCACCACGACGCGAGCCGGCGCGGCCTTCACCAGCGAGGGCTCGAGCAGCAGCGTGAAGAGCATGTGCCCGAGGTGATTCACGCCGAAGGTCATCTCGAAGCCCTGCTTCGTCAAGGTGCGCACCCGCACGAGCCCCGCGTTGTTGATCAGCACGTCGAGGCGCTCGTTCGTCGCGCGCCAGGTCCCGGCGCAGGCCTTCACCTGGGCCAGATCGGCGAGGTCGAGCTCGAGGAAGTGCAGCTCAGGGTTGCCGGTCGACGCCTTCAACGCCTCGATGACGGGCAGCGTCTTCTCGCGTGAGCGACAGGCGAAGAAGACGCGCGCGCCCTGCTTCGCGAGGCCTTCGGCGGTGGCCCTGCCGATGCCGGCGTTCGCGCCGGTGATGATGACGGTCTTCCCACGCATCAGCCGCCTCCTTTCGGGGCCAGCATCGCGCGCGCCGGCGGCTGCGGCATGCCGGCCATGAGGCCCCTCGGCGGCACCGACTCGACGAGCTCCTCACGGAGCCCCGCCTCTCTCAGCAGGACGTTCGCGGCGACGAGGCCGCTCGCGCAGGCCGCCTCGAGCAGCATCGCGGGGAAGGGCAGGCGTACCCAGTCGCCAGCGCAGACCAGGCCCGGGACCCCCGTCTCCGGCGTTGGCCGCGCGTCGTACATGCCGAGGTGGAACGCAGTGAAGTTGCGGTTGAGCTGAAACACCTCGTGCCTCAGCGAGTAGCCCTTCACCTCGGGGAAGAACGCCACCAGCTCGTCGAGCAGCGCCTGCTTCACCTGCTCCGCCGACATCGCCTCGGGCACCGCGTAGCAGTGCAGCTCGAGCACCGAGCCGCCGTGCCGCTTCGTCCACTCCGACGCCTCGTGCTCGAAGCGGTGGTAGGCGGCGAACGCGTCGAGCACCTTGACCCGATCGGTGATGACGAAGACGGGCAGGCCCTGGCGAACGTCCTTGTCCAGCCACACGCGCAGCACCGCGTAGCGCTGTCCAGTCTGGAGCGCCTCGAAGCGCGTCTTCAGCTCGGTCGGGAGCCCGGTGGCGCCGCCGATGATGGCGCGGGCGCCCACGACGTCGGTGGCCAGGACGGCGGCGTCGAACGCGTTCCCGTTCACCGTGAAGCCGTCGGTCGTCTTCGCGAGCGAGGTGACCGGCGTCGCGAGGCGGACGCGCGCGCCGTGCTTCTCGAGCTCGCCGCGCAGGGGCGCGAGGAACGCAGGCTCGTAGTCGTGCACTGGAAAGTCGTACACGAGCCCGCCGTCCTGGCTCAGGTAGTAGAAGTGGAACGACTTGATGAGCTCGGCAAGCGACAGCTTGTCCTCGTCGGAGAAGAAGGCGCGGGCGAAGGTGTTGAACGCCAGCTTGAGCCGCGGCGGCAGTCGAGCGAGCCGATCGAAGTCAGCAAACGACACCCGATCGTACCGCGCGAACGTGTCGCCCTCGTCGTACTCGAGGAAGACGCCGAAGAGATCGCGCGCGGGCGCCTTGAGCACGTCGCGAAAGCGATAGACGCCGGCCTTCGCGAGGGCGATGAGGTTGAAGACGGGCGTCGTCTCGAGCCGGCCGAAGCGCACCTCGGCGCCGTCCGTGCCGAGGATGACGTACTCGCCGATGCTCTCGAAGCCGCGCCGCAGGCCGAGGGAGTCGAGGAAGCGGTTCAGGTTGAAGTAGTTCGCGAAGAACGCGTGGAAGCCGTGGCTCACCCAGGCCGCTTCTCCGGGAGCGAGCTCGACCTTCCAGCTGCCGAGCTTGCCACCGAGGTGCGCGTTGGCCTCGAAGAGGTCGACCTCGAAGCCGCGCCGCGCGAGCGTCACCGCGGCCGTCAGGCCCGCCACCCCACCGCCCAGCACCGCGACGCGTCGCTTCGATGACAGCGTCGCCGGCAGGTTCTCGTCCACCCGATTCACGGCGACCCGGTAGCCCCGAAGCCGGCGCTTGATGAGCGCGCGGAGCGCCGGCGGGCCCAGCAGCCAACCAGTCAGCACGACTGCGACGACGCCGCTTCCCCAGACGAACCAGGACACGCGCTGCGCGTACTACGGCGGGGACGCGGTCGTCACCCGAACAACACGCGGCTGTCGAACAACGCGCGGCCACCCGGGCGACGAGCGGTCATTCGAAGAACGCTGGCAGGCCGCGGTCGTCGAGGCGCGCGAAGACCGCCTCGAGGTGGCGGGGGTGGGTGCGGTGCAGCGACAGCTCGGGCAGGGCGTCACGGGCGAACCAGCCCACGTCGCACGTCTCGTGGCTCGTCCGGGGCTCGCCGCCGAGCAGCTCGCACTCGAAGATCAGCTTGTAGACGCTGAAGACGCTGCGGCTGTCCTGCTGTTTGCCGAAGACCCCCAGCAGCCGCGTCGCGCGCACCTCGAGGCCCGCCTCTTCGCGCACCTCCTTCACCGCCATCTGCGCGGGAGAGACGCCGAGATCCGCCCAGCCGCCGGGCAGGGCCCACCGGCCGTCCTGGGTCTCCTTCACGAGGAGCAGCGCGCCGTCCTTCGGCACCACCGCGCGCACGTCGACCTTCGGCGTGGGGTAGCCTGACTCGGCGCTGAGCAGCGCGTGGATCTCGGCCTGCGCGAGCGTGGTGCCTTGCGACGCCATCTCGGCGGTCAGCGCGCGGAGCAGTTCGTAGTTCTCGCGATCGTACGGATCCTTCGAGTAGGCGAGGCCCCGCTGCGTGACGGTGGTGAGCGTCTGAATCCATTCGAGCCAGCGCATGGCGAGCCGTGTAGCCGGAACAGGACGGCGCTGACAGCAGTCGCTCCCACGGACATGGGGTGGCTCGTCCGGGCTGAACGGGAGAGACAGCCGCATGCCCCCGGCGACCGATCCCTCCGCGACCGATCCTGACCTCGCAGCGCTCCTGGCAGCCTGGGGGCGCAGTGACTTCAAAGACGCGATCGCAGCGGTGGCGGCGAGGCGGGGCGCGGCGCCGTTCCTCGCGCTCGCCGACGAGATCGTCGCGCGCAGACGCGCTCCTGGCGTGACGGCGCCGCGGCTCTTCACCTCGAAGGAGGCGGACGTGGCGGCGGCGGGCCTGCTCGCGGCGAAGGCGCCGATCGAGCCACGGTGGGACGAGTTCCTGCCGTTCGCCTGGGGCACCCCCGAGCTCAACGCTGCGCTCGCGGACGCCATCGGCCCCGAGCGAACGGCCGCCTCGGTGCTCGTCGCCATGCGCGAGAGCGGCGACGTTCAGGGGCTTCGGCTCGGCGTCGCCATGTTGAAGGTGCTCGGGGTGCGCGTCGCACCCCCGATCGTCGAGGCGGTCGTGGCGCTGCTCCACAAGCGGGGCTTCGGAGCGCAGTTCCCCAACGCCAGGAGGGAGCTCGCCCGGCTCGGCCAGGAGCTCGACGCCCTCGCGCAACGAGACGGCGCCCTCGGGCACCTGGTGCAGCAGGCACGCGCTGCGAGAGGGAAGGCCTCGAAGCCCGCTCCGAAGCGTCCTTAGCTGAGCGTGCTGCCCGGGTGCGGGGGCGGCGAGTGGGCTAGAACGCGCACATGCCACGACTCGCGGCGGTGCTCGCTCTGGTGCTCGGCTGCGCGCCCCAGGCGCCGAAGCTCGTGTCGTTCGAATTGCCGGTCGAGTCGAAGCGCCTCGTGACGAAGGCCGCCGGGCGCGAGCTGCTCAGGGGCTTCTCGGCCGACGGCCCGTATGCACAGGCGGCCGTTCGCGCCTCGCGGGCGCGCTACGAGCTGCAGTACGGCTCGTGGAAGATCACCGACGGGAACCAGGCCTGGACGTCCGCGCCCGACTTCGCGTGGGACTCCCTCGGCGTCGATGTCTCGAAGGGCTCGTACCGGAGCGCAGCAGGGAACGTCGTCGTGACGGTCGAGGCGCGCGCGACCGAGGGCGCCCTCGAGCTCGTCTACCGGACCGCGGACGCGTCGATGAACCGGCTCTCGCTTGCCTTCGCGTGCGCCGAGGCTGACCGCTTCCTCGGCTTTGGCGCGCAGGCTGACGGCGTCGATCACCGGGGCCACACCGTGGCCACGTGGACGAGCGAGCCGGGCATCGGCAAGCGCATGACTGACGACGAGTACCCCGAGGCGTGGATGCTGGAGGGCACGCGCCATGCGTCGAGCTACGGGCTGCCGACGTTCCTCTCGAACCGGGGCTTCGTCGCGGTAGCGCAGACCGACGCGCGGGTCGTCTTCGAGCTGTGCAGCGCCAACCAGGCGGCCTGGCGCGTCGAGGTGTGGGGCAACACGTTCACGCTGCGGCTCTTCCATGGCGAGTCGCCGCTGCAGGCGCTCGAGCGGGCGACGGCCTCGGTGCTGGGCCGGCCCATGCGACCGCCGGCCGTCGCCTTCGCGCCGTGGAACGACGCCATCTTCGGCCCGATGGAGGTGCGGCGGCTTGGGCGCGCGCTGCGCGACGACGACATTCCCTCGTCCGCCATCTGGACCGAGGACTTCCGCGGCGGCCGCGAGAACGCACAGGGCTACCGGCTCAAGGAGGAGTGGGCGCTCGATCGCACCCTCTACCCAGACGCCGAGCAGCTCGCGGCGGAGCTCGCGGCCATGGGCCTCGACTGGCACGCGTACTTCAACACCTTCCTCGTCGAGAACGAGTCGGTCTTCGCCGAGGCGGTGGCAGGCGATCACCTGGTGAAGAACGCGAAGGGAACCGCGGCCCTGTTCGATGGCGTCACCTTCAAGCCGACGGGCCTCGCCGATCTCTCGCGCGCCGAGACGCGCGAGTGGGTGAAGGGCTACCTGCGCCGCGCGCTCGACCAGGGCTTCAAGGGGTGGATGGCGGACTACGGTGAGTGGCTGCCGCACGACGCCGTGCTGGCCAGCGGCGAGAACCCGCTCGAGGCGCACAACCGCTACCCGACCGAGTGGGCGAAGCTGAACGCCGAGGTCCTGAAAGAGCGGGACCCGTCAGGTCAGCGGCTCGTCTTCTTCGCGCGCGCGGGGTGGTTCGGCGCGAACCAGCACACGCCGGTGGTGTGGGCCGGCGATCAGCGCACCAGCTTCCAGCGCGACGATGGCCTGCCGACGGTGCTGCCGATGGGCCTCGGGCTCGGGCTCGCGGGCGTCTCGACCTTCGGAAGCGACATCGCCGGCTACCAGTCGGCCACCAACCCCAACTCGACGAAGGAGCTCTTCTTCCGCTGGACGACCCTTGGCGCGCTCACGCCAGTCATGCGCACGCACCACGGCATCGACCCACGCGACAACTGGAACTTCGAGAAGGACGCCGAGACGCGCGCGCATTACCGCCGCTGGGCGAAGCTGCACATCTCCCTCTTCCCGTTCTTCGACGGGTTGAGCGTCGAGGCCGAGGCGAAGGGCCTGCCGATCATGCGGGGGCTCTTCCTCGAGGCGCCCGAGGACGCGGCGACGTGGACGATCTCCGACGAGTACGTGCTGGGGCGCGCCCTGCTCGTCGCGCCGATCGTCGACGAGGGGGCGACGCAGCGGGCCGTCCACATTCCGACCGGTGCGTGGGTCGCGCTCGACGGTTCGGCGACCGTCATCGGGCCGGCCGACGTCACCGCGCGCGCGCCAGTGACCGAGGCGCCGCTGTGGCTCAAGAAGGGCGCCGTGGTGCCCCGGCTGCCCGAGCGCGTCGACACCCTGGTGCCCGCCGAGCCGCCCACCGTCGATCTCGACGACGTGAAGAGCGAGCGCGTGTTGCTCTGGGCTCCGGGGGCGGCTTCGTCCTTCACCGAGCGCGACGGCACCAGCTACGTGTCGGCGCCCTCCAGCGAGACGGCGTTCGCCGAGAACGGCCTGGCGCTCCCGGACTGCGCGTCGCCGGCCTCGCGGGGCTGCGTCTCGCGCTCGGGTGGCCGCGTCGTCGCCCGGCTGTCGGGCCAGGGCCCGCTCACCGGCGCCCTCGGCTCGCTCAGCATCACCGGGCCCTCACGCACCATCGACGTCGAGATCGTCACCTCACCATGAGACTGCTCGTCATCGTCGCCGTGTTCGCCACGGCCTGCGCCACCAGCACCGGCTCCCTCAAGCCCGGAGGTCCCATGGACACCGCCGAGAACCCCATCGTGCAGACCGGCAACCCGGTGCTGCGCGCGCGCGCGAAAGACGTGCCGGTCGAGCAGATCGGCACGCCGGAGTTCCAGCAATTGCTGGTGCGCATGACGGAGGCGATGCGGAAGGCGCCGGGCGTGGGCCTCGCCGCGCCGCAGCTGGGCGTCTCCTTGCGCGTGCTCGTGCTCGAAGATCGGTCGGAGCTGCAGGCCGCCCTCACGCCGACCGAGCTCGCCGAGCGCGAGCGGGTGCCGGTGCCGCTGCGCGTCTTCATCAACCCCACGCTGACGCCCATTGGCGACGACAAGGTCACCTTCTTCGAGGGCTGTCTGTCGGTGTCGGGCTACGCAGCGCTCGTCGGACGGTGGCGCGAGGTCGAGGTCTCTGGGCTCGACGAGAAGGGTCAGCCCCAGACGTGGCGGGTGAAGGGCTGGCCCGCGCGCATCCTCCAGCACGAGGTCGATCACCTCGACGGCACGCTGTACATCGATCGCATGGTGAGCCGGTCGTTCGGCACGCTGCCGCAGGTGAAGGCCCTGTACGGTGGCAAGCCGATCACCGACGTGAAGTCGACGTTCGGCGTCGAGTAGCGCGGGCTACTGACAGCACCGGAAGCCGGTCGAGTAGTCCCAGTGCGTTACGGCGTGCGCGGTGGTGACGTAGAGGCAGCCGTTCCCGTTGACGACGGTGTCGACGTAGAAGCCGCCGCGGAACGTGCCCGCCGGATCCGCCGTCCACTCGTGCAGGTTGCCCATCAGGTCGAAGACGTTCTCCGCCGAGAAGCAGCCGGAGAACGCGCCCGAGCGCGCGAGGCCGCCGTCGAGCTGGTTGAGGCACGGGCTGTCGATGTGGCTGAAGATCCAGCTCGCGCTCGTGCCGTAGAGCTCGACGGCCGGGTGCACCGCCCGCCGATCGTTGCAGACGCCCGTGAGGCGCGTGTTGCCGTAGGGGTACGTGGTGCTCGTCGGCCCACGGCAGGCGCGCAGCCACTCGGCGTCGGTGCACAGCCGCTTTCCAGACTCGGCGCAGGCGGCGGCGGCCTGGACCTGGTTGATGAAGCCCTGCGGCACCGCGCCGGCAGCCGAGCGGGCGCGCACGCGGCGGCTCCCCGGGTTGACGAAGGGGCACCAGGTGCCGCCGTCGACCTCCTCGAGGAAGGCCTCGTACTGGTCGATGCAGAACGTGCTGACGCGCACCATGCCCGCCGGACAGCCGCCCGTGCCTGGCCCTTCGATCAGGCTCTCGTTCGGCCGCGGGCGCGCGTTCGGGTCGCAGGCGACGGCGTAGCGCGGCGTGCAGCACTGGACGCTCGCAGGACCGGGACAGAGGCCGGGCGTCGGTTGGCGCGTGTCGGCGCACTCCGAGACGTCGAGGCAGGTGCCAGGCAGGCCGCGCGCCGTGCACAGCACCGGAGGTCCGGCGTCGCGTGGCCCAGCGTCGATGAGCCCAGCGTCGATGAGTCCTGCGTCCGACTGGCCGCCGTCCTGCCCGCCGTCGGAGCGCCCTGCGTCAGGTTCGCCCGCGTCCGGGCCACCCGCGTCCAGCGCCCCTGCGTCGAGGTCTCCAGCGTCCGGTGGAGCTCCGGCGTCGCCTGCGTCACGTCCGCCGTCGTCCGCAGCGCCGCCACCGGCTCCGCCCCCACCGACTCCCCCGCCAATGCCCAGCGAGCCTGCATCGAGCCGGGACTCATCAGGGCCGCACGCGATGAGGAGCAGAAGCCAGAGCCCGAGCCGACGCACCCGCCTCGTCTGACACCTTCTTCTCTGTTTCGAAAGGCCGTGCTCTCGTCCCCGCAACTTCCCGGGCCCCCGGGTGTTGGGAGGCACATGCGACTGCTCTGGCTCGTAGGCTGTGTGGCGTTTGGCGTCGGTTGTGGGACGCCGCCCTCGGCGGTTGACGGGGGTGGGAGCGGGGGCGGCAGCGCCGGTGAGCTCGACGCCGGGGCTGACGCGGGGATCGACTGCAACGCCGGTGCGCAGGCCGCGAACGACGTGGTCTTCACCGAGCGTGGCCCGGTTCGGGGCGAGGTGACCCCGGGCGGGCGGGCGTTTCGTGGGCTTCCCTTCGTGAAGCCACCGACCGGGGCGCTCCGATGGCGCCCTCCCGAGGAGGAGCGGGCGTGCTGGGCCGGCACCCGTGACGCGCTGCAGTTCGGTCCGCAGTGCCCTCAGCTCGAGCAGGCGCAGGGACAGCCGTTCGACGCCGGCGCGCCGGTCTTCGGCGACGAGGACTGCTTGACGTTGAACGTCTTCACTCCGGCCTCGGCGTCGCCCGACGCGGGGCTGCCGGTGATGGTCTTCATCCACGGCGGCGGCAACACGCTCGGCTCGGCGCGGGAGCCGATCGGCAACACCAGCACCATCCTCTACGACGGCACCCGGCTCGCGCAGGCCGGCAACGTCGTCGTGGTGACGATGCAGTACCGCATCGGCGTGCTCGGCTATCTCTCGATGCCGTCCCTCGATGCCGAAACTGACGGTGGGGTGTCAGGCAACTACGGCCTGATGGATCAGCAGGCCGCGCTGCGCTGGGTGAAGCGCAACGTCGCGGGCTTCGGCGGCGACCCCTCGCGCGTCCTGCTGTTCGGTGAGAGCGCCGGCGCGCTCAACACGTGCACGCACCTCGCCATGCCGGGCTCGGCGGGGCTGTTCCAGCGCGCCATCGTGCAGTCCGGCTCTTGCGGGGCCGCGCTGACGCCAGACGTGCGCCGCATGGAGTCGTCCACCTGGCTCGGCGGAACGGGCTGCGCCGCGGCCGCCGACATCGCCGCGTGCCTGCGCGCCCTCACACCCGAGCAGGCGATCCGCGCGTACCCGGTGCCGGTCGTCGTCGGTGGCCGCCGCCCGAGCGTGAGCTGGGGGCCCGTCATCGACGGCCGCGTGCTGCCGGAGCTGCCGTACGAGGCGATGCGCAACGCACGGCACCACCGCGTGCCGGTGATGATCGGCTCCAACCTCGACGAGACGAACCTGTCGATGCCGCTCATCACCACCGAGCAGGAATACCGCGCCGCCGTGACCGCGCTCATCGGCCCGGTGCTCGCCGATCGGGTGACCCAGCAGCTCTACCCGAGCGCGACGTACGGCACTCCGAGGCGCGCCCTGGTGCAGGCGACGACGGACGGGTTCTTCGGGTGCCAGGCCCGCATCGCGTCGAGGGCCGCCGCGCTGGGCAACACCGGTGGGCCCGTCTACCGGTACCTCTTCGCCAGGGCCGCGCAGCCGCTGCGGGGCGCGTTCCATGGGGTCGAGCTGGTCTACGTCTTCCAGAAGGTGAGCGAGGCCGTCGCGAACCCGAACCCGGCCGACACCGCCGTCGAGGCGTCGATGCTCGGCTGGTGGACGCGCTTCGCAGCCACCGGCGACCCGAACGGCGTGGGCTCGGTCTCGTGGCCGCGCTACTCGAGCACGGAGCCGCTGCTCCGCATCGACGCCACGCCGATGACGGTGAGCGGCTGGCGCACCGCCGAGTGCGATTTCTGGGACATGGTGACGAGCACGAACGTGCCGGCGCCGCCGTGAAGGTGTCGTCGGGCCTGGCGATGCTGCCAGCTCTTCGTTGGCTCGCCGGCGTGCATCATGGCGCCGGCTGCGAGAGGTCTCGCCGGAGTGAGCCGGAGCGAACGGGGCGCCGTCCTCAGCGCGCTCGCCGGCGGCGCGTCGTGGCCCGTGCGCGGGGCTCCCGCGGCACCTCGAGCTCGTAGAAGACCAGCGGCGCGTCACGCCGCGCCCAGAGCCCGGCGCCGACCTCGCGGAAGTGCGGCGCGAGCAAGGTGCGGTACGTCGAGCCCGCCCGCTGATGCACGCGCGTGTCGGTCAGCACCTGGTCGACGTTGCCCGCGACGTCGCGCCTCGTGATCGCCTCGAGGTAGAGAAACCCCTCGCACATCGCCGCCAGGTTCTCGATCGCCCGCGGCAGCCCGGTGTCGTCGATGTACGGCAGCACGCCGTGACAGACGACCAGGTCGAAGCGCTCCGTCGCGCGCCACGTGCGCAGGTCGGCCTGCAGGTGTCCGTACCGCCGGCAGATGTCTGCGTCCATCTCGGTGCCGACGTAGCGCACCCCGCGACGGTGCTTCGCGAGCCAGTCCTTCCACCAGCCCACGCCCGCGCCGACGTCGAGCACCGTTCGAACCCGAAAGCCGAACCACGCGGTGAGCCCCAGCACGCCCTCGATGAGGTGTGCGTGCCGGGCGCGGTCGTAGATGCGTGTCTCGGGGTCCTCGTAGTAGCGGCGGTAGTACTCGGCGTCGAAGGCGCGGGAAGTCACGGCGCGCTTTCACCCCACGCGCGCGCGGCCTTCAACTTCAACGCGTGCCCGCGTCAGCAGCAGGGGCGTCGGCGGCGGCCTTCTCAGCAGGTTAGCGTTTGCCATCTTTCCGGCGCACGCGCAGCACCGCCATCTTCGTCGAGTGGTTGAACGGCGCCGGGTTCGCCGGCGGGTGTCCGTGGCGGGTCTCGTCGGTGCCGACGAAGTCCAGCGGTGCATCGACGCGTTGCTCGAGCGAGAGGAAGCTGTCGGTGCAGAGGCGATCGAGCACCGCCTGGAAATCGCTCCCCGGCACGAAGACGGCGTTGTTCACCGCGACGAGGAAGCCCTCGTGGGCGATGAGCGGCCGCACCTTGTTCAGCAGGCGCTCCATGTCGGCGACGAGATCGACGCGGCCCTGCTCGGTGACCGAGAAGAGCGGGGGATCGACGAAGACGCAGTCGAAGAGCCGGCCCTCGCGTTTGAGCTGCCCGACCACGTCGAAGAAGTCGCCAGGGCGGAACTCGGGTCGCTTCACCGGCCACTTGTTCATGGACCACGAGTCGCGCCCGACGGTGAGGAAGGTGTTGTTGAGATCGGTGTTCAGGACCTCCGACGCGCCGCCGGCCCTCGCGGCGACGCCCAGGCTCGCCGTGTACGCGAAGGTGTTGAGCACCCGCTTGCCACCCAGCGTCGCCTTCGCCCAGGCCCGCAGGTTCCGGGTGTCGAGGTACAGGCTCGCGTCGCGGTTGAGGCGGAGCGACAGCGCGTACCACACGCCGTCTTCGAGCACGCGGCGGCAGAGCTGCTTCTCGGCGCCGAGCAGCATCACGCCGTTTCGCGCGTCGGTGTTGTCCGAAGAGCGCACCTTCCACAGCGCGGAGTCGATGAAGGGCAGGGCGCGTCGGGTGAGCTCGAGCGCCTCTCTCGCGAGCGCCTCGTCCCCGGCCTTCGCCTCGGCGTGATCGTGAAGGACGAGCGTCGTGCCGTAGAGATCGAGCGCGAGCGCCGGCAAACCCTCGACGAAGCCGTTGAACAGCCGCGCCGCCGACTGGTGCTTCTCGTCGAGGAGCGGCGCGCGGGCGGCGATGGCAGGAGGCAACAGCGTGGCGAGCGTGCTCATGCCCGGCCCATGACCCACCACCGCGGCTGCGTCAATCACGGCCCTCCGCAGCAGCGACGTGCTGGCCCTTCGTTCACGTCGGATCGAGGGTGAGGTCGAGGCGGTGCGTCCGGGCGCTCGTTCGCGCGAGCATCTTCCCAGCAGGGGACATCACCAGCGAGCCGCCCTGGCCCCGGACGGGCGGCGCTCCGGGCCCCCAGTTCGCGTTGACGATGAACAGGCCGAACTCCGTCGCGAGCGGCCCCAGCCGGTCCGGGCGCGCGTCGTACTCCTCGTCGACCCACGCGGAGCAGAAGAACAACACGTCGCACTGTCGCAGCACGTCGGCCGCCTCTTCCGCGAGGAAGTGCACGTCGAAGCAGACGGCGAGGGTGCACGCGAGCCCGCCGAGCTGGAGCCGCGGGAAGGGCAGATCGCCCGGGGTCGCCCACAGCTCGGGGAACCAGGGGTGTCGTTTGCGGTACCGGGCCAGCACCGCGCCGTCGGGAGCGACGACCGCCTCGGTGTTGAAGCAGCGCGCGCCGTCGCGCTCCACGATCGGCCCGATGACGGTGGTGTGCGCCCGCTCGGCGATGCGGCGAAGCGCCTCGAGCTGGCGGCCTTCGAAGGGCTCGGCGAACGGCGTGAGGTCGAAGCTGCCCGTCGCAGAGACGTAGCCCGTGAGCGCGGACTCCGGCAGCACCAGCACCTCACCCGGAGGCGTGCGCGCGAGGGCGTCGTCGATCCACCGCGCCTGTTCCTCGATGGCGCCGAAGCGCGCGGGCACCTCGAGCACGGTGACGGACAGTGGCATCGTTCATCTCTAACACCGTCTCGCCGCGCCCGAACCCCGAGGGCAGGGCTCGTGGACGCGAGGCGACCGAGCGGGCTCGGCGGCGGCGCCGCTGCGTCGTATGAAGGGCTGTGCCTGCGCGCGCGGCCCTGGGAGCGATGAACTTCGGAAGACGGACCCCCGAGGCGGAGGCGCGCCGCATCGTCGATCGCGCGCTCGACCAGGGCGTCACGGATCTCGACACCGCCAACGTGTACGCGGACGGCGAGTCGGAGCGCATCGTCGGCAGGGCCGTCGGCGCCCGTCGCGACCGGGTGCGCGTCACGACCAAGGTCGGTGCGTGGAGGAACGAGGGACTTCGTGCCGATCGCGTCGTGGCCTCGCTCGACGAGTCGCTCGCGCGCCTGGCCACGGACTTCGTGGACGTCTACCTGCTGCACCTGCCCGATCCCTCGACGGCGTTCGAGGCGACGCTCGAGGGTGTCGCGCGCGTGCTCGAGTCGAAGAAGGCGAGGGCCTGGGGCGTGTCGAACTTCGCCGCCTGGCAGATCAGCGAGCTGAACCACCTGTGCGACGCGTGCGGGGTGCCGCGGCCAGCGCACTCGCAGGTGCTCTACAACGTGGCAGTGCGTCAGCTCGAGCTCGAGTACTTCGCGTTCACCCGACGCTCCCCCATCGAGACGATCGTCTACAACCCGCTCGCCGGTGGGCTGCTCGCGCGACCGCCCGAGGAGCCCACTCCGAAGGGTGCCCGCCTCGAGGCCAACGCGCTCTACCGGCGGCGGTACGGCTCGGAGACGATGCGGCGGTTCGCGCTGCGCTGCGATGCCATCGCGAAGTCCGCAGGGCTGTCGCTGCTGCAGCTCTCGCTCGCGTGGGTGTTCGAGCGCGAGGGCGTCGACGTGGTGCTGCTCGGGCCTGCGACGGAAGCCCACCTCGCCCAGGCCCTCGAGGCGTCGCGGGTGCGACTCGATCCCGCGGTGGCGCAGGCGCTCGACGAGGCCGGCCGCGAGCTGACCGGCACTGACGCGAGCTACGCGAGATGATCGACGTCGCCGCCGCCATCGCCGAATACCGTGCGCGCGGCTTCGCGAGGCTCGGCCGGGTGCTCAGCGACGTCGAGCTCGACGACCTGCGCGAGCGCGCCGAGGCGCTGATGCTGGGGCGGGTCAGCTGGCCGGGCCTGTTCTTCCAGCTGGACGCCACGACCGGTGACTACCGCGACGCGCCGCTGGGCCTGGGTTGGCAGGGCCCATCGCTGCACTACCGCAAGCTCGAGAAGCTCGAACTCGACGACCGTTTCCGGGCGCTCATCCGCCAGCCGGCGCTCGAGCCCCTCGTGCGCGCGCTCATCCCCGGTCGCGTGCGTCTCTACCGCGCGATCGTCTTCAACAAGGCCGCCGCCGGCGGAACGGAGATTCCCTGGCACCAGGACGCGGGTCGCCTGTGGGGGCTGAGCGAGGACCCCGAAGTCCAGGTCTGGACGGCGCTCGACGACGCGCCGCTCGACGGAGGGTGCCTCGAGTTCGTGCCCGGCTCACACCATGGCGGGCTCGCGAGTCCGCTCGGCGGCGTGGTGCCCGAGGCGCTGGTGGCTTCACGAGAGGCCGACGCGAAGGCCGTGCCCGTGCCGGTGAAGGCGGGAGAGAGCGTGCTCCTGCACAACCTCGTCTGGCACCGCTCAGGCAAGACGCGCACCGGCCAGCGACGACTCGGCTTCTCGGCGTGCTACCTGAGCGAGGCCGTTCGCTGCGTGCGGACGAAGAAGGCCGCGCGCCAGTTCTTCGAAGTCTACTGAGGTGAGGATGACCGCCGGACCTCGTTGAGTTGATGCCGTCAGCCGGTCGCGGCGACGACGGAGATCACCTCGAAGGGGCCGTGCAGTGAGGTGCCGAGTGGAGCCGATCTACCTCGACTACAACGCCACCACGCCGCTGCTGCCGGAGGTGGTGGAGGCGATGCTGCCGTTCCTGCGCGAGCACTTCGGCAACCCATCGAGCGGCCACGTCTTCGGGCGGCGCGCGAAGGAGGCGGTGGCGCGGGCTCGGGAGCAGGTCGCGGAGTTGCTGGGCTGTGACGCCGACGAGGTGCTCTTCACCTCGGGCGGCACCGAGTCGAACAACCTCGCCATCTTCGGGTTGACGCGTGACCGCGCTGCCGGCGCCATCGTCACCAGCGTCATCGAGCACCCCGCGACGTCGGGGCCGGTCGGCGCACTCGAAGGGCACGGCTCTCGCGTCGAGCGGCTCGGCGTCGACCCTCGCGGCGTGGTGCGGCTGCCGGCGAACGTGCCTCAGGGCGCGCTCGTGACGGTGATGCACTCGAACAACGAGACCGGCGTGCTGCAGCCGATCGGCGAGCTCGCGACGCTGGCGCACCGCGCGGGCGGCCTCGCGCACACCGACGCGTCCCAGAGCGTGGGCAAAGTGCCCGTCGACGTGCGCGCGCTCGACGTCGACGCGCTGACGGTGTGCGGGCACAAGCTGTACGCGCCGAAGGGCGTCGGGGCGCTGTACGTCCGTCGGGGGCTCGACCTGCGGCCGTTCATGCTGGGGGCGAGCCACGAGCGGGGGCTGCGGCCGGGCACCGAGAACGTGGCGTCCATCGTGGGGCTCGGCGTCGCGGCCGAGCTCGCCTCGAAGACGCTCGACGACGAGGCGCGCCGCGTGTCCACGCTCAGGGACGCGCTGCGCGAAGCGCTCTCGGCCGGCATCCCCGGGCTCGTCGTGAACGGCGACGGCGCGCCGCGGCTCCCCAACACGTTGAGCGTGCGCCTTCCCCGCGTGGTGGGGTCGGCCGTCCTCGCGGCAGCGCCGGCGATCGCGGCCAGCACCGGCAGCGCCTGCCACGACGGTCACGAGATCGCCTCGGCCGTCATCCTGGCGATGGGCGTAGCGCCCGACGACGCGACAGGCACGGTGCGGCTCAGCCTCGGACGGCTCACCACCGCACAGGACGTCTCGCGCGCGGCCGAGGCGCTCACCGCCGGCTGGCGCGCCCTGACGAGCCGGGGCTGAGCCGTTTGCGTGGCCAGGCGGTTCGACGCTCGCGCGGAGTGCTGCCAGACTCGCGGCATGCGCTGCGTCGTCGTCGCCGCCTTCAGCCTGACGCTCGCCTGCGGCCGCACCGACGTCACGCCGCCGCTCCCGGCCCTCGTGCCGCCGCCAGTCAACCTGTGCGGTGACGGGCAGCTCGCCGACGCCGAGAGCTGCGACGATGGAAACGCCGTGGACTCGGACGGGTGTCGCAACGACTGCACCCGGGCGCGCTGCGGTGACGGGGTGCTCTGGGTCGGCGTCGAGCAGTGCGACGACGGGACCGCTGGCTCGCCCACGTGCTCGAGCTCCTGCGGGCCCATCACCTGTGGAGACGGCGTCATCCAGGCGCCGGAGCGCTGCGACGACGGCAACCTGCTCGACACCGACGACTGCCTCGCCTCGTGCCTGCCCGCCTCGTGCGGCGACGGCCGCGTGCGCCAGAACGTCGAGGCCTGCGACGACGGCAACGCACGGGACGACGACGAGTGCGTGCTCGACTGCCGGCTCGCCCGCTGCGGCGATGGCGTGACGAGGCGCGGCGTCGAGGAGTGCGACGACGGCAACCAGGATGAGGGCGACGCCTGTCGCGACACCTGCGTTCCGGCGCGCTGCGGCGACGGTCTGGTGTGGCGCGGGGTCGAGGCCTGCGACGACGCGAACGGCGACGATGGCGACGCGTGCGTCTCGTGCGCAGCGGCGAGGTGCGGTGACGGCAGGGTGTGGCGTGGCGTCGAGCCGTGCGACGACGGCAACGAGGTGTTCACCGACGCGTGCATCGCCTGCGTCCCGGCCCGCTGCGGCGACGGCTTCGTGCAGGCCGGCGTGGACACCTGCGACGACGGCAACTCGATCGACGACGACTTCTGCGACAACGCCTGCAGGCCGCCGGTGTGCGGCGACGGACGGCGCGCCGGCAGCGAGGCGTGCGATCTCGGTGCGATGAACGGCGACACGCCGGCCTTCCGCATCACCCAGCCCTCCGGCACCCGCATCGGCACTGACGCCCTCGTGCGCCCGCGCACCGTGCAGCAGTTCTACGACTACCGCTCGGCGTCCTCGCACACCGGCCTCGAGGTCGTGCAGGAGAGCCGCATCTACCTCTTCGCTGACGCCAACACCGGCCGCCTCTCCCTCGTGCTGACCCACGGCATCGACTTCGACGGCACCGGCATCTCGCAGCCCACCTCCACCGTGGAGATGGACATCGCCGGCCTGCCGCCCGGCACCGGCGTCGACGTCACCGATGATGCGCCCTCGGAGTTCTTCCTGGGCACGACCCCCGGCACCGCGTTCGGCCGCTGGAGCTTCAACCGCAACAGCGACGGAGGAGCGCTGGGGCCGCTGCCGTTCCCCGGGCGCTGGCGCATCACCGTCACGCCGCGGTTCACCGCCGGCATCTCGACGTGGGGCTGGGTGAAGGACGACGGCACCCGCATTCCGCTCAACCGGAACGAGCCCATCACCATCGAGGCGCTCGACACGTCGTCCCTCTGTCGCAGCGACTGCTCGGTGCCCCGCTGTGGCGATCGCCGCTTCGACGCGGGAGAGGTCTGCGACGACGGCAACACCGTCGATGGAGATGGCTGCTCGGCCGACTGCCGGCGGCTGCGGTGACGGAGGTCCGTGGCTGCGCGACGGGCTGCTGCGCCACTTCGTGATGGCCGGCCTCACCGGAGCAGGAGTCCTCGTACCCGCAGCCGCTGGTCGGGCGACCTGCTCATGCCTCGGCCCGCGCGCGTGGTGCCAGGGAGGGCGAGAAGCTCGCGGAGCTCGAGCAGAAGCTCTTCCACCTCAAGGGCCGGTCGCGGGGGCCGCCTTGACGTCGGCCGCCGATGAGCCGACCTCGATCGCCGCGGTGGTGACGCCGGCGTCAGGCTCGAGCCCGACGCTCACGAGAGCAGGGGCCACCAGCACGCCAGCGTCGCTCGCCAGCACGACAGGCAGTGGTGCCGCTGGCGGCTCGACCTGGGGAGCCAGCGCGATGCCCGGGGGCAGGCGCCTGGGCGGGACGAGGGTGGGCGGCGGCACCGGGCAGGTGGTGCAGGGCTTCCGGAGCGGCACCTTCAGCACGCGGCCGATGCGGAGCAGGTTGTTCGACAGGCCGCTCGCCTTGCGAATCGCGGCGACGCTGGAGCCATAGCGGCCGGCGATTCCGCCGAGGGTGTCGCCCTTGCGCACGCGGTGCATGGCGATGTTCTCCTCGGGGCGCTCGGCCAGCAGCGGCGCGACCCGTCGGCCCAGCTCCTGCGCCCGCCCGTTGAAGTAGCGCACGTGGAAGTGATCGCGGTGCCGCCGGGCGTGCTGGAGGATCGACCCGCGGCCCGCGTGGAACAGCGAGTCGAGCCACGCGGGGTCCTCTCCAGCCTTCCGCGCGTGGGCCTCGAGGACCTTCTGCACCCGCTGATCGACGAGGATGAACTGCACGTCGCCGTGCAGGACGAGGGCCTTCACCAGCGCCCAGTTCAGCGCGACGTCGATGACCTTCTCGCGCTCGCGCACGCGCACCGTCTGTCCGCCCGGGTAGTAGAAGCCGAGGTCGACGTCGCGGCCGTTCTGGTGCGTCTTGTGGGGCCGCAGGTAGCCACCCTCGCGAGCGCTGATCTGGTTCACCCGCAGGGGCGGCGCGTCGGGGTGCCACGCCTTCACCTGGCGGATCGCGGCGGCCACGAAGTCCACCGTCTCGTGCGTGCCCCACGTCGCGTCTGGCGACACCACCGTCCACGCGTCGTCGGTGGGGAAGGGCACGCCGTTGATGAGGCGGCCCTCTTCGACGAAGCCCATCGAGATGCTGCCAAGCGCGGCGGGTGACTCGCGCCAGGCCTTCACCAGCGCGTCGTCGCTCAGGTCCGTCGTGTAGAGCCAGCCCGCGTCGGCGTCGATGGCCGAGGCGACCTCCCCCGGCTCCTCGGAGACCACCTCGGCCCCCTCCCCTGGCTCCTCTCCGCCGGTGAGCTCGGAGTCCACCAGCTCTTCACCGGCGTCGGGCTCGTCCAGCGCCACGCTCGCCCCTGCGTCGGCCGGGAGCGCCGCGACCGCCAGGTCCGGCGAGCCAGCGTCGACGACGGTGACCACCGGCGCGGCCATCGAGGGCCTGGGCGAGGGGCCGGGCGCATGGGTCATCGCGGCGCAGCTCGCCAGGAGCGCGACGGGCAGCAGTCTCATGGGCGAGGGGCACTGCATCGTTCGTGCGAGCCATATCCCACCAGGCCGGAGCATTCACCGCTCACGCCGCGCGCGTCGTGGAGCTGGACGTTCAGCGAGGCCACGACGCCGGCCCGAGCCGAGGCGCTACTCACCCGGAGCGTCAGCCCATCGCCGCTCGAAGGCACCGAGGCTCAGTGCCGGGCGCGGGCGCGGCGCGGCCGCTTCGTCGTCTTCGACACGACCTGCACGTCAACGACGACCCGCGCACCGTCGGCTTCGGGGGGGCCGACGACGGAGACGAGCTCACGGAACGAGGCCTCGAGCCGGCGCAGGTAGCCGGCCAGCTTCGTCTGCACCTGGCCGGGCATGTCCTCCGTCCAGGCCAGGTACCAGCGCACCTCGCCGAGCAGCTCATAGAAGCGGTTGACGACCTTCTGCTCGGACGGCGCGAGCACGACGAGCTCTCCGAAGGTGATGCTGTCGAACCACGTGTCGAGGACGAGCAGCATCGGCTCGCGGTCGCGGTGCCGCGAGAAGAGCGCGACCATCTCGTCCTGCCGCGCCGCGAGTCGGGTCATCACGTTGTGCGCATCGACGGCGATGAGGTGCCGCACCCGTTGCGCCAGCTCGAGGGGTTTCCGCTTCGCCATGCGTCAGCCCACCCACGCGCGCGCGTTGCGGAAGAGCCGGAGCCACGGGCTGTCGTCGGGCCAGCCGCGCGGGTGCCACGAGAGGTTGGCGGTCCGCACGACGCGCTCGGGGTGCGGCATCAAGATGGTGGCGCGCCCATCCGCGGTGGTGAGCGAGGTGATGCCTGCCCGAGAGCCGTTCGGGTTGAGCGGAAAGCGCTCGGTGGGCGCTCCGTCGTGATCGACGTACCGCGCGACGACCAGGTGGGCCTGCTCCAGCGCGTCCAGGTTCCCTTCGACCCGGCCCTCACCGTGCGAGACCGCGATGGGCGCAATGGTGCCCTCCATGCCGGCGAAGAGGACGGACGGGGTCTTCTCGATCCGCACCATGGCGAGCCGGGCCTCGAACTGCTCCGAGCGGTTGCGCGCAAAGCGCGGCCACTGCTCCGCGCCGGGGATCAGCTCTTTCAGCTGCGACATCATCTGGCAGCCGTTGCACACGCCCAGGCTGAAGGTGTCGGGTCGGTGGAAGAAGGCGCGGAAGAGCTCGCGCACCCGCTCGTTGAACAACACGGACCGCGCCCAGCCGACCCCGGCGCCGAGCACGTCGCCGTACGAGAAGCCGCCACACGCGGCGAGGCCCGTGAAGCCCGAGAGGTCGACGCGCCCCTCGATCAGGTCGCTCATGTGGACGTCCACCGCGCTGAACCCCGCGCGGGTGAAGGCCCAGGCCATCTCGGCGTGCCCGTTCACGCCCTGCTCGCGAAGGATCGCCACCTTCGGCGCGCGCTTCGGGAGCCCGCGCGTGACGTCCTCGGCGGGATCGAAGCTGAGCTTGCCGAAGAAGCCGGTGAACGTCGGGTCGGTGCGCAGGGCGTGCTCGTCGTCGGCGCAGGTCACGTCGTCGCGGAGCCGCTGCATGCGCCAGGTGGTGTCGCTCCACAGGGCGCGGAGCGTGTGCCGATCGGCGCTGTAGAGCGTCTTGCCGCCCCTCGTCACCGAGACGCGGTCGTCGCGCACCGGCCTGCCGATGCTGGTGGCGGTGACGCCGTGCTGTCGATACGCCGCGAGCACCGCCTCGAGGTCTGCCTCCTGCACCTGCACCACCGCGCCGAGCTCCTCAGCGAAGAGGGCCTCGAGCGGGTGCCCCGGTAGGTCGTCGAGCGAGAGCTCGACGCCGCAGCCCGAGGCGAACGCCATCTCGACGAGCGCGACGAAGAGGCCGCCATCGGAGCGGTCGTGGTACGCGAGCAGCTTCCCTTTGGTGTTGAGGCGCTGGGTGGTGTCGAAGAAGTGCGCGAGGGCCACGGGGCTGTCGACGTCTGGCGTGACCGAGCCCACCGAGTTGAACACCTGGGCGAGCGCGCTGCCGCCGAGCCGGTGGCGGCCTCCCGAGACGTCGACGGCGACCAGCCGCGAGGGGGCGCGCAGGTCGAGCTCGGGCGTGAGCGCCTTGCGCACGTCGCTCACCGGCGCGAACGCGCTCACCACCAGCGAGACGGGAGCGACGACGCTCTTCTGTGCGCCATCGTCGGTCCACTGCGTGCGCATCGACATCGAGTCCTTGCCGACGGGAATGGCGATGCCCAGCGCCGGGCAGAGCTCGGCGCCGACGGCCCGCACCGCGTCGTAGAGGCGGGCGTCCTCGCCGGGCCAGCCAGCCGCCGCCATCCAGTTCGCCGAGAGCTTGATGTCTCCACGCCTCGCGACCGGCGCCGCTGCCAGGTTCGTGAGGGCCTCGCCAACCGCCATGCGCGCCGAGGCTGCCGCGTCGAGGCACGCCAGCGGGGCGCGCTCGCCCATCGCCATCGCCTCGCCGGTGAAGACGTCGTAGCTCGTCATCGTCACCGCGCAGTCCGCCACCGGCACCTGGAACGGGCCGACGAGCTGGTCGCGCGCGACGAGGCCCGTCACCGAGCGATCGCCGATGTGCACGAGGAAGGACTTGTCGGCCACCGTCGGCAGCAGCAGCACGCGCCACACGGCCTCGCCGAGCTCGATCGACGACAGGTCGAGCGACGGCTGCGTCACGCGGAGGCGCTCGGCGGTGCGGCGCATGCGGGGCGGCTTCCCGAGGATGACGTCGAGCGGCACGTCGATGGGCGCGTCGCCGAACAGCTCGTCCCGCACCAGCAGCCGGCCGTCGTCGGTGGCGTGACCCAGCACCGCGTACGGCGCGCGCTCCCGGCGGCAGAGCGCCTCGAAGCGCGCGAGGCCGGCCGCGTCCACGGCGAGCACGTACCGCTCCTGCGACTCGTTGCACCACAGCTCGAGCGGCGACATGCCCGGCTCGTCCGAGGGGATGCGGCGCAGCGCGAAGGTGGCGCCCCGGTGGCTCTCGTGCACGAGCTCGGGCAGCGCGTTCGACAGGCCGCCGGCGCCGACGTCGTGAATGGACACGATGGGCGAGCGCTCGCCGAGCGCGCTGCAGCGGTCGATGACCTCCTGGCAGCGCCGCTGCATCTCGGCGTTGTCCCGTTGCACCGAGGCGAAGTCGAGCTCTTCTGCCGAGGCGCCGGACGCGACCGACGAGGCCGCGCCACCCCCCAGGCCGATCAGCATCGCGGGGCCGCCGAGCACCACCAGCGCCGCGCCGGGCGGGATCTCGCCCTTCTTCACCAGCCCCGGGCGGATGTGCCCGAGCCCGCCGGCGATCATGATCGGCTTGTGGTACCCGCGCACCTCGCGCCCCGTCGAGGCAGCGATCTCCTGCTCGAAGGTCCGGAAGGTGCCGCACAGCGCGGGGCGGCCGAACTCGTTGTTGAAGGCGGCGCCGCCGAGCGGGCCGTCGAGCATGATCTCGAGCGCGCTCGCGATGCGTCCGGGCTTGCCGTGATCGACCTCCCAGGGACGCACCGCGTCGGGGAGCCGCAGGTTCGAGACCGAGAAGCCCACCAGCCCGGCCTTCGGCTTCGAGCCCCGGCCCGTCGCCCCTTCGTCGCGGATCTCGCCGCCCGAGCCGGTCGAGGCGCCGGGGAACGGGGAGACGGCAGTCGGGTGGTTGTGCGTCTCGACCTTCGCGAGGATCGGCATCGCCTCGACCTCGGTGCGCCACGCGCCGTCGTCAGGGTGGGCGTAGAACCGACCGGCCGTGTGGCCTTCGATGACGGCGGCGTTGTCTTTGTAGGCGCTCAGCACGCCACCCGGCGACGCGGCGGTCGAGCGCTTGATCAGCTTGAAGAGCGAGTCAGGCGCGGGGGCGCCGTCGATGACGAAGTCGGCGTTGAAGATCTTGTGCCGGCAGTGCTCGCTGTTCGCCTGCGCGAACATCATGAGCTCGACGTCCGACGGGTCGCGGCCGAGCTTCGTGAACGCATCGACGAGGTAGTCGATCTCGTCGTCCGCGAGCGCGAGGCCCAGCGCGCGGTTGGCGGCCTCGAGCGCACCGCGCCCGCCCGTCAGCACCGGCACCCTCGTCAGCGGCTTCGGCGCGTGGTGGGCGAAGAGCCGATCCGCCTCGCCGTACGCCGCCAGCACCGACTCCGTCATGCGGTCGTGCAGCCCGGCGCGCAGCGCGGCCTCGTCGCTCACCGTGCCCTCGAGCTGCCACGCGGTGCCCCGCTCGACGCGCGTGACGAACGTGAGGCCTGCGTTGTGCGCGATGTCGGTGGCCTTGGACGACCAGGGAGAGACCGTGCCCAGGCGCGGCACGACGAGCCGCAGCGCCGCCGACGCTCGAGGCGGCTGCGCGGAGGCCGAGAGCAGCTGCTCGAGGCGGTAGAGCTCGTCGGTGGTCGGCGCGTGCTTCAGCTCGACGAAGAAGGCGCTGGTGACGGAGGCCGACTCGAGCTTCGGGTTCTTCGCCTTGAGGCGCTGCAGTCGCCGGCTCAGCCGGGCGGCGGTGAACGGCGAAGGACCATGCAGCGTGAGCATGAGGCGCCTCTTACCTCACCGCCCCGGCGCGGCTTCACTCGAAGTCATCCGGCGCTCCGAAGCCCGAGCCCCGCCCTCACCGGCGAGTCAGCCAGTCGGCGAAGGCGCGCATCACGTCCCGCTCGTGCTCTGGCGGGCGGCCCTTCAAGGCCTCGAGGTGGTAGTGCATGACGCACCCGGTCTGCGTCGGCTCGAACCACACGCTGCCCGACACGCCGTCACGCACTCCCGACGAGGGCACCCAGCGCGCCTTGTGGTGTACGTCGTCCCACGCGTAGACGAGCGCGTACGCCAGCGACTCGCCGAACTCGTAGAAGACCTCGAGACCGCGGCCGGCGGCGTCTGTCCGCACCACCTTCACCTTCTTCAAGCCGGGCACCCAGCGGCGCTGCGCCGCGACGTCGCAGAACGCCGTGAAGGCGACTGCCGGAGAGACTGGCAACGGCTGCGCTTCCATGAGGGCGCCGGGAGCCTTGATCGATTCGCGTCACCCGTGCGTGACGAGCAGGTAACAACGACGCTGATCAGCTCACGCGCTGAGATCGATGCGGGTCAGCGTCTCGTCGCGTCGCGCGCTCTCGTACACGTGCCAGGCAGCGACGAGCTCGAGGAAGGGCGGGCCGATCGACAGGAAGACGGTGACGTCGTCGGGGCTGGTGCGCGCGGGCACGGCGCCGGCCAGCACCTGAGCGAGGGTGCCCTTCAGCGCGGGCGCCCAGGCCAGCGGCGGTCGCAGGTCGTCACAGAAGCACCGCGCGCGGGAGAGCAGCGGGACCGGCAGCGGCGAGGCGCCGTTCAGCTCCGCGTTCATCACCGTCACGTGGGCGCCCGGCTTGAGGGTGTCGGTCGGCAGCGGCACCGAGCCCGTGAGCACGATGAGCTCCGCGTCGTGTACGGCCTCCTCCGCCGTGTCGCAGGCGCGCACAGCGGCCGACAGCGTCGTCTGCAGCTTGAAGGACTGCTCCGTCGCGGCGACCAGATCGGCGTCGAACAACGTGATGCGCTCGAGCGACCGCACGAGCCTGAGGGCCTTGAGCGCGCTCGACACGGCCGGGCCGCCGCCGAGCAGCGCCACGGTGCGGGTCTGCGGCGAAGCGAGCACATCGGCGGCGAGCGCGCCCACGACGGCCGCCCGGAGCGAGGAGAGGTGCCCCGCGTCCATCAGCGCCAGCAGGTGCCCCGTCTTCGTGTCGTACAGGTGCAGGGTCGCGCCAGACGACTTCGAGGTGGTGGGCTGCGCGGCGCGGATCGAGAGGCTCCAGGCCGGGATGCCGCCCTGGGTGGCCTGCCGCACCACCGTCGCGCCCAGCACGCCGGGTGGCTCGAAGCTGGAGGCCTGATCGCCGCCCGGCCCGCGCGAGGTGAAGGCCTGGCGCAGCTCGCTCAGCAGATGGAGCGCCTGCATGTGCCGGGACACCTCGGCGCGGCTGAGGATGGTGGTCAGCACCGGGCGGTCACGCCTCTGCGCGGGCGGTCGCCTCGCCCTGGGACGGCGTCGTCGTCGACGAGCCCAGCTCGAGCCAGTGGTTGTTGCCCCAGTTGCTGTCCCACAGCGTGTGGCCGGCGTCGGTCTCGAGCTCGAACCAGTACTCGAGCAGCTTCGCCGTGGCCGGCAGCGCGAGGGTCGGCGCCAGGCGCAGCAGGCGGCCCTGCGCGTCGCGCTCGGCGACGACGAGGGAGGGCAGGGCGTCGCCGTCGAGGCGCGCGTGCATGGTGACGCGGGTCGGCAGCGGGGTGACGTCCTTCCAGTACGAGATCTCGAGCGTCGCGCCGGCCGGCACGCGCGCCGCAGTGGTGACGCCGCCAGGCAGCTTCTGGGTCAACAGGCTGAACCCCTGCCCGAGGTGCAGGCAGTACGAGTCCGGCATCGACAAGGACGCCTGCTTCATCGGGCGCGCCGCGGGCTTTTCGGGCCCGGGCTCCGCAGACCTCGTCGGGCGGACAGCGGCCTTCACGCTCGCCGGCTCGACGGCGGCTGGAGCGGCCATCGGCTCGGGCGCGGCCATGGGCTCAGGCGCGGCCACTGCCTTCCGGGGCGTTGGCTTCCTGGTGGTTGCGCGGGTCGAGGTCTTCCTGGTCGGCATGGGTCCCCCCTGGGGAGCTGCGGGTGAATGACCGCCGCATACACCAGCCGATCGGCAGTGGAAGGGCGCAGTGCACCGTGTTGCGAGGTCGTGACGGACGGCTGAAAACGCGACGGGCCCGGCCAGTGTGGGACACTCGAGGGCTGATGGTGCGCACCTGGGCGAAGCTGTGGAGAGAGGCCGAGAAGGCACGCCGGCGGGCGCACGCGCCGTACTCACGCTTCTTCGTCGGCGCAGCGATCGAGTGCGATGACGGCTCCGTCATCAGCGGCTGCAACGTCGAGAACGCGAGCTATGGGTTGACGGTCTGTGCCGAGCGCAACGCGGTGGGCGCGATGGTGCGCCAGGGCCTCAAGCCTGTTCGGGTGGCGATCGTCGTCGATCATTCCCGCCCGGTCCCGCCGTGCGGCATGTGCCGGCAGGTGCTCGCGGAGTTCGCCGCCCCCGGGGTCGAGGTGCGCTCCAGGACCCTCGACGGGAAGGAGCTCTCCACCACGGTCGGGGAGCTCCTGCCCTGGGCCTTCGGCGGTGGGTTCCTCGACGCCGCGAAGCGCCGCAAGCGTCGCCGCTGACCCGCGGGACAGCCTGTTCCGTCATTCGCCTCTGGCGTGACCGCGACCCCGGTGTGACCACTGTGGCCGGAGGCGCTGATGATCACGATTCGCAAGGCAGCAGACCGGGGCGGGGCCAACCACGGCTGGCTCGACACGAAGCACACCTTCTCGTTCGCCCACTACTTCGACGAGGACCACATGGGCTTCCGCAGCCTCCGCGTCATCAACGAGGACCGCGTGGTTCCCGGCGCCGGCTTCGGCACCCACGGCCACCGCGACATGGAGATCCTCTCGTACGTGCTCGAGGGCGCGCTCCAGCACAAGGACTCGATGGGCACCGGCGCGGTCATCACGCCCGGTGACGTGCAGCGCATGAGCGCCGGCACCGGCGTGCTGCACGCCGAGTTCAACGCGTCGAAGACCGAGCCCGTGCACTTCCTGCAGATCTGGATCGTCCCCGACGAGCAGGGCGTGACGCCGGCGTATGCCCAGGCGACGTACCCGGAGGCGGAGAAGCGAGGCCGGCTCCGGCTGGTGGCGTCGCCAGAGGGCACTGACGGCTCGCTGTCGCTGCACGCCGACGCGCGGGTGTACGCGGGGCTCTTCGCGAAGGGCGAGCGCGCCGAGCTGCCGCTGGCGGTCGGGCGGCACGCGTGGGTGCACGTGGCGCGCGGCGAGGTGCTGGTGAACGGGCAGCGGCTCTCGGCGGGTGACGGCGCGGCGCTGTCGGCCGAGCCCGGCGTGGTGCTCGAGGGCCTCGGCGGGGGCGAGGTGCTCGTCTTCGAGCTCGCCTGAGGCGTGAGGTCGCCCGGCCCGTCCGCGGCGGCGCAGAAGAGGTCGAAGCGCTCCGGCGCAACGCTCGAGCCGCTCGCGGCGTGCATCGGGGTGCTGCGGCGAAGTCGCTGCCCGCCCCTGCGGGGGCGCACCCGCGGCGATCAGGGCGCGGGCTGCGCGGGCGCGAGCTTCTTTGGCGGCAACGGGATCAGCATCGACACGCGCTGCTGGTGCTCGGCGTAGCGTGGTCGGCGCGCGAGGCTGCGCTTCTCGGCCATGGGAATGCTCGCGCCGACGAAGAGCACCACCATCGCCACCCAGCCGGTCGCGGCCCACCGGGGGGCCCCCGCGGCGAGCCCGAACAGCCACAGGCCGACCCAGAACGAGATCTCGCCGAAGTAGTTCGGGTGCCGCGACCAGCTCCACAGCCCCACGTCGCAGATGTCGCCGTCGGCGCGCTTGCTCCGGCGGAAGGCGCGCAGCTGCTCGTCGGCGAGGGCCTCGATGGCGATCGCGCCCAGCGTCACGATCGCGGCGATGACGTCGAGCGCGCCGAAGCCGGTCGTCGTCACCAGCGCTGCGTGGAGCGGCAAGCACCCGAGGAACACCATCACGGTCGGGAAGAGGTGCAGGCCGAAGAAGCTGGTGAGCCAGTACAGCTTCCCGGTCTTCTGGCGGAAGTCGACGTAGCGCCAGTCTTCATGGCGCAGGCCGGTCCACCCGCGCGCCCAGTTCCACGTGAGGCGCACGCCGTAGAGGCTGACGAGGCCGAGCACCACGAGCTGGCGCAGGTCGAGCTCACGCGCCCCGCCGGGCCCGAGCGCGAGCCACAGGCCGATGACGACGGGCGCGACCGACCAGCACGGGTCGTAGACGCTGGTGTTGTCGTTCGCGACCGAGAAGACGAAGACGACGATCGTCGCCGCGAGGTCGGCGAGGCCCACCTTGAGCAACGGGTGCCAGTCGGGCGGGGTCGTCTGCACCACCGCCGCGGCGACGACGATGGCCGTCACGTAGGCCGCGGAGACGATCGCAAAGCCACTCCAGGGACGCTGATCGACGAAGGGGACGCTCATGTGCCGCGCCTGCATAACGTCGGCGCGACGCGTCGGCTATGGCTCAGGTGGCCTTCTTCGCGGCTGGCTTCTCCGGGTGCGGCATCGCGAAGTCCGCCGGCATCTTGCCCAGCAGCTCCGCCAGCGCCCGCATGCCGTCGGTGACGGTGAACACGCCCACCACCTTCTGGTTCGCGTCCACGACGACCGCGCTGCCGAGCTTGTGCTGCGCCATGTGACGAGCCGCGACCTCGAGCGGCGTCGTCGCGGCTACCGTGTACGGCGCCTGCGACATGGCCTCCTCGATGGGGACCTCCTCGGCGTTCACCCCGGCCATCGACTCGACGAGCTGAATGTCGCGCTCGGACACGATGCCCACCAGGGTGTTGCCGTCGAGCACCGGCAGGTGGCGGATCTTGTACGCCTTCATCATGTTGGCGGCGTCCGCCAACGAGACAGTCACGCCGACGCTGTGGGGCGACGCCGTCATGAAGTCCTGCACGAGGATCGTGGCCATGGTGAAGGCGGGGGAGAGCAACCTTTGCGCCACCGGCCTCCCTCGGAAGCCGGAGGAGCGCCACGCAATCTGTGCGGCGCCCCCGTCTGGCACCCCTGGCCAACGAAACCGGTGCGTCAGGAGAACAGGGGCGTGAGCTTGTTGACGAGGTCGAGATCGAGCGGCTTCAGCTCGAGCTCACCGGCGAGGACGGCGGTCTGCGCGTCCTTTCGCCCCTTCAGGAGCGCGCCGAAGTCAGCGCCGGAGCAGCGCACGGTGAGCTTCGGCTGACCCTCCAGGCCCTCCGAGATGAAGTCCTCCGAGCGCGTCAAATCCGCCGTCCACTGCCCGCCGTCCTTCCCCGTGATGTCGAGGTGGATGATGCCGGCGACGGCCTTGCGCACCTCGGGGTGGCTGGTGAGCCGCCGGTCGAGGTCGCGCGTGATGAGCTGTTCCACCTTCGTGAGCTTCTTCTCGGGCGCGGGCTTCTTCTTGCCCACCGTCTTCTTCACCGGCGCCTTCTCTGGCGCGGCGCCCTCGTCGCCGTCGGCCTCGTCGGAGGCGGGCGCCTTGCGGCCCTTCCGAAACGCCTCGAAGCGCTCCTTCGAGAACAGCTTCGAGCCCTCGTCGCGCGCGGTCTCGAACACCTTTCGCAGCTGCTCCTTCGGCAGGCCCGGGTGCTTGAAGTACTCCATCGCGACGCGGCCGATCGCCCAGTTCATCGCGAAGGCGGCGGGCACGGTGAGCAGCGCGCCGACGACGGGCAGGAGCGCCTTGATGCCCTGGCGTGCGAGCATGCCGGCGCCGGCGACGGTGCCGAGCTCGACGATGAGGGACTTCGCGTCGGCCTGCGTCACCTTGCGCCCGTAGATGTGGCCTATCGTCATCACCATGCCCGTCTGCATCGGCAGGCTGAGCACGGCGTCGGAGAACGGCATGGGCGAGACGGCCACCACCGCGCAGCCGTAGCTGGCCATGTTGACGACGTCGCGCGCCGCCTTGTCGCGCTTCGCCTCGGGCACCTTGCTGAAGTCCTTCTTGCGGATGTCTTCGAGGGTATCGAGCCAGGACATGTTCGAGACTCTAACCCCGACAGACGGCCCGGCGTTCCCGTGATTGCCGAACCAGCGGCTGGTGAGCCTCAGCGGCGGAACTTGCGACCGGTCGGGTCCTTCGGGCGGGGCATGCCGGCGGGCACGACGAGGCGGCCGTTGCGCTCGTTGTCTTCGCGCAGCGCGAGGCGGCCCTCCTTCACCTCGCGCGCGGCGGCGGGGCCGATCCACGAGCCCTTCGGGTCGCCTTTGCGGAAGGTCTTCGTCACCCAGTTCATCAGCTCGATGACGCGGGCGCGGAAGGCGGCGGGCGCGGCCTGCTTGCGGCCCGTCTGCTCGGTGACGTCGAGCTCGGCCCAGAGCTGGCCCGAGAGCAGCTCGTCGTCGTCGTTGCGGGCGCTGCGCTCCCAGAAGAGCACCGGGGAGCGGATCTCGTCGATGCGCCAGAAGCCCTTATCGGGGCCGCGCTTGATGGGGTCGACCTGCGCCGGCCCGAGGTCGGACGCCACGAGGTAGAGCTCGCGATCGGGCAGCTGCTCCCGGCACCCCTCGGTGAGCCGGAAGGTCTGCCAGTCGGGCGGCACGCGGCGCGGGTACACCTCGAAGACGTTGCGCGAGAGCACCCGCAGGAAGGCGTCCTCGTCTTCCGGCAGCATGAAGGTGAAGAGCTGGTGCGCCATGGCGGCGGGCAGAAAGCACGTCGGGCGGCGCGTCACAAGGTCGGGGCCGGTGCGCCGAAGGCGGCTGCCGCGGCGGCCCGTACCTCGGTCCTGAACCAGGCGAGGGCGGGGTCGCGATCGAGCTGGGCGCTCCAGAACAGCGAGAGCTCGATGGGCGCGAGCTTCACCGGGCAGGGCAGGGCGACGAGGCCGAAAGCGGGGCGCCACGTCGGCGAGCACCGCGCGGGGCACCGTCATCAGCAGGTCCGTGCGGGCGAGCAGCGGCGGCGCGAGCATGAAGTGCGGCAGGAAGGGGCCCACGCGGCGGGGCAGCTTCTGAGCGCGCGCGGCGGCGTCGACGGGGCTCTCGCTCGAGGCCGTCGCGGCAGCCGGCCTCACGGTGCAGGTGGACAAGACGTTCCCCTTCGACCAGCTGGGGCCGGCGCTCGAACACCTCGCGAGCGGTACGGCGCGCGGCCGGGTCGTGCTGCAGCGGCGGTGAGGTACGCTGCCGCGCTCCATGAACGACGCGCTGAAGACGCGGCTCGCCGAGCTGCGCGACCTGCAGGGCCTGCTCAACCTCGCGACGTGGGATCAAGAGACGTACATGCCTCGCAAAGCCGAGGCGGCGCGCGCCGCCCAGCTGTCCACGCTCCAGGGGCTGTACCACGAGCGCCTCACCGACCCGCGCGTCGGCGAGTGGATGGAGCGCGAGGCGCCGTCGTCGCCCGACGAGATCGCGACGCTGAGGGTGCTCAGGCGCGAGCGCGATCGCGCGGTGAAGGTGCCCTCGCGCCTGGTGAAGGCCATCGCCGAGGGCCAGGCCCTCGCGCTCGGTGCGTGGCGGCAGGCGCGGGAGCAGCGCGCGTTCTCAGTGTTCCAGCCGAAGCTCGAGGCGCTGGTGGCGCTGCGGCGCGAGCAGGCCGATGCGCTCGGGCACGACGGGGAGCGGTACGACGCGCTGCTCGAGGGCTACGAGCCCGGCATGCGGGTCGCGCGCCTGACGCCGGTGCTGCGCTCGCTCGCCCAGAAGCTCGAGCCCCTCATCGCCGGAATCGAAGCGAGGCCGCGCCGCCCCGACGCGCTCGCTGGCAAGCGCTTCCCCGTCGACGCGCAGTGGGCCTTCACCATGGAGCTGTTGCCCGCGATGGGCTTCGACCTCGAGGCGGGCCGGCAGGACCGCTCGATTCACCCGTTCTCGAACGGGCTCGCCGCCACCGACGTGCGCCTCACCACGCGGCTGTTCGAGGAGCAGCCCTTCTCGGCCATCTTCGGCACGCTCCACGAAGGCGGCCACGGGCTGTACGAGCAGGGCTTCTCGCCCGACGACTTCCGCACGCCGCTGGCGCAGGCCCCTTCGTTCGGACTGCACGAGTCGCAGTCGCGGCTGTGGGAGAACCTCGTCGGCCGCTCGCGCCCGTTCTGGACGTGCTTCTTCCCGAAGCTCGCGGCGCACTTCCCGACGCAGCTCGCCGACGTCTCGCTCGACGACTTCCTCGCGTCGGTCAACCGCGTGCAGCGCAGCTTCGTGCGCGTCGAGGCCGACGAGGTCACCTACAACCTGCACATCGCGCTCAGGTACGAGCTCGAGCTCGGGTTGGTGCGCGGCACGCTGGAGGTCCGCGACGTCGAGGCGGCCTGGAACCAGAAGACGAAGGCGCTGCTGGGCCTCGAGGTGACGAGCCCGCTCGAGGGCGTGCTCCAGGACATCCACTGGGCCTGGGGCGAGTTCGGCTACTTCCCGACGTACACGCTCGGCAACCTCTACGGGGCCACGCTGTTCGCCGCCGCCCGCCGCGCGCTGCCGTCGCTCGAGGCCGAGCTCTCGAGGGGCCAGCTGCTGGGCCTGCGCGACTGGCTGCGCGAGAACGTCCATCGCCGGGGCGCGCGCCTGGACGCCGAGGACCTCGTCCGCGCCGTCACCGGTCACGGCCTGCGCGACGACGACTTCATCGAGTCGCTGAAGGCGCGCTACTGAGCCGCGCCCTCGTCGGGGCCGAACCCCACGTCTTGTGCGCCCATGCCCTTCGCGAGGTCCTTCGCGAGGCGGCGCACCTCGCGCTTCTGCTCCTTCGTGAGTGCGCCCCGGCGCTCGCGCTGAATCTCACGGAGCCGATCGGCGGTCGCGAGCACCTTCTTCAGCTTCGGTGAGTTGCGATCGATGCCGTTGGCCGCGGCGAGGTCGGCGATCTCCTCGACGCTGGGAATGTCCTCGAGCACCGCCTCGGCCACCTCGTCGCGGGCCCGATCCTTGAGGCTCAACGAGTCGTAGAGGTCGGTGCCCTCTGGATCGAGGTCCGCGCGGTCGATGCGCCCGTCGGCGCCCTTCTTGAGCTCCTTCTTCTTCGGTGCGGCCACCTTGTCGAGCGGCGGGGGCTCAGGCAGGGGCGGGAGGTCGGGGACTGCGGGGACCGCCGGGAGGTCGGAGCGGACCGGATCGGCCTGACCCACCGACTGCTTCTGGAACTCGTCCGAGGCGACGCCGAGGCCGAGGCACATGCAGCACAGCCCGACGAGGCTGCCCCCGATGATCGCGACCCACTTCATCGCACCGCCGCTCTTCGTCGGCGGCTGAACCGGCGGCGCGACCGGCGTCGGGGTCATCTGGCCCTGTGGCGTCTGCCACGCCGGCGTCGGGCTCTGGCCTTGTGCTGCAGCGGCGTTGGGCTGGGGGCTCTGGGTCACAGGCCGCCCCCACGGGTTCTGCTGCTGCGCGCCTGACCGGGCCGGGGCTGGCGTCTGCGCGCCGGGTGGCGACGACCACGCGTTTCCCTGCGGCCCCGGTACCACCCAGCCCTGCGCCGAGGCGGGCGTGGGCTGCGGGTTCGCCGCAGGCGGCGTGAGCTGCTGCTGGGGCTGGAGCCCGGGTTGCTGGGCCGGCTGCCCGGGCGGGTTGGTGGGCGGTCGCGGCGACGACGGCGCCGGCGTGGCGCGCTGGGGAGCGGCCGTCTTGCCCATCATCATCGACGGCGTGTCGAGCGCAGGACCGGCGGGAGCCTTGTGTGCCCCCAGGGTCGCGCGCGGGGGGATGGGCGTGTTCCCGGGCAGCGGGAGCCCCATCGCCGCGCGAAGGGCGTTGCCGAACTCCCTCGCCGAGGGCCAGCGTTGCTCCTTCTCCTTCGCCAGCCCCACCATCACCGTGTCGGCGAGGGACTGGGGCACCGACGGCACCACCTGCGAGAGCGGCAGCGGCGACTCGGTGCGCACCTTGACGATCAGCTCGGCATAGCTGTTGGCGTCGAGCGGGAGCCGGCCCGAGAGCAGCTCGTACATCATCACCGCCACCGAATAGACGTCAGCGCGGGCGTCCACCGAGCGCGCGTCGAAGAACTGCTCGGGCGCCATGTACGACGGCGTGCCCATGGCGACGCCCGTCATGGTGAGGCCGCTGGTGCCGGCCTCGCCGTGCATCTTCGAGATGCCGAAGTCGAGCAGCTTGACGAAGTCCTTGTCGGTGCCGCGCTCGTCCACCTTGCGCACCACGAAGGCGTTCGCCGGCTTCATGTCGCGGTGGACGATGCCCTTCTTGTGCGCCGCCTCGAGCCCGTCGAGCACCTGGAGACACAGCAGCACGACGCGCATGGGCGGCAGCGGGGCCTCGCGCACGGCGAGGTCCTTCAGATCCACACCCTCGAGCAGCTCGAGCGCCAGGAAGGGCGTGCCGTCCTGGCTCTGGCCGGCGTCGAGCACGCGCACGATGTGATCGCTGCCCACGGCGGCGGCGGCGCGGGCCTCACGGAGGAAACGCTCCACCATACCCGGGTCGGCGCCCAGCGCGCGCTTGAGCACCTTGAGGGCGACCTGCGCGTCGGTGTGCACGTGGCGGGCGCGGTAGACCGCTCCGAAGCCGCCGGCGCCGAGCAGCGCCTCGACCTGGTAGCGATCGAGCCGCGAGCCGATGGGCCCCGGCTGGGCCATCGGGTCACCCGTTCGGGGACAGTTCGGCGTGCCCGGAGGGTGCGGCGTTCCACAGTGCTGACACGGCGTCATCGCAGCGTCCTCGTCAGGCGTCCTTGAGCCTCGGAGCGACACCGTACCGTGAGCGCGCCCCTCGTGGCGCGACAATCGGCGCCGACAGCCCTACGGGGCAGGTGGGCTCGCCATTGCCACGTGCCGCTGGCGGTTCGACGGCTCGCAGGTCGACCGCAGGTGGCTCCGCACCGCGGGAGCGCACTCCTCCCACGCCGACGGCCTGCGACCGGAGCGCCGCGCTGCAGCGATCAATTCAGGTGCGAGGGAGGAGAGGTGGTATGCGGCCACGCGATGAGCGAGGCGGGGCAGGCTGCCACGGCGCCAGTGGAGGTGGTGACACCGGAGGCGGGTCTGCGTCCGCCCTGGCGGCTGCTGCTGGTGCTGGCCGCGGTGCCCCTGCTCGAGGCCGTGTTCCGCATGGGCCGGCTGCACCCCGACGAGGTGTTCCAGTCGCTCGACCCGGCGATGCACCGCGCGTTCGGGTACGGCGTGCTCGCCTGGGAGTGGCAGGTGGGGCTGCGCAACTGGTTCGTGCCGGGCGTGTTCTCGTGGCTGCTCCAGCTCGCCCAGGTGTTCGGCGTCCAGGACGTGCAGGCCCGGCGCTTCGTGCTGGCGCTGCCACAGTACGCGCTGCACGTGGCGATGCTGGCGGCCCTCTGGCGCCTCGCCGCGCGTCGCATCGGCACCGCCTTCGCGCCCTGGGCCGTGGTGCTGGTCGCGCTCAACCCCCTCGTCATCTTCTTCGCCTGCCGCGCGATGAGCGAGTCGTTCAGCGCCGCGTTCCTCGTCTGGGGCCTCGAGCGCCTCGACGCGGAGGAGGCGGACGGGGACTGGAAGGTCGCCGGGCTCGGCGGCGTGCTGCTCGGCTTCGCGCAGGTGACGCGCTACGGCTCGGCGGCCTTCATCGCACCGGCGCTGGTGGTGCTCGCGGTGCAGCGGCGGTGGCGAGCCCTGGGCGCCTGCGTCGCTGGCGGGGTCCTCGTCGCGCTCGGGCTGGGCGTGCTGGACAAGGTGACGTGGGGCTCGTTGCCGAACGCGCGCTGGGGTGGCTGGTGGCACTCGTTCCAGGAGTACCTGGACTTCAACATCATCAAGGGCAAGTCAGCGTCGTTTGGCACAAGCCCGTGGCACGCGTACCTGCCGCGGCTGCTGGCTCCGGTGGGCCTCGTGGGGGTGGTGTTGTGGCGCTGGAGCCGCGCGCGGGTCTGGCTCTTCGTCGTTCCCTCGCTCGTGTACCTCGTGTCGGTGAGCGCCACGCCGCACAAGGAAGATCGGTTCCTCTACCCGATGCTCGTGCTCCTCTGCGTGGCGGGAGCACCAGCCGTGGCGCAGTGCGCGGCGGCGGCGTTCGGGAAGCTCGAGGCGGCTCCGGCCGCGTGGATGAAGACGGTCGGCGCCCGCGCCCTGGTGGTCGTCGTCGTGGTGGCGACGCTGCTGCCCGCGGTGCCGGCGCTGATGCCGCTGGGGGCGGTTCCGGCGTGGGCACGCACCGGCTTTCTGCCCGAACGCCCTGAGCTCTTCCGCCTCACCGCGCGCGCCAGCCGCGAAGGCACCGGGCTGGTGGTGATGAACGAGGGCCTCTGGGGTTCAGGAGGCGCCTTCTGGTCCAACGGCAGCAACCTCTTCATGCGCAACCAGGATCCATCGGCGACCGCGTCTCGCTGGTGGTGCACCTGCGACTTCCCAGAGGAGCCCTGCTTTCAGGCCGCGCAGCAGCTCCCCATGCTCAACCGCGTCATCCTCGCGGGGCCCATGGACCCGGAGCGCTACGGGCACGCGAAGCAGCTCTTCGAGGGCGCCGGCTTCTCGCTCGTCGAGATGGACGGCGAGGCCTGGTACTTCGCCCGCGCCTCGCGCTGAGCCGCTCGCGGAAAGACGAAGAGCCGCTCCCCGTGAAGGGAGCGGCTCTCATTCAAAGGACGGCCAGGACACACGCGAAGTAACGCTACCGTTGCTTCCTTCCGGACCTGGCGGGGTTCACGGCCCCGCGTTGCCCTGACCAGAAGTTGTTCGACCTCGAAGACTCTATCAGCGGAGAGGGTGGGATTCGAACCCACGAAACCCTTTCAGATTTACACGCTTTCCAGGCGTGCGCCTTCGACCGCTCGGCCACCTCTCCAGGGCACATCAGTCGCCGGTGGAGTGAAGCGGAGAGCTAAGGATTCGAACCTTAGATACCGTTCCCGGTATGCCTGATTTCGAGTCAGGTGCCTTCGACCACTCGGCCAGCTCTCCAGCACTGCTATTCAGTTGTCTCGTTCTGCCGTCTCGTTCTTCTTCGTCCGCAACGCCTTGAAGAAGTCCCTCAAGACCGTGCCACACTCGTCTGCCAGGACGCCACTCGTCACCTCGACGCGGTGGTTGTGGCGGCTGTCGCGGGCCAGGTCGTACAGCGAGCCGACGGCGCCCGCCTTCGGGTCTGACGCGCCAAACACGAGCCGATCGACCCTCGCCTGCACCATCGCGCCCGCGCACATCGCGCAGGGTTCGAGCGTCACGTACACCGTCACGCCCGACAGCCGCCAGGCTCCGACGGCTTCCGCAGCCCGCCGCATCGCCACCAGCTCGGCGTGGGAGAACGGATCGCGGTCGATCTCGCGCCGGTTCATGCCCGTGCCGACCACCAGCCCGTCCTTCACCGCGAGCGCGCCCACGGGCACCTCACCGAGTGAGGCGGCCTCGCGCGCAAGCTCGAGCGCCTGCCGCATGAACTGCTCATCGACCTGCGGGCTGGGCTCCATCACGCCACCTGAGAAGGTGATGCGCTCCCTGGAGGATTCGAACCTCCGGCCTTTGGATTCGTAGTCCAACGCTCTATCCAGCTGAGCTAAGGGAGCTTTGCGACCTGGTGCGGAGAGAGAGGGATTCGAACCCTCGATACCCTTGCGAGTATACAGGTTTAGCAAACCTGCGCCTACAGCCTCTCGGCCATCTCCCCACAACGAAAAAGATGACAAAGAACCGCACTACCTCTCGGAGCAGGAAGGATTCGAACCTTCGGAAGCCTTTCAGCTTCTGCGGTTTTCAAGACCGCTGCCTTCAGCCGCTCGGCCACTGCTCCAACTACCTTACGGGCCGAGCTTTCGCCTACTTACCTGCCTCCTGCAACTACCTCAACGACCCGCTGTAACTGAAACGTAACTACGTACCCGCCCTCTTCTTCGCCCTCGCCCTGTCCAACTCGACCACTTCGCCCTCGGTGAGCGAGACCGTCACCAGTCGGCGCTCGTCCTCCGTGAACTGCCCCGGCACGAGATGCGCGTACCGGAGGGTCACTTCCGTTGTCGAATGGCCGAGGACAACCCTCAGCTTTTCCAAGCTGCCACCGTCCATCACCCAGTGACTGCCGAAGGTGTGGCGCGTCGCCTGATACCAAGTCAGTTCCGCTTTGCCAACGGTTTTGAGGGCCTCCCTCAGCGCGGCGGCCATATTGTGCGGCTTCACGAACGTTCCCCGGTGGCCGGTCGAGGGGAAGCACCAGCTCGTCTCGCTCTCGGGCTGGGACACCCGCCGCCACTCCGTCAGCACCTCCACCAGCGTGTCGGTCATCACCACATGCCGCGACTCGTCGTCCTTGAGCGGTCCTTCCACCGTTCGCTGGATGTGGAGGAGACGGGTGTTGAAGTCGAAGTCTGACCACTTGAGGGCGCGGATCTCCTCGGGGCGGGGGCCGGCGAAGACGCCGACGCCGTACATCGCGCGCCACGGCGCGGTTCGGCTCATCTGCGGGAGCGCGAGGTACGTGGCGCGGATCTCCGCCTTGGTCTTCAGGAAGGGCGTCTTCCTCGGGTCCCACTTTGGACCGATGCGCTTGCGGGTGGCGCGGCTCAGGCGAGAGACGGGGTTCACCACGCCGAGGCCCTTCTCGTCGTTGTCCTCGTTCCAGTCGTTGAGGAGGCGGCTCAGGATGTTGAGGCAGTTGCGGATGCTCTGCGGGGCGAGCTTCGGGCGCACGAACTCGATGAAGGCGCGGACCTCCGCCTTGTGGATCTCGTTCAGCCTCATCTCGCCAAGGAACGGGTCGAGGTAGTGCTTGAGGCGGGCGCGGTCATCCTTCCAGCTCCGAACGGCAGGCTGGCCGTCCTTGTTCTTCGCCGACCGGGTCTTGAGCCACGTCGCCGACTGCTCCTTGAACAAGGGGAACTCGCCGGGGGCGCGGGGGAGGTTGAAGCGACCCGCGACGATGTCGGCCTCGATCTTCTTGAGCACCTTGTCGGCGAGCTGGCGGTCGTTACCAATGCCCCTGTACGAGGGCGTGCCGTCCGGCGCCGTCCACTTGATCCACCAGTTCGGCTTCGACCTCGTACCTCGGTTGTAGATGTGGCCCATCGTGTTCTCCTGTTCTCTTTCTACTTCGTGGGGGTGACGTCCTCGGGCTCGTCGGACCGCGAGGTCGGCTTCTTGTGCTTCTTCGGCTGCTGCGCGTGAACCGCGATGGCCGCGACGATCTCGGGGGTGACCGCCGGCTTCGCTGACCTGCGGCAGGACGCGACGTGGGCGTCGAGATCCTCCGGGCGGAAGAGCAGGCGCCCGCCATCTTTCACGGAGGCCAGCTTCCCGCTGTTCGCCCGCTTGTAGACGGTGTGCGGCGAGACGCCGAGTCGCTGGGCAGCTTCATCAACGGAGAGCAGGTCGCTCCTCGCGGTGGTCTCCGAGGCCCGCAGGAGAGCCGGAAGCTCGGCGCGCACGACCTGCACCAGCTCCTCCCGCACGAGCTGCCGCAGCACGCGGTCGATGCTGGTGGTCGCTTCTTCCACGGGGAGTCTCCCCGGCTGCTGGCCGTTCTCGCTCACCGCGACGTGACCTGCGACTGGTGGGTCGGCACGTCGTCGAGGAACGACAGGCCCGTGAGGTCGCCCGCTCGCTCCACCCACGGCTCTCCGATGACGTACTCTTGGCGCTCGTCCCCGTCGGTGGGGTCGATGCAGAGCAAGTCCCACCACGCCGTGGACTCAAGGATCTCCTTGGCCTTGTCGTAGGCGGCCCAGCGAGAGAGCGCGCGCACAGCGAAGCCCTTCAGGAACACCTCGTCTTCGACGGTCCAGTAGACCGGGACCATCGCGACGAAGGCGCGCCCGCCCGAGCCCTTGGCCTTGTTCCGGGCCCCCTTCTTCAAGCTGGTTCTCGTCACCGCGTCCTCCTCTTCTGGCTGCAACCTCCAGTGGTTGCTGGCCCGTTCACGGGGAGGTAGTGGACAGAGCCATGCAGCCAGCCCGGCGGCCGAACGCCAACGAGTTCCTCGCGTGGATGCGGGCGCGCCTCACGCGACTTGGTAGTCGAATGCCGCAGGGAGAACTCGTAGGACCCGTTCTTGGCGGAATCGCCCGAGTGCTGGTCGCCGAGCCCAAGAACGAGGAGGAGCGTCATCAAGCAGAGGTGGCTCGCTCGCTGCTCCTTCGCGGGGCGGCACACCTGCCTTCCCTTCGGCGGGCGGAAGGCGACGTGCGAAAGGGGCTCATGCCATCGGGTGTCTCGCCTCGCGCAGCCGAGACCGCCCACTGGTTCATGCGTGCGGCAGGGGCGGTGGGACTGCTCTTCGACCGCGTGCAGCGCGGAGAGGTGGAGGAGGCCACTGGGCAGGTTCAGGCGCAGGCGCTGTTCACAGAGGCGCTTGCCATCGCCTCCATTCAGGCGGCGCGCGATGACGCCGAGGCCGAGGAGTTCGTGCGCGCCTGCGTGAAGGAGATCGCCGACCCTGTTGCGCGGTACTGCGGCGTTGAGCACCAGCTCGCTGACAAGGTGCTCGACCGGATATTCGGAGAAGACGCGAAGGCTGGTGCCCTGCCGGACCTCTACAGCTACGAACTGACCGGGAGCGTCGAGCGGCTGAGCCTGTACGTCTGGAAGGCGTTCCGGCGACTCGTAGTCCGCAGCCTCAATCAAGTGGACGAGCGGTTCGTCTCAACGAAGACGCTGCAACGTTGGCGAAGGAGTGCTGGCCTCGGGAATGCTGGCAAGTTCTCCGATGCGCAGATCACTCAACGACGCCTCGAAGGCGAGCGAGCCAGAGAGCACCGCGTCGATGGTCGAAGGAGCGTCAATCAGGTCGCCAAGGAGTTCGGCGTGAGCCCGCACACCGTCGCCAAGTGGGTCAAGACGCTGCGCTCGAAACGAAAGATCGAGGCGCACGTCGAGCAAGGCCGGGGCATGACGGTCACGCGGCTGACCGACGGCGAAGTCGAGGCGCTCAAGGCGCACGGGCAGACGCTCGGTGTTCTTCAGGCACCCAGCGCGGCGCCGACGATGGGCTTGCGGTCGCACGTTGACCTCGCAGCGGACTTGAACCAGTTGCCGGAGTTGGTGGCGTCGTGGGTTGAGACCCTGACCGACTCTGGTGTGCTCGACTCGGCGCGCGACAGCAACGGCGTGTACTGGCTCGCGGACGAGGATGTGGTCGTCCTCATCAAGCTCGCCGCAGACTCCGGGCTGCTGACAGAGCCCGACGAGTAACTGCGGCGTGCATGGCCTTGTCCACTACCTCCCAGCAGCAACCACTGGCGGAGGTAGTCGATGCATCGGAACAGCAAGCTCAAGGACGCGGTCTTCAAGCTGGGGCGCCATCAGTACGAGGTGGCGCGCGAGGTCGGCATCAGCGAGACGAGGCTGTCTCGGCTAGTTCAGGGCCGAGCCGAGCCGACCGTTGGAGAGAGGACGCTGCTGGCGAAGGTGCTCGGGGTCGATGAGGCCGACCTGTTTGAAGGGGCCGCAGCGTGACTCCGCCCGACTCGTCCGACACCAAGGCTGCGGCATTGGCCTACGCAGGGCGCGGTGTTCCGGTGCTCCCGGTGTTCGCACCCGATGGAGCCGGCTGTTCGTGCTCACTCGGGCTGAAGTGCCCCAATTCCGGCAAGCACCCCCGAACCGCGCACGGCTACAAGGACGCCTCGACTGACCCGGAGCGGATCTCTGCTTGGTGGGCGGATCTCCCGCTCCCCAACGTCGCCCTTCGTACCGGAACCGAGGCTGGCATCGTCGTCATCGACATCGACCCGGCGCACGGAGGTGACCAGAGCTTGGAGGATCTGATCGGCTCCTTGGGCGCGCTTGCCATGACGGCTGTGGTCCGGACCGGAAGTGGGGGCCGCCACATCTACTTCTCGGCTCCGAAGGGGCGCCTGCTCCGCAGCAGGGTCGGAGCCGCCCCCGGCATCGACGTGCGCGCGGAGGGCGGGCTCATCGTCGCGCCGCCGAGTTGTCACGCCTCTGGAGGTCAGTACAAGTGGGAAGTCGGCGGGCTCGACAAGCTTGTCGACCTCCCCGAAGCGTGGGTCGACTTCATCTCGGGGCCTGCGGCTGGAACTGGTCGTGCGGCCTCCTCTGCCTCGACAGGGAAAGCAGGCGGTCCGTCCTCCGGCAAGATCCACCCCGGTCGCCGTCACGACTGGCTGGTCTCTGTCGGTGGTTCACTGCGCAGGCGCGGCGCCAGCGAGGACACGATCCGCGTGGCGCTGCGCGAGGAGAACAAGAGCCGTTGCGAGCCACCCCTCGACGAGGTCGAGGTGGACTCGATTGCCGCGTCTGTCGCGCGGTACGCGCCCGCGTCCATGATGGAGGCAGCTCCGCGCACCGACCTCGGCAACGCGGAGCGGCTCATCGAGTTCGCCAAGGGCAACATCCGCTTCCACGTCAAGGCGAAGAAGTGGCTGGTGTGGGACGGGATGCGGTGGCAGCTCGATGACGAGGGGAAGGTGCTCGCCCTCGCCGGGCAGATGGTTCGCCAGCTCCGGGAGATGGCCGACGCTCGCGGGGCGGACAAGCTCGCCCGATTCGCGCTGAACAGCGAGAAGGAAGCTCGGCTCAAGGCGATGGTCTCGCTTGCGCAGAGTCAGCCGGGCATTCCGGTTCAGCCTGACGCGCTCGACGCCAGCCCGATGCTGCTCAACCTGCTCAACGGCACAGTCGATCTTCGTACCGGCAAGCTCTTGCCTCACGACAAGGCGAACCTCATCACGAAGCTCGCGCCCGTCGAGTACTCGGACACGGCTCCGTGTCCGAAGTGGCTTGCCTTCCTCGACCGAATCATGGGCGGCAACGGGACGCTGATCGACTTCCTCCAGCGGGTCTCCGGCTACTCGCTCACCGGCTCGACCAGTGAGCAGGCGTTCTTCATCTTCCACGGAGCGGGTGCGAACGGGAAATCGACCTTCATCGAGGCGCTGCGCGGCTTCATGGGCGACTACGCGCAGGCCACCGACTTCTCGACCTTCCTCCAGCGGAAGTCCGAGGCCATCAGGAACGACATCGCTCGGCTCGTCGGGGCGCGCTTCGTTTCGGCGGTCGAGCCGGAGGAGAACCGCACGCTCTCCGAGTCGCTCATCAAGCAGCTCACAGGGGACGACAGGGTGACGGCCCGCTTCCTGTTCAAGGAGTTCTTCGAGTTCCTTCCGTCCTTCAAGATCATCTTGGCCGCGAACCACAAGCCGAACATCAACGGTGTGGACCACGGCATCTGGCGAAGGGTGAAGCTCGTGCCCTTCACCGTGACCATTCCCGAACCCGAGCGCGACAAGGACCTCGGGCTCAAGCTGCGTGAGGAGCAGGCAGGGATTCTCCGGTGGGCGGTCGAGGGCTGCTTGATGTGGCAGCACGACGGGCTCAAGGCCCCGCCCGAGGTCACTGCCGCCACCGACGACTACAGGTCGGAGATGGACGTGATGGGCGAGTTCATCGACGCGGTCTGCGAAGTCGGTGACGCGCACCGCACGAAGGCAGGAGATCTGCACACTGCCTACGCGAACTGGGCCGAGGACACCGGCAACGACTCGCTCACGGCCAAGGCGCTGGCGGTGAAGCTCACGGCGAAGGGGTTCGTCGCCAAGAAGACCGGAGGCCAGCGGTACTGGGTCGGTGTTCGGCTCCGCAGGCCGCCGCGCGGTGATGCTTGGTCACCTCCGTCGAATCAGGGCGGGGCGGATGGGTCGGATGCGGGCGGGTCGTCCGTACCCTTCTGAGAACCTCATGAGCAATGTTCAACGAAGAGCCGTGGGAACGGCCCCGATGCGACCCTCCTCCAGTTGTCACGGGGGCTTGCAGGGCGGCATCCGACCCTCCCAGTTCTCCGCTTCGACGCTGGTCAGCGCGCCACCGCCCCTCCAAGCGGCTCTGTTCGTGCGCGACACCTCGGGCCCAGCACCAAGTGAGCACCAACCCCATGTGGTCCTCGACGGAGGTGGGCCATGAAGATCCGCGTCGAGGTCCGTCACCCGATGCGAACCGAGTGTCCCTCCTCCAACCGTCGCCGCCCCGAGGTCCACGACCGGCTTCGCGGCGTGCTCGTCGTCAACGGGAAGCGGGTGTCGCTGCCGCCAAGGGCAATCCCGTTCGAGACCGAAGCCGACGTTAGGGGGTTCGTCCAAAATTCGGCCGAGAAGATCCGCCGGTACGTCGCGGACGATGCTCTCGTCGAGAAACTGGCCGCCCAACTGACGGCGTTGGCTGACCTCCACCGGCTCTCGCCCGAGGACCTCGCCCAGAGGCGAAAACGAGAAGAGGAGCTGCTTCAGCGTGCCCGCGCCGCGCTGGTCCTTCGTGGCGCTCAGTGACTACCCGCACCGGAACACAAGGAGTTGAACATGACGACCACCTCTACGCTGTTCACCCCCCAGCACCCGCTGTCGCTCATGGTCCGTTGCAGCGCCTGCTCGGTCTTCGTCTACCTGATTGAGGCCGGCGCCCAGCCACCGTACGACTTCGACCCCTACTACGGCGGGTGTGTCTGGGTGCCGTCACCGGGGACGGCGCTGGTCATGAAGAACGGCAGGGGCACCACTGTCCCGTTCTGCATGGACTGCGGGGCGGTGGCCGGCCGTCTCGCCCAGCAAGGGCGTCCGGCCAACCTCACCGTACTCGACTGGGCGCGGAAACTGTCACGAGCCCAGAGCCGCACGCCCAAGGAGGCTGCTCTGGTCCTCAGGGCGGTTCGGAGAGAGGCCGACGAGGTGCTTCGCGCGAGGAGTCCATTCCGGGCAGGGCTCCTCGACGGCCTCGTCTTCAAGTTCGAGCCGTTGGTTGGACTACCCGAGGCTGACACGAAGGACAGCACGAGCGGGACTCTCGCCGCCTACGACCTCATCATCAGGCGGCTCGTACGGTATCCCGACGAATACGGCGAGTTGACCAGCCCCCCCGTTCCCGAAGACTGGCCGTTCGTCGACTCGTTCTGATGTTCAGAAGGGAGCCAACAGACAAGGCGGCAATTGGCCCAGACGTCGCCCCGAGCGACGGTTTCATCGCCGCGTGCCCGTGCTGCGACGCGGAGATCCACGTTCGCTTCGGCTCGGCGGTCGAGGTGTACGACATTTTCCACGGTACGCCCTACGGCGTCGGCCGGCTCCCCCGCCGAGTCGACGGTCGTCGGGTGCTCGTCTGCCTCTGGTGCATCGAGGACGCCGAGGTCATCGCCCGTGCTGGGCATCAGTTCGAGGCCGAGCTGCTCCGGGAGGCGAAGGTGGAGAAGCTCGACGCGATGGTCGCGATGAGCGACATGGATCGCCTACACCAGCACGTCGTCGAGCTGCGCCGAGAGTCGATGCACGTCGCGGCTTCTCGCGGCGTAGTGCTCCCAGCTCCCGTTGCGGGGCCCAAGGATGAAGGGCGCGTGACTCCCGAGGACTGCGCACGGCTCGAAGGGTTCGAGCGCGCGCTCCTGCTGAGGTGCTATCGAGAAGCAGCGAGACGGCGCGCGGAGCGACTCGCAGAAGCCGTGAGACTCCGTCGCCGCGCGGCGCTCGACCTGCGGGTTGCCGGGGCAGGCGTGGACGACGCAGTGCCTTTCTGACGCTTGGGCTGACGCGGCGGCACCGTGGTCAGGGCGGCTGAGCTTTCACCGACCCCCGGCGGCGCGCCCGTCGAGGTAGTTCCGGACCGCGCGGCCAATGAGCGTGTTGAGGGACACTTTCGGCGGCGGCCTCCGTGACGCCCGCTCCTTCCTCCACTTCGCGGCGATCTCGTCATTCTCGTTCCTCACGAGTGCGCGCAGCTTCCTGAAGTCGCCGGCAGGAAGGCGAAGCAGAAATCTCGCGTCGGCGGTGGTGAACATCTGGGGTCGGCCGACCGGGTTCGCTTTGCCCACACCTGAAGCCTACCCCGCTCCTTGGGTGTCGTCCATAGATGATATCGTTTATTCATGGACACACCGACGCAGCTCTCACCCACGAAGCCAAGAGCGATCCTTCTTCTCGTAGGGCGCGGTGCGCCGCTTGCGAGCCAGCGCCTTCGGATGAGGCTCCACGCGGAGCGACTCGGCCTCGTTGTCGTGGGCGAGGTCGCGTTCCGACCGAGGAGGCGGGGGACGCTCGTCGAGCAACTTCGGGCGGTCCTCCCGTCAGATGCCCACGTCGTAGTGACGGACAGTCTGCGCTCGCTCTCAAAGGACCCAGTCGCAGCTCTTCTTGCCGCCTCGGAGATTCGATCCACGGCGGTTGTCGTATCGGCCGCCGAGCCGTTCCTCGCGGACCTCGGACCGACGCTCCAGAGCCTCGCCGCGTGGCTTGAGGAGACGCGGGCCGAACACCGTCGAGCGCAGACGAAAGCGGCTCTCAGCCGGGCTCGCGCTGCCGGTCGCAGGCTCGGTCGGCCACGGCGCGAGTTCGGTGACCCGGCGATGGTGCTTCGCCTCGCGGCCGACGTGGGCATTGCCGCCGCTGCGGCCCAACTCGGCGCGGGAGAGACCACGCTCCGGAGGTTCGTGAAGACCTACCGCGCGCGCGTCGCGCCCGATGCAGCACGGGGGATTCCACAGGGAGGTGTCCATTGAGTCGAAGCTCCAGCAGTCCCAGCAGGAAGGCGCTCCACGCTGCGCTCCGAGTCGCAGTCATGCAGGCCCTGTCGAAGATGAACCTCGGCGAGGGCGATGGCACGTCCGCGTGTCGGGTGATGCGGGCGTTGGCCGACTGCCTCATGGACATCGCGGTCGTGTCCGGTGCTCCGCCCGGTGTCGTAGCGGAGCAGATCGGCCGGGTCCTCTCCCGGCGTCTCCCCGAGTTGAAGCCGGGGAAGCCCGTGCTCATCCAGAAAGAGGGGAAGGCTTGAGTGACCACAGCGACATTGCTCTGCTCGGTGGCAGGCTTCGTGCCCGTGGCGTCCGGCGGCTCGGAGAAGTCGACCTCGACGGCTTCAAGGACGGTGACCGTCGCCTCATGCTTGTCGTGGACGCCGACGAGGTGTTCGACGACCCCATCTGCCACTACATTTTCACGAAGGCGCTCGGACGGCGTGGCGACATGGCGCTCGTCGCCCCTACCGAGCCTGAGTTGGTCGCGCAACTCCCCCACCACGTTCGGTTGGCGGTCGGCTGGCTGAGCGCGGGGCTGGAGGTCACGCTCGCCGTGGTCGAGCCCGTCCCACTACTCGTCGCGACCGCTGCCGTGCTGGTCGGCACGGGGCTGCGCGCACCAGCCGCCGTTGATGTGGTCTGGGCGGCTGCCGACGCGGTGCCCTCGGCCGACGAGGAAATCGCCGTCAGCGTCTTCGAGGAGCATCTGCGCAACCGGCACGAGGGGTGCTCATGAAGAAGGTGAACCTTGGGTTCGAGCTGGCGGAGGTCCGCAGCACGGCCGAGGGCGTGCGCGTGCTCTCTGACCTACTCGCCAACGGCAATGCTCCCGATGAAGTCACCGAGCGGGCGCTCCCAAGCAGGATCTCGGCGGCGTTGAGCCTCATCATCGAGCGGCTCCGGCTGTGCGAGCGGGTGGCGAACGACAGCATGAATCCGCTGATGATCTGCGCAGAGCACAACGCCCCCGTCGACAGGACCGGGCTCTGCGTCTCCGAGTGGGATCGAAACCGCATCCAGCAGGAGCGGGAGCAAGAGAAGCGACGCCTCGGGTTTGAGGCGCGTCGTGGTCGGCCTCGGAGGCGGTCATGAAGACCAACAAAGACAGCGCGAGGAAGGTCTCGTCGGTCGTGCCGTACCTGCGCACTTCGACGGATGATCGGGGGCAGGTCCCTGAGCGCCAGATCGAAGTCATCGGACCTTGGGCGCACCGGGAGGGGCTCGTTCTCCTCGATGCGGTCATCGACGAGGGCTCGTCGGCCTCCAAGCTGAACCCGTTCGAGCGCCCGAAGTTCATCGAGGCGTGCAAGCGCGCGGTCGCCGAGAGAGCGGTCGGCATCGTGGTCGAATGCACCGACAGGTTCAGTCGGCAGGGCTCAAAGATCGACGGCTGGGCAGAGGTCGAGTTGGAGCGCCGGTTCAATCTGAAGCTCTTCCGCGCCGACAAGACAGTGAACGAGCACGGCTCGCTCACTGGGGACATGGCAGACAATCTGCGGGCGCTACTCGGGCGCGAGTGGGTGAAGACCCATGCCTCGAAGGTGAAGTCCGGCATGTCGAAGGCGAGGAAGGACGGAAAGCGCGTCGGCCGCCCGCCGAAGCCCCTGACGAAGGCGGAGGTCGAGTTGGTCAACGCGATGCGCGCCGACGGCGAGGGGTGGCGGAGCATCGCCCACGCCGTTTCGACCGCTCGCGGCGCGTTCAAGGTCGCCGATCCAGCCCGACGGCGCGCACTGACGGTCTCGCACAGCCACGTCCGCCGGGTGATGGAAGGGCGCGCGTAACAAAACCGGGAGCGGAACAAAACCCCGCCGCTCGCTCGACGTCGTTGTGGTCCAGAAGGGGGTCCTTTTGTGCGGGCCGGGCGGTCGATTCTCAAGCAGGAGGTGACTCGTGTGGATCTCACTGGTCGAGGGCTTCTTCAGTGTCGTCGAGTGCGCTGACGACTCCTCAAGGGTCGCGGTGCGCGCGAGGGTGAAGGGCGATCTTGTCGCGCTCCGCCAGTACGTGCCAACCCTCGGGCGGATCCACGCGGGCCGAGGAACGGACTACCCGTACCGGAGCTACGTCTCGAAGGAGGAGTTCGCTGCCGGGCTCGCACGCGCTGTCGTCGAGGGTCTGCGTTACAGGAACTACAAGGGCGCCGTGCATGTGCGCGACCCTCGACGGGCCGCGCTGCTCACGCAGGTCTGGTCCATCCTGCGTGGCTTGGAGTAGTTCCCGCTACCACCGTGACGGCGGAAGCGCTCGCTTGGTCGTGCAGGGGGGGCTTTCGCCGGCATGAGCCCGTGGTTGAGCGAGACAAGGTCCGGGGCCTTCGATCATGGCTGCGTGAAGGCGTGGAGCTGAAAGAAGCTACGAGCGCCTTCCAGCCACTCGTGATTCAGCCGGTGGCGATGGCCCACGGCTGCGTACAGGCGCTTGCGTCGCGTTTCGCGTCTGAGCTTCTCCCAGACCTCGGCTTCCCACCGCGTGAGGTCTGCCCGCATGCCGGGATAGCCGGTGCTGTCACCGTAGGTCTTCCCGACGAGCCCCACGATGGCGACACGCCCGAGCATCGGCTTGAGCCCCGCCTTCTTGGAGCCTTTCGCCGGCATCAGGTCAGCCGCGATACCTTCGACCTGCGTCGCCCAGTTCTTGTTGTTGAACACCAGCTTGAACTCGATGGGAATGAGGCAGCCATCGTCCTCACCGATGAACAGGTCCACCTTTCGACGTTCGTTCACAAGCCACGGTCGTGATTCCGCGCCATCGCGCCGCCGGTCAAGTCCGAACCGAGCCCTCGAATGCTCCATCACCAGCCGCGCCTCGAATGCGAGCCACGCCTCGAACGCAGCCCCGGCCGCGAGCTGGGATACGACACCTCGCTTGCTGAGATGCTCGTCGAGCGCGGAGACCACCTCACGGGCGAAGGACTTCAAGTCAAGCATGACGATGTGGCCTCCCCTCGGCCAAGAACTCGCTGTCTCACGCGCCTCTGCCACGCATCGCTCTCTCCCGCGCGCCCAGCTCGAAGAGGTTCTCAAACGTGTGTTCTAGGACCTCAATGGCGGCTCGCAGCGCCTCCCTGTCCCCAGCTCGGAAGTCATGAACGGCGTCGTTCCCAAGGAACCGATGCTCGTGAAGGACCTGTGCGTGCCGGTCAGTCAGGTGGTGTGCTTGGGCGAGGCCGAAGATCTTCCCTTCGAGGTTGTTCTTGCGGTCGGAAAGTGGGTTCCCGTTGGCGTCGTTCACCGGGTTCCCGTGCGCGTCCTTTCGCGGAACAAGACCGTCGGTGACCTGAAGGTGAATGCAGGTGGCCTCGACCAGCATTCGGACGCCTGCTCCGCAAAGCAGGTTCGAGTCGTCGTTGAACGCCTTGAGGATCTCCCGGTAGATGCGCCGAAGTTGCATTGGGAGATTGGGCATCGGCTTCTCTGGCAGGGAATCGCGGCCTCGCGGCGGGTACAGGCTCACGAGTTTCTCTAGCTCGCCGGACTCGTGGTCAATGTCGTCACTGTTCGTCCACGTCTCGCGGAACGTGATGGTCTCGCACCCACAGCAGCGGAGGATCTCCCATTCTCCTTCCGCCCAATCGGGCCCCATCTCGGGTTCTGCCTCCTGCGTGTATCGCTTCGAGTGTGACTCAACCACGTCGTGGTTCGTTTCGACGCGGCAGCGGATACAGGCGATCTTCGTCGTCATCCTCTGCTCCTTGGTTCTGTCGACCTACGAAACGACGAGCGTCGAGAGCAGGTTGCCCTTCCCGATGAGACGGCCGGTGTGGTCCCGCGTCTGGTCGGTCTTCGGGTCGTAGGAGCCTTTCAGCTTGCCGGTGGCGTCGCGCCCTTCGAGCTTCCCCGAGCTGGTCGTCTTGATCTTGCCGATCAGCTTCCCGCTTCTGTCACGCAGTTCTTGGTCAGCCATGTCCCACTCCCTTTCAGAGTGATGCGAGGATCTTCTTGGCCGGGGCTTCATCGCCTCGAACCATCGACTGCGCCGCCGCGACGACGTCGTTGATGCGCTCCGCCGAGGTGATTGTGCTGAGTGGAACCTCGAACCACTTCACCTCCTCAACCCCCGGCTTCCATCGCCGCCCCTCCTCGGTCGGACGTGCCGTGCGAATCCCATCACCGCTCCGCTCGAACTGCTTGTCGTGCGAGCCGGGGCCGCCAAGGGCGTAGTAGAGCATCCAGTGGTCGAGTTCGGCCTCCGGGTTGCTCCAGCGGACGGTTCCCGCGAAGCACTGAGGCCCCTCGCGCTTCGAGTCGTAGAAGAAGAAGCCCATCACAGCAGCCGTGCCCTCGGCGGCGGTCTGCTTCAAACCCGGCGGGAGCGCGCAGAACGCGGTGAGGAACAGGAACGGCCACTCGTCCAAGATGGTGGTCGTCGCGTCGCCGCCCCACATGTTGCGGTAGAGGACTGTCCACTCATTCTCCTCAAACAGCGCGCGCGCATCCGCTCGGGCTGTCGAGGTCTGCGTGTAGACGCTGGCGATCCAGTCGAACGCCCGCCGGCCATCTTGCTGCCACTGCTTCTGCTGCTCGTTCATGAACGCTCCGTGTAGAAGTTGGAGGCACCGCGCGGGGCTGGAGGCGACTGCCACTGGTACGAACGGCGCAACTTCCGCGCCTCGTAGGACCAGCGCGAGAGGCTGCCCAGCAGCGACCCGATCATGATGTAGCTCCGCGCGCGCCGCTGCCCCGCATAGAAGGTCGGGGGCAGGAGGTTTCCGAGCTTCACGGACTCCGTGTAGCTCTTGAATCGGTACATGCTGACCTTGCGCAGGAGCGCGATGAAATCCGACACGACCCGCTGGGACGCCCGCGTCGAGAGAACGTCGTGAACGTCCTTCCACGAGACCCAGAACAACTGCTGCGCGAGATGCTCGCGACCCTGACGAATCAACTCTTCCGCCGACTCGCGGAGGGCGGCATACGGCATCGCCCCGTGATGGGTGAGGTACAAGAGCGCGGTCGGACGAAGCGGTGCCCGGTCCGCCTCGTGCAGGAGGTAGTAGGCGAGCTGGTCACCGCTGCGGTCTTCCGTGCTCACTTCGCCTGTGCCCGACTTCTCCGCACCGAGCTTGGCCTCGATGATGACGCACGCGAGTGGCGCGTTGTCCCTCGTGAGGCAGAGGCGCACGTCCGGTTCGCGGCCAGCGAGGATCGGCCACAACTCGACGTCGAAACCATCGAAGTCTGCCGGGAGCGCCATGCCGGCAACGTTCGGCCGCGCAATGCCGAGCACCGCTCGCAGAAGGCCAGCATCGGACTGGTAGCGCAGGAGATCGGCGAAGGCCGCAGTCAGCGGGTCTTCGGTCACCGGGAGCTTCCCGCGCAGTGCGAGCGAAATCACCGTGGCCTCAGATGGCGGCTACGGCTTCCGCGTCACTTCCACACCCGTGTGGCACTTGGCGCAGGTGACCGAGACATGCGCCGCGTTCGATGGCGGGGCGTTCGCAATCTTCAACTGGTTGCCGCACTTGGGGCAGGGAATCACCCGAACATCACCCTTGGTTTCCAGCTTCACCATCGGTGCCTCCTTCTGCGGTCACGACCTCCGGGTCGCCCGCGTCACCCTTCAGGTAGTAGTTGATGGCGCGCTTCCCGAGCGCCTGCACTTCAACCCAGTTCCACGTCGCACCGATGAGCGCGCCCACCACCGGGACGGTCTTGGTGATGATGGCCCTCTGGGTGAGCTTCAGGCCGAGGTACTTCGCGGCGAACTTGATGATGCGCTTGAGGACATCCTTGCTGATGTACTTCCTGATGAGCACCTTCGTCGTCTGCTGCCCCGCTCGAACCGTGAACTGACTCAGCGCCTGCGAGACCGCGCCGGGGAAGAGGATGGCGAGAACGTCGGCGGCGAAGGCGTCCTCGTCCTTCAGCACATCGGGGTCCAGCAGCGCCGCCACGACGCCTGCGAGCTTCGCCTCCCGGCTGAGGACCAGCGTCATTTCGGCAGCGGCGAGCGGCACCATCGCGAGAGGATTCCCCACGACGCCTGCACCGGCGCCGGCCGCCGCCAGCAACGTCTTTGCCTGCTTTACCGCCTTGTTCGCCAGCTCGGCGGGCGGGAGCTTCGGGTAGGTCTCGTGAAGCTGCCGCGCCTTCTCCTCACACTCGCTGCTGCTCGGCACAAGCGCCTTCAGAATGTTCTCGATGTCCACGATTCCCCCACCAAGTGTGAACGAAAAGCATAGATCGCCCCGCCGACGCCGGAGCCGGATCTTGCTTGATGGGGACCATCAGCAACGCCCTCGGACCCTGCCGAGCCCGAGTCGCCGTGGCTCCCGGCGCGGTCGCCTCGTCGTCGTCCGCAGAACAGCGTGAGCAACGCCTCCGAGGGTGCCGTCGGCTCCTCCTGCATGTTGGTCGTGAAGAGAAGGTCCGCGTCGGCGGCGAGGTGGGAGGCGAGATGCTCGACGGCTTCGTGGGTGTCCTGAAGCGTGGAGTGCGCATTCAAGGTTACGGTGAGAAACGCACCACGCACGGGTGGCCTGCCGTGGAGCCTAAAGGTCTCGGCGAATGCGCCGGCATCCGATGAGGGTCTCCACTTCCCGAAGACGCCGATGCACGGTGAGCGCGAGATCGCCACGAGGTCAGCGACATCGAAGCCGGTGTAGGCGCCCCAGCCGGTGAGGGCGCTGGCGTAGGAGCGCAGCAGGGCCGTCTGGGTGTCGTCCGCCCCGTCCACGGGCAGAATGACAGGGGCTCCGGTCGCGCGGTTGAACTCGATGGCAGTGTCCCAGAGCCGGCCATCGACCCGAGGCTGTATGTGAAGAGCGCCGACGAAGACGCAGAGGCCACGCGACGTGAGCGCGGCCGTCGCGGTGGTCGCCCACTTCAGCGCGCTCGCCTCGTTGTCTGCGAGCACCAGCACGGCCGCACTCGTCTGGAGATTCACCGACGCGGCCAGCGGCGCCGCGACGACCTGAGATTCGAGACTGTGCCACCCGTGAACGACCCGAGCTGCCCGCGCGGAGCGCGGCCCGGCGGTGAGAACGGTGAACGTCATCCGAGCGCTCCAGTTCGGCCACCGCCATTGGCGTCGAGCCACCTGAGCGCGTGGGTGGTCCAGATCCACTCCGCCGTCTCGGCGACAGCGAGCCCACGGCCACGGTGCAGGAGTGGATGGCGCCACAGGAAGTCGCAGACCTTGTTGGCCTCGTCGGGGCGAGCCCATAGGTGGACCGCGCGCGCTGGAGGAACCGCTCCCGCCACTCCGGCATCCGGTCACGCCGCTGACTGCTCGCCGCCCACCGAAACCGCTGTGCCTCCTCGAAGGAGAAGCCCGCGAGCGACTTGGTGATGCGCCCAATCTGCTCGTTGTAGAGGAGGAGTTCACCCGTCGCCTCGACGAACGGCGCGCAGGCGTCGGGCACATCGTTGCCGCGCGCGAAGAACACGCGCCACAGGTCGTCGAGCACCGGCTGGGCCTCCCACCCGTTGTCCTCGACGCGCATCAACGCCAGCGCTGCTGCCACCTCCTCGAAGTCGGCGAAACCCCTCGCCACCCACGCAGCGTCCTCCCGGTCGAACGGCGGCGCGAACGCGCGCGACCGCTTCACCAACTCGCTGACGGCGGCGAGGTCGACCGCGCTCCGGTTGAACCCTGCGCTGATTGCGGTCTGAAGCGTGTTGAGTCGATGGTCGCGGAAGAGGCGAAGGACGACGGGACCGTCGGCGCCTCGCCCGAAGTGAAGGTAGAGGCGCTCGGGTGTGTCCCCCCGTGCCGCTCGGACCTCGACTCGCGTCGGCCTGAGTCTCCCGATGAAGTCCAGTCGGGCCGACTCGCTCACGGCCAGATCCGCGAAGTCGGAGCAGGGCTGGTGGACGAAGTAGTCGGTCGGCACCCGCCACTGCACCGGGTCCACGGTCGTGATGCCGAGCAGGTGCGCGACGAGGCTGCTCAGCATCGCGGCTTCGTCTGCGACGATGACGACTCGGTCGCGCCCCGCCTCGGCGGCCGTGTTGAACGCCGCCTGCCAGACGGGCCAGCATCTGTTGCGCTGGAGCGTGGCGAGTTCACGTTCGAGCCGGTAGAGATACTGCGGCGGAGGTGAGCCCAAGGAGCGCCGCCGGAGTTCCTGCCGAGCATGTCGGGCGAGCGGGTGGTCTCCCCCGCTGCGCGCGGAGGCGGGCCGACCGGAAAGCGCGCCGAGGAGGACGCCGCCGCCGACAAGCAGGCTCCGGCGGCTCAGCGGAACGGCGTTGTCGTCGGTGATCATGTGACCGTCGTAGGCGACAACCGCTTCAGATTCCGATGCGGTCTTCGGCTACAAACGGCCAAGATGTAGACGCTCAGTCGGAAGGTCGAGGTAGTCATGTCTCAGTTCGGGCGGAAGCTCACGCTCTGGCGAGTGCTGGCGGCCCAGCGTGACGGCCTGCGCCTGAAGGAGGTCGCCGAGCGCCTCGGGGTGAGCAAGCTCACCGCCCAGCGCGACATCGACGACCTCTCGCGGGCGGGGGTGCCGGTGGAAGAGATACGGGCCGGCAACGCGAACCTCTTCCTCGTTCGCGGCGCTCCGCCCGAGCCAAGCAGGAGCTTGCGCGGAGCGGTCGCGCTCGACGCGGCGCGAGCCGCGCTGGCGCCGATGGGACTGGTTGGTCTCCGCTCCGACTTCGAGTCGCTGGTGGTCGAGGCGGGGCGCGGTCCCGTGTTCAAGGACCGTGGCGTTCGCGCTCTCCGCGCGCCGAGCGAGGCGGTGCTGAACGCCCTACTGGAGGGCATTCTCGAATCGAGGCGCAGCAAGGTCCGCTACCGCTCCCGGTCGGCCAACGAGGACCACGAGTACACGGTCGAGCCGTACTGGTTCCGGCTGTTCGATGGCCTCCTGTATCTCGAAGCGCGTGTCCCACCGCAGCGGCGGCCGGCGACCTTTGCGGCGCACCTCATCAAGCAGGCCGTGGTCCTTGGCGAGAGCTTCAACCGGCCCAAGAATGTCCGGCGCACTGGCTTCGGCGTGGTCGACGGGAAGCCCGAGCGGGTCGAGGTGCTGTTCGACGCGGTCATCGCCCCGTACATCGCGGAGCGCCAGTGGCACCCGACACAGAGGCTTCGCCGGAGAGACGACGGCGCGGTCGTCTTCACGGCACACTTGAGCGGCATGCACGAGTTCGTTGGCTGGGTGATGTCGTGGGGCGCACATGCAGAGCTGCGAAGCCCTGCTGCGTGGCGGGCGGAGGTGGCTCGGCGGGCGAAGGCACTTACGGGTCGCCACAGGCGCCGCTCGACTTCGCGCGTCTGAGCGGGATCGGCAGCAGTCAGAGAGCGGTGGGCGCGGGCACCAGCGCCTCCGAACACACGACCTCTACGTCTTCGGCGTCCACTTTCTTCTCGTGAGCCCACGCGCGCACGAGGGCGCCAAGACACGTCACAGCCTCAAGCGGCTCTGGCGGAGCGGCCTCCCCGTTTTCGGCCGCGATCATCGGCAGTAGAGCCTCATGAGAGGCGTGCTCCGGCGATGACTCGAAGGCGGGTGTGCCGCCGTTCTTCTCCGTGACGCAGTGGAACTGGCCTTCGTGTCGCAGCAGAACGAAGGTGTTTCGCTGCGCCGCCGCCTTGGCCGACCGGAACCCGGTGGGCAGGTTTCTCGCCGCGCTCATCTCCTCCGGTCGCGCCTTCGCGAAGTGAACGAGGTGGCTCGATGTTGGAAGGTAGTCGCGGAGGAGCTTCTCGTAGTCCTCTTCTTCGTAGATGCCCCGCACCAGCCCGTGGTCGCGCTCATTCACGTCTACGGGAGCAGCCTCCGATTCCTCCAGCACCTGAGTCTTGGCGAGCTGATCGTAGAGGGCCGAGCGGTCCTTCAAGCGACCCCAGAGGTTGAGCAGGTCCTCGAAGAACGTGCCTTCCGGAAGGAAGTTCTGGACCGAGACCTCTCGGTACTCTTTGGTGGGGCGGTCGAGACGGCCGACCCGCTGGATAAGTCGCAGCGGGGTCCAATGCAGGTCGTAGTTGATGAGCACGGCGGCATCCTGAAGGTTCTCACCTTCGGCGATGGCGTCGGTGGCGATGAGCACGTCGATGTCCGTCTTCCTCGGACGGCCTTTGCGCCCCTGTGCCTTCGGCGCGAAGCGCTCCAGAATGACCTTCTTCTCCTTCCCGCGAGCCTGTCCGGTCACAACGTCGATGCGCTCGCCGGGGAGGCGCTCTCCGAGGTGCTTTCGCAAGTACTCCACCGTCGCGATGAAGTTGGTGAACACGAGTACCTTGGTGCCCGGCGCGCGGTCGCGGAGTTGGCGTTCGAGGAATCCGAGCTTGGCGTCTCTGGTCGGCGCCGGCACCAACGCGCGCACGGCGGCGATGGCGCGCGCGAAGTCGTCGTGCGACAGCAGGCCAGCGTTCTTCGCAGTCTCGGTGAGCCGGTCCACCATCCGAGAGAGGGCATCAGGGCTGCTTTCGGCTGCGCGCAGGAGCAGCAGTCGAATCAGCGGGCCGAGATCAGCGGTCTCTTTGCCGCGCTCTGGGGCGGCCGGCACGCCGGGCAAGAGGATCTGGTTGCTGGCGGCGGGAGGAGGCGCGCTGCGTTCGACGACGTAGGGAACGCGGTTGATGGCCTCCACGAGCGCGGAGATGCGAAATGGGTACACGGCCTTTCGAGAACGGATTCTTGGGAAGCTCCGCTCCTCGGATCCGAACGCCAGCATCGGCGGGCGGCTCTTCTCTCGCTGGACACCGAAGTAGTCCTCGATGAAGGGACGTGTGACGTTCACCGTTCTTCGACTGCGAGCGATGTCGGCGAGGGAACCGAGAACCTCGGGGCCGAGAAGCGAAAGGAGGTTGTTGAGGTCGTGGAGACCCGCGCTCATCGGCGTTGCGGTGAGGAACAGGCACTTGGGCTTCCCGCGTTCAGGTGACCCGGCGAGCAGCTCCCTTAGCTTCTGCGCCCCCTTGCTCTTCGGGTTCCTGAAGGCATGGCACTCATCGACGATGAACAGGTCAGTCGCGCGCGTGGAGCCGGCCAGCTCGCGCAGGAACTCGGCTCTGCCGCCCGAGCCCGTCAGCTTGCCCTTGCCTTGGAGGAGACCGTGCGTGATGGCCTTGCAGGACACGCCGAAGTTCCGGAACTCCGACTCCCATCGCGCGGCGAGGGACTCGTTCGGACACAGGACGAAGATTCGTCGCACGGTGCCGGGGAACAACGCGGCGGCCGTGTACGTCGCCATGATGGTCTTGCCGGTGCCGGTCGGAGAGATGAGCAGTCCGCTCCCTTCGTCACGAAGCACCTGCAAGACCGAGCCGACGACCATCCGCTGGTAGTCGGCGAGCTTGATGTTCACGTCGGGCAGCTCGGGCACCTCGCCGAACAGCTCGATGAGCACGCGCAGGTAGAAGAGGTATGGCTCGACCGGAGGATGGAATGCCCACGTCGATTCAAGTGTGCTCAAGAGCGGCGCGAGGAGGTCGATACCGTCGGCGAATAGGGCGTCGAACTCCGTTCGGTAATGCTCGATGTGAGCGGGCACGACGACGAGGTAGCCACCCTCGATGTTGCCCCGAAGGCCACCGCCGGTGAGGTTGGCCGAGGTGACGTAGGCGGCGCGGCGGTCGAAGATGTAGACCTTTGCGTGCAGGCGCTTGTGGTAGCGCACGTCGAAGAGGCGTACCCGCGCGGTGCCGGCGAGCAGCTCTTCCCGGAGGCCGCGAATCCCCCGCTGCTTCTCATCGGTCGGTGCGCCACGGTTGATGCTTCCGAGCAGATACTCAAGAACGTCCGGGATGGAGCGAACCGCGTCCTCCGACCCGATGAGCAGTCGGAGTTCCGACTCGCTGAGCCTGCGGGAGACGGCGTCGTACCCTTGAATGGTGAGGTAGGCCGTCGCGACTCGGAGATGCCGGGTCCCCGTGCAGAGGCGCTGAATCACCGCTCCCGATTCCGAGTTCGCCAGTACCGGGACGGATTCGAGGTCGAGAGGCTCGGGCTTCTCGGTCTCGTCGAGCGCCGCGCGGCGGAGTGGATGGTGCTGTTGAGCGGCAGCGAGCCACTTCCGCAGGGAGGACTGCCGGCGCCGCACCATCGTCTCCGGGAGGGTTCGTGCGCGCGCGCGCAGGAACTCCCCGGCGGTGGCTGCCTGCACCTCAAGGAGGGTTCGAGCTTTGCTGAATTCGATCCACTCCTTCCCGCATGGGCTCAGCTCGAACGCTACCGCGAACCGCGCGAGCTGCGCGTTCGGCGAGAGCGTCGCCAGTGCGCGACCGGCAGCCGTCGGCGAGTTCTCCGCGTCGAGGAGCGCAAGAATGCGCGCGGCTTGGCGGTAGTACGCGACGTCACGAGGGTCCCATTGAGGTCGTTCACCGCGCGCAAGACCGAGAACGAGGTCGAGCACGCGCTGTGGAACGTCTGCTTGCGGCACTTGGTCGGAGTCGAGCATCTCCGGTGAGGAACATGCATGACCACTGCTGCCGCGACCAGCGCCGAGGCGATCCGAGGCAGCACGATGGAAATGGACCCGGCAGCGCGGCAGAGCGTGCCCATTGACTCCATCGTCATCTTGCGTCCAGATTGTGCCGTTCGCGCCGCCTGCGCGAGACCGTCGTCGGCCGACCCATCCTCGGCCAACCTCCGGCGGCAAAGGGGAGTCCTCTCCTCGGGCTGGTAGTCGATGTTCAACCTCGCAGCCCGGCGACGGCACGAGGCGGATGGGGCCTGTGTCTTCGCTTGGACCGAGGACGAACATGACGATCAACAGAGACCTGAAGCAGCTCATCCGGCAACGGATGGCGAAGACCGGTGAGCCGTACACCGTGGCCCGTCGCCACGTCTTGAACGCGAGCGGGAAGTTGTGCCCAGCGTGCAGCGGGGCACTCGTGGAGCGGACGGTCTTGCAGATGCCCGACATCGGCGAAGACGGTGTGGATGATCTGACCGATGGGCAGGCCGCCGACTACTTCTCCGCTCTCGAAAGCAACGACCCGCGTGATTGGGGCGAATGGGCCGAGGAGGTCGTGGAGAAGTTCTGCCCCCGGTGCGAGGAGCGCGGTGCCGCCCAGCTTGAGGCGCTGCTGCTACGCGCTCGCCAGCGTCCCAGCAAGAGGGAGGAGTGACGATGGCTGCCCAGTCTGACAACCGGTGCCCGCTGTGCGACTCGCAGCTCACGCGCGAGGTGTACGAGCGCGTGCTCCGCATCCGCGAGGCGCGCGACAAGGTGTTCAACAAGGAGCGCGACGAGCTTGTTGCTCGGATGAAGGCCGCCGAGGAAGGGAGCGCCTCCCGCGTTCGTCGCGCAGCCGATGCGGCGCGGAAGGAGGCGGAGGCCACCGCCACCAAAGCAATGGCGGCTTTGCAGAAGCAGCTTCAGCGCCTTCAGGCGGAGGCCACGGCCGACCGGCAGCGATTCCAGCGGGAGTTGGCGACGGAGGTGCGACGGGCTCAGGGGGAAGCGCGAAAGGGGGCTGCCGCCGATCTGAAGAAGAGAGACTCCGAGTACCGCACGGCAATCACCAAGGCCGACAGGAGCATCGAGCATCTCACGAGGCAGCTCGACGCGCAGCGCCGTGAGGCAGAGAAGACCGTCGAACAGCGGGAGCGCGCAGCCCAGCGGCTGGAGAAGGAGCGCGCGCGGCGCCAGATCGACGGTCTCAAGAACGAGCTGAAGGTGATGGACGAAAGGCGGAAACGGGAAGAGGCGGAGTGGAAGCGCACCATCGAGGCGCTGAAGCTGAAGGCCGACGGCCGGGACCGCGCGCACTTCGGGCCCGAGGGCGAGGAGCAGCTCGTCGCCGCGCTCAAGGCCGAGTTCCCAGCCGACCTCATTGAGCATCGGGGCAAGGGAGGTGATGTCGTTCACACCGTTGTCAGCGGCGGCAAGCCCGTCGGGAAGATCATCTACGAGTGCAAGCGCACCGCGACGTGGCAGAAGGCGTTCACTCGGCAGCTCAAGGACGCAATGGCCCTGCACGAGACCCGGCACGGGCTCTTGGTGTCTCGCGCCCTGCCGCTGCGCTCCACCGGCTTCGTGGTGACCAACGGCGTGCTCGCGGTCGAGCCGCACCTCGCCGCGTCGCTGGCGGGCATCCAGCGCAAGGCCATCGTGGAGCTGGCGCAGGCGCGGCTGTCGGAGGACGGCAAGGCCGCGAAGACCGCAGAGCTGTACGAGTACCTGCGCAGCAACGACTTCGGGAACGCCATCCGGCGCGTCACCGACAAGGTGCAGGAGCTGCGGGACTCCTTGGCAAAGGAGAGGTCACACCACGAGACGTGGTGGAACACGCGCGAGCAGCACTACGCCACCGTCCTGCGCGAGGTCACCGGTATCGACGGTCGCGTCAGAGACATCCTCGCTTCGACGCCCAAGGTGGCGCCGGCCACGCTTCGCAGGCTTCAAGCCTGAGGCGTGGTGGACGGTGTGCCCAACCTGCCCTTCGACGAGCGGGGCCGGTCACGCAGGGGGGAGAGCCGTCGCTAGCGGTGGCGGTGCCCCCGACCCGTCGGCGGCTGTTCCGCCTCCGTGCTCGTGCAGAGCGGTCGAGACCTTGTCGCAATGCCGACGGAGGTTGTCGTCACGGTCGCGCTCCGCCTTGACCGCGTGGACGGTGTCGGCGAGTCGGTGGGGCGCCGTTTCAAGAGCAGCTTCAATCGCGGCTACCTGTGCGCCACCATCCAGTAGTGCGCTGGCCGCATAGACCCTGACTTCGGCGGAAGCGAGGGCCGACCGTTCGACGCCAAAGGCGCTGGGCCACCCCTCGCCCAGCAGGGTCGGCGCGAGATCGAGGCCTTCAGTCGGGAACTCGCGCGGGAGAGGGCTCCCAAGACGGAGGTCGTTCTTCACGAGCCCCCGGACCTTCGCGCGAAGCTCGCCGTAGAACTCACGGGCAGCCTCACGAGCGGGGGCGAGCCGAAGCAACGCCATCCCAACTCGAATCAGGTGGGCGCTCGGAAGGAGCGCGCTCTGGCTTGTGCTGTCAAACCGGGCGCGCTCGCGGTCGGTGACGAACAGGCTTCTCCAAGCGGCCCTCCACTCCTCGAAGGGCTTTGGTAGTTCGCCGAGCCTGTGAGCGATGGCGTCGTAGCACGCCGACCGCCGCCACGTTCTCGCTTGCCAGCAGAGATCCTCGTCGCTCGCGGTCAAGAGAGTTCGATACCAAGCCCAGAGGGATCGCGCCTCGCAACCGAAGACGGCGGCCGAGACGACGTACACGACGCGGTCGACCTTGGTCGAGCCTATCGGCACGCCGAGACGCGCCACGCTCATCATCTCCTCGGTCGTTGGGGCCGGGACAATGACCTTCTGAATCGCGGCGATGGCGAGGTCCGCCGACGACCACTGCCGATGGCTCATCCGTGGTCGGAGCGCCTCCCTCACAATTGAGGCACCGAAGAACAGCAGCAGCGCCCGACCGTCGGGCCGCGAATGCGCGGCCTCCACGACCTGACGGAACCACTCGGGAAGCTCATGATCAACGAGTGCGACGAGTTGGGCAGCGGCAGCGTTCTTCGCGGCTTCGGAAGCCCACCCTTGCTGAGCCAGCTTCCATTGCAACTGGTCGGCGTGGGTGACCGCCTTCTCCAGAGCCGCAAGACCAACGGTGCGCCCGGTCCATCCGCCGCCTTGGAAGACGGGCGGCGCTGCGCGAATGAGCGCGAGGATCGCCTCGCGGTCTTCATGCAGATGGAGGTGTCGCCAGAGATCTTCTCGTAGCTCTCGGAGGGGGAGGCGTTCCGCAACCTCTGTGACAGGGCCCCAGTCGCGTCGTGCGAGCAACGCGACTCGGACCCACGCGCTCAGGACCAGATCGACGTGCTCGTGGTGTCGTTCCCAGAGATAGGCCATCAGGCCGCGCGCGCGCGCCTTTGCCTCTTCCTCCAGCAGAATCTCACTCGGCATTCTGCGGCCCCACCGAACGCTCACCAGCTTGTCAATCGTCGCCGGGAGCGACGACAGCAGATCGGGGTTGGCGGGCCAGCGGGGTTCGCGGTCCAACGCTTCGATCAGGACTTCGACTGCCTCCCAGCATTCGGAGAGGAACTGAACGGCCCGGTCGAGGCCCACGACGCCGTCCGCGCCCGTCCGAAGTGCGGCAGCCGCTGACTCTCCCAGAAGGTACGCACCGGCGCCGTACTCGGCCCCGCTTACGTCTCGCAGGAGCACGCCGCTGGCGTGCGTCGCGAGCGTTCCCTGACCGCCCGAGAGCGTGGCGCATTTTTGCCGCAAGCGTTCGACCTTCTCGGTGTCGGCTGCTTCCCCTTCGGAGTCCCGAGCGAGTACCTCTACCCACCACTCCCGAAGCAGGGCGTCGAGATCGCCATGGTCAATGGCGGCCTCCAGAACGCGCTCAACCGCCGCTTTCGAGGCCGCCGCACGCGTGTCGGCTCCCGGTTGCGCGAAGCGTGCGTCACGCACGCCACACCTCTCGAATCCGCCGCAACGCTTCGGCCAGTAGGGTCTTGGTCTTGTTGACGCGGTCGGTGATCGACTTCGGAGCCGGTGGCACCTGCGCCCCGGTTCGGTCGGCTGCGCGCTGCTTCACCCAGTCGCGAAGAGGAGTGCTTTGTCCCGGAGGCCGACTCCAGTGCTCGTCGAAGACGTCTCTGGACACGGAGAACGAGGGTGCGCTGCCCTCTCGGTCCTTCGGCGACGCGGGCAGTCGCAGCAGCAACGTCCCTCGGCTACCGAATTCGTTGAGCGAGGCCCCGAGCAACCAGACGGCGTCATCAACGATGAGGAATCGGTCGTGAACCGGCGACTTCCCGCCCGCCATGACCTTGATCTCGATCTTGAACCGAGAGTCCTGCGCCAGCACGGTGTCGAGCGTCCGCAGGAGCACCTCGCCGTTCTCGACGCCAAGGTCCTCGTTTCTCGTCGTGCAGAAGTCGTGAGACGTGAGAATGCGAATTGGCAGCCCGTGACGAGTGGTGCCCAGCGCGTAGGCGATGTCACTCGCACCGAAGTAGGGGTCAAGAAGGTGGAGCCGCTTGCTCGCGGTTCCAATGATGTCCCTGACGGCTTGTGTTCCGGCCGTCTTGTCCCTGTCGAACCACTGAACCGAGAGTCGAGACCACGCCTTCTTCACGTTCTGCTGGTCTTCGTCGGTCGCCAGCCGCGAAAGGGCCTCGACGGGTCGCGCGTCTCCAATCTCCATGACGGAGCTGTGCCCGACAACGCCGACCGTTTGGCCTCTCGAAGCGCCTCCATCTGTTCGTGGCGGCCCCTGAATGCGTCGTTGCTCCGTGACCAAGTTCATCTCGACTCGCATCGAAGCGATGAAGCCAGCCACTTCGGACTGCTCCAGCAGCCCACGCGTCGGTGAAACAACGGCATGGGCGACCTGCTCGACCCCTTCCGGGATGTTCAACACGTTCGGCCCGGCGTGGAGCGGGAGTCTGCGAACCTCCGTGGCGCCCCACGCGCGGCGGTTCCAGAACGTCAGCTCCAGCGGTTCGTTGGCTCGGTTCGGAAACGGAACGACCTCGAACGTGATGCTCTTCCAGTCGTCGCCGACGTGCTGGTGCAGACGACGGTAGACGGGATTCGGAAGACGAAGGTGGCAGGAGCCGAGGAGGGTCGAGCGCGACAGCAGGTCGATGTGGGCCTCGGCCATCAGGAATTCGCGCGCCTTCTCGTAGTCGGAAACCTCCCACCCGGTGGTGATCTCGACCGGCACCAATGGCAGCAATCGGTGCCAGCGAGAGCCACCGGGGCGGTCGCCCCAGAACTGCGAGTGCTCCCAGAAGTCTTCAACCTCCACGACAAGGTGCGGCCACGGCGGGTCGCTTCCGAGCTGCCCGAGCTGAACACGTGTCGGCGCGCGAGGCCCCGGAACGAGCATCTCGCCGCCCGCGCACCCGCGATACCAGTCCAAGGCTGCACGCACGGGGCTCGTCCACTTCTGAAGGAGAATTCTCCCTCCGCGCTTGCCGAGATCCACGCTGCGGGGATAGCCGCCAGCCTTCGGCCCAAGGCCGATGAGCGGGTTGGCCTCAAGCTCGCCGTGGAGCAACTCCACGACCGCGAGCAGGTGTGTGAGGGTGCCGGCCTCCGAGCCAAGGTGGGCGATTGCCGTGATCTCGGCCGAGACGTAGTCCGCGTCGCACTGCGCGGTGAACGCCTCGTCTGTCGGAGTAGCTGTCGGCAGAGTCGCGGCGATCTCAGGAGGCATTATCGGTTCGCCTTGGCTGAAGGTGAGCGAAGTGCCATCGAGCGCAGCGCCACCGTCCCCTCGTAGACGATCATCCAGACCTTTCCTGAACGATCAAGGCTGATCAGCGTCTAGTGGAAGGGCCGGTTATCAGTCCGGGCTGCTAGACAGGCGAGCATGAAGCCAGCCGAGAAGAGGTCGTTCGTCGAGTTCCTGTGCAGGCACCTCGTTGGGCTATCGGTCTTGGTCCGTGAGACAGGCGGAGAGCGCAAGGAGCAGACAGAGGTCTGGACCTGTTTCGTGATGGAGGTGCTCGGCCGCTGGTTCCTTGTGAGCGCCGGTCACTGCGTTCGGCGGATGGAGAGCATCCTCACCGCGACCAACTACGAGGTGCTGGAGTGGGGCCTGTACGACGGGTGGGCGAGTTGGAGCCGACACAGCCTTGTCCCTTTCAACTTCGCCGATGCTCGCCGGTACTTCGTCGACGACGATGAACTCGGGCTCGATGTCGGCGTCATCGAGGTGGACCCCCTTCTCCAACGGACACTCGCTGCGGGCGGAATCGAGCCCCTCACGCCGACGACGTGGTTGAATCCGCCCGAGACGTTCCTTCGGCACTTCATGGTCGGTCAGCCGAGCGAGCTGATTCGACGGGTCCATGAAGGGCCCCGACTCGCCGACTGCCGGCTCGGGCCAGCAATGCTCGCGGTCGAGGAGTGCCCGCCGCCCGAGTCGATGGTGAAGCCCGTTCCACGCTTCTACGCGAAAGTTGCCGGGCCTATGGAGTTCAAGGACGGGACCGTTCTTTCGGACCTCGATGGAATGAGCGGCGGACCGATCTTCGGCTTCCACCAGCGCCCGGACGGGCAGTTTGCGTACTACTTGGTCGCAGTGCAGGGGAGCTGGAGCGAGAAGCACAACGTGGTCGCAGCGGCGCGAGCGTCGTGGGTCGGTCATGCGCTGGCGCTCGCGGTTGATTCCGGTGAACCCAACGCGCTGGCAGAGATCTTCACCGTGCCGGCCGCGCCCGCACCGCCGCAGGGGCCGTAGCCCCCCCGAACCTCTCCGCTTCGATGGCCCCCCCTTCGAGGACACCACCTCCCCGGTGATGCGCTTCTCGCCGGAGGTCAGAGGGCCGGGGTCGTCGGGCGGGACCACGGTGTACCTCGCGTCTGAGGTATGGCGCCGCGAGCGCGGTCGCGTCGAAGGTGCAGCTCGGCGATCATGTCGGCATGACGACCGCCGCCAGACTGAACGCCAACCGCGAGAACGCCCTTCGGAGCACCGGCCCCAGAACTTCCGAAGGCCGAGTCGCTTCCTCGCGCAATGCGACCCAGCACGGCCTCGCTTCCGAACTCCACGCTGTCCTGCCGCACGAGAGTTCCGAAGAGTTCGACGCCCTGCTCGCCGACCTTCACGGCGACATCCAGCCTGTTGGAGTCGTGGAGGAGTTGCTCTGCCGCCAAGTTGCCGAGGCATCGTGGCGCGTGCGGCGCGCCGCCGAGTACGAAGCGAGTGTCTTGGTCGCTGAAGGCGCTGACGAGAACGGCGTGGGCATGGCGGTCTGGAGAGACTCCCAGCAGGGCAAGGGCAACGTCCTTCAGGTGGTGGCGCGCTACGGGGCGGCGGCCGAGCGCAGCCGCTTGTCGGCTCTCCACGAATTGGAGCGGAGGCAGGCCATCCGTCGGGGGGCGGCGGTCGCCCCACCGGCGGTCGTCGAGGTGAACGTGACCGGCGCCCCCGAGCGCATCGAATAGGCCAAGAGGAAAGGACCACATGGTCCCAACGTCATTGGTGCCGGGGACCGCTTGGGGGCTGAAGGAACGCGAGGTTGCGGCGAGACTGCTCCAGCCGCGCTCCCAGATGCCCACCGGCAGCTTTCCTCTCTCGCTGAGGTGGGGGAGGGGTGGGTTCGTTCCGCGAAGAGCTTGCGCCCATCGCAGGCGCAGCGAGACAGTGAGGAATGGCCCGGCACGTCCTCACCATCATCGCGGTGGAGCACTTCGACAAGAGCGTCGTCTTCTACAAGGCGGCGTTCGACTGGGCGGTGACGGTCGAGACGCCGGTCTACGTCGAGTTCGCTCTCCCCGGCGGCCAGCGGTTGGGCATCTATGAGCGCGAGGGCTTCGGAAGGAACACTGGACAGGTCCCGGCGAAGGTCCCCGCCGGGGAACTGGCCCCGATGGAGCTGTACCTCTACTCCGACGACCTCGAAGCGGCGGTCACGCGCATGGTGGTGGCGGGCGCGCGCGCGTTGAGCCCGCTCGCGCTTCGCCAATGGGGCGACGAGGCCGCGTACTTCGCCGACCCGAGCGGGACGGTGCTCGTGTTGGCGCGACCGCGCTCCTGAACGTTCCGAGGAGTTCGGAAGGGCGACCCTTGGCCTGTGCCGAACACGCAGCCGATCCGACTTCTGGCGGGGTTCTGGCGGCCTTCTCGTAGGTCACCGGTGGGCGGTCGCCGCCCCCTGTGAGATGCTGCCGCCGGCCTGAAGCGCTTCGGTCGCGGTGGTGACCGCCTGCCGGAACCCCAGTGGGTCAGCGATGGCCTCGAACCGCTCCCTCGTGCCGCCGGTGCCGACGACGAAGATGGTGCCGTACCCGAGGATGCGGCCGATGACGCCTTGGTCCACGATGACTGACTCGACCTTGGCGAGGTTCAACTCGACCGTTCGGCGGGCGATGAGCCCGACCTTGATGATGACCCTGCGGTCGGTGACCGCGAACTCCGAGGTCCAGCCGTCGATGAGGGGGAGAACGAAGAGGGTCAGGAACGAGCGAACGGAAATGAAGATGACCCAGTGGAGCTTCGCGCGGTAGACGACCTGCTCGTCCTTCATCAGGTTCGATTCGACGTAGCCCATCGCGCTCTCCCCGCTACTTCGCCTTCGGGCAGGCGCCGTCCTTCACTCCTTCAGGCGTCCAGCAGAACTTGGCGACCTCCTTTGGGTCGCCGCCGAACAGCTTCCCCCACCGAACGGAGAACTCGCAGTTGGACGGTTGGGCGTCGAGGGGCTGCCCGACGAAGGGCGCCATGTCCACGCGCTTCGTCTCGCCCTCATCCAACTCATCCCACTTCGCCATCGCAATCGCCTTGTCGGACATCTTCTTGTCTCCGACCTGACAGGTCGCCTTGCACGACAGCCCCATGCCCTTGCCGGGCTTCTTGTTCACGAGCACGTCCACCGACATGCGCGGGTACTGCTTGCCGTCGCTGCGGAACCCGTCACGGAACTCCACCTGCGCGTTGCTCAACGAGACGGGTCCCTTGTCTGCCGCGCGCGCGGTCGCGCAGATTGCAAGCACCGCGATCACCACTGGTCCCACTCTTCGGTTCATCGACATGTCGTCCTCCACGGGAAACGGTTGGGCTTCAGCGGCTACTTGCAGGGCGCGATGCTGGTGAAGACGGCGAAGTACTCCGTGTCGCAAACCTTCGAGCGCTCCACCATCGATGACGCCTTTAGGCTCGACGCCGAGAAGACCACGCACTGTCCGACCGTCATCTCGGCCGCCGCGTTGTAGACGGCAGAGCCCTTCTTGATGGCGCCGAAGAGGCTCTCGGTGTGGAAGTCGACGTCGCCGACTTTGATCTTCAGAGACAGCTCATCGCCGCCTTGGTCGGTCCTGAGCGCGACCAGCTTGCCGGAGATGTTCGTGACCTTCGTCTTCGCAATGAGGGCCTCGTTCTCGTTGTAGATGGCGCTCTTCTTGATCTCGTTCGGCGCCGCCTTGTACTTGGCGCAGTTGTCGTTGACGGTGGCGATCCACGGGAGCTGCTGCGCCACTTCTGGCGCGGGTGCGGCGGGGGCGTCGCTCGATGCAGCCGAAGAGCCGCCGCCCTTGCTCTTGCCGCCGACGATGCTGCCGAGGAAGCAGAGGAGGAACAGTCCGCCGAGCACGACAAAGAAGAGCTTCACGATGCCCATCTTCTTCTTCACCGGGCTCCCGCACTTCGGACACGTCACCGCGTCAGTAGCGACCTCGTTGCCGCACGACTTGCACTTCATGAGCCCCATTTGGTTCCTCCCTGTCGTTGACACCGGGAAGTTGCGAGAGGCACGCGCGCCGGTCAATGGAAATGAGGGCGATGCGCCCGATTATCTAGGGCGACACAACCGGCAAACACCGTCGGATGGGCTCGGGCCTGACCGACCAGTACCTCGCCTTCCTCGGTGCCAACGTTCGGCGCGAACGTCTGCGCCGTGGCCTCACGCAGTCGGAACTGGCGGAGGCGCTGGAGATGGACCTGCGCTACCTCCAGAAGATCGAGTCGGGCTCGGTGAACCTGCGGTTCCACTCCTTCATCCGACTCGCCAGCCAGCTCGACGTGGCTCCCGGTGCCCTACTTCGGAAGGTGAAGGTGCATCAGAAGAAGCGCGGGCGGCCCCGGAAGGCTCCGACCGCGCGAAGTCAGTCGTAGGTTCGCCCTGCCGAAGGCGGGGCGTATCGCGCTCGGCGGTCGACGCCAATGAACGCACCGTTGCGGTGTCCAACCACGCGATCAAGACTGACCCGCGCGGGGAGTGCAGAGCCGCGCAGCAGTCGAAGTGACCCACGAACGAGGCCGAGCTTGATATTCCGATCCCAAGTCTCTCCCTACACGTTCTTGGGCGGTCCCCGCAGCGACTACGTCACCGGCGTCGGCGACGCGGGCTCGTACTTCACCAAGCACCTGCCGACCAACAAGGCCGTGCAGAGCGTGATGCCCGGAGGAGCACCGATGGACCCGGTCGGGTTGGGGAATCTTGTGGTGGGAGTGCTCAACTTGGGTGTCGGCATCTACAACGCCGTGCAACTCAAGCGCGTGAACCGCGATGTGAACGAACTGAGGCAAGAACTGGCCTTCGGTCTGGGCACCGTCGAGACGATGCTCGGACAGCAGGCTCGGACCCTTGAAATCCTGCTCAAGGCGAATCGTGAGATTGCCGATGCTCTTCGGCTTCTCCGCGCGGAGATTCACGAGGGCTTCACGAACGTCAATGCTCGGTTCGACCAGCAGGAGGCCGACTCGTTTCATCGCCTCACGCTGGAGTTGCTGACCGTTTGGCGGCGCGTGGGCGAGGAGATGATTGTTGAAACCATCGCTCCTGACGAACTCTCGCGGTTGGTGGCGGCGGCCGACAAGCTGGACTCTTGGGCTCGGGTCTCGGCTGCGAAGATTCAGGCAGGGCATCCCGCCCGCCAGCCCTTCTTGATTGCGCGCGCGCTGTCGCTGCGCGCCGTCGCAGACGCGAAGCTGCTGCAAAGCGAGAAGCTCGGTCGGGTCGCCGAGGCGCGACTCCACGACTTCGTTCCCGAGGTGGCGGCTGAAGCCAGAGCGTTGTGCTCCGGACAGACCACCTACCACCTCGCGTTCGAGGTTCCCGAGATCTTGGCGCAGTACGCCTACCTTCGGCGCGGGCTTCGAGTGGCTGGTGACCTGAAGACCGACACGCTGGAGGGTGAGAGCCGGCCCCTTCCGTGGTCGGACTACCTCGAACACGTCGGCACGGTCCTCGCTGCGAGCCCGGCGAGCCAAGAAAAGGAGAAGGCACTCTCTTCGAGGGACGATTTCCCCCTCAAGACCATCCGCGACTACGAGTGGTTCTTGGACCTCATCGGGGAGCCGAAGACGTCCGAGTTCAACGTTCACTCAAAGGACGCCGTCACCATCAAGGAGTTGTTCGACGTCGTCGGCGCGCCCGTCGGGCTCAAGGTCGCTGAGTCGGCCGTCGTTCACTTGAAGCAAATTGCCTTGCCAACCTTCCGCACGAGTCTCGCCGCCGCCATCTCGACCGAGTTCGGGTGGTCCGAGCCGCCGCTGCTGGCAGCCACGGTGCCGGCACCGAAGCGCGAATCGAAGAAGGAGCCTCCACCTGAACCGACCGGCATTCGACGGGTCGCGGCTGTGTTCGAGCCGACCGCATGCCCCCGCTGTGCGCGGCAGTACCCGAAGTGGAAGAAGTACTGCGAACACTGTCAGGTCGCACTCTGACCACGCGATCCCCTTCGTTCTCGTCGAGCCGGACAGTCCGCCTCTCGGGGCCGAGGATCTTCATCGGTGGTGGTCGTAGGCTGAGGGCGCGATGGCCGACGCGATTACGATCTTCTACTCGTGGCAGAGCGACCTCCCCAATCGAACGAACAGGGGGTTCATCAGGGATGCGCTGGAGGCGGCGGCGAGGAAGGTCAGGCAAGACGGGTCGCTGAGTGTCGACGCGCGCATCGACAGTGACACGCAGGGCATCGCCGGCTCCCCCGAGATCCACTCTGCGATCTTCGCCAAGATCGACGCCGCACAGTGCGCGGTCTTTGACGTCTCCATCGTCCGGCGCGACTCGTTGCTCAAGATTCTCTTGGGAAGGCGGCGCGCCCACCCAAACCCCAATGTGCTCGTCGAACTCGGGTACGCCTTGAAGAGCATGGGTGATGAGCGTGTGCTCACGGTCTTGAATCTCGACACCGGAGGGCCTGAGGACCTCCCGTTCGACATCAGACAGAAGCGAATCATCACCTACTCCGTAAGGCAGTCGAAGCCTTCCGACGTTCGTGCGGCGCTGGCCAAGAAACTGGACGAGGCGATCAGGTCGGTACTCGCACTTGGGCCCCGAACCTCAGACGGCGCTTCGGAGGCGGAGCGACTCCGTCGAGAGGAGGTGGACCATCAGGCGTGGGCTACCGCCGCGATCGCCTCCCTTCGCGCGGGCCCCGGAAACGGCCTGAACGTGGCTGCCGCCGACGAACCACACGCGAGATGGGCGATTCGGCACGGAATGTTGACCGGCATGGAGTGGAAGAGCGGTTTGCAGGTTTCGCTTCGACAGGGCCCGTTCTCGGGTGGCGTCGAGCGCGAGGACGAGTAGCTGATGGCGCACGGGGGACGCACGCCGCCGTGTAACTCAGGTGTAACTCGGAAGCAGCGAACAGCGGCGAACGCAGGCGAGTCGGTCAACCGTCACGCGACGAACCGCAGGGAATCTCTCGCTGCGCTCACCTACGGAAAGCTCGGCTGGTCGGCCGGTTGAATTTCAAGACCGCTGCCTTCAGCCACTCGGCCACTGCTCCCTGACCGAACGCCCCGCCGGTACGACCGTCACGCCGATGCTCCTGGTGTGACTCCGACAGCCCTTCGCCCCTGACGAGACTCGTCGAGGGGCGCCCCTGCTACCGCAAGGAGTCCGGCGACGCAACGGCGATTTCGGATCAGGCGGAGCCGAGCGGCTTCAGCTCGGTGAGCCCGCCCATGTACGGGACGAGCACGTCGGGCACCTTCACGGTGCCGTCTTCGCGCTGGTAGTTCTCGAGGAGGGCGACCACGGTGCGGCCCACGGCGAGCCCCGAGCCGTTGAGGGTGTGCACCACCTGCGGCTTCTCACCGGGCGCGGGCCGGAAGCGGATCTTCGCGCGGCGCGCCTGGAAGTCCGAGAAGCACGAGCAGCTCGAGATCTCGCGGAAGGCGCCCTGGCCGGGCAGCCACACCTCGAGGTCGTAGGTCTTCGTCGAGGCGAAGCCCATGTCGCCGGTGCAGAGCAGCACCACGCGGTGATGCAGGCCGAGCTTCTCGAGGATCGACGCCGCGTCCTTCGTGAGCTGCTCGAGCGCGTCCATCGAGCGGTCGGGCTTCTCGAACATCACCAGCTCGACCTTGTGGAACTGGTGCATGCGGATGAGGCCGCGCGTGTCCTTGCCGGCAGAGCCCGCCTCGGCGCGGAAGCAGGGTGAGAACGCGCAGTACTTGAGGGGCAGGGGCCCCTCGAGGATCTCGTCGGCGTGGTAGTTGGTGACCGGCACCTCGGCGGTCGGGATGAGGAAGTACTCGCTGCGGCGGCGCTCCTCGTCGGTGTCGCCCCAGCCGACCGTCTTGAAGGCGTCGGCCTCGAACTTCGGCAGCTGCCCGGTGCCGGTCATCGACTGCCGGTTGACGAGATAGGGAGGGAGGATCTCGAGGTAGCCCTTCTTCGAGTGCTCGTCGATCATGAACGCGGTGAGCGCCCGCTCGAGCCGCGCCAGGGCGCCCTTCGAGAACGCGAACCGGCTGCCCGAGACCTTCGCCGCCCGCTCGAAGTCGAGCAGCCCCAGCTTCTCGCCCAGCTCGAAGTGCTGCTTCGGCTGGAAGGTGAACGTCGGCTTGTCGCCCCAGGTGCGCACGACCTGGTTGTCGTGCTCGCTCGCGCCCGGCGGCACCGTCTCGTGCGGCACGTTGGGGGTGTTCATCATCAGCTCACCGAGCTCGTCCTCGATCACCTTGAGCTTCGCCTCGGTGTCCTTGATCACCACGCCGAGCGCCTTCATCTCGGGCCCGAGCTCGGCGCGCTTCGAGGCGTCGGTCTTCATCAGCTCCTGGGCCTTGTTCTTCTTCGCCTGGTTCGACTCGAGCTCGACGTTCAGCTTCTTGCGCTCGGCGAACAGCTCCTTGAAGCGCGAGAGGTCGAGGGTGCCGCCGCGGGCCGAGAGCCGCGCGACGACGGAGTCGAAGTTCTTCGCCACGAAATTCAGGTCCAGCACGTCACTTCCCTTCGCTCTTGAGATCGTCGAGGTCGTCCTGCACGACCTTCTTCGCCTTCTCGTCGTCGGTGGAGATCTCGAGGTAGCGGCTCCACGCGGCGATCGCCTCCTTCGGCTGCTTGAGGTCTTTCAGGAGGTAGCCGAGGCTCTTGTACGCCTCGGCGTTCTGCGGGTCGATCTTCGTCGCCTTCTGGTACCACTCGACGGCCTTCTTGAACTGCTTCGGGCCCTTCTCGCGGTAGGCGTCGGCGAGGCGCGAGTAGGCGTAGACCAGGCCAGGGTTGTCGGGATCCGCTTCGATGGCCGCGGTGTAGGCCTTGATCGCGCCGTCCCAGTCGTCGAGCTTCATGTAGGCGTCGCCGGTAGCCGCGCGCGCGGTGTTCCGGCCGGGGTCGATCGCGAGGGCCTTGCCGAAGGACTCGATGGCTTCCTTGAGCTGGCCACGCTCCACGTAGATGCGGCCGAGCGTCTCGAGGGCGTCGGTGTACTTCGGGTTGAGTTCGATGGCGGCCTTGAACTCGACGATGGCCTCTTCGCTCTTCTTGGCGTCGGCCAGAATGCGCCCGTACCAGTACTTGTAGAGCGGGTTCTTCGGATCGCTCTCGAGGGCCCGCTTGATGGCGTCGATGGCCTGGCTGTGGTCGCGCGACGAGTTCTTCACGCGCGCCATGTAGAAGTTGCCGTCGGCGTGGCCGGGCTCGGCCTGCAGCGCGCTCGCGAGGTGGTTGAGCGCGTTCGACAGCTGTCCCTGCTCGAACTCGACCGCGCCCAGCGTCACGATGACCTGGGTGTTCCGGGGCTCCTCTTCCCGCGCGTGCTCGAGCTCCTTCACGGCCTCGTCGAGCCGCTGCAGGCGCCAGAGCGCCATGCCCTTCTGCAGGCGGCCGCCCTGGAGGCGGGAGTTGATCTCGAGCGCCTTCTCGATGTGGGTGAGCGCGAGCTCGTACTTTCCCTTCTCGAGGGCCACCCGTGACAGCCCGCGGAAGGCCTCGGAGGAGTGCGAGTTGAGCTCGGCGGCCTCCTTGAACTCGGTGTCGGCGCGGTCGAGGTTGCGCTCGTGGTAGGCGAGCTCGCCCATGCCGACGTGCAGCTCGGCCTTCTTCGGATCGTTCGCGAGGCCCTGCTCGAGGATCGGCAGCGCGTCGTTGAAGCGGCGGAAGCGCACGTACAGGCGCGAGAGGTAGAGGTAGGCGTCGGTGATGGTCGCGTCAGCCGCGATGGCGCGCTTGTAGCCGTCCTCGGCCGCTTTGGAGTCGTCGAGCGCGTCGGACACCCGCCCCGACAGGTACGACAGCATGGCGTTGCCGGGGAAACGCGCGTTCGCCGAGTTCATCACCTTCGTGGCCTCGTCCATCTTCCCGAGGATGATGAGCGTCGAGAGGTACCCCTCGGTGTACTCGATGTTGTCGGGCGCGGCGGCGGACGCGTCCTTGAAGAGGGGCAGCGCCTTCTCGAACTGGTTCAGCACCGTCAGCACGCGCGCCATGCGCCCCTGCGCGAAGGCGTTCTTCGGGTCGGCTTTGAGCGCCGCGGCGAACACCTCGAGCGCCTCGGGCAGCTTCTGCTCCAGCACCAGCACCTCGGCCTGCAGCGCGAGCGCCTTGCCGAGCTCCGACGGCGCCATCTCGGCCTTGCGCTCGTCGATCATGACGGCGCTCAGCACCTCCTCACCCTTCTTCTTGTCGCGCTTGCTGGTGAGCAGCAGCTCGGCCAGCTCGATGGACGAGGAGACGTGATCAGGGTCCGCGGCCGCCGCTGCTTCGAACTTCTCGATGGCCTTGTCGACCTCGTTCTTCTGGCGCTCGAGCGTCGCCTGCATGTGCAGCGCGCGCGCGCTCTTCGGGTTCCTGGTCAGGATCGCCTGATACTCGCCCGCGGCCTGGCCGATGTTCTTCTTCTGCAGGTAGGCCTCGGCGCGCAGGAAGAAGAGCTCGAGCTCGTCCTGGTTCTCCTCGCGCGCCAACGCCTCGCTCACGAGCGCCAGGGCGCCATCGGCGTCCCGTTGGACCAGCGCGCTGGCGGCCTTCGCCTTGAGCACCTCGACGTGCTTGTCACCCAGCAGCTCGATGTTGCCGAGCTCGCCGTCGGCCTGCGCGACTTCGCCCGGGGCGTCTGCCTGGTAGCGGCGGCGCAGCGCATAGACGCTCTGGTTCCACACCGCGCGCGCCTCGGGGTACTCCTTCACGTCGAGCGCCTGGTTGGCGAGATCGCGGGCAGCCTTGTACGACTTGAAGGTGTCTTTCAGCAGCCCGGACCGCGCCTGCGCCAGGTAGCCGAACTCGCGCGTGTCAGGCTTCACCCTGGCGGGGAAGATCTTCTTGAGGAAGAACCAGCCGTAGGGCGTCGCGACGCCGGCGAAGACGCCGCTGCCGACGATGCCCGCCACCACCACGCCCGCGATGATCCAGGGCACGCGCTTGATGAACGGGACGGGCGCCTTGCTCTCGACGACGGCGACCGCTGCCATGCGGCCCTCGTAGAGCTGCTTCAGCTTCTCCATCGAGGGGCCCTTCGGCTTGTCCTCGACCTGCGGCAGGCCCAGCTGGGTGCTGCTGCGCCCGGGGGCCTCCATCAACTTCGCGATGACGGCCTGGAACGAGGGCTCGCTGCCGATCGGCTGCCAGCTCTCGGCGTCGAGCGAGACCTCCTCGTTCCCGAGCAGCTGCGCCTCTTCGAGCATCTTGACGATCACCGGCTCTTCGAACGGGCCGAAGACCTTCCCGCTGCGGCGCTTGATGTGGAAGCGACGCACCGGCGCGCCGCCGGCCTGGGCTCCCGCGTCCTTCGCCGTGTCGTCGATGAAGGACAGCATCTCGAGGCCGTCAGTGGGGCCTGAGGGCCTGCTCGACTGAGGGGGGAGCGCGGCCGAGAGATCGGCCTCGAGATCGTCGCCGCCCTTCTTCGGCGCGGCGGTGGGGTCGAACTCGAGATCGGCGGGGCCGCCGGCCGCCGGCCCTCCCAGATCGACCTCTCCGAACGAGGGCGAGGCTCTGGTCGAGGCGCCGCTCGCTGGTGGTGGGGCGTTGAAGTCGAAGGCGAGATCGTCAGCAGCGTGCGGCGCGGGGGTGGCCTGGGCGGGCGCTCCGAAGTCGAAGCCGCCCGACGCGGGCGCGGGCGCAGGCGGGCCCCCGAAGTCGAAGCCACCTCCTGAGGAACCGGGGCCCGGCGCGGGCGGAGCGCCGAAGTCGAAGCCCCCTCCCGCGGACACGGGGGCCGGGGCGGGAGCGCCAAAGTCGAAGCCCCCTCCCGCGGACGCGGGGGCCGGGGCGGGAGCGCCAAAGTCGAAGCCGCCTCCCGCCGGGGAGTGGGCCGGCGCGGGCGCGGGTGCGCCGAAGTCGAAGCTGCCTGCCGCCGGGACGGGCGCGGGCGCGGGCGGTGCGTCGAAGTCGAAGCCGCCCGAGACAGGTGCCGCAGCGGGCGCGGGGCCGAAGTCGAAGCCGCCTGGAGCCGACTGCGGCAGGTCGGCTTCACCGCCGACGTCACCCGGGAGGTCCGGGAAGTCGAAGTTCGCGGCAGCGCTCGCGGCTGCCGCCGGCTGGTAGGCGGGCACGGCCTGGGTGGGCGCGTTGCCAGGCAGCGGGACGTGCCCGAAGTCAGCCTCGAGGGAGTCACCGCCTCCATCGAACCCGCCGGCGCCCGGCAGCGGCACCGCCCCGGTTGGCGGAACCTCGGAGAAGTCCTCCTCGAACGCGTCTGCTCCATCGAAGCCGCCGCTCCCCGGGAGGGGAACCGCCGCGGTCGGCGCACTTCGGAGGCCCGAGGGCGACGAGCCGGGGAGGGGCACGGCGCCAGGCGCCCGGACCCCCGAAGGAGAGGCCGACCCCGGCAGCGGAACCGAGCCGAGGCCTGATGCGGACGAGCCGGCCCCAGCGCGCTGGCCAGAGGGTGAGGAGCCCGGCAAGGAAACGGACGCGCCGCCAGCGCGCAGGCCGGAGGGCGAGGAGCCCGGCAAGGGAACCGACGCGCCGCCAGCGCGCAGGCCGGAGGGCGAGGAGCCCGGCAAGGGAACCGACGCGCCGCCAGCGCGCACGCCAGAGGGTGAGGAGCCTGGCAGGGGAATCGACTGGGTCGGCCCGGTCGGCGAGAAGCCGACGGCCGGCACGGCGCCAGTGGGCGCGGCCGAGAAGTCCATGTCGACGGCGGCCGGGCCCGGCCCGCCCTCACCGACGCGAGTGGCCTCGTTGTCGTCCCACGCCGTGGGCGAGGGCTTCGCGGCGCTGATGCCCGGGAGCGGCACCGCGGCGATGCCAGGCTTCGTCGGAGGGCGGGCGGGCACGTTGGACGGGGGCGGCGCGGTGCGGGTGGCTCCCGGGATCGTCGGGGCGTCGGCGCCGCCAGGCAGCGGCACTGCGCCCGATGGGAGGGGACCGCTCGGAGCGACCCGCGTCTTCTCTTCGTCCCACCCCGTCGCGGCCGCGGGGGCCGCCGAGATGCCGGGCAGGGGCACCGCGCCGCTCGGCGAGGACGAAGGAGCTCGAGCGCCGCCAGGAAGCGGAACCGAGGCCGCAGCGGGAGCGGCACCACCCGGCAGAGGGACCGACGCGCCAGACGCTGGAGCAGGCGCCGCGCCGGGCTTCACCGGGAAGATGTTCTGGCAGGTGGGGCATTTGATGCGGGCGCCCCCTGCCGGAATCTTCTTGTCGTCGATCGTGAGGCTCGACTGGCACGACGGACACGAGACCTTCATGGTGCTCCCTGGCGCTTTTCGCCTGAAACGAAGTCGCGCGAGGTTACCCCGCGTCAGGCGTCGGCGGAACTTGCAGTGTTGGTGTGACCCGTCCAGTCGAACTGCACGCCAACGGGCGGCGTCGAGACGCTGGAAGCCGGGCCTGAGCGTGCTAAGCGCGCCGCCGACCAAATGTCAGCCGCTGATCCGCACCTGTCCATCGTCATCCCTGTCTACAACGAGGAGGCCATCGTCGAGATGGCGGGCCTCGAGCTGGCGAAGGGCCTCGACGAGCGCGGCTGGGACTACGAGATCATCTTCGCCGAGAACGGCTCGCGCGATCGCACGCCCGAGATCCTGGAGCGGCTGACGAAGGAACACCCGCGGCTCAAGTGGTTCCACAGCGAGACGCCCAACTACGGCTCGGCGCTCAAGGCCGGCATCCTCAAGGCGAAGGGCAACATCGTCATCTGCGACGAGATCGATCTCTGCGACCTGGTCTTCTACGACCAGGCGGTGCCCCGGCTCGAGCGGCGCGAGGCCGATCTGATCGTCGGTTCGAAGGCGGCGAAGGGCGCGAGCGATCGCCGGCCCATGGTTCGGCGGGTGGCGACGCGGGCGCACAACGGGCTCTTGCGGCTGGCGCTGGGGTTCAAGGGCACCGACACGCACGGGCTCAAGGCGTTTCGCCGCGAGAAGCTCTTGCCCGTCATCGCCAGGTGCGTGGTGGACATGGACGTGTTCGCCTCGGAGTTCGTGGTGCGCGCGTGGCGCGAGGGCCTCGAGGTGCGCGAGATCCCCATCCAGTTGATGGAGAAGCGCCAGCCGTCGATTCACCTCTTCAAGCGCGTGCCGAACGTGCTCAAGCAGGTGGCGCGGCTCGTCTACGTCATCCGCGTGCGCGGCGAGTAGCGTGGCCCCGGTTCGCCGCGCGCTCGTCGTCGATCGGTTTGCCCCCGAGGCGAAGCCCCTCCGCGCGCACTTCGATCACCGCTTCGACGATCCGCGCGAGGCCCGCGACGATCGCTTCGTCTGGGATCTGTGGCACGTGCCCGGCCAGTACACCGCGCTGCGCACGCCTGCGTACCTGTACTTCCCGAAGAGGCTCTACGACGCCTTCCACCAGCGCCTCGTGTGGTGGGGCCGCCGCGTGCTGGGCTGTCATGACGTCTCTCCTCCGTGGATGAGCTGCTACGTCAACGGCTGCGAGCAGCGCCTGCACGGCGATCTGCCGCACGGCCAGTGGGCCTTCGTCTTCTCGCTCACCGACTGGGCGCGGCGCACCTTCCGCGGCGGTGAGACGCTGCTCCTGCGCGACGACGTGCTCGACTTCTGGAGCACCTTCTCCTCCGTTCGCGCCCAGGAGGAGCCCGAGCTCGTGGACGTCATCGAGCCCCGCTTCAACCGGCTCACCGTCTTCGACCCGCGCCTGCCCCACGCCGTGCGTCGTGTCGACGGCTCCATGGACCCGCGTGAAGGGCGCCTCGTGATCCACGGCTGGTTCGTGCAGCCGCGCCCGTTCGTCGAAGGCCCGCTGTCCACCGCCCACCTCGCCGAGGGCATCGACACACTGTCCCGCGCGCTGGCGCCGACGCTCGCAGCCGGCCTGCCGATCGCGGGGCTCGTGAGCGTGGGATTCGCGGTGACGGCCTCGGGCACAGTGCGAAGGGTCCGTCTGCTGTCCGACACCACCCGCGTGCCGGCTCCCGACGAGCCCGCGCGCAAGGCCCTGATCCGGCTGATCCAGCGGTCCGCGGGGCAGCTCCGTTTTCCCGCGAAGCAGCAGCCCTCACGGGTGACGCTTCCTCTCGTGTTCGAGCGCTGATCCCAGGGCCGCTCCACCTGCTTGCCCACGGGAAACCCCGGTGCTAGGGCCACGGGCCTCCGCTGCTGTCAGGGCGGGGAAGAAGCCCAATACTCACACGCCCGCAGTCGACGTGGGTGCTCCGGGAGGCCGGAGAAGACGTCGAGCTTTCTCGAGCGGACGTGGCGGACACAACCCAACCGGGCGGCACCACCGCCTACGAAAGACGAGAAGAACCGATGACCGCAGAGACGACGCAGCAGCCCTCCGCCGAGACCCAGGGAATGCCCGGGGCGACCGGCATCACGATGCGCCAGATGCTCGAGGCCGGCGTTCACTTCGGGCACCAGACCAAGCGCTGGAACCCCAAGATGAAGCCGTACATCTTCGGGGCCCGGAACGGCATCTACATCATCGACCTGCAGAAGACGGTCGGCCTCGCCCGCGCGGCGCTGCGCTTCGTCTCCGACGTCACCGCCCGTGGCGGCGCCGTGCTCTTCGTCGGCACCAAGAAGCAGGCCCAGGACGTCGTGCGTGAGGAGGCCAGCCGCGCCGGCCAGTACTTCGTCACCAACCGCTGGCTGGGCGGCACGCTCACCAACTTCAAGACCATCAAGCAGGGCATCGACCGCCTCAAGTCGCTCGAGACGATGAAGGAGGACGGCACCTTCGATCGGCTCCCGAAGAAGGAAGTGGCGGGCCTCGAGCGCGAGCGCGAGAAGCTCGAGAAGAACCTCGGCGGCGTGAAGCAGCTCGCCCGCCTGCCCGGCGCCGTCTTCGTCATCGACCCGAAGAAGGAAGCCATCGCCGTGCACGAGGCCAACCGCCTCGGCATTCCCGTCATCGGCCTCGTCGACACCAACTGCGATCCCGAGGGCATCGACTACGTCATCCCCGGCAACGACGACGCGATCCGCTCCATCAAGCTCTTCACCGGCAAGATCGCCGACGCCTGCGTCGAGGGTGGCGCCCGCTACCGTGCCTCCGGCGCCGCCGAGCGTGACGCCGAGGAGAGCCGCCGCCGCTCCGAGGGCCGTGGCCGTGACGACGATCGTGGGGGCGAGCGCCGCCGCGCCCCGCGCCGTGAGGGTCGTGGTCCCGTCGTCGAGATGAAGGGTGGCCCTGCTGCTGCAGAGGGTGAGGCCGCTCCCGAGGCGACCGAGGCCGCTGCGCCTGCTGCCGCCGAGTGATCACCACTCCACCCACGAGACCAACGACCATGGCTGAGATCAGCGCACAGATGGTGAGGGAGCTCCGCGAGAAGACCGGCGCGGGCATGATGGACTGCAAGAAGGCGCTCTCGGAGTCCGGGGGCGACTTCACCAAGGCCGAGGAGTGGCTCCGCAAGAAGGGCATCTCGAAGGCCGCCAGCAAGGGCGCCCGCGTGGCCGCCGAGGGCCTGGTGGGCATCGAGGTCTCGAACAGCGGCAAGCTGGGCGTCGTCGTCGAGCTCAACAGCGAGACCGACTTCGTCGCGCGCAACGACGAGTTCGTGAAGCTGCTCGCCGGCCTCGTCTCGCACGTCGCCCGTCACGCCCCCACGTCGATGGACAACCTGCTCGAGCAGGCGTGGACGGACGGCAAGAAAGTGAAGGACGCCATCACCGAGAAGGTCGCCACCATCGGCGAGAACATCACCCCGCGGCGCTTCGAGCGCGTTCAGGTCGATGGCGCCGGCGCGCTCGGCTCGTACCTGCACGCCAACAGCCGCATCGCCTCGCTCGTGCACGTGTCCGGCTCGGATCACGCCGAGGCCGCCACGCTCGCGAAGGAGCTCGCCATGCAGGTGGCCGCGGTGAACCCGAAGTTCGTCACCCGAGACCAGGTGCCCGCTGACGTCCTCGAGAAGGAGAAGGAGATCTACCGCGAGGAGCTTCGCAACGCGAAGAAGCCCGAGGCCATCTGGGACAAGATCCTCACCGGCAAGCTCGAGAAGTTCTACGAGGGCGTCTGCCTCGTCGACCAGGTGTGGATCAAGGACGACAAGAAGAAGATCAAGGACGTCATCGCCGCGGCCAGCAAGGCGGCCGGCGCCGAGCTGAAGATCGCGAAGGCCGTGCGCTTCGAGGTCGGCGAGGGCATCGAGAAGAAGAAGGACGATCTCGCCGCCGAGGTCGCCAAGACGCTCGGCCAGGCGTGAGCCGGTGAGCCGAGGCTGAGGCACGGGGCTCCGCGGGCGACTGCGGGGCCCCGAGTCGTTCCAGCGCTCGAACGTCACCCTGGAGCCCCTCGTGAAGGTCCTCGTCCACGTCAGCCGAGCAGCCCCGTGACGGCCACGGCGCGCCGGTGGGCGAAGCTGGGCCTGCTGCTGGTGGTCGGCGTCACGCTCGCCGCGGCCTGGCGTCTCGGGGCCTTCGAGCAGGTGGCCGAGCCGAAGACGCTGGCGCGCGCGCTCGTCGAGCTGGGCGTCTGGGGCTACCTCGCGTTCATCGTCGCGTACGCGGTGCTGCAGCCGTTCGGCGTGCCCGGCACCATCTTCATCGTGGCGGCTCCGCTCATCTGGCCCTGGCCCATCGCCTTCGGGCTGTCGATGACGGGCACGATGGCCGCCAGCGTCATCGGCTTCTCGTTCGCCCGCTTCCTCGCGAGGGACTGGGTGTCGGCCCGCATCCCCGCGAGGCTGCGCCGGTACGACGAGGCCCTCGAGCGTGACGCCTTCACCACCGTCGTGCTGCTGCGGCTCGTCTTGTGGATGCCGCAGGTGCTGCACTGGTTCTTCGGCCTGTCGAAGGTGCGCTTCTGGACGCACTTCTGGGGCTCGGTCCTTGGCTACGTGCCGCCGCTGCTGCTCGTGAGCTACCTCGGCGGCGAGCTGTTCGACGCCTCGGGCCGGGTGCAGACCACCGGCTGGCCCGCCCTCGCCGGCCTCGCCGCCGTCTCCCTCGCCATCGCCGCGCTCACCTGGTGGCGGCGCCGCCGAACCGCTCCGCCGAAAGCGTGACCGCCCGCGCCTCGGGCGTCACTCCGCGGCGAGCGCCCGGCCGGCCCGGCCTCGTGCGCGTCGACGCGCCATTGCCCTCGGTGCCCCCCGACGCCCCTCTCCGTCGTCACCCACCAGGCCCTGCGCCGGGTGCCCCGCGTCGCCGCCGTGCTCGAGGGGCTCGACGACGTTGGCCGGTGGGGCGGCGTTTCTGACTCCCCATCGGCCCGCCGCAAGGCTACAAGCCCGTCTCCGCCATGAGCGCCTCGAGGAGCAGCAGCGGCGGGTACAAGCGCATCTTGCTGAAGCTGTCCGGCGAGGCGCTGATGGGCGATGACAAGTACGGCATCAACCCCGGCGTGCTCACCGGAATCGCCCAACAGGTGCTCAACCTGCAGAAGGCCGGCGTGCAGGTCGCCCTCGTCATCGGCGGCGGCAACATCTTCCGGGGCGTGCAGGGCGCGACCCGCGGTATGGACCGCGCGAGCGCCGACTACATGGGCATGCTCGCCACCTGCATCAACAGCCTCGCCATGCAGGACGCCATCGAGCAGCTCGGCGGCCAGACGCGCGTGCTGTCGGCCATCAAGATGGAGCAGATCGCCGAGCCCTACATCCGTCGCCGCGCCGTGCGCCACCTCGAGAAGGAGCGCGTCGTCATCTTCGCCGCCGGCACCGGGAACCCGTACTTCACCACCGACACCGCGGCCTCGCTGCGCGCGATGGAGATCAACGCCGACGTCATCTTGAAGGCCACCAAGGTGGACGGCGTGTACGACGCCGATCCGCGCAAGGTGAACGGCGCGCGCCGCTACCGCACGCTGACGTACATGGACGTGCTGCAGAAGAACCTCAACGTCATGGACTCGACCGCCATCTCGCTGTGCATGGACAACAAGCTGCCCATCGTCGTGTTCGACATGACCGCCGCGGGCAACATCGAGCGCGCCGTGCTCAAGCCCGGCGAGATCGGCACCATCGTCGGGCACGCCGAGACCGCCCTCGCCTGAACGACCTCTTTCCCGCTTCACAAGGAGCGATACATGGCTGCGCATGATGACGTGGTGAAGGGCCTCTCGGACGCGATCAAGAAGACCATCGACGCGCTCAAGGGGCACATGACGAAGATCCGCACCGGCCGCGCGAACGCCGCGATGCTCGACCCCGTGCGGGTGAACTTCTACGGCACGCCGACGCCGGTCGCCCAGTGCGCCGCCATCGCCGTGCCCGAGGCCCGCCTCATCACGGTGAAGCCGTGGGACAAGTCGATCCTGAAGGACCTCGAGAAGGCGATCTACGAGGCGAACCTGGGGCTCACGCCGCAGAACGACGGCGAGATCATTCGCCTGCCGATCCCGCCGCTGACCGAGCAGCGCCGCAAGGAGATCGCCAAGGACGTCAAGGCGAAGGGCGAGGAGCACAAGGTGGCCGTGCGCAACGAGCGCCGTGACGCCAACGAGAAGCTCAAGACCCTGCTCAAGGACAAGAAGATCACCGAGGACGACAACAAGCGCGCGCAGGAGAAGGTGCAGAAAGAGACCGACGCTGGCATCGCGCAGATCGACGACGTGGTCGCGAAGAAGGAGAAGGAAGTGCTCGAGGTCTGAGCACCCGCGCTGTGGCCCAACCGCGCGTCCTCGTCGCCGAGCCCTCGGCGCCCATCTGCAACGCCATCAGGAAGTTCCTCGATGGCAGGGCCGAGGTGCAGGCCGTGCACTTCCTCGACGAGGCGGTTCAGCTCGTGCGCGCGAAGCCGCCCGACGTCGTCATCGCGTCGGTCTCGGGCACCTTCGATGGTGAGGTCCTGGCGGTACAGCTGCGCAAGCTCGTGCCCGACCTGTGCCTCGTGCTGCTGTACCCACCCGACGAGGACAAGTCCTTCGACCGCGCCACCGCCGTCAACGCCGACTGCTTCCTCAACGGGCCCCTCAAGAAGCACGCCGTCCTGAACGCCGTCCGCGCGGTGCTCAAGCTGCGGGAGCTGCGCCTGCGCATCATCGACCTGGTGGCCGAGGTCGAGAAGGCGCGGAGCCAGCCCCCGCCGTCTCCCGCTCCGAAGCCGCGGGGGCCGGGCGTCAACACCGCCGACGAGTCGTTCTTCAAGAAGTACATGCTGCTCGAGGTGAAGCGCTCGAAGCGCTACGCCTACCCGGTGGCCCTGCTGCTGGTGAGCCTCGACAAGCTCGACGAGCACCTGACGAAACAGTCCAGCCCCGAGTTCCAGCGCGCGGCCATTCGCGGCGAGGTGATGACGGCGATCAGCGAGCTCATTCGGGACATCGACGTGGCCATGCCGTTCGCCGACGACAAGTACCTCGTGTTCCTGCCACACACGCCACGGCCCGGCGCCGTCGTCGTGGCCGAGCGGGTGGTGAAGAAGCTCTCCGCCATCCCCTCGTTCGAGAAGGGCACCGCATCGGTGGGCCTCGCCAGCTTCGATCCCGGCATCGACCCGAAGGCCGGGGTGAGCTTCGGGGCGCTCGTGCGCGAGGCCTCTCAGGCGCTCAAGCGCGCGCAGGGCGCCGGCGGGAACCGCGTCGACGCGCCCGAGGTGCCAGAGAGCGCGAAGCCGAAGAAGAGCCGGATCTCGATGGGCTGAGAGCGGTCGCGCCGGCGCGTCACTCCGAGCCGATCACCTTGAGGCACTTCGGGTTGCCGCCCCGCACGGGTGGATCGAAGCAGACCGGCCCCTGGCTGCCCTCGGTGTCGCAAGAGCCGCCCGGCGTCTTCGCGCACGCGGCGGTGCTGCCGAAGACAGCGCACTTGTAGCCGCAGACCACGCGCCCTGCGTGGTGCACGCAGGTGGGCTTCGGGGTGCTGCTGCCCCCCGCGCAGATGACGAACTTGTCGGGATCGAAGCAGGCCGGCGTGGTCTCGCGTCTGTCGCAGACCCCGAACGGCGTGCTGTTGCACGCGATCCCCCCGCCCTGCTCGACACAGTGGTACCCGCACACCGTCTGCTCCAGCAGGTCGAGGCACTCCATGCGGGGGGTCTTGTCACCAAACACGCCGTACACCTCGGGAGGCGGGTCAGCGCAGACGATGGTGTTGTCGGCGCGCGGTCGGCACACGCCCATGGGGGTCTGAGAGCAGGCCACGCGGCCCATGCGGCTGACGCAGTTGTACCCGCACGCGGCCGCGCCATCGGCGAGGCACTTCGGCGCTGGCGGGGGACCTCCCCACGCGGTCGCGAGCCAGAGCGGTGGATCGAAGCAGACGATGGAGCCCGCGTTGTCGATGCACACCCCGGCAGGCGTCTGGGCGCAGCGGCCGAGGTGATCCGCTCCGACGAGGCAGTGGTAGCCGCACACGCGCTGCGAGTGCTTGACCGTGATGCACTCGTGCTTCGCCTGCGCCAGCACCGAGAGGACGAGGAGAGAGAGTGTCATGTGCGACTCCGCTCGGGCCCGACGAGCCGGGCCTGCAGGTATTCAATACGCCAGCCGGTGTCCTGTCGCGGCCTCGACGCACTCGGCGATCCACTGGAGCAGCTCGAGGCCCTTCTGCTTGTCATCGAGCCACCGACCGTCCGCCCCCAACGAGAAGTGCACGCCGACGCCTTTGCCGGCCACCCAGATCTGCCGCACCGCCCGCTGGGTGTTCACCACCACCTTCTCGCCGCTCCTGGCCGCGGTGATGGTGACCATGTCGCCGGTGGCGTCGCACTCGACGACGTCGGGATCGGCCGCGTCCACGGCCTTCACCAGCTTCTTGAAGAGCTGACCGACTGCCGAGGCGTAGAGCGCTTCGTCCATCATGAGCAGCAGGCCTCAGGGCAGGTCGCGCTCGAGGGCCTGAACGATCGGCTGGCCGGGCGCGGCGTAGAGGAAGAGGCTGCCCGAGCCCCCTGCGTCAGGGCGCTCGATGCCGATGACCGTGCCTGGCGTGACGGGCCTGGGGAAGGACGACATGCCGAGGAAGTGGGCCGCGGCTGCGCCCATCGAAGGCTGGTGGCCGACCAGCACCACCGACTTGCCCTCGTGCTCGCCCAGCAGCTTCTCGAGCGCACCGACCGGCCCGTCAGGGAACAACAGGCGCGTCGGCCGCATCGGCCCTTCGTAGCCCACCACCTGCGCCAGCAGCGTCGCAGTCTGCACGGCGCGCACCAGCGGGCTCATGACCATGACATCCGGTGTGCCCACGAGGGCTCGCAGCGCGTCGAAGTGCCCCGGCAGCCCCACGCGCGCCTTCGCCGTCAGCGCGCGGGCTTCGTCGTCGAGCCCATCGGGAATGTCCGCGTCGGCGTCGCCGTGTCTGACCAGGAAGACTCGCATCAGGGTGTTCGAGGAATAGGCCACTGCGTCCACCCGGGTCAAAGCCCTTCGCTCCTGCTGAACGGCCCACCGCGTCGTCTCTTTCTGGAGACAGAGTGGCGCCAGGAGGCGACGGTATGGTGCCGCCGATGTCACGGCTCCTCGTGCTCTCCACCGCTGCCCTGCTCGGCTGCCCCGAGCGCGCGCCCACGTCCTCGTCAGCGCCTGTGGTCGTGGGGCAGGTGGCGGCCGACGGGGGTGGGGTGACGGCTGCCCGGCTCGACGCGTGGCTCGCCTACCACAAGGCGCTCGGAGCGCTCGCGGCGCCAGATGGCGGAGCGCTCGACGCGAGGGCGAAGGCGAAGGCGGAGCGCGAGATCCGGCGCGGCCTCGGACTCACCGAGGGCGACCTCGACCAGCTCGAGACGCTCATCGCCGCCGTCGTCGCCCAGCGCACCATCAGCCGCCTCACCGGCGCCGAGGCGGTGCGCGAGTTCGAGCGCGTCACGCTCTCGCTCAAGCCCGAGCAGCGGCAGAAGGTCGAGCAGGCCTTCGGCGACGTGCGCACCCGGGCGGCGCAGACCGCGTCCCTCGACGCAGAGCGCGCGAGGTTCGGGGAAGAGGCTGTGTCGCTGGTGCTGGCCCGTGAAGCCGAGCTCACCGCGACCTGGGACTCGCTGTTGGATGGGAGAGGAGAACGACGATGACGACGCGGAAGCAGAGCTGGTTCGAGGGAGAGGCAGCGCTCAAGCGCGTGCTCGCAGCGCAGCTGGGCCCGAGCTTCGAGAAGGCGAAGGCGCGGCTCGAGCGCATGGGCGAGGTGGCCGCGAACGAAGGCTCACGGTGGGCGCACGAGGCCGATCACAACGGCCCGCGCCTCGTCACTCACGATCGCACCGGCGAGCGCATCGACGAGGTCGACTACCACCCGAGCTATCGCTCGCTGCAGCAGCTCGGCTATGGCGGCGGCATCGTCGCGGCCACCTACAACCCGGCGCTGGCGGCCGAGCGCGGGCAGGCAGGCAAGGCGCTCACGTTCGGGCTCGGCTACCTCTTCTCGCAGGCCGAAGCCGGGCTCTTCTGTCCCATCTGCATGACCGACGGCGCCGCGCGGCTGCTGGTGCGCCACGGCACGAAGGAGCTTCAGGAGCGCTTCGTGCCCCGCCTCGCGTCGACCGAGCTCTCCACGCTCTACACGGGCGCCATGTTCCTCACCGAGAAGGCCGGCGGGAGCGACGTGGGCCAGGTGTCGACCGTGGCGAAGGGCGGCAAAGGAGTGCCCGGCGAGCGGGTGACGTTGTGGGGCGACAAGTGGTTCTGCTCGAACGTCGACGCCGACGTGATCATGATCCTCGCGAGGCCCGAGGGCGCGGGGCCGGGCACACGGGGGCTGGGGCTCTACGTGCTGCCGCGCACGCTCGAGAACGGCAAGCGCAACGCCTTCCGCATCGATCGCATCAAGGACAAGCTCGGCGAGCGCAGCTTCCCGACCGGTGAGGTGACGCTCGCCGGCGCCGAGGCGTTCCTCCTGGGCGGGCCGGGGCAGGGTTTCCACCAGATGACCGAGATGCTGAACCTCTCGCGCCTCTACAACGCGGTCGCCTCGGTCGGCGTGATGCGGCGCTCGGTGCTCGAGGCGTTGGAGTGGGCCGAGCAGCGCGTCGCCTTCGGGAAGAAGGTGATCGAGCACCCGCTCCTGACCGAGGTGCTGCTCGACATGGCGAGCGAACAACGGCTCGCGCTCCTGTGGGCGTTCCGCGGCGTGCAGTTGATGGACAAGAGCGACCTCGGCCAGGCCAGCGAGGTCGAGCGCCGCACGCTGCGAATGCTGACGCCGCTGCTCAAGTACGTGCTGGGCAAGGCCGCGGTCCGCGTCGCGAGCGAGGGCGTCGAGGTGCTCGCGGGCAACGGCTACATCGAAGACTGGCCGATGGCGCGCGTGCTCCGTGACGCGCAGGTCCTGCCGATCTGGGAAGGCACCACCAACATCCTCGTGCTCGACGCCTTCCGCGCGCTGCGGAAGGAGGGCGGCCATGAAGTGCTCTTCGCCGAGGTCGAGCGCTTCGCCGCCGAGGCGCCCGCCGACGTTCAGGCGCGGGTGGGCGCACTGCTCGACGAGGTGAAGCAGGCGCTCGTCGAGCTCAGCCAGGACCCGAAGGCCGAACACGCCTTCCGCGACTGGACCGATCGCGCTGCCCTGTTGTGGATGGCCACGACCGCCTGTGCGAAGTCCCTCGGCCACGGCACCGAGGGCGATCTGCGCGCCGCCCGCCGGGTGCTGGCCAGGCAGGCGCCGTCGGGCCTCCTCCGCAGCGATCGGGCCTCGCTCGAGGACCTTCGACTGGTCGCCTTCCGCTGACCCACCCGGGATGGGTGCGTGGCGACCGGCGGCGCGCATTGCATCGGTGAAATTGCAGCTGCAGTCGTGAAATGGCGCTCAGGGTGGAACCGCTCGGGATCCCTCGTGTACCGCGCCTCGGCATCAGCCTTGCTCTGCCGCAAGAAATGCTCGACCAGTTCCAGGTACGCGATCTGCCGCTGTTCGACGTGGTGCTGGCCCTCGAGACGACGCCCCTGCGGCACGTCGTCGCGGCCTTCTCGGCCGACTCGTGTCGAGGAGTGCTGGTGCTCGACGCCGACGGGCGGCCGCGCGGCCTGGTGATGCGCGAGACGCTCGAGCGGCACGTGGCCAGGGTCGGCGAGCTGCGCGTGGGCATGCTGCCGGTGCTGGGCGTGGTGGAGCTGGAGCCAGACGCGATGCTCCACGAGGCGGCCTTCGCGGTGTCGAAGGCGGGCGTGGGCGCGCTCGTCTGCCGCACCGGAAACGGCGCCGATCCGCGCGCGATGCTGCGCGATGAGATGCTCAACCTCACCGACTGGAAGCCGCTGCTCGACGCGCGCACGGAGCGCCTGGCGGCCGTGGCTGCGACGTCGAGCGCGATGGCGCGTCCGACTCCGCCGAGCGTCATCCTGCTCTGACGCAGAGGCGCGTCCGACTCCGCCGAGCGTCCTCCTGCTCTGACGCAGAG
>JAEUJQ010000007.1 GCA_016793095.1 Myxococcaceae bacterium | reverse complement strand
CCCCGAGCAGTTCGTCACCTCGTCGGTGGTGAAGCCCGACTCGGCCTCGTACATCGTGAACCAGAAGGTGCTGGTGCCCATCCAGGCGGGCGACCCGCTGCTGTGGAGCCAGTTCGAGACGACGAAGGCGGCCGAGCGCCTTTCCACGAAGATCCAGAAGAAGGCGCGGGCCGTCACCATCGAGACGAAGGGCGCGCAGGGCGTCGGTGGCTGGGTGCGGCCCAACGATCACGTCGACCTCATCGGCACCTTCAAGGACCCGGCGACCGGGGAGCAGGTGGCGGTGACGCTGATGCAGAACGTCATCGTGCTGGCGACGGGGAAGATCACCGGCACCACCAACATCAACCTCGTGCCCGACGGGCAGCGCGAGTACGCGAACGTGTCGCTGCTGCTGCTGCCGGAGGAGGTCGAGGTGGCGGTGCTGGCGCAGGAGCTCGGCGCGCTGACGCTGACGCTCCGCAACGAGGAGGACATCGACGTGCTCGAGGAGCGCGGCCGCGCGACCATCAGCACGCTGCTGTCGGGTGAGCGCACGAAGGTGCTGCAGTCGAAGCGCTTCAACACCATTCAGGTCATCAAGGGCTCGGCGGCGACCGAGGAGAAGAGCAAGTGACGAAGCGCTCGGCGGCGCTGGCGTTGGTGCGTGGTGAGGGCGCAGCGCGCGAGGTGTTGTTGGTGCACCCGGGCGGCCCGTTCTGGGCGAAGAAGGACGTCGGCGCCTGGTCGCTGCCGAAGGGCGAGCTCGAGGACGGGGAGGAGCCGCTCGCGGCGGCCCGGCGGGAGTTCGAGGAGGAGACCGGGCACGCGCCTCCAGCTGGCCCCTTCGTCGAGCTGGGTGAGGTGGTGCAGAAGAGCGGCAAGCACGTGCGGGCCTTCGCGGCGCGCGGTGACTTCGACGTCGGGGCGCTGCGGTCGAACGAGCTCGAGGTCGAGCACCCGGCGAAGTCGGGCAGGGTGCTGCGCTTCCCCGAGGTCGATCGCGCGACCTGGGCGACGCTCGAGCGGGCGCGGCTGCTCGTCAACCCGGCGCAGCTCCCGCTGATCGAGCGGGCGCTCGCGGCCGACGTGTGACGCCCGTCAGAGCCAGGTCGTCGCCACCCTGCGCCGCTGGAGGATGTCGAGCAGGCCGGGTTCGCCTGGGTCGCCGCGGTCGAAGGAGAGATTGCGGCCCTTCAGGGCAAGCCCTTCTGAATCCACCGGTTCGCCGCAAGAGGGTCTGCGACTGGTGATGACTCGAGCCCACACTGTTCTCACGACTTCCTGCGCATCCGTCAGCTGGACGCGCCGACGCAACCGGGGTGCGACATGGGCCGATAGTTCTGCAGCGACGCACACACTCCCAGGAGCCGTCATGCCCGTCATCTCCCGCACCACCCCGGCAACGCCCCGTCCCACCACGCAGCCCACGTCCCTGCAGGTGAAGGTGAGCGAGAACGACCCCGCGCTGAAGGCCGAGGTCACCGGCGGTGGGATGAAGGTGGTGCTGCGGGGCACGGCGAACAACCGGGGCACGGTCGCCTCGAGGCTGGGGCTCGAGTTCGACGGCCAGCGCGTGAGCGTCCCGTTGAGCCGCGGCGACACCGCGAAGGCCATCGCCGGGAAGCTGCGCGCCGCGATGCCGGCAGGCTACGAGGTGTTCACGCCGGTCGAGGCGGGCCGCTCTGGCGCCGAGCTGGCGCAGTTCGGGATCCGGAAGGTCGCGGTGGCGAAGTCGAACGTTGCGCAGATCGACGCCGCGTTCGCGCGGGCCACGAAGCGCACGAGCGAGGCCGGCGCGAAGGTGACCGTGAGGGAGCTGAACACCGCCGTTCGCGCGGCGCTGCAGGGCGGCCTGTCGGCGGAGGACAAAGACGCCCTCGCGCGCAACTGGGCGAGCCTCTTCACCGGCGCGAGCTACCAGGCGACGCCGGCGGCGCAGCGTGAGTTCGCGAAGCTGCAGGAGCAGCTCGACCTGCCCGTCTACCCCGTGCGGTGAGCACCCGCGCGACGCCTCGGGCGGCACGGTCGTCTGCCGGCCGTCGTTTCCGCGGAGTCAGCCGACGGACTCGTCGGTGCGTACGGCGCAGGTGTGATCGTCAGCGCCGCTTCATGGAGTCCCTGATCATCGAGGTGCATCGTCCCGTGCATCGTCCCTGCGCACCCGCAGCACTGCAGTGCCCGCCCTGATGGCGAGCGCAGCGCTGCCGAGCATCGCCGCGAGCCCGACCGTGTAGATCTCGAGGGGCGCCTGGCCCACGGCGATCATCACCGCGATCGTCGCCAGGGCTCCCGGCGGCACGACGTAGAGCCCTCGATGCACTGTGAGCCCGAGCACGCTGGCGCCCATGGCGAACGCGAGCAGCTCGAGGCACAGCGTCATCAGGTGCGTCAGCCCCAGGAGCGCCGCCACGAAGCGGAACACGAGCGCGCCCAGCGCCAGCACCACGATGGAGCCCAGCATCGACCGGTTGAGCCACGTGAGCCGGCGCGAGTCGATGCGCCCGACGAGCCAGGTCACGGCGATGAGCGCGTCGAACGCGACATTGGCCAGGACCAGAGACCACCGGCCAGTGAAGAGGTGAGGCCACCCCACGCCCGCGATGATGAAGCCTGACAACCCCGCGGCCAGCGTCAGCACGACTGCGGTCCGCCGGCGCGCGTCGATCGCCGTGTCCGTAGCCTCGAGCAGCGATGACAGCTGGGCCGCCTGCTGCTGCTGGCTCTCGAGGAGCTGGGTGATCGCCCGCTGGATCTCCAACGGCGGCCGCTCGAGCTCCGACACCAGCGCCCGCGCCGCGTCGCCGTGGCCCTGTGCCAGCTCGTAGCCCGTGACCAGCAGCACCGCCCGCTCGAGGCCCTGGCTCGCCGAGCGGTTGTCGCTCCACTCGCGCCGCGCGAGCCCGAAGCCAAAGCGGCACTCTGCCAGCAGCCGGTAGATCCGCTCCCGGTCGGTCTTCTCACGCGTCGCCATCGCCAGCTCGTCGAGGCGGCGCTCGGTCTCGTCGCTGATGGCCTGCGACGCCCGGTGAGCGAGCCACTGCTCGAGCGCGTGCCGCACCTCGAGCGCCGAGGCGAAGCGATCGACGGGCACGGGCGCCATCGCCTTGCGGCAGATCTCCGCCAGCTCGCGGGGCGCGTCAGCGGGCAGCGGCGGCACGGCTCCGCTCGCCGCGTGCTTCAACGTCGCGATCAACGTCTCGCCCTGCCAGGGCCCGTCGCCGGTGAGCAGCGCGAACAGCGTCGAGCCGATGAGGAAGACGTCGGTGCGCTCGTCGACGCGCTCGCCGCGCGCCATCTCGGGCGCGAGGTAGGCGGCGGTCCCCACCAGGTACTCGCTCTGCTGCGTGGCGACGGCCGTGGCCACGCCCCAGTCTGCGAGGAAGACCTCTCCGAAGCCGCCGATGAGCACGTTCTCGGGCTTGAGATCGCGATGAATCACGCCCCGCGAATGCGCGTACGCCAGCGTGTTGCACAGCTGCAGGAGCACCCGCACGTTCGCGACCAGCCGGTCTCCAGCCGGGTCGAGCTGGCGCCACAGCGGGTGGTCCCCGTCGGCGAGCAGCTGCCGCCACGAGACCGCGTCGACCTTCCGCATCACCAGCGCAGGGCGCCCGGCGTCGTCGGACGCGAGCGCGTAGACGGGGATGACGCCAGGGTGCTCGATGAGCCCGTTGAGGCGCGCCTCGGTGAAGATGAGCTCGGCCCCGCCGGAGTCGCGTGGCACCTTCACCGCCACCTCCCGGTTGAGCGACGGTTGCTCGACGAGCAGCACCTGGCTCATGCCGCCCTGGCCCAGCAGCCCGCGGACGTTCAGCTCGGGCACCTCGTCGGTCGGCGGCCTCCACAGCAGGCGCTTCGGAAGCTCGCGTGGCTCGCCGGGGTTCGAGGTGATGGTCTGGGCGAAGCCGTGCTCCTCGATGGTGGTGCGCAGGTGCGCTCGCTCGACGGGAGCCTCGAGCTCGACGGTCCGCGGTGCTCTGGCGAGCTTCGTCATCGCCCGCATCGTGCCCCACTTCGCGCGGTCCCGGGGAAACACATGGGCCTCAGCGCCAGCGTGCAGCCACGTGAGCCGGGGGTCAGTTCACGTACTTCGGGAGCACGAAGTAGAGGTCGACGTCCTCGTCGCACTCGACGCAGCGACCGCGGGCGACGCGCAGGCCGAGGCGTGTCGTCTCGCCCAGCGGCTTCACCACGCCGCCGCACTCGCAGCGCGCCGCCGCCACCGCCTCGTCGATCCGGAGGCCGCTCCGCAGCACCAGGGGGTTGTCGGCGGAGAACCCGGGTGTCTTCGCGCGCGCCCTCGCCGAGCGGCTCTTCGCCCATCGCCGCTTCACGCCACGGGCGGTCCACACGGCGAGCGCGACCAGCAGCGCGAGCAGGAGCAGATCCATCGCCGCGTCACCGTACTCCGCCCGTCACCGGCGTGCAGGCGCAGGACGCGCGAGCAACAGGCCGACGCCGATCGCCGTCGCCAGGCCGGCCACGAGGAGCCAGGGCTGGGCGAGCAGCACCAGGACCACCATGACGAGCCCGGCGATCGGATCATTCGACGGCGGGCCGTTGCAGGCGAACGCGGTGCCGGCGGCGAGGGCCAGCAGGAGGGCGAGGAAGCGCATGCGGCTGGACAGAGCACGGGGCGGGCCTGGCCCAACCGGCTGAACTGCCTCGGGTTCCCTGCGCGGCCTCGTGCGCAGTTAACGGCTCGGCGGCTGCGGGCTCCTGCTCTTCAACACGTCGTCAACGAGGACCTGACCCATGCTCCGTGGAAAGACCCCGCTCTTCGTCGCGCTCGGCCTCGGCCTCGTGGCCGGCGTCATCGCCTTCTCCGCCGTGAAGAAGAAAGAGCTCGACGTGCGCAAGGGCTGGAACCTGGTGCAGGTGGTGGTGGCGGCGGTGGACGTGTCGGAGGGCACGGTGGTGACGATGGAGATGATCAGCCAGCGCTCGATCCCCGAGCAGTTCGTCACCTCGTCGGTGGTGAAGCCCGACTCGGCCTCGTACATC
>JAEUJQ010000090.1 GCA_016793095.1 Myxococcaceae bacterium | reverse complement strand
CGACGGCCGGTGTCTCCGCTGGCGGATCGTCGGCCGGTGGCTCCGCAGGCGGCTCGTCGGCTGGTGGCTCCGCAGGTGGCTCGTCGGGAGTTGGCTCCGCTGGCGGCTCGACGGCCGGTGGCTCCGCAGGTGGCTCGACGGCCGGTGGCTCCGCGGGCGGCTCGACGGCCGGTGGCTCCGCAGGCGGCTCGACGGCCGGTGGCTCCGCGGGCGGCTCGACGGCCGGTGGCTCCGCAGGCGGCTCGGCTCTGGCGGGAGACCTCTGCGACAACGCTGACACGGCCTCGACCTCGATGGCGCAGAGCTCGAGCACCACCGGCTACACCGGCAACTACAACCCACCAACGAGCTGCACCGGCTTCAGCAACGGCGGGCCTGATCGGGTCTTCGCCGTCAGCGTTCCTGCTGGACAACGGCTGACGTCATCGGTCACCCCGGTCACGCCCGGGTTCGACCCGTCCATCTACATCCTCCAGGGGCCCGCGGCCGCGTGCGCGATGCCCGTGTGCCTCGCGGGCGATGACTCCGGGTCCGCTTCGACGGTCAACACGGCGCGCTGGGACAACGGCGGCACCAACCCCGTCACCGTCTTCATCGTGGTGGACACGTTGGGCTCGGCTGGCGGCGACTTCAGCCTCTCCACGACGGTGGCTCCGATTCCGCCCGGCACCCGCGGCACCGACACCTGCGACCCCTCGAATCCCATCACGACTGACACGACGCTCATCGGCGAAGACCTGCTCGGCGCCGCGAATGACTACGAGTGGGGCTCGCCGCTCGTTCCTGGCTGTGTCACCAGTGGCTACCTCGGCCTGGACCGCGCCTACCCCGTCATCGTCCCGGCCGACACCCAGCTCTCGGTGAACCTCAACCGCACCAGCGGCAGCTGGACCCCCAGCCTGCAGGTCGTCACCAACTGCGCGGCGCCCACTGCATGCTTGAGCTCGTCGAACGCCCGAAACCCGAACAACCTTGCCTACCGAAACCGGAGCACGAGCTCGCAGTTCGTCTTCGTGGTGGTGGACACGGCCAGCAGTCCCACCGTCGCGAGCCCGTACGACATCTCGTTCGCGTTCGGTCCCATTCCCCAGACCCCTGGCGACGTCTGCCTGAACGCGGTGCCGCTCACGCCCAACGCGACCGGCTCCACCGTCAACTACGAGAACAACTACACGACGGGCACCGGCTGCAACTTCTCGTCGGGCCTCGACACGACCTTCACCGTCACGATTCCGGCGGGTCAGCGCCTTGTTTCGACCGTGACCGCGACGTTGCCGGACGGCGGCACCGGCATCAACCCAACCTTGAGCCTCGTCGCCGGGAGCGACGCGGGCGTGTGCACGGGCGCCATCTCGTGCGTCACCGGAGCCTCGTTCCTCTCGACGAACGTCGAGACCCTGTCGTGGTTCAACGGCTCTGACGCAGGCGCCGACTTCATCCTCGTCTTCGACACCACGACGTCATCCGACCCCGGCACGTCGTACGCCTTCACCAACACCTTCGGGGTGCCACCCCAGGGCGATCGCTGCGAGGACCCCATCGTTCTCACGCCAGGAATGCCGCTGACTGCGCAGCCCATCGACACGGCGGTGAACGACTACTTCGGCAGTGGGACGAGCTGTAACTCGGTCGCGACCCTGGGCGACCTCGTGTACTCCGTGACGATTCCGCCGGCGCAGATCCTCACCGTGGCGGTGCAGCCGAGCGCGACCATCAACACCACCATCTCGTTGGCATCGTCGGTGGCGAACTGCAACGCGCGGGTCTGCCTCGCGAACGCCAACACCAGCTCGACGGTCGGCGCCCTCGACACCCTCGTCTACACCAACACCTCGACGAGCCCGCTGCCGGTCTTCGTCATCGTCGACACCTCGACGAGCGCTGCGGGTACGTTCGACATCACGGCCACGCTCGCGGCCATTCCGCCAGGTGATAGCTGCACGACCGCCACACCGGTTGACGCGGGCGTGATGTCGGGTGAGGCGACGACGGGCTTCTCGAACGACTACACCTCGACCGGGAGCACTGGCTGCAGCTTCCTCACTGGCAACGATCGCGCGTACGCTGTCAGCATTCCTGCCGGGCTCCGGGGTGTCTTCCGCGCCACGCCCGACGCGGGCGCCGACGTCTCCCTCAACCTCATCCCCTCGCCTGCCTCGAACTGCGATGGCGCCACGCGGACCTGCACGCGCAGCGTCAACAGCTTCGCCAGCAGCTCGACGGGCGACCGCACCGAGGTGCTGACGCAGCTCAACCCGAGCCTCGCGCCAGCGGACTACTTCCTGGTGGTGGACAGCCAGACGGCAGGTGGCCTGTTCGACCTGTCGGTCACGTACGACACGCCGCCCATCGGTGACCGCTGCGAGACCCCGACCGCCCTGACGGCGGGGGTCGTCACGCCAGGCGACTTCGCGTCCTTCACCAACGACTACTTCGGGAGCGGCTCCAACTGCAACTTCGGGTCGAACCGGGCCGACGTCGTCTACTCCATCGAGGCTCCAGGCGACTCGAACGTGGACATCGAGGTGACGCCTGCCGCCGGCCTCGACACCACCATCTCGGTGGCCACCAGCGTCTCGGCGTGCAACGCCCGAACCTGTCTCGTCAACACGAGCGGTGGCGGTACGGGAGCCATCGATACGCTCCGCGCGACCAACCGCGCGCCCAGTCCTCAGACGTTCTTCATCATCGTGGACCACACCACCATCGGCGCCAGCAGCACGTTCACCATCAGGGCCACCGTCTCGCCAGCCCCCGCTGGAGAGTACTGCTCGCTCGCGCCCGCGGCCCCGGCCCTGCCCGTCGATGGGGAGACGCTGGGTGGGTTCACCAACGAGTACGCCGGCGGGGGGAACTGCGCGACGGGCACGTTCTCGCAGGGTGACCGCGTCTATCGGGTGACGATGCCCCCCGGACGTTCGTACCTCACGGTGACTCCAGACGCCGGCATGGGCATCTCGGCCTCGCTCGTCGAGTCGCCCGCTTCGAACTGCGATGAGCCCGTGCGCTCATGCGTCGCGGGCTCGGACCAGACGACCTCGACCGGCCCGGCCGGTGCCGAGCGCATCGCCTACAGCAACACCACCACCGCCGACCAGGAGCTGCTGCTCATCGTCGACACAGCGACCGCGAGCGCCGGCTTCTTCAGCCTCTCGCAGACGACTGGCCCGCTGGTGCCCGGCGAGGATTGCCCCACCGCCGAGATCCTCACGCCCGACGCCGGCGTACAGGCCCTCACCACGGGCGGCTTCGACAACGACTTCGGCGGCTCCTCGTCGAACGGCTGCTCAGGGTCCGGCGGCCGTGACCGCGTGCTCGCCGTCACCGTGCCGCCCGGGCTGCGCCTCAACGCCTTCGTCCAGCCCGACGCGGGCTACAACCCGGCGCTCGACATCATGCTGGAGCAGCAGGGCTGCAACCGCCGCCAGTGCCTCGCCACCGCCAACCTCAGCTCGAGCACCGGGGCGGCCGAGACCATCGGGTGGACCAACGGCTCGTCGCTCCCGGTGACGGCCTTCCTCAGCATCGACGGCACCAGCACCGCGACCTCGGGCGCCGGGAACTTCGACGTCACGAGCTGGTTCTCGGTGCCGGCGCCCGGCGAGACCTGCTTCAACCCGCTGCCCGTCATCGACGGCACGTCGTTGTCCGCCACCACGGCAGGCCTGAGCCGCGAGACGGTGGTGCCGACCGACGCGAACGGGTGCCAGCAGGTGGGAGGGCGCGACATCGTCTACTCGGCGCTGGTGCCCCGCAACCAGACGCTCACCGTCGATCTCACGGCCGTGCAGGGCGACATCGTCATGAACCTCATCGCCGGAACGGCCGCGTCATGTGGGTATGCGCCCACCTGCGTCGCCAGCTCTGACGCGTGTTGCACGGGCGCGGCCGAGACCGCCTCGTTCACGAACAGCTCGTCCGTCACCGTGCCGGTCTTCATCGTCATCGGCAACTTCAGCGCCACCTCGACGACCGAGGCGGGCTTCACGATGAACGTCAGCATCGCGCCATGAAGCCTCTGGTGGCTGTCCTCTCGTTCGTGCTGGTGGCCTGCCCTCAACGCACTGAGCCGGCGTGGCCAGACGTCGTGCGGGGCTGGCAGACGGCCCAGGTCGAGCTCGAGGAGTCTTCCCGCGGGCCCCTGGCTGCCCTCGACGAGCGTGCGCGCCTCGGTGACGCCGAGAGCGCCGAGCTCGCGGAGTCGGTGCGCGTGGCGCTGGCCGAGCTTGGCAAGACACGAGCCACCGCTGAGGCCGAGGTGAGGTCGGGGCGGTGGAGCCCGGATGACGCCTCCGCCCGGATGACGCTCGCCCTCAAGAGGGCAGAGCAGCGCACCGAGTATGCGACCGTCCGAACGCGCGAGGAAAAGCCAGCGGACAAAGAGGTCGCGCCGGCCAACGCGCACGAGGCCCGTCAGGAATAGTCGTCTCCCACTCGGGCGCGGGCTGCCCTCTCGCTGGAAGTGATGGGCGCTGGTGATGCCTGCTGCGCCTGAGCGTCAACGCTCCCGGGGACTCCAGAAGCCATCGAAGCGGTCGGTTCTCTGGTGCCCACACTTCGCGCAGCGGTAGCGGAACGACACGTTCGCCCGGTAATCGACGGACAGCGGCGACGGGCTGACGTCCGTGTAGCTGTCAATTGCCCGACCGGCGTCTTTCATCGCGAAGGAGCGGCACTTCGGGCACCACGAGGTGACGAGCGACACGACGGCGAAGAGCAGCACGAAGAGCCCGATGACGGTCCCGATGGCGGCGAGCATGGGCGGCTCGAGGACGTCGCGCCAGGTCAGCTCCAGCTGTGTCCGGTCTGAACACACCACCTCGACGCGGCCTTCGCGCTCCGCCACGTGCACGAAGGCTGGCCCGGCCCGCCATGACCGCTCCCGCGCCCCCAGCTGCCCTTCGCTGCGCAGCGGCTCGCCCAGCGCCTTCGTCGCCGCAGCGACCACCTCGTCGAACTTCTCGCCGCGCACCTGGAAGCTCACCTCGGAGAGCCGATGACGCCAGAACACGTATTCCGCGCGCGTGGCGGGCACGCCGAGGAACGCGACGTCGGTGCGCGCGAGCTTCGTCTCTTCCCCGGTGCGCGGGCTCGCCGTGAAGGTGACGCCGGGCGCGACCTCGCCCTCGCTCCTGCCGAAGGGCGCCTCGAGCAGAGTCGGCTGCGCGGAGGCGGCCGTGGCGAGCACCAGCACCACCGGGCACCAGCCCCTTGTCATCGTTCCGAGCTCCGGAAGTAGCGGCAGAAGCGGTGCTGGCACGAGCGCTCGTCGTCGGGCCTGGGTGCGCAGCCGAGCCGCAGCGTCACGCAGCCCGTCGCGCTGCTCACGAAGGCCGCGGTCGCCGGCGCAAGCACCAGCAGGTCACGGCGCGCGAGGCCCTGCCCCGGCGGGTCCGGGTCTGCGTCTGCGGAGAACGGGTCGCTCATGGACTCAGGGCCACGAAGTGTGCCCCGGCGCGCCTGCGGGCTCCACGCCGAACTTCCTTCGCTCGAGCAGCGCACTGAGGCTGGCGGCGCCGGATCAGCGAAGGCGCACGCGGGGTTGGCGGGGCGCCTGGGAGTGGCCGATGAGTTCCACCGGCTCGGTCGGTCTGGTCCTCGAACCTGCCACCTCGCGGAGAGCCCCATGCGCATCAAGCACCAGCCGACCCTTCGGACCCTCGACCCTCGACCCTCGCGGCAGCCCGTGCACCGCCAGCCGGAGCGCCCGCAGGTCCGGCGCGAGAGCAGCTTCGAGGTGCCGTTGACCCGGCCGCGGGCGCGCACGGATGGGACGACCTTCCTCGACGCCGCCATCGTCCGCGCACCGCGCCAGCCGGTCGCTCAGGCCCTCGCGCCCGCGCCGAAGGCAGCGAAGAAGTCGTTCTTCGGCCGCCTCCTCGGCGGGGTCGGCCACGTCTTCGGCGCGCTCGTGGGGGCCATCAAGAACAAGGTGCTCGGCCCGCCGTACCCCACGACGGCGGCTGGGCGTGCGCAGGACGCAGCACGCATCGAAGGCAAGTTCGGTCCCGCCCTCGCGAGGTTGCCCGCGGCGCAGCGCGAGGTGCTCGCCACCCTGCGGCGGCTGGGCATGGACACGACCGATCTCTTCCGTGGCTCGCACGCCGTCATCTCCGACGGAGGCCGGAACTTCGAGGCCTGGCGGCAGCTCGGCGCGGTCCCCCGCAAGTCGTCGCACTACCCGGACGTGCCGGGACAGCAGTACGAGCTGCAGCTCAAGGACGTGGGCGTGCTCCTCTTCGGGCGCACCGCGAAGGGCGACACGTGGTGCCAGATGGAGGCGCACTCGGGCGCCGGCATCAACCTGGGCCACCTCTTCGACTACGTGAAGCACAAGCTGTCGGGGAACCTGAACGTCGGTCCGGCAGGCACCTCGCCGCACTCCGAGAAGCGCGGGCAGGAGCTGCACCTGAGAGGCTGAGCCGCTCACGATGCCCCGCGAGGCTCAGCGGAAGAGACGGCTCGGCGGGCAGCAGGCGCCCACAGCGACAGGCCTCCGCGGCAAGCAGGTCTCGCCGCAGAGAAGGCCCGAGCTCGCGGCGGTCGAGGGCGACGAAGTTCCACGGCTGGGCAAGGAGTAGAGTGGCTCTGTGAACGCGCTTGGGATCACCTACCTCGTGCTCTTTGGAGTCGCGACGGTGCTCGCCGCCGTGCACGTCGCGCAGGCGATCGTCATCCGCTCCGACCGCACCCAGGCGATCCTCGCCATCGTCTGTCTCGGCTTCGGCGTGTTCGACCTCGCCATCACCTTCTCGAGTGAACACACCGGCCACCCCCGGCCGGTGTGGATCGGGTGGCACCTGATGGCAGCGGCGAGCGCCGCGACGCTGACCGTCTTCGTGCCGATGGTTGCGTGGATGGTGCTGGAGCTGAAGCTCAACGTCGCCCGCTCGAGCGTGCTCGTCCTCGCAGCGCTCGTCGGGCTCGCCCGCGTCGTGGGCGTCGGCGTGCTGGCGCGCGACGACAGCGAGCTCTCGTGGGAGCGGCTCCACTCGCTCGACCACGCGTGGGTCGCGATTCCCTCAGTGATCTGCGCGGTCATCGGCGGCGCGACCTGGGTGGTCGAGGGCGCGCTCGCGGCGCGCAGGGGCGTTCGCTACGCGCGGCCCCTCGCGGCCTTCGGCGTCGTGGGGACGACCGCCTCGCTCCACGGCGTCGGCGTCACGCTCGGGCTCGTCTCACCGCCGGATCTGTTCGGCCTCCTCACGCTCCCCGTCGTGGGCTTCGTGCAGGTGTTGTCGTCCGTGCGCTTCGTCCAGGCGCTCCAGCTCGCGAACCAGCCCGCAGGTGACATGGCGCGCTACGAGGTACGCGCGAAGCTCGGCTCCGGTGGCATGGGTGAGATCTTCCTGGCGCGGCGAAAGGGGCCCGCGGGCTTCCTTCGCGAGGTGGTGTTGAAGACGCTCCGCGGGACCGGCACCGACTCCGTCAGCCGGGAGCGCTTCCTCGCCGAGGCCCGGCTCGCGGCCCAGCTGCGGCACCCGAACCTCGTCGATGTGTACGACCTGGGCGAGCAACCCGACGGCTTCTTCATCGTCATGGAGCACATCGCCGGCGTGACCCTGGGCGAGGCGCTCAGGCGGGCGAACCAGCGGCAGCAGCCCATCGCCCCGGACGTGGTGGCCGAGCTCGGCGTACAGCTCTGCCGTGCGCTCAGCTTCGCGCATGCGGCCCAGGTGATTCACCGCGACATCAAGCGCCAGAACGTGATGGTCAGCTTCGAGGGCGTCCTGAAGGTGATCGACTTCGGCATCGCGCAAGAGGCCCGGTCCTCACGCGCCGAGCGGTCACCGGTCGAGCAGAGCGCGTCATCGAAGGCGAGCGAAGGGCTCACCGCGGCCGACAGCATCATCGGCACCCCCGGTTACATCGCCCCGGAGCGCTACGACGGGCAGCCGGCGACGATCGCGTCCGATGTCTTCGCGGCGGGGGTGGTGTTGTACGAGCTGCTCGCGGGACGCTCGCCCTTCGCTGCCGGTCCGCACGGGACGCCGGCCGAAGCCGAGCGCTTCACGCCGCTGCGTGAGCTCAGGCCCGACGTCAGCGCGCCGCTCGCCGCGACCATCGAGCAGTGCCTCGAGCCGGCACCGGAGAAGCGGCCGCCGAGCGCCGCGAGCCTGCAGGTCTCGCTCGAGCAGGTCCTCCATGGGCGGCGCGTCGAGCTCGCGAAGTGGCTCGCCGACCTCTTCCCTTCGGCCGGCGACGACCGGGCGCTGGCGGCGACGCCGGGCCCGACGGTGACGCTCGAGCGTGCCGAGGCGCGCACGACGCCACGCCGTGCCTCGGAGGTGGAGACGCGGAAGAGCCGGTAGGGGGCGCCGGCGTGGTCCTCGCCGCCGCGCGGCGGTCACGAGCCGAGCGCGAACGAAGCGGAAGGGCGCGCGCCTCAGTGCGAGGCCAGTGGAAGCCCGTTCAGCCGAGCCGCGCGACGACGGCCGCCGCCGCCGCCTGCCCCGACGCGACCGCCCCCTCCATGCAGATGAGGTCGACCTCGTTGCGTACCCAGTCGCCGGCGACGAAGAGGTTCGAGAAGGGCGTGCGTGGACCGGGGCGGAACTGATTCACCCCGGGCTCGCAGAGGAGCAGGCGCTCGGCGTCGGCGCGGTTGCGGTGCAGCTCGACGTCGCGCACGCCAGCCGCGCGCAGGTCGCCCACCTGGGGCGCCCGGGAGAACGAGTCGAGCGTGAAGCTCACCAGTTGCTCGTCGCTCCAGGTTTCGAAGCCGGCCTCCTGACCGACGAAGTCGAGCACGCTGCCGACGGAGGGGTCATCGCGGTACTCGCGCCAGTAGGGCTTCATGTTGACGGTGATGCCGAGCGGCGCCGGGAAGCCGAAGACAGGCCCCGGCTTGTCCGCCAGCACCGGTTTCGTGGTGGTGAGCGTCATCGACACCGTCGCGGCCGAGCGCAGGTTCTCGAGCCTGGCGAACCACGGCGAGCGCCACATGCGCTCCTCGGCGCGGTTCATCTTCACGAAGACGGCGTGGGGGATGGTGGAGACGACGAAGTCGAAGCCCTCGAGCGTCCGCTCGGTCCCGGCAGCCGGCCGCACCTCGTCGCGCCACGCGCGCGCGCCATCGCCGTGGCCCGCGCTGTCGGGCCGCGCCACCCGTACGCCGGTGATGCGGTCGCCTGTCCACACCCAGTCGGTCGCGAGGGTGAAGGGCTCGAGGCTCCCGCCGAGCGAGAGGAAGTAGCGCGCGATGGGCTGCCAGACGACCTCGGACCAGGGCCCCACGCAGACGAAGGCCTCGGCGCGCTTCGGCGAGCTCATCAGCCGCATCGACTGGAGCACGTGGTACGCGCTGATGCGCTCGGGGAAGTTGAAGTACGCCTCGCGCAGGAAGCGGAACACCGAGTACTTCGTCACGTACGGCCGCAGCCCGTGCTCGACGGCGAAGGTGTCGAAGCAGAGGTCGTCGTGGCGCGTGAGGTCGGCACCGCTGAAGGCCTCGAGGAACGCCTGCGACATGAAGGCCGAGTAGTTGGCGCGGTCGGCGCCGGGCAGGCCGTCGTAGGTCGCGAAGCGCGCCGCGAACGCCACCGCGTCACCGCCAGCGTCGAGGGTGTGGATACGGCGGCTCCACGCCTCGTACGGGTGGCTCTGGCCCCGCATCGAGACGAAGACGTCGCGGTCGTTGACGCCGGCGCGTCGCAGCAGCGCGCGAAGCCGGTCGTAGAAGCCCACCACCATGTGCCAGCCGTGCTCGACGAAGCGGCCGTCCGGCCGGCGCGTGGACGAGGCCTTGCCGCCAAGGTGGTGGCCCTGGTGCACGAGCGTGACGTCGAGGCGGTCGCGTGCGGTCTCCAGCAAGCTGGTCGCCGCGGCGAGCCCGGCTGGTCCCGCGCCGATGACAAGCACGCGGCGCTTCACGGCGTGCCCCCGCGCGGTGCCGTCGCGGGACGGAGACATCGGCCAGGAGAGCCGGGCGCGCGCTTCACGGCGTACTCGCGCGGTGCCGTCGAGGGACTGAGACATCGGCCAGGGGGGCCGTGCGCGCGCCTCACGGCGTGCCCCCGCGCGGTGCCGTCGCGGGACGGAGACATCGGCCAGGAGAGCCGGGCGCGCGCTTCACGGCGTGCCCCCGCGCGGTGCCGTCGCGGGACGGAGACATCGGCCAGGAGAGCCGGGCGCGCGCTTCACGGCGTACTCGCGCGGTGCCGTCGAGGGACTGAGACATCGGCCAGGGGGGCCGTGCGCGCGCTTCACGGCGTGCTCCCGCGGCCGTGCGGGTTGGCGACTCCGACGCATCGAGGCGCGGGTCGCCGGGGACGTCGCTCGATGAAGCCGAACCTGCGCTTCACAGCGTCCACCCGAGGCCGAGCAGCCCGGCCCACCGCAGCAGCGACGCCGGGGCGCGGAGCCAGGTCAGCTGCCCTTCGGCACGCAGGAACAGGTGCGCGGTGAAGGCGACCTCGAGCGCGAGGCCGGGCGAGAGCAGCGGGGTGGCCGTGCGCTGAGGCGTGAAGAGGTCGATGACGGCGAGGCCCGCGTCGACGAAGACGCTCGCGTCCACGCGTCGGTACGGCGCGACGTGCAGACCGACACCGAAGCGCGCTGAGAGCAGGTGTGGGTGGGGCGGACCGAAGTTGCTCAGCTCGGCGGTGACGGAGCCGCGCACGGCGAGGAAGGCGAGGTGCAGCGACTCGACGGTGAAGGTCGCGAGCAGGTCGGGCCCGCTCGTCACGCCGCCGAGGCCGAAGACGCGCACCTGGCCTTTGCCGGGGCCGACCTCCTGCTCGCCTGGCGGCAGGTACTCGGCGGCGAACGGGTCGGCCGGGTGGCCTGCGTCGAGGGCGAGCGGCGCCGGGCTGGCGGCGGCCTCGGCGAGGGCCGTCACCTCGGGTGGCTCGAGGCCCGCGTCTGCCGCGAGGAGGACGACGGCGAGGAGCGCGCACGTGGCCACCACAGGCGCATAGCACTGGACAGGCGGGCGCTCAGCGTCGACGGTTCGGCCACGGAGGAGCGCATGAGCCAGGTTCGCGAGGCAGGGCCCGAAGACATGCTGCAGCTCACCGGGCTCCTCGACGAGTACATGCAGGAGACGTTTCAGAAGCGGTGGACCGGCTCTCGCGAGGCCCTGACGCGCGCCGTCCTCCACGGCGGCATCTCGGCGCTGGTCGCCTTCGACGACGCCGAGATGGTGGGCTTCACCTTCTGGCAGCGGTCCTACGACGTGCACCACACGGCGTGGGGCGGTCACCTGCTCGACCTCTACGTGCAGAAGCCGCTGCGCGGCGGCGGCATCGCGCCCGAGCTGCTGCTGGCGACCATCGCGGCCGTGCACCGCACCGGCGGCCACTTCCTGCGGGGGCAGGGCGTCTCGGAGCAGGGCGACCGGCTGTACGACCGCTTCGCCGTCACCTTCCCCGGCACCCAGTTCATCCTCGGGGGCCGCGCCTTCCGTGAGCTGGCCGGGCTGTACGGGCTGCCGCTGCGCGAGGCGTTCCGCCGCATTCCGGCGAAGAGCGCCAACTTCGAGCCATGAGCCGACTCTGGCGGACTCCTGCCGGCACGGGTCGCCGAAGGGCAGTCGCTGCGCTCGTGCCTGGGCTGCTGGTCGTCGCGGTCGCCTGGCAGTCCGCGCGCCTTCAGGCCTGTCTCATCGTCGCCAGCGATGGTGGAGAGCTGCCGGTGCCGGAGTGCTTCAACGTCGTGGTTCACGACGGGGCCGCGCCCTCGCTCGTGCTTCCCTGACGCGCTCGAGGGCGCTCGACCTCACCGCTTCCAGCGCGACTGCGGCCCCTGCGCGACCTGCCGGGTGCGCTCGTCGAGCCACGGCACCCACGCCGCGTCCTTCACGCACGGCGCGCGGCTGACACGCACGAGCGAGACGCCGTGGTCGGTGGCGATGACGTCACCCGCCTCGGCGCCCTCGGCGGCGATGACGTAGTTGTAGTGCCGGGCGTCCCGGGGAGGGGCGTCGAAGCCGTAGAAGGGCACGTCGCGGTGCAACGCGGTGAACGCGAACGTGTCGTGCCGGTTGCCCACCAGGAGGGCGAGGCCGCACAGGTCTTCCTGCTTCGACGCGGCGACGAGCAGCCGCGACTGCGGGCCGCCCACGTCATACGCGCTCCCCTCGTCCCACTGGCCGAGGTCGCGCCGCGTGAGGGAGCGGAAGGTGGCGAACGAGAGCGCGCTCGTCACCAGCAGCGTCACCAGCACGCCAAGGCCGAGCAGCGGCCTGACCGCGCGCACCTGGTCGAGGCCCGCCCCCGCGGCGACGCACAGCAGGGGCAGCATCGGCACGAGGAAGCGCAGCTCCTTGTGCGGCAGCGCGAGGTGGCCCAGCAGGAACGCGGCCGCGAGCAGCACCACCGGCGTCGCGCGCCTGAGCCCCAGCAGCCCCAGCACCGCGAGCAGCACCCAGTGCACGCCCAGGCTCTTCACCAGGTGCTTCGTATAGAAGGCGGTCGGCGCGGTGCCCCACTCGGCGGCGCGGCCCTCGAGAACGTTGAAGCGCAGGTAGAAGAGCGCCGAGTGCAGGAAGCCGCCCCACGTCACCAGGTCGATGAGGCCATAGGCCACCGCCCACCCCGCGAGCACCGCGCCCACCCAGGCCGCGTCACGGAAGCGACGCTGAACGAGCAGCGTCACCAGCGCGCCGCCCGCGAAGAGCCCGCAGTGAAGGCGCAGCAGCACCGCCGCGCCGAGCAGCGACGCGCCCACCACGAGCTTCCACCGTGGCGTGGGCCCGAGGGGGACGCCGAGCAGCAGCGCGAGCCCCCACGTCACCGGCGCCGCCGTCACCACCTCGCTCGCCGCCCGCGGCGCGAAGTAGATGGCCAGGCTCATCCACGCCAGCGCCGTCGTCGCCGCCACCGCCGCAGGCAGCGACGAGCGCAGCGCCTTCGAGAGCCGGTACACGCCCGCCACCGTCACCATCGACGAGAGCGCGAGCCCCACGCGCAGCACGGGGAGGTAGCGCGACGGCCCGTCGAGCCCCAGCACCGAGAGCACCTTCAGCGTGGCCGCCAGGAGCCACGGAAAGAAGAAGTTGCGCGCGCCCGCGACGAACTCCCACGCAACGACGGAGCGGCCGTAGACGAGCCGATGCGCCGGCTCGAGCGATTGGTACACCTCATCGGGCCAGTGCACGCCGAGGTCGGTGAGCGCCAGCCACACGCGCACCGCCGCGCCCGACAGCAGCGAGAGCGCGAGCAGCGCCTTCCAGGGGCCCACCGTCGTCCACGCGCGCCGCAGCGGCTCGTCGAGGCTGCGGGGCCAGGGCGTCATGGCGTCACCCGTCGACGTTCCGCAGGAAGTCGGCGACCTCGGCGAAGCGCCCGTCGAGGTACTTCCGCACGCCGCCCGTGACGCCCTTCGCGTCGAGGGCGCGCTGCATCGAGCGCAGCCAGGCGTCGCGCATGGCCACGTTGACCGTTACCTGCCCGTGGCGCATGCGCAGGCGGGGGTGGCCGCGCGTCTCGAGGTACGTCTGCGGGCCGCCGAGCCAGTAGACGAGGAACGAGGCGAAGTGGTCGCGAGAGGCGCGGCTCACCTTGCCCGGCGCGTCGCAACGGTGCAGCGCGGTGAGCTCAGCCTCGTGCGCCTCCATCGCGTCGTAGAAGGCCTCGACGAGCGCCTTGACGCCATCGACGCCGCCGAGGCGCTGGTACGGCGGGTCCTCGGTCGTGGGCACGTACGAGCCGTCACCTTCGATGCGCAGCTGAGTCATCGCCGCGGCGTCTAGCACGCGTCACCGCGAGGCGAGCACCCACGTCTCGCCGAACGAGAGCAGCACCACCCGCTCGCGCAGGCTGTCCACGCCGGGGGTCGGAGCTCGGCGTGCCGCCGCCGGAGGGCGCGTGCAGCATCTCTGGACCGTGCTAGACGCGCGCCGCCATGGAGCCGACGTCACCGCTCGCCTGGGCCCACCCCGCGATGGCCGCCGTCACCCTGCTGCTGGCCTTCTACGTCTTCCGGCAGGGCTTCCATCAGCGCGTGCAGCGGCTGCGGCGGGTGCAGGCGCCGGCCGGCAGCTGGCAGCGCCACGTGAAGCTCGCGCCGTGGAGCGTGGCCCTGCTCGTGGGGTCCGCCGTGGGCGGTGTGGGCTCGGCGGTGACGCTGCGCGGCTGGAAGCCGCTGGCCACGTTTCACGGCTGGCTCGGCGTCGCGAGCGCGGTCACTTTCGTGGCGCTGTGGCTGCTGGGGCGGAAGCTGACGGCCGGGAAGAAGGACCTCGCGGGGGCCCACGGCGTGCTGGCGCTGCTCGCGATGTTCGCGGCGGGGCTCACCGGGCTGCTGGGCATCTCGCTGCTGCCGTAGTCACCGCAGCAGGCGCTTCGAATCGGCGTCGCTACGCCGCCGGCTTGCCTTCCTTCGCCTTGAAGATGAGGAAGGTGTCGATGGCGAAGCCGGTGTTCATCACGAAGACCGACGCGAACATCACCTTGAAGGCGTCGGGCAGGGCGGCCTCGAGGCCCATGCCCTGCTCCACCGCGGTGAGCCCGATGACGCCCAGCAGCCAGAAGATGCCGACGACCCGCTTCTCGGGCACGCCGACGAGGTAGCCGAGGCCGGGGAAGAAGAAGTTGAGGACGATACAGAGCCACTTCATCAGGAACCTCCCGTGTGGGTGAGGCGCCGAGCTTATTCGCATCGCTCCCTCGTGACGCACTGCGAACGGCGACCTCGACCGACGCGCCACGCCGTTGACGAAGGCGGTACGGTGCGGCCACCCACTGCCGGAGGCTCCATGCCCACCATCTCGAAGCTCGACGTCGCGACCCGCCGTGCCGCAGCCGACAAGAAGATCAGCGCCACCGAGGCCCGCACCCTCATCAAGGAGGCGAAGGCGAGCGGCTCGAAGAAGCCCATCGACGACATCTTCAAGGCCATCGACCGCACCGACGCGGCCGTCGAGACGAAGGCGACGCGGCTCATCCTGAAGGAGCTCGACCAGTCGATGAGCCGGGCGGACTGGGTGGCTTACGCGCAGAAGGCCGCGAGCACGGCCGGCCCGTGGGGCCCCGGCGGCGAGGGCGGCAAGACGGTGAAGCGCGCCGACGTGCCGGCGGCCATCCAGAAGATCCACGACCGCTGGCTCAAGGGGCAGCCGGAGGACGAGGTGAACATGACCGAGCTCGACGTCGCCGGAAAGCCGGCGTACCTGCTCAGCCAGTACTCCGAGTTCGGCACCTCGTTCGCCCTCTTCGACGCCTCGGGCAAGTCCATCGAGCTGAAGGACGACACGAAGAACATCGAGCGCAACCGCAAGCGCATCCAGGGCGCGTACGCCGAGCACTTCGGCGGGCCCGAGATGAAGGCCTGGAAGGGCACCATCGAGAACACCGACCTCGGCGTCATCCGCAACTACTACGCGACGGCGAGCGAGCTGAAGGGCAGGGCCCGCACCGACGCGCTCACGCCCGAGATGAAGACGGTCTTCGCCGAGGACAAGAAGAAGCTTCGCGGCGACTCCATCGAGCAGCAGGTCTTCAAGAACAAGAGCGACGGCTCGTTCCTGCTCATCACGGGAGACCGCTCCGGCCGCGGCGCCGAGCACTTCGCCCTGTTCTCGAAGAAGGGCGAGCTGGTGAAGCGCTTCTCCATCGACGTCTGACGTCAGGAGGCGGTGTGCCGCTGATGCAGAGGGTCGTCGCGTTCTTCCTCCTCACCCTCAGTGCCTGCCGGGGGCCCAGCGCACCATCGTCGTCGCGACGAACCGCGACAGCGCCGTCATCGTCGACCTCGGGCCCTGAGGGTCCTCGCTCGTGGCGCAGCGCTTCAGCTGCGCACCGGCGATGTTCGCGACTCCCGCGCGCAGCGTTCCGACGTGCGGCTCCTCATGCCGTGACGAGCCCGGGCCGGTGGGGCGCCTGGGGAATCTCGGAGAAGAGCCCGCAGCGGCTCGGTAGCGGGCGGGCGGGCGCGGTCGCGGGCACCTTCGCCCAGGGGTCATCGGTGTGCACGAAGTCGAACCACACCAGCGCGTCCACGTCAGCGTGGCCGGTCGACGCGTTCCTCCACGGCGCGGCTGGCGAGGCGGCGAGCAGCTCCCGGCCCCTCACGTGCGCTTCGTCGAAGTACCGCTTCCGCTCGGCGCGAATCTGCGCGTTCGACATCGGCTGCTCGTGGTCGCCAGCGGCGAAGCTCTGCGCGGCCTCCATCAGCGCGTCGACGGTGAGCTCGATGGGCCGCAGGTCGCTCATGGGCCGGCTCACGTGCCGCCAGACGCCGTCGAGCCAGCCGAAGCGGTACTCGGTGAGGAACCCGTGGCCGAGGTCGGCGACGAACTCGATGGCCGAGAGCAGGAACTCGATGTCCTCCTCGCTCGCGTAGTACGGCAGCGTGACGCGCACCCACCCGGGCTTGATGCCGGTGAGGCCCCTCGCGATGAGGGCCCGGTACGCCTCGGAGCGCTCCCGAGAGATGCCCAGCAGCCGGTGGCCGTACGGCCCCGCGCAGCTGCAGCCCGCGCGGTTCTGAACGCCGAACAGGTGGTCGAGCAGCGCCGACACGAAGTCGTGGTGCAGCCGCTCGATGTTGAAGCTGATGATGGGCAGGCGCGGCACGTCGGTGGGCCCGAGCAGCCGAATGCGCGGGTGCCGGCCCAGGCGCGACAGCGCGTAGTCCGCGAGCCTGACGTCGTGCTCGAGGATGCGCGCGGGGCCGATCATCTCCTTCACGCAGAAGCCGATGCCCGCGCGGATGTCGCCGAGGATGGCGGGCGTGCCGCCCTCTTCGCGCTCGTCGAGGCGGCCCACGTAGTCCACCGACGTGCGCTCGAAGGACGCGACGTAGTCCACCGTGCCGCCGCCGGGGCGCTCGGGGCTGCGCGTGCGGAAGAGGTCGCGGTGGGCGATGAGCAGGCCCGAGCCCTCGGGGCCGCCGATGAACTTGTGCGTCGAGAGGAACGCCGCGTCGATGCGCTCGGCCTCGTCGGCGGGGTGCAGGTCGATGGGCATGTAGGGCCCTCCCGCCGCGTAGTCGATGACGACGACGCCCTCGTGCCGGTGCATCACCCGCGCGAGCGCCTTCACGTCGCTCAAGACGCCCGTCACGTTCGACGCCGCCGAGAAGGCGCCCAGCCGCATCGGCCGCTCGGGGAACATCGCCACCTTGCGCTCGAGGTCCGCGAGGTCGATCTGCCCCTTCGCCGTCAGCTCGATGGACACCACCTCGGCGATGGACTCGAGCCACGGCAGCTCGTTCGAGTGGTGCTCGTACGGCCCCACGAAGACGACCGGCCGCTTCTCGCGGGGAATGAGCGACGACAGGTTGAACTCGCGCTCGAGCGGCTCCGAGATGCGCCAGCCCAGCAGGCCGACCAGCTTGTTCACCGCGGCCGTGGCGCCGCTGCCCACGAAGAGCACCTCGTCGTGCGGGCCCGCGTTGACCGCGCGCTTGATGACGCGGCGGGCCTCCTCACGCAGCTCGGTCATCACGCGGCCGGTCGACGAGATGGCCGTGTGCGAGTTCGCATAGAAGGGCCGCACGCGTCGGAGCCAGGCCTCGACGAAGTGCAGGTAGCGGCCGGTGGCGGTGAGGTCGGCGTAGGTGACGAGGCGGCGGCCGTACGGCGTGTCGAGCCACGCGCGGCGGCCCACCTCGTTCTGGCGGATGAAGGACGCGACCTCTTCGAAGCTCTGCATGCGGGCGAGCTAGCACGCGCCCGTCGGCAGGTGCACGCATGAGCCGCTGCGGCTCAGAAGGGCAACCCATCGCCGCACATGACGGGAGGCTCGACCTCGACCCGCGCCGCCTCCTCAGGTCGCCCGGCGAGGCGCCACAGCCCCGCGACCCGCCGAACGGCCCAGTCCGAGCGGCCCGGGCGCAGCTCCGTCGCTTCGGTCTCACGCGCGACGGCCTCGAGGTCGAGCGGCCGCTCGAACCACGGCAGGGCCTCGGAGCGAAGCCAGTGGTGGACCCACACCGCGAGGTCCCGGGAGTCGCCCAGCAAATCGACGGGGAAGTCGAAGCGGTGAGTGCACACGAGGACGTGGGGCTGCGCCGAGAGCGCCAGGCGCAGGGTGAGGTGCCCCACCGTCCAGCCGGCCGCCCCCACCGACACCTCGTCCAGCCAGGGAGAGCGCTCCGTCCAGGGCCGCTCCCGGTAGTACCTCCACCCGCCGCCTGGCCGCTTGAAGCCGGCCTTCTTCATCAGCGGGTTCGCGCCCAGGGTGAGGACGGCGCGCACGAACGTCTCGAACGGGTCCTTCGGTCGCTTGTTTCGCATGCGCCCAGCACAGCACGCAGGGCTGACATCGCCGGTCAGCCGACGCCTCGTTGCGCGCACGCATTCGCGTTCGCGAGCGAAGCCCGAGCGGGCCTCACTCGGGGAGCCGCGACGCGGTGGGCGCGCTTCGCTATCGTCGCTCGGTGGCCGTTCGCCAGCCGCTCATCACCCTCGTCACCGCGGGCATCGCTCCGGGGCTGAAGGCGCGCGGGTTCAGGAAGAAGGCGCTCACCTTCTCGCGGCGGGTGGGTAAGACGCGTCAGCTGATCACCTTCGAGGGCTCTCGCGGCGCTGGCGACTTCTACGTGAACGTCGGCCTCGTCTTCGACGAGGTGGAGGCGCTCGGGGCGGACGACGTCGGGAACCTGATCATTGGCGGCCAGACGGTCCACCTCGGTGGGGGCCTCGAGGAGTTTGTCCGAGGTCTCCCCGCCCGGCACGTCCCCGGGCCTGCGAGCGGCGCGGCGCTGTGGCGTGGTCTCGAGCGGCTCCTCGACGAGTGGGACGCGGTCGTTGACGCCAGGAGCGCGCTCCGCACCCTCGACCTCGGCGATGGCTTCACGAGGGTGCTGCGGGCGCAGCTCAAGTGGGTCAGCGGCGATCGCCCCGGCGCGAAGAAGGACCTCGCGCACGTCGCCAGGGAGTTCTCGGACCGGCAGGGCACGAGCGTGGCCGAGCTGGCGGAGCGCGCCGGCATCGGGTGAGCCCACAGGCTGGCGTCGTCGAGCCGAAATGCCGTCGCCAGCGCGTCAGGCTGCGTCGCCCCTTCGCAGGTCAGAACGGCGCGTCCGCGTCGGTGGGGGCCGGTCGCCAGCGCGTCAGGCTGCGTCGCCCCTGCGCCGTCGCAGGTCAGAACGGCGCGTCCGCGTCAGTGGGGGCCGGTCGCAGTCGCAGGGACGCCTCGAGCCGCTCCGCCTCCTCGGGCCGACCGGCGAGGCGCCACAGCGACGCGATCCGATGCGTGTCCCAGTCGGTCCACTCGAGCCGGGGGCGCGACGCCTCGGCCTCCTGGGCGAGGGCGACGAGGTCGAGCGGGCGGTCGAACCACGGCAGGCCCTCGGTGCGGAGCCAGTGGTTGAGCCACACCGCGAGGTCCAACGGGTCGCCGAGCACGTCGAGGGGGAACCGCACCTCGTGCGAGCGCAGCGCCGAGGCATGCGGCGCCGCCGACCTGAGCTGGAGCTCCAGCTCGCCCGTCCCACGGCTCGGCCAGCTGGCGGAGACCAGCACCTCGTCGCGTAGCGGTGACGCCTCGATCCACGGCCGCTCGCGGTAGTACCTCCACCCGCCCCCTGGCCGCTTGAAGCCGGCCTTCCGCATCAGCGCGTTCGCGCCCGTCCCCACGGCGGCACGCACGAACGTCTCACTCGCGCTCTTCGGTCGTCTCGTCATGCGCCCAGTACAGCACGCAGGGCTGACACCGCAGGTCAGCGAGTCCGGCGCGTGAGGAGCTCGCTCGCACGCGTTCGCGTTCGCGCCCGAGGCGGCCGTTGTTCCGCCAGCTTCGAGGTCAGCCGTGCGTCACAGCGAAGCCCAGACGAAGGCGAGCCCGGTGCCGAGGATGACGATGAAGCCCAGCAGCCCGACGGGCGCGAACTCGAAGAAGCCGAAGCGGCCTGGCGCGTCGGAACGCGTGCGCAGGGCCGCCCGTTCGGTGAGCGACTGGGTGAGAGGCCCCGACGTCGCCGCGGTGAGGAACAGCGAGCTGCCCGCGCAGACCGACATCGCCAGCCCCACGTAGATGGCCTCGGGTGGGTGGTGCTGGGCGAGCCCCTGCGCGACGTCGAGGAGCGCCGCCATTCCCGGGCCAGCCGAGAACAGGCCCGTCAGCACCGCCGCGATGACGAGGAAGACCAGCACCTGTCCCTTCGGCGAGAGCGGAAGCGAGGCCAGCGCCTGTCCGGCGAGCTCGAAGGTGCCCGCCGCGCGAACCGCTCCGACGAGCAGGAAGAGCGAGAGCAGGAAGAGCACCGCCTCGACGTCCACCCGGCGGCGGGTGAGGGACTCTCCGAGCGACGGCAGGCTCCAGAGGACGAGCGCGGCGCCCGCCCAGGCGACGACGTCTGGCCCGAGGCCCCACGACGCGGGCAGCAGCAGCCAGCCGGCCAGCATCGCGAGCAGGCCGAGGGCCCCCGGCACGACGAGGCGCCGGTCTACACGCACGTTGCGGTACAGCGCGCGCATCGTCGTGAGGGCCAGGCTGGCGTTGACGGGGCTCTGCGGCAGGTCGCGCTGCGGGCGCGCCACGAACACCACGCCGAGGAAGAGCCCGAGCGCCACCAGCGTCTGCGGGAGCGCCCGCGTGAGGTAGTCGGTGAACGTCATCGCGCCGCGGCCGAGCAGCAGGATCGCGGGGAAGTCGCCGATGGGCGTCGCCGCGCCGCCCAGGTTGCACGCCACCAGCACCGCGCCGAGCGTCCAGGTGAGGTGCCGCTGCGAGGTGCCGAGCAGCTTCAAGAGGCTCAGCAGCACCGGCAGCACCAGCAGCAGGGCCGTGAGGTTGTTCACCACGCCGCTGACCGCGTACATCGAGACGACGAAGATGACGGTGAGCCGCAGCGGGCGGCCCCCAGACAGGTTGGCGGCCCGCACCGCGAGCAGCCCGAAGGCCCTCGACGCCGCGAGGAACTCCGAGAACAGCCCCAGCACGACGACGATGACGAGCACGTCCCACGGCACCTGCGCGAACAGCGCCTGGGCTCCGACGCCGCCCAGCACCGCGCTCAACACCATCGACGCCAGCGCGCCCGTCGTCACCACGAGCAGCCGCCAGCCGGGCAGCATCGCCTGCGCGACGAGCGTCGCCACCAGCGCCAGGGTGGTCGCGAGCTGGTGACCCGTCATGAGACGAGCGCGGTGAAGGCGGTGGGCGGCACCTCGACGAGCCACCGTGGGTACACGTCGGGCGGCGCGTCGAGAATCGCCCAGCCGATGAAGCTCCGGAACTGGGCGCGCACGTCGGGCCCTTGCGCGCGCACCCACTCGGGAAGCACGAAGGCCCCTTGCGCCGTGGCTCCGTAGACGAAGGTGAGGAGCCCGCTCTTCGGGCCGGCCAGGCGCTGGAAGTCGTCGAGCGTCACGTGCTGGACGGCTGGCGGCAGGTTGGCCATCACCCGGCCCACGTCTCCCGGCAGCGCCGCCGGCAGCAGCACCGCCAGCTCGACACCCTCGAGCTGCTTCACGAGCGCGTCGGTCCACCGCGCCTCGAGGCCGACGAGGACGAGGCGTCTGAGGCCCGCGCAGGCCCGGGCGGCGGCTGACGCGTCACCGCTGGGCGCCGGGGTGCTGGCGAGGTGCCGGCTGAACACGGCGTCGAGGACGGGGAACACGCGGCCGAGCCCATCGCGCACCTGCTCGACGACCTCGGGCCCGCCGGCCGTCGAGAGCTGCTGCGCGAAGCGCCACGCGGCGTCGCACATGCCCAGCTCTGCCGCCGCCACCCGGAAGGCCTGCTCGATGGTGCCGAGGTCCACCGCGCCCGTCACGGCGCGCTCCCCACCTTCGCGAGCATCGCGTCGAGCAGCTGCAGCATGAGCACGTTCGCCAGCGCGTGCTGGGGCGGCCCGTCGGTCATGCAGTCCACCATCGCGTCGAGGGCGCGCTCGTCATTCGAGGCGAGGGCGACCAGGGGCCGCTCAGGCACGCCCAGGGGCCACTCGTCGTCGTCAATCTCCTCCTCGAGGTGGGGCGGCAGCCGCATCGGGAAGGGCCGCGAACGACCGGCCCCGGGCGCCTTCACGCCAAGGCGCTGCGTCAGGTCGACGAGCAACGAGAGCAGCACGAAGTTCGCCCCCCGGTGGTGAGAGGGCCCCTCCTCGAGCACGCACCGCAAGACGAACGCGCGCTCGTCGGCGTCGGGCACCCACGGCGCCAGCGCCGCGTCGAGGCGGCCGGCGTCGATGAACGAGTCGATGGCCGAGCTGCGGTGGTGCTTCTTGTGCTTGTCGTGGTGCTTTGACATCAAACCGAAACCTACGCGAGCCCCGGCGGCCGCGGGCCGGTTTCTTCAGACGTTGGCCGCGGTGGACGCCTCGACGAGGCGCCTGTCGACGTCCGCGATGAGCTCGTCGAGCACGGCGGCGTCGAGGGCGCCGCGGGCCTTCGCCGACAGGAGCGCGTCCTTCTCGGCGGTGAGGGCGTGCACCAGCGCGCGGCGCCGCTCCTCGGCAGCAGCGTCGGCGGCCTCGAGGTGGACGGCGTCGATGGCCTTGCGCAGGCCGGCCTGGCGCTCCTCGTAGGCCGCGCGCACCTGCGCCAGCGCGGCGCTCGACACCCCACCAGCCTGCTCGAGGCGGGTCAGCTCCTGGAGCGCGGCCGCCGCGCCCTGAGACTGGCCACGCAGGCGCTCGAGCTCGAGGGCGGCGCCGTGATGCCCGACCAGCCCGAGCCGCCTGAGGAGCGGCCCCATGGTGAGGCCCTGGACGAGAATGGAGAGGATGACGACCCCGAACGTCATCGTCACGAGGATGTCGCGGTGCGGCAGCGACTGCGGCAGGCCGAGCACCAGCACCATCGACAGGCTCCCGCGCAGCCCACCCCACGTCAGCACCGTGGCCCAGGACCAGGGGATGGCCTCCGAGCTGCGCTTCAGCAGCAGCGACACGAGGTAGATGACGGCCGCGCGCCCCAGCACCACCGCGCCGAAGCCCACGACGATGGGGAGCCACGCGGCGACCAGGGCGTCCTCTTCGACCTCGAAGCCAATCAAGAGGAACACCAGGCTGTTCAACGCGAACGCGAGGTACTCCCAGAACGTGGCAACCGCGATGCGCGTCGAAGGGCTCATGCCCGTGCGCGCCGCGTAGTTCCCGCACAGCATGCCCGCCGTCACCGTCGCGATGACGCCGGAGTAGTGGAAGTGCTCGGCCGCGACGAAGCTGCCGTAGGCCGCAATGGTGGTGACGGTGATCTCGATCATCGGGTCGTCCACCTTCTGGATGACCAGCGAGGCGCCGTACCCGAAGGCGAGGCCGACCAGCACGCCCATGCCGACGACGCGCACGAACTCGACGAGGGCGACGGGCAGCGAGAAGGGCTGGCCCGCCGCGACGCCGACGATGATGGTGAAGACGACCACGGCGGTGCCGTCGTTGAGCAGGCTCTCGCCCTCGACGAGCACGGCGAGCCGCTTGGGAGCGCCCAGCGCCTTGAAGAGCCCCACCACCGCGATGGGGTCGGTCGCGGCGATGACCGCGGCGAAGACGAGGCCCTCGAGCAGGGTGAAGTCCTCGACGAAGTGCAGTCCGTTCACCACCGGGACCAGGAGGAACGACGTCAGCGCGATGGCGAGCAGCAACCCCGGCACCGCGAGCGCCGTGACGGCCACCTTGTTCGCCCAGAACTTCTTGAACTCGAGCGCGAACGAGGCCTCGAAGAGCAGGCCCGGCAGGAAGACGGCGTAGAGGAGCTCGCGCGTGAGGTGAGGCGGCTCGAGCGCGTGCGCCGTGCCGAGCGCCAGGCCCGCGATGACGAGGGCGACGGTGTACGGTACCCTGAACCTGCGCGCGACGAGCGCCACGGCGGTGGCGACGGCGAACAGCGCGACGAGCACGTACTCGACCCGCACCGCTACCTCCCGTCGAGCCAGGCCTGGAACGCGTCGAAGCGGTACGGCCTGCCGAGGAAGTCCTGCACGAGGGCCGCGGCCTCACGGCTTCCGCCGGGCTCGAGCACCTTCTTGCGGTACTCGGTGGCCACCTCGCCGTTCAGCATGCCCTTCGCCTTGAAGCGCGTGAGCAGGTCCTTCGCGATGACGGTGCTCCACTGGTACGTGTAGTAGGCGGCCGAGTAGCCATCGAGGTGGCCGAAGCCCAGCTCGAAGTGCGTGCCCTCGACGTGCTCGCGGCGGAACGGCTCGAACGAGGCCTGCAGCTCCTTCAGCACGGCCGAGGTGTCGAAGCCCGGCGCGCGGTCGTGGTACCCGAGGGACACGGCCGCGAGGAAGAACTGCCGGCGCGTCGACAGGCCCACGCCGAACTCCTTCGCCGCCTTGAGCTGCTTCACGAGCGCGGCGGGAATCACCTCGCCCGTCGGGTGGTGCTTCGCGAAGGCGGCCAGCGCCTCGGCGTCGAGCGGCCACTCCTGCAGCAGCATCGACGGCACCTCGACGAAGTCCCACTCGGTGCGAATGCCCGACACGCCGCCCCACCGCTGGCGGCCCGCGAAGAGCTCGTGCAGCAGGTGGCCGAACTCGTGGAAGAACGTCTCGACCTCGCTGTGCTGCAAGAGGCCCCCGGGCTTCGGGAAGTTGCACACCAGCACCGCCTCGGGCAGCTCCCGGCCGCCGCGGCCCACGGTGAGGCCGAACTGCGCCGCGTGTTTGTACTTGTTGTCGCGCGGGTGCATGTCGAGGTGGAAGCGCCCGAGCAGCGCGTCACCCTCGTACACGTCGTACGTCTCGACGTCCGGGTGCCAGACCTGCGCGTCCGTCACCTTCACGTAGCGCACCGAGAAGAGCCGCGAGGTGAGGTCCATCACCCCCTGCTTCACGGTGCCGAACTCGAAGTAGGTGCGCAGCGCCTGCGAGTCGAGGCCGTACTGCTCGTTCTTCACCCGGTCCTCGTAGAAGTCCTGCTCCCAGGGCTCGACGGCCTTCGCGCCGGGCGCGTCCTTCTGCTTGCGGGCGAGCAGCACGGCCATGTCGGCCTTCGCGCGCGCCTCGGTGGCCTTGCGGCCCTGCTCGATGAAGTCGGCCGCCGCCTTGCCCGTCTTCGCCATCTTCGTCTCGAGCGCGTAGTCGGCCCACGACGCGTAGCCGAGCAGCGTCGCCAGCTCGTGCCGCTTCGCGAGCAGCGTCTTCAGCACCTCGACGTTCGCCGGGAAGGCGCGGTTGCGGTACGCGCGCCACAGCGCCTCGCGCACCGTCGCGCTCTTCGCGTACACCATCACCGGCAGGTAGTCGGGCGGGTTGGTGGTGACGGTCACGAGGCCGCCGGCGCCCACCGGGTGCGCGTCGAGCCAGTCCTTCGGTACCCCGTCGAGGTCGGCCGGCTTCGCCGTCACCGTGCGCACGTCGTCGCGGATGTTGCGGCCGAAGGCCTGGCCCAGCTTCACGAGCTCTTCGTTGAGCGCCTTCACCTTCGCGCGCGTCGCCTCGTCGCGGTCCACGCCGGCGCGGCGGAACTCGCGCAGCGTCTTGAAGAGCCAGAAGCCCGTCACCGGGTCGAAGGCCTTGCCGTCGACGGCGGCGAGCGCGTCGTAGAGCGCCTTGTCCTGGGCGAGCTCGACGTTGAAGGCCTCGATGCGCTGCTCGCACGCCTCGGCCGCCTCCCTGAACGTCGCCGCGGGGTGCACCTCGCGGGCGAGCCCGCTGCGCGCGCCGGCGTTCGACAAGAGCGTCGTCGCGTCGTCGTAGAGCGAGAGCTTCTGCGCGTCGGCGCCGGGCCCCAGCTTCTTGAGGGCCTCGAGGTTCGCCTTCGCCGTCGCGAGGGCCTCGTCGCAGCGCCTGGTGAACTGCTCGACGGAGCCGGACAGCAGCGAGGCGGCCTTGGGCAGCGCGGGGGTCGTCGTCATCGGGTCCTCCTTGCGGGCAGGGGTGGTTCGCGCGCACGCGAGCGCGAGCGTCAACGAGAGCGCGACCGCGTGACGGGCCGACGCTCCGGTGGTGAGCGGCAGGGCGCGCGCTGCCAACTCAGCGCTTCCCGGGCTTCTTCTTCGGCGCCGGCTTCTTCGCGGGCGCCTTCTTCGCGGTGGGCTTCTTCGGTGCCGACTTCTTCGCGGCCGGCCTCTTCGCGGCCGGCTTCTTCGTGGCCCTCTTCGCCGGCTTCTTCGCGGCGGCCTTCTTCGTCGTCGGCTTCGGGGCCCGGGTCGCAGGCTCGCCCGCGGGCAGGCCGTCACGCGCGAGCTGGGCGGCGCGCATGGCGAAGTCGAGCCTGAGCTCGCCGGACTTCACCAGCCCGGACAGCACCGTGGGCACGCCGTTCGACCTCGGCACGCTCGCGTTCCCGGTGCCCGTCACCAGCGCGGCGTCGAGCAGGTGCTGCAGCCCGGGCCGCGCGAAGTCCGGCGCGTTGTCGATGGCGGCCTTGACGGCGTGGTACTGCGCGATGAGGGCCGAGCCTGAGCGCCGGCGGATCTCGGCCAGGCTCGCGTGCGAGAAGCCACCGTCGTCGTCGGTGAGGTCCTCGAGCTCTTCGAGGAGCGGTCCAGTCCACCCGGTGGGGGCGTCGGGCCGGGCGCGGGTGGCGATGCGACCGAGGGCGAGGTGGAGCGTCGAGGCGGCCTCGACCTCGGCGCGGAGGCGCTGGAGCGTCTGCGTGTCCATGGGCGCAACGTGCCAGCGTCCCGGCGAGACGTCACTCTGGAAAATCACGGCTCATCGTTCGAGAGGTTGATCAACCCTGACAGCCGCGCCCGGTCGGGGGCATGCTCTGGGCGTGGGCGCGACGCGGGAGATTGGGCCGTACCGGCTGCTGGGGGTTCTGGGTGAAGGCGCGACCGCGACGGTCTTCCTCGCCCAGCACGAGGAGACGGGGGAGCGGGTCGTGCTCAAGCACCTGCACCCGTACCTCGCGATGGACCAGACCTTCCTCGAGCGCTTCTGGGCCGAAGCGGCCGTCGCCCGCCGCCTGAGGCACCCCAACCTCGTCGCCGTGCGCGAGTCCTTCGAGGACGAGGGCGACCAGTTCCTCGTGATGGAGTGGGTCGATGGGCCGAGCCTGCGGGAGGTGCTGACGCGGGGCCGGCTGCACGCGTCGCTCGCCCTCCAGGTGGTCTCCGAGGTGCTGGTCGGGTTGGTGCAGCTCCACCGCGCCGCGGAGAAGGGCGCGCCAGACGGGCTGCTCCACCGGGACATCAGCCCCGAGAACGTGCTGCTCGCCGCGACCGGGGAGGTGAAGCTGACCGACCTCGGGCTCTCGGCCGCGCGCGCCGGTCGCGAGGGCAAGCCGGGCTACCTCGCGCCCGAGTTGCTCGAGGGAGGAAGCGCGTCGGTGAAGAGCGACGTGTTCGCGGTGGGCGTCGTGCTGCGCGAGGCCATGACGGGCGCTCGCGAGGGTGACGCGGCGACGGGAGAGCCGGCGCTCGACGCGCTGCTCGCGCAGGTGCTGGCGCGAGAGGCTGGGCTGCGGCCGAGCGCGAGCCGCTTCTTCCGCGAGCTCGAGGAGGTGCGCAGCACGCCGCGCCTCTTCGCGACGCGCGAGTCGGTCGCCGGCTACCTGCGTCACCTGGGCATCACGAAGCGGCCGGCCGGGCTGCGTGACACCGACCTGCTCACGACGCGCGGCCGCAAGCCGGGGAAGTGAGGTCGCGTCACGGGCGCTGGGCCAGCTGACGCGCGAGCCAGTCGTCGGGCGCCAGCGCGCGGGCCTTCGAGTAGCAGCCGCGGGCGTCATCGAGGCGGCCTTGCGCTTCGTGCACGACGCCGAGGTCGTACCAGGCGCCGGCCTGGCCGGGTGCGTCGGCGACGAGCTGCGCGAGCGACACGCGGGCCTCGTCGAGCCGGCCCTCGCGCATCTTCCGGGCGATGGGCTCGAGCGCCCCGCGAGCGTCGAGGGCGACGCGGGTCGTCTCCACGCGCGGCTCGAGCAACAGCCGGGTGATGGCGTCGAGGCAGCCGCTCAGCTCCCGCACGGTCACCACGAGGTCGCCCCGCTTCGTCTCGGGCACGAGCCAGCTCTTGCCGGTGTAGACCTCTGCCTGGCAGGTCCGCTCGACGCGGCCTTCGTGTGGGCCGGGCGTCAGCGCGAGCGAGGCGTAGAGCCCGACCGCGGGGCAGCCGACGACGCACGACTCCACCTTCGCGCGGGCGCCGACGCGCGCGCGGACACCGGCGATGAGCTCCGACGCGTACGGGCCGGACGCCGCGACCGCGATGCTGTTCGCGTCCCCGAGCGCCGGCGGCACGGTGCGGGTGATGGGCAGGGTCGCGGCGCAGCCCGAGGCGACGAAGAGCACGAGCCAGGCCGACCTCATCGTCGTGGCTCCAGCGGGGGCTCGGCGGTGCACGGCAGCACGTCGCACGCGACGACGAAGGGGCCGAGCGGTCCGGCGAGGAAGGACGGGGCTCGCTGCCCGGGCGCCGCCGTCTCCTGCGCGCCGGTGCTGGTGTCGAGCACGAGCGCGAGGTCGTCCGCGCGGCAGGTGAGGAGCGCGCGGTGGCCACCCTCGAGCCACCAGAAGCGCTTCACGTCGCAGGGCGCCTCCAGGCGCACCGCCTCGAGCTTGCGCGCTCCGAAGACCCGCACGACGCCGTCGCCGGTCACCGCCACCCGCTCGCCGTCGGCGCTGGCGCTCAACGTCAGGCCCCGCCCGGGAGGCACCTCGGCCACGGCGGTGGCTTCGCCCGAGGAGGAGAGGGAGACGAGCCGGCCGCTCTGCTCGAGCACCACGATGCCGTTCGTCGTGCCCACGAGGCTCGTCGCGCCGCTCTCTCCGTGGGGCGTCACGGCCCCCGGTCGGACCTCGAGCAGCGTCGAGGCGAGGCCGCCAGGCTGGGACACGACCCACAGCGTGCCCGCGCCGTCGAAGGCGCCCACGGTGATGCCCGCCACGCTCCACGTCTCTTCACGGAGCTCGTCAGTGCCCCGGCTGCAGCGCGCGAGCGTGTTGGTCGACCAGACGGCCGCGGCCCTCGCGTCGCGCGCCACCGCGAACCCGGTGCGCGACGGCACGAGGCGGTGAAGGCACGCGTTCAGCTCGCCGAACGTCGGGTCCGTCGTCGGAGACGAGGCGAGGTACGGCAGGCTCGACGTGGCGAAGTAGAGGGTGGCTCCCAGCGTGGCCGCGAGCGCCACCGAGACGAGCAGCGTCGTCCACTGCCAGCCGGGGCGTCTCGCTGGACGGGCCATTCGAAGGGGTGGTGTAGCTGATCAGCAGCCGATGGCGAGCGACCGTCGGGACCGGCCAGAAACTCGACGCGCCACACGGCTGTGGAAGCCTGTCGCGCATGACGACCCGTCGAAGCTCGCTCCGTCGTGCGCTGCGCCTTCCCCTCTCGCTGGGCCGCCGGCTGCCCGCGCTCACCGCCGACGTCTCCCGCGGGGGCTTCCAGGCCGAGCTGCCGCAGGTCTTCCTGCCCGGCTCGAAGGTGCACGGCTTCTTCCTCGTGGATGGGGCCGAGGTGGACTTCACCGGCACCGTCGCCTGGGCCGAGGCTGGGAGCCCGATGACGTCGGTCTACAGCCGCATCGGCGTCTGCTTCGACGTGATGCCGAAGGGCCTCGAGCCGCTCTTTCAGCAGCTCGACTCGCGCAAGAAGCGCGTGAAGGGTCGCTGACGAAGCCTGGCCGGTGCTCCCGCGCGGGCCTCACTCACCCGTCGGCACCCGGACGCGGAGGGCCACCTGCAGGTCGACCGAGGGCGGGTCCCTGACGGTGTGTGCGCCGCTCACGAGCAGGTCGAGGTGAGCCGTGAGCGCCACCCGGGTGGCGAGGGCGAAGGTGACGGGCGCGTCGTTGCGCACCCACCCGACGTAGCCGCGCGCCTCCACCGAGATGGAGACCGGCTCCGCACGCGCGACGACGGTGGTGGCCCAGGTGAAGGCGTCGTTCTGGCCGACGGCGCCCTGTTGCCAGGCGAGGAAGCCGACGGTGGCCCAGGCCTCGAGGCGGGTCGCGCCCGGCAGGTGCCAGCGCCACGCGTTGGTCCAGTCGAGCTGGTAGGCCGGGGCGTCGAGGAAGCGGCGCGTGTACAGGTCCTCGCCGGTGGCGGTCTTCAGCACGACCCGCACCGCCGAGGTCGGCAGCAGCCCGGCTCCACTCCACAGGCGCACGCGCGTGCCGAGGCGGACGTCGGCGCGGGTGATGCCCTTCGAGCGCCGGGGTTGCCACGCCGCGTACGTCTCGGGCGAGTACTGGAAGAGCTCGAAGGGGCTGCCCTCGGCCCAGAAGGCGATGCGCCGGTACAGGCCGAGCTCGACGCGGAACGGCACCAGCATCGACACGTCACGGCCCCCGCCCTCGGGCGTCGACACCTGTCCGGCCAGGCCGAGCTGCACGTGGAGCTCGTCCCGGACCCACGGCGCGTCGGCGGCGAGCGTCGGCAGCGCGTTGGGCCCCAGCACGCCGGGGTTGATGTCGCGGCCCATCGGCTCGGCCGCGGCCACGGTGGCGGTGAGGACCACCCAGGCGACGAAGCGGGGACCGCGCATCAGTTGAGGGTCGCCGCGACCTGGAACGTCATCGCGCCGGGCGTGTAGCGGGAGACGACGAGGAAGACCGTGCGCGAACCGCCGGTCGCGTTGATGAAGGACAGGGACTCGGCCGCGCCGTCGCCTCCAACGTCGGCGCTCGCGAGGCAGGCCGTCGCGGTGGCGCACGACGAGGCGGGCCCGTCGAGCAGGTTCAGCACCACGTCGCTCGCGGCGTCGGGCGTGACGGTGACGGTGAGCGAGGTGGTGAAGGTGAGCGCGTAGACGGCGTCGTCACCCGAGGCGAGGCGGCAGCTCGACGCCAGCGGGCCGTAGTCGCGCGTCAGGTCCGTCAGCGTCTGCGACGACAGGGTGTTGGTGCTGGTGATGGGGACGGGCTTCTCACAGACGTCGCCGTCACGGATGGGCTGGCTGGTGGCGACGAGGGAGAAGGTGCTGTCGCGGGGGCTGCTCTCCCACGCGCCAACGCTGATGAAGACGGCGCGCGGCCCACCGGCGTTGTTGAGGCTCAGGGTCTCCGGGTCGGCCTGCGAGCCATCATCGACGTCTGCCAGACATTGCCGCGAGAGGGAGTCACAGGTGGCGGCCGGCCCTCCGATGACGGCCAGCACCGGGTCGAAGCTGCCGGCGTCGGGCTGCAGCGGCGTCGGGGTGACGGTGACGGTGAGCCGCTGGAGCGCCGCCACCTGCGCGACGTAGACCCGGTCAGGCCCCGACGCGGTGCCGATGCAGTCGTAGTCACGCGCGAAGCCGGTGAGGCTCTGGTTGGTGAGCGGCTGCATCGACGCCAGCGGCATCACGGGCAGCGCGGTGGTGGCGGTGGAGCAGACGTCGTCCACGCCCGGCGTCGCGGCGGTGGCCGAGAGCGTGAAGGTGCCGGAGCCGCCGCTGGCCCCATCGACGATGACGAGCGCAGGCAGCGGCGTCACGCCCGGGTTGAAGGCCGAGGCAGAGCGCGGCGCGGCGCTGAAGGACGCGTTCGCCGAGCCGAGGCACACCCGCGGGCTCGCCTCGCAGGACGCCGCCGGCCCCGGGAGGATGCTCAAGGACGGGCTGAAGCCGCCGTCTCCCGAGGTGGGCGTCACCGTCAGCGTGGTGCGCTGGCCGGCGGGCAGGTCGAGGGCGTACGTGGTGTCGGGCCCGGTGGTGCCCGACGCGCACCGCGGGCTGTCGCCGTAGTCGTTCGTCGCGCCGAGCGTCGTCCCGGCGACCGGCGCGCCGACGGACAGCGGGGTCGCGATGGCGCAGAAGTCTCCTGGTGGGGCGTCGGCGAGGGTGGCGAGGACGTCGAAGCTGCCGAACGTGCCCGCGCGCGAGTCGACGGCGAGCAGGACGGGCAGCGGCGCGCCGGTGCGGTTCGAGGCGATGAGCACGTCGGGGGCGCCGGCCGGCGCCGACGTCGACGCGCCTGCGAGGCACACGAGCGGGGCGCCACAGCCGACCGCCGCGTCGATGAGGGAGGGCAGGGTGTCGAGCCCCGCCTGGGGCGTGACGGTGACGGTCAGCTGCTTCCCCGTGGGAATGGTGAGCGCGTAGACGCGGTCCGCCGCGGAGCCGACGAAGCCCGCGCTCGCGCACCCGTCGCCGTCGTCGAGGTCGTCGCCGTAGCCCGAGAGCGTCTGGTTCGTCAGCGGCGTGCCGGCGTCGAGGGCGAGGGCGGTCGCGCAGGTGTCGCCCGGCGGCGGCGGCAGGACGGTCGTCCTCAGCAGGAAGTCTTCGGTGCTCGGCGACGCGTAGTAGCTGCCCACCACCACGAAGACGCGCTGGGGGCCGGGCCCGGTGTTGATGAAGGACGCGGTGTCGGGCTCGCCCCGGAAGCCGCGGTCGGCGCTCGCGAGGCACACCGGCGGCGACTGCCGGCAGGTGGCCGCGGGTGCAGCGACGAGGTTCACCACCACGTCGAGGTCGTTCAGCCCGGCATCCGAGGGTGACGCGGTCGCGGTGAGGCGCTCTCCTGCAGGGACGTCGACGGCGAAGACGCGGTCGGGGCCCGACTGCAGCGCGCAGCCCGTGCTCTGGCGAAAGCCGTAGTCGGGTCCGTAGCCACTCAGGCTGCTCGCGCGGGTGTCGGTTCCCGCGAGGGGCTCGGCCGTCTCGCAGCGGTCTCCCGCGCCGGGCTGCTCGAGCCGCGCGCTCAACACGAAGGCGCCCTCGAAGGTGGTGCCGGCCGTCTCGTCGGGCTCCGTCAGGTACGAGTCCACGACGACGAAGACGTCACGGTCGAACGCCTCCTCGTTGAGGAACGCCACCGTGTCGCCGCCGCGCTCGTCGCGGCCGGCGAGGCACACGCCAGCGTCCATGGACGTGCAGCTCGACGCTGGCGTGGTGACGAGGGAGAGCGACGGGTCGAAGACGAGGCCTGCATCGACGCTCTCGGGTGAGACGCTGACGACCAGGCGCTGTCCCGCGGGCACCGTCGCCTGGAAGACGCGGTCGGGGCCGGGGTTCGCGAAGCCGGTGCAGCGAACGGACACGTCGTTCCGCGCGCCCACGGTGGTGCTGGTGAGGGACGCGGGCAGGGTGAGGACCGACGGCCGCGTGCACGACTCTCCATCGACGGAGCCACCGCCTGGACCGCCGGCGAGGCCTCCCGAAGCACCGCCACCCGCGCCCCCGCCCACCAGCCCTCCGCCCGCTCCGCCCGCCGCGCCTCCACCCGCTCCGCCTGCGCCGCCCGCCACGCCCGCGTCCACGGCGACGCAGCGGTTCGCCACGCACTCGAAGCCCTTGAAGCAGTCGTTCTTCGTCGAGCACGAGTCGGCCGGTGGGCAGCCTGCGAGCGCCGAGGCGGTGACGAGGCTCAGCGCGAGACGAAGACGCATGGGAGACGATCTACCACGCGCGCGACGTGAAGCCCGTCGCACGACTCCCAACGGACGGCTATGAAGGACGCCTTGACCCGGGGGGGCTCATGAACCGCATCGCCTGCAGCTTGCTCGTCGTCTCGACGTTCGCCTGTGTCACCCGCGAAGCCCCGCCGTCACAGCTCGCCGAGGGGTGTCTGCTCAACAGCGACTGCGCCGAGAAGCTCGTCTGCGTGTTTCGGCGTTGCCACGTCACCTGCGCCAGCGACCGTGATTGTCCGGCGGCCAGCCGGTGCCAGATCACCGACAACCCGTACGCCGTCTGTCTGCTCGATGACGAGAACTCCTGTACGAACAAGGCGTGCCCGCCGGGGCTCCAGTGCGGCCCCGACTTCCGCTGTCGGCGCGACTGCCTCACGCACCGCGACTGCCTCGAGGAGCAGACGTGCATCGAGGGGCAGTGCGTCTCGCCGCAGGACCGCACCGACGCCGGGCTCACGCCCACCAGCGTGTTGTGCGCGTTCGACTCGGACTGCGCCGCCGAGTCGACGCGACAGGGCGTCTACCTCGAGTGCGGGCCCAACAAGCGCTGCCAGCCGCAGTGCCTCGAGTCGCGTAACTGCCGGCTGGGCGAGGCGTGCGTCGCCGGTCGCTGCCTCGCGAGCGCGGTCGACGCGGGCGTGGCCTGCGCCTACGACTCCCAGTGCCAGCCGTGGCGGTGTCGCGCCGGCCAGTGCGCGCCCGAGTGCCAGTCGGGCGTCGACTGTGGTCCGCTGCGGGCCTGCGTGCAGGGCGCGTGCGTCGCCAGTGACGGCGGGCTGGGCGAGTGGTGCGCCGTCGCGACGGACTGCGCGAACGGCCTCGTCTGCCGCTCGGGGCTCTGCGTGCGGGAGTGCGCGAGCGCCGCCGAGTGTCCGCTCCGGCAGGTCTGCACGCCGCAGGGGCGATGCGCGGCGCAGGACGGCGGCGTCGGCGCTGGGTGCCTCCTGTCGTCCGACTGCCAGGGCACGTTGTTGTGCCGGCAGGGGGCCTGTCTACCCGAGTGCGTCGAGGCGCGGGACTGCGCGGCGGATCAGGCCTGCAGCCAGAGTCGCTGCGTGGCGGCGGTGTCGGACGGCGGGGCGGGCGCATCGTGTCAGCTCAACTCCGATTGCGGGCCGGGCCTCGCCTGTCTGCAGGGGCGCTGCGCCGTCGAGTGTCGGGTCGGCGCCGACTGCTCCCCCGGTCTCGTGTGCGAGCTCGGCCGGTGCCGCCTGCCAGTGGGCGACGGAGGGACCTCATCGGGTGATGGGGGCGTGGGCTGCGTCTTCAACAGCCAGTGCGCGACCGGCCGCTGCTTCCAGGGCCAGTGTGTGGCCGAGTGCCTCGCGACGTCGGACTGCACCGCGCCGCGCGGGTGTGACGCCGGCCGCTGCGTGCTGCCTCCCGGCGTGACCGCGTGTCAGCGCACGAGTGAGTGCGACGCCGGCCAGGCCTGCAGCCCGCAGGGGCAGTGCATCGCCGAGTGCGCGACGGCGCGCGACTGCGCCCCGGGCCTCGACTGCGCGGGCGGCCGCTGTGTCTTCCCCGGAGGCAACCCCGACGGAGGGCCGCCGGGCTTCGGACAGACCTGCGCGCTGCAGAGCTCGTGCGCTCCGTTCGGGCTCGTCTGCGGCGTGAGCGGCCGGTGCATCTTCCAGTGCGCGCTGGACAGCGACTGCCAGACGAGCGCCGGCTTCTGCTGCCGGAGCAACCAGTGCATCGCCGGCCTCGCCTGCGTGCCCGACGGCGGCAGCAGCGGGTTCGACGCGGGGCAGCTGCCGGACGGAGGCTGTCGGGCAGACAACGACTGCCTCGACAACGACTACTGCAACGGCAACGAGCGCTGCATCCTCGGGGCCTGCACCTCGGGCCGGAACCCCTGCGACGACGAGAACCCGTGCACCATCGACAGCTGCAGCAACGCGCTGCGCACGTGCACGTACCAGTCGCAGGCCATCGACGCCGACAACGACCAGCACTTCCCGCTGGCCTGCGGAGGCTCGGCTGACGACTGCGACGACAACGACGGCACCACCTTCCCGGGCGCGCTCGAGCGCTGCGACTGGAAGGACAACAACTGCAACGGCGGCGTGGACGAGGGGCTCTGGGTCGAGGAGCCCGGGGCGCGCGGCTCCGTCACCAGCTCGGGGGCGTACCCGGCAAGGGCAGGCGCTCCCGCGGCCGTGCGCCTGGGCAGCGAGGTGCTGGTGACGGCGGCGTCGTTCGGCGTGACCGGTCGCCACGAGCTCTTCAAGCTCAGCGCCGCGGACCTCTCGTTCGTGACCGGGCCGGTGCCGGTCAGCGGCGCCGCGACCACCTGGACGACCTGCAGCACCTTCAACGGCCGGCAGGTCGTTCGGCCCGGGCTCGTCACCAACGGCACCGTCGCCCTCGCGCACGGCCTCGCGCAGAGCTTCGCCAACCCGGCGCTGTACTGCTGCAACTCGAACAACGGCGCCAACCCGTTCGACCGCCGCTCGCAGCGGAACTTCGGCACGCTGGTGACGCCCGCGACGCTCGCCACGACGGGCTCGGCCTTCGTGGCCTTCGACGATGCGTTCGGCTCAGGGGCCAACTACTGCGGCGGCATCTCGGACAACTTCCAGCAGCCCCGCATGACGGCGGTGCGGGCCGCGTGGAGCTCCTCGTTGTCCGCCTTCGTGGGGACGTGGTTCGAGCAGCCGGACCCCTCGCAGTCGCTCGACAACACCACCTCGACGCAGCTCAAGTTCGGCACGCTGCTGCTCGACGGTGGGGTGACGACGGCGCGCTTCGTCTGGGCCGGGCTCGGCAGCGACGCCGCCTACAAGCCCGCGAGCGGGAACGGCCAGACGAGCAACCTCGCCCGGGTCGCCGTCGGCGCGACGACGGTGCTCTTCGTGTGGACGAACCGCGAGGTTCCGCCGCTCAACGAGACCCGGGTGCGCTACGTCCTCTACGACGCTGCGCTGACCTCAGTCGTCGCCGGGCCCTTCGAGCTGAACCTGACGGGTGGGCTGCAGCGCATCGACTGGGTGGAGTTCGACGGCACGTTCTACCGGCTGGTGGGCACCGGGAACATCAGCGCTCCCGAAGAGCGCACGCGCCTCATCACCGTCACCGAGGCCGGCGCTGTCGTCTCCACGCGGTACTTCGGGCTGGCCTCGCCCTCGTCGCAGGCCGGCGCCTACCATTCGAATACCCAGTCTTCGTCGGCGCTCGTGGGGCCGCAGTGGAAGGGCTTCGTGCACTCCATCGTGCAGGACCAGCGCCTGCGGTTCTTCTACGGGCCCAGTGCACCTGACGCTGGAGCCTTCCAGTCCATCGACCTCACCATCGGGGGAGATCCGGCGCTGCGCTCGGACTTCACGCTGGTGCCGTTGTCCGACACGCGGGTCGGCGTGCTCTGGGTGGACGACAACCTGCGGCGCACGGTGATGCGCTGCGGCCCTTGATCTCCCCAGCGCGAGGTGGGGGCTGAATGCGCTCAGCTCCTCGCGCGTCGTTTCCGTGCCCGCTGGAAGAACCGAGGCGCGTGAATGGAACCAGCCAGAGAGGTCCGCGCTCGTGACAACGGGCGCAGACGTGACAGCATGCGGCTCATGTGCCGGGCTCCGGGGGCGCTGCTGATCAGTCTGCTTGCGGTGTCCGCGCAAGCGGTCACGCCCGAGGCCTCGGTCACGGCGGTCGCCCGCACGCTCGCCTACGACGAAGGGCTCTCGAGGCGGCTGCAGAGAGAGCCGCTCCCCGTCCTCGCCCTCGGCGTGCCCTGCGCGCAGTGGCCCACCACCATTCGCATCGCCGGCCACACGACGGTGTGCGAGGCCGCGACCCTCAAGCCGGGCCTCGTCGGGGAGGCGGCGAGCCGGAACGCGCTGGTGCTGCTGGGCGAGCTGGACGCCGCGCAGGCGCAGACCATCATCGCGCAGGCCCGCGACGCGCAGGTGCCGGTCGTGGGCGTCGGCGTCTCCCACGCCTCCACTGACGTGCTGCTGGTGGTGGACGGGGTGCGCCTCTTCATCGGGGAGCAGGCCACCAAGCGCCTGGGCGCGCGGTTCCCGACGGCGGTGCTCAAGCTGGCCACCATCGTCAGCACCGCGGCGGTGACGGACGAGGAGCCGACGCTGCGCGAGGCGTGGACGGGCGGCAGCTACCCCGAGGAAGCCATCAACTCGAACGTCGAGGGTCCCGTGCAGCTGCGCATCTCGGTGGACGAGGGAGGCCGGGTCACCGACGCGGTGGTGACGAAGGGCCTCGGCTTCGGCCTCGACGAGGAGGCCACGCGGCGCGTGAAGCGCTTCAAGTTCAACCCCGGCAAGCGGAACGGTCGGCCGGTGGCGATGACGACGACGTACACCATCCGGTTCGCATTGCAGGACTGAGGGCGGCCAGCACCGCTCGTGGAGGGACTCATGACGCTTCGTCCGATGGGAGTCAGGGCCGTGGTCTTCGCCCTGTGGGGAGTGGCCGTCCCGGCGTTCGCGCAGTCGCCGGGTGACACTCCCGCCGCGGTGGTGCTCGAGCCGGCGCTCGACGCGCTCGATGGAGGCGCCGGGTTGGTCCAGACGCCGCCGGCGGAGCCCCCAGCTCCTGCACCAGCCGAGGCCCCACCACCCGACGTCGCGCCCGGCGAGACCCCGAAGACGTTCGCGCGCGAGACCGTCGTCACCGGCTCGCGCATCAAGCGGAAGGAGCTCATCGGCCCCGCGCCGGTCGCGATCTTCACCCAGGAGCAGATCCGCGCGAGCGGGCGGCTGAACGTCGGCGAGTTCCTGCAGACGATTCCCCAGCAGTCCAACGCCATCAACCGCAACGCGAACAACGGCGGAGACGGGTCCATTCGCCTCAACCTGCGCGGGCTGGGCCAGGCGTCGACGCTGGTGCTGCTCAACGGCCGGCGAGTCGCGCCGGGCGGGGTGGGGGCGGACAGCTCGGTGGACCTCTCGGCGATTCCCACCAACGTCGTGGACCGCATCGAGGTGCTCGCCGACGGCGCCTCGGCCGTCTACGGCTCTGACGCGGTCGCGGGCGTGGTGAACATCATCACCGTGAAGAAGTTCGACGGCGCCGAGGTGAACGTCACGGGCGGCGTGTCGAGCCGGGGCGACGGGCAGGCGCTCGACGTCAACGGCGTCGTCGGCTCGGTGGGGGACAAGGGCAGCATCCTCGTGTCGCTGGGCTACTCGAACAACGCGCCCGTCTTCGCCGGCAACCGCGACTACAGCACGACGCAGCGGGCGTACGACGCGAACGCGAAGGAGGAGTACCGGCTCGGCAGCGGCACGGTGCCTGGCGGGCGCGTCGTGTTGTCGCCCGGCGAGGCAGGCGTCGCCAACGGGAACTCGGCGTGGAACGCGCTCGTGCGGCGCTACCCCGGCGCCACCAACTTCACCCGCGACCTCTCGAGCGGTGAGTGGCGGCCCTTCCTGGGACCCAACCTGCCGCAGGACAATGGCGACGGGTACAACTTCCAGCCCTACAACTACCTCGTCACGCCGCAGCAGCGCCTCACCCTGTTCTCGACCGGCGAGTACCAGCTGCACGAGCGCGTGCGGGTGTACTTCGACAGCTTCTTCACCAAGCGCACCTCGACGCAGGAGCTCGCGCCCGAGCCCTTCTTGAGCGACGTCGAGGGCGTCACCGTCTCGGCGCAGAACATCTACAACCCCTTCGGCCGCGACTTCGGCGGCGTGCGCCGGCGCCTGGCGGAGTTCGGTGGGCGCATCACCACGCAAGACGTGAACACCTTCCACGCCGTGGCGGGCCTCGACGGTACGCTGCCCGACGCGCTGGGGCCCCTCGCGGGCTGGGCGTGGGACGTGAACTTCAACGTCAGCCGGAACGAGGCGTCGAACATCAACCAGGGCAACCTTCGCCTCACGCGCCTGCAGAACGCGTTGGGGCCCAGCTTCATCGGCTCGGGCGGGACACCCACCTGTGGCACGCCCGACGCCCCCATCGCGGGCTGTGTGCCGCTCAACCTCTTCGGCGGGCCGGGCACCATCACCACCGACCAGGTGGAGTACCTGCGCTACACGGGCATCGCGCGCGGCTTCAACCAACAGCTCGGAGGCCTGGTCACCTTCGGTGGCGACCTCTTCAGGCTGTGGGCCGAGCGGCCCCTCGCCCTCATCGTCGGCTACGAGCACCGCACGCTCACCGGCGGCTACGTGCCGGACCCCATCACCGCGGCGGGCGAGACGAGCGGCAACAAGAGCCTCGCGACGGGTGGCGGCTACGGCGTGAACGAGGCCTTCGGCGAGCTGTCGATTCCCATCGTGGACAGGAAGCCCGGCTTCGAGCGGCTCGAGCTCACCGCCGCGGGCCGCGTGTCGGCGTACAGCAACTTCGGCGCGACGTTGAACTACAAGTTCGGCGCGCGCTACTCACCGGTGAAGGACGTGGCGCTTCGCGGCACCGTCTCGTCGGCCTTCCGCGCGCCCACCATCCCCGAGCTCTTCGGCGGCCAGTCAGACAGCTTCCCCCCGGTGACCGACCCGTGCGCGTCGGTGACGCCGGGCTCTCCGCAGGAGGCAGCGTGTGGCGCCGCGGCGAACAACGGCGACGACCAGACCCAGCTGCGCTCGCGCATCGGCGGCAACTCGGCGCTCAGGCCAGAGGTCGCCCGCATCGCCACGGTCGGGCTCGTCGTCGAGCCGCGCTGGGTCCGCGGGCTCTACTTCACCGCCGACTATTACAACCTCGACATCACGAACACCGTGTCCACCATCGGCGAGAACGTCATCCTCTCGTCCTGCTACCCGGACACCGCCGGCAAGACGCCGCAGTACTGCCAGTTCATCCAGCGCGACGCCGGCACGCAGCGGATCCGGCAGATCGTCAACCTCAACACCAACGTCGGTCGCGACCAGGTGGACGGCATCGACTTCACCGCGGGCTATCGCCTGGGCACGCCAGCGGGCTCCTTCAACCTCGTGGGAGCGGTCACCTGGCTGCGCCAGTACAACCGCACCCTCGCCGACGGCACCGTCATCAACGGCGCGGGCACGTGGGACCTGAACGAGTCGGGCACGGGCGGCGCGTACCCGCACCTGCGCTTCAACGCGTCGCTGGGCTGGGCGTGGAAGGGGCTGAGCGCGAACGTGCGCACGTACTTCATCGGCGGCTTCAAGGAGTGCGGCGACTCCGAGGGCTACCTCGAGGGCGCAGGCCTCTGCTACGCGAAGGACCACTCGGGTGAACGGCAGGTGGCGCCGTGGAACAGCTGGGACGTGACGGTCGCGTACCAGCTGCGCTCGCCGGTCGGCGTGACGTCGCTGATGCTGGGCGTCACCAACCTCTTCGACCAGCGGCCGCCCACCATCTACAACGGCTTCGCGAACACCACCGACGTGTACTCGTACGACCTCGTGCTGCGCTCCTTCTTCGCGCGCCTGAGCCACCGCTTCTGACGGGAGCCCGCCATGAACAAGACGCTCATCCTCGTCGGCTTCGTCCTCTCTGCCAGCGCCTGCACGCCTCCCGCCGGGAGGGACCCGGTGCCCCGCCTCGACGTGCTGCAGGTGGTGCCCGGCAGCGTGCGCACGGAGGCTGGCGGCGTCGTGCAGTTCGGCGCGCTGCGCATCGTCGGCCCCGACTCCACCAACGTCACCGGCGAGGCCACGTGGCGAAGCAACGCGCCCTCGGTGCTCACCATCTCGGCGACGGGAGAAGCGACGCTCGAGGGACCGGGCGTGGCCACCGTCACCGCGACGTTCGACGGGAAGAGCGGCAGCAGCGAGGTCATCGTGACGGGCCGCGTGGTGGCCGTCGAGCTGGGCGAGCTGAGCCTGCCGGTCGGCGTCACCCGCGCGCTGAGCGGCGTCCTCATCACCGAGGATGACCGGCGGCGGGACTTCGACGGGCACGAGACGTTCGGCTCGAGCGACGACCGCATCGCCTCGGTGTCGGCGACGGGAGAGGTGAAGGGCGAGGGGGCCGGCACCGCGACGGTGACGCTCACGCGCGACGGGCGCACGTCCTCGCGGCAGGTCACCGTGGTGGACACGCCGCTGATGGCCGTGACGCCGGCGGCGGACCCGGGGGCGCGGCTCCCGTCCGAGGCCACCGTGCACGTCTCGGTCACCGGCACGTTCGCGAACGGCATGCAGGAAGACATCACCTCGCTCTTCGCGGTCTCGGCGTCCGACGACACGGCGGTCACCCTCGACGGCGCCTCGGTCACCGCGTCGGCCGTCGACACCGACACGCCGGTCACGCTCACCTTCACCGGCGCCGCGCGCACGGTCGCGGCCGGGAAGACCGCGACGCTGCCGCTCACCGTCGTCGCCGCGCCGCTGTCGGCGCTCAAGCTGACCGCCCCGATGACGGCGTCGACGAAGGGGGAGTCGTCGCGACTGCAGGTCGTGGGCACGTACGGCTCGCTCGAGTTCCCGGTGAGCCCGGACGACGTGACGACCGACCCCGAGGGCATCGCCTCGGTCGCGCGCGACGGCACCATCTCGTGGCTCGCGCCCGGCACCGTCACCTTCACCGCCGTCCTCGGCGAGGTCGAGGGCACCGCCAGCACGACCGTCTCCGACGCAGCGCTCACCGGCGTCACCATCGGCGGAGGCGGAGCGCTGATGCCGGGCGGCACGTTGTCCCTGAGCGCGACCGCGGCGTTCGGCGCGGTGACGCAGGACGTGACGTCGCTGGTGCTCTGGAAGTCGACCGCGCCCGCCATCGCCACCGTCAGCAACGTCGAGCCGGGCCAGGTGACGGCAAAGGCCGCCGGGCCGGTCACCATCGAGGCGTACTACCGGGGCGTGCGGGCCGGCACGTTGACGCTCACCGTCGCGCCGTGATGCCCTCTCGAGGTGGCTGGGCGCGTTCCGGTCGCCGAGTCCGAAAGCCGGCATGCGTCGATTGACCCGTCTCGCCTTCGTCACCACCCTGGCCGCGGCCACGGCGCTCGCCGTGTCGAAGGGCGGCGCCCTCTTCGTGCGCACCCACGACGCGAAGCTGCTCGAGGCGCCGGACTTCAAGGCGAAGACGGTCGCGACGCTGCCCCTCGGCGCGCGGGTGACGTGGAAGGGCGCCGCCGCGCAGAACCGCCAACTGCACGAGGTGGAGTGGCTCGACGCCTCGAAGCAGCCGGTGAAGGGCTACATGTTCCAGGCGGCGCTCGGGCCGACCGCGCCGAGCCCCGAGTTCCTCACCACCGGCGGCGCCGCCATCGACGCGAAGGCCTTCAAGTCGTCGGGTGCAGCCACCAAGGCGCTGGGCGAGGGCGCCCTCGGGTACGCGTCGTCGAAGAACCTCGAAGAGCAGGCCCGGCGGCTGCTGGCCGTCGAAGCCATCAACGCCTCCATCACTCAGGCGAAGAGCGATGAGCGCGCCGCCCGGCTCGGCCTGGCCCAGCGCGAGCCCCTCCCCGAGCCACCGCCACCGGCGCCTCCCGTGAAGAAGGGGAAGAAGGGGAAGAAGAAGTGACGGTCCGTCGCGCGCCCTGGCCGTTGCTGGTGTGGTGGCTCGCCACCTTGCCGACGTGCGCCCTCGTGTCGAAGCACCTGCCCGGCAGCACGGCCTGCAAGCGCATCGGCGAGTCGGAGGTGGGGTGGGACGAGGAGCGCGACCTCGGCGGCGCCCTCGCCCTCTCGCTCGCTTCACGCAGCGGAGGCTTCGTGGTGGCGCCCGCTCCGCCCGAGGCGCTGCTCGCGAGCGCAGACGGTGGAGCCCCGGCGGACGCAGGCGCGACCGCGGTGGCGCCCCGGCCGGACCAGTCAGTCAGCGACCAGCTGAACCTCGCGGTCGCCGAGGTGGGCCACCAGGTGGCGCGGGTGAGCGCGCGCCCGGAGATTCCCTGGACGTTCGCCGTCATCGACTCGAAGGTCCCCAACGCGTTCTCTGCGCCCGGCGGCTACGTGCTCGTCACCACCGGGCTGCTCGAGCAGGTCGAGAACGAGGCGCAGCTCGCGGGCGTGCTGGCGCATGAGGTCGCCCACGTGACGTTGCGCCACGCGCTGCACGTCTACCGCACCAGCAAGGCCGCGCAGTGCTACGCCGACACCGGGCGCGCCAGCACCATCGGCACCGTCAACATCAGCGCCAACAACGGCAGCCGCGCGCGCACCGGCACCATCGTCTCTGGTGACAAGCTGTCGAAGCTGGCCTTCGAGAAGGCCATCGACCCCGTCATCGACCTCATCGTCTCGAAGGGCTTCTCCCAGAAGGACGAGCTCGAGGCCGACCAGCTCGCGACGGACCTGCTCGTCGTCGCCGGGTACGAGCCGCAGGAGTACCGGGCGCTGCTCGCGAAGCTGCCGGCAGACACGAAGAGCGTCTACCCGAACCACCCGCTGCCGGCGGAGCGCACGAAGGCCGTCGAGGCGCGGCTGTCGTCGACGTGGCGGGACTTCGGGTGGGAGCAGAACCCGAAGGTGGCGCTCGACCCCCGCATCACGGCTGGCCTCACCCCGAAGACGGCGGCTCGCTGACCTCGGAGAACGGCGGCGGTGGCGAGGCCGCGACCTCGGCGTACGCGCGCTGCAGCGAGGCGGGCAACCTCGCGAGGTCGCCGCGCGCTCGGGGGCGGAAGTCGAACAGCCGCTCGCGCCGTCCCGCGGGCAGCCGGCCGGTCGCGCAGAGCTGCCGCAGGCGGGAGGCGCAGGCGCAGAGGTGCTGGGCAGCGAGCTCCACGACGCCAGGCCCGGCGGTCCAGGAGGCGTCCCAGCCGGTGAGCGGCGCGCTGGGCTCGAGCGCGTCGAAGGCGACGAGCAGCGCGTCGGCCTCGCGGTCGCGGCCATGCACGCGGAGCCAGCGGTGTCGCCAGGCGGGGAAGTGGCGCAGCGACGGCTCGTAGGATGGGCGCGAGAGGCCGGCGTAGGACGTCGCGACGGTGGGCGCCGGCGCCCAGAAGGGCTCGCAGCACGAGCCGGCGAGCAGCTCGAGCACCTCGCGGCTCACCGCCACCTCGCGCGCCAGGCGCGCCACCACTGCCTCCACGAAGGCGCGGGCGTCGGTGGGCCGCGCGCGCTGCTCGACGGACGGCGGGCGCACGAGGCCGTCGCGGTGCCGCAGCGAGCCGTCGCGGGTGAAGGTGAAGTCGCGTTCCGCGTCAGGCACCGGCAGCGGAGTGGCGAGGATGAGGGGGCTGACGGGCAGCACGTGGAGCAGCCCGGGCTCGTCGCTTCTGAAGACGACGAGGTCGCTCGAGAGGGCTGCGACGTCGTGGAGGTCGCAGCGAACCAGCCGCACCGCGCCCGCCATCGTCCACACGCTGACGATGGCGGCGTGCTTCTCGTGGTAGGCGAGCACCACCCGCTCGTCCGCCGTCCACGTGAGGCCGTACACCAGGCAGCCGAAGTACGGGTTGTAGCTGGGCAGCTCGCCCTCGAGGTGGAGCGCGCCGCCCCACGCGGCCTTCAGCGTCAGCGAGCAGTCGACGAAGCCGCCGCGGTCCTCACCGACGCGCCGCTCCTCGACCCACGCCACGGCGCCGTCGTCGCGCACGACGCCGTCGTGCACGCGGGTGAACTCGTCAGGCGCGTACGGCCCCGCCAGGCCGAGCGCGGACCCAATCGCTGCCAGCAGCTGTCGAGGCGCTTCGCCGGTCATGCGGTGGTTCCAGAGAGGCGCGCGGCCTTCATGTCAGCGCTCGCGCCGGCGCGGCACGACGCTCCGCCCGCGAGCGGCACCCGTGCCGTGCTGCTCGCGGTTGCGGGCATCGCTCCCGGGAGGGCCGCGCTCTCCGCGGGTGGTTTCGTGCACAACCCGCGCCGTCGGCCTTCAAGCGCGCGGCTCAGGGCCATGGCTCGAGGTCTTCGCGGACGCCCGGCCCCGGCGACGGAGCAGCGCGAGCGCGGCGAGCGGCAGCAGGCCCGTCACCGTCGCGCAGCTCGCCGGTGGCGGGGTGGGCGCAGGCGTCATCGTCATCGGGTCCGGCGGCGCCACTCCGGCGTCGGCCTCGGGCGCCTCGACGTCGGTGACGACGCAGGCGCCGCGCACGCAGGCCTGGCCCGCGGCGCACAGCGTGCCCTCGTCCACCTGGCCGTCGCAGTCGTCGTCGAGCAGGTTGCAGCGCTCGGTGAGCGGCCGGCCCGGCTGACACGAGAGCGGGTCGCAGGTGATGCCAAGCGCCTCGCACCACCCGGTGCCGCAGCGCACCCGCACCCCGTCATCCGAGCGGCCGTTGCAGTCGTCATCCTTCAGGTTGCAGGTCTCCTTCACGCCCGGGTGCACGTTCGGGTCCCGGTCGTCGCAGTCGAGGTCGTTGGGCGCGCGGCCCGACGAGGAGCAGCCGGTCGCCATCGCCCCGCGCCGGTCGCCGTAGCCGTCGCCATCCACGTCAGGCCAGGTGGAGACGTTCGACAGCCCCTCGTCCACCATGCCGTCGCAGTCGTCGTCCTTCGCGTTGCAGCGCTCCGTGCCGCCGGGCACGACGGTGGCGTTGAAGTCGTCGCAGTCGCCGTCTCGCGTCGAGAAGCCCTGCGGGGTCGAGCAGTCCAGCGACGTGCCGTTGCTGGCGCTGCCCGCGCCATCGCCGTCGAAGTCGCGGTAGTACGTGGTGCCCGCGCACCCGAAGACGAGCTGCCGGCGCGCCTCGCCCGTCGAGTCTCCGCCCGAGCGCCCGTCGCCGTTGCCCAGCACCGTGAAGGCCGACAGCTCGGCCCCGCCCGCCATCGCCGGCGCCGTCCACTGCACCTGGAACGTCGCCTGCCCGCCCGACACGCCCTTCGGAGACGACTGCACGACGTCACCGTTGAGCAGGCGCGTGTTCTGCCCACTCAGCACCGAGAAGGTGCCGCGCGTCGCCGTCAAGTAGAGGCCCGCGTTCGAGCCGGAGCCACGCAGCGTCACCGTCACCGTCGCTGTGCCGCCCGGCATGACCGGCGTGGGAGTGACGTCGAGCGTCACCGCGTGCGCCGTCTGCCCATGACACCCCTGACACCCGCTCGCAGCGATACCGGCGCCGCGCGCCCACACCGGCAGGGCGAGGAGCAGACAGAAGAGGAGCAGCGTGGACTTCACGGGGGAGCGCAGCAAAGACCCTGCAGGGCTCGCTGACAACTGCCTCCGGTCGTGAACACCCGCGAAGTCAGCCGGGATGATCCGACGGAACGCCTGGCGACATGCTAGGTTCCAACCGTTCATGAGCGCGTTCGAGTTCGCCATGCCAGGAGCGCCCGAAGCTCCGGGCTTTGCCTTTCCTTCCCAGCGTTTCACCATCGGCTCGGGGCCTCACGTCGCGCTGCGCTTCGACGCGCGGCTCGTTCAGCCGGAGCACGCGGAGGTCGTCTTCGACGGCAAGGGCGTTCCGTGGATCCGCGACCTCACCAACAAGGGCCTGCTCTGGGTGAACGGCACGCAGACCTCGAGGTCGGCCCTCACCCTCGGCGCCATGGTGCGGATTGGGCAGCTCGACCTCGAGGTGCGCCCCGCAGGGCCGGCTGAAGTGCGCCTCGACTCGACCGCGAAGCGCCCGACCCCCTTCGCGTCGGTGCCGGTGGACGCCACCGCGAAGCGCCCCACGCCGTTCGCCTCGCCACCGGTACGCTCGAGCGGCAAGCAGAGCCAGGTCCGCGCGAGCCAGGTGAACCTGCCGCAGCTCACGCCGCCAGCCCCGTCGAGCCACGAGGACCGGACGAAGCTCTCCGGCGCCTACGTGCCCGCGGGGACGGCCGTGGATGATCAGACCCTCAGCCCGTCGCGCACGGTGTTGCCCGAGGGCGCCCTCATCGCCGACCGCTACCGCATCATCAAGAAGCTGGCGGCCGGAGGCATGGGCGAGGTGTACCAGGCCGAGCACGTCGAGCTGCACAAGCAGTTCGCGGTGAAGGTGATGCTGCCGGCGCTCTCGAGCGACCCCGAGTTCGTCAACCGGTTCAAGCGCGAGGCCATCTCGGCGAGCCGCATCGGCCAGCAGAACATCATCGACATCTCCGACTTCGGGCAGACCGACGACGGGCGCTTCTACTTCGTGATGGAGTTCCTCGACGGCGTCACCATCGCGAGCCTGCTCCATCGACAGGGCGCGATGCCGGTGCCGCGCATGGTGAAGATCGGCCTGCAGACGGCGCGCGCGCTCGCGGCGGCCCACGCGCAGGGCATCGTGCACCGGGACATGAAGCCCGAGAACGTCATGGTGCTGCAGCGGCCCGGGCAGCCGGACTTCGTGAAGGTGCTCGACTTCGGCGTCGCGAAGGTCTCCACCGGACCGGGGCAGGGCGGGCAGACCCAGCTCGGCATGGTGGTGGGCACGCCGCAGTACATGTCGCCCGAGCAGGCGATGGGGGTGGCGGTGGACCTGCGCACCGACATCTACGCGCTCGGCCTCATCTTCTACGAGATGCTCACCGGCGCGCCGACCTTCAAGGGCGACACCGCCAGCATCCTCATGGTGAAGCAGGTGACGGAGCCGTCGCCGCCCTTCCCGCCCGAGCTGGCGCAGACCATCCCCGCGGCGCTCCACGACCTCATCTTCCAGATGCTCGAGAAGGACCCGAACGTGCGGCCGGGGAACCTCGACAAGGTCGTCGAGCTGCTCGAGACGCTCGAGGCGCACCTCAAGGTGGGGGCGCCGCTGCCGCCCGCGAGCACGTCGGGGCGCTTCCCGTCCACCGCGACGCCGCACACGCTGAGCCCGGTCCGCGTCACCTCCTCCGGAGCCCCGGTGGCGCTCACTGCTGCTGTCCCGACGTCCGGCCTGGAGGACACGCTCCCGCCGCCGACGGTCGAGAAGTCGAAGGCGCCGCTGGTGGTCGCAGGGCTGGCCGTCGTCGCGCTGCTGGTGGGCGGGGGCGTGCTCCTGTTCCAGTCCGGGCCTGAACCCGAGCCGGTGAAGGTGGTGACGCCCATCGCCGAGCCGCCTCCGAAGGTGGAGCCGCCGAAGGTGGACGCTCCGCCGCCCGTGGACGCCACCCCGAAGCTCGTCAAGCTGACGCTCGAGACGAAGCCGGACGGCGTCGAGGTCTTCGAAGGTGACGTGTCGCTCGGCGTCACGCCCTTCGTGCTGTCGCGTCCTCCTCAGTCGGTGGTCGAGCTCAGGTTCGTGCTCAAGGGCTACCAGGAGCTCACGAAGAAGGTGGCCGTGCCGCTCGCCGACGAGGCGCGCAGCTTCGAGCTCGAGAAGAAGCGTGGCGGTGGGCCGGGGCCGTCGAAGCCGAAGGGTGACGAGCTGAAGGACCCGTACGCCCACCCGACGGAAGACCTGAAGGACCCGTACCAGTAGACCAGCGAGAGGAACTCCACCGTGTTCGCACCCGCGCTCTGCGTGGCGCTCGTCGTCTCTGCGCCCGCCAAACCCACGAAGAAGCCGGAGCCCGCCGCCGCCGAGGACGCGACCCAGAAGGCGAAGGAGGCCTTCCTCGCAGCGCAGAAGCTCTACAAAGAAGCGCGCTACGCGGACGCCATCGTCAGGTTCGAGGAGGCGTACGCGCTCAAGCCCAGCCCGGTGCTCTTCTACAACATCGGCCGGTGCCACGAGCAGCTCGGCGACGTGCCGAAGGCGCTGCGCTCGTACCGCGACTACCTGCGCATGTCGCCCGACGCGAAGGACAAGGACACGGTCAACGACGCCATCGCGAACCTCGAGCGTCGCCTGAGAGAGAAGGGGCTCCAGCAGCTGCTCGTCTTCGCCGACCCTCCCAACGCCGTCATCGAGGTGGACGGCAAGGTGCTGGGCAACTCGCCCGCGTCCGTCGAGCTCACGGCGGGCAACCACAAGCTGGTGGTGAAGGCCGACGGCTTCGAGACGATGGAGCGCTCCTTCGTGATGCAGGTGCAGCGCGCCACCGAGATGACCATCAACCTGCGGCCCGCAGCCGCGAAGCCGGTGGACCCGCCGCCGCCTCCTCCGCCGCTCGTCGATGCCCCGAAGAAGGACGATGGCACGAAGACCGCGAACCTCACGCCGCAGAAAGACGTGACGACGCCGCCAGGGACTGAAGTGTCGAAGGGGGCAGAGCCTCCGAAGAAGGGGCGGCTCTGGACGTGGGTGGCTGGCGGAGCCGCGGTGGCGGCCGCGGGCGCGGGTGTGGGGTTGGGGGTGGTGGCGCAGAACACGGCGGCGCAGGTCCCGAACGCGCCCATCGGCATGGCCCCGCAGCAAGCCCAGGCGGCCCAGGGGCTCGCGACGGGTGCGAACATCGCGTACGGCGTGGCCGGCGCGGCAGCGATTACCGCGGTGGTTCTGTTCTTCGTGGAGGGGCGATGACGCGACTCAACCTCGCAGTGTTCTCAGTGGCAGTCGTCGGGGTCGCGGCGAGCGGGTGCGCCATCGCCATCCCTGAGGGCGCGAAGTGCAACACCGATGCGGACTGCCCGACGGGGCAGGTCTGTGTCGTGGGGCAGTGTCGCTCCGCTGACGGTGGCGCGACTGCGGGCGGCGTGGCGGGCGGTGGAACTGCCGGCGGCTCGAGCGGCGGGGTTGGCGGTGGCGTCGGCGGCGGGTCAGCTGGTGGGACAGCGGGTGGCAGCGCTGGCGGCACGGCAGGCGGCAGCGCTGGCGGAACGGCTGGCGGTGACGCTGGCGGCACGGCTGGTGGGACAGCGGGTGGCAGCGCTGGCGGAACGGCTGGCGGTGACGCTGGCGGAACGGCTGGCGGAACGGCTGGCGGCGACGCCGGTGGCAGCGCAGGCGGGAGCGCAGGTGGCAGCGCAGGCGGGAGTGCAGGCGGCAGCGCGGGCGGCATGGCTGACGACGGCGGTACGCCCGACGCGGGCCTCCCGGCGCAGGTCACCGTCGATCGCATGACGCACGACTTCGGCGGCGTCACCGTCGGGAACTCGAGCCAGCCGGTGACCGTCATCGTCTCCAACACCGGTGATGAGCCCACCGGCGTGCTGATGGTGACGCTGACCGGTCCCAACGCGAACGCCTTCGGCATCCAGGGGACGACGTGCACGAGCGCGCTCGCGCCTGCCTCGTCCTGTCAGGTGTCCCTCGTCTTCACGCCCGCGGCCACGGGGACGCTCACGGCCAGCCTCGACGTGAGCGCCTCGCCGGGCGGGAGCCGCTCAGTCGCGCTCTCGGGCCAGGGGGCCTTCGCGGCCTCGCTCTCCATCGCGCCCATGACGCACAACTTCGGCGGCGTTGGCCTGGGGAGCAGCTCGATGCCCCAGGCTTTCACCATCACCAACCCTGGCGGCTCGCCCACGGGGATTCCCAACGTCGCGGTCACCGGCGCCGACGGCGCGATGTTCACCATCAGCGGCAACACCTGCACGTCATCGATTGCGCCGGCCGGGTCCTGCACCGTCACCATCGTCTTCGTGCCGACGGCTACCGGGGCGCGGACGGCGACGCTCGCGGTCTCGGCCAGCCCCGGCGGCATGGCGTCCGCGACGCTCAGCGCGACCGGTCAGACGCCCGCGACGCTCTCTGCGATGCCGAGCCCCGGCATCTTCAACGACACCGCTGCTGGCGCCGTCGGCAACACCCTCGTCTTCACCATCACCAACACCGGTCAAACGACGACGCCCGCGCTGGCCGTCACCATCGGCGGCGCCAACGCCGGTGACTTCGTCAGGGGCATGGACACCTGCAGCGGGCAGACGGTGGCGGGCGCCGGCACCTGCGCCGTCGCCGTGGAGTTCCGTCCCTCGGCCGCCGGCACCCGGGCCGGCCTGCTGACGGTCGGAGCCATGGGCGTCATTCCCGCGCCCGTCGTCCTGAGCGGCATGGGCCTCGAGCCGGCCCTCCTCAGGTTCGCTGGTCCGACCCTCTCGTTCGGCAGCGTCGCCACGGGCGCGAGCGCGACCGCGGTCATCAGCGTCTCGAACGTCGGGCAGGTTCCGACCGGCCTGCCGAGCTTCTCGGCGATGCCCTCGCCCGAGTTCATCTTCGTGAGCTCGACGTGCGGCACCTCCATTCCCCCGAGCGGCTCCTGCTCGGTGACGTTCCGCTTCTCACCGGCGGCGCTCGGCGCGCGCACCGGCACGGGGACCGGCAGCGCGACGCCCGGCGGCATGGCGACGGTGACGCTGCAGGGCAGCGGGGTCACTCCCGGCGCGCTGGCCATCACGCCCTCGAACCCCGACTTCGGCAGTGCCGTCGTTGGCCAGGCAGGGTCCTTCGTGAACTTCACGGTCAGCAACACCGGCATGACGGCGCTGAGCGGGCTCACCACGGCCATCGGTGGAACGGCGAGCAGCAGCTTCCTCATCAGCAACAACACCTGCACCTCGATGCTCGCCGGCATGGGGAGCTGCACGCTCCGCGTCACGTTCCAGCCCCAGAGCGCCGGCGCCCTCAGCGCCTTCCTCACGGCCTCGGCTGGCTCCAACACCGCCCAGGCGACCCTCTCGGGGACGGGCCAGGCGCCCGCGGCGCTGCGCATCAGCCCGGCCAGTCACACCTTCCCCTCGGTGGTCGTCGGGCAGAGCGACTCGCAGGTCTTCACCGTACAGAACGTGGGCGACGTGTCGTCGGGCACGGTGCAGGTGACGTTGGGGGGTGCCAACCCGTCCCACTTCCAGATTCAGTCGTCCACCTGCACCAGCTCGCTGACGCCCCTGGCGAGCTGCTCCTTCCGCGTCCTCTACAGCCCCACCACGGCCGCGAACCACTCGGCGAGCGTGACCGCGACCGCGAGCCCCGGGGGCATGGCGACCGCGTCGCTGACGGGCTCTGCCATCTCGCCGGCGCAGCTCACCCTCGCGCCCGCCAGCGGCTCGAGCGTCAACTACGGCAACGTGCTGTTGGGCGGAAACGTCTCGATGAGCTTCACCGTCACCAACACGGGCCAGCAGGCGTCGGGGCCGCTGAGCCTCAGCCTGTCGGGGACGAACGCCTCGCAGTGGCAGGTCTCCTCGGGCACGTCGTCGTGCCAGCTCGGGCAGCCCCTCGCGGGCGGGGCGTCATGCACGTCGTCCGTTCGCTTCACGGCCTTCTCGGCGAACGGCAACGGCATGAAGACGGCCACGCTGACCGCCTCGGCGACGCCGGGGGGCTCGCAGGCGCTCGCCCTCACGGCGAACGTGCAGAACCCCGCCCAGCTCGCCGTCACCCTGACGTCGCATGACTTCGGCAGCGGAGAGGTGGGCGTCAACTCCTCGCCGTTGACCTGGACGATTCAGAACACCGGAGACGTGGCGACGGGAACGCTCTCGCTCGTCAACTCGAACCTCGCCGACTTCGACGCCTCGGGGTGTGCCGGCACGCTGGCGCCGGGCATGAGCTGCAACGTGTCGGTCGTCTTCAGCCCAGACGCTGGCGGCACACGCAACGGCACCATCACCGTCAGCGCCACCCCCGGGGGCTCGGTCGCGCTCTCGGCGACGGGTCGCGGTCAGTGGCGCCTCACCATCGTGGCGAGCTTCTCGGGCGGCCTCGTCTCGACGACGGACAACCTGCTGATGAACTGCGGCTCGTCGGGCTGCTCGCGGCTCTACGACCACAACGCGTCCGTCACCGTGCGCGCCCACACGACGAACGGCTCCGGGTCCCGGTTCACCGGCTGGGTGGCGCCGAGCGGAACGTGCACCGCCTACGGCAACGGCCACCTCTGCAACGTGACGATGACGGGCCACACCACCGCGAACGCGCGCTTCCTCCCCATCAGCCACAACCTCATCTTCGTCTCGTCCCAGAGCTTCGCCGCGACCCTCGGCAGCGCGACCGCGTACGACACGCAGTGCAACACGCTGGCGACGACTGCCGGCATCAACAACGCCGCCGGCACCAACTTCGTCGCGTGGATGTCGACGGACTCGAACACCCCGCTCGCGGCCGCGCGGCTCGGCACCGGCAAGGGAGCGTTCTACCGCATGGACAACACGCTCTTCGCGCTCAGCGAGACCGACCTGCTCGCGCATCGGGTGTTGTCCGCGCCGAACCTCGACGAGTACGGCAGGTACACCAGCGCGTCGGTCTGGACCGGCACCTACGGCGACGGCACCGCGAACGCTCCCAACGACTGCACCAACTGGACCTCGACGAGCGGCACCGCGGAGCGCGGCGTCTCCACTGGTGGACCGAGCCGGTGGTCGGTCGCCTTCGCGGGCTATTCGTGCAGCAGCACGGCGCGCATCTACTGCCTCAGCAAGGCCTCGACGACGGCCGTCGCCATGCCCACCGTGCCCTCGGGCGGGAAGGTGGCGTACATCACCACGAACACCTTCACGCCCTCGACGCAGGGCTCGGGGTTCCTCTCGCTCGACACCTTCTGCAACAACAACAAGCCGAGCGGCTTCACGACACGCACCTTCGTGGCCTTCGCCGCCTCGACGGCCATCACCGCGGCGAGCCGCGTCGATGTGGCTGCGACCTACTACCGCACCGACGGCATGCGGATTGGCACGGGCGCTGACCTCGTCGGCCCTCCGCCGACGGGTGTTGGCCTCTGGCGAGCGACCGACGGCTCCTACGTCGTCGGCGAGACCCATGCGTGGACCGGCGCCTCGTCGCCCACCGCGCTCGCGACGACCGCCACCAACTGCTTCAACTTCACCAGCGGCGGAGTGGACGGGTTGGTTGGCCGCGCGCCGAGCGTCACGTCGGACTTCTTCAGCCTGGGGTCGGCGGTGTGCAGCTCGGCTCGGCGCCTCTACTGCGTCGAGCCCTGACCGCACTCGTCCTCGACGACGGCGTTCTCGGCGAGCAGGATGCGCCCCGTGGTGTCCGCGGCGCTCATCACCGGCCTGTGGGGCGGCCTGCTCGCGCTCGAGCGGCGCGCCTTCCTGCAGGCCGCGCTGAGCCGGCCGCTGCCCGCCGCGGTGGGCGTGGGCGTCATGCTGGGCGACGTGCAGGCGGGGCTCATGGTGGGGCTCGTCTTCGAGCTGTTCCACCTCGGAGGGGCGTCGCTGGGCCTCGCGAGCTCCGAGCACGAGCTGCTGCCGTCGGTCGCCGGGGCAGCGCTCGCCGCGACGATGGCTGAGGCCGCGGGCGCCGACTCGACTCCGGCGCAGTGGGTGCTCGCGGTCCTGGTGTGTGCGCCGCTGGGGCTCGTGGGTCGCGCCGTCGAAGTCCGCCTCGACACGCGCGCGGCCCGCTACCTCGGCCGCGTCGTCACCGCCGTGGACCACGGAGACGTGCAGCGCGCGCTGCGACAGAACCTGCGCGCCATGTGGCCCCACTTCGCCTTCTTCGGCCTGTGCGCGGCGGTGGCTCCGCTGCTCGGGCCGTCGCTGGCGCTCCTGGTGGAGCGTGCGCCCGTGCGGCTGCTGCACGGGCTCGAGTGGTGCTACCCGGTGCTGGGCACGGTTGCGGCCGCGTCCGCCGTCTACGCGAGCGCAGGGCAGGGGCGCCTGAGGGTTGCTGGCGCCGCGGCGCTGCTCGTCGCGCTCGTGCTCTTCGCTGCGCTGGGGGCGCGCTCGTGGTCGTGACGCTCCCGAAGCTCACCGTGTGGCGGTGTTTCTGGCGCAGCCTCTTCCTGCAAGCGGGCTTCTCGACCGAGGGCATGCAGTCGCTGGGGCTCGCCTACGCGTTGTCGCCCGCGCTGCTCGCGCTCTACCCCGACCCTGAGCGGCGCCAGGCGGCCTTCAAGCGCCACCTCACGCCCTTCAACACGCACCCCTACGTGGCCGCGGGCATCGTCGGCGGCATCCTCTTCCACGAGCAGCGCGTCGCGGCCGGCGCGCAGCCTGCCGAGTCCGTCGAGCGCTTCAAAGCGACCCTCATGGGCCCGCTCGCCGCGCTGGGGGACAGCTTCTTCTGGTTGTCGCTGAGGCCCGCCGTCGGCGCGCTGTCGGTGGTGCTGGTGCCGCTGTGGGGCGTCTGGGCCGTCGCCTTCTACGTCGCGGCGTACAACCTCGTGCACCTCACTGCGCGCGGCTGGCTCTTCCGCGCGGGGCTGTCGATGGGTGACGCGCTGGTTGGACAGCTCAAGGGCTGGCGCCTGCCGGTGTGGGGGAACCGGCTTCGCGTCGTCTCCGCAGGCGCGGCAGGTGGGCTGGCGGCATGGCTCGCGGTGAAGTTCGGCGTGCACGCGCGCGGCTGGCTCGAGCCGCTGCTCGACGTCATCGCGCTCGCGTTCGGGGTGCTGGCCGTCTTCCTGCTCTCGCGCAGAGTGAGCCGGTACCTGCTCCTCTACCTCGCGGCCTTCGTCGTCCTCGCGCTCGCGGTGACCGGGGTCGTCTAGCCGGCCGCGCGCGCTACTGGCGCTGGTAGGCCATGAACAGCCCGCGGCTGATGGAGTCTCGTTCTTTGCCAGCCCAGAAGAGTCTGGCCGTGAGGTTGGTCTCGTCGCCGGGCTTCACCTCGACGGTCTTGGGCGCCGGAAGCTGGAAGAGCACCTGCAGGGTCTTCCCCGCCGGAGTCGTCTCAGGCGTGGTGGTCTCGTCGGCGACGAAGCGCCGCTGCTCGGTCCCGGCCCAGTCCTTCTCCGCCGAGACGGTGTGGTCGTGCGTGGTCAGGTATTCCCAGTCGAAGCTCTCGTCCTGGAGCAGCACCACCGACGAGAAGACGACCCGGACGTCCTGAACGTCGCCGCTCTTCGGCGGCTGGCGGAACGCGAGCGTGAGCCAGCACTGAAACCCGTTCGAAGACAGCCCTGGGCGCAGCTCCGACAGGCTCGCGCTGCTACAGCCCAGGAGGCCGAGGACCTCCAGGCTCGCCAGCTGCGCTCGCATGTCGAGCAGACCGCAACGACGGCGCCGGCGGGGCAACCGGCTCATGCCCACGCGGTTCTCGTTGGCCTGGCCCGCGTGGCCTGTCGGCGGGCGATGGGCTGGTGGCCCGTCCTGGTTCGCGCTCCTGGTGCCAGGCGTCGGTGGTGAGGCTCGCGACGTCCGCTGCGCCGTGGGAGATACTGACGGCGTGCCGACCCGCGTGCTGCTGGTGGAGGACGACCGCAACCTGCGCGAGGCGCTGGCCGAGACGCTCGCCGACGAGGCGTACGACGTGAAGACGGCCGCGACGCTGGCCGAGGCGCGCGCCACGCTGAAGGCGTTCGTCCCAGACGTGCTGGTGCTCGACCTCATGCTCCCCGACGGCGACGGCTCGACGCTGTGCCGCGAGGTGAAGCGCTCGGGCGGCGCGCGCGTGCTGATGCTGACCGCCCGCACCCTCGAGGACGACGTGGTGAAGGGCTTCGACGCCGGCGCCGACGACTACGTCGCCAAGCCGTACCGCCTGAAGGAGCTGCTGGCCCGCATCGCCGCGCTCGCCCGCCGCAGCGCCGCTCCGGCCGCCACCACGCACCGGCTGGGCGCCTGGACCGTGGACGAGGCGACGCGCGTCGTGACCGGCGCGGACGGAGAGGTGGCGTTGACTCGCAAGGAGTTCGACCTGCTGGTGTGCCTGCTGCGCGCGAGCGGGCGCGTGGTGTCCCGCGACGAGCTGCTCGACCAGGTCTGGGGCGACGTGGTGGTGGACGTGCACACCGTGGACAACTTCGTGTCGTCGCTGAAGAAGAAGCTCAAGGGCGACGGCTTCGAGCTGAAGACGGTGCGCGGCGTCGGCTTTCGCCTCGTCGTGCACTGAAGAGCGGGTGCTCTCCCGCTCCCAGTTGCCCGCGCGCCTTCGCGGGGAGCGGCCCTGGGCCGATTCACTTCAGCGCGTCGCACGCGGTGAGGGTGCCCGTCGCGCACGCCCGTCGTCGCCGCTCGAGCACCGTCCGTGCGTCAACCGCCCCGAGCTCTCCCTTCTCGGTCATGTCGAGGAGCCTGTTGCAGCTCCGCTCGTCGCCAAGCGCGCAGCCGCTCTCGTACCAGGCCGCCGCCTCGGCGGGCGTGCCGAGGACCTTCTTCTCGCGTACGAGGTCTCCCGCCTGTTTGCACTGCAGGTCCCTGCGGACCGCGCAGCCCCGCTGGGCCGCACGGTACGCCTCGTCGGGGAAGCGGTCTGCACCGTCGAGGACGAGATGGAAGCACTCCCTCGCGTCGTCAGCGCACGCCTTCCGCAGCACCTCGAAGCCCTTCGCCTCGTCCACGTCGACCCCGATCCCGCGCACGAGGAAGTGCCCGTACATCGCGCAGGCAGAGGTCTCGCCGAGGTTGCAGCCCTGCGCCGCGCCGCGCGCTGCGAGGACGGGGTTCGAGCGCTGGTTCATCACCAGCGAGGTGCAGTCCCACCTGCGCCCGGCCTCACAGCGTTCGAGCGATTTCTTCTCGTGCGGCGTCAAGGCCACCGACGCCGGAAGAGCGGGGCAGTGGCACCCGACGGGTGACGCGTCGGGGTCCGGCCTCGGGTGGCGCGCGGCCGGAGGCTCGGCGGTCGGCGTGACGACACGGTGAACCTCGCCGCCATCGTCGCCGGCCCGTGCGAGGGAGGGCTCCGCCTCCGGCTCGTCGCCACGCGGCGGTGGTGAGGTCGACGAGGCGCGCGACGGGGCGCTCGCGACGTCCGGCGGGGCGCTCAGCTGCTGGGCGCTCCTGAGCCAGAGCGCCGTGGCGACGATGGCCCAGCCAGTCGTGATGATGAGGGCCAGTCGAGTTGAGCGCACCGCGAGGCTCCGCGAGGACCGTACCACCCGGTCTCATCGACGGGCTCAGCGAAAGGCCGCGCGCACCCGGGCCTCGACCGCCTGGGAGGTGCGGAAGAAGCGGGCCTCGAGCCGCTGCAGCCTCGGGAAGGCCTCCCGTCGCGTGAGCAGCACCTGCGCCGACGCGTCGTCGATGGTCACCACCGAGAGTCGCTCGAGCGACGCGGCGAACGGCGCGTCGGCCACCGCTTCGAGGAGCTGCGACGTCACCCACGCCTCGACGCCGAGCCGCCGAAGGCCAGGGGCGCGCAGGTGCTCGCGAACCCAGCGTGTCAGCGCAGGCTCCGTGTCGCGGCGAACGCGCAGCTGCAGCTCCCGCAGCGCTGGCGCCTCGAGGCGGCCCAGCCGGCATGGTGGCGCGCCGTCCCAGTCCGAGAGCCAGGCCGTCAGCGACTGCAGGGCGGGCGCCGAGACGGCCGGCAGCTCGCTCAGCCCCAGCAGCCTGGCCTCCGTCAGGCGGGGCAGCGCCTCGAGCACGCCCTCGACGTGGAGCGCGTCGGCCGTGAGGTTCGCGGTCACCTCGAGCCGGCGAAGCGGTGGGCGGCGCCGCCTCAGCGCGTCGAGCGCACGCGTCGCGGTCCCTGCGTCGGCCGGCAGGTGCAGCGAGAGCGCCGCCAGCACGCACGACAGGGGCGAGGCCAGCACCACGTCGAGGTCGGCCGGGTCGAAGCGCGGCGGGTCGTGCGCCAGCCAAAGCGTCACGGCCGCCAGGTGTCCGAAGCCCCACTCGGGCTCGAGCGCCCCGGCGTCGAGGAGCTCCCAGAAGGCCTCGGCGGCGAGCTGCCGGCGGTGCTTGTCGCGCAGCTGCCGCTCGGCCCGACCCTTGCGCGCGAGGGCCAGCGCGATGAGCTTGCCGCGCACGTCGCCACGCCCCTGCAGCAGGTCCGCGTAGACGGCCCAGCGCTCCCGGTCTGCTGGAGCGTCACGCAGCGCCTCGAGGCAGGTCTCTTCGGTGCCCAATTCTCACCAGGCCGCGCCCACGCGGGCGCCCACTCCGCCCGACGGGGTGACGTCGATGCCCAACATCAGGTCCCGGGTGAGTCGCCCGTTGAGCACGGCGAGCACCACGTCGAAGACGAGCAGGAACCCTCCCTGGATGAGGAGCGCCTGGCCGAACCCCACCAGGCGCGCGTCGGACGTCGCCTCGCCCCGTTGCCACAGGAAGGCGGCGGTGGCGAGGTACGCCACGTCGAGGCCCGCGTTCACCAACAGCACCTTCTCCTGCGTGTTGCTCGCCTCGAGGCTCTGCTTCGCGTCGAAGGAGGCGGGGTCGGCCTTCCAGTCGGCGATGAGCCCGGCCAGCGCGAGCCCGAGGTTCACCACGTTCCACGCCGCGTTGCCGAGGTGCAGGAACCGAATGCGCTCGTCCCGCTCGAGGCCGAAGCCCACCGCGCCGACGGCGAGGTTGCCCACCGCCCAGCCGCCCAGCACGAACATGGCGACGCGGTTGGTGGCCAGGCGCTGCTGGTTCCAGCGCGCGAGGTCGAAGGACGGCGAGGCGTTCAGGGTGAGCGCGAGCGCGACCGTGAGCATCGGCGTGCAGTAACGCGCCGGCCGTCAGCTCGCCGCGTCTCCGCGTGGGACCTCGCGCCGCGGCCGGGTGAGCAGCCCCGTCACCAACAGCGGCGGCACGACGAGCACCACCGTGAAGAACGTGAGCGCGTAGAGCAGCCCGAGGAACAGCGCCGGCCTCCCGCCCGAGAGCGTGCCCGAGAGCACCGAGACGTGCTGGCGCGCGCCGAGCACCTCGAGGAAGGCGAAGAAGACGGTGGTGACGACGGCAGAGCGGATCATCGCGAGGCCTCCCGGGTGGCGGTGACGACGGTGGGCTCGGCGGCGCGCTGCCAGAGCGGCCCCTCGGCGAGCGCGTAGAGCAGCACGGCGTCGGCCAGGTGGTTCCCTGCCGCGTAGCGCAGGCCCGCCTCGTCGCGCACGGGGAACGCCGCGAAGCCGAGGCTGGTGACGAGCCCGTCGAGGAACTCGTCGTCATCGAAGGCCGCCGCGCCGAGCAGGGCGAGCCCGCTGGAGCCGGCGTTGGCGTCCACCACGGGAATGGTGGGGCCGGAGTCGACGTCGTCGACGTTCACGAGCGCGCGGGGCCACTCGGAGGCCCAGGCGAAGCCCAGCGCGACGTGGCCGAGCTCGGCGCGGGCGCGTCGGTACTGCTCGGCAGCGAAGGGCGCGTCGACGACCTGCAGCATGTGGGCGGCGAGCCAGAGCGTGGAGCCCTCGGGCCCGTCGAGCGGGGCGCCCCCGAAGCGGAAGCTCGAGCGCAAGAGCCCCGTGCGCGGCTCGATGAGGTGCTGCTTCGCGGAGGCGAGCCAGCGCTGAATCAGCGCGTCGTGCGAGCGCCCGTCCACGCGGTCCGACAGGCGCAGGGCAGCGAGGGCGATGGTGTTGCAGAACGTCCAGCCTTCGTCCGGGTAGCTCTCGGCGAGGTGCAGCGGCGCCCGCTCGAGCTGGCGCGTCACCTCGTCGATGTGCGCGCGGAGCGGGGCGGCGAAGTCGGCGCGGGGCTCGACCAGCTGGCGCGCGGCGAGCATGAGGGCGACCTCGCCATCCACGAAGAGGCTGCGCTGCGCGTCGTCGCGGAACGGCTCGCGGCGCCCGTACGGGAGGAGGAAGTGCAGCGGCCCGCGACGTTCGTCACGCAGCGTCTGGACGATGAGCGCATCGGCCGCCTCGAGGTGCTGGGCGCGCCGCGCCGGCTGCGAGACGGCGAGGTTGGTGAAAGCGAGCACACCGAAGGTGCGGCTCATCAAGTCCCACTCCGGGTTCATGCGGCGCAGGAGCGAACGCTCGGGCGAATCGTCGGCGAGCGCGAGCGTGCGTTGCCGCAGGGCCAGCCCGTCGATGAGCTCGGCCCGGGCCGGAGGACGGAAGGCGAGCTGCACACAGGGGAGCCACGCCGCCGTGGCGACGCAGAGGACGATGAGCTTCGTGAGCGGGCGCGTTCGCATACCCTGATGACGCCATGGGTGGCGGCGGCGTGCGGTGCGAGACGCCCGAACGGTCGCCAGGCGGGCTGAACGGTCCGACGAGGCTGCCGGCCAGACAAGAGGGCGGCGGACCCTCCATACTGTCGAGGTGCGGTCTTCGGTTCTTCCCTTCGTCGCGTGGCTGAGCGGGTGCTCCTGTGCAGCCGTCGAGCCGCTCCCCGAGGGGGCCGTGCTGCTCTCCGACACATCCTCGGGGAACGACGAGGATCCGTCGGTCATCGGCTTCGCTGGCGGCAGCCTCGGGGTGGCGTTCTTCAGCGACCGAACCGGCCAGGGAGACATCTACCTGCGCGCAGTGGACAGCCAGGGCGTCGTGGGGCCGCTCGCCCGCGTCAGCTCCAACCCGTCGCCAGACTTCTACCCGATGCTGGCCCAGACATCGTCTGGCGCCGTGCACGCCGTCTGGTTTCGCAAGGTGGGCGGGCAGGGCCGCGTCGTCCACGCCGTCTCGCGACGAGTTGGAGAGTGGGGTGAGGAGGCCGAGGTGAGCTCGCCGGCGACGAGCAGCGACTGGACGCCCGCGCTCGCACGCACCGATGGCGGCGCGCTGGTGGTGGTCTTCGTCCGTGATGACTGCTACCCGCGAGCGCCCTGCTTCGGCTTGATGACGACGCGCTCGGGCGACGAGGGGGTCAGCTGGAGCACGGCCGAGCGGCTGCACGCGAGCGGGGCGAGCGACTTCCTGCCGACCCTGGCGCGCACGGAGCTGGGCGTGACGTTGACGTGGAGCCGCTCGAGCGCCGGCACGCGGTATCCCTGGGAGACGACGTCCTCCGAGACGATGGTGAGCTCGACCGCCGACGGCGTGAGCTGGTCGGAGCCGGTGAACCTCAGCCAGGACGCCACCACCGATGCCTTCCCGACCTTCCTCGCGCGCCCCGACGCAGGAACCTCGGTCGTCTGGCTCTCGAGTGACTCGAAGGCCGCCGCGCTGGTCGAGCGCAGCGTGCGGGCCGGCGAGCGGCGAACGCTCTTCCCGGCCCCCGTGACGGGGTACTCGCATCGCTTCGCGGTCCTCTCCGACGGCCGCCTCTTCAGCGCCTGGGTCCAGGGCCCCGAGGGGAACCGGCGTGTGTACGGGAGAGTCACGGAGCTCCCCTGACCTCAGGGCTCCCCGACTCGAGACGCACGTGCCGTGATGCCGGAGACGACCGAGCCTCCGTCGCCCTGGAGTGATGGACGGCTCCCGCGCCCCGGCACCGACGCGCGCCTGACCTGATGCCATCGTGCGGGACGACAGGTGCCGAGCGCTGCTTGTCGGTGGTCTGGCGTTGGGCGAAGGTTCGCGCCGTGCTTCTGCTCGCACTCGCGCTGGTGCTGACGGTCGAGCCGCAGGCCGCGCCCCAGCCTGCGACGGTCTCGAGCACGCCGCCTGCACCTGCGACGACCCCCGCGAGCGACGGGCCGCCGGCGACCAGGGCCGACGACTCCCCGGCATCGACGACGCAGCGCGCGGTGGCCTCGCCGCCGCCGGGGGAGCCACCTGCGCCGACCATCCAGCTGACCGAACCGCCACAGCGCGCGGTCTGGGTGAACGTCGCGCCGCTCGTCTTCTACGCCGCCCTGCCCAGGCGGAGCTTCGCGGCAGCGGTCGGCGGGTCGTTCGTGCTCTCGCCCCGGCTCGTGCTCACGACGGACATCGCGTGGCTCGGGGCGACGCACCCGCTGTGGCACGTCTGCGCTGACACGGGCTGGGTGAGCTGGCTCTCCGCCGGAATCGCGCTCCGCCCGTTCGGGAACCCGAACGCGCTCGACGGCCTCTCCATCCTGCCGAAGGTGGTCGTTCGACTGACGACGACCGGGGGGCGGCAGACCGGGGGCCGCATCGACAACAGCTTGTGCACGCCGCCCTACGCCAACGGCACCGACGTCAGCGTTGGCATCGGCGCGACCATCGGCTGGAACTGGGTCGTCTGGCGCCACCTCTACCTCGGCATCGGCGCAGGGGGCTCGCTGCTGGCCTGCTTCAGCTGCGCGAGTAACCAGTCTCAGGCGCGGCTGCCGGTGGACGGAGTCTGGGAGCTCGACGCGCAGGGCCGGCTCGGCGTCTCGTTCTGAAGTCGCGCGCACGTCGGGTTCAGGGTCGCGGGACACCGGCGCGTGGATTGGGGTGCCACCGAGCTCCCCTGACGTCAGGGCGCCTACTTCCGGAGGACGGTGCTGTCGTCAGGCGAGAACACGCCTGAGTCCACCCGGCCGATGTCGTGCGCGTACCCGCCCCCGAGGAAGACGGACTCGAGCACCTCGGCGAACGCGCGCCGCCTGGTCTCGTCGTAGAGGATGAAGTCCACGTGGGTCAGCTTCGTGCCGCCCAGCCGCAGGTGCAGCTCGAGCGTGGCCGCGAGGCTCGCCGCGGAGGACTCCAGGCTGACGCGGGCCGCGCCGGTGCCGATGGCAGGCACCGCGAGCGTCTTCAGCCCCTCTGCCTCGGCGAGCAACAGCGCGCGCTGCGCTGAGCGCGCGACGCACGAGACCTCTTCCCACGCCGCCACGGCGTGCAACACGCGCTTGAAGGGCAGCGTGCCTGCACCCGTCGAGATGCACGCGCCCAGCGGCTTCGCGCCACCCGCCTTCGCTTCGTCCTCGATGGCACGCCCACCTCGCTTCACCAGCGCCGCCCCGACGCCGACGTCCATCGTGAACTCCGAGTTGGCCGAGCAGACGGCGGCGTCAGCGCTCGCCGCCGCGAGGTCTCCTGTGCGCGTCGTCACCTTCACGCCCATCACCTGGAAGCCGTCGGGCAGCCGCGACACGTGCAGCGGCCGCCGCACGAGGTCCGCCAGCCTCGTGAAGGCTGACACCACCTGGCTCATGTCGTTCCACCGGTCCTGGACGTTCTGCTCCAGCATCTGCGCCACCGCCTGCTGGAAGTAGGCCTCCTCGGGGCTCTCGGGTCGGGGGAAGTTCGGCTGCATCGACGGATCGAGCACGTCGCGCATCGAGGCGTACGGGGCGCGCCCATAGCGGAGCTGGAAGGCCGTGGCGCCCAGGCCGTACACGTCGGTGCCGCGGTCGAAGACGCCGCCGCGCAGCGTCTCGGGCGCCATGTACTCGAGGGTGCCTGCCAGCTCGATGGGCTGACCCACCTTCTCGCCGCGCGCCACCGCTACGCCGAAGTCGCCGAGCTGCACGCCCTCTTCCGGTGAGACGAAGAGGTTCGACGGCTTGAGGTCGCGGTGCAGCACGCCGGTGCGGTGGGCCGCCGCGAGCGCGCCGGCCATCTGCGCCGTCACCTCGCACACGTACCAGAGCGGCAGCCCCACGCCGAGGGCGCGCCGCCGAGACGCGTCGAGCTCGAGCAGGTCGAGGCCATCGACGTACTGCTGCACCAGGTACGGCGTGCCTTCGTCGGTGGTTCCCACGTCGAGGGGTCGCACCACCCGGTGGCTGCGAATGCGGGCGGTGATGACGGCCTCGGTGCGCAGGCGGCCGGCGCGCTCACGAGCATCGGAGTCCACCGACAGCTTGAGCGTCTTCACGATGACGGGCGCCGAGAGGTCGACGTGCCGCGCGAGGAAGACGTCGCTCATTCCACCGCCCCCGATGCGGCCCCACACCTCGTACTCCCGTAGCCGGGTCCCTGTCGTCAGCACGGCAGGAGTCTTGAGGAGCCGACCGTCGAGCGCAACCAGTTGGAGCCGGGACTGGAGCGCCGCCGTCGAGCCGCTACCATGCCGCGCCCATGCGGCTCCTCGTCGTCACCGTTCTCGTCCTCTCCTCGTGCACGTGTCGGACCCCGGCGGCCAGCGCTGCCGAGGACGCAGGCGCCCGGGCCTGCGCGACCCACTCCGCGTGTCTGGCCGAGTGCGAGCAGGGGCGGGGTGAGGCGTGCGCGAACGCGGCCCGGGGCGCCTTCGCCGGCGTGGGGACGCGCCGGAGCCTCGAGGTGGGCTGGCTGCTCGAGTGGCGCGGCTGTCGTGCTGGCCATCTGCCCTCATGCGCCCGCGTGGGCCTGGCCAACCCCGCGGCGCTGCCGATGGACGGCGGGGTCGATCAACAGGTGGCCCTCTCGCGCGCCGCCAGCGGGCTCGGGGCGCGGTGCCGTGAGGCTGACGCGGAGTCGTGTGAGCTCGCGTTCAGGCTCGGGCTCGAGGACGGAGGCACGGCCGGGCGAGCTCTCTCCATCCTGTCCTCGTCCTGTGACGCCGGTACGGCGGGCGCCTGCAGCCGGCTGGGCGAGCACCTGCTCGACGGAGAGCTCGGCGTTCGCGACGTCGGAGCGGGGGCCGCGTCGCTGCAGCGGGCGTGTGACCTCGGCGTCGCGGGGGCCTGCGCGTCGTTGGGGCTTCGGCTGCTCGAAGGACGGGCGCTCGAGGCGGACAGACCTCGCGCGCAGGCCCTGCTCTCCCGCGCCGGCCAGCTGTCAGCCGACGCGGGGTGGTGAGCCGCTCAGAGCGACTCGACGAACTCGAGGAGCGCCTGTTGCTGGGCAGGCGAGAGCGCGTCGTAGCGAGCAACGGAGGCGTCCGACTCGCCGCCATGTCGCTCGATGGCGTCATGAACGGTGGCCGCGGACCCGTCGTGCAGGTACCGGCGCTTGTGGCGCGTTCCCCACAGCGGCGTCGTGCGCCAGAACTGCGGTCCCGCCGCGCCCATCACCCGCCCATCCGCGAGGCCAGGCCCCATGTCGTGGATGAGCAGGTCGGAGTACGGGGCGATGAGCTTGTTCGACAGCGCGTCCACCCGCTGCACGGTGCCGTCGGCGAGCGGCAGGTAGTAGTCGCGCGCGGTCCGCATCGTGGGGCGGTGGCAGTCTGCGCAGCCCGCGGCGTGGAACATGAGCTGTCCGTAGAACGCCCGTGGCGTGCGTGGCCCCGGCGCGGGCGCGGCGAGCAGCGCCTGGAAGTGGAAGAGCTTGAGCGAGTTCGCGCTGCCCGAGTCGTTGGGCTGGGCGCCGGCCAGCAGACACGAGGCCGGCAACGGCGCGCCGTCGGGCGAGTTCTCTCGCGGGAAGTACGGCGTCGAGACGCCCAGCTCGATGTTGAAGGGCTCGGTGGTGAACTGGAACAGGGTCGGCGTCTGGGACTTCCACCCGAACCGGCCCACGCGCGGCGCTCCGGCGGGCTGCCGGCGGGTGATGTCGAACGTGAACGCGCGCAGACGCACCAGGGACTCGAGCTCGTTCCCGTACTGGGCGAAGCCGATGACGGACGGGTCCTTCCACGGCTTGCTGCCCTGCCACTCGCGGATCTCGTCATCAGCCACCGCGTCGAGCAGCCCGAAGCCGAAGACGGGCGGGCTGTGGCGCTGGCTCGTCGTCACCTTCGGCACCGGCGGCACGGCCTCAGGCTGGAGCGCGCAGCTCGCGCCGCCCGGCTCGTTCTGAATGCTGCGGTGCTGAACCACCGGGCCGCCCAGCTCGAGCGCCAGCATCCAGTTGCCGTCGTTGTTCAGCATGAAGTGGGTGACGTTGTTGGACGTGCCCGGGTCGCTGCCGCCGGTGGCAGGGAAGCCGTGGCACGCCACGCAGGAGCGCTCGCGGAAGAGCGGGCCGAGGCCCTCCTGCACGGTGAAGTTCTTCTCGTAGGCCGCCTTCCCCGCGTTGAAGAGCGCACGCTGCTGCGCGGTGAGGCCCGGCACCGGCGCGCCGATGGGGGTCGGAGGAATCAGGCGGGGCGGGTTGGCGAAGGCGAGGCTGGCCAGCGTCGCGGCGAGGAGGGCGAGGGCATGGGTGAGTTTCATGGTCGTCTCCTCAGGGGGCCGGGGTTGCAGGGGGAGGACCGCACACGTTGAAGTACCCGGGTGGGAACTTCGGAGCGATGTGCGTCGCGCAGCTCGTCTGCCGCTCGATGAGCCCGTTCACCGGGTTGGCGACGAGGCCCTTCGGGAGCTGCGCAGGGTAAGCGCCGCCCCAGCCGATCATCGTGTTGTCTCGCGCCGCGAGGTAGGCGGGCTTCGGGTCGGGCTCGAGGCTCGTCGAGATGGCCATGCCGTTGCCGTCCCAGATGCTCTGCAGCACCTGGTCCCAGCTCATCGCGCGCGACGGAGCGAGCCCGCCGTTGATGTAGTAGGGGCCGTACTCGTCCGGCTTGCAGAGGTTGTACGGGACGAACGCCACGTACGTTCCGCCGGTGCCCAGCATGTCGAGCAGCATGTCGTAGCGATAGGTGACGTCGATGGTGGCGTCGCCCTGGGGGGTGCCCTCGAACATCGGCGTGCAGAGCATCTGAATCGTCGGCACCGGCACGGGCATCGAGTTCGGCGGTGGACCCGCGGGGAAGTCCGCCTCGTTCCCGATCAACTGCAGGGTCGAGAGGTCGTAGTAGAAGAGCGTGTCGAAGTTCAGCATTCGCCCGACGAGCCAGATCTGCCACTTCCCGTCGGTGACGCTGATGGGGAGCTGGTTGTACGGCGTCGAGGGGTCGTCAGCGCGCGTGTAGCTCATGCGGTACGGCAGCGCCTTGTGGAACTGCCCGCGCAGCCGCACCGTGTTCTTCTGCTTGTCGTAGTCGATGGTGACGTGCGCGCGCGCCTGCGGTTGGCACATCACCGGCTCTTGAAGGAAGACCTCGTTCGGCGCCCCGGTGCCGAGGCCCAGTGGAATCTCGAGGCGCCCCTTGTCGGGCGGCGCGTACACGTAGCGCTGCTCGATGCTCGAGAACCCCGTCGCCTGCGGCCGTGGAACGATCGGCGCGGTTCCAGGAACTGGTGGGGCCGCAGCCGCCACCGACGAGAACACCCAGAGCGTGGTCACTGCCGCGCTCCCCCACACACTTCGTTGCATGCGCTGCCTCCCGGGTCACACGTCCACTGCATCCAGACCGAGTGGACGACTTCGCGCCGGGTGCTCGTCGAGCGCCCTGGACCCTGTGACCCGGAGGCTCTCGCAACTCGAGCCCGCCTCCTCCACGCTGGATCAGCATCAAGCCAGCTTGGGTCCAGCCCCGGTGCTGCGTCGGCCTGGACGGGTGAGAAACTACCCGCTGATCAACACGGCGCCGCAAGGGTGCGGACGTCCCACATTGGCGCTGCTTGCGACGGGTCAAGCCGAAGATTGGAGTTTTTCCGCCACTATGGGAACGTCCACGGCCCTTTCCGGGGACTGCGTGGGCTCTGCGAACTTCCAGGTGAAGACCGTCGAAGGACAGCTTCGCATCGAGCTGTTCGGCAAACTCACGGGCGCGACGGTTCGAGAGCTGTTGACCCGGGTCCAGGCAGACCTCAAGGCGGCAACGGAGGTGGTGGTCGTCACCATCGGCCTCACGGACTGCTCGGAGGAGGCGCGCCCCGAGCTGGTCAAGCTACAGTTGGCGGTGGCGGCGGTGAAGAAGCGCTCGGCGTGGGTGGACGACCGCTCGCAGTTCCGAGGCATCGCGCTCTGGGTCATGCACCTCGCGGATGATCAGGCCGCGAAGGCGACGGCGACGATGGACCAGGCCGTGAAGTGGTTGAGCTCCTCGGAGTCGCGAGAGGCGTTCGCCGCCCGGCGCGCGACGGAGAAGCTGTCATGAGCAGGCAACTGACCAGCGTCGAGCGGGCCTTCATCGCCGTCGAGCGCAAGCTCGCGAAGCTGACGCGCGGCTACTTCATCAGCTTCGACGAAGAGCTCGTCCGGCAGCGGGGCATCGCGGGGTTCTTCCGCTGGGGCGCCCAGACGGACAAGGTGATGAACGAGCTGATCGCCTCGTTCGGCGAGACGCGCTTTCACCTGGTCGCGGCGTTCGCGTCCTTGTGGAACGGCTGCGACTACTGCGCGTACGGCCACATCCTCGCGCTGAACCTCTGCCTCTACCGCGACACCCAGACCCTCTTTCCCATCGGCGAACACGAGGTGCACGAGCTGCTGCGGCTGCGCGACGTCGAGCTGAAGGTCCTGCTCGAGCAGCGGATCGGCCGCTCGCACCCCGACTTCGTCAAGCTCGTTGGCCGGCTGTCCGAGCTGCGCTTCGCTGACGGCCCGCTGCAGGGTGAGGACAAGGTGCTGGTGAAGGCGATCGCGCTCTACGAGTGGATCAACGAGTGCAGCATCACCGTCGATTCCCCCGCTCCGCCGCTGGGGCCGGTGTCGAAGGACCTCGCGCTGGCTGAGCGCTACCGCGAGGCGCGCGCGCAGCAGCGACAGGCTCAGGCGGCCACCACGCCTCCGACGTCCTGAGCGCCCGAAAGACGACCGTTCGCCTTGCTGGGCTAAGGTGACGCCTTCCGTGCGCAAGGTCCTCCGCATCATCGCGCTCCGCTTCACGCGCAACTGGCTCGTGATGGTGGGCGTGTCGCTCATCGCCACCACGCTGTCCTTCGTGTGGTGGCACTTCGACCTGCTCGAGATCAGCGACGACGAGCGCGCGGCCTACGACGACGGGGTGAAGAAGTTCACCGGCAAGGCCTGGTTCCCCTGGGGCAAGGTGAAGCGCAGCGACGACATCGTCATCGTCGCCATCGACGACAAGACGTTCGCTGAGATCGAGGGCATCGAGGGGCTGCGGCAGCGCTACGGCTCCTGGCCCTACGACCGGGTCATCTACGCCGACGTGTTCGAGTACCTTCACCAGGCGGGCGCGAAGCAGATCCTCTTCGACGCCATCCTCGACAACATGAAGGGTGACGGCACCGGCGACCTGGCGCTCGGCCAGACGCTCACCGAGCACGGCATTCCGCTGTACCTGGGGTTCAACGTCTCACCCACGGCGCCGCCGCTCCCGCGGGTGGACACGCCCGTCAACCACCCGCCGGTGCGCAAGGCCGAGCCGGCGCTCGCGCCGGTGAAGGAAGGCGCCGACGAGAAGGGCGCCGAGCAGTTTCCGTCGGAGGAGTTCCCCTCTGAGGAGTTCCCCGGTGACGAGGCGACCGCCAGCGCGCCCGACGCCGGCGCCGACGACGCGGCCGCGAAGAAGCTCGAGGCGAGGCTCGCCGAGAACGCGCGCGTCTACGCGTTCCCCGTGGTGGTGAAGGGCGGGCTGACGCTCCCCGCGCTGCCCGAGCAGGAGGAGGCCGATGAGCGCGGCGAGAAGACGGGGCGCATGGTCAAGGCGAACCCGGTGGCGACCATCGACGCCGTGCGCGACGCGGTGTCGGGGTACGGCCTGGTGCTGCAGGAGGAGGACGAGGACGGGAAGATGCGGCGCACCCGCTTCGCGTACACCGACGGCGCCAACACCTACGTGACGTTCCCGGTCGCGGCCATCGCCGACGCGTTCGGCGCCGACAAGATCGAGCTCGAGCCCGGCAAGCTCACCATCGGCCCGCGCAGCTACGACATCGACCCCGACGGCGCGGCGTGGATTGACTACGCCGGCAAGCTCGACGACCGCTTCCCGTCCATCTCGCTGGTGGACGTCCTCAAGCTGAAGAACCGCGGCGACAAGGGTGAGCGCTTCAAGGACAAGTACGTCTTCCTCGGCGGGTTCGCGCTGGGCACTGGCGACGGCGCGCGCGCCACCCCGCTCGAGTCGGCCACCCCTGGCGTGGTGAAGCAGGTGGCCACCTTCGACAACCTGCTGCACGACGGCTTCATCACCGACGCGCCGCTGTGGGCCTCGGTGCTGTTCACCTTCTTCATGTGCTTCTTCTCGTGCGCGCTCGTGCTGGTGGTGCGCAACGTCTTCGTGGACGTCGGCTGGCCGGCCCTCATCTACGTCGGCTTCTTCCTCCTCACCGGCAGCTTCCTCGTGCTCACGAAGATCCACGTGCTCTCGGCGATGCCTGGCCTCGCCGGCACCATCGCCTCGGTGCTGTGCGTCGCCTGGGAGCGGCTCTTCGCCAGCCGCGACCGCGAGCGCATCAAGGAGATGTTCCGCGCGTACATGGAGGCGGACCTCGTCGATGTCATGATCGAAGGTCAGACGCTGCCGCGCCTCGATGGGGAGGCCCGCCGCGTGACCGCCTTCTTCTCCGACATTCGCGGCTTCTCGACCGTGTCAGAGACGTTCCGCGAAGACCCGAAGGGCCTCATGCGGTTCTTGAACCGCTACCTCAGCGCGGTGACGCCGGCCCTGCGCAAGCACCACGCGTGCATCGACAAGTACATCGGTGACGCGGTGGTCGCGCTCTTCGGCGCACCGGTCCCGTCGGCGGACCACGCGCTGCAGGCCTGCCGGGGGGCGCTCGAGGTGCAGCGCGTGTTGAAGGAGCTCAACGTCGAGTTCTCGAGCCACGGCCTGCCCGAGCTCGCCACGCGGGTCGGCCTCAACACCGACACGCTGCTGGTCGGCAACATCGGCTCCGACGACCTGCTCGACTACACGGCCATCGGCGACGGCATGAACCTGGCCGCCCGCCTCGAGGCCGCCAACAAGCACTACGACACGCTCATCCTCATGGGGCAGAACACCTGGGAGGCGGTGAAGAACGACGTCATCGCCCGCGAGGTGGACACCGTGAAGGTCGCCGGCAAGTCCATCGCCACGCGCATCTTCGAGCTGGTGGGCCTCAAGGGCGAGGTGCCCGCCGAGCGGCTCGCGGTGCTCGACGCCTACGCCCTGGCGCTGGCCCTCTACCGCAACCGACGGTTCCCCGAGGCCCAGCGCGCCTTCGACAAGGTCCTCGAACTTGATCCTTCCGATGGGCCTTCAAAGACGCTGAAGTCCCGCTGTTTCCAATACGGCCTCAACCCGCCACCGCCCGACTGGGACGGCGCAGTGGCGCTCGAGAAGTGAGTCCCACCAACCCGGAGCAGTGCATGACTCATCGACTCATCCGCCTGGCCATCGCGTGCTGTCTGCTCGCGACGCCAGCGCTCGCCGTCTCGAAGGGCGGCAAGCTGTACATCAAGCAGAAGGACTCGAAGGTGTTCGAGAAGGCCGACCCGAAGGCGAAGGTGGTGGGCACGCTGCAGCCGGGCGAAGAGGTCACCTGGAACGGCGCCGACGAGAAGAACAAGCAGTTCCACGCCGTCGACACCGGCAAGGTGAAGGGCTTCACGCTGCAGGCGAACCTGTCGCCGTCGAAGCCGCAGGCCGAGCTGCTCGCGCGCGACAACGGCGCCGCCATCGACGGCAAGGCGTTCGCGTCGTCGGGCGCGGCCACCAAGGCGCTCAACGAAGCGGCGCTCAAGGCGGCGGGGAAGAAGCAGACGAAGGCCGAGCTGGTGAAGGGCATCGCGACCGCCGAGGGCGTCGCCGCCAGCGTCACCGTGGAGTCGAAAGGAGGCGCCAGGTGAAGAAGCTCTTGATCGCGGTGTGCGTGGTGGCGGTGTCTGGGTGTGCGGCGCTGCAGCGGACGATGAACGCCGCCGCGCGGGGTGACGCGCGCGGCCTGGCGGCAGGCGCGGCGGAGCTCGAGGCCGAGCGCAAGAAGATCGACGCCAAGCAGAAGCAGTGCGCGGCGCTCGAGAAGCAGCAGGCCACCTACGAGGAGGAGACCGGCATCGGCGGCGCGGTGGCGCTCAACCTCGCGGGTCGCACCAGCGGCGTGTACATCGAGATCTCTCCCGACCTCGAGAAGGCGATGCCGCAGGCGGGCGTGAAGCCGAAGCCGGGCAAGGGGCCGAAGACCGACCTCACCGCGTACGTCAACCGCATCGGCAAGACGCTGGCGGCGAACTCCGAGCGGCCTGGCCTCGACTGGACGTTCGTCGTGCTCGACTCGACGACGCCGAACGCGTTCTCGGCGCCGGGCGGCTACGTCTTCATCACCACCGGCATGATCGCCGCGGTCGAGAACGAGGCGCAGCTCGCGGGCGTGCTGGGGCATGAGATCGGCCACATCACCGGCCGGCACGCGATGAAGGCCTACTCGAAGACGAAGGCGACCTCGTGCAGCGTGGCGATGGGCGCGGGCCTGGTGGCGAACGCCGCGAAGGACGCGGTCAACCTGTCGAGCGAGTTCGAGGGGCTCTTGAGCGCGGCCAACCTCGACCTCAACAAGGCGAGCGCGGACCTCATCGTCAAGCTGTCGGACGGGCTGGCCGACGAGCTCGTCTCGCGCGGCAACGGGCCCGACTACGAGTACGCGGCCGACGCGGTGGCCTACGACCTCATGGTCTTCGCGGGGTACGACCCGGGCGAGTTCGAGAAGCTGCTCGCGAAGCTGCCCGACGGCGGCTTCTTGACGCCGCACCCGGTGAACAAGGACCGCCTCGCGAAGCTCGAGCCGCGCAAGAAGGAGTACGCGGACTGGGCGGCGGGCCTCAAGGCGCCGGCGCTCGACCCTGTCGCGAAGGTCGTCAAGAAGTGAGCTGAGGCATGGGCCCGGAGGCGGTGCAGCACCGGTCGCTGCTCGTCCCCGGGCTCCTGTTGTTCGCGTTCGCGCTCGCGACGCTCGGCGTCTCGCTCGGCGCGTACCTCTTCGGGCGCGTGGAGTACCGGCGGGTGACGAGCCCTGACGGCGACTTCGTCGCGGTGACGTCGTCGCGGCGGTACCAGGGCTACCTTCCCCGCGGGCCGGGCGCTGGCAGCGACAAGCCGGGCTTCCTCGAGGTGCGGCGGGTGAGCGACGGCCGCTCGTGCGGAGAGGTCGAGCTGCCGCTCCTGTGGCTGGGCTCGGACCTGCGCTGGGAGCTCGAGTCGCGGCCGCGGTCCGCGGTGCTCGTCGGGGCCGCCACCTGGTACCTCGAGGCCTGCACGGTGGACACGTCGGGGTGGTGATGGCGCGCGCTCTCCTGCTGACGCTGGTGCTTCCGCTGGCCGGCTGCCGGACGCCGACGCCTCCCGCCGGGACGCCGCTCGTCTCCATCCGCTCCGAGGCGCCGGCGGGTCGCGCGCCGGTGCTGGTGCTGCTGCACGGGCTGGGCGCGAACGAGCACGACCTGTTCGAGCTCGGCCGGCAGGTGGCGCCGCCGGGAACGCTGGTGGTGGCGGTGCGGGCCCCCATCCAGCTCGGGCCGGCCTCGTACGGCTGGTTCTCGCTGCGCTTCCCCGATGGCCAGCCGTGGCACGACGCGGGACAGGCGGAGGCTGCGCGTCGGCGCATCGTCGAGTTCGTGCGCGCGCTGGCGAAAGAGCCCGGGGTCGATGCCGGGCGCATCACGCTGCTGGGCTTCAGCCAGGGCGCCATCTTGAGCGAGGCGGTGGCGCTGACGGAGCCTGCGCTCGTGTCGGCGGTGGTGCTCTGCGCGGGGCGAACGCTGCCCGAGCTGAAGGCCGTCGCGTCGTCGAAGAGGCCGCGCGTGCTGCTGCTCCACGGCCGGCAGGACCCGGTGCTGCGCTACGAGAACGCGGTGACGACGAACGAGGTGCTGCGCGAGGCCGGCTACGCGGTGGACTTCCGCTCCTTCGACGCAGGCCACACCATCGACGCGGCGATGGCCGAGGCGATTCGCGGCTGGCTCCGCGGCGGGTGAGGCCGCATCTCGCTCGACACGCCCGCGTCGTCGGGCTGGTGTGCGCCGATGGCGACCCGGTCTCTCTGGTCAACCCTCGACCCCGCGCAGGTGGCAGAGCTCGAGCGGCTCGCGGGGGCCGGGCCCTCCGAGTACTTCCACCCGACCCACGGCTGGGCGCTCGCGCTCCACCTCGTACCGGCGCTGGTGCTCGTCGCCGTCGCCGTCGGGGTGCTGCGCTGGGAGGCCTCGCGCTGGCCCTGCGGCGTCGGTCACGGCACCGTCGTGGTGCCCGGCGCCGTCACCCTCGCGCTCGCGCTCGCGGCCGTCGGGTGGGTGGCGCTCCTGGCCTTCGAGCGGTTCTCGGGCGGCGCGCGAAACGGCTGGTACGTCACCGACGCGGGCCTCGTGCACCGCCAGGGGCCGGTCGTCGAGCGCTACGCCTTCACCGAGGTCGTGCCCATCGGCTTCGAGTTCATCGAGACGTCCACCCAGTGGCTGCGCGGCAAGCAGCTCTTCACGCGGCCCAGGGACCTCACCGACCGCGCGCTCGTCCAGACGTCTCCCGGCGAGGTGCGCGCCTCTGGCGAGTGGCTCTTCGGCGTCGAAGGCACCGACCGCCGCGTCGTCATCACCGACGCTCACGGTGACGCCTTCTCGTCGTTCCTCGCGTCGCTGATGGCCCGGGTGCGGCAGGCGGGCGCGGCGCAGTCGCCTGACCCGGCCGGCACGTGGTGGCCGGCGTGGCCCGCCTGGCTCGGCGCCATCGCGCTCGCCGCGCTGGTGGCTGGCCTGGCTGGGTTCGCCGCGCTGGCGCCCTTCCTCGAGCGCCTCAAGTTCGCCGCCGAGCGGGACGCGCTGGTGGCGCTGCATGGGGCCGATAGCCCTGCCGCGCTCGAGGCCCAGGAGGTGAGCCACCTCGAGTCCGAGCACCTGCTGACGCTGCACGCGCCGCTGCTCGACGGGCCGACCCGCGCGCTCGCCGAGCGGCTCTCGGTCGCCGCCGCGGAGGACGACGCCGAGCGGCTTCGTCACGAGCTGGCGCAGGCCCTCGAGCGGGGTGAGCCCTGGGCGCCCTCAGCGCTCCGCGCGCGCCTCGAGTCCGCGGTCGTGCGAACGCCGGCCATCACCGACGAGCTGTCGCGGCTGTCGGACGCGCAGGCCTGGAGCGCGTGGTGGCGAGCCGAGGCGCTGGCCCGCTGGCGGCGCCTCGCGGCAGCCGACGACGCCGAGCGGCTGTGGCTCCGGCTCGTGGGGCCCGGGGTGGACGTCTCGCTGAGCCGCGCCGTCGACGAGGGCCATCGCTGGGAGTTGATGATCGACCAGACCACCACGCCCACCGATGCCTCGATGCGCGCGCGGCTCTCGAGCCTGGTGCTCGAGGCCCAGGCGGCTGACGGGCCTCATCGGCTCGAGGTCGGCGCCGGCGGGTACTTCTTCACCGTGCCCGGCGCCCACGCAGACCTCATCGCCTTCGTGCAGGCGCACCGGAAGCGCCAGGGCGCCCGGTAGGTCACGCCAGCGCCGACGCCTTCGCGAGCGCCCGGTGCACCGCCTCGAGCGCCTTGCGGGCCTCGAGCAGCTCGGCCCGCTCCTTCGTGAGGTCCGCCACCTGCCGCGCCAGCGTGTCGCGCTCGCTCTTCAGCGCGTCGGCCGACCGCCGCAGCCCGGCCATCGCCTCGTGCGCGGCCTCGAGCTCACCGGCGAGCCGCTCCTCTTCCTGCAACGACGCCTCGAGCTCCTGGTCCTTCGAGGTGACGGCCTCGCGCAGCTCGTGCTTCTCGCGCTCGCCGGCCTCGATGGCCTGCCGGGACTCCTGCAGCGCGAGCAGCGCCTCGTTGCGCTCGCCTTCCAGCGCCGCGAGCTCCTTCTCGAGGTCCGACAGCAGCTGCACCCGGCCCTCCATCTCGGCCGACAGCCGCCGCGCCTCGTCCATGCGCAGCCGCGCCTCCTCCGTCGCGCGCTCGGCCTGGCGCCGCGCCGCCTCGAGGTCCTGCGAGAGCGCGAGGTTCATCGCGCGCGTCTTCGCGAGCTCGGTCTGCAGCGCGGCGATGCGCTCCACCGCCAGCACGCCGGCCTCGGCGACCGTCTCAGGCAGCGGCTCGGGGCGGGGGTTCTCGCGCACGGCCTTGAGGCGCTCGCGCAGCTTCTCGCGCCGCTCCCCTGAGTCCGGCTGCGGCGCCTCCACCGGCGCCGTCTGCACCTCGCGCACCTCGGCGGGCGCCTCGACCGCGGCCTTCACCGCCTGCGTCACGACCTTCGGCTGCGCCATGCTGATCTCCCGAGTGTGCTGTGCGGCGGCCGGCGCCTCCTGCTCCACCACGGCGGCGCGCTCGACCGGCGTGACGGGCGCGGCGAGCTCCACCACCGCGGCGCTGGCGTGGGCCCGCGCGGCCACCTCGACGGGCGCCTCCGTCTGGAGCGCCGACGTCAGCACCTCGGCCGCGGTCGGCTTGAACGCCCGCGCGGTCAGCTTCGCCTTCACCGCCTGGGAGAGCTCGAGGGGCTCCTCCCGCGAGGGAATGACGGGCTCCTGCGCGACGGCCTGCGCGAGCGACTCCACCGTCTCCTGCGAGAGCGACGGTGCCTCGGACGTGGCCAACATGGCCCCCAGCCGCAGCTTCGGGCGGGCTCGCGAGACGTTGGCGTCGAATGCCTTCTTCATGCGTGTGTCCTCCAGGAACTCCGTCAGGCCGACTTCTTCGCTTCCACGGCGGGCGCCACCTTCGCGCTCTTCTGCAGCCGCCCGATGACCTCGTCGATGAGCGCCTGCACGTCACCAGCGCCCTTCGAGTCGCGGTCGAACGCGAAGATGGGCATGCCCTCGCTCGACGCCTGCGCGAAGCGCGTGCACTGGCGCACCACCTGCGGCAGCAGGAACTCGGGGTAGTGCGTCTTGAGCGCCTCGAGCGCTTCCTTCGCCAGCTTGAAGGTCGCGTTGAAGGCGTTCACCACGATGAAGACGTGGTCGAGCACGTGGCCGAGGTCCTCCTCGAGGCTCTGCACCGTCTCGAAGAGCAGCTTGAGGCCGTGGAATGAGAGGAAGTCGGCCAGCACCGGCACGATGAGGTCGTCAGCGGCCATCAGCGCGTTGAGGTTGAGCAGCCCGAACGAGGGCGGCGCGTCGAAGATGATGAAGTCGTAGTGCGCCTCGACTTCCTTGAGCGCGTTCTTCAGCTTGAACTCGCGACCGGCCATCGGCATCAGCGCGAGGTCCACCGTGGACATCGAGAGGTTCGACGGAATGAACTCGAGGTTCGGCAGCTGGGACTTCTGAATCACCTGGCTGATGGGCGCCTTCTTCACCAGCACGTTGAGCAGCGTGTGCTGAAAGTCCTCGCCCTCGAAGCCGAGGCACTTGGTGGCGTGGCCCTGGCTGTCGAGGTCGACGAGCAGCACGCCGTAGCCCATCTCGGCCAGGCGCCACGCGTACGAGGTGGACAGCGACGTCTTGCCGGTCCCGCCCTTGAAGTTGAGGAAGAGCTGCTTCCGCGTGCCGACCTCGGCCGGGTACAGGTTCAGCTTGGCCCGCAGGTCCCACACCTCTTCAGGCGAGAACGTGTCCTTGTCGAGGGACGCCTTCAGCGTCTTCGGCGTGATGCCCAGCAGCTCGGCGGCCTGCTTCGGAGTGTAGGAGGGCGTTTCCATGCGCGTTGGGTTCCTCAGGCGACGAAGTACTTGTGGCCGCGGCGGACGATCTGGCCCTGCTCCATGAGGGCCGCGCACGCTGCGCGAACGGACTCGAGCGAGGTCGAGAGCGCCGAGGCGAGCGCGTCGGCCGGTTGACCGCGAATGGCGGCGCGCAGCTCGACCAGCACGCCCGACAGCACGACCGGATCAGGCGACCTCGCCGTCTCTTCGACGACCGCCACCGCCACGCGGGACGTCTGCGAGACTGCGGCAACCGCAGCCACTGCTGGAAAGGTCCGCTGCGCCGCTCGCAGGGGCTGCAGGTCGGCCGGGCTGGTCTGGCCTCCGGTCGTCTGGAGCTGCGGGGCGGTCGCCGGGACGAGCGACGGAGCGCCTGGCCCTGGACCGACGCCGGTGGTGCTCTGCGTGGGAACACCGGTGCCGGTCGCGCGTGCGGCCGCCGCGGCGCCGACGCTGGTGGTGGACTGCGGAGGCGCGATGGGCGCGAGGCGATGAAGGGCGGGCGCGGCGCTGACCGTGGTGGCCGCGTGCGCTCTCTCCACGGCCGCCTGTGGGGGAAGCGGCGGCTGCGGCAGCGCGGCGACCAGCTTCGCCTTCACGGGGTTCGCGGGCACCTGGGCGAGGCGGCGCACCTCACGGCGGCGTTGCGCCTCGTCGAGCTCGACGAGCTGGCTCACGTCTTGACCGAGCAGCCGCGACATCGCCTGGCTGGCCGAGCGCCGCACGCGCAGCTCCGGGTCGCGCATCGCCTGCATCAGCCACGGGCGCGCCGACTCGAGCCCGCTCGCGCCCAGCACCAGCGCCGCGAGTGAGCGCACGTCGGCGTTCTCGTCACGAATCGCCGTCTCACCCAGCTCGAGCGCCGCGGTGCCGCGGAGGCCGAGCGCGAGCAGCGAGGCGCGGCGGCGCACCGCGGAGTCCGGGTCCTTCACGGCAGCGGCCAGGTGCGGACCGGCCTGCGCGGGGTCCAGCTTGAGCAGCGCCTTCAACGCCGCGATGCGCACCTCGGGGGAGGCCGACGAGAGCTGTGGCAGCACCACCGGCACCGCTTCGACCTTCGCGAGCGCCGACAGCGCCGTCAGGAGCGCCACCTTGACCGACGCCTCGCGCTCGGCGTGGAGCGCGGTCGCGAGCGCGGGCGCGGCGGCCGGGTGGGCGAGCGCGGTGAGGCGTTCAGCAGCGCGCGCGCGCGCTGCGGCGTCGGGGGCAGAGAGCTCGCGCACCGAGAAGCCGAACAGCGTCTCCTCGGAGCGGCCCGCGAAGGGGAACGCGCGCTCGAGCGAGGCGAGGTCCTCCTTCGACACCGTGAGCCGGCCCTGCGCCTCGAGCGCCTCGGCCGTCTTCGTCACATGCGACGGCGCCGGCTCGGCGGTCGGCGGCGTTGGCGAGGTTGACGTCTGACCGACTCCACGAGAGGTGCCGCCGGAAGTCAGGCCCGCGGGCGTCGCGGCGGAAGCGCTGGTCACGTTCACGAGCACCGGCGTCGCGCCGCCCTGGTCGCGCTCGCGCCGCAACAGCACCTCGCTGCGCAGCTCGGCGATGAACGAGGCGAGGTCGAACGGGTCGTGCCCGTCGGTGTTGAGGCGTGAGGCCTCGAGGATCTTCCCGAGCAGCTCGGCGCGCTCGCGGCGCAGCGCCTCGGCCACCGTCGCCGCCTCTTCCCGTTCCTGGTGCGCGCGCGTCGAGCGAACCTCGAGCTCGGCGATGACCCGGCGCAGCTCGAGCTCCCGCTGCGACGCGTGCCCCAGCTCTCCCCGCAGCCGCGCGCGCTCGGCGTTGGCCGTGTCGAGGTCGTTCGTCAGCTGCGCTGCCCGCGCTTCGAAGTAGACGATCTTCTCGAGCGCGCTCTTGAGCAACGCGTCGGGACGCTCCTGGCTCACGGGTGCGGTGCCTTTCGTGGCGGTGGATCGCTGCAACTGCTCCGTCAAGAAAACGAGCGTAGCGGCCTGTAGCGGCTTGTCTCTTTTTTGACCGGCGGCACCCTATGTGGCACGCGTGCGCTTGTAAACCCCTGGATCTTCAGGTCTTTTCTGACGAGGGCCCCGATCGCGCCCGGAGGCCGGTAAATCGGGCCCGGAACGATTCCCCGAGGCCGCAGAGAGGCGCCGCATGGTTCAGCTCGAAGCCCACCCGCTCCTCGACGCGCGCTGGTTCATCACCACGTTCCCGGCGCCGCTCGGCGAGCTCGGGCGCATCGACCCGCTCATGTCGATGCTCTCGCTGACCGCCACGGCGCCGCTGACCGCCGCCGACGGGGTGCGGAGCGCGGTGCGCGAGCTGCTCCGACACGGTGGCTACAAGCCGACTGGCCGCGGCAAGCCTGCCTCCGAGTATCTCATTCGCGCGGTGAGCGAAGGCGCGCTGAGCTCCATCAACGCGGCTGTCGATGCGTGCAACGTCGCCTCGCTGCACTCCGGTCTCCCCATCAGCGTCGTCGACCTCTCGCGCGCCGCGCCGCCGTTTCGCATCGCCCTCGCGCCCGAGGGAACGTCCTATGTCTTCAACCAGGCAGGCCAGTCCATCGACGTGAGCGGCCTCGTGTGCCTCTTCGACGCCGAGGGCCCCTGCGCCAACGCCGTGAAGGACTCCCAGCGCACCAAGACCACGCCCGCGACGACGAGGACGCTCTCGGTGGTCTGGGGCACGACCGCGCTCGGCGGACGCGCGCAGGCGACCATGGAGTGGTACCGCAGCCTGCTCGAAGCCGCTGGCGCCGTCACCGCGCCCGCGTGAGGACCGCGAAGGCCGCCACCCAGGTCGCTCCTTTCGTGACGGCGCGCCTCCTGTGAATAGAGTGCCGCGGCCATCGTCGGTGGCGCGTCCATCACCCAGGGAGGGAACCATGAAGCGAATCCTCGGAGCCGTTGTCGTCTGTGCCGTCATCGCTGCCTGCGCCGGAGGAGTGCAGACCAGCGTGCCCGGCAACTCGCAGGTCTCGTCGCTGTCCGTCGATCAGACGCGCCAGCTGTGTCGCGATCGCCAGAAGTACCTCGAGACCGCCTTCACGGCCGCCGAGAAGAAGACGTTCGGCTGCAGCCTCACCAGCCTCATCGGCGGCGCCATCGCGAGCGCCTTCGGTGGACCTGATGCCGGCATCGGCGCGTGCACGATGGCCTTCAACGACTGCCAGGCGTCCTCCGGCTCGAGTGACGGCGGCACGTCTGACAGCTGCGCGATGGTGATGGCGGACCCGGCGTGCACTGCGACGGTCGCCGACTTCAACACCTGCTACGTCGAGCAGATCGAGTCGCTGCGTCCGTTCGCGAAGGGCCAGCAGTGCGCGTCGCTCGCGTCGGCCGACGGCGGCTCTCCCACGGCGACGAAGACGACGGCTTGCGACAAGATCGCCTCGTCGTGCGACCGCGCGAAGACGTTCTCGTGGTGACGCGCCGCGCTTGCCTCACCTCAAGCGCAAACGATGCATGAGGAGGCCGCGCACGAGCCGGGGTAGACGACGGCCGTGCACGACTTCCACACCATCATCGAGCCCTTCCGCATCAAGTCCGTCGAGCCGCTGCGTCTGACGACGCGCGAGGAGCGGGAAGCGAGGCTCCAGGAGGTCGGCCTCAACCTCTTCGGCCTGCACTCGACGGACGTGCTCATCGACCTGCTCACCGACTCGGGCACCGGGGCCATGTCAGCTGAGCAGTGGGCCGCGATTCAGCGGGGCGACGAGTCGTACGCGGGCTCGCCGTCATACTTCCGCTTCGAAGCGGCGGTGAAGCACCTGTTCGACTTCAAGCACGTCATCCCCACGCACCAGGGCCGCGCCGCCGAGAAGATCCTGTTCTCGGCCGTGGGCGGGAAGGGCAAGGTGGTGCCGGCGAACACGCTCTTCGACACCACCCGCGCGAACGTCGAGGCGAGCGGCGCGGCGGGGGTCGACCTGCTCTACCCGGCGGGGCGTCAGCCATCGGTGCCGCACCCGTTCAAAGGCAACCTCGACACTGACGCGCTCGACCGGCTCATCACCGAGCATGGCCGGGAGCAGGTGCCGCTCGTGCTGGTGACGGTCACCAACAACTCGGGCGGCGGGCAGCCGGTGAGCCTCGAGAACCTGCGCGCCGTCCGCGCGGTGTGCGACCGGCACCGCGTGCCCCTGTTCCTCGACGCCTGCCGCTTCGCTGAGAACGCCTGGTTCATCCGCCAGCGCGAGCCGGGGCAGAGCCACCGTGACGTGGTGGACATCGTTCGAGACATGGCCGCGGTCGCAGACGGCATGACGATGTCGGCGAAGAAGGACGGCATGGCCAACATCGGGGGCTGGCTCGCGCTCGACGACGACGAGTGGGCGCTCAAGGCTCGCAACCTGCTCATCCTCACCGAGGGCTTCCCGACCTACGGAGGCCTCGCCGGCAGAGACCTCGACGCCATCGCGCAGGGACTGACCGAGGTCGTGCAGCACGACTACCTGCGCTACCGCGTGCGCTCGACGGAGTACCTCGGCGAGGCGCTGCAGAAGGCCGGCATTCCCATCGTCGTGCCCATCGGCGGCCACGCGGTCTACCTCGACGCGCGCGCGCTGCTGCCGCACGTGGAGCCGCTCCAGTACCCGGGCCAGGCCCTCGCCATCGCGCTGTACCGGGAGGGCGGCGTGCGCAGCTGTGAGATCGGCACGGTGATGTTCGGCCTCTCGCCCGACGGCACCGAGAAGCCGGCGGCGATGGACCTGGTGCGCCTGGCGATCCCGCGCCGCACCTACACGCAGAGCCACATCGACTTCGTCATCGAGGTGGTGGAGCGGGTCGCGAAGCAGGCGAAGACGCTCAAGGGCCTGCGCATCGTCGAGCAGCCGCGCGCGCTGCGGCACTTCTCGGCGCGCTTCGCCGAACGTTGAGACCGGGTCAGTTCGTCTCGGGCGCCGACTCCGACGGACTCACGCCGAGCAGCACGCTGCCGATGATGGCCGCTACCGCGCCGACGCCCGCGCCGATGCCGCCGAAGAGCACCCGCGCCTCGGCCTCCCGCTTGAGGCGATTCGCCGAGATGGGGTCCAGGTCGTCGTATTCGATCCACCGGTTCGCGCGGTCGATGTCGAAGAGCCCCCACGCGATGACGCCACCGCCCGCGAGCGCGAGCACGACGCCACCCACCAGCAGCGCCCACCCTGCGACGCGGCCGAGCGGCATCGATCGCGAGATCGGGAGCACCTGCGGGTTGAGCACCGGGTCGAGCACGCCGCGGCTCTGTCTCGGCGTCGTCGTCGCGACGGGTGCGCGGTCTGACGTTGGCAGCGGTGGAGGCTGCTCCTTCGTCGGTGCGTCAGCCGTCGTCACGGTCACGACTGGCGGTGGCGGAGGAGTCGCGGGCGGACCAGCGAACGGCTCGAGCGCCGAGCCGACCGAGGCGAGCACCTTGCCCTCGGCGTTCACGCAGCGCAGGTAGTAGCGCGACCCCGGCACCAGCGTCGCGATGCCGACCAGCTTCTCGTCGAGCTCGATGCGTCTCGGGCTGAAGGTCTCACCCGTCGCCACCATCAGCTCGGCGTGGACCGTGAGCCTCCACGGGTTGACGACGCGCACCTCGACGAGCTCCACGCTGCGCGCGCGACGTTCGAGGAGGACGGTGTCGCGCGGGAAGCGGCGCTCCTTCGCACGGCGGAACGCCGCCACCACCTTCGGGGCTGCCTTCGGCTCTTCGGCCATTGGATCGAGGGCGAGCAACGCCTCGTAGGCCTGCTCCGCCTTCGCCGCGCTGCCGAGCGCGAGGTGCGCCCGCGCGAGCAGGTCGTTGGCCTCGAGGCGCTCTGCCACGGGCGCCTGTGCGTGGTCGGCCACCTTCGACAGCGACGTCACCGCCGCCTTGTATCGAAGCGCCGCCATGTGGAGCCGTCCCTCCTCGAGCTCCGGCGAGGCAGACAAGAGCAGCGCGACCACGAGGTTCATCATGCGCGCAGTGTATGCGACGAGCGCGCGGGCGATAGGCCGTCTGATCAGCCGCCGCGAAGCGGAGTGTCCGTGCTCCAGTCACTGTCCGCACGAGAGGACACTCGAGGTCCTCGCTTCGCGCCCCTGAGCCGGCGACTTGCGCGGCCCGTTGTCTGCAGCAGAATCCCGCAACTCGCGCAGCACGAAAGGCACACACCCATGCATCGCACGACCTCGCTCATCGCTGTTCTTCTCCTCGTTGGCTGTGGCTCCATGCAGCCGTCCGGAACCGGAGGTGGGAGCGCTGGCGGGCTGTCCGCTGGCGGTGGGAGCGCAGCCGGTGGCTCCGCGGCCGGTGGCTCGGCGGCAGGTGGCTCGGCGGCCGGTGGCTCCGCGGCCGGTGGCTCGGCGGCAGGTGGCTCGGCGGCCGGTGGCTCGGCGGCTGGTGGCTCGGCGGCTGGTGGCTCGGCGGCAGGTGGCTCCGCAGCAGGCGGCACCGCAATGCCGGTCGCGATCGTCTTCTCGACGACGTGCGCGTCGCTCACCCCCTGCGTCAGCAGCCCCGTGGGTCAGTGGCGCTACACGTCCGCGTGCGTTGACTCGACCAACCCGTACCCGACCCTCTCGGCGGCCTGCAGCGGGCTCACCTTCTCGAACCTCGCGGGCACGACGACGGGCCAGGTGAACATCACCGCGAACACCGTGACGCGGAACATCAGCACCAACATCACAGGCAACATCGCCGTGCCCACCGCCTGCGTCGTGCCGCTCGGCGGGTGCTCCGGTGTGCAGACGTTGTTGCGTCAGACGATGACGACCGCGACCTGCACCGGCACCACCACCTGCGATTGCACGTTCTCCGACATGGGGCGCATCGCCACCACCTCGCCATCCTCCATCGCAGGCAGCACCCTGACGACGGACCCAGGCACCGCCGGCGCGCGGACGTGGGGCTTCTGCAACGCGGGCGGCATGCTCACGTACAAGGAGACGACCGCTCAGCCGCGAGACACCGGCATCTACACGATGTCACCCTGAAGCCGAGCCCGCCCGGGTCCTGCGGGGTTCGCGTACACGCACCGGATGCCGGGCAACGCCGCGCAGGAGTTCTACGTCGTGAACTTCTTCGTCGAGCGGTGAAGCAGTCACAGCCGGTGCCGGCGTTGGCGCGCCACGCGGCGCGTCACGTCGGCAGAGGTGCGTCAGGCCGTCGTTGCGTCCGGGGCTTGCCGGGCCGACCGCGCGGGCGAAGCGGAGCGCCCGGGACGCTCACCGGCCAGCGAGCAGCCCTTGAGTCGGCGGGTGAATCAGGACACGCTGCCAGAGTCAGAGCTGCCATGCGCTTCGTCCTCGCCCTCTGTTTCCTGTTGCCAGTCGCTGCGCCTGCGAAGGACCGCGAGTGCTCGAAGAAGTGTGACGAGCTGCTCAAGACGATGGCCGCCGATTGCCGGAAGGGCGAGGGCGGCAAGCACAAGGGCGAAGAGTCCCACAATGACGCCGAGGCCTGTCAGGCGGCGCTGAAGAAGATCCGCGCCGGGTGTGTCAAGGACTGCCAGCAGGTACCGAAGCGGGCGCGCTGATCAACCGAACGACCGACGCCGCGGCGTGCGAGTCCGACGGGTGAACCACCAGCGCGGGCCTCACGGGTGCCTCGAACGCGGTGCCGATGCCCGGCAGGTTCGGCGGCTGGGCAGCATAGAGCCCCTTTGCGTCGCGGCGCCGGCACTCCTCGGCGGGCGTGTCAACGAACACCTCGACGAAGCGCGGGCTCAGGGCGCGGGCGCGCTCGCGATACTCGCGGCGGTGTGCGGTGGCGGCGACCAGCACCACCAGCCCCTGCTTCGCGAGCGTCGCCGCGAGGCGCGCGAGGGTCTCGTAGAAGTCGTTGCGTGACGCGTCGTCGAAGCCCGGCGGCGGCGCCAGGCTCGCGCGCACCTCATCGCCATCGAGCACCACCGAGGCGACCGGCCCCAGCGCTGCGCGGGTGGCGCGGGCGAGCGTCGACTTGCCGGAGGACGGAAGCCCGGTGAACCACACCACCACGCCAGCTTCCGCCGAACGGCGTGGCGTCTCACTGCGCATCAGCTCGTGTGCCCAGCGAGGCTCGAAGCGAGGTGACGCGAGCGCACGCTCGGCGAACGAGAGCAGCCGGTCGCGCTCGTCCTCCGTCAGGTGGGGATACCAGGTGGGGTTTGCCAGCACGAGCACGCGCCAGGCGAGCCACGGCGCCAGCACGTCGAAGAGCTCGTCGTCATGGCTCAGGCGCACCCGCTCCCAGTAGCGGTCCCACAACGTCCCCAGTCCGGTCGCCCAGCGGTCGCGGTGCGCGAGGGCGAAGAAGAGCAGGTTGATGCCCAGACAGGTGACGTCGTCGGCAGGGTCGCCTTCGGAGCCCCGGCTGGTGTCGAGCAGCTGCGGGCGCTCCACCCCGGGCGCGAAGACGATGTTGAAGGGGTGAAGGTCGCCGTGGGTGCGGCGCAGCCTGGCGGTCTTCTGCGCGAGGTGATGACGCCAGGCGAGGCACGCGTGCTCGAGGCGTTCGATGCGCGTTCGCGGCGCCGCCGGCACGTCGGAGGCGTAGGCGTCGGCCAGGCCCGCGACACCTTCCCCGCTGCCCACGAGGTCGCGGAGTGCGCGCGTGTACGTCGCCGGTCGAGTGCCGCGCTGGGCGTGGAGCTGCGCCATCACGTCCACCAGCGCGTCGAGGCGCGCGACGTCGAGCGGAGTCGCCACGCCCGATATGGCGATGCGGCGCAGGTCCGAGGCGTAGACCTCGCCCTCCGCCCACGTGGTGAGCAGGTAGAACTCTCCGGCCTCGGCGAGGGACAACAGACTGCCGTCGCGCATCAAGGCGCCGACGTCGAGCGCCCGCGTGTGATGCGGAATGAGCCCGAAGGTGTCGAAGGCGAGCAGCTGCTCCGCCGCCCGGTCGGCGCGCCGGTCGTGTCCGAAGTCGTTGGCCGTCGCGACGTGCAGCACCACCACGAGGCGTGTTCCCTCAGCGCCCTCGAGGGTCAGGCGCAGCGGCCGGCCGTAGCCCACGCTCTTGGTCGTGTCGCCGCGACCGTCAGGGTCGGCGCCCAGCTCGGTGACGGAGACGACGTGGAGCGACGGGTAGAGGTGGGACAGGCGCTGCACGAGCCCGACCGGCAGTCTGTCGGAAGCCGCCGTCATCTCGTGGGCACTATCGCATCGTGCTCGACGATGCGGAACGACGCGCAGCCGGCGATGCGCGGTCAACGAAGAGCGCGGCGTGGGCGCTGGCCGCCCTGCGATGAACGAAGTCCGTGGCGAGGAGGTGTCCGTGCTCGCGAGAGTGCCGCGCGCGGAAACAGAAGAGCCGGAGCCTGTTCGGCCCCGGCCCTGACTTGCTCACGACGCTGGGTGGCGCTCAGCGAATGCGCACGCCGAAGTCGACGCGGCTGTGGCGCCGCCCGTACCGATGCTCGAAGCGCTCGTGCTGCTGGTAGTCCACCCACACCCACTGCTGACGGGTCTCGTAGTGGCCGGGCGTCGTGGTGGTGACGTAGCGACCCGGCTCACAGCGCTGCTTCCAGGGCTTGCGGGAGTTGCCGAAGCACTGCCCAGCGACCCACACCTGCTGCGTCGTGCCGGCCACGAACTGTTGCGTGGTGCGCAGCTCCCAGCGCCCCGACACGCCTCGCGGCTCAGGGCGAGCGCCACACCCGGGATCCTGCACGACGGCTGGCAGAGGCTCCGCCACGGGAGAGGCGTGATGGTACGGGTACTGAGCGAGCGCAGCAGGTGCGGCGAGCACGGCGAGGAGGGTGAGGGTGTGAGCGTTCATGTCGGCTCGGACGACCGCCCCTTGAACCTATTCACCCACCCGTCGTGAGGCTGGCTCAGGCGGCCGCGACCTTCTCGCACTCCGCTGCGCACTTCTGGCAGCTCTCCATGCACGCCTTGCACTCGGCGTGGTGGTTCTGGTGCTTCTTGCACGCGGCCTCACAGTCGCGGCAGACCTTCGCGCAGACCGCGGCCAGCGCCTTCACGTGCGACGAGTTGAGGCGCGTGAGCTCGGCGAGCGCGTGACACATGGGCAGCATCGCGCGCACGGTGCCCGCGCACTCGGCCATCGACTTGTCGCCGGTCGAGAGCGTGCGGATGCAGTGGTCGAGGCACGTCTCGCCGGCTTTGATGCAGTCGAGCGCGGCTGTGAGGAGCGTCTCGTTGATGCTCCAGGCCGCCTTCGCCGGCTCCTTCGCGGGGGCCGGGCTCTTCCCCTGCGCAAGGGCAGACAGGCTCAGCACTGCCGCGCCACCAGCGGCCACCGTCATCGCGTCACGTCGGGTCATCGTCATGGAGTCTCCAGGAGGAAGGGGAAATGCGGCGCCGTCATAGGCGCTCCGGGCCGTGCACCGAAGGGAAACCGATCATGCGGCGCGCAGCAGCGCCCGGTTCTTCAGGTGTGCCGCCATCATCGCCACCGCACCGGCGAGGCTGAACACCGTCTCGAGCACTCCCTCATCGAACGCGAACGCCGCTGCGGCCAACAACGTGAGGCCGACGGCTGCTCCGACGAGAACGGAGCCTTCGCGATGGCGTCTCCAACCAGGCACGAACGCCCACAGGGCCACCCCAGCCACCGCGATGAGCAGGAGTGGATGGAAGCCACCCAACACGGCGCCGGCTGCAGGTGCTGCCGCCATCACGCCGGGCATCGAGACGCAGTGGACCATGCACGCGCCCGAGAGCGCCGTGCCCACCAGGTCTGATCGGTGCCCGCTCATGCTGCGGCGCCTACTCACCCCGACGCGTTGGTTCAAGCACCGTGCAGATCGTCGGGAAGGGTCCGGGCTGGTCGCGGAATGGTGTGGAGCCCTCTCCCCAGATCGACTGTGGGATCTGCTCCCCAGCCCCCACTTCTTCTGCTCGGGGGCGCGGGCCAACCCCTTGATGTTCGGTTCCCTTCGCCGACCCTGACCGTTGGATCGGCTCTTGAAGAAGAGTTCGTCCGGACTCAACCCCAACCGGAGACGCACATGAATCGTACCCTGACCCTTTTTGCAGCTGCGGTGGCCCTGACGGCCGCGCCGGCCTTCGCCCAGCTGGGCAACGGCACCAACCCCGAGTGTCTCGACCCCTCGTGCGGCACGCCCAAGGAGCAGGGCGGCGGCTGTGGCTGCGGCTGTGGCTGCTCGGTGTGGGTGGCCTACACGGACGACGGCAAGACGCTGGCGTACACCGACGACGCTGACGGCGACGGCAAGGCGGACTCGGTGGACAACTGCCCGTTCGCGTCGAACCGCGACCAGCTCGACATCGAC
>JAEUJQ010000062.1 GCA_016793095.1 Myxococcaceae bacterium | reverse complement strand
CTGCGGGAGGCTCTGCTGCGGGAGGCTCTGCTGCGGGAGGCTCTGCTGCGGGAGGCTCTGCTGCGGGAGGCTCTGCTGCGGGAGGCTCCGCTGCAGGTGGCTCGGCAGCAGGTGGCTCCGCAGCAGGTGGCTCCGCCGCGGGTGGTTCGGCCGCAGGTGGTTCGGCCGCGGGTGGTTCGGCCGCGGGTGGCTCCGCAGCGGGTGGTTCGGCCGCGGGTGGCTCCGCAGCGGGCGGCTCGGCCGCGGGTGGCTCCGCAGCGGGTGGCGCCGCAGCGGGTGGTTCCGCAGCGGGTGGCTCGGCAGCGGGTGGCTCGGCAGCAGGTGGTTCCGCAGCGGGTGGCTCGGCTGCAGGTGGGTCCGCTGGCGGCGCCAGCTCGCTCTGCGTCCCGGGCGCGTACGACGCTGGTGTCCCCGGCGGTGAGCTCTTCGCCGACGGTGGGTTCACGGCGACGGGAACCCGGGTCAGCCCCGACGGCGGCGTCTCGGTGACCGCCACCAGCACCTGGTCGGGGTACCCGGCGACCAACGTGCTCGACTTCGACCTCGACACGAGCTGGTACATCGACTCGCTCTGCACCGCGACGTCGGGCCTCTACTGCTGTGAGCCGCAGTCGGTGCAGGTCACCCTGCCAACGGCTGCGACCGTGCGGGCCGTGGTGCTCCGCGGGAACGCCGGCGCGTATCCAGACGGCTATGACTTCCTGACCGCGCGCCTCGAGCTCATCTCGAGCAACGGCGGCGTGGTCGCGACGCGGAACGTCGTCTTCAACCGGCCCGCGGGCGACTGGGCGGTCACCTTCTCGCCTGCGGTGGCGAACGTGCGCGTCATTCGCCTGCGCCCTGGCTGGGCAGAGGACACGGCGTCCGGGCTGTCCGAGGTGCAGGTCTACGTTCAGTGACGCCTGAGGCGCGCCAGGACGAGGTGTCACGGATCCTCGCCTTCACCCGCGAGGACCCGGAGCGTGCCTTCGGTGTGGTGGAGCGCCAGCTCTCGGTGCTCGTCCTCCGGACCCAGGTGATGCTCTCACTGTCGGGCATCGTCATCACGGTGACGGGGTTCTCTGGCCGCGCCATCGCGCAGACGAGCGAGCTCGCGCGCCTGCTGGTCTCCGCCGGCATTCTCATCGTGCTGGCTGCCGCCGCGACGGCCATCGGCGGCGTGCTGCGCCTGAGGTGGCTGACCCAGGAGCTCGGAGACGACCTGCGCTCGACGTTGAGCCGCATGCTGGAGATTCGCGACGCGAAGTCCCGCTTCCTCTCGGCCGCGCTCCTGCTCTTCATCGTCGGCTTCAGCTGCTACTGCATCGCCATCGCGCAGATGCTGCTGAACGTACCGACGGGGAGCTGATCAACCGACGACGCCGGACCGGTGGACGCCTCGAGCCCCCACCTCGCTGGGGGTCAGCCCTTGAAGATGAACCACGCGGCCGCTGCGAGGCCGATGGCGAGGAGCAGCGCGAGCACCACCCACTTCGTTGCGCCACCTGCCTGAGCGCCCGACGCCTCGTCTTTCATGCGCGCGACCAACTGCCGGTCGATGGCGGTCGCTGCCACCTCGTGCATCGCGGGTGCGGCGCGCACGGGGTTGCTCTTCGCGCGCTTCGGGACGCCCGACCTCATCGACTCTTCGTCTGCCTGCCGGGGCGGCGCGCTGCCGGGCCGCGGGACGGCGAGCATCGCGGGCTCGGTGCGCAGGCTGGCCGCGTCGAGCTCGGCCTTCGGCTTGATGACCTTCGCGAGCCCCGTCGCCTGGTCGTCGATGCCGGGGACGAAGGGGGTGTGCTTGCTGGTCGCTCCAGCCGCCGCCATCTCACCGTGCGTGGGCCGGCTCCCTTCAGCCTCGAGCCTGCGCTGCATCCCCTGGACGAGCTCGAGCGCCACCTGCGCAGACTCCGGTCGGCCGGACGGCTCTCGTGCGAGCAGCCGCGCGACGAGGTCATCGAGCTCGCGCGGAATGTCGGGCTTGAGGGTGGAGGCTCTCGGGGCGTCTTCGTGCAGCGCCTTGATCAACATCTGCCCGACGTTCTTGCCGGGCAGCATCGGCCGGCCGGTGAGGAGCTCGAAGAGGACGGCTCCAGCAGCGTAGAGGTCGGTCCGCGGGGTGACCGGCTCTGAGTTGATCTGCTCCGGCGCCATGTACCCGGGTGTCCCCAGGATCGCGCTGCCCGTGAGCGCCTGCCTCAGCTCGGGCGACAACGACTTCGCGATGCCGAAGTCGAGCACGCGCAGCCGGAACCCGTCCTCGACGAAGAGGTTCTGCGGCTTGAGGTCACGGTGCACCACGCCCGCCGCGTGTGCTTTCGCCAGCACGTCGAAGAGCTGGGCGATGAGGTCGAGCGAGCGCCCGATGGACTGGGCGCCTTCCGCTGCGAGCAGGTCACCGACCGAGCGACCCTTGAGGAACTCCATCAGGAAATAGGCCGTGCCGCCCGGGGTCTTCCCGAACGAGAAGATGTCCACCACGCCCGGGTGCTTGATGGTGTTGACGACGCGCGCCTCGTTCACGAAGCGCTCGAGCACCTTCGGGTCCTGCGCGAACGCCGGGTGCAACACCTTCACCGCGACGCGCTTGCCGATGACCGGGTGCTTCGCCTCGAAGACGGCGCCCATGCCTCCCGTGCCGATGCGGGCGATGATCTCGTAGTCGCCCACCTTCTGGCCGATGAGAGAGCCGGTCACGCGGGCGAGTGTGACGCACAATCACGCGCGCTGGAATTGCTGCGTCGGGTTTCCCGGCTCGAGGCGTTCTTCGGCTGGCCGGCGCTCCTCGCCGCCCTCACGCGGCCGGCCGGCTCGACTCCTGCGCGGGCGACACCGCGGCGAGGGTCTCGCGCAACCGCTCGAGCCGCAGCGGCTTGGCCAGAATGTCGTTCATCCCCGCCGCGAGGCACCGTGCACGGTCCTCGGTGCTGACCGCCGCGGTGAGCGCGAAGATGGGCTCACTCACCCCGCGGGCGCGCAGCGCTTCGGTGGCCGAGAAGCCGTCCATCACCGGCATGTGGCAGTCCATCAGGATGACGTCGAAGCGACCCTCGCCACGGCGATCGAGGGCCTCCGCGCCGTCTGACGCGAGCGTCACCTGGTGGCCCAGCGCCTCGAGCAGCCGGCTCACCACGATCTGGTTCACCCGGTTGTCCTCGACGACCAGCACCCGGAGCGCGCGGGCGACGCCGACCGTCGGCTCGGGTGCTGGCGTCGCGACCGGCTGCGGCGCCTCGGCCACCAGCGCGGGGAGCTCGATGACGAAGCACGAGCCGACGCCGGGCGCGCTGTCGACCTTGATGGTGCCGCCCATCGCCTGCACCAGCCGGTGCGCGATGACGAGCCCCAGCCCGGTGCCGCCATACCGCCGCGTCGTCGAGGCATCGGCCTGCGTGAACGGCGTGAAGAGCCGCTCCACGACCTCGGGCGCCATGCCGATGCCGCTGTCGATGACCTCGAACGTCAGGCGGCCGTCGAGCAGATCCACGCGCAGGCTCACGAGCCCGGCCTCGGTGAACTTCACGCTGTTCGACACCACGTTCAGCAGCACCTGGCGCAGCCGCGTCGGGTCGCCGCGCAGCCACATCGGCACGACGGGTGAGGTGGTGATCTCGAAGTCGAGGTGCTTCTCCGCCGCCCTCGCCTGCATCAGCGCGCTCACCACCTGCAGCTCGGCGCGGAGGTCGAAGGGCACGGCCTCGAGCTCGAGGCGGTTCGACTCGATCTTCGAGAAGTCGAGCACGTCATTGATGACGGCGAGCAACGCGTCGGCGCTCTGCTGAATGAGGTCGAGGCCCTCGCGGATCCGCTCGGGGTCCTTCTCGTCACGCAGCAGCGTCACCATGCCGGTGACGCCGTTGAGCGGGGTGCGGATCTCATGGCTCATGGTGGCGACGAAGTCGCTCTTCGCGCGGTTCGCCCGCTCGGCTTCGGCACGGGCCCGCGAGAGCTCGTCGTTGCGGCGCTCGAACACGTCGAGGCTCCGCTCCGTCTCGACCTCGTACATGCGCGCGAGGACGAAGATGGTGACGACCGCCGCCAGCAACGAGAACAGCCGGAGCAGCAACGTCCGCTCGTTCGAGATGACGGGCTCGAGCCACTGGCGCTCGATGCCGACGTACGCCAGCCCCATCGTCACCAGCGTGAAGCCCAGCGTCACCACGCCGACGGTCCGACCTCCGACGGCCAGGGCGGTGAGCGGCACCCCCGCCATCCAGAAGATGACGATGAGCCCGCCTTCACCCGCCCGGATGGCGAACACCGTGGTGGCCAGGAGCCCCACCACCAGGAACGAGGTGGTGACCACCGTGAGTGACGCTCGCCAGCGCAACGCCACCAACGACCCCAGGGCCGCGACGAGGATCGCCGCGTCGATGGTCATCGAGCCCCAGGCGGCCTGCGCGGCGTTGACGACCAGCGCCAGCAGGCACACAGGGACGAGCACCGCGATGAGGAGCACGAAGTGGCGAAGACGTCGCTGTGAGCGCTCGGGCACCGCCCCCGGAGCGAGGTCTGGAACGAGGGTCTCGAGCAGCGACCACACCATCTCCGTCAAGTTAACGCCTCCCGTCTGCTCGCACGATGCTACCTCGCGGGGGTCAATCGGCACCCCAGTCCTGGAACGAGCTCGAACGTCTCTCCCACCCGCAAGCCCACCGCTGATCCCGCCGGAATCCCTGCCAGGCGTGGTTGCAGGGCGGGCGGAACCGGCGGCCTCACGTCCAACACCCAGTCATCGAGCCGGCGCAGGCTGACGGGAGCGTCAGGACGCCAGGGACCCAGCCGAGCCGTCGCTTCGCCCTCGCTGATCAGCGACACGTCTGCTTCCAGCAACACGCTGCGATGGGTGGTGAGGGGCTCGACGGCTGTCCACCCGTCCCACTCGACGACCTCGAGCCTCACCGGGCGCGCGGGGCCCTCCCGGGGGCTGCGCACCTCACGGACCTCACCCGGACTCGCTTCGTCCTCGTGGCGGAAGTCGTCGAGCCAGAAGGCGCCGCGCTGGCCCGCCTCGAGCGCCCGCACGCCGCGGAGCGAGGGCTCCCTCGCCAGCAACAGCGCCAACTGAACACCGTCGTCGGTGGACAACCCGAGGGTGCGCACCACTTCGAGCCGGGGCAGGCCAGGCGCGCACCGCGCGAGCGCCTCGACGAAGCCGGTGAGCTCGAGCTCCGGCTGCCGGGTGACGACGCGGCGGACGAAGGGGCCCGCGAAGTCGGCGTCGATGAGACCGCGAGAGACTGCAGCACCCAGGCTCCAGAGGTGGCGAGCCTGCTCGGCACGCGGCACCGGCCGGCGCAAGGCCTCGGCGATGGCGGAGCCGTGCTCGAGCGCCCAGTCGCGGTACACGAGGGCGAGGGGGTCGTCTTCGGGCGCTGCCGTGGTGCGCGCGTCGAGCGCCTCGTCCCTCACGCCCGGCCATTCGCCGTCGAGGAATCGCCACTGCTCTCCGTCGTCGACGACGTCGCCAGCCTCGAGCGCACCGCCGCCAGTGACGCGCCCGTCGAGCCGCACCTCGAACCCCGCCGCGACGTGCAGCCGCCACGCGCCGTCCTGGCGATACACCGCCCACCACATGTCCTTGAGGTCGTGCAGGGACTCGAGGGGCTCGACGCCGGCCGTGTCGAGGCGCCGGCCAGCCCCGGGCGCGTCGAAGCCGAGGCGGGCGCTGGTGGCGAGGTCGAGGAGAACGGGCACGACGCCGAATCCACCACACGCGCATGGTCCACCGCGAGCAGGGGGCTCGCGCTCGGGGGCCGCGACACTTCGCCTCCCCGGTGTATTAGGAACGGCGGTGCCGATGCGCCTCGTCGTTCTCCTCGTCGCCTTGAATGCATGCGCACCGCCGACCATCGGCTTCTTCACGGCAGAGCCGGCCAGCATCGCCCCCGGAGAAATGAGCCAGCTCAGCTGGTCGAGCAGCGGCGCCCAGAAGTGCCGCCTCGAACCCCTCGCCATGGATCTCGGCGTCGCCGGAGCCCTCGCCGTCTCGCCCCCGACCTCGACCGACTACACCCTCACCTGCGGCACCGCCACGGCCACCACGCGCGTCGAGGTCGCGGCGCGCATCACCCGCTTCACCGCGACGCCGGCGATGGTGACGGCGGGCGACCTGGTCGAGCTCTCCTGGGACAGCATGGCCCAGGGGTGCCGCCTCGAGCCGCCAGGCGAAGCCGTCGCCACCACGGGCCGTCGCCTCGTCCGCCCGCTCGTGTCACAGCGGTACACCCTCGCCTGCATGGGCGCCACGGCGGAGGCACAGGTGACGGTCTCCCCCGCCCTGACCGACCCGCTCTTCCCCGCGCAGTGGCACCTCGCGAACACCGGCCAGGCCGGCGGCGTGCGCGGGCAGGACATCGCCGTCGAGCCGGTGTGGGCCGAGCTGCGTGGCGAGGGCGTGCGCGTGGTGGTGGTGGACGACGGCGTGGACCTGGCCCATGAGGACCTCACCACCAACGCCAACCCCAGCGACAGCCATGACTACCTCGGCAACGCGACGCCGGACCTCGCCGAACATGGCACCGCCGTCGGAGGCCTCATCGCGGCGCGCGACGTGAACGGCCTCGGCGGCCGTGGCGTGGCCCCGAGGGCGACGCTGCTCTCGTACAACTTCCTGCAGGACTCCACGTCCGCGAACGAGCTCGACGCGATGGTGCGCGGCATGGACAGGAACGGCGTCAGCAACAACAGCTGGGGCGACGCGGACGACGGCACCGGTCAGCTCACCACCGCTGACTCGCTGTGGGTGATGGGCGTGCGCCGGGGAACGCGCGAGGGCCGTGGCGGGAAGGGCGTCGTCTACCTCTTCCCCTCGGGCAACGGCGCGAACGACCGCTTCCCCGACGACTCCAACTTCGACGGCCAGGCGAACAGCCGCTTCGTCTTCGCCATCGGCGGAGTCGGTGACGACGGCCGCCGCGCCGCCTACTCGGAGCCGGGCTCGAACGTGCTGGTGGTCGCGCCCTCGGGCGACCGCGCTGCGCACTACCTCACCACCACCGACGTCACCGGCAGCGCCGGCTACAACAACGGCCGCACCGCTGGAGAGCTGCCCAACGCCGGCTACACGCAGACCTTCGAAGGCACCTCGGCCTCGACGCCGGTGGCGGCGGGCGTGGTGGCCCTGGTGCTGCAGGCGAACCCGGAGTTGACGTGGCGCGACGTGCGGCGCGTGCTGGCCCTGAGCGCCCGGCGGACGGACTCGCGCCACCCCGACTGGACGATGAATGGGGCCGGCCACCTGGTGAACCACGACTACGGCTTCGGCGTCGTCGACGCGACCGCCGCTGTGGGCCTCGCGAAGACGTACGATGCGGGCGTGCCCGAGGTGAGCTTCGACAGCCCGCTGCAGCAGGCCGGCCTCGCGATTCCCGACGCGAACCCCACCGGCGTCTCGAGCACCCTCGACGTGCGCGGCAGCGGCGTGCGCCAGGTGGACTTCGTCGAGGTCACCGTCACCATCACGCACACCTCGACGGGCGACCTCGACCTCGTGCTGCGCCACGAGGGCGGCGGCTTCTCACGCCTGCACCCGGACCACTCGTGCCAGCCATGCAGCCCCATCACCGGTTTCACGTTCTCGAGCGTGCGGCACCTCGACGAGCCGGGTGACGGGCGGTGGACGCTCGAGGTGCGCGACCGCGCCCCGCAGGACGTGGGCCGGCTCGTCTCATGGAAGCTGACGTTGTGGGGGAGGCCCTAGGTGAGCGCGCTCATCGCTTTGCTCTTGTCCCAGGTCGTCGCGCCCGACGCGAAGGCCTCGCCCGTCGAGCCGGCGCAGGCCTGGCCGACCGTCACCACCTGGAGCGACGGCGGCAAGGACCGCTCCGTCCACCTCGACGAGTCGCTGGTGGCCGAACGAGATGGTGACGAGCACACCGCCACTGCCCTGCGCGCCGCCGGCGCGATGGTGAGCCACAAGAAGGGCCGCGTGCGGCTGTGGCGCGTCGAGCGGGCGTCGGTGGTGCTGGAGAGCGAGCCCAGGCTGCTCCCCGTCTACCGCGACGAGGGCTCGACGAAGCTGCGCGTGCCCATCGGCGGCGTGCTCGTCGTGCCGAAGAGCGGCGTCGATTCGCAGAAGCTCCGTGACACCCTCGGCAGGGGCGTCGTCGTCGCGCACGGCGTGGTGCGGGTGCCCTGCGCACCGGCCGAGGTCTTCTCTCTCTCGAAGGCGCTCGCCTCGACCGCCGGCGTCGCCTGGGTGCAACCCGACTGGTGGCTCGGCGCGACCCCGAAGTGACGAACGTCGCGCTCCGACCAGCCTGCCGAACCGCCAGCGGGCGCGGCGCTCGGCTGCGGGCGTGGACTCGGCCGCCGTAGGCTGCCGAGGTGAAGGCGAAAGAGGCCACGCTCTGGGGCGTCAACCGCTGGGGGGGCACGCTGTCGGGCGCGACAGCCGAGCCCGGACTTCGCCGTCGCGGCGCAGTGCCGTCGCTGCGTGTCGGCAGTGCCCACGAGACGACACGGGCCGACGGGCGTCGCGGGCCTTCGACCCATCAGGGCTCAGTTGGCCGGGCGGAGCGCCTCGAGCGCCTTCGCCACCACCGCGCTCTCGTTGATGGTGCGCTGGCTGAACGCCGAGTCCCGCCCGAAGTAGCCGAAGGCCCGCAGCGCGCGCGGCTCGTCCTTCACCGCGTCGAGGCGGGTGAGGTCGAAGCCGGGAGCGGCGAAGAAGTCCGGGTGGCCGCTCGAGTCCACCTGATGGAAGCGCTCGGCGTTGCGGCGCGCGCGGCTCGCGACGTGGCAGCTCGCGCAGTCCACCGTCTTCGGCGATGAGCGGTCCGGGTGTTCGATTCGCAGCGCCGAGGTGAGGGCTCTGTCGAGGGTGCGCCGGTCGGCGAAGCGCATCTCGGACTCGCGCAGCAGCGTGTCGAGCGCGTCGTTCGGGGCCGCGGGCACCAGGGCGCCGTTGCGGAACGACTCGGTGCCGAACTCCTGCACGGCCTGGACCTTCAGCGCCGGCAGCCGCGGAATCAGGTCGTCCACCAGCGCGCCTCCCTCGACGTTGAAGGCACCGAAGCGCCACTGCACGCCCGCCTCGTCCACCGCCATGAAGGCGACCCGCGTCAACGTCGCCAGCCCGCAGACCTCGAGCAGGCGCGCCTTCAGCTTGCCGTGGTACGGGCCGTCGAGGCCCTGCCGGCGGATGACGGGGTGCACGTCGAGCGGGCCGTCGGTGAGGTCGCCGGCCGCCGCGTCGAGGTCGAAGAGCGTCGCGGTCACCTTCGCGAACGCCGCGTCGGACAACGAGTAGAAGAGGTGCACCGTCGCGTCGCGCGTGGTGAGCACGCCGTCCTTCGCGGTGAGGGGCTGCGCCACCAGCCGCACCTGCTTCACGCACACGGGCGCGTCGGGCGGCGCGCTGCCGGGGAAGCAGGGGTCGATTCGCACCGAGACGACGCGCAGCTCGCCGTAGAGCTGCTCGGCCTTCACCTTCTCCACCAGGAGCGGCACCCCGTCGTACAGCCTCTTCGGCAGCAGGGGCCCCATCGCGCCGTCATCCGCCATCGACAGGAGCGAGCCCTCGCGGTTCAGCGCGGGCAACGGCAACAGGAAGGACACGTCGTTGAGGGTGAGGCGCGGGCCACCGCCGGGTGGCGCAGCCTCGAGCGGCGACAGCGGGGCGCCGCACGCGAGGCTGATCAGCGCAGAGAGGACGACGGCGAACGGGCGCATGGCGCCAGGAGCAAGGCAAAGCGGGGACCAGCCGGGGCCCCAACGACGGCGCGGACTTGAGCGTGCGCCCTGGGCCGGTCCTCAGATTCCCGAGAGCCGGGCCCCAGACGTTCGACGTCAGACCTGAACGGTGCGCTCGTGCAGCACCTGACCCGTGCCGCCGTGGAAGACGAGGCGCACCTCGCCACGGGCCGGGTCGCAGTGCAGCGCGAGCCAGTTGTTGTCTCCGGTGGCGAAGGGCCAGCGCGGCGCCGTCAGCAGCCGGAAGAGCGGGTTGGGCGTGTGCTGGGCGGGGCCGGCGAGCACCTCGAGCGCGTTGGCGCCGGGTCCGCTCGCCGAGATGGTGCCGACGCTCGCGAAGTGGTGGTCGCCCGCCACCCAGACGACGCCGCGAATGTTCTCGTCCTCGACGTACCGGAGCAGCTCGAGGCGTTGCCGCTGGTAGGCTCGCCAGCCGTCGGTGTTGAAGGCCGAGAAGCCGAAGTCGGTGATGGGCACCGAGTTCATGATGAGCTTGACGCGGGCGGGGCTGTCCTTGAGGGCCTGCTTGAGCCACAGCACCTGGGCGAGCGACAACATCTCCTGCGTGGTGAGCAGCGTCGACGGCTTGCGCTCGCCGCGGGTGTCGAGCACGAAGACCTCGACCGCGTCGCCCCAGCGCAGCGAGCGCCACAGCCGGTTGGGCGCCATCTCGTGCCGGCGAATGGGCAGGGCCTCGAAGAAGGCCTGGCGCGCGGCCACCAGCTTCGCGTCCGAGATGGTCTCGGGGTTGAAGTTGTTCGTCACCTCGTGGTCGTCCCAGGTGCAGATGAGCGAGGTGCTGGCGCGCAGCTTCCGGTACGCGTTCCGCGAGAGGCTCTGGTGCCACTTCGCGCGGTACTCGGCGAGGGTGTTGGCGCCGTCGTTGTACGAGGTGTCGCCGAGGAACATGAAGGCGGCGAGGTCGGCGCGGGTGCTGGCGTGGAGCAGCGGCGCGCAGTCGCCGTCTTCGGTGCACGAGGCGGCGCCGAACACGAGCGGCTCGGACTGGCCGGGCGCGAGGGCGGCGCGGAAGCGGCCGATGGGGCTGCGCTGGCGCGGCGTGGCGCCCTCGACGAAGGCGTAGCGGTAGCGGGCGCCGGGCGTGAGCTGCTGCACCTCGAGCTGCAGGAAGCCGCCGTCGCCCGGCGTCACCGCGACGTCGGCGGCGAGCTGCGCGTAGACGTCCTGCTCCATGCGCCAGACGAGCAGCCGGAGCGGCGCCATGCCGTCGTAGCGGGTCGAGATGAGGACGCGCTCGCTGGTGGCGTCACCCGAGGAGCTGCCGAAGGCGAAGTTCGACGACTCGACCCAGGGCTCGGGGCTCTCGGGCGGCACGCCAGCGTCCACGGGTTGCGTGCCGGCGTCCGCCTCGCCCGCGTCGAGGCCGCCGGCCCCTGCGTCGAGCGCGCCTCCATCGACCTCGAGCGCACCCATCGGCTCGAGCATCGCGCCAGGGCGCGTGCCGCACGCCACCCACGTCGAGGCGCCACCAAGGGCCACCACCTTGAGGAATTGCCGCCGCGTCGTCTGGCCCATTCGCGCGCTGATAGCAGAACCCGGACCGAGCGGTCACGGGAGCCGGCGCGGGAGGCTGCCGGCTTGCCTTCGCGAGGGCCCTCCCGCACCCTGTCGCGCCATGCAGGCGAGGACGAGCTGAGTGACGAGCGACGAGGCCAACGTCGTGCTCGACCTGTTGGTGACGGCGTCGCCGAGCTCCGGCACGTCATGGGGACAGCGGGTGGTGGAGTACGGGCGCCTCGCGCGGGCTGGCGGTCCACCCGCCGAGCTCGCCCGCGCGCTCTGCTCGCTCTACGCCGAGCCTGAGCCCGGCCCGCCGCAGCACCTGATGATCGATCGCCTCGAGCGGGTGCTCTTCCCCGCGCTCGCCGCGGCCCTGGCGGTCCCTGAGGGGCGCGTGCGGGAGCGCGTGCATCGGGAACATCGGCTCTTCGCGGGCGAGGCGCCGTTCCGCGAGGAGGCCGAGCGCCCGCTCCCGCTCGCGCCGACCCCGAGCGGCTGGGAGCTCTTCGGCGCCTTCCGGGTGCTGAGCGGCGAGGTGGTGCTCCACGAGGACCCGTCCGCCCCCGAGGCCCCCGTCGTGAAGGCGCGCAGGGGCCGCCCACCCTCTTCGAGCGCCTCCGGTCGCGCGAGCCCGCGACGCAGTACGTCGTCTGCCACGAAGACGTCGCCGCGGACGCGGAGCGACGGGTGTCGCGCACCCCTCACGAGTGGCGTCACCCGGTGGAAGGAGGCCGGGCCGGCGTGGTGGACGCCGAGGTGCGCGCCGACCGGAAGACGCGCGCCGACCTCGAGCTCGGCGAGGCGGTGCAGGCCAGGGGCGCGATGCTGGGGCTCGGCGGTGACGGCTGGGCCCGCTGGCGGGGCGCCAGGCTCGGCGACGAGGTGGTCCTCTTCACCATCGCCACCGACGACGAGTGAGCCCCGGCCTCGTCACGCCGTCGCGCCGAGCGACTCCACCAGCTTCTCCCGGCTGACCCGCAGGAAGCCGGTGTTGAAGCGCAGCATCGCCCGCGACCCGAGGGCCAGCACGAGCGCGACGCCCGTCATCACCAGGCCGCTCCACGCGGGCGCGACGCGGAACAACGTCCACGAGGCGAGGAAGAGCGCGCCGCCCCCGCCGAACACCGTCGCCAGCGTCGCCAGCACCACCACCAGCGGAGGCCGCATGCCGCGCATCCCGCTCTTCGTCAGCGGGTGCGGCTGCCAGATGCTGACGAACTGGCCCACCGTGGCGAGCAGGAGGAACGAGCACGCCGCCAGCGCCACCCCGAGGAAGAGCGCCGAGGGGTCCGTGAAGCCCGAGAGGAGCAGCAGCCCGAGCAGCAGCGCGGTCTGAACGGCCTGCCACGCCGCGAACGCCCACCACTTGCCCGCCAGCACCGCGCGCTCGTCGATGGGCAGCAGGAAGAGCGCCTTCACGCCGTGGCGGTCGAGGCCGAACTGGTTGAACAGGAGGTTGGTGCTCGAGAAGCCCGCGTAGAGGAAGGCCGCCGGCACCACCCACGTACCGCGGTGGACGAGGAAGGCGAGCGGCCCGCGGATGAGGACGATGGTGATGAGCGGCATCAGCAACATCATGCGACCGGGCAGGCTGGTGGTGAGCGTCTCCCACTGCAGCCGCGCGACGCCCCACGCCGGCGCGCGGAAGCTCCACAGGCGCTTCGCCCGTCCGCCGCCCTGCTCTGCCGTCAGCGGCTGCTCGCGGGACACCAGCAGGTACGCCACGAGCAGCGACACGACGGTGAGCGCCACCACCGGGGCGAGGCGCGGCAGCACGCCGTTCCACCCGCCCTGGTACGGCGCCTTCGCCGCCTCGAGCAGCTGGCCGACGGGCAGGTAGCGCGCGTATTCCTCGGTGAGCAGCCCGAGCCCGGTCCGCTGGCGCGACGTCATCACCGCCAGCAGCTTCGGCGAGCCGAACGCGAGGAGCCCCGCGAAGATGGGCAGCAGCAACAGCACGATGCGCGTCTGCTTCGAGAGCCGCTGCGAGAGCGACGCCACCGAGAGCTGAATCGCCAGCGTCGTGAGGGCGCAGCAGGCGAAGGCCACCAGCAGAAACGGCGTGGACCGCGGCGCGGCGACCGAGACTCCGCCGCAGACGCCCGCCAGCGCCAGCAGCTCGCCCGCCGTCAGCACCTCGGTGGAGCCCGCCACCAGCTCGGCGACGAAGAGGGCGCGCGCTCCCACGGGGTAGGCCTGCAGCGACTCCCAGGGCAGCTGACGGCTCGCGCCACCGAGGCCCGCGAAGGCGCCGCCCAGCACCGTCAGCGCCGTGAGGAAGAGCGCGAGGGCCGCGAGGTTGCGCTCGGGGTAGCTGACGCCCCCCTGCAGCGCATCGCCCAGCAGGAACCCCACGAACGAGAGGCCCACCACGAAGGGCGCCACCACGACGAGGAAGAAGAAGGCCAGGGTCAGCCACGTCGCGACGACGCCCAGGGTGCCGAACTGCTTGCGGGCGCGGTTGAAGCTGCCCTGCAGGTGCGCCGTGACGACCGCGCGCACCGCGCTCACAGCCACGACAGGCCGCCCTTCTGCTCGCCGCCCACCAGGCTGACGAAGAGCGCCTCGAGCGTCTTGTCGCCACGCCCCAGCTCGTCGTGGGTGCCCAGCGCCTTCAAGCGCCCCTCGTCGATGATGGCGATGCGCGGGCACAGGCGCTCCACCACCTCGAGGATGTGGCTCGTCAGCACCAGCGTCACGCCCTTCTGCTGCAGCGCCAGCAGGATGTCCTTGATGGTGCGGTTGGTGACGGCGTCGATGCCCTCGAAGGGCTCGTCGAGGAAGACGAGCTTCGGCGCGTGGAGGAGCGCCGAGCAGAGCGCCAGCTTCTTCTTCATGCCGAACGAGTAGTCCGTCACCAGCAGCCTCGGGCCCGGGTTCAGGTCGAGCGTGTCGAAGAGCTCCTTCGCGCGGCGGTCGATGACGTCGTCTTCCAGCCCGTACATGCGCCCGACGAAGCGCAGGTACTGCGGCCCGGTGAGCAGCTCGAGCAGCGCCATGTCCTCGGGCATCACGCCCATCAGCCGCCGCGCCTCGAGCGCCCGCGTCGCGATGTCGAGCCCCAGCACCGTGATGGAGCCGCTCGTCGGCTCGAGCAGCCCTGTCGCCATCTTGAGTGTCGTTGACTTGCCCGCGCCGTTGCGGCCCAGGAGGCCGACGAACTCTCCCTCGTTGATGGTGAGCGTGAGGTCGTTCACGGCCACCTTGTCGCCGAAGCGCTTGGTGACGCCTTTGAGCTCGAGGGCAGCGGGCATCGCGGAAGGACTTCGCCTCTCGTCAGCGTCGGGGACGACCGGGGATGACGCGAATGGTGCTCTCGGGGTCGTCCTCTTCGAGCGTCGCGGCAGGAGAGCGCTCGACGGCCACGACCTGCTTCGTCTCGGGGTCGGTCGTCGCGCGTCGAAGCGACGGCAGCGCCTGCGTGGGCCCCTGGTCCTCGAGCACCGTCACCTCACCCGCCTCCTCCATCGCCACCCTCAGCTCGAGGAGCGCCTCGAACGCGTTCGCCGGCCGCCGCGTGAGGTCCTTCTCGAGCAGCTTCGCGACCCACCGCTCGAGCGGCGCCGGCACGTCGGCGCGCAGCGTGCGGATGGGCGGGGGCACCGTCAGCATGTGGTGGCGCGCGAGCTCTCCCATGGCCCGGTACGGAAAGACGGGCTGGCCCACCAGCAGGAGCCACGCGACGCAGCCCACCGCGTAGAGGTCGCTCTGCGGCGCCGCGTTCCCGCTGAGCTGCTCCGGCCCCATGAAGCCGAGGCTGCCGACCGTCACCTCGGGCGACGTGAAGCGCTCCCGGTCCACCCGGTGCGCGACCCCGAAGTCGAGCAGCTTCACCCTGCGCGTGCCGTCGGCCGCCTTCGTGATGAAGACGTTGGTGGGCTTGAGGTCCCGGTGGGTGACGCCGGCCTTGTGCGCGGCGGCGAGCGGCTCGAGCAGCCCCTCGAGCAGCCACGCCACGTCGTCCACGTCGAGCGGCGCGTTCGCCCTGAGGTGCTCGTGCAGAGACTCGCCCTCGAGCAGCTCCATCACGAGGTAGGGCCGGCCGTCGGGCAGCACGTTGGCGCCGAAGATGTCCACGATGCCGGCGTGCTTGATGGCGTTCACCACCCGCGCCTCTTCGAGCAGCCGGCGCGCCTCCGTCAGCGCCTCGGCCGCCGGGCTGCGCATCACCTTGATGGCCACCCGCTTCCCGATGGCGGGGTGCACCGCCTCATAGACCTCTCCCATCGCGCCGCCGCCGAGCACCTGCACCACCTCGTACTCTCCGACCGCAGTGCCTGCCGCGAGCGCCATGAGCATCAGCACCCTACCCTCCGCGATGGAGTGAGGCGAGCGGCGGGCGCCTTGACTCGCGACCTGGTCTCCCGCGACGCGCCCGGAGCACAGCCGACCTCGGCACGCCCCTGCGGGCGGCAGCGACGTGATCTGCTCGAACCGGCACTCGTGCGACGCGGGCCTTCAGCTCTTCGACACGGCGTCGCCAGGGCCTTCGCGAGCAGCCGCTCGTTCTCACCGAGCGCGTCGTGGGCGCAGGAGGCCGTGGCGCCGGGCGCGCTCGGCGGTGTCGCGCAGCACCTCGCGCTCATCCGCGCACGCCCGCTGCCAGTCGCGACGTGGAGCAGCCGACCTCGGCACGCCCCTTCGACGCTCTCCGGGAATGACCCGTCCCTGCTCTCCAGAATTGCCCCAGCGGTCGCAGCGCCGGTCGCGTCGCGTCGTCAAGGGCAAGCTCGCTCCGCTCGCCGTCTTCGGCGGCCCTGTGACGACGCGGCCCTTGTGCTGCGGTGCAGCCACGACGCGCTCGCCAAGAGGCGCCCTGGCGCGGGCCAGGGTGGTCCACTCTTCGAGAGCAGAAGTGGGTCATTCCTGGCGAGCGCTGAAGCGGCGGCGCCCGTCTGCTGTTCTTGAGCTGCGAGGTCCCGTCAGGCCTTCGTGAAGACGGCGTACTCACCCTGCGGCGCGAGGGCGCGAAAGCCGGCCTCACGCGCGGCCGTGCCGACGGCGCGAGTGCACTCGTCGCCGTGGAGCTCGATGAGCATCGCGCCCACCCGGGCGAGCCACCCGGTCTCCTGCGTGAAGAGCTGTTGCTCACCGCCCTCGATGTCCACCTTCAGCAGGTCGATGGGCGCGCCGCTGGTCAGTTCGTCGATGGTCAGGCCCTTCATGCCCCCCACACCACCCGCGTCGCGAGGCTTCTCACGCATGCGGAACGCCCAGCTCTCGCCGCCGGGGTTCTCGATCTCCAGCATCATGGGCCTCGGCCAGACAGCGCCCTCGACGAGCTCGACCTGCGGGTAGGTGGCACAGTTCTTCCGGGCCAACGCCGCGTTCCCGGCGTCGGGCTCGACGGCGATGATGCGCGCGCCCGGGTAGGTGTTCGCCAGGAAGACCGCCGTGCAGCCGATGTTGGCGCCGGCGTCGAGGATGAGCCTGGGAGGACCAACGAGCGGCACCGCGCACTGCCGCAGACCAAACGTCTGCCAGAGCACGAGCACGTCGGGCTTCGTCGGACGAATGGTGAGCTCGTGCGCCAGGCCGGGCAGGCGAACGGTCAAGGTCGCGTCCCGGCACCGCCACACCCGCAGCAACTGACGCAGCCCGAAGTCCCAGACGAAGAACCGGACAGTGCCGACGATGTATCGCCAGACGTTCTGGAGCATTGGTCAAAGCAGGCGCCGCGCGGGTTCATCCCGGCTGGCTCCGGCCTTTCCTTTCGAGCGGACGTGGGGGCTCCGTTCTTTCACGAGCGTCGCGTTTACGCACCGAAGCGCGTCCGCTCAACCATGCAGTGGTGGCGCTCGCACCGGCCGGAGTCTGGAGCGCGCGCTCCACCTCGATGCAACGCCGCGCGACGGTCATGCGACTCGATGACGTCAGTCGCTTGCCGACGACCGGCTAGATCACGGCATCGTAGGAGAGCTGGAGAATCGCTGGTCCTTCGGGCTCGTCGGGCTTCGGTGGTTCTCCTTCGGTCTTCTCCCCCTTCTTCGGCTTCGGCGCCGGCTTCTTTGCTGGCTTCTTCTTCGAGGCGTCAGGAACGAGCTCGATCCGACAGGTCGCGTTGCCACACGAGATGGTGGCCGGCAGCGAGGTGAAGCTGCCCTCTTCGATGGCGGTGAGGAGAACGCCCGGCTCAGCCATCGCGTCCTTCGACATCACCAGCGTGGGAAGCACCCGCTTGGCAACCGCCACCGCCTCGGCGCCGACGGTCTTCGTGTTCAGCCCGCCACCCTTGATCCCGAAGGTGTACTGCACGCGCTCACAACCACCGAACTCGACGGAGACCTCGAGACCATCGGCCAGCTTCACCGCCTGTCGGACCTTTCTCTTCTCCTTCCTGGTCGACAGCAGCTTCATGCCCTTTGGCAGCTTGCTCGAGAACTGCGGCACGATGGACTTTGCGTCGAGCGCGCACTCATCGGCCTTCGCCGACCACGCAACCAGGACCAGCAGCACCCCGAGCGTTCGGATCATGGACGCCAGTATGCACGGCCCGGCGAGCTCCCGCACCGAGGGATTCGGGGGCAGGCCATGTTACCTTGGGAAACATTGTCGGGCGCGTGGAGGTGTGAAATGAGTTTCACGTGGAACACGCCACCATCGTTGCAGTTGCGACGCCGGCCGGCCGGGGTGCCATCGGCGTGGTCCGGGTCTCAGGCCCGAGGGCCCTCGAGGTGCTGCGACACCTCGCGCCGTCGGCCAGGCCGCGGGACCGCCGGGCTCACCTGACCAGCCTGGAGCTGGACGGGCAGGTCGTCGATGAGGCCCTGGTCCTCTCCTTCCCTGCCCCTGCTTCGTTCACTGGCGAGCATGTCGTCGAGCTCCAGACGCATGGCGCGCCCGAGCTGCTCCGTCTGCTCCTTCAAGGCGCGCTCTCGGTGCCGGGCGTACGCCTCGCCGAGCCCGGCGAGTTCACCCGACGCGCCCTGGCGAATGGGCGGGTGGACCTCACGCGGGCCGAGGGCATCATTGACCTCATCGAAGCCCAGAGCCCCGAGCAGGTCCGGTCGGCGGCGGCGCGCCTCACAGGCCAGCTCCAGGCCGTCCTGACCCGGCTCTATCAGCCCCTCCTCTCCCTCTCCGCCGCCCTCGAGGCAGCCCTCGACTTCCCCGACGAATCGGAAGGGGTCGAGGCGGACGCAGGCGAGCCGCTCGCCACCTGCCTCGCACAGGCGCGGGCGCTCGAGGGCCAGGCGGCTGTGGGAAGCCGGCTGAACCGCGCCTTCCTCGTCGTCCTGTATGGGCCTGTGAACGCTGGCAAATCGACCCTCTTCAACAGGCTGCTGGGGGAAGCGCGCGCGCTTGTGGACAACGAGCCGGGCACCACCCGTGATGCCGTCGAGGGCGTCTTGCAGCTCGGTGGTCGGCTGGTCTCCCTCGTTGACACGGCTGGACTCCGTGCGGCACCCGGGCGGGTCGAGGCGATGGGCATTGAGCGAACCCGCGAGCTCCTGCAGCGCGCCGATGTCGCCGTCCTGCTCCTCCCGCCCGATGCTGGCCCCGACGAGCTCGAGGGCTGGCGCCGGGAGGTGGAGCACGAACGGCGGCTCGACGTTCAGGGGAAGAGCGATCTGGGCCCGAGGTCGGCGGGCGTCCAGCTCGCGGTCAGCGGTCTTGATGGGGCGGGCGTGGACGAGCTCCGCGCTGCCCTGGAGCGCTGGCTCGAGCCCCTTCCGACCGACGCCGGCCTGGCGACGGAACGACACCTCGACGACCTCCGCACCGCCCGCGTCGCGCTGGAGCGCGCCTCGACGGCCCTCGGAACGGAGCCCCTCGAGGTCGTGGCCGGCGAGGTGTCGACGGCCCTGGGCGCGGTCGGGGCGCTGCTCGGCCTCGACACCTCCACCGCGCGCCTCGACGCGCTGTTCAGCCGGTTCTGCATCGGCAAGTGACTCACTTCGGCTTGCGCGTGACCCTGACGCGGCGGGTGCGGGCAATCAGGTAGAGCCCCCGGGCCAACGCGACCCCCACGAGGGTGAAGCCGGCCGGGGGCAAGACCACCTCGACGAAGTAGAGGAAGGAGTCGCTCGGCCCCTCCGCGCCAAAGAGCTCGGGAACCGGCACGAAGAGGACGAGCAGCACCACCACGAGCAACACGCCCGCGAACACGACCCAATAGAGCCCCACCGTGGCCGCGTCACCGCTCAGGCCCAGCTCCCCCAGCGTGAAGAGGTCTGGCGCCAACGCGTTGGTCGACAGCGAGACGGTTGCCTCAGGGAGCGTGGAGGGCAGGCGCGCGCCAGGCAGTGAGTTCACCAACACCCGCGCCGACTCTTCGTCGAGCCCCCGCGCCATGAGCGCCTCTTTGACCTCGAGCTGACTCCGGCCAGCGGCGAGCTGGTCGCGCGCGAACTCGAAGGTGGCTGGCTCAGGTGTCGGGGGGCTCTCGGCCATGTGAGGACGAAACGGTCGGCCGCGAGAGAAGTCAATGCCCACGTTCCACGTGGAACGCCGGGGCGTGGCCTCGGGTGCAAGCGTGAGTCCTCTCGCGACGGCAGTGGGGGGGCGTCGGCACCAACGTTCGGCGGAGCCATTCCTTCGAGGGCACGTCAACGGCCGGCGCCATCGGGCGCATACCGCCAGACCGACCAGCTCCTCGGCCTCACCATGAAGCCGGCCGAGCAGAATCAGCCCAGCGCTCACAAAGCAGCCGGCAGGCAGTCTTCCGCTCGCCCGCGCGAACACCGAACCACGTCTTGTCCCGGTGCCTGATGGGCGCTGGGCTTCCGCCGTCTCCTCGGCGCAGGCTGGATCGCTGATGACCTCGACACCATGGCCGGCCTGCCTCACGACGTACGGCAACTCACGCTCAGTGCCTCTTCACCACAACGAACACACCGCTGTTGAGACTGCGATGACTCCCGAAGTACTCCGCCGGACGGTGTGCTCCAAGCTGGTGCGCGGAGCTGGTGCCCGGCCATCGACCCAATGACCTGCGTTCGCTGATGTCCAACGGTCAGCCCCTCACGCGGAGCCCCTGCCCGGAGACCCACTGACCCGACTCGTGGGTTTGCCCGGCCCACGCGCCGCGGTGGGCCCACGGTTCATGTGCGGCGACCGTCGCCTGGCGCCCGATAACTCCGGCCGAGCCACTGACGCTCTGGAGCGGGCCCTCGAGGCGGAGCTGGGGCGTCACTTCCTTCGATGGCTCCGCCGACTGTAGACGAGCGACACGCTTGCGCGCGTGAGCTGAACGCTGCCGACGACTCAACGTGAATCACCGGTGGGGAGCGGTCGAGGCTGCGGGACTCTGGCGCGCGCGTTCGATGACCTCCGCGCATCGTCGAGTTCGCGACGGCTCACGACGCCCGCCTATTCGGAACACCTCGACGCCAGGAGGCTCGCACGCTCACACGCGGCCTGCTTCTCCGACGCCCCCTCCCCTGCCCCACGTCGAGCATCGCCGCCCGTGTGGACGCGGGACGACGAGCAGCCGTCCACGGTGACGTGCTCCTGGTCGCTCGAGGCGGTGATGAGGCCCTTCGCAGCGGAGGACAGGCGCGTCGACAGCGCCACCATCTCGCCGACGAGGTGCTTCAGGCTGCCCACCATCTCGTTCACCGACGAGCGGTGCGGCGACGCCAGAGATGTCGTCCGGACCCTGTTCGACCGTTGGCGGAGAAGGACCGCCGCGAGGGCCGGGAACACGCGGTGGCCTGCATCGTGACGTGCTGCAGACAGTGGCTGTCGACCACTCATCGACGCGTTTGGTCGGGCCGAACTCCGCGCAAGGGTATGGCGACAGCGCGCCCGATCTCCGGACAAGGGCGCAACTTCCCTCTGCGCGCTCGGACCGCACTCCGTTCCTCGCAGGCGCCTTTCCTTCCGGCGGGACCGAACTCACCGGAGCCATCGCGTTCATCGGAACGAAACGCCCTCCGCCGCGTTGGCAGAACCCGGCCCCTGCCGTCGCAGAGCGTGGCGTTTGTTGGCGAACTCAGCCACCTGCCGAACCTCCAGCAAAGCGTCTCCCTGCCCAACCCGTCCAACGCGTCTCCTGTGCCTTCCTGGCGAGAGCATCGCGTTTGTTGGCGAACTCGGCCCCGGCCGTCTCCCCGCGCTGTTGGTCGAACCTCCCTGCCCAGCCCGTCCAACGCGTGCCTTCTTGGCGGAACTCGGTTCGGCTGCCGAGCCCCGCGGCACAGCGTCGCGTTGTTGGTCGAACCTCCCTGCCCAACCGGTCCCACGCGTCTCCTGTGCCTTCCTGGCGAGAGCGTCGCGTTTGTTGGCGAACTCGGCCGAACCCGCGGCAAGGCGTCTCCCTGCGCTGGTCGAACCTCCCTACCCAACCCGTCCAACGCGTGCCTTCTTGGCGGAACTCGCCCGCAGCACAGCGTCGCGTTGTCGGTCGAACCTCCCTGCCCAACCGGTCCCACGCGTCGGTCCAACCGCCCTGCCCAACCCGTCCCACGCGTCTCCTGTGCCTTCCTGGCGGAACTTGGCCGCCTGCCGAGCCCCGCGGCAGAGCGTCGCGCTTGTTGGCCGCGGCAAAGCGTCTTCCCTGCGCTGTTGGTCGAACCTCCCTGCCCAACCCGTCCAACGCGTCTCCGCTGCCGAGCCCCGCGGCAGAGCGGACGCCCGCGTGGTCGCGCCCGATGATGAGGTGGGTGATGCCCTATTTCTTCCGCACGAGCGCTTCCCTCGGGCCGGCGTAGCGCATGGCCGCCTTCCTTCCTCTTCGTCGCCGAACCCGCGGCAAAGCGAACTCGGGACAAGGGAATCCTGCCCTTCGACTGGACTACGGGCTCTCTGGTTTCACGTGGAACACCCTGTTGCCCTCACCCCCTCGACACCGTACGAGCGGTGCATGACGTTCGACCTGATCGTCGTCGGTCTCGGGCATGCAGGGTGCGAAGCAGCGCTCGCGTCGGCGCGCATGGGACTCTCGACCGCTGCCGTGACGCTGTCGCTCGACCGCGCAGCTGTCATGTCCTGCAACCCCGCCATCGGAGGGACCGCCAAGGGCCACCTCGTGAAGGAGCTTGACGCGCTGGGCGGGAACATGGCCCTCAGCGCAGACGTGGCCGGCACGCACTTCGTGACGCTCAACCGCTCGAAGGGCCCTGCCGTACAAGCGACCCGAGTGCTCTGTGACCGCGCGACGTATGCAGGTGACGTCCAGCGCACCCTGCGGGGTCAGCCCCGGCTCACCCTCATCGAGGGTGAAGTCGAGAGCCTCGAGGTGGAGGGCGAGCCACCGCAGCAACGGATCGCGGGCGTTCGGTTGGTGAACGGACAGACGCTGACGGCGCGCGCGGTGGTGGTGACGACCGGCACCTTCCTTCACGGCGTACTCCACCGAGGCGCGCAACAGGACCAGGGGGGACGCCTGGGAGATGGCGCCGCGCACGCCTTGTCCTCATCCCTTCGCGCGCTGGGGTTCTCACTCGGGCGTTTCAAGACGGGCACGCCCGCGCGGCTCTTCGCGAGCTCCATCGAGTGGAGCCGCTGCACTCCGCAACCCTCCGAGCTGCCCCGACCCTTCTCGACGCGCACGCTGCGGAGCAGCTTCCCCTCGAGCCCCCTGCTCCACTGCCATGTGACCCACACGACCTCCACCACGCACGACGTGGTGCGAGCCAACCTGCACCAATCCCCGCTGTACCAGGGCCGCATCGAAGGCCGCGGGCCACGCTATTGCCCCAGCCTCGAAGACAAGGTTCACCGGTTTGGCCATCGACCCCGCCACACCGTCTTTCTGGAGCCCGAGGGCCACGACTCTCCCCTGGTCTATCCAGCCGGCCTCAGCACGAGCCTGCCGGACGAGGTCCAGCTCGAGCTGCTCCGCACCATTCCGGGCCTCGAAGCGGTCGAGGTCGCGCGCTTCGGGTACGCCGTCGAGTATGACTTCTGCCCGCCCACCCAGCTGCTCTCGACGCTGGAGACTCGCGCGGTGGCCGGGCTCTTCTTCGCCGGCCAGCTCAACGGAACCTCAGGCTACGAAGAGGCCGCGGTTCAGGGGCTGCTCGCTGGCATCAACGCGGCAGCCCGGGTCATCGGCTGCGAACCGCTCGTCCTCGGGCGCCATGAAGCACACGCTGGCGTGCTGGTGGACGAGCTCGTGCGGCATGGCGTCGATGAGCCGTTCAGGATGATGACGAGCCGCTCTGAGCACCGACTGCGGCTGCGGGAAGCCACCGCCGGGTGGCGACTGGCGCGGCACGGGCACCGGTTCGGTCTGGTCTCCAGTGAAGAGGTCGAACGGGTGGCAGAAGAAGAGCGTCGGGTTCGGGCCGAGCTCGAGCGACTCGCTGCGCGGGGCGCGCTCAGTGCGTTGCGCCAGCCAGCGAGCTCCTGGGCAGGCGTGACCGCGAACCACCAGGACCGACCCGACCTGTCCCCGGAGCTCGCCGAGGCGGTCGAGGTCGAAGCCCGGTATGCCCCCTACATCACCCAGGCGGAGGCAGCCCTGGAGCGAGCGTCCCAGGCCTTCGATGAGCTCTCCATTCCCGCTCACTTCGACTACTCCATCGAGGGGCTCTCGAACGAGGTCCGCGAGCGCCTGGCCCGCGCACGTCCTCTGACGTTCCGCGACCTGCGCACCCTTCGGGGCATTCCTCCGACCGCTGCGACGCTGGTCCTCGTTCACTTGCGGCGAGGTGTTTCACGTGGAACAGGGGTTGTGGGAAACCCTGTGGGAAGTCCGGCGGGTGACCTCAGCAGTCGAGTCCCGCAGGGTTAACCAGGGAGGTCTTGTGGACAACTCGCCCGGTCCGTTGCTCCGTGGTCTAGCGGAGCTGGGCCTTCCTGAAGCTGCCGCAGAGCCCCTGTGGGCTTACGGGAGCTTGATGCTGCGCTGGAACGAGCGCGTCAACCTCACCGCCATCACCGACCCCCTCGAGGTCATCGACAAGCACCTCCTCGACTCACTGGCCGTCCTCCAGGACCTGCCCCCGGGTCCGCAGACCGTACTGGACCTCGGAGCGGGGGCGGGGTTGCCCGGAATCCCCTGGGCCATCGTCCGTGCGGACCTCAAGGTGACCCTGGTTGACGCCGTGCAGAAGAAGGTGGCGTTCATGAAGACCGCCATCGCCACCCTCAACCTCACTGGGCGGGCCCGGGCCATTCACCTGCGAGCGAGTGGGGCAGGGGACGGACTTGGAAGGTTCCAGGTGGTGGTCTCACGGGCGTTCATGAACGTCGAGCGCTGGCTTCCGCTCGCCAGCGAGTTCGTCGCCCCGGGTGGGGTGGTGGTGGCGATGGTTGGCCAGGTCCCCTCCGACGAGGGGCGCGAAGAAGCTGCTGCAGCAGGGCTGGTGCTGGTCTCAGCTCGGCGCTTCACCCTCCCGCTCTCCGGGGATGGCCGCGGGGTGCTCGTCTTTCGATCGAACCCCTGACGGTTACGGCGAAACGACCTGCTCGCCAAGGAAGTCGCGGAGCAGGGAGCGGGATGAGCCAGGCGGTTCAGCTCGAGACGGCGGCGTACGCTGGCGCTCTTCGAGGCGGCTTCTGGGGCAACCCCGACTGGCCCACCAGCAGGCGAAACTTCACCGTGCTGATGAAGCGGTTAGTGCGGGCGGCGGCGCGGACGGCGAACGACCTGCTCGCCAAGGAAGTCGCGGAGCAGGGAGCGCAATGAGCCAAGCGGTCAGCTCGGAACGGCGGCGTACGATCTTCGAGCGCGAGCCGGCTTCTGGGGCAACCCCGACTGCAGGTGCCCGAAACTCTCCTTCACCGTGCTGATGAAGCGGTCAGTGCGGCCGGCGGCCTTGAACGCCCATCGCCCGTGCGCTCCGCGCCGGCGTCATCCTGCTGGGCCCTGAGCTCCGGCGGGCCCTTGGGTCCTCAGTGATGGGACAGCCGAGGAACGTCAGCGCGGTGAAGGCGAGCGTACGCGTTCAAGGCGCTCGCTCCACGCGACGGCAGCGGTGGGCTCTGGCACACCAGGCTTCCCGGGCTCACGCGCGCCGACGTGAAGGAATTGCTGGCGGCGCTCCCACGTGCTGGCGAATGAGGTGCTCGCCGCGTCGCGCCGGCCGCGACACTGGCTCGGTCGCATCGAGACGACGACGCCGACGCGTGCTGGACCCTGGTGCCGCTCAACCGTCGCGCCAGGGCCTTCGAGCGACCCGTCACCGCGACGCCAGGGGCGCTGCACATCACGCCAAGGAGGCTGAGCCTCGCAGGCCGCGCCTGAGACCCATACACGCGGACGGTCCTCAGTCAGGGACTCCAGTTGGACCAACCTAACCCTTTGCTGCCACGGGCCCAGCCGGGTGAGCACGGTTCCTGCTGTGCGTCGTCCACGTCGAAAGGACCGGGGGTGTGGCGTGGAGGGGTGTCTGGTGGTCATGTTTCACGTGGAACATCGAAGCCGAAAAGGCGCTCAGTCAGCCTTCTCGGCGACGGGGCGGTCGCGTATGAGGGGCGCCATGGCGCGAATCCTGGCGATCTCGAATCAGAAGGGTGGGGTGGGAAAGACGACCACGGCCATCAACCTGGCCGCGAGCCTCGCCGCCGCCGAACACCGAACGCTGCTCATCGACCTCGACCCGCAGGGGAACGCGGGCAGTGGGCTGGGGGTCGAGCGCGCCTCTCTGACTGGCAGCATCTACGACTGCCTCATCTCGGGCCGACCCATCGGAGAAGTGGTGCACCAGACCGAGCTTCGGTTCCTCGACGTCGTCCCCTCCACCCCCGACCTCACGGGAGCGGAGGTGGAGCTGGTGAACGTGGAAGAGCGGGAGCGCCGCCTCAAAGACGCAGTCGCACCGCTCGTCTCCTCCTACGACACCATTCTCATCGACTGCCCGCCCTCGCTCGGCCTGCTCACCCTCAACGCGCTCACGGCGGCGGACTCGGTGCTCATCCCGCTGCAATGTGAGTACTACGCCATGGAGGGTCTCGCGCAGCTGCTCTCGACCGTCGAGCTGGTTCAGGGGTCGCTCAATCGCCAGCTCGAGGTCGAGGGCATCGTCCTCACCATGTTCGACCAGCGCGCCAACATCTCCCACCAGGTCGCGGATGAGGTCAGGCGCGTCTTCCCCAAGCTCGTGTTCGAGGCGGTGGTGCCACGGAACGTCCGGCTGGCCGAGAGCCCGAGCTTCGGCAAGCCAGTGCTGCTCTACGACATCCGCTCGAAGGGCTGCGAGGCCTACCTCGCCCTCGCCCGGGAGCTCCAGCGTCGCCGCGCTCGTCGTCGATCGCGGGTGGCTTGAGCCGGGCAAGAAGCTGCTCACTCTGATCGTCGAAGGGAGAACCCATGCCGGGCGTCGTCAAGGTGTTGAATTCCGCCAACAGAAAGCCCGCGCTGGGCCGGGGACTGTCGGCGCTGCTCCCCGATGCACGGCCCGCGCAGGCCAATCCCTCTGCGGGGTTGCTCCGCCTTCCGGTCGATCAGATCCACGCCGACCGGTCGAACCCGCGCAAGAGCTTCGATGAAGCCGAGCTCGAAGAGCTCGCGGTCTCGCTGAAGCACCAGGGAGTGCTCCAGCCGGTGCTCGTCCGACGCGACCCGAAGGGGGGCTATCGCCTCATCGCTGGCGAGCGGCGGTGGCGCGCGGCGCAGCGAGCCGGCCTGCGGGACGTACCCGTCATCGTCCGAGAAGCGTCCGACGCCGACGCCTACGAGCTCGCCCTGGTCGAGAACATTCAGCGCGCCGACCTCAACCCGCTCGAAGAGGCCGAGGCGTTCCGGCGGTTGGTGGAGGAGCGCCGGCTGACCCAGGAGCAGGTGGCTGACCGGGTGGGCAAGGACCGCTCGACGGTGGCGAACGCGTTGCGCCTGCTGACGCTGCCCAACGAGGTGAAGCAGTTGGTGCTCGAGGGCGATCTGGACATGGGGCACGCGCGGGCGATCCTCGGGCTCTCGAAGCCCGCCGAGATGGTGACGGTCGCGCGCGCGGTCGTGACCGAGAAGCTGTCGGTGCGCGAGACCGAGGCGCGGGTGAAGGACCTGCGGGGACAAGGAGCGGGTCGGCAGAAACGCGCGGCGCCTCGAGCCAGCCCGGAAGCGCGTCGGCTCGTCGAAGACCTGCAACGACGGCTTGGCACGAAGGTCCGTCTGGTGGAGAAGGGGGCAGGGAAGGGGTCGGTGGAGATTCTGTACTTCAGCTACGAAGACCTCGAGCGGATCGTCGGGCTGATCAAGCGATGACGCAGCACGGGACCTGATTCGTATGGCGCTATTCGGAGACAAGCGGGACGCAGCTGCGCCCCCAAAGGAGGAGAGACCGGTGTCGGCCAAGGCAGGGCAGCTCAATGCGCTGTTGGGGAAGGGCAGTGAGTTCGAAGGGAAGTTGACCTTCGAAGGCGAGGTTCGCATCGATGGGAAGTTCAGCGGGCAGATCGTCACCAAAGACACGCTGACCATCGGGGAAGGCGCCAGGGTGACGGCAGAAATCTCTGCCGGCGTCATCATCATCAGCGGGACCGTCGAGGGGACCATTCGCGCGAGCCAGCTCGTCGAGCTGCACGCCCCTGCGCGCATCAAGGGCGCCATCGAGACCCCCGCGATGTCGATGGACAAAGGCGTGCTCTTCGAGGGCACGACGAAGATGGAGAACCTCTCAGCGAAGGCCCCGCCGGCACCCGGGACAGGTGCACCAGCCAAGTGACGCGCTGGGTCGTTGCGCTGGTGCTGCTCAGCTGTTCCGAGAAGCCAGCCGCTCCGGTTGGTCTCCGGGTGCCGCTGCCTGACGGGTGGGCGGCGACCCCGACGGGCGGCGGGCTGTCGGTGGGACCGCGCGGTCGGGTCGTCACCACCCTCGAGCTGCGGGGCGGCGCGGTGCCGCGCGCGGCCGAGCTGGGCCAGGCCGCCACTGCTGAAGGCGCCTCCAACGTGTTGATGGACGAAGGAGAGGGCTTCGCGGTGGCGCGCTACACCCTCGCCGACCGTCGCGACGGGTTTCTGGCCGTCAAGCGGGTGGGGAGCCGCACCGTCTGGTGCGCCTCGACGGCGAACGCTTCGGTCAACGAGGTCGATGACGGCGTGGCGCTCTGCCGCGGGCTCTCGAGCGAGCAGCCGTGAAGATGTTTCCGTCGTTCACATTCATGTAACCGCTGGTCACTTTCACCCATGGAGAGCCGCCTCGACAGCCTCGACCGGGCCTGCCTCGCGGCGACGCGCGAGCCGTGGTCGTCCTTTGCCCCGACGTGGAAGCTCGATCTCTCGGTCCGACCAGAGGCTGACGTTCTCCAGCGCGCCGTTGACTGGGCCGTCCGACGAACGCCGTGGGTGAGCGCGCGTGTCGTTGGCGACACGTGGGTGCTGCCCGACGCACCACAACTCGTCTTCTCGTCCGCCGCCGACGAGCAGGAGGTCCTTGACCGCTTCCTCGACGTCTCGCAGGCGCCGGTCGAGCTGGTGCTCGTACCCCGTGACGCGGGAGGGGTGACGCTGTTGTTCCATCAGCATCACGCGGTCGCCGACGGGCGCGCCTTCCTCGAGTTCCTCGGTGACTTCATGAGCGCCTGGCAGGCCGTCGAGCGGGGAGAGCGCGTGTCTCCGCTCCCCCCTGACCTCGTGCTCCGCCGAAGGCACCGTGAAGTCATCACGACGCGAGGGCTCGCACGCGCGGGCGTGTTCCTCGGAGGCGCGCTGGTCAGCCTGGCTGAGCTCGCGCGGGCGGTGCTGAGGCCGGTGGCGGCGCTGCCGTCGAATACCGGGACTGACTTCACGGGGCGCAACCGCTCGATCCATCACTTCGAACCGCTGACGCGCATCGAGGCCTGGCGTCAGGCTCGCACCCGGCTGGGCCTCTCGACGAACGACCTGCTCGCGGGCGCGCTCCTTCGCTCCCTCAATCGGTGGTCGTCGGCCAGCGGCACCGAGCACACGCTGCTCTTTCCCATCGACGTGCGACCGCGCGAGGGCTTTCGCTCGTTCGCCAACCATCTCTCGAACCTGCACGTCCGATGGCGCACGAGCGAGGGCTCTGCGCTCGACTGTGCGAAGCACGTCCACGACGAGTGCGCGGAGCCGTTGCGGCGACGCGCGCCCTGGCGACGCGTGCTGTTCGATTCGCTCGTCGCGGCGCTCACGCCGGTGCGAGTGTTGCGGCGCGCGCTCCTCGACGAGCGGCGGCTGGTGACGAACTTCTCCTTCTCGAACCTGCTGCCACTCGGTCTCCCGGGCGCCGATGACAGCGGCGTCTGGCGCACGCGCTCGTGCACCGTCGAGGCGGTGCGAATCACGACCCCCTGCGTTCCCCCACAAGCCGTGAACCTGACGGTCGTACGCTCGGGGACGCGCGCGTGCTTCAACTTCAACTTCAAGGACTCGGCCATCAGCGAGGACCAGGTTCGCGCGCTGATCACCTTCTTCCAGGAGAGCCTCGACGAGCTCGACGCTCGACTGCGCTGAGCGGGCCGGGGAGTCATGCGCAGCTTCGGGAGTCGTGAGGGTGAAGCCGCTCGGCTCCTCGTCGCCGAGCTCGTGCAGAAGCCGAGGAGAAGCTCCAGGCGGAGCTGGTGGCGCCGTGCAGCATCCGAGCACCACGGTCGCGAGCGCGGCCAGCCCCCAGGCCAGCCAACGGTCGCGTCGAGACCCGGCGCGCGCG
>JAEUJQ010000036.1 GCA_016793095.1 Myxococcaceae bacterium | reverse complement strand
CGCGCGCGGAAGCCCTGCTGTTTCCGAACTCGGGCCCGGTGTTGACCCGCCTCGGCCAGGCCCTGCTCGAGCAGGGCGACGCGGTGCCGGCGGCCGAGGCGCTGGCCGTCGCGGTGAAGACCGACCCCTCGAACACCGTGGCGCGCGTGCTGCTCTCCCGCGCCTGGCTGTCGGCCGGAGAGATCGAGCGTGCCTGCGCGGCCTCGAGAGACGCGGTGCTGTACGGGCCGGACGACGTGGAGGCCCTCGAGGCCGAAGCGCGCTGCGAGCTCGCCCTCGGGCACCCGCGTCGGGCGTTGCTCAAGCTGCGCGCCGCGCGGTCGCTCGCGCCGACCGACAAGCACCTCGAGGACGCCGAGCGGCGCCTCAAGGAGACGCTGCCCGAGTACTTCGGCGAGTGAATGCCGCCGGGAAAGGCTCGTCGCTTCGCCGTCTGCTATTGAGGCTGCCCATGAGCGCTCACCACCTCGCTGCCCTCCTCGTCACCTGCGGCCTCGCCGCGACTGCCTCCGCCGAGGAGTCCGCCGCCGACATCTCGAAGAAGTCACGCGAGAAGGGGGCGCTCAACCTCGTCGGGCTCACCGCCGAGCTGAAGCTGGTCACCACGGCGAGCGACGGCAAGGTGAAGGAGCAGCAGCTCACCAGCTCGAGCCGCACCATCAACGGCAGGAGCCACGCGCTGGCGCGGTTCTCGTCGCCGGCAGGCGTCGCGGGGGTGGCGGTGCTGACGGTCGAGGGGCCCGCGGGTGAAGGCGACGACGTCTCGTTGTACCTCCCGAAGCTCAAGCGGGTGCGGAAGGTCGCCAGGAGCGATCGCGCGAAGTCCTTCATGGACACCGACTTCGCCTACGCCGACATCGCCTCGAATGGCGCGCGCGACGAAGACCTGAAGCGCCTTGGGGACGAGAAGGCCGAGGGCCGCGACTGCTTCGTGCTCGAAGGGAAGGGCGATGACGGCTCGGCGTACGGGACGGTGAAGCTGTTCGTGGACAAGCAGACGTACGTGCCCATGCGCGTCGACTACCAGGACAAGGCGGGCAAGCCCTTCAAGCGCTACCGCACGGTGAAGCTCAAGGCCTTCAAGGAGCGCGTCATCGCCGCCGAGGCGGTGATGGAGAACCTGCAGTCGGGCTCGAAGACGCAGATGTCGGTGCTCAGGCTCGAGGACTCGACCCTCGGTGACGACGCCTTCACCGAGCAGGCGCTCGAGCGCGGGTGACGTCAGCGCGGTGACAGGTCGAGGCAGCTGCCCGGGCGCTTCGCCTGGAGCTGCTCGAGCGTCTCATCGGCGGCCTCACAGAGCAGCTCGAGGCCGTAGTACTGCCGACGCCAGTGCTCCTCGTCGCCGGCGGCGTCCTTCTTGAGGTTGGCGATGAAGAGCGCCTCGATCTGCGCGAGCACGTCTCTGCGCTGGGCGACCGTCCACGCGTGCTTGAGCGGCATCTCGAGGAAGAGGGCCTCGAGGTCCTTCACCTCGCGGGTCTGCCCCCAGAGCTCAGGCGTCGTCGAGAGCGTCGTCCCCTCTGCGGCGACGCTGCCGATCAGCATCAGCCGGTACATGCAGTCGCGCTTCGCCGGGTCGTAATTGTTCGCCGTGCCCCTGAGCGTGTCGAGCTGGCGGGCCGACAGGCTGGGGGGCATCAGCCTCGAGCGCGAGACGCGGGCCTCGAGCTCGGCGGTCGACAGCGCGCGCAGCTCGGGCTTGTACATGTCGATGCCCGGGCAGTCCTCACCCGCTGGCGTCGCCGAGATGCGCAGGGACCCGGCCTTCGCCAGCTTCCAGAGGCCGAACGCGCCACCGCCCCCCACGATCCCGAGCAGCGCGAGCAGGGCGACCACGAGCGGGAGCCTCGACGGGGTGGGATCGACGGTGGTGGCAGCGCCGCCTGCCGTGGCCGAGGCCGACGCCGGCGCCGGGGTCGCGAGGGTGGCGGCGGCGACGGCGGGCCGCGCGCGCGAACTCCACGGCGGCGAGGGCAGGGCCTTGAGCGCCTGCACGAAGTCCTTCGCCGTCTGGTAGCGCTGCGCGGGGTCCTTGGCGCAGGCCTTCTGCAGCACGGCGTCGAGCTCGGGGAAGGCGCGGCCCGGCGCGCGCGTGAGGAGCGTCGGCATCGGGGTGGACATCTGATCGACCAGCAGGGCGGGGGCGGACTTCGAGGCGAACGCGTGCAGACCCGTCACCATCTCGTACGTCACCAGCCCGAGCGCATAGACGTCGGCGCGGCCGTCGAGCGGCTCGGCGCGCACCTGCTCCGGGGCCATGTAGCCGGGCGTTCCAGCGATGGCGCCGTCTGCGGTGAGTCGGGCGTTCGCCTCGGGTCGGAACTTCGCGATGCCGAAGTCCAGCACCTTCACGTGCGTGCCGCCGAGATCCCGCCGCAGGCGGATGTTCTCTGGCTTGATGTCGCGGTGCACGACGCCGCGCGCGTGCGCAGCAGCCAGCACCTCGCCCACCCGCAGCGCGATCTCCCGTGCCTCGTCGAAGGGCAGGGCTCCGTCGCGGGCCAGGCGCGCGCGCAGGTCTTCGCCTTCGACGTACTCGAAGACGATGAAGAGCTGGCCCGTCTTCGGGTCCCTGCCGGTGTCCAGCAGCTGCGCCGCTCCGGGGTGCATGACCTCGAGCGAGACCTTCGCCTCCTGCTCGAAGCGCTTCACCAGTCCCTCGTCGTGCGAGAGCGCCTCGTTGAGGAACTTGATCGCGACGAGGTTGCCGACCCCGAGCTGGCTCGCGCGCCACACGGTGCCCATGCCGCCGGCGCCCAGCTGCCGTTCGAGGATGTAGCGGCCCCCGATGATGCGGTGCTTGCCGCTGACGAGCGTGTCCTGCTCTGGAGTCTCGGCCACGAGCGCACTCTGGCAGCGCGAGCGGCGACCGTCGAGCCGGCCGTCGGCGTCAGGTGGCGGTGAGCGCTCGCGGCGCCGTCGTCCCAGAAGAGCGCCGCGCCTCGACGGCCTCGATTCAAGTGGTATGCGATCGCCCCGGTGCTCGCCGCGACCCTCCTCCTGCTCCTCGCACACCCCGACGCCGGTGAGGCGAGCGGCGCCGCCGACGTGCCTGACGGCGGCCCCGAGAGCCCGATGGCTGTCGAGGCGTTCGAGCCAATCGAGGCGTTCACCCCCTCCGGACCCGCAGACGCCGGCGCGGCCCTCGAGTCGTTCGAGGCGACGCCCACCGCGCCCTCGGTGCGGTTGTTCGGCGCCGTGCGCGCCGACACGAGCGTCGACACCCGCTTCGACTCCCCGCGCAACGTGCCCTTCGCCGAGAACGTGGCCGAGGGCCGGCTCAAGGCCTCGCTCGGGGTCGACGTGAAGCTCAACGAGCGCGTGCGACTGGTGCTCGAGGGGCGCGCCCAGGTACGGCTGGCCACCCAGCGCGAGCTCGACCGTGCGAAGGGCTTCTTCGAGCCGCTCCTGGGTGACGCGTACGTGGACGTGTACTCGCCGAAGGTCGATCTGCGCGTCGGGAACCAGCGCCTCGCCCTGGGCGCCAACGCGGCGCTCGCGCCCGCCGACTCGCTCAACCCGAGGGACCTGCGCGAGAGCTTCGTGGCCGGCGAGCTGGAAGACACGCTCTTGCCGGTGCCGGCGGTGCGCGCCCAGGGCGTTCTCGGCAAGGTGAGCTGGCTCGCCGCGTACGTGCCCTTCTTCCAGTCGAACCGCTTCTTCGTCTTCGGTCAGGACGAGGCGCTGCTGCAGCCGGCGCTCTCGCCCTCGTTCGACACCCGGCGCGTCGATCCCTCCGTCGAGGACTTCGCCCAGGAGCGCCTGCTCGAGACCCGCCGCCCGCCGCCGTTCCTCGGTGACGTGGCGCTGCGGTTGTCATCGGCGGGCAAGGTGAAGGTGGGCGGCTCGTGGGTGTGGATGAACGAGAAGATGCCGCGCGTGGTGATGGACCCCGAGGTGCAGGTGCTGGCCTCGGCGAACGCGGCGGGTCGGCCGGTGCCGCAGGCCGTCGCCGCGTCGGTGCTGAACCGCTTCCAGGCGGGCGAGACGCTGTTCCGCGGCACCTACGCGCGCACGCACCTGTTCTCGCTCGAGGGCTCGGCGGTCATCGGGCCTGCGCAGGTCGACGTCGACGTCACCTTCACGCCGCGGCAGACGTTCTTCGACGCCGGGTTCCAGCCCGTGGACAAGAGCGCGGTGACGTGGGTGGTGGGCGTCAGCCAGGCGTCGGACTCGAAGCTCGTCTACGCGGTGACGTACTTCGGCATGGCGATTCCGTCGCTCGCCGCCAACGAGCAGCTCGTGCTGCTCGAGCCGTCCACCGCGGCCGGCGCGGCGCGCACCGGCTGGTTCCACCTCGTGGTGGCGAACGTCGGCTACACCCTGTTCGACGATCGGCTGAGCCTCGAGCTGCGCGGCGCCTTCGAGCCCATCGGCCTCAGCTTCGCCATCGGCCCGCGCGTCACCTGGCAGGGCTTCGACTCGCTCAAGCTCTGGCTGGCGGCCGAGGTCTTCGAGGGCGCGAGCTTCAGCCCCTTCGGCTACCTCTCGCGCAACGACAAGGTGATGATCGGCGCGCGGTACGAGCTGTTCTGATCAGAGGCCAGCGTCGGGCAGAGGGCCGAACCTCGCGAGGGTCGGCGTGAGGCGCTCCCGCTCCCGCGCGCCGAGCCCCGGGAGCCCCTCGGACAGGAGCAGCGCGCCGCGGTCCCTCGTGGAGGGGTCGGCGAGCAGCAGGGCGCGGCCCAGATCCACCTTCGCGCGTGCGAGCCGCAGCCTGTCATCGACGTCGCCGAGCAGCTTCAGGACCTCCTCGAACTGGGCGACGGCCTGCTGAGGCTCGTCCATCGCGAGCAGGGCGCGGCCGACGCCGGCCTTCGCGTCGGCGAGGGCCTCGTTGGTGGCCCCACCCAGCTTCGCGCGCATCGCGAGGGACCGCTCGAAGGCGGCCTTCGCCTCGGCCCCCTTCTTCTGCTCGAGCGCGAGGGTGCCGATGGCCTGGAGCACGTGCGCGACCTCGACCGACTCCGGCCCCTGCTTCACGCGAATGCGCATGGCCTCGTCGAGGTTCTTCCTGGACTCCGCCCATTGCCCCAGCCCCAGCTGCGCCTTCGCGAGCGCCAGGCGCGCGCGTGCGGTGAGGGGATCGTCGGGGCCCTTCGACTCGAGCGCGATGGCCAGCTCGCGTTCCGCCATGGCGCGGGACTCGGGCCAGTCCTCGCCGGCCGCGTAGACCTCGGCCAGCAGCTCGCACGTCGCGGCGACGTCCTTCGACTTCGGGCCCGCCGTGCGTTCGCGGACCTCGAGCAACTCTCGCAGCAGCGTCAGCGCCTCCTCGCGGCGGTCAAGGTGCTGGAGCGTTCGCGCCATGCCTTCGAGCGTCTTCAGCGTGTCGATGTGCTCGGGGCCCAGCATTGCCTTGCGGGTCTCGAGCGCCCGCTGAGCGTGCGTCAGCGAGTCTTCGTACTGCCCCTTGCGGCGCAGCGCGGCGGCGAGGTTCTGCTCGGCCGCGGCCGTCTCGGCGTGCTGCGGGCCTTCGACGGCCAGGTGCAGCGCGAGGCTCTTCTCGTGGAACTCGATCGCCTCACTGATCTGGTTCTGCTGGGTGAGCGTGGAGCCCATGAGGTTGTACGTCCTGGCGACCTCGGGGTGGCCTGGCCCGAGGTTCTTCTCCTGCAGCTCGAGGGCGCGCTTGAAGTTTGCCTGGGCCTCGTCGAAGCGCTTTCGCTCGGTGGCGAGAATGCCGGAGTTGAGCGCGAGCTCGGTCGCGACCCGCCAGTCGTCGGGCACCTTCGAGGCCGCGGCAGTGGCGAGGCCCATCCACACATCGGCCTCCTCGGGGTCATGCTCGTTGCGCGCCTCGCCGATGCGACTGAACGCCACAGCCAGGGTCGCCGACTCCTGGGCCCGGAGCGCGTGCTCGGCGGCCAGCCGCAGCGAGCGATCTGCCTCCTTCGCGACCCCGGCGCGTCGCTGCAGGTGCTCGAGCAGGAGCAGCGCCTCGGCCTGGGTGCTCTCGGAGGCCGCGGGGGTGATGGCCGGCGACAGCCGCTCGACGCCGGCGGCGTACTTCGAGGCGTCGAACAGGGCCTTCGCGTCGGCGATCACGCGCTGCAGCGCGATCGAGGCTTCGCGCTCGGCTGGGTCGACCCGCCGCTTCGAGACGGCGCGGGCGTCGAGGCAGGCCGCGGGTGGGTCGAGCGACGCGGCCGAAGTCGGCGCCGAGGCGAGCACCTGCAGGTCCGCGCCCGCGAAGACGTTGGCGTACGCGCGGAGCGAGTCGAGCTTCTGATCGAGGCACGCCTGACGCAGCTCGTACATCTCCTCCGTGTCCACCTTGCGCACCCGGGCGGCCTCGCAGGCGTCGCGGCTCGCGTTGACCCAGTCGAGCGTCCACCGGTCCACCGAGCGCTCGACCTTCTGGAACACCTCCTGGGCGTACGAGGCCTTCGTCGCGAGGAAGGCGGCCCGGATCTCGCTCTTCCGCGGCTCGTCCCAGAGGCCGGCGAGGCGCTTCTCGGCGCCGCCACACACGCGCAGGCGGCGCTGCTGCCACACCGCGAAGCTGGACACGGCGATGGCCAGCACGGCGAGGCTCGCGACGAGCGTGACGAGCTTGAGCGAGAGGCCCTGTCTCGGCTCGAGCGCTCCGAGCAGCGAGGCCATGTCAGGCCATCGGGCCGCCGGGTCGCTCGAGAGCCCGCGCGCGAGCGCCTCGAAGACGGTCGAGGGCACCGCGGTGTTCGACGGCGGTGGGAGCAGCCGCCCCTGGGCGATCTCGTTCGCGTGGGCTTTGAGGGTGGCGCCGCCATAGGGGCGCCGGCCGAAGAGCGCCTCGTAGAGCGCGACGCAGAAGCTGAACTGATCGCTGCGGGCGTCGGTGGCGAGGCCGGCGATCTGCTCGGGCGCCATGTACCCGGGCGTGCCCATCACCGCGCCGTCTCTGGTGAGCGGCACCGCGAGGCTCGAGTCGGTCAGGATGGCGTCGGGCGCGGCGAGCGGCAGGGTGGGCGCTGGCGTCGAGGTGCTCTGTCGCGCGAGCCCGAAGTCCACGACGCGGGGCCGGCTGTCCTTTCCGATGAGCACGTTGTCGGGCTTGAAGTCGCGGTGCACCAGCCCGGCGGAGTGCGCCGCTGCCAGGCCCCGGCCCGCCTGCAGGAAGATCTCGACGATCCGTCGCCACCCGTGGTCCCCGCGGAGCCACTCGCCCAGGGTCTCGCCCTCGACGAACTCCATGGCGATGAAGACGCGGTCGCCGAAGGTGCCGACGTCGTGCACCGCGATCACGTTGGGGTGCGAGAGCCGGGCCATCGCCTGCGCTTCACGCAGCAGCCGCGCCTTGCCCTCCTCGGCCGAGAGCGAGCCCGCGCGCAGGAGCTTGAGGGCGACCCGGCGATCGAGCCGGGGATCGAAGGCGGCGAAGACCTCGCCCATGCCGCCGGCGCCCAGCTTCTCGAGCAGCACGTAGTGCCCCAGGGACATGCCGCGCGCGATCGCCGTCGCGGTGGCGTCGGGGTGTGGCCGATCGGGCCTCGTGTCGGGCGCGTCGGGTGGACCGGAGATGGGGCCCGCCACCGTCTTCGAGAAGACGATCGACGAGATGTTCTGCTGCCGACGACGGCACTCCTCGCACACGCCCAGGTGCGCGTGTGCCTGCGCCTCCGGCTCACCGGAGAGGTTGCCGAGGGTGAACTGGAGGATCGTCTCTTCGTCGAGGTGGGCCATGGCCGCGCCTGCGCGAGACCCTACTCCCTCGTTCGCCCGGTGGTGAGCAGACGACACGGAACGAAGGCGGAACGCGCCCAGAGGGCCCTCGATTCCCGCGCAGAAGTGATAGAGCGACCGGCCTCATGACGCGGTGGCCAGGTGCACAGGTGGGGTACGGGCTGGTGGCGGCGCTCTACCTGCTCTCGTTCCCGTACCACCCCGCGCTGCGCAGCCCCAACGAGCTCTGCCGGCTGTGGCAGTCCCGCAGCCTCGTGGACCACGGCACCGTCGTCATCAACGAGACGCTCCGGGAGTTCGGGTCGGTCGGCGATCTGTCCTGTGTCGCGCGCGTGCGGGTGGGCGAGGAGGAGCAGCTGGTGAGCTGCGTGCAGCCGCCGCCGCCGGGCGCGCAGCTCATCGAGGCGAGGTACTACCCGTCGAAGGCGCCGATGCTCTCGTTCCTCGGCGCCCCCGTCTACGCGGCGCTCAAGGCCCTCAAGGCGCCCGTGTCGGAGTCGTCCCAGGTGCTCTTCTCGCGCCTCTTCATCCTCGTCATCCCGACCCTGGTGATGCTGGTGTTCCTGCGGCGCTTCCTGGCGGCGACGCTGGCCCCCGAGGCGGCCGACACGCTCACGGTCGTCTACGCGCTCGGCACCATGGCGTTCAGCTACGCCGAGCAGTTCCTCTCGCACCAGCTCACCGCGGTGCTGCTCTTCGCGACGTTCTACGCGGCCTGGCGCGTGGTGCGGGGCGACTGGACGGAGCGTGGCCTGCTGGTGGCTGGCGCCTTCGCCGGCGCGGTGGTGTTCACCGAGTACACGGGCGCGCTGGGGGTCGTGTGCGTGGCGTCGTATGTGGTGGCGGCGCGGTGGCGGCAGTGGGGCGGGCTGGCGCGAGCGGCGGGCTTCGTCATGGCGGGCGCGGCGCCCTTCCTCGTCGCGCTGATGGCGTACCACCAGGTGTGCTTCGGCCACCCGCTCACCAGCGGCTACAAGTTCCTCAACGACGCCGCGTACCAGGGCTGGCACCTGGGCGGCTTCCTCGGCATCCGCTACCCCGACCCGCGGGCTTTCCTCCTGTCGGCCTTCTCGCCGCTCCGCGGCTTCTTCACGCTCTCGCCGTTCCTGCTGCTGGCCTTCGCCGGCCTCTCGTCGCTCGAGGCGAAGGAGCGCCCGCAGTGGGTGATGCTGATCGTGCTGCTCCTCGGCAACGCGTACTTCACCTCGTCGTTCACCTACGACTCCTGGGGGTGGACGACCGGCCCCCGGCACCTGACGCCGGTGCTCCCCTTCCTGCTGCTGCCCGTGGGCCTGGGCCTCGAGCGGCTGGCCGGAAAGCCGGGCCCGGCGTTCTCGCTGGCCGCGGGGCTGTGCCTGTCGTCGGTCATCGCCATGTCCCTGGTCACGCAGGTCAACTACGTGCCGAACGATCTCGAGCACGTCGATGCGCAGGGGCGCTTCAACCTCTCGACGTCGCTCTTCGGGCTGGCGGTGCCGCTGGTGCGCGAGGGCGTGTGGCCGGTGTCGTGGCTCAACGCCCTGGTACCGAACCCGCTGCCGGGCGCGCTCATCGTCGGCCTCATCATCGCGGCGGCCGCGTGGGTCTTCGCCCGGTTCAAGGCCCAGCGCGCGGTGCCGGCGCTCCTGGTGCTGGGCGTGGTCGCGCACCTGGGGCTGCTCGCGCTGGTGACGGAGCACCACTCGGCGAGCGTGGCGGCGAAGAACTTCCTCAAGCAATCATGGGCCGCTCCGTCCGGGCAGCGATACTCCTGGTGGTGACGTGGCGAACCGCGAGTTCCAGGTCGTCGCGCAGTTGTTGCCGGTCGTGGCGTGGGAGAGTGATCCCCGCGGGGCGCTGAGCTTCATCAGCGATCGCTGGACCGAGCTGACAGGCCAGCGCGCGGCTGACGCGCTGGGGCATGGCTGGCGGCGTCACATCGTGGAGGACGACCTTCCGGTGCTCGACGGCGCGGCGCGTGACGCAGGGAGCCACCGGCTGCCCGTCGATGTCGAGGTGCGGGTCGTCGACGTCGCCAACACGAGGCGGTGGATGCGGCTCGTCGCGACGCCCGACGTGCGCGGAAACGTGGTGGTGGGGTTCGTCGGCCTCATCATCGACGTGACGGCGCAGCGCCAGGCCGCGGCGGATCTCGCCGAGCGCGAGGTGCAGCTGCGGCTGGTCGAGGCGCGTCACCGGGCCCTGCTCGAGAGCCTGCCCGACCTGCTGTTCCAGTTCGACGCCGAGGGGCGCTTCGTCGACTTCCAGGCGTCGAGAGACGCGCAGCCCCTGCTCTCGCCCGATCGGTTCCTCGGTCGCACGGTGCACGAGGTGTTGCCGGCGCCCATCGCCGAGCTCACGGTTCGGGCGCTCGACCGCGCGCGGGAGACGGGAGAGCCGCAGCGCCTCGAGTACGAGCTCGCCCCGGGCTCAGGCGACCGGCGTGACTACGAGGCCCGCCTCTCGCCCATGCGCTCGGGTGGCTTCCTGGCGCTCGTGAGAGACGTCACGGAGCTCAAGCGGGCCGAGCGGGAGTTGATCGCGGCGCGCGAGCAGGCGGTCAGCGCCTCGACCTCGAAGAGCCAGTTCCTCGCGAACGTGTCGCACGAGATCCGCACGCCGCTCAACGGCGTCATCGGCGTCACCCAGCTGATGAGGAACCACGTCCTCCCCGAGGAGGTCCGCGAGTACGTGGGCGTGCTCGAGAGCGCTGGCGAGTCGCTGCTCGCGCTGGTGAACGAGGTGCTCGATCTCTCGAGGATCGAGGCCAACCGGCTCGAGCTGGCCCAGCAGCCGTTCGATCTGCCCGCGCTCGTCGGGCAGGCGTCGCGCGGCTTCCTCGCCGAGGCGCGCCGCAAGAGGCTGGAGCTGGTCGTCGAGCTTGGGCCCCTCACCAACGGCGTCGTGGTGGGCGACGAAGGGCGCGTTCGGCAGATCGTCAACAACCTCGTCAGCAACGCGATCAAGTTCACCAGCGCCGGCTCGGTGCACGTGCGGCTGACACGCGGCCCCGACGACGGGGCGTGGGTGCTGTCCGTCACCGACACGGGCCAGGGCATCGCCGCGGCCCGGCTCGAGACGATCTTCGAGCCCTTCGCGCCCGCGACCGTGCCACGGCAGTCAGGCACCGGCCTGGGCCTGTCGATCGCCCGGCGCCTCGCGCTGCTGATGGGCGGCGATCTGTCCGTGCGGAGCGTCGAAGGGCAGGGCAGCACCTTCGAGGCCAGGCTCCCGTTGCCGGCCGGCCAGGCGGCGAAGCCGGCGCCGCGCGTGCCGGTGGCCCGGCGCCTCTCCGTGCTGCTGGTCGAGGACAACGAGGTGAACGCGCGCCTCACCCGCGCGATGCTCGAGTGGCTCGGGCACCAGGTCGAGACCGTGGGTGATGGGCGGGAGGCGCTCGCGACCACCGCCGCCCGCGCCTTCGATCTCGTCATCATGGACGTGCAGCTGCCCCACCTCGACGGCCTCGCGACCACCCGGGCGCTGCGGGAGCGGGAGGCCGGGCAGCCCCAGCACCTGCCCGTGGTCGCCCTCACCGCGAACGCGATGAAGGCCGACGAGCTCGCCTGCCTCGCGGCGGGCATGGACGCCTACCTGGCCAAGCCCGTGACGGTCGAGGCGCTCGCCGACGTGATCGCCTGGTTCGCCGAGGGCGTCAGGGGAACGACACGTTGAACTGGTAGGTCGAGGGGCCGGACTGCAGCTGGTTCTGGGCGCGGAGCTCCCAGGTGGTGCTGGTCGGTGGAGGCACGCCGCCGTCGGACAGCAGGGCCTGCGGAGTCGGCGAGACGAGCGTCATCGTGACCGTCGGCGGCGAGGTGCGCCAATCACGGAAGCGGTAGGTGCGCAGACAGCGAACCGCCGGGAACCCCGAGTCGGGGATCAGCGGGTCACACACTCCTTCCTCCGCGAGCACCACGCCGGCGTCCGAGACCTGGGCGCGCATCGCGAAGTACTGCAGGGTGTGACCGAACTCTTCACCGCTGATCGTGCTGCTGCCGATGGTGGCCTGCCCACGCGAGCCCGCGATGGTCGAGACGGTGATGCTCGCGCTGTCGCTGGAGAACCGGTTGAACCAGGCGTCGGTCCAGGAGATCTGCACCTGCTGGGTGGTGTCGTTGGGCATCGAGCTGGGGATGGGGGGAGAGAACCTCAAGAAGGTCGGGGTCGCCCCCGGGCTCGTCACCGGGCCCCCGGAGTAGACGACGTGAGTGGGCTTCCAGACCTGGGTGTTGCGATCCCAGCAGCCGTTCGGCGGGTCCCACCGGCTGTTCTTCGCCTCGACCAGACCGGTGGTGCAGTTCACCCGATCGGTGTCGATGAAGGGCTCGTTCGGGTCCCAGGTTCCGTTGTCGTTCGAGTCGGCGAAGGGTTCGGCCAGATCGACCCAGTACTCGCCCGGATCCCACCCACCATTCGCGAGGCCACCGCTCGTCCCTGAGCCGTCCCAGAACTGCTCCTCGCCCTGGACGGCCGCGACGATGGTGACGAAGTTGTCTCTCGGGTTGTTCGCCGCGGCAGACGGTTCTGCAGGAGCCGGGAAGGCCCCGGAGACCGCGGGCAGGGGACTGGTCGCCACCGGAAGCGCTCCACCGGTATTGAACATGGACGACACCGAGTTCGAGCCGGCCGTGGACATCACCTGTGACGGCATGTTGCCCGCTTCAGTGAGCCACGAGACGTTGAGCGCGAACGGAGGGTTCAGCCCGTTGCGATCGGCGAGCGTCACCGTGCAGTTGGTGTTCTGATCGTTGCGCGGTGGCATCGCGACCTGCATCGCGCCGAGGGTCGTCCGGGCGCAGGAGAGCGCCATGCGCCCCTCGCTGACCCGGCCGATGACGATGTTGAACTGGGTGGACGGCGTCGGCGCGACGCCGGTGACGCGGGCGATCACGGTCGCCGTCCCCTGTGAATCGCCGGCGGTGAGCTGGGTGCGCACCAGGCCCATGGCGTTGCTGCGATCTCTGGTGGGCAGCACCATGCAGCCAGCCGCCGAGTTTGGAGCCACCGAGAAGTCGACGTCGACGCCCTCGACCGGGTTGTTGTTGGCGTCTCTGAGTCGGAAGAAGACGGGCGTGTTCGTGGCCTGGCCATTCGAGATGACCGCGAGGGTGGTGCGAGTCATCGTGTCCATCGCCCACTCGACCGAGCCGACGTCAACCGCCCGGACCAGCGCAGTCACGCGCGCGTCCTCGGCGTTCGCGATGATCCGGAGCACGGTGCGGCTCGCGGAGCCGGGCGAGACCGTCACGACGAAGCGCCCATTGGCGTCGGTCATGCGGGTCGTGGACGACTGCGACATCACCGGGTCGAACGACGCGCCCTGATCGACGGTGATGGTCGCCATGCGACCTGCGACGGGCAGCATGGCGCTGGTGTTGGTCGTGAGGCGGAAGGTCACGTCCACTTCGTCCATGACGCCGGAGAGGATCGTGGGCTTCTCGACATCGACGACCGACAACTTGTAGGCGCCCGAGAACCCGCCATCGAACATCTCGGGTGGCAGGACGTCGCCGGCGTCGGGCCCACCGTCCACCGCTCCTGCATCCACACCTGCGTCCATCGGCGCGCCGGCGTCGACGCCTGCGTCCATGGGGCCTCCGGCGTCGGGTACGACGGCGGTCACGGTGACTGAGGTCCCTCCCTCGACGAGCCTCATGTTCGTGTTCCACTCGGCGGTGATGCGAATCGTCCCCCGGCAGTCGCCGTCCATCGCGGAAGCGCAGGTGAAGGACAGCTCGCCTTTCCCCGCTGCGAGCGCGACCGTGCTCGCCTCGCGCAGGCTCCCCGCGGCGGCGCGCACGCGCACCTGCCCGGTACCGGGCTTGCCCGTGCCATCGATGGCGTTGAGCGAGATGGTCGTGCTCTGCCCGTCGGCGCGGATCGTCCGCGGCTGCACCGTCACCTCGAGCACCGGGTCCACCATCGGAGGACTGCACGAGACGACCGTGAGCGCGAGACACGCCGTGCCCAACCACCGCTGCTGAATCATGGACTGCTCCCCTTGTGACGCCGCACGACGAGACCCGACGCGGCCTGCGGAGTCTCGCCCGGCGCTTCGCCGAGTCAATGTCTTCGAGAGTGTAGCGCGCCTGCTCCTGCAGCCCCAAACCGTGACGCCGGTCGGGAAGGGGTGTGTTACGAGGTGCGCCATGAACTTCTCGCTGACCGACGACCTCAAGGCCCTGCAGGAGACCGCCCGCAAGTTCGCCCGCGAGGTGATGCGCCCGAAGGCGGCCCACTACGACGAGACCTCGCAGTTCCCGCGCGAGATCATTCAGCAGGCCTGGGAGCTCGGCCTCATCAACATGACGATTCCCCAGGCGGTGGGCGGCATCGAGCTGTCGCACGTCGCGCAGGCCGTCATCGCCGAAGAGCTCGCCTGGGGCTGCTCGGGCATGGCCACGTCGATGATCGCCAACGACCTCGCGCTGCTGCCGATCGTCCTCGCGGGCACGAAGGAGCAGAAGGAGAAGTTCCTCAAGCCCTTCACCGAGAAGTTCCTGCTGGCCAGCTTCGGCCTCACCGAGCCCGGCGCCGGCAGCGACGTGGCCGGCATGCGCTGCACCGCGCGCCGCGAGGGCGACCACTATGTCGTCAACGGCCAGAAGCAGTGGATCACGAACGGCGAGTACGCCGACCAGTTCACGCTCTTCTGCTCCACCGACCCGGCGAAGAAGCACAAGGGCATCATGTGCCTCGTCGTGCAGGGCCGGCCGAAGGGGCTGACCGTCGGCAAGCACGAGAACAAGATGGGTCAGCGCGCCTCCAACACCGTCACCCTGACGTTCGAGGACGTGAAGGTGCCGGTCGAGAACCGCATCGGGCAGGAGGGTGAGGGCTTCCTCATCGCGATGAACACGCTCGACAACTCGCGGCCGCTCACCGCGATGTTCGCCGTCGGCAACGCCCGCGCCGCCATGGAGCACGCGATCGACTACGCGAAGCAGCGCCAGCAGTTCGGCAAGCCGATCGCCGACTTCCAGGGCATTCAGTTCATGCTGGCCGACATGGCGAGCGAGATTCACGCCGCGCGCCTGCTCACCTGGGAGAGCGCGTGGAAGCTGGACGCCGGCGAGCGCAACACGCTGGTCTCGAGCTACGCCAAGCGCTTCGCCGCCGACATGGCCATGAAGGCCACCACCGACGCGGTGCAGATCTTCGGGGGCTACGGCTACTCGCGGGAGTACCCCGTCGAGAAGCTCATGCGCGACGCGAAGCTGATCCAGATCTACGAGGGCACCAGCCAGGTGCAGCGCCTCGTGATCGCCCGCGAGCTGCTCAAGGGCGGCTGAGCGGCTCCCCGCGACGGGTCTCTCGACGCCGGCGGTCCGGTCCTCACCAGTTCAGTTCATGGCTCCGACCGTCGGTGCTCATCCGAGCCTGCCCGGTTTCCCCTTGCCGGGTGTGGAGTTGACCCCTAAATCAACGACCGCCGCATCGCGTCATGCGATGCCTCACGTCGTCCGAACCGGCCAACTGGAGGGCCTCAGGCATGCCAATCAAGATCCTCGTCACCGCCAAGCGGGTCGAAGACTACGAGTCGAAGATCAAGGTGAACGCCCAGGGAAACGGGATCGTTCAGGAGGGCCTCAAGTACAAGATCAACCCCTTCGACGAGATCGGCGTCGAAGAGGCGCTGCGGCTGACGGCGAAGCACGGCGGCGGTGAGGTGGTGGTGGTCTCGGTCGGCACGAAGGACGTGCACGAGCAGCTGCGCCACGCGCTCGCCATGGGCGCCACGAAGGCCATCTGGGTGAACCACACCGGTCCGCTCGATCAGATGACGATCGCGGGCTGCCTGCAGAAGCTCATCGAGAAGGAGAAGCCAGACCTCGCGATCCTCGGCAAGCAGGCCATCGACGACGATCAGAACCAGGTCGGCCAGTACCTCGCCGAGTGGCTCGGCTGGTCGCAGGCCACCTTCGCCTCCAAGGAGGAGTCGCTCGAGTCGGAGGCCGAGAAGTCGAAGCAGCCGGCGGTGAAGCTGTCGGCCGACCTGAAGAGCATCACCGTGGTCCGCGAGGTGGACGGCGGCCTCGAGACGCTCGAGTGCACCATGCCGTGCCTCGTCACCACCGATCTGCGTCTCAACCAGCCGCGCTACGCGTCGCTGCCGGGCATCATGAAGGCGAAGTCGAAGCCCATCGAAGAGCACACGCCCGCCTCGCTCGGCGTCGACGCCGCCTCGAAGATCACCGTCACGAAGATGGAGCACCCGCCCGCCCGCAAGGCCGGCATCAAGGTGCCCGACGTCGCGGCGCTGGTGGACAAGCTGAAGACCGAGGCGAAGGTCCTCTGATCGTTCGAACGGAAAGCAAAGGAACCCACACCATGTCGAACGTCCTCATCGTCGTCGAAGCCCAGCCTGACGGTTCGCTCCGCAAGGCCACCCTGAACGCCCTCACCGCCGGCAAGCAGCTCACCGCGAAGACGGGCGGCGAGCTGCACGCGGTCGTGCTCGCGAAGGACGCGGGCCCCCTCGCCAACGCCGTGAAGGAGTACGGCGTGAAGGTCGTGCACGCGGGCAGCGCGGCGCACCTCGCCCACTTCACCGCCGACGTGGTGGCGCCGGCCGTCGCCGAGATCGCCACCGCCATCAAGGCCGAGTACGTCGGCGCCGCCGCGACCCAGGCCGGTCGTGACGTGATGCCCCGCATCGCCGCGCGCCTCAAGGCGGCCATGGCCTCCGAGATCCTCGGGGTGACGGCCGACCTGCAGTTCACCCGCCCGATGTGGGCCGGCGCCGTCATCGCGACGGTGAAGCTCGGCACCGCCGTCAAGTGCTTCACCGCCCGCACCACCGAGTTCCCCATGGCCGAGAAGGGCGGGAGCGGCGAGGTGAAGGCGTTCTCGCCGGCAGCCCCCGCGAAGCCGCTGCAGAAGGTGGTGGCCTTCAAGGAAGTGAAGTCGGCCCGGCCGGCGCTCACCGAGGCCCGCGTCGTGGTGGCCGGCGGCCGCGGCACCAAGGGCGACTTCAAGGACATCGACGCGCTGGCCGACGAGCTCGGCGCCGCGGTCGGGGCCTCGCGCGCCGTCTGCGACGCCGGCTGGCAGCCGAACGATCTGCAGGTCGGGCAGACGGGCAAGGTCGTCGCTCCGCAGCTCTACATCGCCGCCGGCATCTCGGGCGCCATCCAGCACATCGCCGGCATGAAGGGCTCGAAGACGATCGTCGCCATCAACAAGGACGGCGAGGCGCCGATCTTCCAGGTGGCCGACTATGGCCTCGTGGGCGACCTCTTCAAGGCGTTGCCAGAGCTGCAGGCGGCGGTGAAGGCCGGCAAGTAGCCCGCCCTCGCAGCTCGACCGGCACCACGTCGTCACGCCGAAACGCGTTGCCCACCGGATCGTTCGGCTCGAAGTCGGGGCCATTCGTCCCGTAGGAGGGCACCGGCCCTGGCCGCACGAGCGGTCCCGTGAGCGCGAGCTGCGTGGTGGGCGGAACCGACAGCGTCAGGGTGGGTGGGCGAGGGCGGCGGGCTCACTCCGGCTGGTTTCGGTTTTCGCCGCCCATCGGCCTCTCGGCTACGATCGCCCGGCGATGATCCAGATGTTCCACGTCACCAAGGCCTACCCGGGCGACCCGCCGGTGCTGGTGGACATCAACCTCGACATCGACAAGGGCGAGTTCGTCTTCCTCACCGGGCCGTCGGGCGCGGGCAAGTCCACCCTGCTCAAGTTGATGTTCCTCGCCGAGCGCCCCACCCGGGGGCAGGTGCTCCTCGCGGGCCGCAACGTGGCGCGCCTGAGGGAGTCGGGCATTCCCTACCTGCGGCGCAACATCGGCGTCGTCTTTCAGGACTTCAAGCTGCTGCCGACGCGCACGGTGGCCGAGAACGTGGGCTTCACGCTCGACGTGCTGGGGACGCCGCGAGACGAGGTGCGCGATCGCAGCCTCAAGATGCTCCGGCGCGTCGGGCTCGAGCACAAGGCCGACGTCTCGCCGGTGAAGCTGTCGGGCGGTGAGCAGCAGCGCGTGTCGCTCGCCCGCGCCCTGGTGAACGATCCGGCGCTGCTGCTGGCCGACGAGCCCACCGGGAACCTCGACCCGGCCCTCACGGTCGAGATCATGGATCTGCTCACCGACGTGAACGCGCGCGGCACCACGGTGGTGGTGGCGACCCACGACGCGACGCTCATCGAGCGCTACCAGAAGCGCACGCTGCGGCTCGAGAAGGGCACGATGGTCGCCGACGAGCGCGGCGCCAAGGCCGCCCGGCTGATGTCCCAGACCGCATGAGCGCCACCTCGAAGCTCGCCTACTTCGTGCGGACGGCGGTGGGCAGCATCGTGCGCTCGCCCTTCGTGCACGTGATCGCCGTGGCGAGCCTCTCGCTCTCACTCCTGGGCTTCGGGGTGGCCCGCCTGGCGCGCGCGCAGCTCGACGCCCTGGTGGACTCGCTGGGCGGAGAGGTCGAGCTCACCGTCTACCTCGCCGGTGACGCGCCCGCCGAGCAGGTGGCCGAGCTCGAGCGGGCCCTCACGCAGCGCACCGGCGGCGAGGTGCGTCGCGTCTCGCCTGCCGAGGCCCTCGGTCGCCTCGCCACCCAGCTCGGCGAGGACGGCAAAGGGCTCACCGAGCTCTCCGACAACCCGCTGCCGTGGAGCCTCGAGGTGCGCCTCCCGAAGGCCGCCCGCGACCCGGCGGCCCTCGCCGATCTCGCGACCCGGACCCGCGCGCTGCCCTTCGTCACGGGCGTCGACTACGGCGAAGAGGCGCTCGCGCGGCTCACGATGATCGCCCGCGCCCTCGAGATCGCGAGCCTCATCGTCTTCTCGCTCGTCTTCCTCACCGCCGTCATCGTCGTCTCGGCGACCCTGCAGCTCGCCATCTTCGCGCGGCGGGAAGAGATCGAGATCCAGAAGCTCGTGGGGGCGACCGATCGCTTCGTGCGGGTGCCGTTCCTGCTCGAGGGGCTGCTCCAGGGGCTCCTGGCCGCCGCGCTGGCGCTCCTGGCGGTGCTCGGCCTGGTGACCTGGCTCGAGTCAGGCGACGGCGGGCTGCTCGCGTTCACCCGGCTCGACGGTCGCCTGCTGGTGGACTGGGCCCGCCTCTCGGCCGAGCTCGTCGGCATCGGGTGTCTGTTGGGGTTGCTCGGCAGCTTCATCGCGGTGCGCCGGTTCCTGAGGGTCTGACGCGTGCTCCTGCTCGTCCTCAGCGCGCTGGTCGCGGCGAGCCCCGCCGACGTCGCGGAGGAGCACGCCGAGCTGCAGGAGCGCCTCGAGGCCGAGCGCCGGGCCTTCGAGGCCATCGGCGCCGAGAAGAAGGAGCTGCTCACGCTGCTCGACACGCTCGAGCGCCTGTCCCGCGACTCCACGCAGCGCGTCGCTTCGCTGGAGAAGCAGCGGCAGCGCCTCGAGCGGCAGCGCACCGAGCTCGCCACGGAGCTCGAGCGCAACGCGACGGCGGTGAAGGCGCTGCAGGACGCCCTGGGGCCGCGGCTCCTGCTGCTGTACCGGCTGAAGAAGCGCGACGCGCTCGGCTCCCTGCTCGAGGCGAACGACTTCTCGACCCTCATCAAGCGGCAACGCGCCGTGGGCACGCTGGTGGCGACCGACGCCCGCGCCCTCGACGAGCTGTCCACCTTGACGCGCTACCAGGCGCTCGTGTCCCGCCGCCTCGAGCGGCTCGAGCAGAGCCAGGAGCGCTACCTGCGCGCGCTGCGAACGGAGCAGGCGGTGGGCCGGGCCCGGCTGTCTCGCTTCTCGGACCTGCTGGCCTCGGTGGGCGCCGAGCAGAACCGCATGAGCCGCCTCATCGCCGAGCTCGAGGCGAGCGAGCAGGAGCTGGCGACCCTCGTGGGCGACATGGCGTCGGTCACCCAGCAGCAGGGCTTCCGCGCGCGGAAGGGCCAGCTGCCCTTCCCCACCAAGGGCGTCGTCGAGGTCGGCTTCGGGAAGGTCGTCAACCCGCGCTTCAACACCGTCACGGTGCAGAAGGGCGTCGACGTGCGCGCGGCTGCAGGCACCCGGGTGGACTCCGTCGGCGCCGGCACGGTCGCCTTCGCCGGCTGGCTCAAGGGCTACGGCAACCTCGTCATCATCGATCACGGCTCGGGCTACCACTCGCTCTACGCGCACCTGTCGGCGATGGCCGTCGAGGTCGGCAACGAGGTGGAGGAGGGCGAGGGCATCGGCGAGGTGGGCGACACCGGCAGCCTCAAGGGCGCGTACCTGTACTTCGAGATTCGCAAGCAGGGGCAGGCCATCGACCCGCTCCCATGGCTCGCGCAGCCACCAGAGCCGTAGGTCGTCAGCGAATCGGCTCGAACACGCGGAGGCCCTGGCGGCCCATGCGCCGTGACCCGCCCAGCGTGTCAGCCTCGGCGTAGTCGCTGATGGACGTGTGCCCGTCTCCCGTAGTGATGGCGGTGTGGCCGTAGCGGCTGCCCAGGCGCGTGTTGGTGCGCTCCCAGGTGAGGACCAGACCCGGGCGGCGGAGCGCCTCCGCCAACGAGAGGTTCAGCTCGCGGAAGTGGCTGCGGGGCAGGTTGTTGTCCACCTGGTTGCCGTTGCCCCACATGGGGACTCCGTAGGTGCGGCGAATGGCCTCGTTCACCGCCGCAGCGCAGCGGCCCGAGCCCGGCATCTCGCGCTCGATCTGGCGAATGTTCGCCACCAGCCGCGACGCGCTGCCGGGAACGTTGCCGGGCCGGCCTCCCGGTCCCGGCGCCGGGGTGAAGTCGCTGACGCCGTCGAAGTACTTGCGATCGCGCGAGCCGAACAGCCGCTGCGAGGTGTCCGGGCCCACGATGCCATCAGCCCGCAGACCGTTCGCGCGCTGGAACGCCACCACCGCCGAGCGGGTGTTGTTGCCGAAGATGCCGTCGACGCCGCGGGGTGAGAAGCCGCGCGCCTGCAGGCTCTGCTGGAGCCGGGTGACGTCGGAGTTGCGGGAGCCGATGGAGAGCATGAGGAGTTCTCGCAGGGAGGCCCACACGCGGCTCGGCGCGGACTGTCAACGAAGCGGACAGGCCAGGGCGATTTTCGCCGGTCTTTTCTGGTCGATTCGGCGCGGACGCCCGTCAGCGCTTCGGCGTCGGTCCCAGCCCCGCCTTCGCCCGCGCGTCGAGCAGCTTCGCGAGGTCTGGAGCGGGCAGCGCCGGCACCGGCCCCAGACTTCGGGCGATGGAGAGGATCTTCGCGTAGTGCTCGACCAGCTCCATGCGCAACAGCGCCTGCTCGAGCGACGCGCCGAGGGTGAGGGCGCCGTTGCCCGACAGCAGCATCGCGTCCACCTTCCCGCAGGCGCTCTCCACCGCCTTCACCAGCTCCGCGGTCTTCGGCATCAGCCGTGGAATGGTGGGAATCGAGTCTCCCAGCGACACGGCGAGCTCGGGCATGGCGATGGGTGACAGGTCGAGGCCGACGAGGCCGAAGGCCGTGGCATGGGGCGGGTGCGCGTGCAGCACGCACTCCACCTCGGGGCGGGCGCGGTACGCGGCGAGGTGCAGCTCGAGCTCGGAGAAGGGCTTGCGACGCCCCTCGAGCACCTTGCCGTCGAGATCGACCACGATCAGCATCGCCTCGTCCACGTCGAGCTTCGAGACGGCGGTCGGCGTGATGAGGAGCCGCTCTCCCGTGAGGCGCACCGAGACGTTGCCGTCGTGGTTCGCCACCCAGCCCATCTGGTGCAGGCGGCGGGAGACGGCGACGAGCTCGGCCTTCAGCTTCGGCAGCGGCGGCGACGGCATCAGGCGCTCCCGACGCTCACCTGATCGACGACGCCCACGATGAGGTGGCGCACCGCCGCCATCTTGTCTTCGAGGATCTGCCGCACCCCGTTGCCCTCGCCCAGCACCAGCACGAGATCGCCCTTGCCGGCCGACGACGTGTTGTCGATGGCGACGAAGGAGTTGCCGTTGTCCTTGAGCGCCTCGTCCACCGGCTGCACCACCAGCAGCTTGCGCCCCTCGAAGACGGGCAGCTTCTCGGTGCAGACGACGGTGCCCAGCACGCGGCAGAGGTTCACGCGTCCACCTCGTCCACCAGGCCGACGATGGCGCTGTCCACCGGCACGAACCAGGGGTCGCACGCGAGCGCGGCTTCGCGGCTGCCCTCGAGCATCACCAGGGAGCCGGGGCTGGCCGAGGCGCGATCGACCGCCACCTCCACAGGGCCGGAGGGCTTCTTCGCGTGGTTCACCGGCTGCACCACGAGGAACCGGGCCCCCTCGAGGCCCGACACGCGCTTCGTGCAGACGACGGTTCCGATGACGACGCCGAGGTGCATGGCGCGCGCACTGTGGAACGTGCCGCGGGCCGATGCAACGGCTTTACATGCCCACGCCGACCTTGAGCGGGACCTCGACCTGCGTCTCGCCATCGGACGCGGGGAACACGATGCGCTTGCCCGCCTGCATCATGCACGCGCCCCAGTCGCTCCCCTCGTGCTGCCTGGGGGTGATCTCGGCGCCCTTGACGGTGCCCGAAGAGCCGACGGTGAGGATGACGGTGATGGGGCCGACCTGCAGGTTCGGGTTCCGGCGCAGCGCGTTCTCGATGCACAGGTTGAAGGCCTTGAGGTTGTCGGCCACCACCTTCGCCGCGACGTCGTCCTTCAGGCCCGCGCTCGCGACGGCCGTGCCGCCGGTGCCCTGCTCGCGATCACGAGGCGTCTTCGTGCGCTTGTTGGGATCCTCGAGGTCCGCGTAGCTCAGCGCCAGCTTCGGGTCGCTGGGCTTCGGCTTCGGCTCGTCGTCGGCGGTCGGGGTGTTGGCGGGGTTCTGCTTCGCCTTCGCCAGCGCGAGCTGCCGCTCGGCCCGCTCCCGTTCGCGCTGCTCGGCTTCGGCCTTCTTGCGCTTCGCGTCGCCGGTGAGGAGGTCCTTGAGGCCCGAGACGCCCCCGGCCGAGAAGAAGCTCTCCTGCACCACCTGTCCATCGTCGGTCGTGCGCGTCACCTCGAGCTGGACGACCTTGAACGACGACAGCAGGTACAGCACCGCGGTCGGCAGGGCGACGAGGCTCACCACGAAGAGGGCGATCTTCCAGGGTGGGTTGCGCTTGTTCACGCCCGCCTGGGCGATGAAGAACTTGGTGGCCTCGCCGGGCGGGGGCAGCTCCTTGTCGTCGGGATCCCCGAGGGCGGCGAAGGGATCGATCTCGGCGGACTTCGGCTGCGGGTTCGGCTCCGAGTGGGCCTGGTTCAGCCCCGACGTGCCGGACGGCAGCGACTGTTCCTGCGAGATGTCTCCGAACAGATCGTTGAGGGGCTGCTCGGCGCGGGCAGGCTCTGGCGCGGGCTGCGGTGCTGGTCGCGGCTCCGGTTGCGCCTGCACGGGCGCCGGCGCGGGCTGGGCGCGGGTGATCTGCGAGGGCCGGGTGGCCGCCGGCATCGGCTGCGCGAGCTGGCTGGCGGGGAGCGGATCGGCGACGTTCCCGCCGCGGGGCTTCGTCACCTCCGGCGAGGGCATCTCGTTGGCGACCGCGACATCGCGGCGGGCGACGGGCTGCGACGTGCGGGTCACCGGTCTGCTCGGGGCGCTGGAGATCGCCGCGCTGCCATTGCCTCCCGCGAAGAGCGTGCTGACCTCGGCGACGTCGGCAGCGCGCTTCCAGTCCGCCATGCCCGCTTTCCACAGGTAGGTGCGCAGCGTCACCTCACCCGCGCTCACCTTCGCCATCAGGGCCTTGACGTCGAAGGGCCCCTGCTGAACGCCGCCGATCATCGCGTGCCACTGCGCGTTGAGATCGAGGGAGGGCCGCGCCCGGGTGGCCTCGTCTTCCCACGGGCTGCGGGCGGGCTGCTGAACGGCAGCCACCGCGATGGCGCCGCTCCCTCGGGACTGAACCGGCTGCGCGCCCGACTGCACGGGGCTGATGACGCCAGACGGCCGTGAGCCCTGCGGGGCCGCGGCCGCCGACGCGACGTCGATGGAGATGAGGCTCTGGCACTGCTTGCAGCGGATCTTGACCGACGCCTTTCCGGCGACCTTGTCGTCCGACAAGACGTAGCGCTTGCCGCAGTTGGTGCAGGAGACGTTCACGTGAGACGAGCCGGCCCTTCGGGAAAAAGACGGTAGGACGGAAGCCTAACGCGGCCACCGTTGACTTGGAATCGTGGCGACACTAGGCAGCGCGGCTCGTTTTCTGGTTCCCACTGCAAGGGGGTTGACCCATGCCCGCGAAAGACTTCGGCATCAAGTACACGTGCTTCAAGTGCAGCACGAAGTTCTACGACATGAAGAAGCCTGACCCGATCTGCCCGAAGTGCGGGGCCGATCAGCGGGAGGCCAGCACCACGCGCGCCTCCGAGAGCCGCCGCAGCCGGTTGGCGGCCGCGCCGAAGATCATCGAGCCGGTGGAGCCAGCGGAGCCGGCCGAGGCCGAAGAGGGCGAGCTCGAGGTCGAAGAGGAAGAGGTCGTCGCAGACGAAGACTAGGCCACTTCAGGCCGGTGCCTGCGCCAGCTGGCGAATGGCGAGGGTGAGCTGCGCCCAGGCCGCCGCGCTCAAGGTCTTGATCGGGCGTGCCTTCCGGCGGGTCGAGGGACGACGGGTGTGGGTGACCTGACGCATGGGGAACCTCGGCTCAGTCCTTCAGCAACTGCCTTGCCAGCCTTGAACGTTCGTCCTCTTCCGGGGATTTCCGCGCTCTTTTCCAGACGATGAGGCTGGGGAGGGGCTGACACGGGTGTCACCCCGATGACGTGTGGTCCGACAGGACCCGTGTGCCCTGTCACGTCATGGCGACTTCATTCGGCCGTCGATGTGCTACCAGCAGCGTCGCTGGAGCAGCCCGGGTGAACGCCGGCCATCGCAGGACGGGGTGGCGGGAGGAAAGTCCGGGCACCGCAGGGCAGGGTGCTGGCTAACGGCCAGTCGGCGTGAGCCGCAGGAAAGTGCCACAGAGAACAGACCTCCTGTCCGCGAGGGCAGGGAAGGGTGAAACGGTGCGGTAAGAGCGCACCGCGCGGCTGGCGACAGTCGCGGCACGGCAAACCCCACCCGGTGCAAGAGCCAATAGGGGAGCGTCTTCAGGCGACTGAAGACACGGGCGGCCCGTCCGATGCTCCCGGGTTGCTCGCTGAGGAGGGCGTCGGCAACGGCGCCCCTGGATGAATGTTCGCCACCCGGGGAAACCCGGGAACAGAACCCGGCTTACAGGGCTGCTCCAGCGTCTTTTCAGAGGTCACATCGGCGCGCCGGCGCCGGGCATCTGGCCCACCCCGCGCACCAGCACCTCACGGGGCTTGGCGCCGTCGGCCGGGCCCACCACCCCGTCGCGCTCCATGCGCTCGATCATGCGCGCCGCGCGGTTGTACCCGATGCGCATCTTCCGCTGCAGCATCGAGATGGAGACGTTCTTCATCTCGCTGACGATCGCGATCGCCTGGTCGTACAGCTCGTCCGACAGCTCGTCCTCGCCGTCGTCGCCGCCCTCGTTCTCCTCCTCACGCGGCTTGAGGATCGACTCGTCGTAGACGGGCTTGCCCTGCGCCTTGAGGTGATCGACGACCTTCTTGATCTCGGTCTCCGAGACGAAGCAGCCGTGCACGCGCTGCAGGTGCGCGCTGGTCGGCGGCATGATGAGCATGTCGCCCATGCCCAGCAGGGCCTCCGCGCCCACCGTGCCGATGATCGTCATCGAGTCGGGCTTGCTGCGCAGCATGAAGCTGATGCGCGTGGGGAAGTTGGCCTTGATGACGCCGGTGACGACGTCGGTGGACGGGCGCTGGGTGGCGACCATCAGGTGAATGCCGGCGGCGCGGGCCATCTGCGCGAGGCGCGCGATGGACGTCTCGACCTCCTTCGAGGCCACCATCATGAGATCGGCCAGCTCGTCGATGATGACGACGATGTACGGCAGCTTCTGGCGCTCCTCGGCGGCGGGCGGCTCCGGTGACGGCTCGGCGGCGGCTTCGGCGAGGGCGGCGGCCTCCTGCTCGCTCGGAGCGTCTTCGCCGACGGCCGGCTCCTCCACGCGGATCTCGGCCTCGGTCTTCGCGGCCTCGACCGCCTGCTCGAGCGTGGCTCCGGCGATCGCCTCGCGGATCTCCTCGGCGGGCGCGGCGGGCGCGGCGACGCCCAGGTCCACCACCGGCGTGGGCGTGGGCGCCAGGTCGGCGGGCACCACGTTCTCCTGCGACGGGGTCTCCTGCCCTTCGGCGGCGACGTCGACGATGAGCAGCTTGCGCTTCTTCTTCTTCGGCGCGGGCTCGACGGGCGCGACGACGGGCGGCGCGACGGCGGCCTCCTCGGCCTTCACCTCGACCGGCTCGGCAGCCTTCGCCTCGGCCGGCTTCGGCTCGGCCTTCAAGTCCTTCGGCTTGAGGACCGTGGCCTTCGCCTCGACGGTGGCCTTCGCGGCGGCCTTCTTCTTCGCGTCGGCCTCGATGAGCTGGTTGTAGCCGCTGATGTTCCGCACGCCGGCCTCGGCCAGCAGCTTGTAGCGCCGCGTCATCTCGTCCACGGCCCACTGGAGCGCGACCGACGCCTTGCGCGGATCGGTGACGACCGGGAGCAGCAGGTGCGGAATGCCCTCGTAGATCGACAGCTCCAGCATCTTCGGGTCCACCATGATGAAGCGCACCTCCTCGGGGGTGGACTTCAGCAGGATCGACATGATCATCGCGTTCACGGACACCGACTTGCCCGAGCCCGTGGTGCCGGCGATCAGCAGGTGCGGCGCCTTCACGAGATCGAGGATGTACGGCATGCCCTCGATGTCCTTGCCGAGGCACATCGTGAGGCGCGACTGCGACTTCTGGAAGGCGTCCTGCTCGCCGATCTCCTTGAGGAACACCATCTCGCGTTCCTTGTTCGGCACCTCGATGCCCACGACGCCCTTGCCGGGAATGGGCGCGACGATGCGCACGCGCATGGCCTCCATGGCCATCGCGAGGTCGTCTGACAACGAGGCGATGCGGCTGATCTTCACGCCCGGCGCGGGCTTGAACTCGTACATGGTGACGACGGGGCCGGGGCGGATCTCGACGACCTCGCCCTCGATGCCGAAGTCGCGCAGCTTGGCGGTCAGCTTGTCCGCGGTGGCGAGGAAGGCCTCTTTGTCGAGGGCCTTCTTCTCGTTCTTCTTCATGTCCAGCATGTCGAGGGGCGGCAGATCGAAGCCCGTGCGCCCGTCGCTGAACTCGAACTGCTTCTTCTCGACCTTCGTCGGCTTCGGCGGCGCCTTGGGCTCGACGATGAGGGGCAGCTTCGCCAGCGCGTGCGGGGGCGCGGCGGCGAGGGCCGACACCTGAGCACCGACGGCCAGCGCGCCGGTCGCCGCGGGAGCTGCCACTGCCGCGAGCTGCGCGGCGGCCGCCGGGCCCATGGACTCGAGCACGGCGGGGGCAGGCGGCAGCGACACGCCCTTCGTCTCGTTCGCGAGCAGCGCGGCCTCGAGGGGGTGCGGCGGGATCGACACCGGAGGCGCGGGCGGCGGCACTGCGCCGATGGCGGGCGGCTCGATGATGGTGGGGACGCGGCGGGTCGCGGCGACGCCCGGCGGCTGCGAGGGCGCGGCGGGCGTGGGCGGCAGCGACTGGGGCGGCGGCGGAGGCGGCTGCTGGGGGAAGAAGGACACGGCCCACGCCGGATCGCCCGCGAGGGGCGCTGGCGCGGCGTCGGTGGGCGTGGGGACGGCGGTCTTCACCTCGTCGAGCAGGCCCGGCGTCAGGGCGGCGATCGACTGGGCGCGGCGCTCCTTCTCGTTGAGGCGGGCCGACTTGAGGGCTTCCTTCGCCAGGCGGGCGGCCTCCCGCTCCACCGCGAGGCGCTCGCGCTCGATGCGCAGCTTCTCCTTCTCGGCGATGGCGCGGGCGCGCGCCTCCTCCTCGTTGCGGTGCAGGCGCTCCGCTTCGTCGGCGGCGGCTTCGGCCTCGGCGGCGGCGGCCTCGAGCTCGGCCAGCTCGGCCTCTTCGGCCTCGAGCTCGTCGAGGAACGCGGCCTCCTCGGCCTGGGCCTTCTCGGCCTCGAGCTTGCGCTCCTCGAGCCGCTGCTGCTGCTGCGCCCAGAACGCGAGCGCCCAGGCCTTCGCCCGGTCCGCGAGCACGAGCGATCTGTCCCAGGCCCAGCCGCAGAAGCGCAGGAAGGCGAACTGGGTGCCGACGATGGCGGCGGTCGCGGCGATGGCGCTGACGAGCACGACGGTGCCCACGGTCGAGAAGAGCGCCGTCATCACGCCGCCGAGCTCGCGGCCAACCAACCCGCCCGGCGCGTGGGCCCAGCTCGCGTCCTCCTTGAAGACGAGCTGCGCGAGGATTGCGCCCGAGACGAGGAAGAGCCCGAACGAGACGAGCTGGGGCCAGCGCTTGCGCTCGCGCTCGCCGATGAAGAGCACGCCCGAGGCGTAGAAGCCGACGATGGGCACCACGAGCGCCATCACGCCGAGCAGCCCACGGAACGCCTCGCCGATCGCGTGGCCCACCGGCCCGATGGCGTTGCGGAAGCCCGGCCCGATGCGATCGTGCGCGTCGAAGGTGGCCACCGAGAGGAACGACAGCACCGACGCCGCGAGCACGAAGACGCCCACGATCGCGCGGCGACCCGTGTTCGACGTGCCCAGCTTCCGCTCTTTGAGGGCCTTCCGGCGCGCCACGATGTCCTGCTTCGAGAGCAACGCCTTTTCCTTCGGTCGCTTCGCCGTCATCACCAACACCTCTGGATCGAGATGTTGCGGAGTGTAGGGAGGGGGTCGGATCGGGCAATTTTTCGACCGCCGATTCGCCGCTGCCCAAAGGCGGGGAGCGCGAATGTTGCGTTTGGGGCGCACGGAGGCCTGATCTACGGTCGAGGCCCTCATGGACGTCCGGTGTCCCCGTTGTCAGTCCGAATACGAGCTCGACGAGGCTCGCGTCACCGACGACGGCGTGACCGTCAAGTGTTCGGAGTGCCAGCACGTCTTCCGCGTGAAGAAGAAGTCGCTGGTGATGACGTTGCCGGTGCGCGAGGACCAGGCGATCGCCTCGGCCCCGCTGCCGCCCACCGCCGGGCACCGCGAGTGGCGGGTGCGCCAGCCCAACGGCAACACGTACCTGTGCCGTGAGCTCACCACGCTCCAGAAGTGGATCATCGAGGGCAAGGTCACCCGTGATGACGAGATCTCGCTGACGGGCGAGACGTGGAAGCGGCTCGGCGACATCCCCGAGCTGGCCAGCTTCTTCCAGGTCGTCGAAGACGCCGCGAAGGGCAGGGCCTACGAGGCGATCCGGGCGAGCCAGGTCGACCTGCCCGCCATCACCCCGCAGGTGCTGGCGAACCAGGGCAAGGGCCTGACGGACACGTGGAAAGAGCCCCGCTTCTCGGTGCCGCCGCCGCCGCCAGCGCCGAGCGTGCCGCCTCCCGAGCCGCTCAAAGAGACCATCAAGGGGCCGGCGTTCTCCACGCCGCTGCCACCCGAACCGAAGCCCCTGCCGAGGCCGCCACCACCGCCCGAGCCCATCGACGAGAAGGAGCTCGAGAAGGCCGTCGGCGGGGGCGGGATGAAGTGGGCCGTGCTGATCTTCGGCGGCCTGCTCATCGGCGGAGGCGCTGGCTACTACTTCGGCTTCTACGAGCCCGAGCAGAAGGCGAAGGCCGAGGCAGAGCGGGTGGCGAAGGAGCGCGCCGCGGCCGCCGCTGCCGAAGAGGCCCGGGTGAAGGCCGAGCAGGAGGCCGCGCGGCAGAAGGCCGAAGACGAGGCCCGCCAGCGTGCGCTCGAGGCGGCCCAGGCTGACGCCGGCGCGGACGGAGGAGCGGACGCAGGGGTCGAGGTGGACGCGGGCGTCGTCGTGGACGCAGGCGTGACGGTGGACGCAGGCGTGAAGGCGGTCGCCAGCGGCGGCGGTCCCCCACCCGGCAAGTCGTACGACTACTACCTCGAGCGGGGCGACGCGCTGCGTGACGCCGAGAAGCCCCAGGCCGCGCTCAACTTCTACGGCAAGGCCGCCGATCTGAAGCCCGATCGGGTCGAGCCCGTCGTCGGCCGCGGCTTCGCGCTCTTCGACATGGGACAGATGCTGCAGGCCGAGGCCTCGTTCGAGCAGGCGCTGCGCATCAACTCCAAGTACGGGCCCGCGATCATGGGCATGGCCGAGGTGCAGAAGGCGCAGGGCAAGAAGGCGAAGGCCATCGAGTACTACCAGCGCTACCTCGACGAGCACCCCACGGGCTCCGAGGCGAACGTCGCGAAGAACGCCATCGAGCGCCTCAAGTAGGAGCGCTAGAAGGCGCTCCATGAAGCTGACGGAACAGCAGGTGCTGCACGTCGCGAAGCTCGCGCGGCTCGCGCTCACGCCCGGTGAGGTGACGACGTACCGGCAGCAGCTCTCGGCGATCCTCGACGCGGTCGATGCGCTCGCGCAGGTCGACACCTCGAACGTGCCGCCCACCTCGTCGGTCAACCCCTCGGCGGCGCACCTTCGGCCCGACGCGGTCTCGGGCGAGGTGGGCACGAAGGCCGCGCTGGCGAACGCCCCGGAGGTGTCAGGCACCAGCTTCGCGATCCCGAAGGTGCTCGAATGAAGACGATCGTCGAGCTGGCCGCGGCCCTGGAGGCGGGGAAGACGACGGCCGAGGCGGTGACGCGCGACTGCCTCGCCCGCGCGACGTCGGACCCGACCGGGGCATTCCTCGCGGTGGACGAGGCTGGCGCGCTGGCGGCGGCGAAGGCGTCGGACGAGCGGCGCGCGCGCAGGGCCCCGCTGGGCGTGCTCGACGGCGTTCCCCTCTCGCTCAAGGACAACATCCTCACCGAGGGGCTCGTCACCACCGCCGGCTCGAGAATGCTCGAGGGCTTCCGGCCGCCGTACGACGCGACGGTGACGGCCCGGCTCAAGCAGGCGGGCGCGGTCATCCTGGGGAAGAACAACCTCGACGAGTTCGGCATGGGCTCGTCCACCGAGAACAGCGCCTTCCAGAGGTCGAAGAACCCGTTCGATCCCGCGCGCACGCCGGGGGGCTCGTCGGGCGGCTCGGCGGCGGCGGTCGCGGCGGGGCTCTCGTACGGCGCGCTCGGCACCGACACCGGCGGCTCCATTCGCCAGCCCGCGGCCTTCACCGGCCTCGTCGGCCTCAAGCCCACCTGGGGGCGCGTCTCGCGAGCGGGGGTCATCGCCTTCGCCAGCTCGCTCGATCAGGTCGGTCCGCTCGCGCGAACGGTGGAGGACGCGGCGCTGCTGCTCTCGGCCATCGAGGGCTTCGACGCGAACGACTCCACCTCGTCAGACGCGACGCCGACGGCCTGGCGAGCCTCGCTGCGCGCCGGCGTGAAGGGCCTGCGCGTCGGGTTGCCGCGCGAGTACTTCGTCGAGGGCATGGAGGCCGGGATCGCCGCGTCGGTGCGGGCGGCGGCGAAGCGGCTCGAGGCCCTGGGCGCGACCGTCGTGGACGTCTCGCTGCCGCACACGCCCCACGCGCTCGCGACCTACTACGTCATCGCCCCCTGCGAGGCGTCGTCGAACCTGGGCCGCTACGACGGCGTGCGCTACGGCCACCGCGCGAAGGACGTGAAGAGCCTGAAGGAGCTCTACGAGAAGAGCCGCGAGGAGGGCTTCGGGCCCGAGGTGAAGCGCCGCATCATGCTCGGCACCTTCGCGCTCTCGTCGGGCTACTACGACGCGTACTACCGGAAGGCGCAGCAGGTGCGCACGTTGATCCGCCGCGACTTCGACGAGGTGTTCCAGCGCGTCGACGTGGTGCTGTCGGCGACGTCGCCGGTGCTGCCGTGGAAGCTGGGCGAGAAGCTCGACGACCCGCTCGCGATGTACCTGATGGACGTGCTGACGCTGCCCTGCAACCTCGCCGGCCTGCCCGGGCTCTCGCTGCCGTGCGGCGTCTCGTCGTCGGGGCTGCCGATCGGCGCGCAGCTGCTCGGGCGCGCGTTCGACGAGGCGACGGTGCTGCGCGTGGCGGCGGCGCTGGAGGCCGACCTCGCGCTCTCGCTGACGCCGAAGGGAGGGCCGTGAGATGCCACGCGCCGACTTCCAGCTCGTCATCGGCCTCGAGGTGCACGCCCAGTTGCTCACCACGAGCAAGCTCTTCTCGGGCGCGTCCACGTCGTTCGGCGGCGAGCCCAACGCCCACACGTCGATCGTCTGCCTCGGCCTGCCGGGCGTGCTGCCGGTGCTGAACGAGCGCGCGGTCGAGCTGGCGATCCGTACCGGGCTCGCGCTCGAGTGCCGGATCGCCGAGCGCAGCGAGTGGTCGCGCAAGCACTACTTCTACCCGGACCTGCCGAAGGGCTATCAGATCACCCAGTACGAGTTCCCCATCTGCCTCGGCGGGCGCGTGGTGTTCGACACGCCCGGGGGCGAGCAGGCGGTGCGGCTCACGCGCATTCACATGGAGGAGGACGCGGGCAAGCTGGTGCACGAGGCGGGCGCGTCGCTGGTCGATCTGAACCGCGCCGGCACGCCGCTGCTCGAGATCGTCTCGGAGCCCGACCTGCGCAGCGCCGACGACGCCGTCGAGTACCTGAAGGCCCTGCGCGACGTGCTGGTGTGGATCGGCGTGAACGACGGCAACCTCGAGGAGGGCTCCTTCCGCTGCGACGCCAACGTGTCGGTGATGCCGAAGGGCAGCGCGACGTTCGGCACGCGCTGCGAGCTGAAGAACCTGAACTCGTTCCGCTTCATCAAGCAGGCGATCGAGCTCGAGGCGACGCGGCAGGTCGAGCTGATCGAGCGCGGCGAGAAGGTGGAGCAGGAGACGCGCCTGTTCGATCCGCAGCGGGGCGAGACGCGCAGCATGCGCTCGAAGGAGGACGCGCACGACTACCGGTACTTCCCCGAGCCCGATCTGCCCCCGCTCGTGCTCACGAAGGAGCGCATCGCCGCCGAGCGCGCGAAGCAGCCCGAGCTGCCGCGGGCGCGCCGGCGCCGCTACCTGCAGGCCCTCGGGCTGCCGGCCTACGACGCCGGCGTGCTCACGGCCGATCGCGCGATGAGCGACTTCTTCGAGCGCTGCGTCGAGGCGGCCGGCGACGCGAAGCAGGTGTCGAACTGGTTCATGGGCGAGCTGTCGCGGCTGCTCAACGAGACGAAGACGACGGTCGCGCAGGTGAAGTTCACGCCCGCGCAGTTGTCCGCGCTCCTCCAGGCGGTGAAGGGCGGCGTGCTGTCGGGCCCCGGGGCGAAGGAGGTCTTCGCCGAGCTGTTCGCCACCGGGAAGGACCCGGCCGTCATCATCGCCGAGAAGGGCCTCGCGCAGGTGAACGACGACGGGCCGCTGCTCGAGGCGATCGCGCAGGCCATGGCCGAGAGCCCGAAGAACGTCGAGAGCTACCGCGGCGGCAACACGAAGATCGTCGGCTACTTCGTCGGCCAGGTGATGAAGAAGCTCGGCGGCAAGGGCAACCCGAAGCGCATCAACGAGCTGCTCGTCGAGAAGCTGCGCGGGTGAGGTCGAAGCGCCTCGACGGCCGCCGCCGGGATGGGGAGAACGTTCTTGCGGTCGGGCTGGCGGTGGTATGACTCCCACCTCGTGAGCGTCTCCTCTCGGCTCAGTCGCGGAACTCCTCGGACGGCGCGCGCGCGGCAGTCGCGCCTCTGGAGCGTGTGTCATGGCTGAGGCGACGAGCGTGCCCGCCTCCGACAGCCAGCCGTTGTTGCCCGCGGGGCAGATCGTCGGCGGCCGCTACCGCATCGAGCGGCGCCTCGGCCGGGGCGGGAACGGCTCGGTCTTCGAGGCGGTGGATCAGCAGCTGAACCGGCAGGTCGCGGTGAAGGTGCTGCACGCCTCGGAAGAGGTGGCCCGGCGCCGCATGCTGGACGAGGCTGACAAGCTCGCGCGCATTCACCACCCGCGCGTGCTGACGATCACCGACAAGGGCGAGATCGGCGACTCGATCTTCATCGTCACCGAGCTGCTCAAGGGCAAGACGCTCACCACGTGGATGGACGAGCTGCGCAGGCGGCAGGGCACGGTGGGGCAGCCGCTGGTCGAGCCTGGCGTCGCGGTGCGGCTGGGGCACGCGATCGGCCTCGCGCTCGCTGCGGTTCACGAGCACGGCATCGTCCACCGCGATCTCAAGCCGGACAACATCATGTTCAGCCTGTCGAGCGAGGCGGCGGGCACGGTGGACTGGCTGAAGCTCATCGACTTCGGGCTCGCCGCTGGAAAGGGCTCGAAGCCGACGCTCGAGGGCACGCCGTATTACGTGTCGCCCGAGGTCGCGAGCCTGCAGTCCGAGGTGACGTCGGCGACCGACCTGTACTCGCTCGGCTGCATCCTCTTCGAGCTGCTCGAGGGCGAGCCGCCATACGACGGCACGGTCGAGGAGATCTGCGCCGCGCACGTGCAGGCGCCCGTGCCGCGGACCAGCACCGGGCTCACCGAGCTCGACGACCTGATCTCCGGGTTGATGCAGAAGGCGCCGAAGGCCCGGCCCCAGCACGCGCAGGACGTCGCGCGGCAGCTCGAGCGCTTCGGAGCCCTCCTCGACGAGAACAAGACGCGACCGGGCGTCGATCTGCGCTCGCTCCCGACGCAGCGCCTGCCGCCGCCGCCGGCGAAGGTCGAGACGGTCACCGGGCCGGTCGCGCCGGTCGCGCCGGTCCCTTCGACGGGAGAGCTCTCGGCGAGCGTGAAGCCTGACCGTCGGCCGCTCATCGTGGTGGCGCTCCTCGCGCTGTTCGGCCTGGGAGCGCTGCTGCTGTGGCCGGGCAAGCCGCCCCCCGCGCCCAACACCCCGCCCGAGCCGCCGCCGCTCGTCGTGCGCCCGCCGGACCCACCGCTCGAACCGGTGGCCGTGGTGGCCGCCGCTGAGGACGCTGGCGCGCCCGAGGTGGAAGATCCGCTCGTTCCGCTGAGTCCGATTCGACACGTCGAGGCGCCGAGGCCGAAGCTGAAGGACTGCACGCCAGACGCGAAGTGGCGGGATCGCATGGAGCGCACGCTCAAGGAGCTGGGGTCGCTCGCGGCGCCCAACGACGCGCACGCTGCGACGTACGATCGGCTCGAGCCGCCGCTGAGCCGGCTCATCGTCAACGCGCAGGATCAGGAGCAGTGCCTCAAGGCCGAGAAGCTGCTGGCAGACCTCCAATTCGCCATCGTGGGGACCCGTTGAAGAGAACACTCACTGCAGTGATCCTCGTGGTCGCGACGCTGAGCCACGCGCAGGCCGTGGATCTCGCCGCGCTGCCCATCGAGTTCGTCCGCCCGCCGGCGTCGATGAAGCCAGCCGATCAGGACGAGCTCAACGGCGCGCTCAAGCGCATCGCCCGGAACGCCGGCACGACGACGCCTCCGACCGGCAAGCTGGAGAAGGCGTGGACCGAGCTGCGGCGGCAGGACTGCGCGACCGAAGACGCGTGCGTCTCGCAGTTCGCCGTGAAGGCGGGCTCGCTCTACGGCCTCTACACGAGCATCGACACGACCGTGAAGGGAGACGTCGTGGCGGTGGGGCGCATCGTGCGTGATGACGGCAAGGTCGTTCGGCCCACGGTGTCAGCGCGGGTGGCGAAGGCGGCGAACGTGGGGTGGAGCGCGCAGGTCAAGCAGGCGCTCGAGCAGCTGGTGAAGCAGCTGGACCCGGGCACGTTGCCAGTCACCCGCGAGGTGGCGACCCGCCCGGTGGATCCGCCGGCCGTCGTCGACGCAGGCGTGGCGGTGGCGGTGGTCGCGCCGCCGGACGCGGGGGTGAGCGAGCTGCCGCCGCCTCCGCCTCCGCCGCTGGAGGCGAGCCCGCTCAAGACGGTCGGCCTCGTCACGGCGGTGTCGGGCGGAGCGCTGCTCGCGGGTGGCGGGGTGTTGCTGCTCATCGGGCGGGGACAGGCCTCGGCGGTGTTGAATGACGACGGCTCGCTCAAGGCGGGCAGCGGCGCGGCTCAGGCGGCGCAGGCGCGGTCGGCGACGACGATGCAGACGATCGGCGCGACGTTGGGCGCGGTCGGGCTGGGCGCGGGCGTGGCGGGGCTGGTGGTGTGGCTGCTGGCGCCGGAGCCAGCCAGGCCGGTGGTGACTGCAGGGCCGCTGCCGGGCGGCGCCGCGGTCTTCGTGACGGGAGAGTTGCCATGAAGCGGCTGTGGCTGATGTTCGCGGTGGCGTCGGTGAGCGGCTGCATCTGTGCGCGCGAGTGCATGACGGACGCCGACTGCGGCGCCGGGCAGTTCTGCGGCGCGCAGAAGCTGTGCGAGGCCAGGCCCGACGGAGGGACCGCTGGCGGAGGCGTTGGCGGCGGCTCGGCGGGAGGCTCCTCGGGAGGCATGACGGGCGGCGGCGGGACGTCGGGAGGAATGACGGGCGGGGGAATGACGGGCGGCGGGATGACGGGCGGCGGAATGACGGGCGGCGGCGGCATGACGGGCGGCGGAATGACGGGCGGCGGAATGGCCGGGTGCGTGCCGGGGTGCCAGCCGTGGGCGGTGTGCGTGGGGGAGGTGTGCGTGGCGGGGCGGCTGGAGGTGACGCAGCCGGTGGAGGGCGGCCAGTACGACGCGGGCGGGGCGGTGGCGGTGTTGGCGACGCTGCAGCTGCCCGATGGAGGGCCGTGGCCCGGGGCGGCGCCGATGATTCCGGTGGCGGGAGACTGGGGCGCGACGACGACGGTGGCGAGCGGGGTGGCGGGGACGTTGGCGGGGAGGATGGCAGCCGGCGCGGGGCAGGTGACGGTGGGGTGGGCCGGAGGCCTCGAGGTGTCGAGGGACGTCGGCTTCGTGGAGTGCGCCGGGGCGGCGTTGAATTGCGCGCCGTACCAGACGTGCCGGCCGACGACGACGGGAGGGCAGTGCGAGACGCTCAGGGGTGCGGTGGCGTGGGTGTCGCCGGGGAATGACGGGCTGGTGCGCGGGCCAGCGGACGCGGGCTTCCTGGCGGTGGTGACGCTGGACGCGGACGCGGGGGTGGTGGTGCCGACGAGGCTGCCGGTGGACGGGGGCGCGAGCGCGAACCTGGTGCTGGTGACGGCGGCGGGGGAGAGGCCGGCACGGTACGAGGGGTGGGTGGCGTTGATGGGGCCTGACGGGCCGAAGCTGCTGACGGCGGGGTGGCCGGCGGCGGGGGTGGCGACGCTGACGGCGAGCCGGACGGTGACGTGGGACGGGACGCCGCCGACGGTGGCGGTGACGGTGCCGGTGGCGCCGACCCGGGCCGGGCACGAGGTGGACTCAGCGGCGGTGGGTGCATGGAAGAAGGACGAGGTGGCGAACGTCGCGGTGACGGTGACGGACGCGCTGTCGCCGGTGGACGCGGTGACGACGGGGATGGTGGCCGGAGTGCCGACGGCGGCGGTGTCGCAGGTGATGTCGGGGGCGTGCGCCTCGTGCGTGGACACGGGGGCCGGGGCGCTGAGTCGGTGCTTCTGCTTCGCGGTGGACTTTTCGCAGGTGCCGGTGAATGGGCTGAGGGCGACGGGGTTGGTGCTGACGGTGACGGGGGCGCGGGACAGGGCGGGGAACCAGGCGATGCCGGGGATGTCGATGCCGTTTGAGGTGACGAGGTGGCGGTGGGCGAGGGACATCAGCCTCACAAGCCAATTCGTTCCAGTTCAGCCGGTGGCCGTCAGTCGGGCGGGGCTGGTGGTGGCGGCGGTGCAGGACAGGCCTGGCGGGGCGGGGCGGGTGGTGGCCACCAGGGCCGACGGGACGAGTGCGTGGGAGGCGGTGACGAGCGGGACGGTGACAGCGGGCCCGGTGGTGGGGGCGACGGAGGTGTGGGTGGCTACTGCGAGCGGGACCGGCGCAACGGCATCGACCCAGCTCCAGTCCTTTGGCGTGGCCGGCGGCGCAGGAGGCCTGACGAGCTGTATTCAGCAGCAGTTGTCACCGCCCCTCTTCACAGGAGACCTGGCGTTGGCGACGGTGGATGGCGGGATGGAAGTGGCCCTGGGCAGCAGGAATGGGCGACTCGAGTCGGCGGTAGCGGGGGTGTGCGAGGGCCGAACGCTGCCGGGCTTGCCGACAGCCTCAACCGCCTACACCTCTCTCGCCGTCCAGGCGCAGTCCAGCAGCATCGAGGCCTTCGTCGCCTCGTCGTCAGCCTCCCGCCTGTGGAAGTCACAACTGCCTGAGATGCAGCCGTGGAGTGGCCAGGGAGAATTCTTCGCACCCAGCGGCACGCAGGTGCGAGGCCTCTTCTTTGCTGGTACGGGACGTGTAGGAGGAGGAGGAATTGTTGGTAATGGGAGTCTCTACGTGGTGTCTTCGACGGCGACTCTTGATGCGGGCATGTCTTTCGACTCGGTGGCCGCAGCCAACAGCGGGCCAGCAGCCTACGGGAGTGGATTTTTCGTCTGGGGCACGTCCGACGAGACGCTGGTGCGAGCGAGCTACTCCAGCACTTCGGGCTTCGGGGCGCCGACAATCGTGATGCTGGCGGGCGCCGTGTCTACGCAGGGCACGACGCCCGTGCTTGGAGCTGGCGGCCGCGTCTATGTGCTGGGCGAGACGGGACGCTTGTACGTGCGCGACTCAGCAACACTGGCGGCGGTGTGGGATGCGACGCTGGGCGCCGGCATTGGCTTTGTGGCGCAGGCAGCCCTGGATGTGTACCGGACAGGGGCGGGGGCGAAGGACTGTGGGCGTGCGCTGGGGGTGCTGTACGTGCTGACGAGGAGTGGGGCGACGGCGACGCTGCGGGCGGTGCTGGTGGACTCACCAGGCCTCGACAACCAGGCGCCGTGGCCGAAGTACCAGCGGGACAACGGCAACACGGGCAACATCAACTCCGACATCTCCTTCTGGACGTGTCCGTGAGCTACGAACTCGACGGCGCGACGCCCCAGCCGCGGCTCCTGCGGTTGATTCTCCAAGTCCACACTGGGCGGGTGAAGCCGAGCTGAACCACGACCGGTTCCTGATCGTCGAACCGCCTGGCTCGGGGGCGGAACCAGGGAAGGTCAGTCCCACCCGCCGCGGCGGCTCTGCTTCTTGGCCGCCGTGTGCCGCTTGCCCTCGAGCCTGCGACGCTTCGCTCCCTTGCTGGGCTTCGTGGCGACCCGTGGCTTGTCCACATGAGCGCGCTTCTCCAGCATCGCCCGCAACCGCTCGAGCGCCGCGCCCCGGTTCTGCAACTGCGAGCGCCGCTCGGTGGCGGTGATGGTGAGCCCGGTCGGCCGGTGCACCAGGCGCACGCCAGTCTCGGTCTTGTTCCGGTGCTGCCCGCCGGGCCCTGAAGCGATGAAGAACGACTCGTCGCACTCGGCGAGCAGCGCGTCGTCAGTGAGCGCGGCGGCGCGCGCGAAGTCTGGTGGCGTCGGCATGGCGTCTCGTCGTCCCGAGCAGGAGTGACCTGACTCTACTTCGTCTCCTTCTGCCCGTTGTCGAGCTCGCCAAAGAGCCGCTCGACCTGGGCTGGGAGCGCGCGCTCCGAGAAGCCGGCGACGAAGGCCAGCGCCGCGAGCACCTCGACGCTGGTGACCGTCGTCCCCAGCAGCAACACCATTCCCAGCCCGGAGCCTGCGCCCAGCGCGACCCGCCCGAACACCAGCATCGAGTCCACGATCACCTGCGGCCGCCTGGTCGAGTTCGCCCCGAGCGACGAGACGAGGCTCGAGCAGATGGCGCCCACGACGCCGAGCAGCGGCGCCACGCGCATCAGCGGCACCCCGAAGAGCAGCTGGTCGGTCGAGCCCTTCCACCACCACACGCTCTCGAGGACCGTGAGCACCAGAAAAAGCAACAGCGTCATCAGCGCGAGGCGGGTCTGTATCAGCCGGGCCCGGTCGAAGTAGCTGTCGTGGTAGCCGTCGAGCAGCTCGGCGACCGCCGCCATCGCGTCGGGCGAGGGCTCGTCGTCACCGCCCATCAGGGCCCTGGCCGCGGTGCCCCGCCACGAGCGCTCGAGCTTCCGCTTCGCCTCCTCGCGAATGATCAGCCACTGCGCGCGGCGTCGCTCGGGCGTCATCGCCGCGAGCTGCGTGCGGCGCGCGCGCTTCAGCATCGCCCAGCCGCTCTCGGGCTCGTCACAGGCGAGGGCCTCGGCGGCGGCGAGCTCATCGCGTGCCTGGCGGCTCGCAGCGGTGATGCCGTTCGCCTCGAGCGCACGCTGCTCGGCCCACTGCAACGCCAGCGCCCGCTGCAGTTGCCGGAAGGACACGTTGAGGCCGGACAGGAAGAGCCGGAGCTGCTGCGCGGGCGTGGGCGACGCGCTCCTCAGCGGCGCGGGCGCGCGGTGCACGCGCAGGGTCTGCTGATCACGGCCGTCGTCGAGCAGCGAGAGCGCCCGCTCGGCGGTGACGAAGCACACCTGCCCCGAGGCGGTCTCGTACTGGGCCGGCGCCGCGTCAACGAGGATGAGGTCGAAGTAGAGGCGCGACCGTTCGCCGTCGATGGACGCCTCGACGAAGTCGCCCACCCGCAGCGCGCGATCGAGCTCAGCCTTCGCGTGGCGGTGGGCCGCGGCGCTCCACGGCTCCCCGTCGAGCAGGGGGCCTCCGGGCAGTCGCCAGCGCTCCTCGCCGTTCCGGCGAACCAGCGCGACCTCGGACTCGGCGAGCCCCAGCTTCCAGACGAGCGCAGCAGCGTGTCGGTCCACGGCTTCCTCCCCGGCGCAGCATACCGGTGCTCGGCGCCTCCCGCTCAGCGTGGCTCGACGAGCAGCAGCTCCGTCGCGTCGGGCTCCGTCTCCGACCGCCCGCGCCCGAAGGGGAAGTTGTTGTCGTTGATGATGGCGACGCGGCCGTCGGCGAGCGGCGCCACACCCTCGATGGTCCAGAACGGGAACGAGAAGACGCCGCCGTCGGGCAGCGCGAGGTCGAGCAGGTCCGCCGCGGTGTGCCTGGTGACCCCCGCGCCCAGCACGTCCGAATCTCGTGAAGCGCACCAGCCGCTTGAAGCCGTCCGCCCGGCGCTCGGTGTCGTCCCGCTCCAGGGCGTAGCCGGTGCGCTCGTCCACGAGGGCGAGATCGCCCACCGCCGTGGCCCGCGCGTCGAGCGGGAAGCGGAACGCGAGGCCAAACCGCTTCGTCGTCAGGTCGAACCGCCACGCCAGGCAGGCGTCATGGCCCGGCAGCGGCTTCTCGAGCATGGCGACGAGGTGCTGGCCATCGCCGTCGAGGGCCAGGTTCTCGAAGCCGGCGCTCCGCGAGACGTTCACGGCAGGCGCGCGCTCTGGCCAGGGCAGCCCCGCCCGCGCGTCGTCGGCAGCCCGGCTCGAGCGATCGCCGAACAGCGCGACCGTCTGCAGCCACGGCGCCTCACGGTGGGCGAGCTCGAGCGAGCGCCAGTCGAAGGACTGCAGCGTCACCCGCGCGCCCGCGTCGGCCTCCAGCACCCGGCGGATGAGGAGCCGCGTCAGCCACACCGCGTCGTCATGCGGCTGGCCGGTGCCGTGCACCTTCGTCTCGAGGTTGAGCCGGCCCGGGAGCCGCAGCGCGTCGGTGAGCGTCATCAGCCGGTGGCTGCCGGCGTCGCGCCGCTGCAGCGGGAACTCCGCGAGGGTGCCCGCGCAGGCGAGCCGCGACAGCACCGCGAGCCTCGTCGAGGGGATCAGCAGGCCGCCGTCAGGAACGCCCTCGCACTTCGGCGGCGCGAGGGCCGCGTCGTGCCACACCACCGCCTCGTCGTCTGCCGTGCCCGTGAGATCCAGCTCGAGCACGTTCGCTCCCGCGTCGAGGCCGAGCGCGAAGGCCGCCGGCGTGTTCTCGGGCGCCAGGCCGCGTGCCCCTCGATGCCCCTGCAGCTCCCTGCCTGCGAGGGCGAAGGACGCCGCGAGGTCCGGTCGGTCGGTGATGACGCCGTCCACGTCCCACCGGAGCAGCTCCTCGAGGCGCGCGGGCGCGTTCACCGTCCACGGGATGACGCGAAAGCCCGCCACGTGCAGGGCGCGCACCTGCTCGGCGGACGTGAGCCAGCGGTGATCCATCGAGGCGACCGGGGGGCTCGCGCCAGCCGCCACCGCGTGGGCCCGGAGCGCCTCGAGCGAGCGCAGCATCAGGTTCGCGCGAAGGAACGGCGAGTCGGGCCCCGCGAGCACGCCCCCGTCGATCGGCACCTCGAAGGGCGCCTCGAGCACCCGCCCCGCGGCGTCGACGTGCACCAGGAACGGCCCGTGCTCGTCCCCGAGCCAGAAGGTGCCGTCGGGCGCGCGGACCAGCGACTCTGGATCGAGGTCGGCGCCGGTGAGGACCCGGTCGGTGGTGAACGCGTTCCGGATCGGCCACGGCAGGTGGCGCAGCGGGTCCGAGAGCGCGAAGCGCGGCGTGGCGGTGAGGCGGCCGGCGCCGAAGTCAGGCCTCAACGTCCACCCGCGGAGCACGAAGTCGCCCGAGTTCTCGGGAACGCCGTAGCCGTTGTCGCTGATCGAGACGAAGTCGCCGCCCAGGACCTGGAGCGACGAGAAGCCCTGGACGGGCTGGCCAGAGAACGGGCCGCCGAACCGTGGCTCGAGGCGCGCGCCGCTCGCAGGCCCGTCGAGGAACGTCCGCGCCGGAAGCACTGCGTGCGCGATGAGGCGGGCGCGCTCGGGCCGCGAGGGCGCAGGCACGACCGGCCTCGCCGCACAGCCCGCGAGCAGCACCGACACCACCAGGCGACGCATGGCCGCACCGTACCCCGAGGCCCGCCGCGGCGGCTCGAGCAGAGCAGCTTCCGCGCTTCAGGTAGGGTCGGCAGGGATGCCGCTCGCCCTGTTGATCTTCATCGCGACGGCGCCCGAGCGCGAGGCGGTCGTGACGACGCCGACCAGCGTGCTCGCGGGCCCCGACGCTGGCGCGCCCGTCATCGGGGCGCTCATGGGCAGCGCGCCAGTGACGGTGACGGCGTGCGTCCCGACGTGCGACGCGCCTCGCGGCTGGGCGGTGCTCGGAGCGGGAGGCGTGGTGCCGCTCCGCGTCCTCGCCTTCCCTGACGGCGGCCGCGCTCCCTTCGAGCCCCCGCGCTACCGCTGGGTCGTCGCGCGCGACCGCGATGGGGGCGTGCTGGTGCGCAGCCGACCGAAGCCCGACGCGTCAGTGCTCGTCGAGGAGCCGGGCCTGAAGACGCTCGCCGTGCTCGGCGGCGATGATGACCTGCTCGGCCGGGGCTGGCTCGAGCGGCCGATCGGCGGCTTCGTGTCGACGAACGACGTCACGCTCCTGCGCGATCACTCGACGATGCTCGGCGAACGCGAGCCTGCCTTGCCGCTCGTCTTCGCGTTCCGTCGCACCAGCCTGCGCGTCGCCGACAGCCCCGATGGCTCCGTCGCGGTCGAGAAGTACGCGCGCGCTCCACTGCTCGCGCTCACGAGCGACGGCGGGGTTCACGTCGATGGAGGCGTGCTGCCGGGGAGCGGCGTGCGCATCGCCTGGCCGCAAGCGAAGCCAGAAGGCGTGCCAGACGGGGGCGCGTGGCTGCACGTCAACCTCGCGGAGCAGACCCTGACGGCCTGGGAGGGCGCGACGCCCGTCTTCGCGACGCTCATCTCGGCGGGGAGCAACCAGACCGACCGGCGGACCCGCACCGGGCTCCACCGCGTCTACGTGAAGGCGCTGCACGATCGCATGCGCGGTGACGAGTACTTCATCGAAGAGGTGCCGTTCATTCAGTACTTCGAGCGCGGCCAGGGACTTCACGCGGCGGCCTGGCACAACCGCTACGGCCAGGCGGTCACGCACGGCTGCGTCAACCTCTCGACGGCTGACGCCGAGTGGCTCTTCGAGTGGTCACCGCCGAGGCTGCCCACCGGCTGGCACACGCTCTGGCCGGGGCCCGCAGGCGCGGAGTCGTTGTGGGTGCTGATCGACCGGACGCCGCGCACCCTGGCGGATGGCGGACTCCGCACCTGGTGAGGCGTCGAGCTCTGCGCGGCCGGGAACCCGCTGCGACCCGCGGTGTCCGTCCCGGCATGCGTCCGTCACCCCGGTCCCGTCCCCAGGTCGCCGCTGAGGCTGAAGAGCTCACCATCATCCCGTACCTCGACATCCTGATGAACCTCATCCTCTTCATGCTGCTGTCGATGACCGGCCTCGCGCTCACCCGCGTCGTCAACGCGAGGGCGAGCACCTCGTCCGAGGGAGCCACCGCGTCGGCGGTGCTCACGATCGCGATCGACGAAGACGGCTTCCGCCTGGGCAGCGGCGACGGCGCGACCTGGGTCCCACGACTGCGCGGCGCCTGGGACTTCGAGGGACTCCAGCGCGCCGCGAGCGCGCACCGACAGGACGGCGCCCGGCAGGTCGTGCTCCGCGCGACGCCTGCGACGCCGTTCGAGCTGCTCATTCAGACCATGGACGCCGTGCGCAGCGGCCCCGATGGGGCGGCGCTGCTCCCGGACGTGACGCTCGCGCCGCCCTGATCAGAAGCCCGCGCCCCAGGCCAGCCGCAGCTCGGGGAAGAACGCGGGCCACGCGCGCACGGTGCCGCCGCCGCTGAGCTGCAGCGTGAGGCCCAGGTGCGAGGCGAGCCAGTACGTCAGCTCGACCGCCGCGGCGAAGTGGAAGCCGAGGAAGCTCGAGTCACGCAGCGTCACCGACTTCACCCCGGCGAGCGCCGACAGCCGCAGGGTGAGCCCCCGGTTCGCCTCGTCGCGCCAGTCTTCGAAGAGCCACCGCGGGCCGCCGCGCGCGTACCACCCGCGCGAGAACACGAAGGCTGACGCACCACCTTCGAGATCGACCCACGGGATGACGTGCAGCGTCGCCGACGCGCCCAGCACGTCGGGCAGCCCCGTGAAGGTCGAGACCCGCACGCTCGCGACGAGGTGCGGCCGCTCGGCCGGCGCGGCGGTCAGCATCAGCGTGACGAGCAGGGCGGTCATTCGGCGAGCTTCAGGCGCGTGCACGGCGCGCCGTCCATCGACGGTTAGCAGAAGGCGCACCTGCCTGCGATCCACCGGCGACAGCGCGCGTTCGTCGATCCACGGGTTGAGCGGCCGAGACGGCGCCCACGCGCACCAGCCGGTGGAGTAGAAGCGGCCGCATGCGACGGCACCCGTGGGGCTGGGGCGACGAGGCGAGCGCGATTCCACTCGACGAGGTGCGCCCGCGCGTCGAACCCTTCTTCGGCGAGGCGAAAGAACGCCACGGCGCGCTGGCGACGATCCCCCAGCCGCGCGTCGGGGTTCCCGCGGCCATCGCCGGGTTCTCCACGGGCGATGCCGGCGTGCGCGCCGCCCACGCGATGGGCAAGGCGTACCCGGACCGGCTGCGCGGCTTCCGCGGAGACTTCTCGACCGCGCCCGACGTGGTGGCGCTGCCCCGCACCGAGCAGGACGTCGTGGCCGTGCTCGAGTGCGCCGAGCGCGAGAAGCTCTCGGTGACGCCGTTCGGCGGCGGCTCGAGCGTCGTGGGCGGCGTCGAGCCGAGGCCAGGGAAGGGCGCGAGCGGCACGCTCAGCCTCGATCTCTCGAACCTGCGCCGCGTCGCGGAGGTCGATGCCACCTCCCGCCTCGCCCGCATCGAGGCGGGCACGTTCGGCCCGGCGCTCGAGCAGCAGCTCGGTCAGCACGGCCTGACGCTGCGGTGCTTCCCGCAGTCGTTCGAGTTCTCGTCCCTCGGCGGGTGGATCGCCACGCGCGCCGGCGGCCACTTCGCCACCGGCCCGACGCACATCGACGAGCTCGTGCACTCGGTGCGCCTGCTGACTCCGCGCGGCGTCATCGCGACGAAGTCCTTCCCCGCGTCGGGTGCCGGCGTCGATCCAAACCGCGTCGTCATCGGCAGCGAGGGCGTGCTCGGCGTCATCACCGAGGCGTGGATGCGCGTTCGCCCACGCCCCTCGTTCCGCGCCACCGCGAGCGTCACCTTCGCCGAGTACCCGGCCGCCGTCGCCGCCGTGCGCGAGCTCTCGCAGTCAGGGCTCTCTCCGTCGAACTGCCGCCTGCTCGACGCCATGGAGGCGATGGTGAACGGCGTCGTCTTCGACGGCGCGTCGGTGCTCGTCCTCGGGTTCGAGTCGGCGTCGCATTCCCAGCGGCACGCCATCGAGGAGGCGCTCCGGATCACCGCGAAGCACTCCGGCCGGTGCGAGAAGGGCGCGCAGGTTCGTGAAGGCGAGGGCGAGCGCGCCAACGACGCGGGCGAAGCGTGGCGTCGCTCCTTCCTCCAGGGCCCCTACCTGCAGGACGCGCTCATTCGCCTCGGCCTGATCGCCGACACCTTCGAGACCGCCTGCACCTGGAGCCGCTTCGACGCGCTCTACGCGGGCGTCACCGGCGCGATGAACGAGGCCCTGCAGCGCGAGTGCGGCGGCGGCGTCATCTCGTGCCGCTTCACGCACCTCTACCCCGATGGCCCCGCCCCGTACTTCACGTTCATCGGGAAGGGACGCGAGGGCGCTGAGCTCGAGCAGTGGACCGCGTTGAAGCGCACGGCGAGCGACGCCATCGCCGCCCACGGCGGCACCATCACCCACCACCACGCCGTCGGGCGAACGCATCGGCCCTGGTACGAGCGTGAGGTGCCCACGGCGTTCCTGGACGTGCTGCGCGCGGCGAAGAAGACGGTCGATCCCGCCGGCCTCCTCAACCCCGGCGTGCTGTTCGATCCCTGAGGCCTGGCCAGCGCCCATGCTCCTGGCGCCTTCGAAAGGCGCCGTCATTCCTCGAGCCCGTCGGCGTTGCTGTGTCCACCCGGATTCGACGTCGGTCACCCCTGCGCTCTACGGGAGCAGGGTCGAGCCCGTCCAGCGGTTGGAGAGCGCCCGAGGCTGAGCTGACGCCGGAGCTCGGGGGACCTCCGGAGAGAAGCGGTTGGTCGAGCGAAGTGACGGCTTCGGGCGTCGTTCTCGACGGGTGAGAATGCCGCCTCAGTTGACGGCAGGAGACGACCTGCCCTACGCCGCCCCCCGCCTCGGGGAGGCCCGGCCTGGTGAACGTCTTCCGCCTCACGCTCGTGTTGTGCTGCGCGATCGCCGCGCCCGCGGCGGCCCAGGGCCTTCCCACCGGCCCTTCCGACGATCCCGCTCCCGCCGAGGCGACCACCGCGACCCGAACGCTCATCTCGGACACGCCCCTCGCGACGGCCCCCGACGCCGGCGTCTCACCGGATGGCGGGGTCGCCCCGAGAGGCTCGGCGGACAAGGACAAGGACAAGGACCGGCCCCGCGGCTCCCAGGGCTTCGTCGAGGCCCGCGGCGCCGGAGGCGAGGCGCGCTTCGGCGGCTTCGACTTCGGCCTCACCACCTTCTTCTCGTCGGGCCTCTTCTTCGCGCCAGAGTCGTACACCGCGTCGCTCACGTTCTGGCTCGAGCCCTCGTGGCGCTTCGGCGCGAAGCTGCTCCCCGGCACCTGGTTCGAGTCCATGCTGCTGGCGGTGCGCCTGCCCGTCGAGGTCGAGCTGACCGGCAGCGACGCCCGGTTCCGCGGCGCCAGCTACGTGCCCGGCTCGTTCTTCAACACCCAGGAGGGGCTGGCCGCGCTGTCCCCGCAGGTCGGCGTCGTGGACGGCACGGCGCGGCAGCCCGTGATCCTCGGCGACACGTGGATCTCGCTCATCCAGGGCAAGACGCTCACCATCCCCGTGGTCGGTATCACCCTGGCGAACAGCCTGCGCCTGGCGTTGCCGACGTCGCTCAGCAGCCGGAACACGGGCTTCATCAGCTCGCTCTCGCTGGGCTTCATCTTCGACAAGACGCTCGGGCCGGTGCACCTCACCTGGGTGTTCCGCCCTGCGAAGTACTTCTACGAGTCCGCGGTGTCGTCGAAGAGCCGCGCGCCCTCCACCTTCATGCTGAACGGCAGGACCGAGACGACGGCGCCCCCGATGACGACGGGCGTCGCGAACCCCGACTTCGGCTTCATCAACGGCCTGTCCACCTCGGTCGAGCTGCCGCTCGGCTTCTCCGTGTCGGCCTCGTATTTCCTCTTCAACATCATGCCGTACCCGTTGGCGCCCTGCGTGGTGGCGGGCGTGCCTCAGGCCGACTGCTCGGAGCAGCCGAAGTTCGGCGGCTCGCAGTGGCGCAACGATCACTGGTTCCTGTTCTCGGTGGACTGGGCGAAGGGGCCGGTGAGCCTCTCGCTCGGCCTGTCCACCTACCGCCCCATCAACCAGCCTGACGGGAAGCCCTCGCAGCCGTTCCTCGAGATCAACCGCAGCAACGCGTCCACCTTGTACCTGTCGTTCACGACGAGCGCCGAACAGCTCGTCGACAGCCTCGCCCCGGAGAAGAAGAAATGAAGCGTGCGCTCCTCGTCGTGTGTGCCCTCGCCGTCTCATGCGGTACGCCCGTGCAGCCCCGCACCACCGTGCAGCACGACGCCATCGCCAGGAGCGATCTCGAGGGCGTCTGGTACTTCCGCCAGACCGTCGTCGGCGTGCCGTTCTCGACCGGCTTCACCTTCCCCGGTGAGCAGGGCGAGAACGAGATGGAGAAGATCGTCTGGGACGTTCAAGAGAACCAGCTGATCGCCCGGCGTGCCTACGAGTACGTGCGCGGCAGCGAGAAGGGCAACCCGGCCTTCGCGTCGGGCGCCGATCGCCGGTACCAGGGCGCGCCCGTGGCGGCGTTCAAGATCACCAGCCACTTCGACATCATCCGCGACTACAACGCGTCCACCGGCGAGGAGTTCGACAAGCTCATCGAGAGCCAGGAGCGCAAGTGGTTCGAGCGCAAGTTCCTCCGCGTGGACTGGTCGCAGAACCTCGTCACCAACTTCAACTTCCTCGCTGACTGGTCGGCGCCGTCGATTCAGCCCATCAAGCAGGACCCGGTGCCGTACTACGTGAGCGATCCGAACGACCCCGACGCGTTCCGCATCGAGCGCACCGGCGAGGAGCAGGCGAGCTACCTCGAGGTGACGCAGAAGCTCATCGCCAGCCCCGAGACCGTCACCTTCGAGGACGGCACGAGCTGGCCCCTCTGCTGGCTCGAGTACTCGACGACCGACTGCGCGAGCCAGGAGATCCGCGTGCGCAACGCGTTCCGACGGGTGACCGAGCGCGACTACGAGCCCCGCGTCTACGACGACAAGGACATGGAGCGCTTCGGCTACTTCTCGACCGAGCGCCGCTCGTACAACCGGCAGTACGGCCTCACCGAGACCGGCCGCGACCGCTTCATCAACCGGCACAACCAGTGGTGGCGCTCGCTGTCGTCGAAGCCCTGCCAGCTCGACGTGCACTGCGGCGACACCTCGCCGGGCGTGCGCTGCGTCACCGAGCTGCCCACGGCGACGGTGGAGTCGAACGGCAAGGTGACGGGCGTGTGCTCGCTGCCGTACGCGGTGCGGAACCGCGCCGATCCCGCTGACCCCGCCAGCGCCGATCTCGGGCCGCGGCCGATCGTCTACTACCTGAACCAGGGGTTCCCCGAGGACCTCAAGCCGGCCGCGCGCGAGCTCGAGCGCCAGTACGAGGTGATCTTCCGCGGCATCGTCGAGACGCTGCAGGGCCGGCCGGTGGTGGGGCAGGCCTTCGTCGTGTGCCTCAACAACCCGGTGCGCGAGGGCGACCCGGCCGTCTGCGGCCAGCCCGGCACGACGGTGCGCATGGGCGACATCCGCTTCAACGTCCTCTACTGGGTGGACGAGCCGGTGTCGGCGGGGCTGCTGGGCTATGGGCCGAGCTCCAACGACGCCGAGACGGGTGAGACGGTCGCGAGCACCGCCTTCGTCTATGGCGCGCAGATCGACACCTTCGCGGCGATGGGGCGCGACCTGGTGCGGCTGGTGAACGGCGAGCTCAAGCCCGAGCAGTTCATCGAGGGGCTCAACGTGAAGGACTGGGTGGCGAGCCAGCAGTTCGGCGCGAGGTCGCGCACCTTCAGCCAGGCCGACGTGCACGCCATGGCCGACGCGATGGATCTCGCGTGGACGAAGGGGCTGCCGAAGTCGCCGCGGCTCACGAAGGGCCCGGCGAAGCAGCTCAAGCAGCAGTTCGCCGCGCGCACGCAGGCGCTCGCCGCCTCTCAGGTGCTCGGCGGGCAGGCCGGCCTCTCGACGCAGCGGCTCTCGCGCCTGCGGGGCACCGATCTCGAGCGGAAGCTGGTGACGCCCGAGGTGCTGATGGCGCACGCGATGGATCCGCGCGCCAGCGTGACGAAGGGGCTGCTCGAGAAGGTGAACCCGCTGACGCGCTACACGCCGGCGCACTACCGGCTGCAGCAGGAGCAGCGCCGCCGCCTGGGGCGCCACGGCGTCGATCTCGCCGCGGCCACGCTCAACGACGCCGTGCTCGGGTTCGCGCTCGCGCAGAAGGGCGTGGACCCGCAGATCGTGTGGAAGCGCATTCGCGAGCAGGTCTTCCTCTCGACCGCGCTCCACGAGGTCGGCCACGCGCTCGGCCTGCGCCACAACTTCGCCGGCTCGTACGACCCGATGAACTACCCGAAGACGTACTGGGATCTGCGCACCGCGAACGGCACGAAGCAGCCGCGCCCGCGCTACCTCGACCCCGAGTCGCAGGCCGAGCTCGAGGGCGTCACCCTGCCCAGCGGGCTCAAGGGCGGCATCAGCGAGTTCATGCAGTCGTCGATCATGGACTACGGCGCGAACTTCAACTCCGACATCCAGGGGCTCGGCCGCTACGACGCCGCGGCGCTCAAGTTCGGCTACGGCAGCCTCGTCGAGGTGTTCGAGACCGTGCGCGACCCGTACCTCGTGGGCGCGGTGCAGGCAGTGAACGCGTACGGCGACGCGCTGCCGTTCCTCATCACCTGCGACGGCAATGACTACACCTCGCTGCACTACACGAAGCTGCCGCAGGTCGTGGACCTCGAGCGCCGCGCCGACGTGCCGTTCTCGCAGGTCCAGCGCAAGGAGCTCGCGACGCGGTGCGCGTACCCCGACGTGGTGGAGGTGGACGGGCGCGATCGGCTGTTGGTGCCGTACAAGTTCTGCTCCGACGAGTTCGAGTCGGCCTCGACGGGCTGCGAGGCCTTCGACCGCGGCGCCGACGTCTTCGAGGTCGCCGAGGCCAAGATGGCGGACTACCGCTCGTACTACCTGCTCGACTCGTTCCGCCGCGATCGGCTCTCGTTCGATCCGTGGGAGGCGGTGGATCGCGCGTACTGGCGCTACTTCGGCTCGCTGCAGACGATGATGCAGTTCTACGTGCTCAACCGCGCCGCGTACGCAGAGACCATTCCCGACGCGCCGAACGACGTGAACAACTTCTGGCGCTCACCCGACAAGTGGGGCCCGTACACGGTGGCGGTGACGAAGAGCTTCGACTTCTTCGGCGACGTGCTGATGACGCCCGAGCCCGGCCCGTACGATCTCGAGACCCAGCCCGACGGCCGCGAGCTCTACACGATGGACGACTACTGGGACCGCCCGAAGTTCAAGCTCGGCCTCGACCAGGGGCGCTACTTCGAGACGAGCTGGGAGTACGACTCGGGGTACTTCTGGTACGAGCGCATTCACCACGTCGGCAGCTTCAACGACAAGGTGTCGGCGCTCTCGCTGCTGGTCGATCCGACGACCTACTTCCTCGGCAAGGACGTGGCGGCCGACTCGCGCCAGTACGCCATCAACTACTGGCGGCTCTTCCCCCGGCAGATGCTCGATCTCTTCGGCGCCGCGATGACCGACCGCTTCGATCGCATCGGGCCCATCTACGACGGGACGAAGTTCGTGCCCCGGCCGATCTCCTCGACCATCACCATTCCCCCGATGGGGCAGCACCCCGTCGATCCCAAGCTGGGCTTCACGCTGCAGCTGTGGATGACGGTGCTCGGCAACGCGCTGATCCCCGCGACCTACGATCAGACGTTCTCCAACTCCTCGCGGCTGTGGCTGCAGGGCAACGGGCAGGCCATCACCACCACGCTCCCCACCGTCACCTTCGACGACCCGTACAGCGGGAAGACGTTCGTGGCCGTGAGCTACCGCGTGGGCATTCTGGAGACCGGCATGGCCGCGCGCATGCTCTCCCGCGCGAACGAGCTCAAGGCGAGGCTCGACCCGATGGATCCCGCGACCGAGACCGCGCTCAAGCAGTACATCGAGCTGCTCGAGTCGCAGCGCGCGGTGACCGAGGCCTACGGCGGCGGCGTGTACTGACCCTGTTCAGCGCGCCCCGTCGCCTGCCGCTGCTCCGGCGCTCAGGGGCGCACGATCAGCACGTCGTTCGTCGAGTGGGTCAGCACCCACTCCGCGACCGAGCCCATCAGGAACCTGTTGAGCGCCGAGCGGCCATGCGTGCCCAGCACGCTGAGGTCGGCGTTGAGGGCTTGCGCCTGCTCGAGCACCAGCGTGCGGGCGTCGCCGCTGCGCACGATGGGCGTGAACGCCACGTCAGGCGCCTTCTTGAGCAGCGCCCGGAGCGACTTCTCGCCTTCCTTCTCGAACTTCTTCCGCAGCGAGACGAGGTGGTCGGGGGTGATCGAGATGAAGTCCTCGTAGGGGATCGGGGTCGCGTTGAACACCGACACCGGCGTGCCCTCTTCGAGCAGCGACAGGCCCTGCTTCACCACGCTGAGCGCCTTGTGCTCGGGATCCACCGCGAACAACGGCCGGGTGTACGGCCCGGTCGCCGGCAGCTGCACCAGCAGCACCGGGTGCTCGGTCTGCCGCACCACCCGCGTGGCCGTGGAGCCGATGAAGAGATCGATCACGCCCCGGCGACCGTGGCGGCCGATGCAGATGACGTCGGCCTCGACGGTGTTGGCGCGCTTCATCACCTCGCGGGCCGCGTTGCCCTCGACGACGTCGCCGATGAACTGGCCCGGCGCCAGCCCCCGCTCGACCGCCAGCGTGCGCGCGTGCGCGAGGTGCTTCTCGATGCTGCGCTCGGCGTCGCGGACCGCCTCCTTGCGCAGCGTGCCGGGGATGTCCGCCGGCATCACGTGGAGGATGGTGATCTTCGCCTTCGGCGCGAGCGGCAACCGCAGCGCCCGCTCGAACGCGCGCTCGGCGCCTGCCGAGAAGTCCGTCGGAACCAGAATCGACTGCAGGCCCTTCGAAGCCATGTGCCCCTCCTTGTGCGCTCGCCAGAATGCCCGCGTCGGTGGAGCCGGTCGAAACGAAAAAACGACGGGTGCCCGAGAATTCCATGAAGAGGACCGGGTGGGTTGGACACTCACCCACCGCCCTGTATGGTCCCACCCCGCTGGCGCGGCCGAGCGCCAATCGCGCAGGACTCGTGGTCATGAGCAGCTCCGTCCTCCGTCGACTCCTCTCCTGGTTCGCTGCGGCGCTGGTGACGGCGTGTCTCCAGCCCGTGCGCGAGCCGGACTGCCTCCTCGACAAGACGTGCGAGTGCAAGGCGAAGTCCGACTGCCCCGCCGAGAAGGACTGCATCGGGGGGTTCTGTCGGCTCCTCCCTGACGCCGGGCTGCCGGGCGACCTCGGCTGGCCGTGCGCCACGAATGCGGACTGCCGCTTTGGGCCCTGCCTGCCGAAGGGCCCCGGCAACGGGCTGGTGTGCTCGGCCGCCTGCGGCGTCGACGGCGGCTTCACCTGCGGGCGCGGCTGGGAGTGCAAGCAGGCCACCCCGGGCGCCGGCTTCCTCTGCGTGCCGCCCTTCAAGGCGCTCTGCAACGAGTGCCGGCAGGACCAGGACTGCAACGCCGCGGGCGACCGCTGCCTCGACCTCGACGGGGGGCGCTTCTGCGGCCAGGAGTGCTCGGTGACGGCCTGCCGCGCCGGCTACTCGTGCCGCGCGCTGATGGTGGACGGCGGCGTCGCCCGGCAGTGCGTGCCCGACACCGGCTCGTGCCGCTGCAACCCCAACACCGCCGGCCTCGAGCGCAGCTGCTCGACCTCCGCCACGCTGGGCAAGTGCTTCGGCGTCGAGACCTGCCAGCTCAACGGCAGCTTCTCGGCCTGCGACGCCCCCATCGCCGCTCCCGAGATCTGCGACGGCCTCGACAACGACTGCAACGGGCTGACGGACTCCGCCGACCCGGGCCTCGACACCTCGGGCGTGCCCGGCTTCCCCGACTGCCGCAAGGGCGTCAGCTGCACCGGGAAGTACTCGTGCGGCTCGCGCGGGCCCGACGCGGGCTTCGCGTTCCTCTGCTCGGCGCCGGAGCCCACCGAGGAGCGCTGCAACGGCGTCGATGACGACTGCAACGGCACCGTGGACGACGGGCTGAGGGACTCCATGGGCCGGTACAGCAGCCCGCGCGCGTGTGGTGGCTGCAACACCGACTGCTACGTCGCGCTCACCGGCCTCGACGTGGACGGCGGCCCCGGAGCGGCGGCGTGCGTCGAGCGCGTGGGCCAGCTCTCCTGCGTGCCACGGCGGTGCGCGAAGGGCTTCTACCTCTTCCCGTCCGCGGCCGATCCCGCGCGCTGCGAGCCGGTGCCGGACACGCAGTGCGCGCCCTGCACCTCGAACGCCGACTGCCGCGTACCCTTCGACGTCTGCAGCGCGGTCGGGAACGACCAGGGCCGTGCGTGCCAGCAGTCCTGCGCGCCGTCGAGCCAGCGGCGGGGGTGCACCGGCGTCGTCGGCTCCCAGGACTGCTGCCCGCCCGGCAACGAGTGCGCGAACCAGGGCGGCGCGCTCGTGTGCGTGCCGGTGACGAGCTCGTGCGAGTGCGCCACCTCGCGGCAGGGCTTCTCGCGCAGCTGCTTCATCACCTCGGGCGCCACCACCTGCGTGGGCCGGCAGACGTGCGAGGCGACGGGCTCGTACTCGGCGTGCGACACGTCCCAGACGACGGCCGAGCTCTGCGACGGCGCCGACAACGACTGCGACGCCATCGTCGACGACGGCTTCGTCAACACGCGCGACTCGGGCACGTACGACACCGATCGGCACTGCGGGGACTGCATGACGGACTGCACCGCGCGCTGGAGCCCCACCATTCAGCACGCCATCGGCGGCTGCCGCGTCGACGGCGGCGTCGGCTGCACCATCGTCCAGTGCACCACCGGCGCGGTGGCGGGCGCGGGGCCAGCCTGCCGGACCAGCGCCGACTGCCCCGGCGGCGCCTGCGACCCGCTCTACGGCCTCTGCGTGCGGCCCTGCGCGATGGGCTGCCCCGCGAACTCGGTGTGCCTCGACGGCGCCTGCGCGCCGACCTGCGGCAGCACCCCGCAGTGCGTGAACGCGACCGGCAACCCGGCGGCCACCTGCCAGAGCTTCGACGGCGGCGTGCGCGCCTGCGCGGTGACGGCGCAGTTCAACGACGTCGATCGGGAAGAGACGAACGGCTGCGAGTGCCCGCGCGTGCCGGGCGTCATCGACGAGCCTGATCTCTCGCCCACGTACCCGACCGCGGGGCTCCTCTACGCTGACCGCGACTGCGACGGGGTGGACGGCGTGGCGGCGGAGTCGGTGTTCGTCTGGGCCCAGAGCCCGGTGAGCCAGGGCACCCGGGCCAACCCCTACCGCACCATCACCGAGGCCATCACCAACCGCGGCGCGCGCACCGCCATCCTCGTCGCCCAGGGCACGTACGTGGAGCAGGTGGTGCTCGTGCCCGGCGTGCAGCTGCACGGCGGCTATTCGCCCGACTTCTCGCGGCGCGACGTCATCACCTTCCCCACGCTCATCGAGGCGCCCGAGCCCGACTTCGCCTCACCGACGTGGCGGCGCGGCTCGGTGAACGCCGAGTGGACGACCCCGTCGGCCCAGCGCACGGTGGTGAGCGGCTTCACCATTCGGGGCTACGACGTGACGTCGCGGCCCGCGTCGGGCCAGCCCGCGTTCAACAGCTACGCCGTCTACGTCAACAACCCGGGCGGGCTCGTGCTGCAGAACAACCACGTCGTCGGTGGGCGGGGCGGTGACGCGACGCCAGCCGCTCCGGGCACGGCGGGGGCGAACGGCGGAAACGGCGCGGACGGCCTGCAGGCGCGCGAGTGCAACACACCCCAGTGCATCGGTGAGACGCAGGCCGGCGGCGCCGGTGGGCAGAACCTCGCGTGCCCCGCGCAGACGGCCGGCAACCGCGGCGGCGGCGTCGATCCCACCGACAACCCGCAGGAGTACCCGACGACGGCCGGCGGCAACGGTCGCGGCGGCAGCAACGGGCGCTACGACAACACCTTCGGCATGCAGTTCACCCTCTGCAAGTACGACTGCGTGGTGCCGCCGAACGGGCTCAACGGCGGGCCGGCGACGAACGGCGGTCAGGGCGGCTCTCAGGGCGCCGGTCCAGGGTGCGCGAGCGCGCTGGGCAGCCTGTCAGGCGCGGACTGGCTCGCGCCGGGAGCGGCGCAGGGCGTCAGCGGGACCAACGGGCGCGGCGGCGGAGGCGGTGGCGGCGGCGGCTGCGTGGACAATGGCAACGCCCCGACCTGCAGCGTCGGACGGCGCGTGGGCGATCTCGGCGCGACGGGCGGAGGTGGCGGGGCGGGCGGCTGTGGAGGCGGCCCGGGGCTCGGCGCGGCGAGCGGCGGCGGCTCCTTCGCGATCTTCGTCGTCTCGGGGAGCCCCGGCATCGTCGGCAACCTCGTCGATCTCGGCTTCGGTGGAAACGGCGGGAACGGCGGTGCGGGCGGCTATGGTGGCCTCGGCGGGCAGGGCGGGCGCGGCGGCACGCAGAACTCGGCGGCCTGGTGCGCAGGGCAGGGCGGGCCGGGCGGGCGCGGCGGCAACGGCGGCGGTGGGAGCGGCGGCGGCGGCGGCTGTGGCGGCTCGGTCTTCGGTATCGCCGGGCGGGTGCAGTCGTCGGTGGCAACGCAGAACACGTTCGCCCCCACGCCGATGAACGCCGCCGGCGCGGGTGGACTCGGCGGCTCGTCTCCCGGCGGGGCGGCCTTCAGGGGCGGCGACGGCCAGGGCGGCGTCGTGCAGCAGGTGGGGGTCTTCTGATGCGCGCCCTCACGCTCACGAGCGCGCTGCTGCTCGTCCTCGCCGGCTGCGGCCGCACCGTCTTCGTCATCCCCACGCCGCCGTGCGTCTTCGACAGCGACTGCCCCGCCGGCCTGCGCTGCGTGAACCAGGTCTGCCGCGTGCTGGACGAGGTGGACGCAGGCGCGCGCCGCGGCATCAAGCGCTTCGGAGAGCCGTGCGACGGCGGCGCCGAGTGCGAGTCGGCCTTCTGCGCGAACGGCCCTCAGGGCACCTTCTGCACCATCGAGTGCGGAGCGGTGGCGGACGCGGGGTGCCCGCTCGCCTTCACGTGCAAGACGATGCCGGAGCCGGGATCGCGCCCCGACGCCGGCGTGACGCGCGCGCTCTGCGCGGTGCCGCAGCCGCTGCTCTGTCAGGACTGCCAGCGGGACTCGGAGTGCGGCGCGACGGGCGCCGACAAGTGCCTCAGCTTCCCGGGTGGGACGTTCTGTGGCCGTGACTGCTCGTTCGAGGGGTGCCCCGCCCAGTACCGCTGCGAGGCGCGCGCGGACGGCGCTCGGCAGTGCGTGCCCGACGGCCGCACCTGCGACTGCACGCCGGCGACGGTGGGGCTCGAGAAGGGCTGTCGCGGCCCGGCCAACCCGTTCGGGCGCTGCGAGGGCAACCAGACCTGTCAGGCTGACGGCGGCTTCACGCCCTGCGACGCGCCGCCGGCCTTGCAGGAGAGCTGCAACGGCGTCGATGACGACTGCAACGGGCGCATCGACGACTTCACCGCGCCCGAGTGCACGAAGACGGTGGGCATGCGGACCTGCCGCGGCCCGCAGGTGTGTCTCGCCTCCGCGGGGCTCGTCTGCACGGCGCAGGATCCCGAGCCTGAGGCCTGCAACTTCAGGGACGACGACTGCGACGGCGTGGTGGACAACGGCTTCGTGGACGCGATGGGGCGCTACCCGCAGCTCGCGCACTGTGGCCGGTGCAACAACGACTGCGCGCGCATTCCCAACGCGACCGCCACCACCTGCACGGCTGACGCGACCGGCGCGCTGCGGTGTCGGGTCACGGCCTGCGCGACGGGCTTCTTCCCCTCGGCCGACGCGACCTTCTGCCAGGAGCTCCCGGACACGCTCTGCCGCGCCTGCCTCACCGACACGGACTGCATCGGGCCGAACGCGCGCTGCCTCACGGTGGACGGCCAGCGGGTGTGTGGCCGCGACTGCGCGCCCTCGTCGGCGTACGGGCCCGCGTGCCCCGCCGGCTACGTCTGCCAGGCTGGCACGCAGCAGTGCGTGCCCTCGACGAGCACCTGCACGTGTTCGGTCCGAACGCTGAGCTCGACGCGCTCGTGCACGGTGACCGAACCGGGTGGCACGCAGACGTGTCGGGGCTTCGAGACCTGCCGCGCGCCGGGGCCGGCGTGGAGCGCCTGTGACGTCGCGTCGTTCAACCCCGAGATCTGCGATGGCCGCGACAACAACTGCGACGGCCGCATCGACGAGGGCTTCCGCAACCAGGCGACGGGTCGCTACGAGGCGCTGGCGCACTGCGGCTTCTGCAACAACGACTGCTCGAAGATCTGGTCGCCGGCGCTGCAGAAGACCAACGGCGTCTGCGACGCCACGCAGGCGATGCCCCGCTGTGTGATGGGGCCGTGTCTCACCGAGACGATCGCCGGCACGACGTACGAGTGGGTGAACGTGAACGGCGACCCCGCCGATGGCTGCGAGTGCCGCCGGGTGCAGGGCAACCTCACCACCGATCTGCCCGATCGCGCGCCCGGGACGACGGCGTCGTGGATCGACCAGAACTGCGACGGCATCGACGGCGTGCTGCAAGACGCGATCTTCGTCTCGGCGACGGGCCCGGTGATGGGCAACGGCTCGCGCACGGCGCCCTTCCGCACCATCGGCGAAGGCCTCGCTGCGCTGGCGCCGCAGAACAAGCGCTACGTGCTGGTGGCGCAGGGGCTGTACCGCGAGAACGTGCGCCTCACCGACGGGCAGCAGCTCTTCGGCGGCTACTCGAGCGACTTCTTGAAGCGCGACCCCCTGCTGCACACCACCTTCATTCAGGGCGTCACGCCGAGCGGGCAAGTCGCAGGCGCGCTGCACGTCGGGAACGCCGGGCTTGGCGCGGCGGAGACGGTGGTGGCGGGGTTCACGATCGTGGGGTGGGACGCGCCTCCCGCGGCGACCAACGTGGCGGGGGAGGCGAGCGTCGCGGTGTTCCTGTTCGACGTGGGCCCGCGGGTGGTGTTGAGCGCGAACGAGATCATCGCGGGGCGGGGTGGCCAGGGGGGCAGCGGGGCGACGGGGGATCAGGGCTTCGGGCGCCAGGTGTCGATGGTGTTGAACGGCGCGCGCGGGGTGGACAGCGAGCACTTCCCGAGCGGCAACTGCACCGCGGCAGCGCATCGGATTGGCGGCGTGGGTGGGGTGAACCCGCAGTGCGTTGGCGGCAACGCGCCGGTCGGCGGCGGGGTGGTGTGCCCGGTGTACAACATGACGACGAACACGGGCGTGCAGCAGGAGTACGCCGGGCCGGCGATGGGCAGCCGGAACGGGCGTGGCGGCTTCGATCGAACGTTCTCGAACCTGTCGGGCGTGTCCTGCAGCCAGGTGCAGGAGAGCGGGTACCCGTCAGCGATTCAGCCGAACGACGGGCAGGACGGGCTGCAGGGGCCTGACGGCGCGGGTGGGCTGGGCGGTGGTGGAGCGCCGGTGAGGGCGCGGTTCGGCAGCGTGGCGGGTGGGCGGTGGGTGGCTGCTCCGGCGGGCGCGAGCAGCGGCGTGGGAGGCGCGGTGGGGTTGCCGGGCGGCGGTGGGGGCGCGGGCTCGAGCGTGATGAAGTTCACCGGCGGCGGGTGCCAGGCGTGGGAGATCGGCGCGAGCGGCGGCGGCGGGGGCGCGGGGGCGTGCGGCGGCGCGGGTGGAGCGCCCGGCGCGCAGGGCGGCGCGTCGATCGCCCTCTTCATCGGGGCCTCGACGACGTCGGCGCAGCGGCCCACGCTGACGGGGAATCGGATTCAGCGCGGGCTCGGCGGCAACGGCGGGAACGGCGGCTTCGGGGGCGCGGGCGGGGTGGGCGGGGCGGGTGGCGTCGGCGGTCAGCCGGATCGCTGGAGCAGCTCGACGGGCGGGAAGGGCGGTGAGGGCGGCAACGGCGGGCCGGGCGGGGGCGGAGGCGGTGGCGCCGGCGGGCCCTCGTTCTCGCTGCTGGGCTTCAACGTCGACGTGCAGCCGCTGAGCGCCGGGAACACCTTCGTGGTGAGCGCCGGCATCGACACCGGCGGGCGGGGCGGGGCGGGCGGTTCGTCTCCCGGGCCGGTCACCTCCACCGGCGGGGTGGGGCAGCGTGGGGCCTTCGCAGACACCCTCAACCTGCGCTCGTGCAGCGCCGGGTGTGCGGGGGGCACGACGTGCGACCCGAACCAGGTGTGCGTGCCGAACTGACGCAGCTCGGGAAGAGACCCGGCGGGTCGGGTGTTGCGAGGGTCGGCGTTCTGCCACCAACCGACCGAACCTCATGTCTCCCCGTGTCCCGAGTGTCCTCGTGCTCGACGGCGCCGACGTGCCACCAGTCTTCCAGGCCCGTGGCGGTGTCGTGCACCGTGCGTACAACATGCTCCAGGCTGGAGCCCTGCTCGCCAGCGTGAGGCCCGACGTCGTCCTGATCGACGCGGCGCGGCGCTGGCACCTGCGCTTCGTCCAGGCGTTGCCGGCGGGAGCGGGTCCGCCAGTGGTGGCCCTCGGCGAGTCGCCCGAGCTCCGGGGGTCGAGCGCGCAGTCGCTGTCGCGCGCAGCGACCGACGAGCAGCTCGTCGCCGCGCTGGTGCGCGTGGCCAGGGCCGGCGTCCGCCCGGGTGAGGGCCTCGCGGACGCGCGCGCCGCCTGAGCGGCTCACCGACCTCGCCGGGGCAGCGTCGCTTCTCTTCGCAGCAGCGCCGCCTTGCGCTCGACGCCCCAGCGGTAGCCCGACAGCGCGCCGCCCTCGCGCACCACGCGGTGACACGGCACCAGCACCGCTACGGGGTTGGCGCCGCAGGCCTGCGCGACGGCCCGAGCGCTCCTGGGCGCGCCGAGGGCCTGGGCGAGGGCCGAGTACGAGCGCGTCTCTCCCGGCGGAATGCGGGTGAGGGCCTGCCACACGCGGTGCTGGAAGGCGGTGCCGCGCAGATCGAGCGGCAGCCCCGGGGCCGCGGCCGGGGCCTCGACCTGCTCCACCACGCGGTGGACGAGGCGGGTGAACGTCGAAGCGCGCACGTCGCGCGTCGCCCGAGGGAAGCGTCGCTTCAGCGCCTTCACGAGCGCCGCGTCGTCGTCACCGAAGGCCACCGCGCACACGCCCTGGCGCGTCGCCGCCACCAGCACGCGGCCGAGGCTCGAGTCGGTCAGCGCGAAGTGCACCGGGTCTTCGGGCGCGCCGCGCCGCACGTCCGCTGGTCTGCCGCCGAGCGTCGCCATCGAGCGCTCATACAACCGGCTCGAGGACGAGAAGCCAGCCTCGTGGAGCGCGGCGGTGATGGTGCCCTGGCGCGCGAGCGCCTGCCGGAAGCGGGCGTCCTTCTGCGCCAGCGCATACTGCCGGGGGCTCACGCCGAGCACCTGCTTGAAGACGCGCTGCAGGTGAAAGGGGCTGATCCCCGCGCCGCGGGCCAGCTCGGCCAGCGTCGGCGTTCGTTCGGCGCGCTCGAGCTGTCGGCAGAGCGTGATGACGAGCTGGTGGCGGCGCTCGGCCGCGGACGCCTCGAGCGGCCGGCAGCGTCGGCAGGCGCGGTAGCCCGACAGCTGCGCCTCGGCCGGCGTCGCGTAGAAGCGCACGTTCTTCCGCAGCGGGCGGCGCGCGGCGCACGAGGGCCTGCAGAAGATCCCCGTCGTCTTCACCGCGAAGACGAACGAGTCGTCCGCGCCAGCGTCGCGCGCGAGAACGGCCCTCCAGCGGTCGGCGTCGGTCATCGGGGACACTGGAGCACGGTTCTCGTCGGGCTGGAGCAGGGCGTTCATGCGGCCGTCGTATCGTCTCCCGCTGGCCGCCGAACTCCGGAGCTTGCGGTCGAACTCGCCTCAGCCCCAGCGGACGGAGAACGTCGCGCCGGCCGCGTCCTGTCCGAGCGCCTCGACGAGCACGCCCTTGCCGCCGGCCACCTCCACGCCCCGCTGCAGCATGCCGCAGTAGAACGCCGTCGAGGCCACGCGGCTGCACCACAGCTGGTACGCCCCATCGCTGCCCGCGCTCAGCTTCGTCTCGGTGTAGTTGTTGGCGGTGCGCAGGTTGCGGGCCATGCGCTCGAGCGTTCTCCGCGGGCCGATGACGCGCATCGCGGTGAGCAGCGCCCTGCCCACCAACGTCTCGCCATAGCTGTCCACCATGCGCCGGCCCATCGCCGCGTGGCGCTCGCGCTCGGTGGCGTTCGGCATCACCAGCTGCGAGCCCAGGTCCATCGCCTTCACCCAGGTCTCGAACGGGTAGGCGGGCAACAGGACGTGGTTGAAGTCCACGCCGAGCGCGCCGAACCGATCCTTCGTCTCGTTCGTGAGCCGCGACCCCAGCGCGCGCGCGAGCGCCTCGAACGTGGGGCCGAAGACCAGCGCTTCACTCATTCAACGACAGATGTAGCGGGGGACGTACGCGTTGTCCCCTTTTCCGGCGTCACTGCGTCGCCACGCCGGTCGTCGGCGCGTCGCGTACCTCGAAGCGCATCTCGTCGGCGGTCGCCTGGATCTCGGGCGCGTACATGGCCTCGGCGCGGGCGGGCAGGGCCGAGAACTTCCCCGGGGTCTCGGCGCGGAGCTCGTACGACAGCTTCGTGGTGCCGACCCTGAGCTCGGACAGGAACATGGCGACCCGGTCGGTGCGCAGCTCGGCGTGCGCGCAGGCGTAGTTGCAGACCTCGGGCCCCGAGCGCTGCTGCACCGCCTCGAAGCCCGCGGGCTTCAGATCCTCGATCATCATGAACTCGACGGCCTTGTTCGCGGTGATCTCGACGTCAACGCGCACGCGCACGCCGGACTCCACCGGCATGCCGTACTCGGTGGGCGCGGCGCTCTTCTCGGCGCTGGGCTTGCCGAGCAGCGTGTACGTGCGCGCCACCTTCACGTCGCCGCCGACACCCTTGATGAAGTCGTTCTGGTTGAAGACGTCCCACGTGCCGGCCCAGTAGCCGGTGCCGCCGCCGTCGCGCCGCACCTGCACGGTGTTCTTGCCCGGCTTGAAGTCGGCGTCGGTGAAGACGAGCGCAGGCACGTCGAGGCCGCCCTTCGAGTACTTGAGCTGCTTCACCTGCTTGCCGTTGATGGTGACGGTGAAGCTGCCCTGCTGCGCGAAGGCCTTCTCGCGGCGCGCGAGGTCGGCGAGGGCGTAGATGGCGAAGGCGGTGTCGCGGGTGGTGCGCCACTTGCCGCCGTTGCGCCGCAGCACGAGGAAGTCGGTGAGCGGCCCGACGTACTTCGCGCCCTCACCCCAGCGGGACATGGCCATGAGCGTGTAGGCCGTGGCCTCGATGGCGGCCGAGGTGCTCCAGGCGTCGTTGGCTTCGCCGACGGCAGCGTCCTTGCGGGCCTCGGCGGTCTTCACCACGTCGTCGAGGTTCTCGACGGCGACGCGGGCGCGCGGGTCCTTCGCGGTGAGGAGCGCGAGCGCCACCAGGGCCCGGCCCCGCGGCTCCAGCTTCGTGCGCCGCTCGAAGGCCTGCGTCAGGACCTCCTTCGGCGCGCCGCCCGACTGCACCAGCGCGTAGACGGCGAAGGCGTGGGTGTCGGGGTTGTCGAGGGCCTCGCCGAGGTGGCCGACCAGGTAGCTGCGCCCGCGGGAGATCATGCCCGCGTCGAACGTGAGGCCGGCGTCCTTCGCGAGGCCCAGGGCGTAGACGACGTACGCCGTCATCCACAGGTTCGTGCGATCGCTCTGCCACCAGCCCCAGCCGCCGTCGCCGTGCTGGAAGCCCGCGAGGCGCTCGAGGCCCTTCTGCACCATGTCGTCGAGGTTCGGGGGCAGCCGGTCGGCAGGCAGCGAGAGGTCCTTCACCGCCTTGCGCGCGATGACGGCAGGCACGAAGCGCGACAAGGTCTGCTCGACGCAGCCGTAGGGGTACTGCGCCAGGTACGGCAGCCCGTCGAGCATCACGGCGAGCAGCGAGGGCGAGAGGGTGAGCTCGAGGCGGGTGAGCGCGGCCTTGCGCTTCTGCGGCAGCTCGACGTCGAACGAGAAGGTGTCGGAGAGGCGGCCCGCGACGAACTGTCGCTGCGCCGAGCCGTGCACCAGCGCGGGAATGGTGAGCTCCATCGCGTCGGCGGCGCCGCCCGACTTCACCTGCGCGCGGATCGTGCGATCTCCCAGCTCGACGACCTTGAAGCGCACGTCGAAGCGGGCCACCTGCTCGGGCGTGACGGTGAGCGTCTTCTTCGTCGGCCCGAGCGCGGTGAGGCCCGGCGCGGTGAGCGTGACGTCCACGGGGCCGGCCTTCGGCAGGTGGCTCTCGATGACGGCCGAGAGCACCACCTCGTCGCCCTCGATGAGGAAGCGTGGCGTCTGCAGTCTCACCATCAGCGGCCGCGCGGTGCGCATCGTCGAGGCGCCGCGCCCGAGGTGCGGGCCCTGGGTGACGACGGTGGCGATCGCCTTCCAGGACGTCAGGGAGTCAGTCACCTTGACGGGCTGTGACAGCGGCGCGTCCAGCTTGCCGGCGAGCCCGGGGAACCAGCCCGCCGAGCTGCCGAAGTCGGTGCGGGCCTTCACCGGGGCCTCGGCGCCGCTCGCGTCGGCTTCATCGTCAGCGTCGCGCGGGCCGGCCTGCTCCTTCATCTTCCGAGCGGGCTTCTCGGCGGCACGCTCCTCGGACTCGGCGGCCGAGCGCGCGACGACGGGGGCCGGCGCGGCGAACGCAGCCTTCGCGCCCGCAGCCTGCGCTTCGGGTGCCGGGGCGAGGTCCTTCTTCGCCTCGGTGTCGGTCGTCTTCGTCGCGCTCGTCGCGGGCTGAGGCGCTGGGCGATCGCGGTAGCTGCGCCAGTCGGTCGAACGGCGCGTCTGCACCGAGTGGTTGCGGCGCTGGCGGCCGAAGAACGACAGGAAGTCCTGGCGCTCCGGCTCGATGGCGAAGAGCGCCTCGTCCACCACCGTGAGGGCCGCCTCGATGGGGCCGGGCACGCCCTTCGTCGCGCGGATCGACACGGGAACGCTCGCCCCGGGCTCGGCCACCGCGCGATCGAAGGCCACTTTGACGTCGAGCTCGACCTCCGAGCCCTTCACCCGAAGCTCGCGCTGCTGTTGCTGCACGTCGCCGCGCTCGTAGCGGCTCGCGAAGAGCCAGGCGTTCGGCGTGGCCTCGGGGGGCAGGGGGATCTCGACGTACTTCGTGCGGCCGGCCATCTCGATCACCCGGCTCGAGACGATCAGATCGTGTTCCAGCGTCAGCCAGACATGGCCGCCCGGCTCGGAGGTGACGACCAGCGCGCGCATCGCCTGGCCAGCCGCGAGCGGCGCCCGATCGGTGAGCAGCTGGAAGCCGGGGCCCGGCGGGGGGATCGGCCTGGTGTCGGAGGTGAGCCAGAGCTCGGTCGTCGCGAGCGGCGGCTGCTCGGGCTTCGCGTCCACGTCCACCACCTCGACCCGCACCGGGCCCAGGGCGTCGGCGTCGAGCTGGGTGACGCCACGACCGTTGACGATCTTCGTGCGCGCCTCGGCGATCTTCGAGAGCGCCCCGGTGTTGGGATCCGAGATGCGCGAGAGCCGCACCACCACGTCCGGCGACATGGGCCGGCCGTTGGCGTCTTCGGAGCGGAGCCGCAACGTGACGCGCTCTCCGGGTCGGTAGAGGAAGTGATCGCTGCGCACGTCGACGAAGTAGGGCGACCGCGACAGCTTCGCGCTGCCGCTCCCCTGGATCTCCCGTCGAGAGGCGTCGGTGACGAAGACCTGCGCGCTCACCTGCAGGTCCGTGCCTTGATCCGGGGTCGCGGGGACCTCGAGCTCGGCGGTGCCGTCGGCGCCCGTCTTGAACACGAGCGTGTGGGTCGCGACGGGGCCGTAGTACCCGTAGCTGGAGCGGTGGTGGCCGCGGCGGTAAGGGCGCTCGTCGTCGTAGTCGTCGGAGCCGCCAGAGTACTCCGGCTCGCCGTCCTGGGCTTCGTCCGGCCACTTGCCGAACTGGTGCTGCCATCGGCTGACGGTGACGACCGCGCGACCCTGCGCGCCAGTGAGCGGGCCTCCGGAGTAGTACTTCGCGGTCACCTTGAGCTTCACGGGGTCACCCGGCTTCGGGCTGCCGACGGGGCTCACCGAGACCGTCGCCTCGGGCGGCTTGTACTCCTCGACGCGGAAGGTGAGGTTCGGCTGGGTGTACGAGTGCTGGTTGTCGGACACCTGCACGTACCAGGCGCCCAGCGTCGCGTTCTTCGGGAGCGCCACCGTGGTGCTCGCCGTGCCGAACGCGTTGGTGGTGAGCGAGGGCTTCGCGACGTCCTTCCCGTTGGGATCCCGCACGACGACGGTGACGGTGCGGTTCGCGATGGGCTCGGAGGGGCCGCCCTCGCGCGAGCGGAGGAACAGCTTGAGGCCCACCGTCTCGCCGGGCTTGAAGAGGGGCCGATCGATCAGCACGTAGGCGAGCTCCTGGCGGGACCAGCTCGACCAGTACGAGTCGCCGGCGCGGCCGTGGGCCACCTGCTGGCCGCTCTTCACCCAGACGTAGTGCGAGGCGTTGGTGTGCTCCTGCTCGAGCGGGAACGTCGCCAGGCCCTGCGCGTTGGTGCGGGCCCGCTGCTGGGCGTCGAAGCGGCTGCGGATCAGCAGGACCTCGGCGTCGGGCTGCGCCTTGCCGGTCTCGACGTCGGCGACGAAGACCTGCACCTGCTTGCGATCGCTCTTGGTGACGACGCCGAGCTGGCTCTGCATCGCGAAGTCACGCGCCGTCAGGCCGTCTCCCGTCGCCTCGAGTACGAAGAGGCCGGGCGAGGGCAGCTCGAGCTCGAAGTTGCGGCTCCCGGGCGCCCAGGCCGTCTTCACCTCGAGCGACTCGCTCCACGTCTTCTCGACGGCGCCGCCGCGATAGGCCTCGACGGAGTCGGGGTAATAGCTCGAGTTGCCGGCGAACGGATCGACCCGCCGGAGCGTCCAGGTGATGCGCTTCACGTTCCGCCAGGACAGCGAGACCGGCAGCTTCAGCCCTGGCAGCGTCACCTGGTAGGCGCTCACCGAGAGCGTCGGCCGGCGGATGTTCTCGGCCGCGCTGCGGGCGTCGGCGTGGCGGTTCGACGTCGTCGGCGAGAAGCGCTTCACGATGCCGTCGTAGATGGAGAGCGCGTCGCTGTACTTCTCGCGGCTCTCGCGCTGCTGGCCGAGCAGGTAGAGCGCGTCGTCGGCCCACGCGGTGTTGCCAGCGCCGACGTCGGTGAGCTCCTGATCGGCCTTGCTGCGGGTGCCCTCGCTCTGCAGCCAGGCCCGGGCGCGGGAGAAGCGCGCGCGCGCCTTGTCGCCTTCGTTCGAGGCGTACTCGAGCACCGCGGAGGTGAGGGTCTCGGCGAGCTTCACGTCGTAGTACTGGTTCTCGAGTTGCGTGAGGCAGCCGGCGACGAGCAGCTGACGGGCCTCCTCGCCCACGCGCCCCTCAGCCTTCGTCGCCGTCTTGAGCAGGGGAAGGGCCTGCTGGAACGTGCGGTAGCCCTGCGACGCGAGGGCCCACTGCGCGTACGCGCGCGCGAAGTCCTGCTCGCCGGTGTCGGCCAGCTTCGTCAGCTCGGTGGAGCCGTTCGTGCGGCCGGCTCTCCAGCAGGCGAAGGCCCGCTTCGCGGTGGCCTCGCGGCTCAGCGGCGAGCCCGCGTTCGCCTTGAGGAAGGCCTCGAACGACTCACAGGCCTTCGAGAAGGACTGCTCCGAGAGGTACTTGTTGCCGGCGTCGAACGGCGCGTTCTGCGCGAGCGCGAGCGAGGCAGTGAGGCACACGACGAGTGGGACAAGGCGCATGGGCTCCCCGGGGCTGCGGTGACGGTCCGACACGGCCAGCGGGCGCACTGTTCCACGGCCCGTGGAGGTCGCCACCACATTCAACCGGGCGCCGGACGCGGCTACTTCCGCCAGAGCTCCGAGCCGTTCAGCACCACCGCGAGGCTGCCGTCGTCGCGCAGCTCGAGCACTGCGCCGGGCCGGCCGTTCGTGCCGGTGGCAAAGAGCGGCGTCGTGCCCTGGTACGCGACGAAGTTGCCGTCGGTCTGCATCACCGCCTTCACGCCCGCGCGCCCGTTGGTGCCCGTCGCCCAGGCGGCGGCGCCGTCGCGGTAGAGCACGAGGTTGCCGTCGCCCTGCATCACGAGGCGGTGCCGGCCGTTCTTCGAGGACACGGTGGTGTTGGCCGCGAGCGTCGTGCCGCCTTTCACCTGCGTGACGTCGGTCGAGGGCGTGGGCGCCGGCGTGGGCGAGGGAGTGGGAGAGGGAGTGGGAGCCGAGCCGCTCTGCGACGACCAGACGGCGGCGCCGCCCTGCAGCACGACGAGGGCGCCGTCGTCCTTCAGCGTCAGCACGGCGCCGGAGCGGCCGTTCGTCCGGGTGCTCCAGATGGGCGTGGCGCCGACCGAGAGCACGAAGTTGCCGTCGCCCTGCATGGCCGCGCGGGCGCCGGTACGGCCGGCGGTCTGCGTCGACCAGGTCGCGCGCGAGCCCTCGTAGACGACGAAGTTCCCGTCGCTCTGCATCACCGCGCGGAAGCGGCCGTTCGTCGAGGCGAGCGCCTGGCCGGCCGAGAGGGTCGCGCCGGTGGCGAGCGTGTTGCCTGCCCCGGGCGCGGGCGATGGAGTCGGCGTCGGCGTCGGAGTCGGTGCCGAAGCCGGCAGCAGCTCGATGAGCCCGGACGCGGAGTACGTCGCGCCCTGCGTCGAGCTGCGGCCCTCGGCGAACTCGAGCCCGAAGGCGTGGCTCCCGGAGTGGTTGAAGAACTGGCTCGAGACGGCGCCATTGAGCGACGTGAAGGTGAGGCGCAGGCGCCCCTCGAAGTCGCCGGTGAACTCGACCCACGGCGAGGCCGGGTAGACCTTCCCGGCGCCGGCGCGCGCGACGACGACGTTGCGATCGTCCCTGATGAGGTGGCACTGGGGCAGCTCGTCGTAGCCGACATCGGTCTGGCGGAAGGTGCCGGGGCGGCAGTCGTCGCGGAAGCCCGAGCCCTGGTACTTGAAGCGGAGAATGCGCGCCTGGTCCCAGTCGAAGGAGAGGCTGAGCGCGTTCATCGGGAACGGCAGCGGGCCGACCGAGACCTGGAACTCGATGGTGGAGCCGTTCACCTGTCGCGTGCGCATCGTGTACGCGGGGCCCACGTCGCCATGGGAGTTCTTGAGGTGCGTGCTCGAGCCGCCCTTCGTCCAGTAGTTCGTGTCGGGGTTGTCGGCGCCCGACCGCGAGCCGATGAGGTACATGCCCGTCGGCACCAGCAGCTCGCGGCCGGCCTGATCGCGCAGGCGCTCGATGCCGTAGGGCTTCGCGTCGTAGCTGACGCCCAGCTCGGACGAGACGGTCGCCGCCTCGTCGTCGGTCACCACCACCTCGGGCCCGCAGCCCAGCCAGAGCGCCGCGAGGGCGAAGGGGAGCGTTCGTGCAGTCATGCGTCGGTGCTGAGCATCGGCAGTGCCAGCGCCCGGTCGCCGACGCACGGTGTGTTTCAGCGGGTGTGCGAGCGTGCGCGGGCCGCGTGTGTGGCGGGTTTACAGGGCGATGGACGCCGCAGCGGCGCACCCGGTTGTGCACCGTCGTGGGCAGTCGCGTTCAGGCGAAGGCGGGCGCTCACCTGGAGCCCGATCGCCGGCGCGAGCATGGGCCCAGCAGGATTCGAACCTGCAACCAAGCGGTTATGAGCCGCCAGCTCTACCGTTGAGCTATGGGCCCGGTAGACGCGCCATGGTTACCCACGACGGGCGGCAAAAAGAAAGCGCCGCCTCACCGACGACGCGTGCGCGTGCTTCCCGACAGGGTACAACCGGCACGTGCCACGCCGGTCGAAGCCCGCTCGCGAGACGTACCATCACGGCGATCTGCGCAACGCGCTGGTGACGGCGGCGGTCGAGCTCGTCGAGGGCTCGTCGCCCGAGGAGCTCACCCTGCGCGAGGTGTCCCGCCGCGTGGGCGTGAACCACCGCGCCGCCTACCGTCACTTCAAGGACAAGACGGCGCTGCTCGCGGCCGTCGCCGAAGACGGTTACCGCGCCCTGCTCGACGCGATGGACCAGGCGCTGGCGAAGGCCCCACGCACCAACGCGGAGGAGCGCCTGATGGCCCTCGCCGTCGCCTACGTCTCGTTCGCCATCGATCAGCCGGCGCGCTACCGCATCATGTTCGGCCGGCGCCTCAACGAAGACGGCCGGTTCCCCACGCTCGAAGAGCTCGTCGGCCGCGCCTACGCCGTGCTCGCCGGCGAGCTTCGCGCCGGGCAGGTGAGCAGGCAGTTCCATCTGACCCCGGTGCGCGAGCTCGTCTTCGGCTTCTGGTCCCTCACGCACGGCTTCGCCAGCCTCGCCATCGTCCGTCGCCTCAAGGTGAAGCGCTCGCTGCTCGACGCGTGGACGCGCACCGTCTTCGCTCCCTTCGTCCACGGCCTCGCCCGCTGAACCGCCGCCGGGTTGCGCGCGGCAGGCGACCCCGTTAGTGTCTCCAGTGGAGACATTGCATGCCGACGCCCGTCCGAATCAGCGCGACCGATGGCTACGCCCTGGGGGCGCGGCGGTTCGGCGATCAGTCCGCCGGGCCGTATGTCGTGATCGCTGGCGCCACCGCCGTGAAGCAGGCGTACTACGCGCGCTTCGCGGCCTGGCTGTCGTTGCAGGGCTTCACCGTGCTCACCTTCGACTACCGCGGCGTCGGCGAGTCGCGGCCGGCGCGGCTGCGGGGCTTCGAGGCGACGCTGCGGGACTGGGGCGAGAAGGACCTCGAGGCGGTGCTGCGCTTCGCGCAAGCGGAGCGCGGGGTTCGACCGCTGCACGTCGTCGGGCACTCGGTGGGCGGCCAGCTGCTGGGCCTCGCGCCGAGCAGCGCGGCGATCGAACGCGCAGTGACGGTCGCCTCGCAGAGCGGCTATTGGGGCCACTGGCGCGGACTCTCGGCGGCGCACAAAGCGGCCATCTGGTACGGCCTCATCCCCACGGTGGGCGCCGCGCTGGGCTACGTGCCGGGCGCCCTCGGCCTCGGTGAAGATCTGCCCGGCGGCGTGGCGCTCGAGTGGGCCCGCTGGTGTCGCCACCCGAACTACTTCCTGGGGCACGGCGTGTCCGCGGAAGGCTACGAGCGGGTGACCGCGCCGCTGCGCGCCATCAGCCTCGCCGATGACGACTACGCGCCCGCGCAGGCGGTGGACTGGCTGCACGCGCTCTACAAGAACGCGCCTGTCGAGCGGCACCACGTGACCCCCCACGAGCTCGGTGGCGCGCCGGTGGGGCACTTCGGCTTCTTCCGCTCGACGTTCCAGGACTCGTTGTGGCGCACGGCGTCGGGGTTCCTGCTCGACCGCCGGTTGCCGGCTCGGGTGGCGGCCGTCGGCTGACCAGCGAAGAGGGGACGGTCGTCACCGTCCGGGCGACCAGCGATGCGCCGCGGCCACCCGGTGGCCCGTCAGCACCACGCCCTCGCGGACGAGCCGGGGCGCCTGCTCGGCGAACATTTCTTCCGCCACCCGGCCGTCGCTCTTGATGACCCGCCACCACGGCACACCCTCGAGCTCGCGCAACGCCGCCACGACCGCTCGCGACGCCCCCGGCTTCCCCGCCAGGAGCGCGACGAGCGCGTAGCCAGCCGTCTGACCTCTGGGGATGGACGTGACCGCGCGCGCGACCGCCTGCTGCCAGGGCGAGCGGAGCTGCTTCACGCTCCACCGTCGGACACGCGCGTGCGGTCCGCTGCACGCCCCGGCTCGCTCCCAACCTCGGAGACCGGCGTGACATCGCCGCGCCGCACCGCGTCCATCGCCTCGGAGATCGCGCCGAGCTCGTCGTTGAGCCGCTGCACGCTGCTGCGCAGCCCCTGCAGTTGAACCGAGCTGCTGCTCGACTTCGCGACCGACACCCGGGTGCGCAGCTCCTGCAGGTGCACGAGCAGCGAGGTGTACTCGCCGTCCACCCGTTCGGTCATCACGTGCAGCTGGCGCAGCGCGTCCTCCTGCGCCGCCATCGAGCGGAGCGCCTCTTCCATGCGCAGCTTCGTCTCGGGATCGGTGGCGGCGTCGTGGCGGGCGGTGAGCTCGGCCCGCTGCTTCGTCGCGGCCTCGAGTCGCCCCTTCGCGTCTTCGGTGAGCAGCTGCTGGCGACGAAGATCGAGGGACTTGAGGGTGGTGCGCATGCTGCTCACCGTCTTCTGTGGATCGGTCACGAACGCGCGCACCGCCTCGGGCGCCGCCGCGAGATCGGTCAGCAGCTGATCGCAGAGCACGTCCACCTCATGGGCCCGGGGCGCCGCCAGCGTCTGCGCCTCGGCGGTCGTCTCTGCCTTCGCGGCGCCGAGCTCTCGCTTGTGTCGCGCGGCCCCCGCGAGCTGTCCCGCTCCCGCGAGGCCGAGGCCCAGCGCGACGAACACCATCCACCACAGCTGCGGGTTCATGATGCCCATCACCGCGCAGATCACGGCGGCCAGCAGGAAGACGATCCCACCGGCGGTCGACGGTCGCTGCCTCGCCTCGCGCTGCCTCCGCTGCTCCTCCCGCCTGCGCTCGCGCCGCTCTTCCCGCTCGCGGTGCTTCTCGGTCTCCTCGGCGATCTTCCCGAGCGCCTGGCCCAGCTTCCCCTCGAGCGTGTGCGCCAGGTGGTCGAGCACCTTCGCGCGCTCGCCTCGCGTCCGCTTCTCCCAGGCTTCGATGTCGGAGACGAGCTGCTCGCCGAGCTTCTCGAGCCGCTTCTGCAGGTCGTTCTCGGCCATGAAGATCCCGTGAAGAAACGATGTGACGCCGGTGCGACGCGCAGGTCTTCGCGCGGACGAAGCTTCTTCGCAACAAGGAGGAAGCACCATGGTCCGTCACGTCCTCGTTTCATTGGTCCTCACCACCTCGGGCTGCGCGGCGATGAAGGCCGAGGTCGCGCTCCAGCCCCTCAGCTTCGACTCGGCGTCCTCCGCGCCGAAGGCCCTCGTCGAGAACCACTTCGCGCGCGATCGCAGCGCGATCGGAGAGGCTGAGCTCAGGGAGATCCTCGCCTCGCCCGTCTTCCTCGAGGAGCACGCGCGCGTCGGCGTGCTGCCCGTCGCCGTCCGCTATGAGGTGGACGAGGAGGTGCCCGTCGAAGCGGCCCCAGCGGTGCTCGTCGAGGCGCTCGAGGGGTCGGGCCTGGTCGAGCTCGCGACCGAGGTCTCGAGCGAGTGGCCGACCGAGCGCGGCGTGCCGGGGCTGCGAGAGCTCGCGGCGCGTTATCGCACCGAGTACCTGTTGCTGTACCGCCACCGCTTCATCGACGCCGCGCGGCCGAACCTCGCGGCGCTCTCGTACCTCACGCTCATCGCCGCCCTCTTCGTGCCGGGCACGACGGTGGAGTCGGCGGGAGTCCTCGAGGCGACCCTGTTCGACACGAAGACTGGCACCATCCTCTTCACCGTGAATGAGCGGGTGCGCGCTGAGGCCGTGTCCACGCCGGCCGGGGTCGGGCGCGCATCGGAGCTGCAGCACCGCGCGCTCGTGAAGGAGGGGATGAAGCGGCTGTCCGATCAGGTGCTCCTGCGCATGCGTCGGCTCGTCGCGGCCCGCCCCGGGGAGGAGTCGGTGCGCGCCTCGGCGGCCCGTTGACCGGCCAACCCCGGCACGCGCCGGCGACGAGGAACGCGCGCCTGTCGCGTCGCCCCCGCCCCGCCTCGAGGTAGCCGAAGACGACTGGAAGGAGCAGGCCGGGACAGGCCACCATCGACTTCCGGTTCCGCGGAGCGCCGGCGCGACGCGACGAGCGCGGCGAGGATGCCTCGTGGCGGTGAGGGCCCGCTCGACTCGTCGCCCGCCGCCGCGCCCTGGTGGAAAACTGGCCCCTGTCGCGGCCTGTCGCACACTCGTGCACTGGAATGGCCTCGAGGGTGGTCCTCATCGGCGTGGTGTCGGTGCTCGCGAGCGCCTGCGTGACGACGTCGGCCGGCAGCCAGCTCCGCCCCGCGGCGCATCGGGAGCCGGACCTCGTCACCAGCGACGAGGTGCGGCACCACGTCGAGAAGGGCCAGACGCTGTACCGCATCGCGAAGACCTACGGCCTCACGGTCGACGCGTTGATGCAGGCAAACGGCATCGACGATCCGCGCGAGCTCAAGGTCGGAGAGTCCCTTCGCGTTCCGGGGGCGACCCGACCCGTCGTGAAGGTCGTGGACGCGGACTCACCAGAGCCCACGCCTCCCTCGCGACCCGCCCCGCCGCTCGAGAAGCGCCCCGCGAAGGCGGTGAAGGTCGGGAAGGCGAACGGCCCGCTCGCGTGGCCGCTGCGTGGAGTCCTCTACGCACGCTTCGGTCGCAAGGGACGCGAGCCCCACGATGGCATCGATCTCGCCGCGCCCGCAGGCTCTCCGGTGAAGACCGCCGCGCCGGGGGTGACGCTGTACGCCGGTGAGCAGCAGGGGTACGGCCTCATCGTCATCATCGAGCACCAGGACGGGCTCATCACCCTCTACGCCCACAACCGCGACGTGCGGGTGAAGACGGGCCAGAAGGTGCGCGACGGGCAGGTGGTGGCGACGGTCGGCGACTCCGGGAAGACCAGCGGGCCGCACCTGCACTTCGAGGTGCGCCGCGACGGCAAGCCGGTCGATCCGCTCGAGTTCCTGGGCCCGGTGCCAGCGCCCGAGCGCGCGCCCCCGTCGCCTGCGCTCTCAGCGCAGCGATGAGGCGGGCCAGCAGCGGCAGCAGCCAGGGCTCGCGTCCCTGCAGTCGCCACGAGCGGCGGCCCGGCTCTTCCGCCCCTTCACTTCGCAGCAGCCCCACATCTCGGACCCCTCGCGCCCCGCGCGCTCGTTCGCGAAGGCGACCCGCTCGCGACGTTCAAGGCGTCGGGCCTGCCGCTGTTGAACCACCTCGGCGTCGATCGCGGTCAGCGCCACCGTGCCGCGCTGCACGAACGCCACCTCGGGTGGCGCCTCGCCCTGCTCCTCACTGCGGACCCCAGCGCGGGGAGTACTCGGCAGCCTCATGGCTCGTCACGGCCATTGCGTCCTTCCCGGTCGCGCGCACCAGCCAGATGTCGGCGTTGCCCGAGCGGTCCGAGACGAACGCGATGAAGCGCCCATCGGGGCTGGGGCGCGGCAGCTGGTCGTTCCCGGGCCCAGCCGTCCGCCACAGCGTCTTCCGCGTCGCGACGTCGACCCGCGCGATACGGGCGACGCCCTTCGAGCGCACCGTGACGAGCAGCGAGGCGCCGTCCGGCATCCAGACCGGATCCGACTCCACGTCCTCGGGGCCGCGCGGCTCGTTCATCAGCCGGAAGACTCCACGCCCGTCCAGCCGCTGCACGAAGACGCGATCATTGCCTTCGCGGTTCGACACGAAGGCGAAGCGCTGGCCGTCCGGCGCTGGCACACCGCCGAAGTCCTCCAGGTGGAAGGCCGTGAGCCTCGTCACCGCGCCGCCGTCGAGCGGCTGCACGTACAGCTCGGGATCGCCCGAGGACGAGTTGGTGAAGAGCACCCGGCCGTCCGGCGTGAGCGCCGGCTGGAAGGAGCCGGTGTCACCCAGCTCTCCGAGGGCGCCGAGCGGGCCAGCGCCATCGAACGGCGCGACCGCGATGGAGGCCGCGTGCGTGAGCGACGCCTCGAACACCACGAGCCGCTCGTCAGCCGAGAGCACCGCCGCATGCGCCTTCTCCATCGGCGGCGACACCTCACGCACGCCTCCGTCGACCAGGCTCACCGCGAGCAGCTGCTCCGTGGGCTCATCGACGCGGGTGACCAGCGCCGCTCGCTGGCGCCACGCCACGTCCTGCAGGTGATGCGCGGGCCCCTCGGTCAGCGCGTGCTCCCAGCCGCGATGGAGCTGGTGGAGCTGAGGCGAGCCGGCGCGCTCGGACGAGAAGAGCAGCGACCAGCCCGCGTCCCGCACCTCGTCCCAGAGGCCGGCGCGGCCGTGCGGCTCCGAGAACCTCGGCGGCGCTGCCGGCGCCGGCCCACCACTCACCGGCAGCGCACTGCCTGCGTCGAGCCCCGCGTCCCTGACCTCCCCTTTGGAGCGCTCCGGGCACGCCAGGAGCGCGAGGCCGAGGACCGCGAGCGACGCCAGCTTCACTTCACGCGCACGGCGTCGGCGATCACCACCTTGCCGCTCGCCGACCAGCGCGACAGCACGATCTTGTTCCAGCCCGCGGTGAAGGCGAACCGACCCACCGCGTTCCACCTGCCGCCGTTGGCCGCCTGGTTCACCGAGCCCTCGCCGACCTTCTGGCCCTGCGCGTTGAACGCGACGTACGTGGCGTCGGGGGAGCGATCGCTCGCGGCGGTCCACCATGCCTCGATGCTACGCGTCCCGGCCGCGTCGAGCTTGAAGAAGAACGCGGCGCCGTCACTCACCGGCGCGGTCGAGGCGTACCAGTAGCCGCTGCCGTAGTAGCCCGAGACGTTCGTCGAGCTCTTCCAGTTCGACGAGACCTGGATGTAGCCGCGCGCCTGGTTGTTGTTCGCGTTGTTCGAGTCGATGGTGATGGTGCTGGGGGCGGGCGTCGGCGTGGGCGTCGGCGTCGGCGTCGGGGTCGGCGTCGGGGTCGGCGCTGGCGACGAGCCGCAGAACGAGTTCACCTTCGCGATGTACGAGGTCCACGGCCAGTTGCGACCCGGGTCCGTGCGGTTCCACGGCTGCAGCTGGCCGTGACCGACGATGTGGAAGCGATCGCGCGGAATGCCGTGGTCCTGCGTGATGTCGCAGACCAGCCGCGCCGACGCGTCGATCTGCCCGCTCGGCCACGACGACTGCGACGCGAACCCCGCGTGCTCGATGCCGACGGTGAAGTTGTTCGAGTTGACGCCGTTCAGATCGCACCGCTTCCCGGAGTTGCGGCTGCACGCGTAGTCCGCCGCGATGTGCCAGGCCTTCGCCGACTCGCGCACGAGCTGAGAGACCTCTCGCCCGTCACTGGAGACGACGTAGTGCGCCGACGCGCCCGCGCGCGGGTTCGCCAGCCAGCCGTAGCAGCCGGAGTACGCGCCCTCGCAGGTGTGGATGATCACCATCGAGACCCGGTGCGAGCGGCTGCTGAAGTTCGGCGAGGGGCGCCACACGCCACGCTCGTAGTCCGGCGCGCGCGAGAGCCCCTGCGAGACCGTCGCGATCTCACCGACCGCCTCCTCGAGCTCGAGCGCCTGGCCGCTCGCCGCCACCTCGTCCCCCAGCGCGCCGATGCCCTCGGTGATGGCGCCGAACACCTCGCCCTTCACGAAGGCCTGACGTGCCTGGAAGTCCTCGATGCGCGAGTAGCCGGCGACCACCGGCACCCAGTTGATGAGCTTCGCGCGCACGATGTTCTGCGCGGTCGCCTCTGCGTCGAGCCACGCCGCCGCAGCGCGGATGTTCGCCGCCGGGTCGGTCTTCACCACGTCGAGGCTCGTCTTCGCGAGCTCGGCGCCCTTCGTCAGCACCTCACCGCCGAGGCCCATGAGGCCGAAGGAGTCGGGCGCGTTGTCGAAGTCCACGTCGGCGTTCACCATCTCGTAGCGGGTCGAGGCCCACGCGATCGCCTTGAGCAGCGCCGCAGGCACCTTGAACTCGTCCGCGGCGACCTGGAAGTGCGGGTCGAGGGCCGGCGAGGCACGCAGGTTCGCCTCTTCGCTCCACCCCGTCTCGCGATCGGGCTGGTCCGTGTCCACCGCCGGCAGCTGCAGCGACGCATCACCCGTCCCGCAGCCCGTCAGCCCCACCACCACCACCGTTGCCAGCCACCCTGTCCGATTCATGGTCATCCCCTTCGTGTCGTGGGTGAAACCCGCAGGTTTCACTGTGTTCTCAATGGGATAGGGCAGGATACGGGCCACCGTCGGACCACCCCCGCTGCGAGTGCAGGGCCCACTGAACCGGCCGTCACTGCTCGCGGGCAACCGGGGTTGATGGGTGGTGAAGCGCGCGCGTTTCACCGCCCCCGTCCGAATGATCGACACCAGGTGTTCATGGCGATGATCAGCGCTGGTGTGCGCCTGCTGTCAGGGCGCATGACAGGGTTTCACTTCATGCGAGAAACCGTCACGCGGGTGCGACACTCTGTCGTCGCGATGACGCGTCAATGGCTGCTCCTGCTGCTGCTGGCCCTCGGCTGCCCGAAGCCGCCTCCGCCGAAGCCCGCGCCGCCGCCGCCACCGCCAGACCCGATGGTCGAGGTCCGCGAGCTCGTGAAGTTCGCCTACTCGACGCTCGAGACGGGCGATCCCGATCCGCTCAAGCCGAAGGTGGCGCCAGACGTGATGGCCTTCGGGCTCGGGCCGAGTGACACCTTCTCGGGGCGCGACCCGGCGATCAACTTCGTGCGTCAGGAGCTGCTCTCCATCAGCCTCGAGAGTGAGGTGCTGCGCATCCGCTCCGGGCGCATCGACGTCGGGCTCGCGCAGGGGGAGCAGTCAGCCTGGTTCTGGGACCTGCCGCGCGTGGAGTACGAGCGGAAGGGGAAGACGACGACGTGGCTCGCGCGGGTGACGGGGCACGCGGTGAAGCAGGACGGGGCGTGGCAGCTCGACGCCGTGCACGTGAGCCTCGGCGTGCCCGACGAGAAGGTGTTCGCGCCTGACGCCGCGAGGAAGTACCTGCCTCCTGCCGACGTGCTCGCCGAGCGCGGGAAGGACAGCGACGAGCTGGTCGGCCTGGCCCGGCGGCTCCTCGACGACATGGCGGTGAAGGTCGAGCGCTCGAGCGATCGCGCCGAGTACGTCATCATCGGCACCAGCACCGAGCTGTTCGAGGGCGGCAAGAGCTTCAAGGATCTCGTGCGGCCGCAGCTCGCGGCGATCAAGAAGGCTGGGTTCTCGTTCAAGACCGAGGGCCCGTTGCGATCACGCCTGGCGCCGGAGCGCGGCTCAGGCTGGGTCGCGGCCAACATCGTGATGCGCATCGGCACCGGCAAGAAGCAGCAGGTGCTGCCGCCGTTTCGCGTGCTGTGGGTCTTCGCCGAGGAGAAGGGCCTGTGGAACCTGGTCAGCGAGCACCAATCGCTCGCCCTCAAGCAGGATCTGCGAACGCCCGCCGACGAGGCCGCCATCAAGGCGTTCGAGCTGGTGGACAAGGGCCGACGCGCGCGGTCCGATCCGAAAGCGCCGCGCGCCTCCGTGCCGGATGCGGGCGAGCCTTCGACGGCTGCCGGCAGGGGCGGGCGCGTGACGGAGGCTGCCGACGGCGGCCTCAGCACGTTCGACTGACGACCTCGAGACCGGACTCGAGGCGGCCGGCACCAGCCAGCTCCGAGCGCACCTGGCGTGAGACGGCCCAGTCACCTTGCGGGCCACGTGGGAGACATGCGAGTGAGCCAACGCGACCGGAGCCGCCGGCGAGCGGCTCAGGACCGGCGTCGGCGAACCAGCCCCAGGAGGGCGAGGACCGCGAGCGCTGCCGAGCCGTCGAGCGAAGTGCACCCGCACCCCGTCTGCGCCGCAGGCTGGGCGATGACGCCTCCAGCCGGGAAGCGCTTCGTCTCCTCGCCCGGCACGCCTGCGTCCACCTCGACGCCCGCGTCCGTCCCGGCGTCGGGCATCGGCATGCCCGCGTCCACCGGGAACATGCAGTTCACCAGGGGCTCGGCGGTTACCTCCAGGTTGTTCAGGGTGGCGCCGCCGCGCGCGGTGAGGGCGACGTAGAGCTCTTCGTTCGCCCCGCAGGGAACGCGCACCTCGACCCGCCCGTTGAGCTGGCCGTTGGCCGCCTGGACCGAGCCAGCGAGCGTTCCATCGTTCGTCACCTGCGCGCCGGCGCGGGTGAACGTGATGGGCGTCGACTTCGTCACCACGCCGATGGCAGGCGTGTTGCCGCCGAAGCCGCCACCACCGCCCTGCTCCCCTCGCAGGAGGATGGCCTGGGCGCCGGCGGGCACCCGCAGCTTGAACTGGAAGGGGCCGGGCACGTTCGCGTTCCGCAGGGCAGGCGCGGTGGGGATGGCGAACATCCGCCGCGGCGCCGCGCCGCCCGTCACGTCGAGCACCTTCGAGCAGCCGATGACGCCCCGCTGCTGGAAGATCGTCGTCAGCGCCGTGCCCGCGGCAGGACCGAAGGCCGTCGAGACGCGCGCCGCCATCACCTGCGCGACCTGGGCGAAGTCGGCGCTGGGGGCGATGGAGACGAGCATCGCGTAGAAGGCCGCGTCGTAGGTCGCGCCGTTGTCGGTCCCCAGGTTGGCCAGCCGCCCCGCCCACAGCGCTGCCGAGACGTGCTGGCTGTCCTGATGCACCTGGCCCCAGAGCACGTCAGGACAGCTGAGCGTGTTCGCGAGCGAGCGCAGGTAGCCGTCCTGGCGCACGCCCATCGGGCCCTGCGCGCCGAGGGCGCGGGGGCCGAAGTACGGACCGACCGCGCTGAGGTTCCCGAACGCACCGGCGAGGTAGTCCGAGAAGCCCTCGTGCAGCGCCCCGCCTTCATTGTTCGCCGAGCGGTTGTCGATGGCGATGTCTTCGAAGGTGAGGCCCGCCGTCGCGTACACCACGCCGTGCCCGAACTCGTGCCACAGCACCGTCGCGTCGTAGGCAGCGTCTGCGGAGTTGCCCTGGAAGATCATCAGCGTGTCCACGCCGGTCGAGAGCCCGGGGATCGGCAGGCTCGCGAACTGCTCCACGGGCAGGAAGGCCGCGTTGTCGAAGCGCCCGAAGTCTCGGATGCGGCAGGTGCCCATGCCAGCCCCGATGGGCGGCGGGAGGCACGCGGGCACGCCTTCGATCGCCATGACCTCCGCCAGCGTCGAGGGCAACTTCGGGATCAAGACGTTCGTCACCACCGCTGGCCGCCGCGCCGGCGTTCGGCGTTCATCTCGCATCCTGAAGGGGCCGATGACGCCACCGTCCGCCGACGTGAAGCGAGACGACGCCTGCCCCGACAGCCCGCGCACCCAGTCGTAGATCCGGTTCACGTGGTAGAAGCCGTGCACCTGCGCGAACGTGTCGGAGTTGGCCGGGTCGTTCACGTCCACCACCATCGTGTTCGCCGGCGGGTCGACGGGGTCGTACCGGTAGTCGCCCGCGTCGCGCTGGTTCGTCGCCTGATTGACGCGATCGCACACGGGAATGTCGATGTTGATCACGAAGCCCATGAGCGACGTGGGCCCGGCCGAGCGCTTCGCACCAGCGTCCGCCACGCAGCCCTCGTTCGCGCAGCAGTTGAAGGCGGTGAGCTGGTCGCCGCACAGCACCCCGCCGTCGTTGGGGTGCGTGACGAAGCCTCCGTCGGGCAGCACGAGCTCACAGCTGTCGCCCACGAAGGCGCCGCCGTCAGCGCGCGTGAGGGTGGAGACCACGGTCGGCGTTCGACCAACGCCCGCGTCGAGCCCGCCTGGCGAGATCGGGTACACGTTCACGTCGGAGCCGGCGTGGTGCACGCGGTTCTGCGCGAAGATCACCTCCGAAGTCGTGCCGTCCACCGCGACGTACCAGTTCTTCGACGGATCGTAGCTGGCGACCGAGACGAGCCAGCCAGGGCGAAGCTCGTCGTCGATCGCGAAGAGGAACCGCTTCGCCGCCCCCCGAGGGGTCAGCCGGTCGGCTTCGAAGGCCGGCCAGGGAACCTGCTTACCGGCGAGATGGAGGGCCTGCTCCTGCGTCATCGGGTCTCTGGCCTTGAGCGCCCGCCCACCCACCAGGCTCGAGGAGACCTGGACGATGCGCGCCTGCGGGTCGAGCGTGATGACGAGCTTCGCCTGATACACCTCGACGCCGTCGATCACCTGCAGGTAGTGCAGGCTGGCCCCGAACCGGGTCGCGAAGCCGACGTCGAAGCGCAGGGTCGAGGCCGGGTGCAGCCCGAGGCGCTCGCGGTTCGTCAGCGCCCACGCCCGCGCGGCGGCGGGCAGATCGCCGGAGAGCGGCTCCGAGAGCACGCCGAGCTGAAGGGTCGGAGGCGCAGCAGGCGAGGGCCTGGCCTCGAACGAGATCGTCGGCGTGAACACGTTCGCGGTGGTGAGGCAGGCGACGAGAGTCGTGAGCATCGGAGGAGTCCGTGGTGGTCCGCCCGGCCGGCGGAGCGCGTGAAGCCGGCGCACACTAACCGAGCCGCCGCGGTCGCCCAACTGATCGAACACAAGCCGCGTGGGTTTCGGTTTTCTCGGCGGGGCAGGGTGGTAGAACCCCGGCGCCGAAACCTTCCGTCGAACAAGGAGCCTTCCGTGGCCTACGTCGTCGCCGAGCCGTGCATCAAGTGCAAGTACACCGACTGTGTCGAGGTCTGTCCCGTCAACTGCTTCTACGAGGGCGCCAACTTCCTCGTGATTCACCCTGACGAGTGCATCGACTGCGGGGCCTGCGAGCCGGTCTGCCCGACGAAGGCGATCTTCCCCGAGAGCGATCTCCCCGCGAAGTGGGCCGAGTACAAGGCGCTCAACGCCGATCTCTCGACCAGGTGGCCGCAGATCTCCGAGAAGAAGTCAGCGCTGCCCGAGGCCGAGGAGTTCAAGGACAAGGAAGGCAAGCGCGCGATGCTCGACATGGCGCCCGGCAAGTAAGGGCCTGCGCGCAGGTCACCCGACCGAGAGCGCACCGACCTGCAGTCCACGCGCTCGCAGCTCGTCGCGAATGCGGTTCACCGTGTCCGCGGACGGCGGGCCGTTCCGGCCGACCAGCTTGAGCGCGATGCGGCCGGGGCCCAGCTTCTCGATCTCCACCCGCGCGCCCAGCGAGTTGTCGAGGGTGAGCGCCAGGGCGGGCCGCTGCGATCTCACGAAGACGTCGATGCGCTCAATCAGGGCGGCAGCCTGCGCGGCGCGCGCCTCTGGCTTCGCCTGTGGTGCCGGCTGTGAGACAGGGAAGGGGAGCTCGTTCCCTCCAGGGCCCGGCTGCACCGGGTTCGCGAGCTTCGACGACGCCGAGCCGCCAGGGCGGGTCTCGAACTCGGCGACCAGCTCCTTGACGATCAGCTCGACCGCGCGGTTCGTGCTGCTGGTCTCTCCATGCTCGAGCTGCCGGGTTCGGGTCGCGGTCGCTTGTTCAACGGACACGGCGTGGTGGGCGCGGCTCTCGACCGCGCGTTCGGCCACGAGGCCGTGCTCGGCGCGGCTGCTGAGGGCGCGCTCGATGGTGAGCCCGTGTTGCGCGCGAACGGCGCCCAGGCGTTGTGCTTCGGCCTCGATCCCGACCCGGCCGACCGCCGGCCTGGTCGTCGCCACTGTCACCGCGGGCCGTGCCGTCAGCGAGCCTCGGAGGGGGGCGGCGGAGGGGAGCGACTTGCGCTGCAGGCCGGGCGGGGTCGACCCCGGCCGCTGAGCTTCGTCGAGCAGGGCCTTGAAGGGCTTCGACGGCTCCGCCCGCTGAGGAGGAGCGACGGGCGGCTTGTCGGACACGCGCGAAGACATGGCGGAGGAGCGAGCAGCTGTCGTGCCACGGCCAACCCGTCGGAAAGACGGTCTTGTGCGGGCAGCGTGAGGATTCTGACAGGACTCGTGCGTCGGGCTGGACCCCGCCCTGCTCAGGAAGATGAGGCGGGACGGCGTCCTCAGTGCTTGAAGCCGCCAGGCTGGGGCGGGGCGATGCCGGTCAGCTCGTTGATGGCGGCAGGGCAGGTGGCGATGACGTTCGGGTCGGCGAGCACCGCTCCGTACCAGTCACGGTCCTCGAAGAGGATCGCGTCGCGCACCTCGACCTGGGTCACGTCACGGTTCATCTCCCAGAACTGCCCCTTCACCAGCATGCGCTGACCGCGGAACGCCTTCTCGAGATCGTAGAACTGCTTCGGGGCCAGCTTCGCGATGATCCTCACCGGCGGGGGCGGCTTCTTCGACGAATCACCGTAGAAGTCGATCTCGGTCTTGCGCGGGTCCGGGGGCAGCCACTCGAGGATCGCGACCAGCTCGCCGAACTCGACCGGGTTGTACGCCTTCCCCTTCTTCTTCTTCGGCGCATTGGAGCCCGCGTCGATCATCGTCGCTCCACCCCAGGCCACCGCGCGATCGAGGTAGGTGTCGCGGAAGCTGCCAGCGACGTCAGTGGTGACCGCGCTGTTCGCGCCGAAGACCTCGGTGAGGTAGCGGTTCTTGAGCAGGGGGATCGTGAACAACGCCGAGTCGGCCAGGCTGAGGCCCTCGTTCATCATCTTCAGCTTGCCGAGGTCGATGATCTTCACCTGCGTGTTCAGCTTCGTCGCCGTCTCGAGCCACTCATCGGGCAGCCGCTTGTCGATCATCACCCGGCGGACCATCGAGAGCAGATACGCCATCGCGGGGAACTGCGGTGTCGTCACCTGGGTCTGAATCGCGTTCTGCAGGTTCGGATCGAGCAGAAAGTTCTCGTCCTTCTTGTGCAGGGTGGGGCCGATCTCGGCGAGGGCCACGAAGAGCGCGCCCAGGAGCTGCACACAGGCTGCGTCGTTGGAGCCCTCCTTCAGCAGCTTCGCCACCTTCGACTTCGCGAAGCGCCGGTCCATCGTCTCCTCGCGGAAGACCACGGCTTTGCCGCTGCCGAAGATCTCTTCTTTCTGCGCGAAGGCGGGTGCGGCGAGCAGCACGACGAGGACGAGGGAGATCAAGCGCATGGCGCCTCCGAAGGTAGCATCACTGGCAAGGGACGACGTGACCGTGGGGGTATTCGACCTTCTCGCGCCCATCAAGTGTTCCGCTCGGTCATCCGGCCCGCGCCGCCCGCGAGGAGCAGCCCCAGCACCATGAGCGGCACCACCTCAGCGAGCGCCGCGACGCCGAAGAGCCGGTGGCCGCCGAGGCTGGCGTAGAGCCTGCCCGACCCGGTGAATCCCACGAGGCCGCCGATGCCGAAGGTCGCTGCCACGAAGAGCGACTGCCCGGTGGCGCGCAGCGACGGGGGCGCCCGGTCGGCCACCCACGAGATGCTGGCGACGTAGAAGGCGCCGAAGCTGATGCCGTGGGTCGCGGCGAGGGCCACGAGCGCGACCGGCGACGAGGTGAAGGCCATCGCGCCCCACCGCGCCGCGCTCACGACGAAGGCGATCGCCAGCAGCGCGCGCGGGCGCACCAGGTGGGCCCAGCGCGGCCAGGTGAACAGCACGACGATCTCGCTCGTCACCGCGACGCTCGCCGACAGCCCGAGCGTCGAGGGCGGGAAGCCCAGCGCCTTGAAGTGCAGGCCCAGGCTGCCGTGGTACGGAGCGCAGGCGATCCAGTGCGCGGCGCTCGCCACCAGCAGCCAGCGAACCTGGGGGTTGCGCAGCAACGCCAGCGCGCCCCGCAGATCCGCCCGCGGCCCTTCGCGGCGACGTGCTGGGCGCCGGGCGAGCGTGAGGCCTGCCCAGGCCGTGTAGGCGCCCATCAGCGCGAGCGCGGCGAACACCACCCGGCGATCGATGACGTCGACGAAGAAGCCGAAGGCCAGCGTCGCCGCGACGAAGCCGGCGGACCCGAAGGTGCGGATCGACGCGAACGCGCCCCCGTGCTCCTCCACGTGGCCGAGCGCGAGGCTGTCGATGAGGGTGGTGGTGGCGGCGCCGAAGAGCGAGAAGAGCGCCAGCGCGGCGAACACCGCCGGGAAGCTCGTGGCCAGGAGCAGCGCCCCGAAGCCCGCCAGCGAGCCCGCCGAGATGAGGAACAGCACCAGGCCAGGCCGGCCGGTGCGATCGGCCACCTGGCCCCAGAGCGGCGGGGCGAGCAGGGCGAACGCCGGCCCCACCGAGAGCAGCACGCCGATCTCCGATGGTTTGATACCCAACGACTCGTAGTAGACAGGCAGGAACGGCAGGGTGATGCCCACCGACATGAAGAAGAGGACGTAGAAGACGATCAGGCTGCCTGCGTTTGCCATCACCCTCGAAGTGCCCTATCACGCGCCGCGATGTCGAACACCGCCACTGCTGTCGCCATCGTCCCCGTCTCCAACGACGGCGAGTTGTTCCAGGCGCTCGCCATTCGCGAGATCGTGTTCATCGAGGAGCAGAGCGTGCCTGAGGGGCTCGAGCGCGACGCCGAGGACGCCAACGCGTACCACGTGCTCGCGATGGAGGGTGGCCACGCCATCGGCACCGGGCGCCTCGTCGAGCTCTCGACTCCGCCTGCTGGAACCCACGGGACGTGGGGGCGCATCGGCCGCATGGCGGTCCTGTCGAGCCATCGGAAGTCGGGCATCGGCGCGAGGCTGCTCGTCGCGCTCGAGGCCGAGGCCCGCCGGCGAGGCTTCACGGGCATCATGCTGCACGCACAGCTGTCGGCGATGGAGTTCTACAAGCGCCATGGCTACGCCGCCGATGGCGCGGTCTTCGAGGAGGCGGGCATGCCGCACCTCGAGATGAAGAAGTCGCTCTGACCGCCGCGACGCGGCTCAGGCGGGCTCGAGGCTGATGGCCCGGGGCGTCGGCATCGCCGGCGCGCGGCGAAGGTTCCCGACGGCGTGGATCGCGAAGAGCGTGACGACGACGGCCTCGAGCAGGTGCCAGGCGCCATGGCCAGACCACACCGAGTCGGGCCAGCACAACGGCAGCCCCTCGGAGGCCGAGAGGAACCAGATGGTGACGCTCGAGACGTGTACGCCGAGCCCCGCGCGCAGGAAGCCCTGACTCGGCGCCAGGCCCCGCCGCGACAGCACGACCTCGGAGGCGAGGATCCCGATGAACATGAAGAACAACAGGTTCGTCACCGCCGGCACGCTGACGAGCCCGATGCCGAAGCCGCCGCCCATCACCCCGAGCCACACCGGAGGGATGCGCCGGGCTGAGATGGCGCCGAGGCGATGGAGGTTGGTGGTGAGCAGCAGCCCCATCGTCCCGAACATGCTCATCGCGTCGAGCGCCGAGCCCCAGGTCGTGAGGGTGCCGTGGAAGGCCATCGAGCCGACGCCCTGGAACACCAGCACCGACGGCATCAGCAGGCCGAGCGCGAGCACGCCGCCGGGCAGGTCCTTCGTCGAGCGGCGCAGCTTGCCAAGCCACCACGCGACCCCCAGGCCCGCGAAGACGGCGGGCAGGTTCGACCAGGTGTTGCCCGGCTGGCGGAAGAAGCCGGCTCCTCCCGCCTCGCAGTAGCAGGGGGCGTGGTGGCAATCGAAGGCGGTCCCTGGCCAGCCGCCGACGCCCAGGGCGCCGAGCGCGCCGAGGCTCACGCCAGTGACGGCGAGGGCGATGGCGACCTCCCGGTGTTGCTTCAGCCAGTCCATGGAGCACCGTGATGCACGGCGCCGTCCCCGGGATTCGCTGAATCTCGAGCGCGCCCCACCGCATCAGACGGGCGTGACGACGCTCGCCCTCCTCTTCATCCTGCACGCCGAGCCCGGGTGGACGCTGGCTGGCAGCGATCGGGCCTTCGACGCGCGGTGGTACACGCGCAGCGTTCCAGATCGACCGGTCAATGAGCTCAAGGCCACGGGGGTGGTCGACGCCCCGCTCGAGCAGGTGCAGCGGGTGCTCCTCGACTTCGAGGGCTACGCCCGTGTGATGCCGTCCACGGCTGCCTCACGGGTCCTCGCGCGAGACTCGGAGCGCTCTGCCTGGGTCTACCTCCGCTACGACGTCGGCGTGTTGTCCCCTCGTGACACGGTGGTGCGCATGAGCTGGAGCGCGGAGGGCGACGTGCGCTGGCTGAGGTGGACGGCGGCGGGGGCCCGCGACGAGCTCGCGCCGGTCGCCGACGGGGTGGTGCGTCTGCCGGTGAACGAGGGCTCGTGGCTGCTCGAGGCGCGCGGGCAGAAGACCTTCGTGACGTATCAGCTGCTGTCGGTGCCGGGCGGCGCGGTGCCTGCGTTCCTCGTCAACAGCATCAACGGCGCGGGCGTCCCCCGGACGCTGGAGGCGCTGGAGCGGGCTGCACGAGGCGCGGCGCGCTGACGGCCTGCAGCTCAGTCGCTCGACTGCCCGACCCCTCCGACTCCCGTCAGCCCGGCTCTTCCTCGGCCGGGGTCTTCGCGGGGGGCGGTGGCATGAGCTTGAGGCGCTCCACCAGCTCGAGGAGCGCCGGGAACAGAATCGTCGTGCCGAGGAACGAGCAGAACACCCCGAGCGTCGCCAGCCACGCGATGCTGCGCAGGCCCTCGTGGCGCGCGACGAAGAGGGCCGCGTAGCCCGCGGCGTTGCTGCAGGTGGCGACCAGTGACGCGAAGCCGGTGTGGCGGAGGGCGTGGCCGATGGAGCCTGGGCCCTCTTCCATGTACCGGTGGTACAGATGGACGGAGTTGTCGACGGCGATGGTGAGCAGGTTGGGGAGCACCACCACGTTGAGGAAGTTCAGCTTCACGTCGAAGAGCTGCATCGCGCCGAAGATGCAGGTGATGCCGATGTAGAGCGGCACCGTCACCAGCACCGTGCGCGTGAGCGAGCGCAGGCTGATGAGGATCATCAAGAAGACCACCACGCCGGCGGCGGCCATGATGAAGGGCCCGTCCTGGCGCACGATGGTGAAGATGCGTGAGGCGATGCGGTTCGTGTCGAGCACGTGCGGGTCCAGGCCCGCCTTCAGGCCCCTGGCGCTCACCTCATCGAGATCGGCCGCCCACTTGTCGAGCGCGTCGGCGTCGTAGCCGGTGAGCGCCGGGAAGATCAGCACGAACGTGCCCTCACCCTTGATGGGCTGGAAGCGGCGGCGCAGCTCCCTGGGCACCTCGTCGGGACCCCACGGCTCCGAGTCGAGCATCTTCGACAGGGCGTCGAAGCGCTCCTTGTCCTTCCCGGTGCGGATGGACTCGGGCACCCGCTGAAGCACCTCGCCGAGGCGCTTGATGCCAGCGCGTCGCCCGTCGAGCTCGTTCGCCGGTGGGTAGAAGTCGTTGAGGCTCGCGATCTCGTGGATCGCAGAGGCAGCGCCGCGCTCGGCCTTGAAGGCACGCGACAGGGTGGCGAGGGTCTGCGCCTCGTCGAGCGAGCGCACGGCGATGATCGCCGGCGTCATGATGATGCCGAGCTGATCGTTGATGGCCTCGTCGAGCTCGGTCGCCGGTGACTTGCCCTTGAGTCGCTTGAGATCCTTCTCGAAGGAGGCCTTCGGCGCGTAGGTCGCCGACACGGCCGCGATCGCCGTGATGCCGAGGACCAGCGCGACGAGGGCGACGGTGGGAATGCGCGGTCCGGTGCGCTCGTGGCCGTTCTCGTCGAGGGCGATGGGGCGGGCCTTGTAGGGGCGGATCGCCTCGGAGAGCCGGAGGATGGCCGGGGCCATCACGTAGGCCGAGATGACGGTCGCCATGACGCCGAAGCCCGCGATGGTGCCGAACTGCTTGAAGGCGTCGAACTTGCTCGCCACCAGCACGAGGAAGGCGACGGCGTTGGTGGTGGCGCTGGTGAGGGCGCCGGGGAAGGTGCTGAGCACCGTCGTGCGGAGCGAGGGCAACACGTCGCCCAGTCGCCGCTCTTCCCAGTACCGCATGGCCAGGTGCGTGCCGTATTCGAGCCCGAGGCCGACCAGAATCGCGCCGAGGAAGCCGGTGACGGGGTTCAGGTGGCCGATGGTGAAGTACGCGAAGGCGAACGTGGCCGAGATGCCGAGCGCGACGGGCAGCGCCACCACCCACAGCGCCGTGAGCTTGCGGGTGGACAGGAGGATGATGCTGAGCGCGAGCACCGCCGAGACGAGGCCCGCGCGGCCGAGATCTTCCCGCATGACGTCGTCTTCTTCGACGCGCGCGACGTAGGCGCCGGTGAAGTCGACCTCGATGGCGGGGAACTGCGCGCGCATGGCCGTGGTGACGTCGCCCACCCGGCTGACGATGAGGCGGTTGAAGTCGAGATCGCCGGCCTGCTTCGTCGGCTTGACGAACATGTACAGCTCGGGCGCCGTGCGGCCCTCGATGAACTCGTTCTGGCTCGCCTGGCTGCGGTACTTCCGGTCGATCTCCTCGAGGGTCGGCGGCGGGGCCTCGTCGAGCAGGTCGACGAAGCCGGGCAGGGCGCGCTGCTTCTCCCAGGTGATGCGGGCGTCGACGTCGTCGGCGAGCGCCTGGAGCGTCTTCGAGGGCAAGAGCCACAAGCCGCGCGTCGAGAAGAACGAGGCGTCGAAGCGGTACTCGACGTACGAGACGAGCTCCTTGTCCTGCTCGAGGCGGGAGGCGAGCGCGGCGGCGTAGGCGCGTCGGCCGTCCTTCGAGTCGCCGCGGACGCGGATGACGAAGTACCCGCCGCCGCCTGCCAGATCCTGCACGATCTTGAGGTCCTGCACCTCCCGGGTGGAGTCAGGCAGGAGCTCGATGAAGTCGCCTCGGAAGCCGAGCTGGCTGGCGATCGCCGCGAAGGTGCCGCCCACCGCGAGGAGCACGAGGAACACGATCGCGGGCTTCGTGAAGCTGAAGGTCACGAGGCGCGTCAGCAGGTGACCTGTGCGCGAATCGGGCGACACGACGAATCACGTTCCTTCGAGGGCGCGACAACCCCTCACGACGACTGGGCGGGCGGCGCGTAGCACCCTTGTTCTACGGGCGCTAGGCTCGGTCCCAGATTCCTGGTCGCCCGTCCTCATGATCCGCCCGCTCGCCCTCGCCCTCGCCCTCGTGACCCTGCTCGGTGCCGGCGTGTGCCTGGCGGAAGAGCAGGAGTGGCACACGGTGGTGTCGGGCCCGGTGACGGTGAAGAACCGCGCCATTCCCGGCTCCCCGATCAAGGAGGTCTGGGCCGAGGGCGAGGTGAACGCGCCGCTCATCGACGTGCAGGACGCGCTGATGAACGTGCAGCGGCTCAAGTCGTTCATGCCCTACATGCAGGACGCGCGGATCATCAAGGAGCAGCCGGAGGATCAGAGCGTCTTCATCTACACGCTGATCGACCTGCCGGTGGTGGGCAAGCGCGACTACGTGACGCAGGTGTGGCAGCCGCAGGCGGCGAAGCCGGACGGGACGGGGACGTTCGAGGCGAAGTGGGTGGCGCGCCCGAAGCACCTGCCCGAGCGCAGCGGCGTGGTGCGGCTGCAGGTGAACGACGGCATGTGGCTGGCGACCCCGCGCGAGGGCGGCAAGACGTGGCTGGTGCACAAGTTCGCGGTGGACCCCGGTGGGTGGATTCCGGCCTTCGCGGCGAACATGGGCAACGAGAAGGGCGTCGGCGACACGTACAAGAACGTCGAGCGCGAGGCGCAGAAGCGCATGAAGGAGCGTCTGGCCGCGGAGGCCCTCGCGCGACAGCAGGGGACGGGCGTCGCGGCCGGCGGGAAGTGACGGAGGTGCGGTGGCAGCGCGTCGCCTGACCGCAGAGGGGCTCCGGGAGTGGTTCACGACGGTCGTGCGCCACACGGCGAGCGATCGGCGAGCACCCCACAAGCCCCTCGTCCTCCTCGACGCGCTCGCCCGCGTCAGCCGGGGAGACGCACGGCTCACGCGCTTTGGCGACATCGAGCAACACCTCAGCAGTCTGCTGGCACGATTCGGCGCGCCGGGCGCAAGCAGTCATCGGCCCCAATACGCCTTCTACCGGCTGCGCAACGACCACGGTGGCCGACTGTGGGAGCTCGAGCCCGCGGATCTGCGCAGGCACGAGAACGCGTCAGGCGACGTTCCCCTGTCGGCGCTTCGCGGCGCATCGGGCGGCTTCCCGGCCGACGTTCACGCCCTGCTCGCAGGTGACCTGGCGCTGCTGAACGGCCTGACCAGCGTCTTGCTCGAGGAGTTCGCCGAATCCCTGCGCCCAGAGATTCTCGACGCGATCGAGCTGCACTGGACGCCGCTGGTCGCGCCACGCCGCCCTCGGAGCGGGTCGTTCAGGGAAGACGTGTTGCGATCCTATGGCCGCCGCTGTTGCGTCTGCGAGTTCGACGGGCGGCTGGGGGCGGATGATGAGTTCGCGCTCGAGGCGGCCCACATCGTGTGGCACGCGTACGGTGGACGTGACGAGGTGCCCAACGGGCTCGCCCTGTGCACGTTTCACCACAAGGCCTTCGATCGCGGCGCGCTGAGCATCGGCGACGACCTCAGGCTCCTCGTGTCGGAGGACTTGAGCGGTGCCAACACGGCGCTCTGGCTTCGGAACTTCGCTGGTCGGCCGCTCGTGCTGCCACGACGCACCGACCATCACCCGCGTCTCGAGCACCTGCGCTGGCATCGTCGGGAGGTCTTCAGGGCTGGGCGCGATCAGCCGGCCTGACCGCTTCCGAAAACGAGCAGGGGCTTCGGCCTGCTGAGCGCAATCAGACTGATTCATGCGGGGCTCGGGCGGACCGAGCGCGAGGTGCCAATGCTCGCGTGGTCCGCTAGACAGGCGACGCAGTTCTCTGCAGCTGCGGCACGGCAGCCCTGCTCGCCAGGGTCGCTCAGTCAACGACAGGAGCTCCGATGAACCGACGATTGCTGATGGCCTTCGTGGCGACGCTCGCGGCCTGTGGTCCAGGGAGCTCGAACAACGATGGTGGTGCAGGCGGTTCAGCTGCAGGTGGCTCCGCCGCAGGTGGCGCCGCAGCCGGTGGCGCCGCGGCTGGTGGCGCCGCGGCTGGTGGCTCGACGGCAGGCGGCTCTGCTGCGGGCGGTTCGACAGCTGGTGGTTCCGCGGCGGGTGGTGCCGCAGCAGGTGGCGCGGCAGCAGGTGGCTCGGCGGCAGGTGGTGCAGCGGGTGGCGGAGCGGCCGGTGGCTCGGCGGCAGGTGGCGCTGCTGCGGGCGGTTCGACAGCTGGTGGTTCCGCGGCGGGTGGCTCTGCGGCAGGTGGTTCGGCGGCAGGTGGCTCGGCGGCTGGTGGCTCCGCAGCGGGTGGTTCAGCGGCAGGTGGCTCGGCCGCAGGTGGTTCGGCGGCTGGTGGTTCGGCGGCTGGTGGTTCGGCGGCTGGTGGATCCGCAGCGGGTGGATCAGCGGGAGGTGGTTCGGCGGCAGGTGGTTCGGCGGCAGGTGGTTCGGCGGCAGGTGGCTCGGCGGCTGGTGGCTCGGCGGCTGGCGGCTCGGCGGCTGGTGGCTCGGCGGCTGGTGG
>JAEUJQ010000022.1 GCA_016793095.1 Myxococcaceae bacterium | reverse complement strand
GGAGGCTGCGTAATGCGACTGTCCGAAACCCCACCGGCAAGCCGTATGCGGGAAATCCGCACGTACGGTTTGAACGGGGGTCGTGCTTCCTTCGCTGTGTCTTTCAACCCGCAGTAAGGAAGCACGATCTACCAATGGTCGCCTGCACGCTCCTCCTCGTCCTCTCACAACACGGGCACGCCGCCCCTCCCGCCGCGAAGCCCTCCCCCGACGCGCAGCTCGCCGCCGTCGCCGCCGTTCATGGCGAGGCCGGCCCCTGGGCCGTCGCGGGCTACCGCATGGGGACGTACGCGCTCGGGAAGCTGGGGCTCGCGGCGCAGAGCCACGACCTGCGGGTCGTGCACCGCTCCCCCAGGACGCCCCAGTTCGCGTGTGTGGCCGACGGCGCGCAGGCCGCCACCGGCGCCAGCGTCGGCAAGCTGAACCTCGCGCTCGAGGAGGCGCCGTTCGAGCAGCTCGCCACCACCTTCACCAACGCGAAGACCGGCGCCAGCGTCACGCTCAAGCCGTCGAAGGCCTTCGTCGCGCGCTTCACGAACACGCCGCGGGAGAAGGCAGCCGAGAACGGCAGGCTGGTGCTCTCGCTCAAGGACGCCGACGTCTTCGAGGTCACGTCGGACGGTGCCGGGAAGTAGTCAGTCGCGTTCGACGATGAACAGCTCCTCGAGCAGGGCGCGGGTGAAGGCGCGGCGGCTCGCGGCCGCCCCGTTGCTCAGCGGCGACGCGATGGTGAAGGCCGCGTGGTCGCCCCGCAGCACCCCCAGATCATGGCCCAGGCCGGGCAGCCACTGATCCTCCTCGAGCAGGAGCCCGTCACTGCGGCCGGAGCCATGCTGCGTGAGGAAGGCGTGCGTGAGGCCGAGCTCCTGCGACACCTGACCCGTTGTCTCCATGCTGCGCACGAAGTGAAGGCGTCGCGCGCTCCAGCCGGCCACGTCGGGAGGCACCGCCAGGCGACGGAACGCAGCCTCGGCGCGGCCCCGCGTGAGCGAGCCGAGGCCCTTGAACGCGGCGTGCAGCATCGGAATGGGGAGCGACTGGACGAGCGCGTCGGCGACCGGCGAGCCCTTGAGCGCCCCCTGGATCGACACGACGTGCTCGACGCGGCCCGAGCGCACCAACGACGGGTCTCGGAGCACTGCCAGGACCGCTGCCGCGCCGCCCTTGCTGTGGCCGATGAGCGCGATCGGCTTCTGGTGCTCGTCCGACAGGCGCAGCACCTCGGCGGTGATGAGCTCGGCGTCGCGCTCGAGATCGCCACCTGAAGGAGGGAACAACGTCGAGGCGGTCGCGCCCAGCTCGTCGCGCACGACCGGCAGGTTGTCGCCGAAGTAGCCGGGGATCGTCTCGTTGAGGAAGCCCCCGACGAAGAGGAAGTGCAGCTGCCGCGCCCCGGGCATCGACGCGGCATCGATCGGCCGCTCGTCGGCCAGCCGGGTGCGCAGACGATCGCCGAAGCCGCTGGTGTTCGGGGCTGGCACGTGTCTGACGCAGCTCGGGAGCAGCGCGCTGCAGACGATCGCGACCAGTCTCACGCCCCTTCGATGCCAGAGGCTCTGCCGTGGATCCACCGCGTCGCGCGGAGTACAGGCGCCCTCATGACGACTGCACGCGTCCGCGCCCGGGAGCTGGGCCTGCCGCTGGGCCGCTTCAAGCCCGGCCGCTTCAACGCCATCACCGACGTCGAGGGCGTGCATGTCGGGCACTCCACCATCATCCGCGGTGAGCCGGGCCCGTTGAAGCCCGGCCGCGGGCCCGTGCGCACCGGCGTCACGGCGATCCTCCCCAACGAGTCGAACATCTTCATGGAGCGGCTCGCCGGCGGGGCCTTCGTGCTCAACGGCGCGGGTGAGGTGTCTGGCCTCACGCAGGTCGTGGAGTGGGGGCTGCTCGAGACCCCCATCCTCCTCACCAACACCATGTCGGTGGGCGCGGTGTCGGACGCGGTGGCGCGGGTGATGGTCGAGCAGTACCCGGGCATCGGCTCGGAGCACGACGTCATCATCCCCGTCGTCGGCGAGTGCGACGACAGCTACCTCAACGACATCTCGGGGCGGCACGTCACCGAGGCGCACGTGCGTGAGGCGCTCGCGAACGCGAAGGGCGGCCCGGTGGCCGAGGGCTGCGTGGGCGGCGGCACCGGGATGATCACCTGCGACTTCAAGGCGGGCATCGGCACCTCGTCGCGCAAGCTGCCTCAGGTGTTCGGGGGCTACACGCTCGGCGTGCTGGTGATGAGCAACTTCGGGAAGATGCACAACCTGCGCGTGGCGGGCCTGCCGGTCGGCGAGTTCCTGGCCGAGAAGTTCAAGAACCTGCCGCGGCGCCAGTTCAGCTACGGCTCGATCATCGCCGTGGTCGCCACTGACGCGCCGCTGCTGCCGCACCAGCTGACCCGCCTGTGCAAGCGCGTGGGCCTGGGCATCGGCCGCGTCGGCTCCTACGCCGCGCACGGCTCCGGCGAGATCGTGGTGGGCTTCTCGACCGCGAACGTGGTGCCGCGCCGCACGCAGAAGATGGTCTACAAGATGAAGATCCTGCTCGATCAGCGGCTCGACCCTCTCTACGAGGCCGTGATGGAGGCGACCGAGGAGGCGATCCTCAACGCGCTCTGCCTGGCCACGCCGATGGCCGGGGTCGATGGTCACGAGGTGCCCGCGCTGCCCCTCGACGAGGTGCGCCGCTTCATCGACGTCACGCGCCCGATCTTCGCCAGCGTGAACAAGACGCCCGACGCGCCCGCGGTGCCCCCGGGGAAGGAGGCGCCCTCCGACGCCGATCTCCAGGTGGAGTTCGACCTCGCGCTGGCGCGGCCCTCTGACGTGCGGAGCGCCGAGGGCATTCCGTTTCCCACCAGGCCGGCCACGAATCAGCCGGGCCCTGACGATGACGAGTGACCATCGCGGGCGCGTTTGCTATCGCGCGCGTGTTCGACGTCGTCCCCTTCGCAAGGAGTCGCACCATGGCCCGCAGCAAGAGCAAGCACCGCCGCGTTCGTTCGAAGATCCGCCTTCACTGGAAGAAGCGCCACGGGCGCAAGAAGGCGGCGGCTGCGAAGACCTCGAAGAAGAAGTGAGCTACAGCCGATCGGCGGTGTAGTTCTCGGCCAGATCGCAGCTCGCCGTCGCCGAGCCGGTGCGGGTGAAGAGCGTGCCCGTCAGGCGCACGTTCGGGCGTACTGCGCCGCCGTCCGGTTGGGCGGTCGGCCCGCTCAGCACGGCACGGCCTCTCAGCGAGTACGTGGCGGCGGTGTCTCCGCCCGACGCCGAGAAGTCCCAGGTGTCGTACACCGTTCCGCGGAGCTCGTTGCCGCCCACCAGCACCGCGACCTGGTTCCCCTGCTGCGTGAAGTTGAGGTTCACCGGGCGGGGCCCCATCTCGGGGCAGCCCATCTGCGGGAAGCCCTGCTGCCACGACACGAGGTAGGCGCCGTTGATCTGCGGGCACGCCGACCCGGCACAGGGGCGTTGATCGCCGCACGAGACGAGGACGCAGGGCAGCATCACCAGCAATCGACGCATGCGAGGCTTCTACCATGGCCGCCCTCGACCGCCTCCCGCCATCGGTGCAGCAGGCCGTGCGGCCCTTCCTCGCGGACGACACGCCGAGGGTGGCGGTCTTCGACGCTGACGGCACCCTCTGGCGCGGCGACGTCGGTGAGGATCTGCTGCGCTACCTCGCGGCGAACGGCCTGCTGCCGCGCGGGGCGAGCGGAGCGTACGCGCGGTACGAGGCGCTCCATGCGGTGAGTCCACCCGAGGCGTACGGGTACGCGGTTCAGGTGATGGCGGGCATGGCCGAGCAAGAGCTCGAGGACACCTGCACGTCATTCTTCACCCGGCGCTTCCTCGGGCGCGTCTTCCCTTTCGTGCGGCCGCTGTTCCAGGTGCTTCGCGACGCCCGCGTCGCGGTGTGGCTCTGCTCCGCCTCCCCGCGGTGGATCGTCGAGGCCGGCGCTCGCGGCCTCGGCGTCGATCCTGCCAACGTCATCGGCGTGGACGCAGAGGTGCGGCAGGGCGTGCTGACCGACGAGCTCAAGCTGCCCGTCACCGCCGGTCCCGGGAAGGTGACGTGGCTCGCCCGTCGGGGCGTCTCGTACGGCTTCGCTGCGGGGAACGGTGAGCTCGACCGCGACATGCTCGAGCCCGCCCCGCACCGCCTCGTGGTCGCCTCCTTCGACGGTCCCGACAACGCGCTGGTGAGGCGCGCCCACGCCGGGGGGTGGCCGATTCTCAGGACTTGAGACGCGCTCGCCGTTGACCAGCGACGGCCATTGACGGCAGAAGGCCCGAATCCATGCGTGCTCTTCCGCTCGCGCTGTCCTTTGCCCTCATCGCGACGCCCGCGATCGCCCAGAAGTACCGGGTCGTGGTGCTCGAGATCGACGGCGACCAGAACAACAAGCTGCGTAACCAGATCGAGTCGACCCTCGTGAAGGCCGATGTCGTCGACGTCGTCTCGCTCGACGAGTTCCGCGCCGAGGCCGCCCGGAAGAAGCTGAACGGCGCGGCGGCGATGACGGTCATCGGCATCAAGCGCGTCGGGAAGCAGCTGAAGCTGGACGCGGCGGTGACGGGCGAGATCGGCGACAAGTTCAAGGTGCTCATCTACGACCGCGCCGGCGCCGAGCTGTGGACGAAGGAGCTCGCGATCAAGAAGGGGCTCCTGTCGGAGGACTTCGCGCAGAAGCTCGCGCGCGCCATCGCGGCGGCGGCCGAGCAGGGGAACTCGAAGAACCCCAACGACCCGGCGCCCGACACTGCCGCCGGCAGCGGCACCGGCATCGGGGGCGGGACGGGAGACGGGCCCGAGATCGATCTGACCGGTGGCGGTGACACGGGCTCGGGCTCGGGCTCGGGAGGAACGAAGACGGGCGGTGGGCGCACGGTGGTGACCCCGGGGTCGGGCGACACCGGATCGGGTACCGGCTCCTCGGGCTCTGGTGACGAGGGCCAGCGGGACACCGATCTCGACCTGGAGAGCTTCCGTAAGAAGAAGCGCGTGGCGCCGCGGACCATCACCGTCTCCATCGCCGGCGCCACCACCTGGCGATCGCAGTGCCTGCGGCCCGGCAGCCTGCAGCTCGCGAGCTGCGCGGACTTCGACCGGCTCCCAGAAGCGCAGCAGCCCGTCGGCACCACCGTCACCTTCACGCCGCAGGTGCCCTACCTGGGCTTCATGGCGAACGCCGAGCTCTTCCCTCTGGCGAGCTTCGACAGCCGCATCGTGAACGGCTTCGGGTTGCTCGGCAGCTTCATCTTCGGCTCCTCGGTCACCACCATCGCCGAGCAGAACGCGCAGGGGATGAGTGAGGAGAAGCAGGTCACGAGCGTGGACCTCGGCTGGTCCGTGCAGGCCGCCTGGCGGTTCCACTTCGCGATGGGGGCCGGAGAGCCGCAGGGCATCGGCTATGCGGGGCTGCGCGGCGGGCTGCAGTCGCGAAACTTCACCATCGATCCGACCGCGGGCGTCCCCCTGCCTTCGAGCCAGCGGGTCGCTCCGACGGGGGCAGGCTTCGGCGTGATCGGCGCTGACCTCGCGTTCCCCATCATCCGCTTCTTCCGGCTCGAGCTCGGCGGGTCGATCTTCTTCAACCCGCGGCCGGCTGATGAACAGGTGATCGGCTTCGGTAACCTCATGGACGACACTGGCGGCGCCGTCTCGACCGGCTGGGGCCTCGACGTGGGAGGCTCGGGCGACATCATTCCCCTGGGGCCGACGATGCTCGGGTGGACCCTCAAGCTGCGCTACCAGTCCTTCTTCGATCGGTACTACGGCCAGGGCCAGAAGTGGACCGTCTGCAACGAGCAGCAGTGTGGTGGCCTCGGCGAGGAGTCGTACCTCACCGTCACCTGGGGCGTGTCGATCGCCTACTAGGTGCGACGCCCTGCGTGATTCGAGGTGTCGGTTCGCCTGCACTCGTGTGTTGACACGTCACACCGCGCTGCATAGGACGGCGCGCCTTCTTCTGGGCCGAATCACAGGGGTCTCTTCGTGAAGATGAATCGAGTTGTCGCGCTCGTCGCCGTCGCTGCCGCGGGGTTGATGGCCTGTCCACCGCAGCCTCCGATGCTTGACGGGGGGTCGGACGGTGGCGGGGGCTCCAACCCGGCGCCGATCGAAGGCTGCACCGGCGGGTGCGCGGACAACCAGATCTGCGACGCCGATGGCGGGCTCCGCGGAACGCCTCACACCTGCGTCGACGGCTGTGGCGGCTGCGATGCCGGCACGTGCCGCCGCAACACGGCCACGGGCGAATTCTCGTGCGTGGTGCCGGTCACCACCTGCAACGGGGCGGCCTGCGCAGCCGGCCAGCTCGCGTGCGTGGCCAACGAGTGCAGCTGCCTCGTCTCTGCCCGCAGCACCCAGGACACCTGCCAGGCGGCGAACCAGTGGTGCCGCGGCAAGGACTGCGGCAACCCGAAGCGCTACGAGGAGTGCGAGCCCGGCAGCACGGCCTCGTGCCCCGCTGGCGAGGCGTGTGTGCCGCTCTTCTCGAACGGCGACATCGCGATCTGCCTCAAGGACTGCAACGCCGGCGCGAACCTGTGCGACGTGGGTGAGCAGTGCTTCGGCCCGATCCGCACGTTCCCCAGCTCGAAGATCTGCTTCCCTGACGGCCTCATCAACGAGTGCAGCCAGAACATCCCACAGGACGGCGGCTTCTCTGATGCGGGCGTTGCCCTGCCGACCGACGGCGGCTTCGTCCAGTTGTCGGACGGCGGCTTCGTGCTCAAGACGGTGCCGGTCGGCAACACCTGCCTCGTGCGCTCGGGCTCCGGGGTCATCACCGACAACCTCGGCGCGGGTCGCGGCAACTGCACCTACGCGGCCTTCAAGGTGTGGCGCTTCGGGCTGTTCCCCGTCGACACGTGCCTGCCCCCGGGAACCGCGCAGCTCGGGCAGCGCTGCGTTCGCGACTTCACCTCGGGCAACCAGGCGACCACCTGCGCGACGGGCCTCGAGTGCACGTACACCAGCACCACTGACGCCGGCATCGACGAGGGCGTCTGCCTCAAGACCTGCAACGCCAACCCCAGCAAGCCGGGGTTCACCTCGCTCCCCGCGTGTGGGACCGGCGAGTCGTGCGTGAACCTGTTCCGGTACACGGACCCGAACGACAACGCGGTGCTCGGCGTCTGCATGAAGGACTGCAACGTCTTCAGCCCGACGACGTCTACGTGCGCGCCCATCGGCAGCACCCCGACCAGCTGCGTGCCGGCGTCGGCTGACGGTCAGCTCGCGCTCACGCTCAACGGCGCAGGCATCTGCGTGCCGCAGAAGTCGCGCATCGCGGGCGCTGGCGAGCGGTGCGCCGACACGGATCCGTTCCGCGGCGCGTCGTGCGGCACGGCCCAGGTCTGCCAGCCGCCGGTGTCGTTCGCGAGTCCCGCCACCTGCACGCCGCTGTGCGATCTCTCGTGCAACCCTGCCGACGGCGGCATGCCTCCCGCGCGCTGCATGAACCAGCCCAACGCGAGCTGCGCCGCGGGCAAGACCTGCGCGCGGGCCTCCAGCACGACGGGCGCGACTGTCGGCTTCTGCCTCTGAGGTTCACAGCTCGGACCGCCCGGTGAAGGGCGGACGTCGGGCCTTCATCCCAGCTCCGCCGCGGCGCTCTCCCGAACCACTTCGGGTTTCAGCGCCTCATCCCAGCTCCGCCCGGTGCGCGGGATTTGCGGTGGGAGCTCAGACCACCGCGGCGTCTCGCCCGTGGGAGCGCGGCCGGTGCGAGCCGGCGACTTCAGCGTGTCATCCCAGCCCGGTTTCGCCCGGAGGGCGTGGAGGGACGGCACGCGCTCACATCTGGATGATGCCTTTGCGGAGGCCCTCGGTGACGGCCTCGACGCGGTTGGTGACCTCGAGCTTGCGGTAGATGTGCTCGAGGTGCGTGCGGATCGTCGCCTTCGACAGGTTCAGCATCGTCGCCGCCTCGTTGTTCGACACGCCCTTCGCGATCAGTTGCAGGATCTCGGTCTCGCGGGCTGACAGCTTCTTGCCTTCCGGCTCTGCAGGCAGCCCGGTCGCTGCGGAGCTCGGCACCGCGGCGCTGGGCACTGGCGCGGGCTCGTTCGAGGGGACCTCCGGCACGCGGAAGTGCTTGAGCAGCCGGCGCGCGAGGGACGGCTGAATCACCGTGCCGCCCTGCGCGACCTCCTTGATCGCCTCGACCATCTTGTCCGCAGGCGTCCCCTTCAGCAGGTAGCCCGAGGCGCCGGCCTGCACCGCCTCGAGCACTTTGTCTTCCTCGTCGAAGATCGTGAAGATCAGGATCTCCACCTTCGGCACCTCGGCCTTCACCACCTTCGTGACGTCGATGCCGCTCATGCGCGGCAGCCCGAGGTCGAGCAGCACCACGTCGGGCTTGAGCCGACGAATGTCGTCGAGCGCCGTCTCACCCGAGAGCGCGGTGCCGATGATCTCGAGATCGGCGCTCGCCTCGAGCAGCTTCAGTTGGTTCTTGAGGATCTTCGATTGATCCTCCACCACGTACACGCGGATGCGGCTGGTCGGGGTTTCCATGGGTTACTCCGTCAACGGGACGCTGAAGGTGACGTGCACGCCGGCGCCCGGCTGCGCTTCGACGTTCACGGTCGCGCCCACCTTGTTGGCGCGCTCCTGGAGGTTGATGAGGCCGTAGTGACCGGGCCGCGGCGCCCTGGGGTCGAAGCCCTGCCCGTCGTCCTTCACCGAGAGCTGCACCCGCTCGGGAAGAAAGGACAGCCGCACGTCGACCTGCTTCGCCCTGGCGTGCTTGAGCGCGTTGGTGAGCAGCTCCTGGAGCACGCGGAACATCGCGAGCGACGACTCCGGCGCCAGCTTGCCGAGCCACTCCCCGCTCTTCTCGAAGCGCACCGGGAGCTGCGTTCGTTCGCCGAACGTCTTCACGTAGTCCTCGACGCCCATGCCGAGATCGAAGTCCTCGCGCATCATCCTGAGGCTGCGCCGCAGCTCCTCGATGGAGTCTTCGGCCGAGGCCTTGAGCTCAGTGATCTCCTTGAGCAGTGACTCGTCCTTCGTGAGCGAGCCCAGGTACTCGCTCTGGATGATGAGGGACGAGAGGCTGGCGCCCAGCCCGTCATGGATCTCGCGCGCCAGCCGGTTCCGCTCCTCGACCACCGCGAGGTCGCGCAGATCCTGTTGCAGCTCGATCACCTCGAGGTGCGCGCTCGTCTCGCGCTGGTTCAGGTACACGAGCACGTAGATGATGATGAAGTTGAGCGCGAGGTACCAGAGCAGCGTGAGGATCTCGATCGCCGTCGGGGTACGGTTCAGCAGCTGATCGATGCGCGTCACGATCGGCAGCGCCAGCAGCGGCGGCAGGATCGCGAGGGGCTTGGGGAAGAGCAGGGCGAACAGCGTGGTGAAGAGCAGCTGCGAGGCCAGCAGCGGGTTCGCGAGGCCGCCGCCGGTCATCGGCTTCGCCACCACGATCACCATCACCACGAGGTCGATCAGCAGCGTGGCATAGGTGATGAGGCTGCCGAGCCGCGGGTGCCCCAGCGCGAGGTAGTTCGCGACGCTGTAGAGCAGCATGAAGAAGTACATGCCGAACGCGAGCGGCGTGAACCCGAAGTACACGCGCCACACAGGCACCGCGAGGATCAGCAGGCCCAGGGTCAAGAACGTCATGCGCGCGTAGAAGAGCGCTCTGGCCCGGGCGACGAACCGATCGCGCAGCCACGCCTGGCGGGCGTCGCCGGTCGAGGGCTGCGCAGAGAGCCCGCGCTGCTCCAGCACCTGCTTCACCCGCGCGCGCCTGTCGTCGGAGCCGGCCACGGGCCGACCCTAGCCCAGGTGAGTCGATCTTCGTCGCCGCAGCGATCGGCGATGCGCTCACGCTCCGCGGCTCGACGTCAGCCGCCTGGTGGGCCTGGCCAGCAGCGCTGGAGCTTCAGCTCGTGCGCGTCACCCGCCGAGGGCTGCGCAGCGCGCCCCCGCTGTTCCAGCACCTGCTTCACCCGCGCTCGCCGTCGTCGGAGCCCAGCACGGGCCGACCCTGGCGCAGGTGAGTCGATCTTCGACGCCGCAGCGATTGGCGATGCGTTCACGCTCTGCGGCTCGACGCTCGGCCGGCTGGTGGGCCTCCCCGGCAGAGCTGGGGCTTCAGCTCCACAGGAACGGAGCGCACGAGCGCTCTGCGATTGCCGACGGCGGCGAAAGCGGCCACAAACACGAGCGTGTCCCGTTCGGTGCCGAAGCGCGTCGCGATCGTGGGCGTCGGGGGCCTCGGCTGCCCGGCGTCGCTCTCGCTCGCCTGGCAGGGCGTCGAGCATCTCACCCTCGTCGATCCCGATCTCGTCGAGCGCACCAACCTGCACCGCCAGCCGTGGCACCACCCCGACGACGTGGGGCGCCCCAAGGTGGAGTCCGCGGCCGCGAAGCTCTCCGGCCAGTTCCCGGAGCTGAGCCTCGCCACCCGGCGCGAGCGCGTCACGGCCTCCAACGCCGAGGCGCTCTTCCGCGAGCACGACGTGGTGCTCGACGCGACCGACGGCGTGGGCACCAAGTTCCTCCTCTCGGACGCGGCGGTGCTGACCGGCACCCCGGCGGTCTACGCGGGCGTGCTGCGCTTCGAGGGCCTCGCGATGCGCCTCGAGCGCGGCGGCCCGTGCCTGCGCTGCCTGTTCGAGACCCCGCCCACCGACGTCCCCACCTGCGCCGAGGCTGGCGTGCTGGGCGCGATGGCGGGGCTCATCGGCGGGCTCCAGGCGTCGCTCGCAGTGGGCCCCAACCCGTCGCCTGGGCTGGCGCTGCTGCACGTCATCGACGGGCTCGACCTGTCCTTCCGTACGGTGAAGGTGCGGCGCCGCTCCGACTGCCCCGCGTGCGGTCACGGCGCGAACCCGGTATTGAGCGACGCGGACGATCCGTCATGCCCCACGCCGTCATCGACATCACCCGCGAGGTCTGCCCCATGACGTGGGTGCGGGTGAAGCTCAGGCTCGAGACCCTGGAGTCCGGCGACACCCTCGAGGTGTTGCTGCACGGGGCCGAGCCGCTCCGCAACCTGCCGCGCAACGCCACCGAGGCAGGCCACCTCGTCCGCTCGCTCGACCAGCTCGAGGACGGCAGCACGCGCCTCGTCATCGAGGTGCAATTCGGCTGATGCTCACCGAGGACCAGATCCAGCGGTACAGCCGGCAGATCCTGCTCAAGGAAGTGGGCGGGCGCGGGCAGCAGCGCCTGTCGGCGGCGTGCGTCGAGGTCGTAGGGGCGTCTCGGGTCCTTGACGTGGCCGTCGCCTACCTCGCGGCATCGGGGACGCCCGTCGTCGAGGACACGCAGCGCCGAGGCGGCTTTCTTCACGGGGCGACGCTGCAGGCCTTCGCGCCCGACGCGGTCCTCCATCGGAGCGCCCCGGTCGGCTGGCTGGGCCCGCTCGAGCTCGCGCCTGCGTCCCACGACCGGTTCCGCGTCGCGGTCTCTGCGCGCGGGCTGCTCGCGGCGCCGACGGGGGAGCCGCTGCCGGACGCGGGACTGCTGCCCCCGACGGAGGCGGATCCGGTCGCGCTTGGCGCGCTCGCGGCGCCGACGGGGGGGCCGCTGCCGGACGCGGGACTGCTGCCCCCGACGGAGGCGGATCCGGTCGCGCTTGGCGCGCTCGCGGCGCTCGTGGCACAGCGGTACGCGCTGGGGCTCGAGCGCTCGGCGCTGGCGGTGGGTCAGGTCGAGGGCCGGTGGCAGCGGCTCGCGTGAGACCGGACTTCACCGCAGCTGCTCGTCACTGCGAAGCCGCTTGGCCGCGCGAGGGCGTCTGTGCCTACCTCGCCCGTACCGACGGCTGGGACTTCGTCGCGCTGCCGAACGTCGCGGACGAGCTGCACCAGCGGTCTCCCCGGGACTTCCCCCAGTCGGCCGCCACCGCCTTCGTCATCGAGCCCCGCGCCTGGATGGCCCTCGAGCGCCGGGTCCTCGCGATGGGCGCTCCCGGGGACGAGCCCCATGTGTGGCTCGCGCACTCCCACGTGGACGTGGCGGCGGTCCTCTCCGCCTCCGACCAGCAGGCGTTCACCGTCGATGGCGCCTCGCTGTTACCCGGCCTCGGCCTGGCCGTCTTCGAGGTGCGAGCCGGCCGCGCGGGTCCTCCCTCGCTCTGGCGCTTCACCGCGACGGGCTGGACCCCTGCCTGTAGCACCGTTTGACACAATTGAGTTGCGCTGACTGCACGACCTGCACTAAGTGAGCGCGCTTTTTGGCGCATCTCCACCTCCACAGGAGCGTGACACGCATGGCGCAGCAGGAGCAGCAGGGCTTCACGGTGTGGCTGACGGGAATGCTGGGCGCGGGCAAGACGACGCTGGCGGACTACATCGCCGCGCGCCTGCGTCAGGTGGGCCGCAAGGTCGAGGTGCTGGACGAGGACGAGGTGGGCGAGTCGCTGTGGGGCGAGATCGAGGGCGCCAACAAGGAGGAGCGGATCGTCATCTCCCGCCGCCTGGGCGTCGTCGCCGACATGCTGACCCGGAACGGCGTCTGCACTCTGGTGGCCTGCACCAGCCCCTACAAGGCCATCCGCGACGAGAACCGCCGCCTCATCCAGCGGTACGTCGAGGTCTACGTGAACTGCCCGACGGAGGATCTCATCAAGCGGGACTCGAGCGGCAAGTACAAGAAGGCGCTCGCCGGTGAGATCCCCAACTTCGTCGGCATCACCGAGCCCTACGAGCCGCCGCCGGTCAACGGCGTCGAGGTGACGATCCAGTCGAACCTGGAGGCGGTCGAGGCGGGCGGCCTGCGCATCTTCCAGGCGCTCCTCGACCTCACGTACATGAACGCCGAGGAGCTGAAGATCATCACCGGCACGAAGATGAAGCCCTCGCCGAAGGGCAAGAAGATCAAGCCGGGGAAGGCAGGCAAGCCGGGCCCGAAGCCGAAGGGCAAGCCGGGACCGAAGCCGAAGGGCAAGCCGGGGCCGAAGCCGAAGAAGAAGAAGTGACCCGAGGGCCGCATGGAATCCCCCGCGCAACACCCCAGGCCGCTCCTGTCTGACGCCGAGGTGTCGCGGCTGTGTGAGGCCTCGAGCGCGAAGCTCGAGCAGGTTCGCGCTCGCCTGCGCGGCTACGGGTCGGCGCTGGTCGCGTTCTCCGGTGGCGTTGACTCGACCTTCGTCCTGCGCCTCGCGGTGGAGCAGCTGGGCGAGCGCGCCGTCGCGATGACGGCGTTGTCGGCGTCGGTCTCGGATGACGAGGTGGCCGAAGCAAAGGCGCTGGCGGGTGAGATCGGGGCGCGGCACCTCACCGTCGAGTCGAAGGAGCTCGACGACCCGCGCTACGCAGCCAACCCGACGAACCGCTGCTACTTCTGCAAGACCGAGCTCTACTCGCTCACCGAGAAGACCCGCGCGGCCGAGGGCCTGGCAGTGGTGCTCGACGGCTTCAACGCCGATGACAAGAAGGACCACCGGCCCGGTCACCAGGCAGCTCGCGAGCACCGCGTCGTCTCGCCCCTCGCCGACGCTGGCCTCACCAAGAACGAGATCCGCGCGTGGTCCCAGCGTCTGGGACTGCCGACGTGGGACAAGCCGCAGCTCGCGTGCCTCGCGTCGCGTCTGCCCTACGGCACTGAGGTGACGGTGCAGCGGCTGCAGCAGGTGGGAGCGGCCGAGCGTGCGCTCAAGGCCCTGGGCTTCCGGGTGTTCCGCGTGCGCTACCACCAGGAGGTCGCCCGCCTCGAGGTGGCGTCCGACGAGCTGCCGCGCCTCTTCGAGCCGAGCGTGCGCGCCCAGGTCGATCGCGCCATCAAGGCCGCCGGCTTCACCTTCGTCGCCGTCGATCTCGAGCCGTTCCGCAGCGGGCGCATGAACGACAGCCTCACCTCGGCTGGCGTGGCGCTGCCCGTGGTGAGCTGAGCCGCCAAAGCCGTCCCGCGCGAATGGAATTGACGCGTCGTGTTGTGCGCCGGAAGCAGGGCGAGAGCACGAGTCGTTTCGCTGGCCTGCTACAGTCAGCGGGTTCTTCGCAGGCCGGTTCTGGAGGTCGTTTCCACATGCGTTCATCCAATGGTGCGCTGCCCGCCCGCCTCGTCTGGCTGGTGGCCGGGGTGATCACCGCCATGGGCTGCTCCTCGATGGGGGGCATGGGCGGGTGCGCGGCGCTGCAGCCGATCCCTGGCGGTCGATACACGGGACCGAAGAACGACAACGCGGTGAACATCCGCCTGTCGCCGCAGGGCATCAACTACCTGAACTCGAACTGGCAGGTGCTGGCCGAGATGTTCGCGCCTGGCGGCACGTTGACAGTTGGCGTGCCCTGCACGGTGCAGAACGTGAACGTGGTCGGCGACATCGCGATCGCCGACATGGGCGGGATGAACTGCACGGGCGAGTCCTGCGGCCGGCAGGACGGCGAGTGCAACACGACCGGCCCGAAGACCGATCTGCCCGCGAACGTCGCGATCCAGATCACGGGTTTTTCTCTCGTGCCACGGGCTCCGGACGCGCTGGAGGCCCAGGTTCAGCTCTCGGTGGACACCAGCACGATCCTCGCCGCCAGCCGCAGCGCGAACTTCCTCGCCTGCATCGGCCTGTCGCGCATGAAGTGTGGCGTGCGCTTCAACACCGCCCAGCGCACGCCCAATGACAACCGGCTGAAGGCGACGGTGCGGTTCTCGATCGATCAGAAGTGGGACAAGCTGCTCGCGTTCTCGATCACCTCGATCACGGGCACCGACGTCTGCGGCGCGAGCGGAGCCCCCCAGCCGCCCGAGTGTCTGCAGTCGGACGACATCGTGCTCTCGGGCCAGAACACCTGTGGCGACATCTACTGCGACACGCTCGACGTCGCGGTGATCAAGGGCACCATCTTGCGGCTGATCTCGCCGCTGCTGCAGTCGCAGATCCGCTCGATCCTCGCGGACCAGTCCTGCGAGTCCTGCGGCATGGGCAAGCCGCCGTGCCCCACGGTGATGAGCACCAACGCGACCTCGGTCTGTCAGAACGACATCTGCCGCGATGCGGCTGACAACTCGAAGTGCGTGCCGCGCTTCCTGGGCGTCGAGGGGCGGATCAACCTGGGCGCGACGCTGGGCAGCTTCGGGGCGCCACCCACCGCCCAGATGGATCTCTCGTTCGCGGCGGGCTCGACGGTGGTGGTCGATCAGGGCCTCACCTTCGGGACCCGGGTGGGGGCGAAGGCCGTCGCGGTCGCCCCCTGCGTGCCCGCCATCGCAGCGCCGCCCATCGTCGCGGTGCAGTCTCCGAACTTCGACGCCGAGGCGCCCACCCGCATGCTGCCTGACGGCGGCACCTCGCGCGTGTACCACGCCGGCATCGGCCTCTCGTCGCCCTTCATGAACCTCGCCTTCCACGAGGCTCACCAGGCCGGCGCCCTGTGCCTGCAGCTCGACACCAACAACGTCGGGCTCATCAACACCGGCCTCTTCAAGACGTTCCTGCCTTCGCTGGGCACCCTCGCCACGCGGGACGGGAAGGACGCCCCGATGATGGTCGTGCTCCGACCCGCGCGGGCTCCGACGATCACCATCGGTGAGGGCACGGTGGACCCGGTCACCAAGCGACCGATCAAGCCGCTGCTGACCCTCGTGCTCGCGGATCTCTCGATCGACTTCTACGCGATGCTGGATGACCGCTACGCGCGCATCTTCACGCTCACCGCTGACATCTCGCTGCCTCTCTCGTTGATCTTCGAGGGCTGCGACAAGGTGACGCCGGCCATCGGCGATCTGAAGATGCTGATCACCAACGTGCGCACCTCGAACGTCGATGGGCGGCCCAACCCCGATCCCCTCGCCGAAGACACCCGGGTGCTCGAGCAGCTGATCCCCGCGGTGATCGGCCTCGCCGAGCCAGCCGTGGCGAGCGGCCTGGGGGCCTTCACGCTGCCGTCGCTGGGCAACTTCAAGCTGCGCGTCACCGGCGTGAAGGGGCTCGGGCAGATCGCCGGCACCGAGACCTACAACCACCTCGGCCTCTTCGCCGAGCTGCTGCCTGCGATGGCCTCGTGCGCGGTGACGGCGCCGAAGACCGCTGCGCGCCTGCAGGCCAGCGAGATTCCGCCCGCGGGCGAGATGCGGCTCGTGCCCGGCAAGCAGCTCACCTGGCCGACCGCCGTCGTCGCGGTCGAGGCGACCAACAAGCCCGGCACCCCCGAGTTCTCGTTCAGGGTGGACGACGGCCTGTGGACCGACTTCCGTCCGGCCGAGAACGGCGTGCTGCGCGTCTCGCACCCGCGCTTCCTCATCCAGGGCCAGCACCGCATCAGCGTGCGCTCGCGGGTCGCCGAAGATCCCAGCGGCATCTCCGAGGCTGCCGAGCCTGTGCCCTTCTTCGTGGACTGGGATGCGCCGGAGGTGCGGCTGTCGGTCGATCGCCAGAGCGATCTCGTGATCGTGAAGACGCGCGACGTGCTGACGCCCGAGGCCGAGCTGCAGTTCGCGTACGCCGTCGGCGACGCGCTGCCCGGGCCGTTCGGGGCCCGCCGCGACATCTCGCTCTCGGCCATCGAGGCGCAGGGTGGGGTGCGGGTGCTGGTGCGCGACGCCGCTGGCAACGTGGGGGAGGCCCGGTACCGTCCCGCAGGGAGCGCGCTGGATCGGGAAGATGCGCGCGCGACGCCCCTCACGCCGCTGCCGACGCCGGAGTCGACCGGCTGCACCTCGGCGCCCGGGCTCCTGGGCCTCGCCGCGCTCGCCCTGCTGCTTCGCCGCCGGGCCGGCTGAGGCCTCGCCGCGCCGGCTGCTTCGCCGCCGAGCTGGCTGAGGGACGGGGGAGAGGTCGAAGCAGTGCTCGCGCTCAGGTTCCTTCCGCGCACCGACACCACCGCCACGCCGCGCCGTCTGCTTCGCCGCCGAGCTGGCTGACTGTGAGGACAGCTCGACGAGGTCTTCCGTTGCCTGTCAATCGCCGGACGTCGCGAACGGCCAGACGGCCACCGGGCACCGACAGGCGTGCGTCGTCTCAGCGTTCGTTTTGGCTTCAGCGTCCCGCGCGGTTCGTGCGATGGCGCCTGCATGCGTCGTTGGGTCCTCGCGCTCACGGTCCTGGCCGGTCCCGCCGTTGCCCAGGAGCGATGGGATCACCAGGGCGCGCTGAGCCTGTTGGCGGGCTTCGGCGTCGAGGGCAGGGCGTCTATCGGCGTCGGCCAGTCTGATCGCGGCGTGCGGCTGTTCCCCGAGCTTGGCGGCACCTTTCCACTCTCGGCGCGGTGGCACCTGAAGGGCGCGGGCCGCCTCTCGTTCCTCGGGCCGGTCGTCGGCCTCTCGTTCCTCGCGGGCGTGCGATCGCTCTACGGCGAGCGCTTCAAGACCTTCTTCGATCTCGACCTCAACGTGCACGCGCTGCCCATCGTCACCATCGGGCCCCGCGTCGCCTTCGGGGTGCAGTACGAGCTGTTCAGCGTGCTCGGGGCCTTCGCCGCCGCGGGCGTGCAGTTCGGCGTCGGTCCAGCGGGCGGGCGCATCGGCTTCGAGGTGATGATCGGGCTCCAGGCGCGCACGTACCTGCTGGAGTGATCAGCGCTGATCAGCGCTCTTTTTTTGACGACGCGGAATCGTGTGCGACCATGTGTGCACCTGTAAGGGAGGACGTACCGCACATGGATGACAACGCCCGTCTCACCTCGGTTGTGTTCCGGCTGAACCGTGATCGCCTCGACGCCCTGAAGGACCTGTCGAAGGAGACGCGGATCCGACAGAGCGAGTACCTGCGCGAGGCGATCGGAGATCTGCTGTCGAAGTACGAAGACAAGCTGATGGACTGAGGCGCTCGCCTCAGTCGACGTAGAAGGGTGGAGCGCGGGGCACGTTCAGCGAGGCACGCCGCTCCTCCGCAGTGAAGGGATCCTCCGCCGGCGCGTACTCGACGTTCCACAGCACGAGGCCCGCCGCGGGAGCCCGCTCCAACACGACCGGACGAGGTGCCGACTGGCCGCGCGCGAGCGCCTCGGCGAACGCGTCTCTGGTCCACTCGCCACGCGCCACGGCGACGGCGCCTCCCACGAGGTAGCGCACCATGTAGCGGCCAAAGCCCGCGCCGCGCAGGCGAACGTCGATGAGGCCGCGTCGAAGCGGAACCACCTCGGCGCTCTCGATCGTCCGCGCCTTCACCGCGCTGCTCTTGTCGTGGAAGGCGAAGAAGTCGTGCGTGCCCACGGCCAGCGACAGCGTGTCGTGCAGCAGCCCCGCGTCGACGCCGCGCACCTGCCAGGCGCTCGCGCTCCACGCAGCGTCGTCGTCGAGCAACAGCCGGTACCGGTACTCCTTCGCGCTCGTCCGCCAGTGTGCGTTGAAGTGCGCGGGCGCCTCACGCGAGAGCGCCACTCCGACGGTGGGCGGCAGCTTCGCGCTGATGCGCGCGGCCACCTCCTCCTCCGGCACGTCCTCCACCAGCCTGAACGAGTGCACGTGCATGCGGGCGTGCACGCCTGCGTCGGTGCGGCCGCTGGCGACGGGGCGCCGAGAGAAGCCCGCAGCGGCCATCGCCTCCCACAGGGTCTGCTGAACGGTCGGCCCTTCGCGCTGAGCCTGATAGCCTCTGAACGCTCCGCCGTGGTACCAACACCACAGCGCGACGAGTCTGGAGGGAGTGCGGGACATGGCTGACCAGACCTGGCTCTTTCGTCAGGGCGACCTGATCCTCGGGCCCGTACCCACCAAAGCGGTGGTGGACAAGCTCTTCGCTGGAGAGCTGAACGGGCAGACCGAGGTCCAGATGATGGGCTCGGGCATCTTCCGCAAGCTGCGGGACGTCCCCGAGCTCAAGGTGCACCTCGCGAAGGCGGAGGCCAAGCAGCGCGTCGACGCGCACGCCGAGCATCACGCGAAGCAGCGCTCGAAGAAGATCCTCACCGCGATCGCGATCGTGTCAGGCGTGCTCCTGGTGATCGGCGTGGGCGTCGCCTTCCTCGGCAGCTACCTGGCGGTGCACGGCTCGACCGGCTCGGCCGACGAGCTCGCCTGGGGCGACATCACCATCGACACACCCACCATCACCCGGGCGCACCGCAGCGCCGACGACGAGCTGGTGGACTACGTGCCCGGCAAGCGCCCGCCGCCGAAGACGCCGGTCGGCAACACGCCGCCTGTCGGGAACACCCCCGTCGCGACCGCGCCCACGACCCCGAAGCCGAAGATGGGCACCGCCGACTCCGACGGGCTCGCGATGGGCGAGGTCGATCAGGAGGCCATCAACTCGGTCATCGCGAAGTTCAAGCCCACCCTGATCCCCTGCATCAAGGAGGTCGCGAAGCCGGGCATGCCGGCCACCAAGATCCCCATCGAGTTCACCGTGAACGAGTCGGGCAAGGTGTCGAAGGTGTGGGTGGACAACCCGGACTTCAAGTCAGGCCCGCTGCCCGAGTGCCTCATGCGCGAGATGGCGAAGTGGCCCTTCAAGGCGCAGGGCTCGGGAGCGACCGTCAGCCTCGCCTTCAACATCGGCAAGAAGGGTTGAAAGGACCGCGGCTCTCTGGTTCACACGCCAGTCTATGGCGAACGTCGAACAGGAGCTCGAGCGGAAGGCGATGGCAGCGCCACCCGGCTCGTTCCGGCAGCTCGTGCTGCTGGCCGCGAAGCGCTTCAAGTCCTCGTGGGTCGAGCTGGGCAAGCTGCTCACGAAGGTGAAGCACGAGGGCACCTTCCAGGACTGGGGCTACCCGACGTTCGAGGCCTACTGCCTGGCCGAGCTGCGCATCCGCAAGCAGACCGCCGACAAGCTCACGAAGGGCTACTCGGTGATGAACAAGTACGAGCCCGAGCGCCTGGCGGCTCCCGACGTCGCCGAGTCGGCCCCGCCGTTCGAGGTGGTCGAGGTGCTGGCGCAGGCCGAAGAGCGGGGCCAGCTGTCAGCCCAGGAGTACAAGTCGATCCGCGACTCCATCTGGAACCCCGAGAAGCCGACCAGCGAGCTGCGACGCGATCTGGTGGAGCGCTTCCCCCCGCCCGAGCGTGACCCCAACGACGCCGCCGAGGTCAAGCGGCTGTGGCTGCAGCTCAAGCGCCTGGCGGCCGAGTTGAGGGCGAACAAGAAGGTGCCCCGCGCGATCGTCGAGCGCGCCGACGCCCTGGCCCAGGACCTGGAAGAGGTCGTCGCGAAGAAGGCCGAAGCGTGACCGCCGGCTGTCTGGTCGGGTCAGAGGAGGCCCGTCGGTCGTCGTGCCGTCGCGCCCGGGCGTTGCTAGAGTTTTCTTCGTGCGGTTCCTGCGGTTACAGTCAGCAGTAGGCCACTGGAGGACGGTTTGAAGAAGGGCGACAGTCACGTCAACCTGTCCTGTTCGTTCTGCGGGAAGTCGCAGCGCGAGGTGCGCAAGCTCATCGCGGGGCCGACGGTCTACATCTGCGACGAGTGCATCAAGCTCTGCAACGACATCATCGCCGAGGAGAACGAGAAGGACGAGTCGCGGCCGCAGGTGAGCCTGCCGACCCCGATGGAGATCAAGACGTTCCTCGACGACTACGTCGTGGGCCAGGACTTCGCCAAGCGCGTGCTCTCGGTGGCCGTCTACAACCACTACAAGCGCATCTATCAGCGCAAGCCGGCGCAGCGGCCACGCCCGGGCATGAAGCTGCCGGGGCCGGAAGAGGTCGAGCTGTCGAAGTCGAACATCCTGCTCATCGGGCCCACCGGCTCGGGCAAGACGCTGCTCGCCCAGTCGCTCGCGCGCTTCCTCAACGTGCCCTTCACCATCGCCGACGCCACCAGCCTCACCGAGGCGGGCTACGTCGGCGAAGACGTCGAGAACATCATTCAGAACCTGCTCCACAACGCGGACTACGACGTCGAGAAGGCGGCGCGCGGCATCGTCTACGTGGACGAGATCGACAAGATCGCGCGGAAGAACGGCGACACCCCCTCGGCCACGCGAGACGTCGGCGGCGAGGGCGTGCAGCAGGCGCTGCTCAAGATCATCGAGGGCACGCGCGCGAACGTCACCCCGCGGGGCGGCAAGAAGTACAACCAGCAGGAGTACATTCAGGTCGACACCTCGAACATCCTCTTCATCTGCGGCGGCGCGTTCCACGGCATCGAGCAGGTGATCCGTCGGCGCACCGGTGAGAAGGGCCTGGGCTTCGGCGCGGCCATCGAGTCGAAGGACGAGCGGGGCGTCGGCGAGCTCCTGCGCCTGGTGGAGCCGGACGACCTGATGAAGTTCGGCATGATCCCCGAGTTCATCGGCCGCCTGCCCGTGCTGGCGACGCTCAACGATCTCAAGGAAGACGATCTCGTCACGATCCTCACCGAGCCGAAGAACGCGCTGACGAAGCAGTACCAGAAGCTCTTCGAGATGGAGAAGGTGAAGCTCCAGTTCACGAAGGAGGCGCTGCGGGCGGTCGCGAAGGAGGCGCTGCGCCGGCACTCGGGCGCGCGCGGCCTGCGGGCCATCATGGAAGACGCGATGCTCGACATCATGTACGACGTGCCCTTCCGCGAGGGCGTGAAGGAATGCCGCATCACCGAAGGCGTCGTGCTGAAGAAGGAAGCGCCGCAGATCTTCTTCGAGAAGGAGAAGAAGTCGGCGTGAGGGTGGCGCGCCTCGCGGCGCTCCTGGTGGTCCTCGGCTTCACCGCGTGTCCCCGGCCGACCGCGCCCGTCGACGCGGGGAGCTGCGAGTGCCAGACGCCGATCGTCCAGGCCCCCTCGAAGGTGCCCCCGACCCCGGTCCGGCTGGACGCGCCCTCGCCGCACGACGTGCACCCGCTGGCCGTCTGCGAGGCGAAGGGGAAGGACCCGCTCGAGGCCGCGCAGGCGTTCGCCGACGGGCTGGCCTGGGACAAGGCGTTGTCGTGCGCCGCGCAGGCGTCGGCGCTGGCTCCCGACGAGCCGATGGCGCACGCGGAGCGGGGCCGGGCGCTGGTGGCGCTCGAGCGCCTCGACGAGGCGAAGCTGGCGTACGCGCGCGCGCTCGCGGTCGATCCCCAGTCCCTCGACGCGCTGCTCGGCGCGGCCCACCTGTACTCGGCGGTGCTGCCCTCGTCGCGCGAGGTGGACGAGCTGGGCGTGCTGTACGCCGAGCGCGGGTTCGCCCTGGCGCAGGCGGCGGCGGCGCGCTCGGGAGACAAGGAGGAGCTGGCCATCGCGCTGGAGCTCGGGCGGGTGGCCGCGGTGGCGCTCAACGACGTCGGCCGGAACGCCGAGGCGATCGCGCGGAGCGAGTGGGTGCTCGAGCGCGCGAAGGACGACCCCGAGGCGTCGTTCGAGCGCGCGCTGGCGCTGTTCGAGCGCTGCCGGTTCCCCGAGGCGCAGGCTGCGTTCCAGAAGCTCACCGGCGATGCGAAGCGCGGCGGGCACGCGCACTACCACCTCGCCTTGATCCTCGAGCGCGACGGCAAGCAGGCCGAGGCCGACAGACACTTCGCGAAGGCGCACCTGGCGTCGCCCGAGCACTTCTGGACGCCGGTCCTCTTGCCGAAGCCCGAGTTCGAGAAGGAGCTCGCGGCGCTCGTCGAGGCGCTCCCCGCCGAGGTGAAGGCGGACCTCAAGGGCGTGCCGATCGGCGCGGAAGACGTGCCGGCGCTCGCCGATCTCACGACGGGAGAGCCGCCGCTGTCGCCGACGATCCTCGGGTTGTTCCGCGGTCCGCCGATTCAGGAGGCCTGTCAGCCGGAAGACGGCGACCCCTGCCGCTCGGTGGTGCTGTACCGCAAGAACCTGGGCCGGGCGGTGAAGACGCGCGAGGAGCTCGTCCAGCAGATGAAGGTGACGCTGCTCCACGAGGTGGGGCACCTGCGCGGGGAAGACGATGGTGAGCTCGCGGCGCGGGGGCTCGAGTGACGAAGGCCCCCGTCGCGAAGGTGAGCCTCAAGGCCGCGAAGTCGGTGCGCCAGGGCTACCCGTGGGTGTGGCGCCAGGAGGTCGAGGCGCTGCCCGGCGATCTGCCGCCCGGCGCGCTCGTCGACGTGGTGGACGCGCAGCAGAACCCGCTCGGGCAGGCGTTCGCGGCGACGAGGTCTCCGCTCGCGCTGAGGCTGGTGACGCGCAAGCTCGCGGCCGACGAGCGGGTCGATGACGCGTTCTGGAGGCGGCGCTTCGAGCTGGCGCTGGCGCGGCGGAGCAGCCTGAAGGCGCGCGACGCCCTTCGCGTGGTGCACAGCGAGGCCGACCTCGTGCCGGGCCTCATCGTCGATCGCTACGGGCCGGCGCTGACGGTGCAGGCGCTGAGCGAGGGCGCCGACGTGCGCAAAGCGCGCTGGGCCGAGCTGCTGCGCGAGGTGACCGGCGCCCGGCTCGTCGTCTGTCGCGACGACGCGTCGGGGCGCGACTTCGAGGGGCTGGGCCGCGAGACGAAGGTGCTCGCCGGCGAAGGCGCGACGCTGGTGCGCTACCACGAGGGCGCGAGCGCGCTGGAGATCGACCTGCTCGCCGACTCGAAGACGGGCTCGTTCCTCGATCAGCTCGACAACCACCTGCGCGCCGGCGAGCTGGCGAAGGGCAGGGCGCTCGACACGTTCAGCTACCACGGTGGGTTCGCGCTCGCGCTCGCCCGGAGCTGCACATCCGTCATCGCCGTCGAGCAGGATCCCGACGCCGCGAACCGCGCCCGCGCGAACATGGAGCGCAACGGTCACCGTCACGTCGAGGTGAAGACGGCCAACGCCTTCGACGTGCTCCGCTCGCTGTCCGACGCAGGCGCGCTGTTCGACACGGTGGTGATCGACCCGCCCGGGCTGGCCAAGCGCAAGGAGGGCCTCGCGACGGCGAAGCGCGCCTACCACGAGCTCAACGTGCGGGCCTTCAAGCTGCTCGCGCCCGAGGGGCTGCTGGTGACGTGCTCGTGCTCGGGGAAGCTGTCGCGCGAGGCGTTCGACGAGGTGGTGCTCGAGGCGGCGGCTGACGCGAAGCGCACGGTGCAGGTGCTCGAGCGGCGCGGCGCGGGGCTGGATCACCCGGTGCTGCCGGGCCTGCCCGAGACCGAGTACCTCAAGGCGTGGTTCCTGAGGGTGCTGTGACGTTGGCCCGGCTCAGCCCTTGACGCCGAGCTCCTTCTTCAGCTTCGCCGTCAGCTCGAAGTATTCCTGTCGCGAGAAGCCCACGTTCAAGATGTGAAAGTCCTTCTTGGACAGGCCCACGCAGCCGAAGCAGTACGTGCAGTCCGACAGGTTGCGGCTGAAGACGACGTAGGCGCTCGTCGTGCAGTTCTCGCTCGACACGCAGTACGCGCAGCCATGGAGCGACTTCGAGTCCACGCAGTGCGAGCAGTTGTTGCAGAGCTCGCACCGGATGCAGTGGGTCGACGCGTAGCAGGCCTCGCAGCCCTCGCAGAACATGCAGTTCGCGCAGCGCACGCAGTCCTTGCAGGCGTAGCTGCCCGGGTTGCCGGGATCGGACGCGAACGTCTGCGTCAGGCGGTTCAGCTCGTCGAGGAACCGGCGCTTGTCGAGCGAGGCGATCAGCGCGCGGGCTTCGTCCGGCTCGAGGGCGGTCTTCTTCGTGTCGCGGGCCACGCCCCGAGTATTCCCCAGCTTTCGCCCTTCACGAAGAACCTGTCGCTACTTGAGCATTGGCCCGGTCAAGGACAGCGGTCCGACGGAGGCCCCGCCGCTCGTCTGGAACGTCGAGCCGCTCACCAACGCCGCTTCGAGCGCCCCGCCTGTCGAGGCCCCGCCCTCGGACGCGGCGAGGAAGCCGTCGACGGCCTTGCCGACGCCGAACCCAAGCTGCGTCTCCGCGGTCAGTCCGACCGCCGACGCGCCAGCCGTCGCCCGCACCCCGAAGTCCGAGATGTGGCCGCCAGTGGACTCGAAGTACATCCCCGCGTTGCCGCTCAGTTCGCCGCTGTGGCCCACGCCGAGGAACAGGGTCGTCGTCTGGCTGTTCTTGTCGTGGCCGATGCTGCCGGTGAAGCCTTTGAAGTTCACGGTGAGCTCGACCTTGCCGCAGCCGGCCTTCACCGCGACCACCTCGAGATCGAGGCCGGCCTGCGTGTCCTGGCTGGCCTGCGAGCAGCCCTTCTTCGCGGGCTTCTGGGGCACCTTCTTCGAGGTCGGCGCGGGCACGGGGACCTCTTTGGGGCAGAGCTCGACGATCGCCGACGCCGCGATGCCCTCGACGGTGACGGCGCTCGACCAGTCGGCGTGCAGCCAGTTGATCACCTGCGCCTGCCGCCAGGAGTCCACCACCGCGCGCCGCGCCTCGGTCCTGGCCAGCGCGACGGCCTCGGCCGACACCTGCCCGAAGTCGCCGATCAGCGTGTGGAGCTGCGTGTGGTGCGGCTGCCAGGCCATCACCGCCGACGTGAGGATCGAGCCCCGAAGGCCCTTTGCGTCAGCGCACACCGCGACCGCGCAGCTCTTGTTCGCGCTCTGCATGCAGCCTCCCATGCGCTTGCGCAGGGCGTCGGTGCGGGTCTTCGCGTCGAGCCGCACCGGCTCGAGGGCAGCGTTGCGGGCCTTCGTGATCTTCCAGAACCTCGCGCGGTAGTAGTCGCGCACCCGCTCGTACGCGTCGTCGGCGCCGTCGTCGCTCACCGTCAGCACCAGGCGGTTGCCCTCGGCGCGGGTGCCGGCGGCCTCGTCTTCGGCGGCCACGGTGGCCCGCAGCCCGGCGGCGCGCTGCTCGAGCTTCTGCTTGTCCTCGAGCCACTCCTTCATGATGTCGAGCTTGCGCTTCGCCGACGGCCCCAGCTCCTCCTCGCTGGTGGCGATGAGCGGGTGCGGCAGCTCGGGGCGCATGGCGGCGGAGCGCGCGAGCGGTGACGGCGGCGGCTCGTTCGGATCGGGCTCGGGCGAGTCGTCGTCCTCGCCGTCATCGGACTCGCTCTTCTTGTCCTTCCCGCGGCGCTGCACGGAGCGCTGGTCCTCCTCGTCCATCGCCGGCCGGGCGTGAGGTGGCAGACGGTTGCGGCGGAGCCTCGTGCGCGCCGTGGTGTGATCGCCCGTGCAGTGCGCGGTGAGCCCGAGCGCGAGATCGGTGAAGCGCGAAGGCCCGAGCGTGCGCTCGACCGTCTCGAAGCGGCCCTTCGCCGCGGCGAAGTCGCCCCGATGGAAGGAGAGCCACCCCAGGTTCATCTGCGGCAGCGGGTGCTTCGGGTCCTTCGCCTGCGCCCAGGCGAGCGCCGTCACCGCGCCCGGGTCGTCGTCGAGGCCGTCGAGCAGCGAGCCCAGGTTCGCCGCGCAGTGCACGTTCGAGGGCTCGAGCCGGCACGCCTCGGCCGTCACCAGCACCCCGGCGGTCACCGAGTGGAGCGAGCCCAGCACCGCGCCGACCGTCCGCGCGTCGTGGGCCTTCTTCGCGCGCGTGGCCTTCACCAATCGTGGGCCTGCCTCGCCCAGCTTCGCGGACATCGCCTTCGACACCTGATCGATCAGCGTGGCCCACTCGGCGGCGCTCGGCGCCTTCACCGCGAGGACGGGTTGCTTCGCCGGGCACTGGAACTTCAGCTCCTGGAGCACCTCGGGCGGGGCGGTCTGCTTCACGGCCTCGAGCAGGTTGCGCTCCATCGCCTCCATGGCGCGCTCCTCTTCCTTCTCCACCTCGTCCTCCCAGGCCTGCAGCTTCTTCTGCTCGTCGTCCGTCAAGGACTCGTCGCGCCGGTCCTTCTCGATGATCCGCTGGATCTCCGGTGGCGGCTTCCTGGCCGCGGTCGTCAGCGGAGCGGCCAGGACCACGACGAGGAGCAGAGCGCGCATCGAACGCGGATAGCACGTTGGTCGCGTCACGCGTTGACCCTCGTCAGACGTCAGGGCAGCAGCCTGGCGAAGGCCGACACCGCGGTCACCACGGCCGCAGGCTTGTCCACGTGCGGCGCGTGCCGGCAGCCCGAGAGCGTGACGGGCTCGAGCTGCTTCACGAGCGTCCCCAGGCGCTCGAGGTGGCCCGGTGAGGTGAAGCCGTCGTGCTCGCCGCGCAGCCCCAGCACCGGGCAGGTCACGCCGCGCACGAAGTCGTCCATCTGCCACTGCGCGAAGGCGGGCCCCGTCCACAGCCGGGCCCACTGATCGAAGGTGCGGTCCGGGTCCGCAGCGGTCGCCTCGATGGACTCCGGCAGGCCGCGCTGGTGCAGCTTGCGGATCTCGGCCTTGAGCGCGTCGTCCACGGAGAGGAGGGGCGAGATGGCGATGACCCCCTCGACGGGCATCGACGACGCGCCGGCGTGGATGAGCGAGATGCTGGCGCCCTCCTGGAACCCGATGAGGATCACCCGGTCGAGCCGCAGGGCCGTGCGTAGCTCGGGCAGCACGTCGAGCGCCTCCTTCTCGAGGTAGCCGGCGGCGAGCGGTGACGGCAACGGCTCCGACTCGCCCCAGCCCAGCCGCGAGTACGCGTAGACGCGCCGGTCGATGGCCTCCGCGAGGCGCCGGGGGAACTCGCCCCAGCCCTTCGCGTGCCCCGCGGCCTCGTGGAGCAGCAGGAGCGGAGCCTTCTCCTCCCCCGCCCCCCACCAGGCGTACTCGTAGGAGTACTCGTTGATCCGGATCGACGGCATCGGCGGGGGGAGCATGTCAAAGCCCCGCCCGGATTGCCCGACGATCTGCCGCCGCGGTCGAGTACAAGGACGTCGCCGTGGATCTGTCGCACCTCAACCCCCCGCAGCGCGAGGCCGTGCTCACGACCGAGGGGCCGCTCCTCGTGCTCGCGGGCGCCGGCTCGGGGAAGACGCGCGTCATCACCCACCGCATCTGCCACCTGCTCGAGAAGAAGGTGCCGGCCCGCGCGATCCTCGCGGTCACTTTCACCAACAAAGCCGCCGCCGAGATGAAGGAGCGCGTGGTGCACATGGCCGGGCAGCGCGCGCTCGGCGTCACCCTGTCCACCTTCCACGCGTTCGGGGCCGAGGTGCTCAAGGCCCACCTGCCGAAGCTGGGCTGGCCGAAGAAGTTCGCGATCGCCGACACCGGCGATCAGATCGCCCTCGTGCGCCGGGCCATGCGCGACCGCAACGTCGATGACAAGGCGTTCGACCCGCGCAAGGTGTTGACGCTCATCTCGCGCGCGAAGAACTCGGGGAGCGAGCCGCAGCCGAAGCCCGAGGGGCAGGGCGACGATCTCGATCTCGTCGCGCACCTGGTGTTTCCCCTCTACCAGCTCGCGCTCAAGGCCCAGGGCGCCGTCGACTTCGACGATCTCATCGTCTACCCGTCGCGCCTCTTCGAGCAGTTCCCGAAGGTGAAGCGCGAGTACCAGCAGCGCTTCCGCTACCTCATGGTGGACGAGTTCCAGGACACCAACCGCGCCCAGCTCGAGGTGCTGCGCCACCTGGGCGAGGCGCACGGGAACGTCTGCGCCGTCGGCGACGACGATCAGTGCATCTACTCGTGGCGCGGCGCCGAGGTGCGCAACATCCTCGAGTTCGAGCGGCACTTCCCCGGTGGGAAGGAGGTGCGGCTCGAACAGAACTACCGCTCGACCGCCGTCATCCTCGACGGCGCCAACGCCGTCATCGAGCAGAACCCCCACCGCCGCGCCAAGCGCATGTGGACGGACGTGAAGGGCGGCCCGCTGGTGAAGCTCGTGTCGGCGCCCAGCGAAGAAGAGGAGGCCCGCTACGTCGCCCGCGAGGTGAAGGAAGCGCTCGCCCACGGGCTGCCCGCCGACGAGATCGCGGTGCTGTACCGGACCAACGGGCAGTCGCGGCCCGTCGAGGAGGCGCTGCGCGAGAAGGACGTGCGCTACGAGGTGATCGGCGGCACCGAGTTCTTCGATCGCCGCGAGGTGCGCGACGTGATCGCGTACTTCAAGCTGATCGCCAACCCGAAGGACGAGTCCTCCATCCTGCGCATCATCAACGTGCCCGCGCGCGGCATCGGCGACGTCACCATGGAGCGCGTCACCGCCTGGGCCGTCACGAACGAGGTCCCGCTGTGGAAGGCGCTCGAGCAGGCCGCCGACATTCCCGAGGTGCCGCAGGGCGCCCCCGAGAAGATCGCCGAGTTCCTCGCGCTGGTGGAGCGGTACCGGCGCGCGTTCAACAAGGGCAACCTCGCCCACGTCACCCGGGAGCTGCTGGGCGAGATCGACTTCGTGGGCGCCGCGCGGCTCCACGCCCCGTCGGCGGCGTCGGCTGATCGGAAGGCGAAGGCCGTCGCGCAGGTGATCGACTCCCTCGAGGCCTACGAGCGGCGCGAGGGCCCCAAGGCCAGCCTGCTCACGTACCTGAACCGCCTCGCCCTCGACACGAAGGAGGAGGAGGACGAGCCGCACCACACGCAGGGCCGGGTGACGCTGATGACGCTCCACGGCGCCAAGGGCCTCGAGTGGAAGCTCGTCTTCCTCATGGGCCTCGAGGAGGATCTCCTGCCCCATTCCGGCATGCAGGGCGAGGCGCCCAACCCCGAGGAGGAGCGTCGCCTCTGCTACGTCGGCATGACGCGCGCCCGGGAGCGCCTGGTGATGACCCGGGCCACGCAGCGCCTCAAGCGCGGCCGCGAGGTGCCCCGCACGCCCAGCCGCTTCCTGCAGGACCTGCCGGAAGAGCTGTGTGAAATCATCGATCTCGACGCGATTCCCCAGGGCCCACCGACCGAGAAGGAGCAGAACTTCTTCGCGTCACTGCGCGAGCGGCTCAAGACCCAGGGGCCTCCGCCCGGGGCTGGCTCGGAGGGCTCACGGAACGGGTCTTGACACCCCGTGTCGGCACAGGTAGCAGGGCCGCCCTTTCATGCCTCAAGCGGCAGCCGCCGCCGACGGCCAACCAGAAGGCTCAAAGTCATGCCGCACCAGAGGACGTACAGCGCGAAGGCGAACGACATCAAGCGCGAGTGGCACCTCGTCGACGTCGACGGGAAGATCCTCGGCCGGGTCGCCACGCAGATCGCGACGCTGCTCAAGGGCAAGCACAAGGCGATGTACACGCCGTCGATCGACACCGGCGATCACGTCGTCGTGATCAACGCCGAGAAGGTGAAGATCTCAGGCAACAAGCCCGCCCAGAAGCTCTACCACCGGCACCCGAACGCGGGCTTCCCCGGCGCGCTGAAGACGACCGACTACCAGACGCTGCAGAAGCGTCACCCCGAGGACATCATCCTCAACGCGGTCAAGCGCATGCTGCCCCGCAACGCGCTCGGCCGTCAGATGATGACGAAGCTCAAGGTCTACGCCGGCGACAAGCACCCGCACGTCGCCCAGAAGCCGGCCGCGCGCGCGGTCAAGGCCTGAACCCTTTTCACGGACGAACTGAGAGAACACCATGGCGAAGTCAGGCACTGACGGTTTCTACGCTACCGGCCGCCGCAAGGAGGCCACTGCCCGCGTGTGGGTGAAGTCGGGCTCCGGCTCGGTCATGATCAACGGCCGGCCGATGGACGAGTACTTTGGCCGTGAGACGTCGATCATGGTCATCAACCAGCCCCTCCAGGTGCTGGAGCAGATGGGCAAGGTGGACATGACGGTGAACGTGCGCGGCGGAGGCCTGTCTGGCCAGGCCGGCGCGATCCGTCACGGCCTGTCGCGCGCCCTCTGCCGCATGAACGCCGACTTCCGCAGCCCGCTGAAGAAGGCCGGCTTCCTGACCCGCGACGCCCGCGCGGTCGAGCGCAAGAAGTCCGGTCAGCCCGGCGCCCGCAAGCGCTTCCAGTTCAGCAAGCGCTGATTTCGCCGGTCTCGGTTGTCACGCGCCGTGGGTTCCCGTCCGACACGGGAGTCCACGGCGTTCGTGTTTGGGCAGTTCCGGACGCCGTCGGGTGTTACGCTCGGCTCCGACATGGAACTCAACGAGATTCTGCAGATCGCCCTGCGCGGTGGCGCGTCGGACATTCACCTGAAGGCCGGCCTGCCCCCGATGTTCCGCGTCGACGGCTCGCTGGTGCCCCTGAAGGACGGCAAGCGGCTGCCTCCCGAAGAGGTGGCCCGCATGGCGTTCGGCATCATGAACGAGTTCCAGAAGGAGAAGTTCAAGACCTCCAACGAGGTGGATCTCGCGTACGGCGTGCCCGGGCTCGGCCGCTTCCGCGTCAACGTCTTCCAGCAGCGCGGCACCATCGGCGCGGTGCTGCGTGTCATCCCCTTCAAGATCATGTCGGTGAAGGAGCTGATGCTGCCGACGATGCTCGAGAAGATCTCCCTCGAGGAGCGCGGCCTCATTCTCGTCACCGGCACCACCGGCTCGGGCAAGTCCACCACGCTCGCGGCGATGATCGATCACATCAACTCGATGGAGACGAACCACATCATCACCGTCGAGGATCCGATCGAGTTCCTCATTCGCGACAAGCGCTCGATCGTGAACCAGCGTGAGATCGGCGTCGACACGCTGTCGTTCCATCAGGCGCTGAAGAGCGCGCTGCGGCAGGACCCCGACGTCATCCTCGTCGGCGAAATGCGCGACATCGAGACGATCGAGACGGCGCTGCTCGCCGCCGAGACCGGCCACCTCGTGATGTCCACCCTGCACACCCTCGACGCGACCGAGACGATCAACCGCATCATCTCGGCGTTCCCCCCGCACCAGCAGAAGCAGGTGCGCATTCAGCTCGCCTCGGTCTTGCGGGCCGTCGTCTCGCAGCGCCTGGTGCCCCGCGCCGACGGGAAGGGCCGCGTCGCCGCCGTCGAGATCATGAAGACGACCGCGCGCATCAAGGAGCTCATCGAGGACAAGGATCGCACCAAGGAGATCGCCGACGCGATCGCTCAGGGCAACGTCTCGTACGGCATGCAGACGTTCGATCAGTCGCTCATGTCGCTCGTGCGGCAGGGCCTCATCACCTACCAGGAGGCGCTGCGCCAGGCGTCCAACCCGGACGACTTCGCGCTGCGCTACCAGGGCATCAGCTCGACGGCCGACTCGAAGTGGGACGGCTTCGATCAGAAGCAGGGCGAGGAGCGGGCCGTGCCGGGCTCGATGGCCTACGTGCAGCAGATGAACGCCACGCCTGCGAAGCCCGGTCAGCCGCCAGCCCCGACGGGCGCCTCACGGCAGAACCTGCCGCCCGTGCAGGCGGCGCCGGTCACCACGCCCGCAGCCGCACAGCCTGCCGTTCGTCCGGCCGCGCCTGCCCCGGCCGCCGCCCCGGCTGCGCCCAAGCCCGCGTCGGACGACGACTTCCAGATCGAACGCTTCTGACGGTCGTGCGCTTCGGCGGCGCTGGACCGACGGGCTGGCGACCGTGCTCGACGCGTTGATCGCCGAGGGGCCGCGCGGCGAGCCTCGCGACACCACGCAGCGGTGAAGTCGCTCGAGCGCCACGTGGGCGCGGGCCCGCGGCCGGCTCCGCGCGTGCGTCGGGAACCCGACTTTCAGGCTGGTGTCAGAAGACGTGTGCGGACGGCGGCCGGCCGTCTGCTTCGACCCGCCCTGCGAGGAGTCTCTGCCCATGTCCGAGGCCAGTCCCCGTCCGTCTCCTGATGCCCTGCCAGCGAAGGTGTCCATCGCGTGGGGCTCGACGCTGCTCGACGTCCGCCACCTGCCGCCCGGAGCCCGCTGGGACGTGAACGACCTGACCGTCGAGGCCACGAAGGAGGGCACGCGCGTTCTCGCGGGAGACGAGGTGCTGCTCGCGGCTGGAGCCGGCGAGACCGTGAAGCGCTCCCTCGGCGGTCTGGAGGTCACCATCGAGCCTCCGCTGAAGCCGGAGCTCGTCCGCAGCGACGCCTCGGACCTCGATGTCCGCTTCTTCAAGATCACCGCCATCACCCTGCTGGGCTTCTTCGCGGTGGTGGCGTCCTTCCTCCTCACGCCAACCGAGGGCATGACGGAGGGCGACATCTTCGGTGGCCCACCGGTGAAGCTCACGGTGGCGATCGCTCCCGAGAAGACGGTGCCGAAGAAGTCGCCCGACTTCCTCAAGAAGCCCGAGCCCGACCCGACCGCGAGGCCGACCCTGCTCGCGCCGAAGGCGCCGGTCGATCGCACCCAGAAGGCCGCCGTCGATCGCAGGAAGGTGAACAACCTGATGGCCAGCCTCTTCGGCGGCGGGTTCGGGCGCGTGCTCGGCACCGGCTCGAACAACGCCATCGACTCGGCCCTCAACAACCTCGGGCCGGGCACCGGCGCGGCGAGCACCGACGGCCTCGCAGGAATGGACGCGCGCGGGAGCGGCACGGGTGGGCCTCCCGGTGGCGGACTCAGCATCGGCGGCATCGGCGGCCCGGGCCGGCCGAACGGCTCGCCCACCGGCTTCGGTCTCAACCCAGGCAGGAAGCAGAACTTCGCGCCCGGCGACGGTCCCCGCCAGGTGATCGGCAACGGCCTCGAGAAAGACGTCGTGATGGCGGTGATTCGCCGGCACCAGAGCGAGATCAAGTTCTGCTACGAGAAGGAGCTGCAGCAGAACGCGAAGCTGGCCGGGAAGATCGCCGTGACGTGGACGATCGACGCGACCGGGAGCATCGCCGACGCGCAGGTGGCCGAGTCGGGCGTCGACAGCCCCAACGTCGAGGCCTGCATGCTCGAGCGCATTCGCCGCTGGAAGTTCCCGGAGCCGAAGGGCGGAGGTGTGGTGGTGATCACCTTCCCCTGGGTCTTCCACGCTGCCGGTGCCGAGGAGTGAGCATCACGCCTCCTCGTCGGCGCCGTTCTCCTCCTCCTCCTCCTCCTCCTCCTCCTCTTCCTCCCCCAGCTCAGGCGCGGCGGCGGCGGCCTTCGCGACCTCGGTGAGCCGCGCGAGGCGCACCGGGCCCACCACGTTGCGCTTCGCCAGGAAGCCGAGGAACTCGACGAGCGCCGCCCCCGCCTTCTCGAGCTCGCTCGAGGCGACCGAGTGGGCCAGCGAGTCCATGGCGTCATCGACGTGCTCGGCGGCGATGGGCTGTGGCCCGTCGGCCCACGCCGCCTCGAGCAGATCCTCCGCGACCGCGAGCCGGAGCGGGCGCGCTGCCCCGTCGACCTGCTTGACGAACTCGTCCACCCACGCCTCGACCGAGTCCGTGTCCACCTTCGCGAGCGGCACCAGGGAGTCCAGCGTCTCCGCCAGGAACGCCTCGTCGAAGGTCTCCGGGTCCTCCGGCCACGCGAAGCCCTCATCGAGCACTGCCTGCTGCACGAGCCCGAGCCCTTCGTCCCTCGACCCGCCCGCGCTCACCACCGCGTCGAGGGCCGCCGTCACCTTCAGCCCAAGTCGCGGGTCAGCGGCGACGCGCGCGGCGGCGGCCTTCGTCGACGCGATGATCACCTTCTGCTGCACCTCGTTCGGGATCATCGCCTTGCCCTTCGTCGCGAGCACCTGGGCGCGCAGCTTCGGCTCGGCGTCGAGGGCTGCGACCAGCGCGTGCTCGTCATCGCCTGACGGCCCCCGTTCGAGCACCTCGATCACCTTCGCGACGTCGAGGAACCGGCTCAGGAGCGGGTGCATGGGCGCTGTTTGCCCCTGAGCCGCGCTCATTTCCACCTCCGCGTTCGAGCCGGCCGATGGGCTACAACGGGGCCGTGGCTGCGCTGGAGCATGCGAAGAAGCTGCTGGGGGCCCGCGAGCGGACCGAGGCGCAGCTGCGCGCGGCGCTGGTGCGGAAGGGCTTCGGCGCCGACGAGATCGATCAGGCCGTCGCCCGCCTCAAGGCGCTTGGGTTCCTCGACGATCGGCGCGCCGCCGAGGCGCACGCGCGGACGGCCTTCGCCGCGAAGCAGTCGCGCGCGGCGGTGACTCGAAAGCTCGGCGCCCTGGGCGTGGCCGAGGCCGAGGCCCGGGCGGCGGTCACCCGCATCGCGTCCGAGGTGGGGCAGGACGACGAGCTGGCGGCGCGGGCCCTGCTGGCGAGGCGGAGGCTCACGGGCGTGAAGGCCGCGCGGTTCCTGGCGGGGCGTGGGTTCGACGAGGCGCTGATCCGCCGGCTGGTGCCGGGGCTCGACGCTGACTGACAGGACCGGGCAGACGGGTCAGGTCAGGCCGCGGCCATCTGGCGCGCGAGCACCTCGAGGTCCTTGTCGACGTTCGGCATGTCGCTGAGCACCGACTCAGGATCGAACTGGAACTCGGCCTGGGCCAGCCCCAGCAGCGCGCTGATGGCCGGCTCGCCCTTCTTGTCGGCGAAGGTGGCGTGCATGACGCGCCCGCGCTCGACCTGCAGCTGCCCTTCTTGCGGCCCGTTGCGGATGATGAGCCGCCCCGACTTCCGGCCCGAGCCGAGAATGCGCACGAGCTCCGCTGGCGCGAGCTCGTCGAAGCTGCCCCGCACGACATGTCCCGGTCCGCCGTGCTCGACGCGGTCGGCGTAGGCCCCACGAATCACCACCGCCGCGTCATCCGGGTTGCCGGCGTTCGCGACGAAGCCGGTGATGCCGCCCTGCATCAGCCGCTCTTTCGTCTGCGAGTCGGTCGGCTCGCCCAGCACCAGCACCGGCAGCGAGGCGCTCTCGGGCCGCGCCCGAATGAACTGCACCAGCGCCACGAGATCGCCGACGCCGTACCCGAGCCCCACCACCACCGTGTCGGCTTCGTTCGCGAGCACCGCATCGATGACGCCGTCGAGCTTCACCACCGACTGCACCACGAGCCCCATCCTCGACACCGCGTCCATCAGGTCGGTGCGGGTCGCCTCGTCGGGGTCGGCGATGTAGATCTGCCGGCCGTCCGTCTCCACGCGCTGCTTGAGCAGGTCGCCGCTCTGCAGCGTGATCAGGGCGTCGATCACCACCGGGTCGAACAGCGTTCCGGCCTGCGCGTGCAGGGTGTCGAGCGCCTCCTGCTTGGCCAGGATCCGGCCCATCGGGTTGAACGGGTTGCGCGTGTAGTCCAGGAAGGCGTCGACGGCGGCGATGATGCGGGCGCCAGCGGGGATCTCCTCACCCTTCACGCCCTGCGGGAGGCCCGAGCCGTCGAAGGCCTCGTAGAGGTGCGCGAGCAGCGAGTTCACCTGCGTCGGCAGGTGCACGGTCTCGAACAGCTTGATCGGCGCGCGCGCATAACGCTTCGCCTCGCCCTTGAGGTCCGGGGTGGCGGCGAGCAGCGGCAGGGTGAGGTGCCGATCGGGCTTCTTGCCGAGATCGTGCAGGTAGGCGGCGACTTGCGTGTTGGCCACGTCGCGCGGGGGCACGCCGATGCGCCGGGCGATCAGCGCCGCCTGCCGCGCCACCTGGGCCGAGTGGCTCCGGAAGTCCTTCCGGGGCATCTCGAGCAGCGACACCATGATGTTCAGCGTCTCGAGGAAGTCGTTCTCTCCGACGCTGCCGCGCACCGCGCCGAGGGCTTCCCTGAGCTGGGTCGGGTTGATGCGGCTCGAGGAGCGCCCCGACCCGCTCACGCTCGTGCGAGACGAGACGTCTGGCATCGAGGTCACGCGCGAGGGCTCGTTCGGGTCGCGGAACGTTCCGCTCGGGGTGCTGGGCCGCGGCATCGCCTGCACGCCGCCCCCCTCGAGCGCGGCGAACGCGGTCGGGTCGCCGTAGTAGTGCTTCTTGATGCCAGCGAGGATCGCGTTGCGCACCCCGATGAAGGGGAACACCTCGTTCATCTCGGTGACGAGCGCGATCTCCCGCACGAGATCGGCCTTCTGGGGCTCCGCCATCACTACCGAGAGGATCTTCCGCTCGGCGTCGAACGCGATGGGCAGAAAGCACTGGGCCTCGGCCATGCGCACCGGCACCTTGTCGAGCACCTCGGGCGGAATGGTGGCCTTGGCGAGCTTGTCCGCGGAGACGTAGCGGGTCTTGAACTCGGTCGCGAGGAAGCGCAGCAGCGCGGTCTCCTGCACCAGGCCGAGCTCGACCAGGCAGTCGCCGAGGCGATGGCCGGTGATCTTCTGGTGCTGCAGGGCCTGCTCGATGGCCTCGGCTGAAACGAGGCCAGTTTCGATGAGCCGCTCTCCGAGCCGCTTCGCCATGTGCCTCTCGAAAGCCTACGCCCTCAGGAGCCGCTGGGGGAGTTCTCGCCCTCGCCGACGAGCGCCTTGAATGGCTTGAAGGCCAGGCCCTCGGGGAGGGAGCCGTCACGCTTCGGCGCCTCGGGCTTCGCCTCGGTCTTGTGCTCTGGCTTCGGCTCGTGGGGCTTCTCGGGGCGGGGAGGGCGGGGCTTCTTCTCGACCCGTGGGCCGCCGTGCGCCTGAGGGCCGGTGCCCTGGAGCCGCGCGACCACCCGCTCCTCGAGCTGCTTCTCGAGCTGGGTCAGGAGCGCGTCGAGGCCGAGCGCGATGGTGGGGTTGTCGAGGAGCTTGAGCAGGCGCTGTCGCGCGGCCTTGTGCTGCTGCGCCTCGTCCCTGGGCTCACGGTCTCTCGGCTCTCTGGCCTCCTTCGTCTCGGCGGGAGCCGGCGGGGCCGTGTACTCGAACTCTGCGGGGTCGATCGGCTCGGGGTCGAGCCGCTCGAGCCGATCGATCACGATCTGCGTCTTGCCGTGGAAGTGGCCCACCCGCCCCTTCAGCAGCAGGTAGTCGCCCTGCGCGAAGGCGGTTTCGGCGGCCTCGACGTTCTCGAAGACGCGACCGTCCACCTCTCCGGTGCGGTCCACCAGCGTCAGGGAGAGGTAGGGCTTGCCGGCGCGGCTCGAGGCCTTCTCTTTGCGGCTGGCCTTGAAGACGGTGTGCACCACCTCGCCGCTCTTCAGGTCCTTCGCGTAGATCTTCCGGATCTGCTCGTCTGAATTCTCAGGGGCGTTGTCGGTCTGGCTCACGGCGTGGGACACTACCCACACCTTGGGCCGCTTTCGACCCTGATCAGGAAGACGCACATGACGAAACTTCTCCTGTTGCCGATGGTGTTCCTCAGCGCCAACGAGCCCCGCTGGGAGCTGGCCGCCAGCTCCGATGGGGTGAAGGTCTATGGCCGCCAGCGCGAAGACGGTGGCGCCGTTCGCGAGATGAAGGCGATCGGCCTCATCGACGCCCCGCCAGCCGACGTCTGGAAGGCCGTGCGCGACTACGACAACTACCCGAAGACCATGCCGTACGTGGAAGACGGCAAGGTGCTCTCGCGCGAGGGGGGCGACCGGATCACCGTCCTCTACTCGTTGCTCAACACCCCGATGGTGGACCGCCGCGACTACATCATCCGCCTCATCGACGAGTCGAACTGGCAGGAGGGGAAGGGCTTCATGAAGGTCACCTGGACCGTGGTGAACGACATGGACGACAAGGTGCCCGTCCCCAAGGACGTCGTGCGGGTGCGCGTGAACGAGGGCTACTGGCTGCTCGAGCCCCGTGAAGAGGGCAAGAAGACCTTCGCCACCTACTACGTGTTCACCGACCCGGGCGGCTCGATCCCCAACTTCATCATCAACAAGGCGAACACCCTGGCCGTGCCGCGGGTGTTCGAGGCCATCAAGAAGACGGTGACGAAGAAGTAGGCGTCACTTCTTCGACTGCCAGTGCGGGTCGCGGCGTTTCTGCGCGTTGACCGTCACCTTGATCATCAGGCCGGCGACGACGAAGGACACCACCAGCGCGATCACGTAGTTCTTCTCGTGGAACATCCACAGGGCGACGGTGCCCCCCGCGACGCCGATCAGGGTCCAGAGGAACCAGGCGCCGCCCCACACGTTGTCGCCGTGGTGCCGTGCCCGCGCGAGCAGTGGAATCGTGTCGGCCCGCCGCCACAACGTCTTGCCCTCTTCCAGCACTTCGTCGGTGGGCTCCACGAGGCCCATGAGCCAGGCCTGCTCGAGCTGGCCGAAGCTCTGGAACTCGATCTCGCCGTCCTGGTTCTTCACGCGGTACTTCATGAGAGCTCCTGACAGATCTGCTCGGCGACCCGCAGGCCGTCGATGCCGGACGACACGATGCCTCCAGCGTACCCGCAGCCTTCGCCGGCCGGGTACAGCCCCTTCACCGACACCGACTGGAGCGCTTCGTTCCGCGTCACCCGCACGGGGCTCGAGGTGCGCGCCTCGATGCCGATCAGCAGGCCCTCGTCCGTGATGAAGCCGCGCATCGCGCGATCGAACGCGCGCAGCGCCTGCTGGAGCGACTCGGTGAGGGCGCTGGGGAAGAGCCGGGTGAGATCGGCGTGCGTCACGCCGGGCCGGTAGGTGGTGCCGCCCGGCGGCTTCGTCAGGCGCCCGCTGAGGTAGTCGGGGATGCGCATGGCCGGTGCGTGGAACTTCCCGCCACCCAGCTCGTAGGCGGCCTTCTCCCACTTGCGTTGAAAGCCCAGCCCCGCGAGCGGGCCCGTGAAGCCGTCGCGCGCGAAGTCCTCGACCGAGACGCTCACCACCACGCCGGCGTTGGCGTACTTCGAGTTCCGCCGCGAGTTCGACATGCCGTTCGTGCACTGAAAGCCGTCTTCGGTGGGCGTCGGCACCACCACGCCACCCGGGCACATGCAGAACGAGTAGACCCCGCGCACGTCGCCGTCCACCGACAGGTTCTCGGCGAGCTTGTAGTCGGCGGGCGGCAGCCGGGCGTCGCTGGCCACCTTGCTCCCGTACTGAAGCTCGTTGATGAGCAGCTGTGGGTGCTCGGCGCGGAAGCCGAGCGCGAAGGGCTTGGCCTCGACGAGCACCTGGCCGTCGGTCGCGAACCGCTCATAGAGCTCGCGCGCGGAGTTCCCCGGGGCCAGCACCACCCGATCGCCGTCGATGACGCTCCCGTCGCGCAGCCGCACCCCCGCGACGTGCCCGTCCTTCACCACCACGTCCTCGACGCGGGTCTCGAAGCGCACCTCGACGCCCATGGCGATCAGCTCGTGCCGCATGCGCTCGACCGCGAACGGGAGCAGATCGGACCCGATGTGCGGCTTGCCCTGCACGAGGATGCGATCGGGCGCGCCGTACTTCGCGAACGTCTCGATGACGCGGCGGACGTGAGGGTGGTTGATGCGGGTCGAGAGCTTGCCGTCGGTGTACGCGCCGGCGCCGCCCTCGCCGAAGTTCATGTTCGACTCGGGGAACAGGGTGCCGTCTCGTGACAGCTTCGCGACGTCCTTCCTCCGCTCGACGACGTCCTTGCCGCGCTCGAGGATGACGCTCTTCACGCCACGCTCGGCGAGCGCGAGGGCGGTGAAGAGCCCCGCGGGCCCCATGCCGACGATGATCGGTCGATGCGCCGGCTGACGGGACACCGGTGGCAGGGGCTCCGGGGCCGCATCGACTTCGCTCACGTCCGGAGGCAGCGTCGCGGGCAGCTTCCCGGGCGCGAGCTCGACCTCGAGGGTGTGCACGTAGCGGGGGTGGTTCTTCTTCCGCGCGTCGAGCACGGTGCGCACCACCCGGACCTGCTTCAGCGCAGCCGGCGTGACGCCCAGCTTCTGTGCCGCCTTCGTCGCGAGCACGCTCTCGGGCTCGTCCAGCCACTGGGGGATGTTGTTGATCCGGAAGGCCACGACGCGCGGGTAGCACGAGCGTTGAGACGACGTCATGACCCAGTTCCGCTACTTCAAGAAGAAGTCCGGCTACTGCCAGTGCCACCGGACTTACGCATGGCCGCGCGCCAACCTCCTGAGGTGCGAGGCGCGCTACGCAGTTCGCCGATCACGAAGCGCCCATAAAACATTGAAATAAGGCATGAATGTGGAATCCGAAGACTGGCACAGCGGGTGAAACGATGGTGGTCACGCAGCACCCAGTACCCATCGGAGGGACCACGTGATGAGCACCGACAAGAAGAACACCAAAGCTCTGGCGCAGGCGTTCTTTGCGCAGCTTCAGTCCGGCGGCTACACTCCGAACCAGATCCTCGACATCGCCACCGAGCTGATTGACCAGGTGACGGTGAACTTGAAGAAGCCGGCCGACGTTCAGGCCGAGCCCCGCGCCGAAGCCTGACGCGCGGTTGAACAGAGCCTTCGGAGGCACCCCGACTTTCCGGACTGGCTCCGGGACTTCGAGGGCCCTTCGAGGGAGCGGTCAGGGAAGTCCGACCGCGACGTGCCCGGGTTGATCCCGGGCTTTTTTTTTCAGCGAAGTGCGCGTCGCGCCCAGGCCGTCTGAGCGCAGACCACCAACAGGCCCAGCGTCATGGCCGACATGACGTAGCTCTCGGTCCAGCTCGCGATCGCGCCCCACGTCACGAGCGCGCCCACGGCGAACAGCACGTCGAGCGCCACGGGCTTCTTCGCCTCGTGCATCAGCGCGCCGCCGAAGAAGGTGAGGGGAACGCCGAACAGCACCTGCCGTTCGATGACGCTGACGTCGTGGAAGATGACGTCGGCGTCGTGGACGAGGATCGCGGCGAAGATCACCATGGAGCCGATCGCCAGCACCAGCACGCCCGCGGCGGCGATGTCCTTCGTCAGCTTGGCCTTCTCGTCGAACTGCTGGATGGCGAGATCGACCAACTGCTCGAGCGCGCTGTTGAGCATCTCGGCGAAGAAGATGAGCGTCACGCAGAAGATGAGGATCGCCTTCTCGGCGAGGCCCAGCTCGACCGCGCTGCCGACCAGCCCCACCATGAGCGCCGCGATGATGTGCATGCGCATGTTCCGCTGGTGGACGACGGTGTGAATGAGCCCGCTCCACGCGTAGCCGAGGGACCTCGCGAAGGAGGTCGGTTGCTGGGTCGGCGTGAACGGCGGCTTCGTCATCGAGGCTGCAGGTAGCACACCTGGCGCCCGGGCTGTCACCCCGGCCTGTCGCGGCGTCAGGCTGCGCTCGCGCTCACCGTCCTCTCGAGGCCGTCACCCAGACACCCACGGCGTCGTGCTCGTCCCCTGGACCCGTCACGTGATGCTCGCGGCTCGTCGCGACGAGGTGAAGGTACGTGTTCGGCTCCGTGAGGGGCCTCGCTGGTTCGAATCCAGCCGTCCCGCGAGGGACGTGGCGGAGCGGTCAAACGCAAACACCCCAGCCTGAAACGCTGGAAGCAGTGGCCCATAGCTCAGTCGGGTAGAGCGCGAGACGGTGACTCTCGACGTCGGAGGTTCGAATCCTCCTGGACCAGGGAACGCCCTGCGCGAAGCCGGCCGAGCCGAGGGTGAAGCCCGGGTGCTGTCGCGCCGCTCCCGAGTGAACGCCAGCCCGTCGTCAGCGTCGTCGTCGAGGTCTGGCGACGTCGTCCACGGCGGGCTCGCCTCGCTCCGCAGCGTCGCGTGGTGCTCCACGGCGCAGTCGGCCGTGCGCGGCTTCACCGGCAGGAGGCGGTCGTCGAACCTCCAGCGCCTCGGCGAGGTCCGCAACGCGCAGGGCGTTCGTTTGTGAGCCGGCGGAGGTCGAGGGCGAGGTGTTCCGTGGCGTGGCAGCGAGCATCGAGGATCGGTCGCAGTACCGCCGGTCGAACGGCTCGTCCTCGTCGTCAGCGGCGGCGCAGCGCGAGGAGGAGGCTCGCCGCGACCCAGGCCAGACCGCCACCGGTGCCGCACCCGCAGCCGGGTGACGTGGGCTGCGGCTCGGGACCCGGCTTCGCGGGCACGCTGATGGTCTGCACTTCTCCGAACGCGAGGCCGGCCTCGTTCGACGCGATGGCGCACACGTACGAGGCGCCCTCCGGCAGGCCGCTGACGGTCTCGGAGAACGCCGCTGCGGTCCGGCCGCTGCCCAGTGACGCGCCTGCGCTCGCGGGCACGCGGGTGCCCCAGGTGTCATCGCACGTCTGCGGCCGGTCGGGGCCGTGGCGGAACCAACCGGTGGTCTCGCTGCCGTTCGGGTTCGCGGCTCCGCGGAAGACGACGGCGTCGCCGCTGAGCTCGGGGGCCTGGGTGGTGACGGTGGGCGGAACGGCAGGAGTGGTGAACGTGCGCAGCCCGCCGAACGCGGCGCCCGCCAGGTTGCTCGCCGCCGCGCACGCGAAGTACGTGCGCTTCGGCGCGAGGCCTGTCGCGTCGAAGGTGAAGGGCGTCAGTCCCGCGCCGGCGTCGATGGTGAAGCCGCCCGTCGCTGGCACGCGGCTGCCGAAGGCGTCGTCGCACGTCGAGGGCGCCGAGTCGCCCAGCCGGAACCAGGCGAGCGTCTCCGAGCCGCGGGGATCGACCGTGCCGTTGAGGGTGGCGCCCGTGCCCGTGACGCGCGTCGGGTCGCTCGTCGTCACCACTGGTGGTGCGGCCCCCGTCATGAAGGCGCTCAGGCTTCCGACCCCGACGCCCGTCGCGTTCTGCGCGATGGCGCAGAAGAAGTACGGCGTGCCTGGGGCGAGACTGGTGAGGGGCTCCGAGAACGCGGTGGTCGTCGAGCCCGAGCCGAGCGCGATGGAGCCGGTCGCAGGCACGCGTGTGCCGAAGGCGTCGTCGCAGGCGCCGGGGCTCGTCGTCGCGTAGCGGAACCACCCGGTCGTCGCCTGGCCGTTCGGGTTCGCCGCGCCGTTCAGCGTCGCGCTCGTGGCGGTCACCGAGGTGGCCGGCGAGGTCGTGACCGTCGGGCGCTCGGGGGCCGCCGCCGTCGTGAAGGTCTGGAGGGAGCCGACGCCCGTGCCGGTCGCGTTCTGGGCGAGCGCGCAGAAGAAGTACGTCGTGCCAGCTGCGAGGCCGGTGACGGACTCAGCGAACGTCGCCGCGGTGCTGCCGGAGCCGAGCGCCGCGCCGCCGGTGAGCGGCGTTCGCGTGCCGAACACGTCATCACAGGCGCCAGGGTTCGTCGTCGCGTACCTGAACCAGGCCGTCGTCGCCTGGCCGTTCGGGTTCGCGGAGCCGTTCAGCGTCGCCGCGGTGGCGGTGATGGTGGTGGCCGCTGACGTCAACACCGCCGGCGCCTGCAGAGCGGACGGCGTGGTGAAGGTCTGAACCGCTCCTGCGCCGAGCCCGTTGGCGCTCTGCGCGAGGGCACAGAAGTAGAACGTGGTGCCGGGCGAGAGGCCGGTGAGCGCCTCCGAGAAGCTCGCCGAGGTCGTCCCGCCTCCGAGGGCGGTGCCGCCGGTCGCCGGAGCGCGGGTGCCGAAGGTGTCGTTGCAGGTGCCGGGGTTGGTGGTGGCGTACCGGAAGAAGCCCGTCGTCGCGGCGCCGTTCGGGTTGGCGGCGCCGTTGAGCGTCGCGGACGTGGCCTGCACGTTGGTCGCGGGCGAGGTCGTCGTCTGCGGCGCGAGCAGCGTGGCCGTCGTGAAGGTCTGCACGCCTCCCGTGCGAAGGCCGACCGCGCTCTGGGCGATGGCGCAGAAGAAGTACGTCGTGCCGGGCGAGAGGCCGGTGAGCGCGGTGGAGAAGGGGACCGTCGTCGATCCTGCCCCGAGCGCGGAGCCTCCCGTGAGGGGCGCGCGGGTGCCGAAGGTGTCGTCGCAGGTGCCCGGGTTCGTCGTCGAGTAGCGGAACCAGCCCGTCGTCGCCGTGCCGTTCGGAGAAGCCTCGCCGTTCAGCGTCGCGGCGGTGCTGGTGACGAGGGTCGGGGCGAGCGTCGTGACGGTCGGCGGCACGGGCGTGCTGAAGGAGATGACCGCGCCGACGCTGAGCCCAGCGGAGCTCGAGGCGATGGCACAGGCGAAGTACGTCGTGCCCGGGGCGAGGCCGCTCAGGACTTCCGAGAAGGCGGCAGGCGTCGCGCCCGCGCCGAGGCTCGTGCCGCCAGTCGCGGGAGCGCGGGTGCCGAAGGTGTCGTTGCAGGTTCCCGGGTTGGTCGTGGAGTACCGGAACCAGCCTTGCGTCGGGGCGCCGTTCGGAATCGCCGAGCCGTTGAGCGTCGCTCCGGTCACGCTGATCGCCGAGGACGCGAGCGTGGTGACGGCCGGTGCGGCGGCTGCAGTGGTGAACGAGACGAGGCCTCCGAAGGACGTGCCCCACGTGTTCTGGGCGATCGCACAGGCGAAGTACGTCGTGGCGGGAGTGAGGCCGGTCAGCGCCTGCTGGGTCGCGACCGGGCTCGCGCCAGCGCCGAGATCGATGCCGCCCATCGCCGGGGTGCGCGTTCCGAAGGTGTCGTCACACGTGCCCGGGTTCGTCGTGGCGTAGCGGAACCAGAGCGCAGTCTGGCTTCCGTTCGGGGTGGTGGACGCGTTGAGCGAGGCGCTCGTGCTCGTGACGAGGCTCGCGGGTTGGGTCATCGTGGCGGGTTGGCCGGGCGTGGTGAAGGAGGCGATGGCGCCAGCCGTCGTGCCTGCGGAGTTCGAGGCGAGCGCGCAGAAGAAGTAGGTCGTCGCGGGGAGCAGCGACGCGATCGGAACAGCGACGACGGTGGCCGTGTTGCCAGCGCCGGCCGATACGCCGCCCGTCGTAGGGGCACGAACGCCGAAGGTGTCGTTGCAGGTGACCGGGTCAACCGTCGCGTAGCGGAACCAGGCGGTCGTGGCGCTGCCGGAGGGATTGATCGAGGCCGTCAGTGACGCGGCGTTCGGGGTCGCCATCGTCGCGGCCGGTGAGGTGATGGTCGGTGGCGCGTTGGCGGTGGTGAAGGAGAGGACGGAGCCGAAGGCGGTGCCCTCTGCGCTCGAGGTGATGGCGCAGAAGAAGTACGTCGTGCCGGGCGAGAGGCCGGTGACGCTCTGGGAGTAGGACTGCACGGCGGTGCCGCTG